>NZ_JAGQDC010000017.1 GCF_023282985.1 Serratia silvae | reverse complement strand
TGGCGGACTCAGCCCGGAACAATTTGAAAACCAGACCCTCGCTTAGTCGTGTGTCCATTGTTAGTGGGTAAGATCAGTACTCTATGTGCTGACTTAAATACATCGTTTAACGTAAATCATTTATCGGCCAGGCGCGACAGAGCGAAAGGTTTCAGTACCGATGACTGCTCGCTACAAGTGAATGCCAGTATCGCCTGGGCGGGCTAGGTTGCGACTGCTATATTTTTGAACTTGCAAGTTAAGTCAAACAAGTAATAGATATTAAATATTAATGGTTTTAAGTTTATTGATTTAATCAATGACTTGGTTTTATTACACTGAATTTATTTTAATTGATTGATTTTAATGTGATTTAGATAATTCAGTACAGAGAGCGAGTTTTAGAGTATGGACATAATTATTAATGTATAGTAATACTGATATTAATAAGCGAGGCCTGACAGGAGTTAGGGGATATGACAGCAAGGGACGATATAAAAAATAACAGATTAATCTATACCGAGCATCTCGGTTGGATTGATCTATGGCATGCTATGGGGGATGATGCCAGGGCGCTATGGGGGCAGTTATTTAGTGAGCCAGCTAATCCCTTACTAAAGGGGTATTTTTTGGTTAACTACTCCCAAACTATGGGGAAAACATATGCTGGAGTCAGTGTTCGCTCTGGTGTACGTGCACAATGGAAAGTTAAGAAAGGGCTGTCGATAGAAACTAAACGATCCATCGCTCTTTCCATGATGTTTTACGTTTCGCTAAAATTTGAAGGGCTGCAATCGAACGTTTTGTTTTCACGCTTAACGGACAGCGGTTATAGCTGTGAAGATCTGGTGTCAAACCTTTTGGGTTTTTACTCCGTAGTTCTTCCCCGTAACTACATGGCACTCATTCGACCAAAGTCAAAGGAATACGCACAGATGATATGGGACTATTATGGTCCTGTTGGGCGGTATAAAAACAATGAGCTAAAGGCGATTATCTTTCCTGACCCGGAGCGGTTTCCCAACAACGCTTATCCATATAAAAAGAGGCTTCCATCCTATCTGTCCTCTATCAAACCATTCTCTTCATATGAGAATGATCTTGTAATAAACACGATTGATGCCAACGTTTTTTTAGGGATGGGACTTAAATGAAAATAATGCTGATTTTTATCATTGCGGTATTAGCTGTTGTTTTTTATTTTGGGTGGTTGCTCACTATGCCTAAAGTTACATACACTGAGAAAGATTTTTTTAAGTATTATCTTCTGACGCACAAAGAGGTCAGGGATGCACCTAGGTTATCGAAAAACTATTATTTTGAGTATGGCCCTAGTGATATAACAGAACCAAATCGCAGTTCAATGTATGTTTGTGGACTGAGTAATGTTGACGAAGGTTACCAACGTTTAGTCTTATATGTTAATGAGACAGGAATACCTTTCGAGCCACAATATAAGTTTGGAGAACCGCTTCCTAAGAATGGCGATGAATATTTCACTCTCGAAAAGAGATACTTTGGAAGTAGTGAGCCATGTTTAATGTTAACGTTAACTGAGTGCGATGATTGAGTCGTAACTCTGTGTAATTAGAATTCCTTGAGCGGTTGTCAATGATGCAATATTCACTTTAAGGAAACCAATATGGCAAATCTGATTTATTTAACAGCAAAAGGGCGTACGCAGGGTTTGATTTCCGCTGGATGCTCGACATATGCTTCTATAGGAAATAGATATCAAGTCGGGCATGAAGATGAAATTCCTATCTTTTCATTTGATCATGATCTTACACGCGAACAGCATGTAAACCATCAGCCTATCGATTTCATCAAAGCGATTGATAAGTCATCGCCTCTGTTTGGTATCGCAATAACCAATAATGAGTTGCTGACGCTGCGTTTTGATTTTTATCGCACAGCGGCAGATGGCACTTTAGAACTGTATTACTCCATAGAAATCACGGGTGCGACAATTGTCGGCTTTTCCAGCCATTATCCAAATTCGTTAACCCATAATGATGCTCAACCCTATGAGTCGGTGTCGGTAAAGTATCAAAGTGTTACTTGGAAGCATCATGCAGCAGGCACCTCAGGTTATAGCATCTGGGCAGACAATGTTTATTGAGAGAATGACCTGCACCATGGCTCGAATGTTGCGTATAATCAGCGCCAAATTCACTTAGGAAAAGAGTTATGGATGACATTTGGCGCTGGCGAGCCAGCATAGGGAAAACGTGGTTACTGGGCGCTATGTTGCTGCTAGGGAATTTTACCGCCTCGGTACGAGCAACAACCCCAGAGAACTACCATTAGGTCTCGCCAGAACTCTATCGTTCGTCTCAACCCTCTGCTGCCCAGATGCAGACCCTCGAGCAGCAAGGCATCAAAACCGTACTCAGTTTACGCCAGTGGCATGATGACAACAGCGAAGCCAGAGGCACCGGCCTGCTTCTGCGCCGGATGGCGATCAACGCCGCTGTAATTAATGACGACATCGTGGTGACGGCGCTCAGAGAAATTCGTTTTGCGCTGAAACCGGTGTTGGTTCACTGCTGGCACGGTAGTGATCGTACCGGGCTGGTGGTGGCAATGTACCGCTTGGTGTTTGAAAATGCGGATAAGCCTGCGGTGCTGGCCGAATTGAGAAAGCCGGAGCATGGGTATCATGAAAACTATTATGCTGGAATTGCGCGCTATATTAGTGAGGTCGATGTCAGCAAGATACGGCAGCGGGTTTTTGCCGATAATCCCAGCAAGGGGAAGTGATTTGCTAGAAAAGGGTGAGGGTTGGGGTGAGGGGAGATCTCGATCGCCTGACCGACAATCCGGTATCTTTCCCCCGTAGGTACATTTACTCCTGCTAGCCCGACTCCGCTAAATCGATCGCTCCCTCCCTAGCGTAAATCCCATTCTCGTTTAAGCTTTGTGTAAATTTTCGCGACTTTTTATGTGGAATTTTGGTTTCAATAACGTTAGTTATTGATGCTTTCCAGCCGTTAAACCGATCTTAACGGCGCTAAGGGAATCATTGGGTTGTGTGCCGTGTTTGGCATATTAATGATCGGATTATGGGATTGTGACGTCGTCATGAAATATATCATTCTGATTTTATTTATTTTATGTGTGGTTTACATTCATTATCGTGGCCGTGTTCGCTATCCTTTTTGGCGTCAGCTTTCCGACCATTCCACCTTCACCGCACCGTTGAACGTGTTTATGTACCTGTTCTCACGGGTGCCGACCACGCCTTACCTGCAACTGGAGCCGTTTCCCGATCTCATTATCCTGCGTGACAACTGGCAGACCATTCGTGAAGAAGGGCAGCAGCTGATGGCGATCCAGCAAATCAAGGCGTCGGATAAATTCAACGATGCCGGATTCAACTCCTTCTTCAAAACCGGCTGGAAGCGCTTTTACCTGAAGTGGTATGAGGATAACCATCCTTCGGCAATGGTGTTATGCCCGCAAACTACTGCGCTGTTGCGCAGCCTGCCTTCGGTGAAGGCCGCGATGTTTGCCGAATTACCTCATGGCAGTCGCTTGCCACGCCACCGTGACCCTTATGCCGGTTCGTTGCGCTATCACCTGGGGTTGATCACCCCGAATGACGACCGCTGCTTTATCGAAGTAGATGGCGAACGTTACAGCTGGCGTGACGGCTAAGGGGTAATGTTTGATGAAACCTATCTGCACTATGCCGAAAACCAGAGCGGGGAAAACCGCCTGATCCTGTTTTGCGACATCGAGCGGCCGATGCGTTACCGTTGGGCGCAGGCGGTGAATCACTGGTTGGGGCGTAATTTGATGAGTGCTGCCACAGCACCGAATGAAGAGGGCGATCGTACCGGCGGCGTCAATCGGCTGTTCAAATATATCTATGCTGTGCGTAAGGTTGGCAAGCGATTAAAAGCCTGGAACAAGACGGGCTATTACATTATCAAATGGCTGCTGTTTGGCGGGATTGCAACACTGATTTTCATGGCGCTATAAATATACCCGTCGTCTTTCAAGCTGCAGCGTTGTTACCTGCACATAGCTATTCGGCCCATCCCTGGACCTCACCCCAGTCACTTACGAAAAGTAAGCGCTTGGGGATGAGTAAGCTTGTCGCCTAACTGCAGCTTGAAATTCATAGGGGGTATAGAACAGGGCGCAATCACTGCGCCCTGTTGATGTTTTGTAACCACCCGGTATCAGGCAAATATCGTCATCATATAAGCGGCAAACAGCGCCAGGTGCGCGGTGCCGTTCAACACGTTGGTTCTGCCGGTAGAGAACGAGATATGGCACAATATCAACACCGTCAGCATTACTACCATATGCGGTGCCTGCAGGCCGAAGATTAGCGTCTGGCCAGTCAGGGTGGCAATAATCGTTACCGCCGGCACCGTCAGAGAAATCGTCGCCAGCACCGAGCCGAAGAACAGGTTCATGGCGCGCTGCACCTGATTGTTCAACACCGCGCGCAGAGCACCCAACCCTTCCGGGGACAGGATCAGCAACGCAACCAGGAAACCGGTGAACTGGGTTGGCGCGTTCAGCTTGGTGAGCAAGCCTTCAAGCGGGTTGGCGTTGAATTTGGTGACGGCAATTACCGCGACCAGATGCACGATCAACCAGGCAGCATGCCACAGGCTGCTGTGTGAAGAAGGTTTACCGTGGTGCGGGTCGCCATCGTCATCTTCGTGTTCATAAACAAACAGGCTCTGGTGGGTTTTGGTCTGGATCAGCAGGAATACGCCGTACATCGCCGCTGAGATGGCCGCAACCAGCAGTGACTGACCCACGCTGAAGTTGCCCCCAGGCAGGGCGCTTGGCAACACCAGCACGATCACCGCCAGCGGGAAAATCGCCATCAGGTACTGTTTGATACCGCCAAGGTTAACGTACTGGGTCGCAAACTTGCGCCCGCCGAGCAGCAGGGCAACCCCAACCAGTCCGGCAGTCACAATCATGATGATTGAATACAGTGTGTCACGCATCAGGGCCGGGGCCGCGTCGCCGGTTGCCATCAGCGCTGAAATCAGGCTCACTTCCAGGATCACCACCGACAGGCTGAGGATCAGCGAGCCGTAGGGTTCACCCAGGCGGTGGGCCAGTACGTCGGCATGGCGTACCACGCTGAAAGCACTGCTGAGGATACCTACCAGGGCAATAATGTTGATGGCCACGATCAGTGGGAAACTGCTGGTACCGCTCCACAGGTTGAGCACAACCAGCGCGGCGATAGGGAAAATCAGGGAATACTCTGTGTGGCGAGATTTGGATCGGCCAGGATCGTTGTGCGACTTCATTACGGTACATCTCCTTCTCAAACTGCGTGGCCCGTCATCGCTGTTCACCTGCAGTAAGGGTCAGCGTATCCAGAAAGTTGTTAATAATAATAGGATAAACTCTGCGCATGACGCCGAGTAATAATGTGATGTTGTGTCTGGTTTTTAGACAGCAAAACTTTGCTTTATGTGATAAGAGTAACAAAAAAACCGCATCGGATGCGGTTTTATTTACTTACTTTTACGTAAAAATCCTTACATTCCTTGTTAAACGCCTATAAATGGGTTTTAACCACCGTTTTTTGCGAAAAATAAGGCAGATAATGGCGATCAGGAATCAATGTTATCCATGATATCGTGCCTTTTCTGATGGTAACCCTCTTCATTTAGCCCTTCACGCCAGTAAGGCACGGCGTAAAGCTGATTACGGTCACATTGGCGTTCCCGGCGTAGGTAACGACGCAGTTCGACCACCAGGCGATCCTCACCTGCCAGCCAGAACTGGGTGCCGTTATCCGGTAATGGCAAGGCGCAGAATTGCGTGATGAGATCGGCCGTTTTCTCCGTGCCACCAATGATCCAGCTTAGTTCAACACCGGCAGGCTTTTGCAGATCGATAACGTCCGCAGGGGTATCGACACGGATAAAGGCGTGGCCTTCACTACGTGCTGGCAAGTTTTCCAGCAGCGCGGCGATGGCCGGTAACGAAGAAGGATCGCCAGCCAGGCAGTAAAAGTCTGCTTCTGGCAGCATTGGCTTGGGGCCACCAGGATTGCTGATACCAATTTTATCCCCCGGCTTGGCCTGACGCGCAAAGTTGACCGCTGGCCCGCTGTGGTCGTGCAAGGCAAACTCAATATCTATCTCACCCTGTTGCGGGCGGACGGCACGAATAGAGTAGGTGCGAACTAGCGGGCGTACGGCATCGGCGGCCCATACCGGGCCCTTTTCAGTGAGCGTAGGCAGGTCTGGTTGAGTTTGGCCAGCGAGTGGTAAGAATACCTTGATATGTGCGGCGGCGGCTTCGGCTGGGTAATAACGCAGGTCAGGCGCGCTGAAGGTGATGCGCCGCAGATGCGGTGTGATGTCGCGTAAACGGGCTACTTCGATCAAATAGGGGGCGCGGCTGCGTGGGGTTTCGGTTGTCACGGGACTCTCCTTTATCATTCTGCCGCCAGTATATCATGCCATCTGATAATGAGAATTGTTTGCTGATTGCATGGCACATCAGGCCAAGGGGCGTCATCCGCTCGGATTGTATTTTTTTGCGGTTAAAACGTCGCTCTCCGTTAACAAATCGCAGGTGAAGGGTAAAATTTTACGTCTATTAATATTATTGCTGCTGGGTACAAATACTTTTTCACATTAAATATGCCTGGAAACTTGATTGAGAGGTCAGAAAAGAATATGGTCATTTATACCCGTCGTCTTTCAAGTTGCAGTGTTGTTATCTGCACTTACCCACGCCAGTCACTTACCCAAAAGTAAGCGCCTGGGGATGAGTAAGCTTGTTGCCTAGCTGCAACTTGAAATCTATAGGGTATATATTTTTTGCTGGGCGGTGGAAATAAATACGCCCCGCATCCCAAAAAAGAAATTGCATACACAGTGGCGAAGGGTTTAGGGCAATCCTATTCCCAGGAGGTTGTATTAGGTGTTAACTCGAGATTTTCTGCAAAAAGCAGACTGCAAAACGGCATTCGGTACTATCGAAGAGTCGCTGTTGCTGACACCGGAACAGCGCTCGGCCTCATTGACATGTACGCTTTCCAGGCGGCCGGACAATAGCCCGGTATGGGTTTTTGGCTATGGTTCACTGATGTGGAACCCGGTATTTGAATCTGAAGAGGTGCGCCCGGCAACTCTGCAAGGCTGGCACCGGGCATTTTGCCTGCGTTTGACCGCCGGACGGGGCACGCTGCATCAGCCAGGGCGCATGCTGGCTCTGCAAGAAGGGGGGCAAACCACCGGTCTGGCCTTCCGCCTGCCGGAAGAGACACTGCGCGAAGAGCTGGAATTGCTGTGGAAGCGCGAGATGATCACCGGTTGCTATCTGCCAGCCTGGTGTGACCTGATGCTGGACGACGGCAGCGTAGTCACCGCCTTGGTGTTTGTCATGAACCCGCAACATCCGTTATTTGAAGCGGATACCAGCCACCAGGTGATCGCTCCGCTGATCGCCAGCGCCAGCGGCCCGTTGGGCACCAACGCGCAGTATCTGTTTGCCTTGGATAACGAGCTGAAAAATCACGGCATGAAGGATGACTGCATCGGCGATCTGGTCGGTTATGTCCGTCAGTGGCTGCAACAAAACACCTCAGGGCCAATAGGTGGCGAAGCCACGGTCTGACCTCCAGTTACCGTTGGGGCGGCGTATACGCTGCCCCAAATGCCTAATCAACCCTCGCGTTGATATATCTTATCCCTCTAGGTAATAAATTTTTCTGCATAACTTGTTTAACCATGGTGTTTAAATGGTTATTTATCTCATTAATTTTAAAGTCATTTATAATTTTATAACAAGTAGCGCTGAATTTTTAATGATAAAAAATGCACTTAGCATGAAAAGCTATAAGTAAAGATTATTCCTTATTTGTTCTGCCAGCACAGACTCCGTATCAATATTGTTAACGATTTTGGGGAGAAGAAGGGTACGGAATGAATTTTCAGCAATTAAAAATTATTCGTGAGTCAGCGCGTTGCAACTACAACCTGACTGACGTCGCGAATGCGTTATTTACCTCACAGTCTGGGGTCAGCCGTCATATTCGTGAGCTGGAAGAAGAGCTGGGGATCGAGATATTTATCCGCCGAGGCAAACGGTTATTAGGCATGACCGGACCCGGCAAAGAGCTGCTGGTGGTCGCGGAGCGTATCCTCAATGATGCCAATAATATCCGCCGTCTGGCTATTGCGGCCATGTTGGCCTGCGGTGAGGCGGATATCGGTATCGCCAGTGAACGGCTGATGAGTGAAGAGTCATTGGCCGCTTTCCTTTATTACCGCTGGCACCTTGCCGTTGATTACCTACCGCCAGGGGATCACCGGGCGCTCACGGCTGGATGCGGCATTCAAAGCTGCGGGGTTGACGCCGGATATCGCGCTAAGCGCTCAGGATTCTGACGTCATCAAAACCTATGTCGAGTTGGGACTGGGTGTGGGTATTCTGGCGGATATGTCGTTTGAAAAAGAGCGTGATCGTGGGTTGGTGAGCCTCAATGCCGAACATCTGTTTGAGCTTAATACCGTCTGGTTGGGCCTGGAACGCGGTCAGTTACAACGTAACTATACCTGGCAGTTTATCCAGCTATGTAATCCCACCTTGTCGCTTACGGAAATTAAAGAGAAAGTGTTCTCCGATCAGTTGGAACCGGTCATCGACTATCAGATCTGAGGCTGTAATGCGCTGGCATGGTGCAAAGCGCGCCATATCACTGTGCAATAGTGAGGGGGGATTACAGATTGCACGGCAATAACATTCTAAAATCTGTAGCTTGGCAAACTGGCATGCAAGCTGCTTACTTTAAATCGCGGAAACGTTGAGTATCCGCGATGAATTTCAACAGGCGTCCGTGCAGCACGTTTGCCCCAATGGTGGAATGTGCTGTTCGGACGTCTTTTTTTATTGCTGGTAATACCCTTGGTTGAGACTCCCATTAACAGGTTTTTCCGATGGCTTCTTTTTGCCGATCGCTTACCCTATGGCTTCAGGTTGCATTATGCTGTGCGACAGTTTTTTTCTACCGGCCGGAACGGTAGTGTCAACGAGGTGAGTTTGCCATGCGGCAAGGAAGACGAAGGGCAAACGTGGTTATGAGCAAGGTTATTCAGCAAAAGATGTCACAGTTGTTATCCAGCACGCGCTTACTCGGGTTATTAGCACTACCGGTGATAATGTTTAACGCTCAGGCGGAAGCTCCCCCGGCAGTGGCTGGCGTGCCTGACGCTCAGGCAGAGGCACCTGTTGCAGCGAAAAGCGTAGCTGAGGCCACGGAGGAAGCTCCCTCGGTTGGGACGAGCGTGATTGACGACCTGGCTAAAGCGCCACCGACAGCAACAGCAGAAGCTCATGCAGTAGCACCAGCAGCAGAAACCCAGAAGGTAGCACCGGCAGCAACAGCAGACGTTGAGACAGTAGCACCACCCGCAGAGGCCCAGGCTATTGCCCCACCGGCGGTGGCAAATGCGGCTGATATACCAGCTCAAGCGCCTGTGGCCGAGACCCCGATAGAACCGCCTGCGGCAGTAGTCCGCGAGGTTAAGGCCCCGGCATCCCCGGCGCAAGACCTGCCGGAACTGGGCAGCGCTGGCGTCAACGATGCCGAACGGGAAAAAGAGTGGGCTACGCGGGCGAAAAAGCTGGCAGAGCAGAATCTTAACCAGATATCCAGCGAGCGTGCGCGCGCCGGTACCAAAGATTACCTGACCAAGCAGGCTAGCTCGGCCCTACAACAGGAGACCGAGGAGCTACTTTCGCCACTTGGCACCGCTAAACTGTCACTGGCAGTCACGCCTGAAGGGGATTTTACCGGCAGCAGCGGTCAGTTGTTCAGCCCGCTCTATGACGTGGATGGTTTGTTGACCTACAGTCAGGTGGGTTATCTGCAAAAGGCTAACGGTTCACAGGGTAATTTTGGCCTGGGGCAACGGTGGGTGGTCGGGGATTGGCTGCTGGGCTACAACTCCGTGTTCGACACTGATTTCCAGAATCAACGCAACCGTGGGAGCATCGGTGCCGAAGCCTGGGGAGACTATCTACGCTTATCGGCCAACTATTACCACCCGCTATCGTCATATTCTCCGCAGGCAAATAATGCCGTCTTTCTCGGCCGTCCGGCGCGTGGTTACGACATTACTACCCAAGGTTATCTGCCGTTTTACCACCAACTTGGTGCTTCGCTCAGCTTTGAACAGTATCGCGGCGCCAGCGTCGATCTGCTAGGCAATGGCAATAAACAAACCGATCCCAGTGCAATGCAGGTGGGGCTCAACTATACGCCGGTCCCTTTGGTCACGGTCAAGGCCTTGCACAAACTGGATAATGTGGGCGACACCCAGGACAAGGTCGAGCTGGCGATGACCTACCGCCTTGGGGTGCCGCTGATCAAACAGATCTCCCCGTACTATGTGGAACAAGCCAAATCATTGCGCGGTAGCCGTTATGACAGCATCGAACGTAATAATGTGCCGGTGCTGGAATTCCGCGAAAGCAAAACGTTGCAGGTGTTTCTGGCGACGCCGTCATGGAGCCTGAACCCAGGGGAAACGCTGCCGCTGGTGCTGGAGATCAAAGCGGCTAATAAGATCACTGCGGTCAACTGGCAAGGGGATACTCAGGCAGTCAGCCTGACGCCGCCGGCGAATATCAACGATCCGCAGGGTTGGACCTTGACGGTACCCGCGTGGGATGAGACGCCAGGCGCCAGCAATCACTACCAACTGTCCGTCACCCTTGAGGATGAAAAGCAGCAGAAAGCCACCTCAAACTGGATCACGTTGCAGGTTAACGCTCCCCTGAGCTTGTCTATTGAAGGGGAGCCTGGGTTACCGCCGCCGCAAACCCTGCAGCCACCGGCAATCCCGGCGGTTACCGGGCCGTTGCACCCACAGGACAACTAATCTTTCTTATTGCCCAACACCCAAACGGCGGCTTCTACGCGGGATTTGAGTTTCATCTTCTTCAGCAGGTGTTTCACGTGCACCTTGACGGTACTCTCGGTGATCGTCAGTTTGCGGGCGATCAACTTATTTGGCAGCCCCTGCGCGATCAGCTTGAGGATATCGCGCTCGCGCGGGGTTAACTGCTGGATGTCGCGTTCTACCGCCGGGCGGTTTTCCCGCAGGCTGGCCGCTAACACTGGCGTTAATGCTTCGCTCAGCACCATTTGCCCAGCCGCCGCCTGATGCAGTGCCTTGAGTAGTTCCTCTGGCTCCATATCTTTCAACAGGTAACCATCGGCACCGCGTTTTAACGCGTTCACCACATCGTCTTCATGGTTGGATACGCTGAATACCACCACGCGGCCGGAAAGAGCGGTCTGGCGCAGGCGATCCAGGGTTGCCAGGCCGTTCATGCCGGGCATATTCAGATCCAACAGGATCAGGTCGGGATCGTGCAATTCCGCCAGTTCCACCCCTTGTTCACCATTGCTGGCTTCGGCGATGGCTTGCAGCCGTGGGTCCATGCTAATCAACTGCTTGACGCCGTTACGCAACATGGGGTGATCGTCAATCAGCAGTATGGTGGCAGCTTCTTCGGTCGTCATAATATTTCCTTATTCGATAGCAGAGTTATCCGGGCGGAACGTCACCCGTACTTCGGTGCCTCCGCCGCCGCACGGCAAGATTTCACACTGCCCGTGCAGGCTTTTGGCGCGATCGCGCATGATGATTAGGCCGTAGTGATCGGGCCGCTCGCTGATATCCGGCAGGCCACGGCCATTATCGCTGACGCTCAGGGTGACTTCGCCCTGCAGATTAACCACCCGAATCGCGACCTGGCTGGCCTGTGCATGTTGGTGAATGTTGCTCAAGGCTTCACGTGTGATTTGTAGCAGGTGGATCGCCTGGTAGGCCGGTACGCTACGTGGGCCTAATTGATAATCCAGTTCGATGGCGATCCCTAGCCGTTGATTGAATTCCTGCACCGTAGACTGTAGAGCCGCCAGCAGGCCTGGTTCGGTCAGGCGCAGGCGGAAGGTGGTTAACAGCTCGCGCAACTGGCGATAGGCGGTATTGATCTCTTCACGCATCTGTTGCACCAGCGCCAGGCTGGCCGGAGGGAGTTCGGCCCCCTGCATTTGCAGGCAGCTGGTCTGCATTTTCAAGCAGGTGAGGGATTGAGCGATGGAGTCATGCAACTCGCGGGCAATCGCAGCCCGCTCTTCCATCAGCATCAATTGCTGCTGATGGTCGACCTGGCGCTCTATCGCTAATACGCTGGTCAACTGCTCTACCAGGGTATTCATCAACTGACATTGCTCATCGTTTAACCGTTGTTCCGGCGCATGTTGAGCGACGACGATGCCATAATTACCCAGTTGGTCACTCAGGCTCCAGCTAAGGGAAGGGTGCCCCTGACTATGGGGCTGATGTTCGCTTAAACAAGCGCTGCAGACCGGGTTATGGCAATACTCTGGCCTTAACGGTTGGTTGCCGCTTAACTGCAGAAACTGCTCCTGGCTGTTATTTTCATACAGCCGTACCTGGAGGCTATGCAGCGGCGTCAGCGTCTGCAATTGGTTAAGGATCGGCGTCAGGCGGCTACATATCGGCTCGCTGGTGTGCAACTGGCGGCTGGTGCGATACAGAAAGCTCAGTACCTGGTTTTTTTGTTGCAGGTCGGCGGTTTTTTCCGCAACGCGCTGTTCCAGTCTGGCATAAATAGTGGCAAGTTCGTCCGACATGGTGTTTAGCGCGGCACCTAGCGAAGACATCTCATCTTGATGTCCACGCTGGGCAAAACGGCCACTGAAATCACCGCGGCCTACCGCCAGGGCCATCGCCACCAATTGACGCCAAGGGTGCAGTAAACGGCGGCGCAGATAACAGATAGTGCCAACCAGCAGCAGCAGCGTCAGAACAATAAAGCCGCCCTGAACCAGTGTCACCATCAGCAAACGCCGTTCGGTCTGATGATCGATATCGGAAACCAGCTTGTCCAAAAGACTGACAAAATGAGCCACCTGGGGAGCCGCATCGGCGGGGTGTTGTGCTTGGCGCAGCCGTGGTTGTAGCTGGTTCAGCCAATAGTCACGTAACGTTATCAACTGCGGGGTTAGCCCTTCGCGCTCTAGCGCCTGTTGCAAGTCGCGGCTGGTTTCATCCTGAGTCAATCCTTGCATCAGGATGTCACTATGGGCATCCAAGGGCACCTGAGACAGCAGACGGTAACTTTGCATCCGTAGGGAGCCCGCTTTGTTGATGGCATGAGCGTTGCCCTGGATGCTTTGCGACATCCAGGCGGAAATACTCATTCCGGCGATACCCAGTACCCCCAGCAGTAGCATTAGCAGGGCAACCTGGTTAACGATGGAAAGCGGAGCCAGCAGGCGTTTCATCGAGTACGTAATTCCCCTTAGAGCAGCAGCAACCAGAGGATAACAACCAGTCACTCCGGCGGCCAAATGACGGCAATAGCGGCCATTTTTCCTGATCCCCCGGCATAACCCTATACCCCTAACGAAGTACCTCTTAGTTTCCGGTTGCCTGACCCATAGCCAAGCCTTTAGCACCGCTGTGGTATAACCTGCTGAATATCAATAGATTAGCGAGCCTTAACGGGCTACTCACTAAGGGATGTATGGGATTTGTCCGCCGTGGGTTACTTGCTTGCTCGTTGATTTGCGTCAACTTTACCGCTTGAAGGGATCAACTAGGGTGTGCGCAGTTATCACTGTGTTTCTGAGGTTATTATGTCGCAATCTGCAACGCCTTTAGCAAGAAAAACGGGTGCGGTTATTCAGGACTGGCAACCTGAGAACAGCGAATTCTGGCAGCAGAGTGGGCACCGCATCGCCCGCCGCAACCTGTGGATCTCCATCCCCTGCCTGCTGCTCGCTTTCTGCGTCTGGATGCTGTTCAGCGCTGTGGCGGTTAATCTGAACAAGGTGGGTTTTAACTTCACCACCGATCAGCTGTTCCTGTTGACCGCATTACCTTCGGTTTCCGGCGCTATCCTGCGCGTGCCGTATTCCTTCGTGATCCCGATGTTTGGTGGCCGCCGTTGGACGGCCATCAGCACCTGTTTCCTGCTGGTACCTTGCCTATGGTTAGGCTATGCAGTGCAGGATCCGACCACCTCATTCAACGTATTTATTGTTATCTCGCTGTTATGTGGTTTTGCCGGAGCCAACTTTGCCTCCAGCATGGCGAACATCAGCTTCTTCTTCCCGAAGGCGAAGCAGGGGGGAGCGTTGGGTCTGAACGGTGGCCTGGGAAACCTGGGGGTCAGCGTGATGCAACTGGTGGCTCCGTTAGCCATCTCGCTCGCCATGTTTGGTTTTCTGGGCGGCACAGGGCAGACACAGCCAGACGGTAGCCAGCTGTGGTTGGAAAACGCCGCCTGGATTTGGGTGCCTTTCTTGCTGGTGGCAACGCTGGCGGCCTGGTTTGGTATGAACGATTTGGCCGCCTCAAAGGCTTCTTTACGTCAACAGTTGCCGGTACTCAAACGGGGTCACCTGTGGGTTTTGAGCCTGCTGTATCTGGCAACTTTTGGCTCCTTTATTGGCTTCTCCGCCGGTTTTGCCATGCTGGCGAAAACCCAGTTTCCGGACGTGGTGATCCTGCATTATGCCTTCTTCGGGCCGTTCCTTGGGGCGCTGGCTCGTCCCGTGGGTGGGGCGCTTTCTGATCGCTTTGGCGGTATTCGTGTGACGCTGTTGAACTTCATCGTAATGGCCATTTTCGCCGCCTTGCTGTTCCTGACCTTGCCGGGTAGCGCTCATCAGGGGTCGTTTATGGCCTTCTATGGCGTGTTTATGGTGCTGTTCCTCACCGCTGGGTTGGGCAGCGGCTCCACCTTCCAGATGATCGCCGTGATATTTCGTAAAATCACCGTGGACAGAGTGAAAGCCGCAGGAGGAAGCGATGAGTTGGCGCAGCGCGAGGCAGTAACCGATTCGGCTGCGGCTTTGGGCTTTATCTCGGCGATTGGTGCGGCGGGGGGGTTCTTTATTCCCAAGGCGTTTGGCACTTCGCTGGCTTTGACTGGTTCACCGGCTGGGGCGATGAAGATCTTCCTGGTGTTCTATATTCTGTGTGTCGTGGTGACCTGGGGCGTTTACGGTCGTAAAAAGGTTTCACGTTAGTTTATTAATCGGGCGCAGCATGGGGTGCTCCTGCGGTCGAAAATGTGCGACTCCTACCCATTCGGCAACATTGCCACTCTGCCAGTAATCAGACATCCTCCGCTTGTCGGGGGGTGTCTCCCTTCTCAATTTCCACACGCTATTCGTTGACCGCCAGCCGGTGATTTCACCTTTATTTATGTCAAAACTCCGTTGTGTAATGTTTTTCGATGTTTGGTGTTTATCGATATATGTCAATATCGCCTTTGTTTTTTAAGGGGAAATAAGATAATTCCATGTATTGCGATAGGGTTATCTTAATTCATGCTGATTCTAAGGTTGTTTGCCCTAAGCGATAGCTGGCATTGTGCACGAATTACATCGTTGGTTAAAATCCTTTGCGATCATCAGAAAAGAAACGCGGTAACGCTTGGTACTGGGTAGTTTATGCCTGCATAGACCATGGGATTAGGCGGGTAATGAGGCTTACCTAGTGAGTTTCACAACTTCATTTAGTTATGAAAAATGGGTGAAATTTTATTTTTCATCATTAACATCAATAAGTTAAATATGCTATTTTTTTGCATTTCTCAGATTTGATTAAAAATAATACGTATTGTGATGGACATTGGTAGGGCATCGCTCAAGCAAAAAAGCCGACACTGTAAATCGGTAGTTATTGATTGGGTGAAATATAAAGTAAATTTATTTCTCCGAGTTTATATTTAATGTCTTGAAAGTTTTTTCATGTTTCTATACAAATGAGGATGTTGTGAATGCATAAGGGAAATGAAAAGTGGATATTGAAAAGGAAATAAAAATTATAAACTTTGATGTTTTACTCCCCTCCAGGAAGAGTTCACGGCTACGTTGGAAAGAGCTTCAGATACTTTCTCTGCTGGTTACCCGATCGCCTGAGTTGGTGAGCCGGTCAGAAATTATCGAGACTATCTGGAAAGGCACTTATTGCTCTGACTCTACAATAAATCAGACTATTAAGTCTATTCGCCAGAAAATTGGCGACACGGAGCATACTCTCATCAGAACCATTCCACGACTTGGTTATAAGGTGGACAATAAAGCGATTTTTCACTTTATTTCATCAGAGGAACCGGCTGTCGCTGCGGAAGTTATTCTTGGAGGTGATGACGCAGAGAGTGTTAATAGTCATTTCTCTGAGGAGGAAATGAATCATATGGATGGTGAAATTACTGAGAATGCAACGGCGTCAGAAGGTTGTTCATCCATAGCTCCGATTTTAAATGAAACGGCTCTGGTTGATTCCATGCGAAATACGGTAACGCCGTGGGGCAGGATATTGAAGTATCTGTCGGTGTTTATTGTGCTGTTGATAGTTTCGCTCTTATCCTATGCGCTGGGTAGTCGAACCAAACCTGCAGTACAACATGAGTTACCAAACAGCCCTCGTATGGTCTTCTCTTTTTCATTAGACAGCCCTCCCAGTATCAACCCCCAGACGCTGAATTGCGTGTATATCGAAGGGGATGAAAAAGATATGCGGATTGAGTGTAGCGCTCGCTAGCAGGCCCCCTGCGAAGGTGTTTAAGCGATGGGTATTAATAAACTGTACAAGATTATCCCGTAAATCTAAAAAAGTCATACCAATGAGCGTGAGTTAATTAAGCGATTTCACATTTAATCAAACGCTATTGTCGCGGTATAACACTATTTTATCATTTATTAGTTGAAACTTTTAGGTGAAATGCCCAGTCTGGCCGCTAAGCTTTATCCGCTTTTTATGTGGAAAAATGGAGTAGGAAGTATTTTGAGGGACTGAGTGAAAAATTATGGATAAACGTAAAATAGCTATTATTGGTGGTTCGGGTTTTATTGGCTCACGGCTGGTAAAACGCCTGAGCGCCCGCCGCGATTTGGCCGTGAAAATCATCGACGTCGAGCAGAGCCAGCGCTTCCCTCAGTGGTACCAGTATGCTGATGTTACTCAGCCAGAAAGCCTGCGACAGGCACTTGCAGGCTGCGATGCGGTGATAAACCTGGCAGACAAGCGTCAGGGTGCAGTGAGGTCAACCTCGCTTTATTATCAGATCAATGTCGAAGGTGCACGTAACCTATGCATGGTTGCAGCCGAGTTGACGATCAAACAGATCATCTTCACCTCGTCGGTCGCCGTCTATGGCGATGTGGAACAGGAAACCGATGAGGAAGGCCATTTTGCCCCCTGCAGTCACTACGGCAAATCAAAACTGGAGGCGGAATATGTCTATGAGGCCTGGCGCAATGATAGCGATGGCAATAGACTGACGATTATTCGTCCAGCAGTGGTGTTTGGTGAAGGGGATCGTGGCAATGTGTATAAATTGTTCCGTCGGATCGCCAAAAGCCGTCTGGTGATGATAGGTGATGGTCGTAATAGGCGGTCGATGGCCTATGTTGAGAATATCGCTGCCCGCTTGGAATATGCACTCGATCAGCAAGCCGATTATCAGGTAAGCAACTATGCCGATAAGCCAGATCTCTCTATGAATCAGCTGATAGGGGTGGTTACTAACGTTCTCGGCCGTGAAGATAAGCTCATTCACATCCCCTATTTGCCAGGAATATGGGGTATTGCACTGCTTGATCTGGTGGGTAAGATTAGCCGATATAGATTTTCAATTAGCCGTGCCAAGGTTCAGAAGTTTTGTGCCACAGCCCAATTTAAATCCAACGTAGAGCATAATTTTGTTGCTCCCGTCGATCTCAATCAGGCTATCGAGAAAACGGTGAAGCACGAATTCGACTGACGAATAGGTAGGGGGCCGCATGTTGTGCCGCCTATCTTTGTCATTAATCTCGTTCACACATCCGTTTTTCCGCCGCTACCCCCAAATTTCCGCTTCAGGAGGTTTGCCTGACACCTATCTCTGTAAATCCATTATTCTTGTTTTATTACAGTTAGATAGGGGTGATTCTAATTATCATCCTTTAGTGGTATTTCCGCCGTTCCCCACGTTTTCCCTCACTGATTCCCTTGATCGCAATCAAGTTACGTCCGGCAGAGCATCAGTAGCCTTGGCTGCAGATTGAGCAATGTCACTTGGCAACTTCTTACAACAACATACCCGTCGTCTTTCAAGTTTCAGCTTGAAATTCGAGTGTAACGAGCCTTCAGGAGAACTCCGGATGAGCAAATTTCTAGATCGGTTCCGCTACTTCAAGCAGTTGGCCGAACCTTTCTCTGGCGGTCATGGCCAAACGCTAAACACCAATCGCGATTGGGAAGACGGTTACCGCAGCCGTTGGCAGCACGACAAAGTGGTGCGCTCCACCCATGGTGTTAACTGTACCGGCTCCTGTAGCTGGAAAATCTATGTGAAAAACGGCCTGGTCACCTGGGAAACCCAGCAGACCGATTATCCACGCACCCGCCCAGATTTGCCCAACCATGAGCCCCGTGGCTGCCCACGCGGTGCCAGCTACTCCTGGTATCTCTACAGCGCCAACCGCCTGAAATATCCTCTGATGCGCAAACGCCTAATCAAACTATGGCGCGAGGCTAAAGCCCTGCACAGCGATCCGGTGGATGCCTGGGGTTCGATCGTTTCCGACCCGGAAAAAGCCAAAAGCTACAAAGTGGCTCGTGGCCGCGGTGGTTTTGTCCGTTCCAGCTGGCAGGAGGTCAATGAACTGATCGCCGCCTCCAACGTCTACACCGCCAAGACCTTTGGCCCGGACCGCATTATCGGCTTCTCGCCGATCCCGGCGATGTCGATGGTGTCTTACGCGGCGGGAGCCCGTTACCTATCGCTGATTGGCGGCACCTGTCTGAGCTTCTACGACTGGTACTGCGATTTACCACCTGCCTCGCCGATGACCTGGGGCGAACAGACCGACGTGCCGGAATCCGCCGACTGGTACAACTCCTCGTATATCATCGCCTGGGGCTCCAACGTGCCGCAAACGCGCACCCCGGACGCCCACTTCTTCACCGAGGTTCGCTACAAGGGCACCAAAACCGTCGCGGTGACGCCAGACTACGCGGAAGTGGCCAAGTTATGCGACCAGTGGCTGAACCCGAAACAGGGTACCGATAGCGCAATGGCGCTGGCGATGGGCCATGTGATGCTTAAAGAGTTCCATCTGGATCGTGAGGTCGGTTATTTCCGCGACTATGTGCGTCGCTATACCGATATGCCGATGCTGGTGCTGTTGGAGCCGCGTAACGAAGGCTATTACGCCGCTGGTCGCCTGCTGCGCGCCGCCGATCTTGTGGATGGCCTTGGTCAGGAAAACAACCCAGAGTGGAAAACCGTCGCGCTGGATCAGACCAGCGGTGAACTGGTGGCACCACAGGGGTCTATCGGTTTCCGTTGGGGTGAGAAGGGTAAATGGAACCTGGAGCAGCGTGAAGGTAAAGCTCAACAGGATGTGGAGCTGCAACTCAGCCTGCTAGGGAGCCATGATGAGGTGGTTGACGTTGGTTTCCCTTACTTTGGCGGTGCCGAGAGTGAGCATTTCAACAGCGTGGCGCTGGACGACATCCTGCTGCACAAACTGCCGGTAAAACGCCTGCAACTGGCGGACGGAAGCCAGGCGTTGGTGACCAGCGTCTACGACCTGACGCTGGCAAACTACGGTCTGGATCGTGGCCTGAATGATGCCAACTGTGCCAACGGTTATGACGAAGTCAAAGCCTATACGCCGGCCTGGGCGGAACAGATCACCGGCGTATCACGCCATAACATCATCCGCATTGCGCGCGAATTTGCCGAAAACGCCGAGAAAACCCACGGCCGTTCGATGATTATCGTTGGGGCCGGTGTCAACCACTGGTATCACATGGACATGACCTATCGCGGGCTGATCAACATGCTGATCTTCTGCGGTTGCGTTGGCCAAAGCGGCGGCGGCTGGGCGCACTATGTCGGCCAGGAAAAGCTGCGCCCGCAAACCGGTTGGACGCCGCTGGCCTTTGGCCTGGATTGGCAACGGCCTGCGCGCCATATGAACAGCACCTCGTTCTTCTACAACCACTCCAGCCAATGGCGCTATGAGACGGTTGGCACCGAAGAGCTGTTGTCACCGATGGCGGACAAGAGCCAGTTTGCTGGCAGCCTGATCGACCTGAACGTGCGTGCCGAGCGCATGGGCTGGTTGCCATCGGCCCCACAACTGGACACCAACCCGCTGCATCTGGCCGCTCAGGCTAAAGCGGCCGGTCAGACGCCGCTGGATTTCACCGTGGAGAGCCTGAAACAGGGCAACGTCCGCTTTGCTGCCGAACAGCCGGATAACCCGCAGAACTTCCCGCGTAACCTGTTCGTCTGGCGCTCCAACCTGCTGGGTTCCTCCGGCAAGGGGCATGAATACATGCTCAAATACCTGCTGGGGACCGAGAATGGCATCCAGGGCCAGGATCTGGGCCAGCAAGGCGGCGTAAAACCGCAGGAAGTCGAGTGGTTGGATAACGGCGGCGAAGGCAAGTTAGATCTGGTGGTGACGCTTGATTTCCGCATGTCCAGTACCTGCCTGTATTCCGATATCGTGTTGCCTACCGCTACCTGGTACGAGAAAGACGATATGAATACGTCGGATATGCATCCGTTTATTCATCCGCTGTCTGCGGCTGTCGATCCTGCCTGGGACTCCAAGAGCGACTGGGAGATCTACAAGGGTATCGCCAAAGCGTTCTCCGAGGTGTGCGTTGGCCATCTGGGCCAGGAAACCGACATTGTTACGCTGCCGATCCAGCATGACTCCGCTGCCGAACTGGCGCAGCCCTATGGAGTGAAAGACTGGAAGAAAGGCGAGTGTGAGCTGATCCCCGGTAAAACCGCGCCACACATCATGGTGGTCGAGCGCGATTATCCCGCGACCTACGAACGCTTTACCTCGCTTGGCCCTCTGTTGGACAAGCTTGGCAACGGTGGCAAGGGCATCAGTTGGAACACCCAGGCCGAAGTCGACTTCCTGAAAAAGCTGAACTACGTGAAGACCGAAGGCCCGGCAGCCGGGCGGCCGAAGATCGAAAGTGCCATTGATGCGGCGGAAGTGATCCTGTCGCTGGCACCGGAAACCAATGGGCAGGTGGCGGTGAAAGCCTGGCAGGCGCTGAGCAACATCACCGGGCGCGATCACACCCATTTGGCGCTGAACAAGGAAGATGAAAAGATCCGCTTCCGCGATATTCAGGCCCAGCCGCGCAAGATCATCTCCAGCCCAACCTGGTCTGGCCTGGAGGACGAACATGTCTCTTACAACGCCTGCTACACCAACGTGCATGAGCTGATCCCGTGGCGCACCCTGAGCGGCCGCCAACAGCTGTATCAAGATCATGAGTGGATGCGTGCCTTCGGGGAAAGTCTGTTGGTCTATCGCCCGCCGATCGACACCCGTGCCGCGCAGCCGTTGTTGAATAAAAAACCGAACGGCAACAAAGAGAAGGCGCTGAACTTCCTGACGCCGCACCAGAAGTGGGGCATTCACTCCACCTACAGCGACAACCTGTTGATGCTGACTCTGTCACGCGGCGGGCCAATCGTCTGGCTGAGTGAGGACGATGCCAAAGATCTGGGCATTGAAGATAACGACTGGATCGAGGCCTTCAACGCCAACGGCGCGCTCACTGCCCGTGCGGTGGTCAGCCAGCGTATTCCGTCGGGCATGACCATGATGTATCACGCGCAGGAACGCATCGTGAACATTCCAGGGTCGGAAATCACCAGCCAGCGCGGCGGGATCCACAACTCGGTGACCCGCGTGTGCCCGAAACCGACCCATATGATCGGCGGCTATGCGCAGTTGGCGTACGGCTTTAACTACTACGGCACCGTCGGCTCGAATCGCGATGAGTTTGTGGTGGTGCGCAAAATGGACCATATCGACTGGTTAGACGGCGAAGGTAACGACTACGCACAGGGCAGCCAGCAGGAGAAAGCCAAATGAAAATTCGTTCGCAAGTTGGCATGGTGCTCAACCTGGACAAGTGCATCGGTTGCCATACCTGTTCGGTGACCTGTAAGAACGTCTGGACCAGCCGCGAAGGCATGGAATACGCCTGGTTCAACAACGTGGAAAGCAAGCCGGGCATCGGCTATCCCAATGCCTGGGAAGATCAGGATAAGTGGAAGGGCGGTTGGATACGCAAAATTAACGGTAAGCTGGAGCCGCGCATGGGTAACCGCGTTGGCCTGCTGTCGAAGATCTTTGCCAACCCGGACGTTCCCGCGTTGGACGATTATTACGAGCCGTTCGATTACGACTACCAAAACCTGCATACCGCCCCACAGGGCAAGCATCAGCCGATCGCCCGCCCGCGATCGCTGATCACCGGCCAGCGGATGAACAAGATCGAAAGTGGCCCAAACTGGGAAGAGATCCTCGGCGGCGAGTTCGACAAGCGTGCCAAGGATAAAAACTTCGACAACATGCAGAAGGCGATGTACGGCCAGTTCGAAAACACCTTCATGATGTATTTGCCACGCCTGTGCGAGCACTGCCTGAATCCGGCCTGTGTGGCGACTTGCCCGAGCGGTGCGATCTATAAACGCGGCGAAGACGGCATTGTGCTGATCGATCAGGATAAATGTCGCGGCTGGCGGATGTGCCTGACCGGCTGCCCGTACAAGAAAATCTACTTCAACTGGAAAAGCGGCAAATCCGAGAAGTGCATCTTCTGTTATCCAAGGATTGAAGCTGGCCAGCCGACCGTCTGTTCGGAAACCTGCGTGGGGCGTATCCGCTATCTCGGCGTGCTGCTGTACGATGCCGACCGCATTGAACAAGCGGCCGCGACAGAGAACGATAAAGACCTGTATCAGAGCCAAATGGATATCTTCCTCGATCCACACGACCCGGCGGTGATTGAGCAAGCGCTGAAAGACGGTATTCCGCAAGGGGTGATTGAGGCTGCGCAGCAGTCGCCGGTTTACAAGATGGCGATGGACTGGAAGCTGGCGCTGCCGCTGCACCCGGAATATCGCACCTTGCCGATGGTGTGGTACGTGCCGCCGTTGTCTCCGATCCAGTCGGCTGCCGATGCCGGTGAGTTGGCCCATAGCGGCGTACTGCCTGACGTCGAAAGCCTGCGCATCCCGGTGCAATATCTGGCGAATCTGTTGACCGCCGGGGATACCGCTCCGGTGCTGTTGGCGCTGAAACGAATGTTGGCGATGCGCCACTACAAGCGGGCAGAAACTGTGGACGGCGTGGTGGATACCAGCGCGCTGGAGCAGGTGGGGCTGACAGAGGCGCAGGCGCAAGAGATGTATCGCTATCTGGCGATCGCTAACTATGAAGACCGTTTTGTCGTGCCTTCCAGCCACCGTGAACTGGCGCGCGAAGCCTTCCCGGAAAGCAAAGGCTGTGGCTTCAGCTTTGGCGACGGTTGCCACGGCAGCGACAGCAAGTTCAACCTGTTCAATAGCCGCCGCATCGATGCCATCGACGTGACGCAGAAAACCCCGCGCAAGGAGGATGCCTCATGATCGCTCTGCGAATTATTGCCCGCCTGCTGGATTATCCTGAGCAGGCGTTGTTTGACCATCAGCAAGAGCTGGTGGAAGCGCTGGAACCAGCCTGTGAACTGGATTTACATCACAGTGCTCAACTGATTATGTTTATCCGCCGCTTCTGCGCCCGTCCGTTGCTGGATGTGCAGGCGGAGTATTGCGAGCTGTTCGATCGTGGCCGTGCAACCTCATTGTTGCTGTTTGAACACGTTCACGGTGAATCCCGCGATCGTGGCCAGGCGATGGTCGATCTGATGGCGCAATACCGCGAAGCCGGGCTGGAGATCGACAGCCGCGAACTCCCAGACTTCCTGCCGCTGTATCTGGAGTATCTGGCTAGCTGCAACAAAGAGGAAGCTCAAGGTGGATTGCAGGATATCGCCCCTATTCTGGCACTGCTGGGGGCTCGCTTGCAGCAGCGTCAAAGCCCGTATGCTGTGTTGTTCGATCTGCTGCTGGCGTTGTCTGGTACCGCAGTGACCAGCACCAGTCTGGGGGATCAGGTGGCAGATGAAGCCAGGGACGACACGCCACAGGCGCTGGATGCCGTCTGGGAAGAAGAGCAAATAAAGTTCCTTAGTGAGCAGGGCTGTGCTTCGGCGCAGCAGGCAACCCACCAGCGGCGCTTTGCTGGCGCGGTAGCGCCACAGTATCTGGATGTGGGTTCAATGACCACGGCAACCAAAGGACGCTAATCATGCATTTTCTGACGCTTTTCTTCTTCGATATCTATCCGTATATCGCCGGGGCGATCTTCCTGATCGGCAGTTGGCTACGCTACGACTACGGGCAATATAGCTGGCGAGCTGGCTCCAGCCAGATGCTGGATAAAAAGGGCATGCGGCTGGCTTCCAACCTGTTCCATATTGGCATTCTGGGCATTTTTGCCGGGCATTTCCTCGGCATGCTGACGCCGCACTGGATGTATGAATCTTTCCTGCCAATCGCCGTGAAGCAGAAAATGGCGATGTTTGCCGGTGGGGCTTGTGGTGTGATGATGTTGGTGGGTGGCGTGTTGTTATTGAAGCGCCGTTTGACCAACCCACGCATCCGCGCCACCAGTAGCGTGGGGGATATCCTGATCCTGACGCTGCTGGTCGTGCAGGTGTGCCTAGGGCTGTTGACCATTCCGTTTTCTGCCCAACATATGGACGGCAGCGAGATGCTGAAGCTGGTGGCTTGGGCGCAAGCGGTGGTGACTTTCCATGGCGGCGCGGCTCAGCACCTGGAAGGGGTTGCACTGATATTCAAGATCCATATCGTGCTCGGCATGACACTGTTCCTGATATTCCCGTTCTGCCGCCTGGTGCATATCTGGAGCGTGCCAGTGGAATATCTGACTCGCCGCTACCAGTTGGTGCGTAACCGCCGTTAGTTCCTGCATTACCCAGCGGCAAGGTCTGATGGACGTTGCCGCTTTGCTATTTATTGGCTGATTTCTACCAAATCTTCCGTGGAAAGGCCGGTGAGTTGCATTACCATCGTCTGGTCAAAGCCTTTAGCCAGCATGGCACTCGCAATTTTCAGAACTGTTTCCCGCTCTTTCTCGATACCTTTTTGAAGACCGTTCTCAAAGCCTTTTTGCTCGAGATATTCTGCAATAGTCATCAATTCCTCCTCATGCCGTGGTGTACGCTTGGCCAACTCACGGATTAGCCGTGCTTCCTACCTGCAACATATAGTTAATCAACGATATCAGTTGTTCTTTAGTAGTGAATAATGTGACCAGCCTTGGTTTCCCAGAGCAAGGCGAATAGTTTATTCCTATAGATCTCTTTTCGGCGTTGATTTACGCTGTGCCATTAGGTTAACGGCATGGTTTACCAGGTTAGTTAAACGAACGGAATCAATCAGTAAAAATTCCTGTTAGGATTTTCATTATGCTGATGTTAAATAAGGGCTAGATCAAAATAGCGTAAATCGATTGATTAATTACGCGGGATGCTAAGCCAAACGAGTTAGGGATAAGCAGACTGAACACCTATGACCATTGATAACCTGTCCCACCCCGTACTGCCGCTGAAAATCATCGCGACCGGCGCGGCTTTGCCTCCCGGCTGCATCGAATCTTCGGTGTTGGATCGGCAATTGAACAAACCCGTCGGCTATGTAGAAAAACGCTCGGGGATTATTCATCGCTTTCATGCCAGCAATCAGGCCAGCCAGGCCGAACTGGCCGTTGCCGCATTAGATGATGCGCTGGCTCGCCATGCTATCCTGCGTGACTCCATCGATCTGTTGATCTCGGCCTCGGCTATTCCCGTACAGGCATTACCCTTTAGTGCCGCGCATATTCTTAAAATCGCCGGATTACCCTCAGGTACCGCAGGTTTTGATATCAATACCAGTTGCGTCAGCTTTATTAGCGCATTGCAGGTGGCGGCTGGGCTACTCAACGCTGGCGTTTACCGGCGTATTGCCATTGTCTCTGCCGATATTGCCTCGCGCGGTATCAACTGGGAAGATGAAGAATCCTCACTGATTTTTGGCGATGGTGCCGCTTGTGCCATTGTGGAACGCGGTGATGGGCGTAGCGGCATTTTGTCCTACCTGATGGAAACCTACCCGGAAGGCAGCGATTTGTGTGAAATCCGTGCTGGTGGCACACGCCGTAACCCGCGAGCCGGGATGAACGACAGCGATTTCCTATTCCACATGAAGGGCAAGCAACTGTTCCGCCAGGCTTCAGCGCTGATCGAAGGTTATCTTGAGCGCTTGCTGAGCGCTGCAGGGCTTACTTTGCCACAGATTGCCACCGTAGTGCCGCATCAGGCCAGCCATCTCTCGCTGGAACATATGCGCCAAAGGCTGCATGTGGCGCCAGAGGCCTTGGTGGATATCTATCGTTACCGGGGCAACCAGGTAGCGGCGTCAATTCCTTCCGCTTTACATGAAGCGGCGATCACCGACAGGCTGAATGCCAATCTGCCGGTGATGCTGATTGGCACCGCTGCTGGGCTGACCCTGGGCGGCATGGTGCTGCTGCCATGAAAGTCTTGGTAACTGGAGCAACCAGTGGGTTAGGGCGCAATGCGGCCGAGTGGTTATTGGCTGCTGGGCATCAGGTGCATGCCACCGGGCGCGATGAGGACGTTGGCCGTGAGTTGGTGGCGCTGGGGGCAAAATTTACCCCGTTGGATCTGACCCGTGCCGGGACGGAACAGTGCGAACAACTGATGAAAGGTTATGACATCGTCTGGCATTGCGCCGCTAAATCTTCTCCATGGGGCGATCGCAGGGTGTTTTTCCAGGCCAACACTTATGTCACGGAAAAACTCGCCAAAGTAGCCGGGCGTTGCGGCGTAAAACGCTTTATCCATATCTCGACGCCAGCGATCTATTTTGACTTCAAACATCATCACAACATCACCGAAAGTGAATCTGCCCGCCGATTTGCCAACCATTACGCTGCCAGCAAGTATGCTGCCGAGCAGAGCATTGGCGGGCTGCTGCATCGCTATCCGCAAACCACCTACCTGATCCTGCGTCCGCGCGGCCTGTTTGGCCCGCATGACCGAGTGATCGTACCCAGGATCCTGGCCCAGATGCGGCGTGATAAAGGTGTTCTGCGCCTGCCAGGTGGTGGCAGAGCTTATCTGGATCTGACCTTTGTGCTCAACGTAGTGCATGCGATGGATCTGGCCAGCAACCGGGATAATTTGCCTTCCGGCGGCATTTATAACATCACCAACCAACAGCCGCAGCGGCTGGAGGATATGCTGCACCAACTGCTGGCCCAACAGCTAGGCTGGCAATATAGGGTGCAGGCATTGCCTTACCGGTTATTGTGGGCGGTGGCAGGTGGCATGGAATTGATAGCCCATTTTACCGGCAAAGAGCCGATGCTGACGCGCTACAGCGCGGCGGCCGCCTATTTTGATATGACGCTGGATAACAGCCGCGCGATTGAAGAGTTGGGCTACCGGCCGCGTTATAGCCTGGAGCAGGGCATTGAGCTGACCGGGCAATGGATGAAACAGCAGGGGATGGCGGCGCATGGCTAATATCACCACCTTTGAAATCGGCTATTGCACTCACCTTGGCTGCATGGCGCTGCGTGGTTCGCCGATGCGGAGCTGCAAATTTCCCTCCCGCGCCTATCTGCTGGAGGTGGGCGAGCGACGCTGGCTATGGGATACCGGTTATGCCAGCTATTTTCAGCAGTACACCGCCAGCGGTATTTTCCGGCTGTATAGCCAGATTACGCCAGCCTATTTCAACCCACAGCAGGCGCTGCTCGAACAATTGCGTAGCCGGGGGGTGGGCGTAGGTGATATCGAGGCGGTGATTATTTCTCATTTTCACGCTGATCATATCGCTGGTTTGCGTGATTTCAGCAGTCTCAATATGATTTGCTCCGGCGATGGCTGGCAGCAAACTCGAGAGCTGCGTGGCTTTGCCGCCCTGAAGCGGGCATTTATACCGGGGTTGATCCCTGAGGAGTTTGAATCCGCATTGCAGTTTGTGGAGTCATTCCCACGACAGAGTCTGCCAGCCGAACTGGCACCGTTCCAGCAGGGGTATGCGCTGCCAGGCAGCGATGGGCAAATCCTCATCGTGCCTCTGCCAGGTCATGCTGCGGGCCATCTTGGTGCCTTTGTCCAAACCGAAGCCGGCTGGACGCTGCTGGCAAGCGATGCCGCCTGGTCGCCGCTGAACTATCAGCAACTGCGTGGCCCTTCGCGGCTGGCGAACTTGATCATGGATAACCCGCGTAGCTACTACCAAACCCTTGAGGCACTCAACCAATTGCATCACGGCGGTGCGGCGAAGATCCTGCTGTGCCATGAGGGGGATTTATGATCCCGTTGATGACGCTGTGGCACTACCTGCGGGCGCGAAAACTGCATTTTACCGAGCGGGCAGAACTTGAAGCGTACCAGGCGCGCCAGTTGAAACGCTTCGCCCGCCGGGTATTGGCGTATAGCCCGTATTTCCGGCCATACTGTCTGTTACCGTTGAGCGAATGGCCGGAAATGGATAAAGCGATCATGATGACGCATTTTGATCGGATGAATAC
Organism: Serratia silvae; assembly: GCF_023282985.1. Lineage (GTDB taxonomy): Bacteria > Pseudomonadota > Gammaproteobacteria > Enterobacterales > Enterobacteriaceae > Chania > Chania silvae. Next base: position 101,150 of record NZ_JAGQDC010000017.1, on the reverse strand, counting down.
TGCCGGGCTGCAACTGGAGACGCTATTGGCCTGCGCTGCACGCAGCGAAACCGATCGCGACTTTACCCCTAAAGTCGGCAAATACAGCGTAGGCCTATCGACCGGCACCTCCGGGCGGCGCGGCGTGTTTGTGGTCAGCCCGCAGGAGCAGCAGATCTGGGCTGGCGGCATGCTGGCAAAAATGCTGCCGCAAGGCGTGTTTGCCGGTGAGCGAGTCGCGCTGTTTCTGCGTGCGGACAACAATCTGTATCACAGCGTCAACAACCGCTGGTTGAGCCTGACGTTTTACGATCTGTTTGCTCCCTTTGCCGAGCACTTACCGCAGATTGAGCGGGAGCAACCCACCATTGTGGTCGCACCTGCGCAGGTATTGTGCGCGTTAGCTAATGCGGTCGAGCGGGGCGAGTTACGACTACAGGTGAAAAAGGTGATCTCGGTGGCCGAGGTGCTGGAGCCGCAGGATCGCCAACTGCTAAAGCGGGTATTTACCGACGTGGGTGAAGTCTATCAGGCTACCGAAGGTTTTCTGGCTGCCACTTGTAGCCACGGCACCTTGCATCTGAACGAAGAGTTTATTCACGTGGAACCACAGTGGATCGACGAGCAGCGCTTTACCCCGCTGATCACCGACTTTATTCGCCGTACGCAGCCGATCGTGCGTTATCGGCTGGATGATATTTTGGTACGGCGTGTGGAGCCTTGCCCATGCGGCCAGGCCAGCATGGCGTTGGAGCGGATTGAAGGGCGCTGTGACGATCAACTTTTGCTGCCAGGATTGCAGGGCATAGCGCAGCGAGTCTTTGCCGATCTGTGCCGCCGTGTGATTGCCAACGCGTTGCCCGCTGTGGCGGATTATCGCCTGACCCAGTTAACTAGCCAACGGCTGCACCTGAAGGCTGACTGTAGCCCTGCCGAGTTGGAACATTGCCAGCAGCAACTGATTGCGCTGTTTGCCCAGCAAGGTATCGCGGTGCAGCAACTGGAGTGGCAACTGACCGCGCAAAGTATCATGCCGCAGTTCGATGCTAAACGCCGTCGCATCGTGCGTTTGCCGGAGGCACCATGAAAGAGGTGATCTATCGCCTATGGCAAATGCTGCTGGGCTGGGGCTTTGTTGGCCTGATTTATAACGCTACTGACCGATGGCAAGGCGCGGGTTATCAGCTGACGCCGAGTTGGCTGGATCGCGCCATTCCCTTCAGCCCACATGCCATCTGGCTATACCTGTCTTTTTTCCTGATCGTTCCGCTGTGTTATCTGCTGTGCCCGCTGAGCCGGATCAAGTGGCTTAGAAGCTCAATGCAGCTTGCCGCTATTGTTGCGGGGGCCATCTATCTGCTGTGGCCGACGACGATGGACTACCCGGTCGATCAGGGCAGTTCACTCAGCTCTACCATGCTGGCGGTATTGATCGGGATTGATTCAAAACAAAACTGCTTACCCTCTTTGCATATAGCCTTGACGGCCTTGGCCGTGTGGGCCGTGGCGGACAGTCGGAAAAAATGGCGCAGCATACTGTTGTCGGTTTGGGGATTGGCGATTGCCTTCTCAATCCTGCAACTGCGCCGTCACCTGTTGGTGGATTTGCTCAGTGGGGCGGTGTTGGCCGTGGCCGTCGGCTATGCCTGCCAGCATGTTAGATGGATTGTCAGTGATTTACGTCAGGGAGAGCGACCATGACCGATCTGGTAATACCGATAATATTTATGCTGTGTGTGGTGCTGGGTGAAGCCCTGTGGCTGCAAAAGCGCAACCGGGGCAGCGTTGATTGGCACGATGTGATCTTCAACCTCAACTCCGGGCATATCATGCTGTGGCTGTTCCGGGGGCTGGAGATTTTCTGCTATGGCTATGTGGCGACCCATTACAGCCTGGGCCTGGTAGATGGCTGGCCTGTCGCGCTGGTGTGGTTGTTTGCCCTGCTGGCGTGGGACTTTGGTTTTTACTGGTTACACCGTCTGCATCACCGTTTCCGCTTGCTGTGGGCGGTGCATGTGGTACATCACCAGGGCGAGCATTTCAACCTTTCGCTAGGCGTGCGTAACTCGTGGTATTCGTCATTAACGTCGATCCCGTTCTTTATGCTGCTGGCGTTGGCCGGTGTGCCGCTTTCGGTGTTTATCACCGTATCGATCCTGCATTACGGCATTCAGCTGTTTAACCATAATGCGCTGACCCCAAAACTGGGCTTGCTGGAAAAAATCTTCGTTACTCCGGCGCACCATCGGGTGCATCACGTCAACGATCTGGCCTATTGCAACCGTAATTTTGGCGGTAGCTTTATCTTCTGGGACAAGCTGTTTGGCACCTTTGGCCCGTCGCTGCCGACCGAGCCTTTCGCCTATGGCGTACGCGGGGAAAAATCTTCGGTTAACCCGTTCTGGGCCAGTAATCAGCCGTTTTTACGCTACTTCAAACTGCCTTTCAAACCCTCGGCCAAAAGTGCCCGTTTCCGCAGCTCCGCCTGGTGCATGGTGAGTGGTGCGTTGCTGCTGTTCGCCCTGGTACTGGGTTACGTGTATCGTTTCGGGTACGGCTACAACGGCCTGACCGGCGAGCAGGCGGCACTGTTTATGCTGCTGGCGGTAGGCGCGGTGGCGCTGGGTGGGATTGCAGAAGGCCGTAGCTGGGGCGTAAAGGTCTGGTTGCTGGTGGCGTTGGCCGCTCCACTGCTGTTGCTGCTGGCGCTGGATTGGCACCAACCTTACTGGTGGCTGATGACCTGCGGCATTGCCATGCATGGCTGCGCCGTCGCCGCTGGCTGGGGACGCCAGAAGGAGGCTGCACATGGCTGATCCGTTGCCGCCACTCTCTTTCCCTGCTGATGGGGAACAGGCGTTTCATCGTGAACTGAAACGCCGGGCCCATGCTTATCTGAGCGGCCGTAACGATCACCGCTTTGCCGATGTGGCCCGTTGGGCCAAGGCTATCGTCCTGCTGTTATTGTGCGTGGGGTTTTACCTGCTCAGCCTGATGCAGCAGCAGGGGCTGGCGTTTATGCTGTGCTACTTTACCTTTGTCATGATGGGCATGTTGCTGAACGTCAACGTCAATCATGACGCTTCGCATAATGCGTTCGCCCGGACTCCATGGGTGAATCGCCTGGCGGGGCGTTTGGTGACGATCCCATTGGGGGTCGATCCAGATTACTGGCGGACGCGGCACGTCAACTATCACCATGTGTATGCCAACGTTGAACATTACGATCTGGACACCGAAGAGAACGGCTTTTTCCGCCAGACGCCGTTCCAGCAATGGCGAGCGCACATGCGCTATCAGTATCTTTACTGGCCGCTGATTGCCGCCTTGTCGTTGCCCTATATTGCGCTGGTGTTTGATTGGTCAGACCGGTTGGGCAAAACACCGTTGGCCGCCGAGGGTGTGTTGGCTGGGCGCAAGGGCTGGGCAGTGTTTATTGCCAGCAAACTGTGCCACATCGTGGTGGTGCTGGTGATCCCGTTGGTGGTTTGCCAGCAACACGGCATTGGCTGGCAAACGGTGCTGATCGCTTATCTGTTGAGCCAGATGCTGGCCTCGCTGCTGGTGGTGTTCTTACTGCTGGGTACCCACTGGGCGCAGGCTGAGTTTTACCCGGTGCCTGAGGGGAGCCAAATGCCGCAGGGCTGGTATCGGCACAACTTTGCCACCGCCTGCGACTGGGAAACCTCGCCAAAGTGGCTGCATCACCTGACCGGCGGGTTGAATTATCATCTCACCCACCATCTGTTCCCCGGCTGGAATCACCGCCATTATCCGGCGCTGGCCGCCATACTGGCCGAGCTTGCGCCACGCTATGGCATGGATTATCGCTGCATCGGCTATCGCGAACTGTTGCAACAGCAGCAACGTTTCCTACGTACGATGGGGCAACAGCCTCTATGAAGATGCCAGACACCACGCCGCTGCGGCCCTTGGCGTTCCAACGGGAGAACCGCGATATTCATCTGGCGCTGATGCGTGGTAGCCAGGCCTATCTGGCGGAACGGTGCGACCACCGCTTTGCCGACCGCGGGATGTTCGCCAAGGTGTTGCTGCTGATCCTGCTGTGCGCGGGCTTTTATGCACTCAGTTTGCAGCAGCAAAACGCCTGGGCCTATTTTGGTTGCTACGTTGGCTTTATTTTCTCTGCCATGATGTTGACGGTGAACGTGGTGCACGACGCCTCACACAATGCTTTTTTCAAACAGGCACGGCTGAACCACTGGCTTAACTTTGCCGTCAGTATCCCGTTGGGGCTGGACGCCGACTGTTGGCGGGTGCGCCACGTTATCTTCCACCATGCCTACAACAATATCGAAGGTTACGATCCGGATATCGAGCCGAACGGCGTGCTGCGGCAAACGCCGTTCCAGCAGCGTAAAATCTTTATGCGTTTGCAGCAATACTACTGGCCGATAGTGGCGGCACTGACTTTTCCGTATTACATCTGGCTGTTTGACTGGTTGGATCGGGCCGGTAAAACGCGCATGACGCCTAAGATGATGTTGCAGGGGAGCAAAGGCTGGGGCGTTTTCTTGCTGAGCAAGCTGGCACACTTCACATTGGCGTTGGCAATCCCGCTATGGCTGATGCCGCCTGAGGTCAGCACGACGGCGATCTGGCTGACCTATCTGCTGAGCCAGATGCTGTCGTCGTTGGTGTTTGTGATGCTGATTGTCGGTACCCATTGGGCCAAAGCCAATTTTTATCAGGCTCCCGAGCAGGGCAAGATGGTGCATGGCTGGTATCAACATCTGTTTGCCACCACCTTCGACTGGCAGGCCACGCCGCGCTGGGTTGGCTACTGGCTGGGCGGCGCCAACCTGCACCTGACCCACCATCTGTTCCCGCATTGGAGCCATCGGCATTACCCAGCCCTGGCGAAGATTATTGCCGAGGTTGCGGCCCAACATGGGCTGGATTATCAGTGCCTGGATCTGAAAACGCTGTTGCAGATGCAACAGCGTTTTTTGGGGGCGATGGGGAAGCAGTAGGCGTTATTCCGGCTTCATCCCGGCGGCGGTCATCAGCAGGCGGAATAGCGAAGCAACCAAAAACAGCCCCAGGACGCTGGCACTCCAGATAACCACCAACCAGCCGACGCGTTTCCACCAGGGAATGGTGGCGGTGTTCTCATTCATCGTCTTGTTCATCATCAGTGATACCCATCCTCATGGCTCACCTTGCCGCGGAACACGTAGTAGCTCCAGAAGGTGTAGACCAAAATAATCGGAATAATAAACAGCGCGCCCACCAGCATAAAGCCCAGGCTTTGTAGCGGCGCAGCGGCTTGCCACAGGGTGATGGTCGGCGGGATCAGCAGCGGCCAGATGCTGATACCCAGACCGCTTAGCCCCAGAAACACCAATAACAGCGTCAGCAGGAACGGCGAATAGTGGGCATTGTGGCGTACGCCGTGCCAGATCCCCCAGGCGCTGAGCAGCACCAGCAGCGGCACCGGTAGCAGCCAGAACAGGTTCGGCAGGCTGAACCAGCGGGTCGCAATTTCAGGGTGAGCGATTGGCGTCCACACGCTGACGGCCAGCAAGATTAGCAGCAGGCTAACCAACAGCGGGGTGGTCAAACGATGCATCCGGGCCTGCAAGCTTCCGGCAGTCTTCATCACCAACCAGGTGCAGCCGAGTAACGCATAGGTCACTACCAGGCCCAAACCACAGAACAGGGCGAACGGTGTGAACCAGTCGAAGGGGCCGCCAACATAGGCACGTCCTTCCACCGGGAAGCCGTCGATAATCGCCCCGACCACCACGCCCTGGCAGAAGGTGGCCAGGATTGAACCACCGATAAACGCCTTGTCCCAGATATGGCGCTTTTCCGGTTTGGCCTTGAAGCGGAACTCAAAGGCTACGCCGCGAAAGATCAGGCCAAACAGCATCAGGGTGAGGGGAATGGCCAACGCATCCAGGATCACCGCATACGCCAGAGGAAAAGCCCCAAACAGGGCGGCCCCACCAAGCACCAGCCAGGTTTCGTTGCCGTCCCACACCGGCGCCACGGTATTCATCATTACGTCGCGATCGTGGCTGTCTTTCACCCACGGAAACAGAATGCCAATGCCCAGATCAAAGCCGTCCATGACCACGTACATCATGGTGCTGAACACGATGATCACAAACCAAATCAGCGGAAGATCGATACCCATGTTCAGCTCCTGTCGTCCAAAGTTTCGTGTACCGCTGAGAGCGGGCGTGCCGGTGTGCCGTGGCCGCTTGGCTCGTCACCTTCATGGGCCTGCGGGCCTTTGCGGATCAGACGCATCATGTAGGAGTAGCCGACGCCAAACACCGAACAGTAGACGGCGATAAAGGCCAGCAGGCTCACGCTCATATGGATGTCGCCGTGGGCAGAGACGGCATCAGCGGTGCGCTGCAGCCCGTAGACGACCCATGGCTGGCGGCCAATCTCGGTGGTGAACCAGCCAGCCAACAAGGCAATCAGCCCTGAAGGCCCCATCCATAGAATGAAGTACAGGAAGGGTTTGGACTGATACAACCCGCCGCGCCAGCGAAGCCACAGGCTCCACACGCCAGCCAGGATCATCAGCATGCCCAACCCCACCATGATCCGGAACGACCAGAACACCACGGCAGAGTTAGGACGATCTTCCGGTGGGAAGGATTTTAACGCCGGAACCTGCTCGGTGAGGCTGTGGGTGAGGATCAGGCTGCCGAGGTAGGGGATTTCCACCTTGAAGCGAGTTTCTTCACGTGCCATATCTGGCCAACCGAACAGGATCAGCGGCGTGGCTTCTCCCGGCGGGTTTTCCCAGTGGCCTTCGATGGCGGCGATTTTAGCCGGTTGATATTTCAGCGTGTTGAGGCCATGCGCGTCGCCAATCACCGCCTGGATAGGAGCGACGATCAGCGCCATCCACATGGCCATCGACAGCATTTTACGCATGGCTGGCGTATCACGGCCACGCAGCAGGTGCCAGGCAGCCGAGGCGCCGATAAAGAAGGCCGACGACAGGAATGCCGCAGTGGTCATATGCAGCAGGCGGTAAGGGAAGGACGGGTTGAAGATCACGTTGAACCAGTCTACTGGCACGACGACGCCGTTGATGATCTCATGCCCCTGTGGGGTCTGCATCCAGCTGTTGGAGGCCAGGATCCAGAAAGTGGATATCAGCGTGCCGAGTGCTACCATACAGGTGGCGAAGAAGTGCAGGCCGGGGCCGACACGATGCCAGCCAAACAGCATCACGCCCAGGAAACCGGCTTCGAGGAAGAAGGCGGTCAGCACTTCATAGGTCAGCAATGGGCCGGTGATACTGCCGGCAAATTCGGAGAAAAAGCTCCAGTTGGTGCCAAACTGATAGGCCATCACCAGGCCGGAAACCACGCCCATGCCGAAGTTGACGGCGAAGATTTTGGACCAGAAATGGTACAGATCCCGGTAAGCCTGATTGCCGGTTTTCAGCCATAGGCCTTCGAGCACCGCCAGATAGCTGGCCATGCCGATGGTGATCGCCGGGAAGATAATATGGAAGGAAACGGTGAAGGCGAACTGGATCCGTGCCAACTCTAATGCATCAAGTCCGAACATGGAGCCTCCTTGATTTGTTCATAATCGACCTCTTAGGAAAGCGATAACTTGCTTATTAAAACTTGCGCTAAGTAGAGCATGAGGTAGAGTAACGATAACAGTGACAGTTATTTTACTTTTTCCTATAACAGTTGGAATTGTATGACCAGATATGAACAGCTCGCCCAGCAGATCCGCGAACAGATCCAGAACCGAGTATGGCGTGCCGGGGACAAGCTGCCTTCGCTGCGGGAAAGTGGTAAACGTGCCGGGCTGAGCCTGATGACGGTGGTGCAGTCATACCAGCTACTGGAAAGCCAGGGCTGGATCGTAGCGCGGCCGCAGTCTGGTTACTATGTGGCGGCCCGTTCACAGGCGTTACCACAGCCCATCCGGGGTGAAAAACTGCTGGTGAGCGAACAGGTGGATATCAACGCCTTTATCTTTGACGTATTGCAAGCCTGTAAGGATCCGGAGATTGTGCCTTTCGGCTCTGCCTTCCCGGATGCCACCCTGTTTATGCAACCCAAGTTGGCCAGGGCGCTGAGCAGCGTAGCCCGGAAATTCACGCCTCACAGTTCGCTTGCCAATTTGCCGCCTGGCAACGAGGCATTGCGTCGCCATATTGCCCAACGCTATGCGCTGAATGGGATGCAGGTCTCCCCCGATGAGATTGTGATCACCGCCGGGGCGATGGAGTCGTTAAGCCTCAGCCTGCAAGCGGTGACGCAGCCGGGGGACACGGTGGCGATTGAATCCCCGGCATTTTACGGTGCGTTGCAGGCGCTGGAACGCCTGAAGCTGAAAGCAGTGGCGATCGCTACTCATCCGCAGCATGGGATCGATCTGGATTCGTTGCAGCAGGCGATTGAGCAATATCCGATCAAAGCCTGCTGGCTGATGACTCATTTCCAGAACCCGCAAGGGTCGAGCATGTCGGAAGAGAATAAAAAACGGCTGGTGACGATGTTGCGTGAGCATCAGATCTCGCTGCTGGAAGATGATGTGTACGGCGAGCTTTATTTCAGCGCCGAGCGGCCATTGCCTGCCAAGGCGTTGGATCAGGGCGGGCAGATTTTGCACTGCTCGTCGTTCTCAAAATGTCTGGCTCCGGGATTTCGCGTGGGCTGGGTAGCAGCAGGGCGATATGCGCCGCAAATTCAACGCTTGCAGCTGATGAGCACCGTTTCAACCAGCGTGCCGACCCAGATGGCGATTGCCGATTATTTGCTGCATGGCGGCTATGATACCCATCTGCGTCGCCTGCGGCGTTTATTGGCCCAGCGCCAAAGCGCCATGCATCAGGCGATCGCCCATCACTTCCCGCCGACGGTGAAGGTCAGCCAGCCGGACGGAGGCTATTTCCTGTGGTTGGAGCTGGAGGCGACACAGTCATCTATGGAACTCTACCAGCGTGCTCTGGCAGAGGGCATCAGTATTGCGCCGGGGCGAATGTTTACCACCGGCGATCGTTTCAACCACTGTTTCCGCCTGAACGCCTCCTTCGAGTGGAGCGACAGGCTTGAAACCGCCATCAAGACCTTGGCTAGGCTGATCCGGGGGCTGGGTTAACTAGCTGCGTAGAATAGTGCTACAGGTGGGAATATGCGCGTCGTGAATCCATCCCTGGATGGCTCGTATCGAGCATCCCTGCGCTCAACGGTCGGCTAACCTGCAATATTCCTACCTGCCTCAGGCTTTGGTGGCGCGGTAGTAAACTCAGTCATCTAGGCCAGATAATGCTTCAATGCACGTCCGGCCTGATGAATAGCCGAATGCACCGCCGGAACCTGGGCGAGCGGGTTTAACAGGCCGTAATCGTGGATCAGCCCATTGTAGCGGGTGGCGGTCACCTCGACGCCAGCCGCGTTCAGCAAGCGGGCGTAGGCTTCTCCCTCATCCCGCAGTACGTCCAGCTCGGCGGTCTGGATCAGCGCGGGTGGCAGCCCTCGCAGCTGTTCCTGGCTCGCATTGAGCGGTGAGGCGAAGATCTCCTTACGCTGGGCCTTGTCGGTGGTGTAGTTGTCCCAAAACCACTTCATCATATTGCGCGTCAGGAAATGGCCTTCGGCAAATTGATGATAGGAATCACGATCAAAACTGGCGTGGGTGACCGGCCACAGCAGGATTTGGCAGCGCAGTGCCGGTGTGCCTCGCTCTTTAGCCATCAGGCTGACCACTGTGGCCATATTACCGCCAACGCTATTGCCCACTACCGCCAGCCGGCTGCCGTCAACGTTGATCTTTTCTCCGTATTCCGCCACCCATTCCGTCGCCGCGTAGGCTTGCTCGATGGCGGTGGGATACTGGGCTTCTGGCGACGGTGTGTAATTGACAAACACCGCGACCGCTCCGGAACTGTAAACCAGATCGCGCACCAATCGTTCGTGGGTCGGGAAGTCACCCAATACCCAACCTCCGCCGTGGAAAAACATAAATACCGGCAATTTACCTTTCACTCGTGGCGGGCGCACGATGTGCAGCAGGATGTCCTGACCGGCCACGTGAATGGTTTTCTCTTCGATCTCGACCTCACACTGTACCACCTCTACGCTGCGTTGCGCGCCTTCCAACACCTTACGTGCCTCCTTCGGCTTCATCTGTTCCATCGGTTTGCCGCCGCTGGCATTTAACTCCGCCAGAAAGGCGGCTACGTCTTTAACCGCTGCGGGCTGGTTGGCATCAAAGGTTTTTTTGCTCATGTTGGGATCCTAAACGTTGAGTACGGGGTAGCTTAACAGTGTAGTCAAAGACAAGGGGGTAACCTGCAATGCCGCTTAGTTAAGGAATTTGTACCGAGGTGCGCTTCACCCAGGTTTGCCGTCGCTTTGCTGCGCTAAATGAGGGCGCATTGCATGAACACGGTGCAAAAGGGCACCAATCCCGCCATCTAGCGCAATTATTTTTGCGAGCAGGATCAGAAAAGCGGAAGAATTTTGCGATTGAATAGGATTTCTCCGGCGTTGATGATTTTAGGCTCTATTTTTTCCATTAATCATTACAAATGCATAATTATTGAATATTTATGCAATATAACCCTTTGTTTTAACGAAAAAAATTAGTAAAACCGTCAAAATCCCCGTTCTGGCACGATAGCTGCTCTACACTATTTATCAAATGGGCTGTATTTTAACTACTCATTAACATTTATTCCCCGCTCAGGGGCGTTAAATGCGGCATATATAGTAAATAACCGATTTTATGTAACAGGTTTGTATCTGAATAGGCGGCGGTGAGCAGCATTATCGTCGGCCAGAAAACACGCCGGATAATAGGGTTAATTTGCTTTTTCGCTGCCCTTGCGCCACCAGAGCGGTTCTTACCGCCAAAATTCAGCCTTTGCTGACGTTATGAGGTCATTATGGAACAGCCAATCGCAGTTACCCGCCAGTCTTTCGACGACTGGATGATCCCGGTTTATGCCCCTGCGGATTTTATTTTGGTGCGGGGAGAAGGCTCACAGGTTTGGGATCAGCAGGGGAAATCCTATATTGATTTCGCTGGAGGCATTGCCGTCAATGCCCTGGGCCACGCCCATCCGCAGGTGTTGGCGGCGCTGGTCGAACAGGCAGGCAAGCTTTGGCATTTGGGCAACGGTTATACCAACGAGCCGGTGTTGCGCCTGGCCAAACAGCTGATTGATGCCACCTTTGCTGACAAGGTGTTTTTCTGCAACTCCGGCGCGGAAGCCAACGAGGCCGCGCTGAAGCTGGCGCGAAAATATGCACTGGATAGTGGCAACAGAGAAAAGAACCAGATTGTTGCATTCAATAACGCGTTTCATGGTCGCACCCTGTTTACCGTTTCAGCTGGGGGCCAACCAAAATATTCGCAGGATTTTGCGCCATTACCTGGCGGTATTACCCATACGCCGTTTAACGACCTGGCGGCAGCTGCTCAGGTGATTAATGACCGTACCTGCGCAGTGATCGTTGAGCCGATTCAGGGCGAGGGTGGTGTGGTACCTGCACAACCGCAGTTCCTGCAAGGGTTGCGTGAACTGTGCGATCGCCATGGCGCACTGCTGATCTTTGATGAGGTGCAAACTGGCGTAGGTCGCACCGGTTCGCTGTATGCCTATATGAATTACGGGGTAGTGCCGGACGTGTTGACCACCGCCAAGGCGTTGGGCGGCGGTTTCCCGATCGGGGCGATGATCACCACCGACAAGCTGGCGAAAACCCTGGGCGTTGGTACTCATGGCACCACCTACGGCGGTAACCCGCTGGCGGCAGCAGTGGCTGGTGTGGTGTTCTCGCTGATTAACACACCGGAGGTGCTCGATGGGGTGAAGCAGCGTCTTGAGTGGTTTATCGCCGGGCTGACGCAAATCAACCTACAGTATCCGATCTTTAGCGAAATCCGCGGGGCGGGTCTGTTAATTGGCTGCGCGCTGAATCCTGAATATGCCGGTAGAGCCAAGCAGATCACCCAACTGGCTAACGAGGAGGGGGTGATAGCCCTGATCGCTGGCCCGGACGTGGTGCGCTTTACGCCTTCGCTGATCATCCCAGAACAGGATGTGAAAGAGGGGCTGGCGCGGTTCGCGCGCGCTGTGGCGCGGATTTGCAGCTAATCAAGGCGGCTGCGCCCGGTGCGCAGCCGATGACTTCCGAGGTTCGCATTATGATGATTATCCGCCCTATAGAGCGTCGTGACCTGGCTGATCTGCTGACGCTCGCCGGTAAATCCGGTATTGGCCTCACCTCTTTGCCGCAGAATGAAGAGACGTTGTCGGCACGTATTGAGCGGGCGTTAAAAACCTGGCAAGGCGAACTTCCCCAAAGTGATCGCTGCTATCTGTTTGTGATGGAGGATACCGAACGGCAACAGGTCGTTGGTGTGAGCGCGATCGAAGTCGCGGTTGGCCTGACCGAACCCTGGTATAGCTTCCGCGTGGGTACTCAGGTGCATGCCTCAAAACAGCTGAATGTCTATAAATCGGTGCCAACGCTGTTTTTAAGCAACGACCATACCGGCCATTCGGAACTCTGTACGCTGTTCCTCGATCCGGACTACCGGCATGGCGAGAATGGCAAGCTGCTGTCAAAGGTACGCTTCCTGTTTATGGCCGCCTTTCGCAACCAGTTCTCCCGCAAAGTGATCGCGGAAATGCGCGGTTATTCCGATGAAAATGGCCGTTCCCCCTTCTGGGAAAGCGTTGGCCGTCACTTCTTTTCTATCGAGTTCGCCAAGGCGGACTATCTCAGCGGCACCGGACAAAAGGCGTTTATCGCCGAACTGATGCCGAAACACCCACTGTACGTCGACTTTCTGGCCGAAGATGCGCAGAAAGTGATCGGCGAAGTTCACCCGCAAACCGCACCGGCGCGCAAACTGCTGGAAGCCGAAGGGCTGCGCTATCAGGGCTACGTCGATATCTTTGACGGGGGCCCGACGTTGGAAGCCGAGATCGACGAGATCCGCGCGGTGAAGCGCAGCAAACTGGTGAAGGTAGTACTGGATGATGCGCTGGTCAGCAGCGAGGCCCCGGCGTACCTGGTGGCTAACGATAACTATCAGCATTATCGCGCCCTGTTGGTGCATGCCCAACTGCATGATGACCGCCTGCGTATCAACGCCGAGACGGCGGCGGCGCTAGGCGTCGAACAGGGGAGCCCGGTGCGGGTCATCAAGCTTATAGCTCAGGAGAAAATGTAATGTCACATCCTGCATTGTTAATTAATGGCGTCTGGCTGGCAGGTCGGGGCGCAGAGTTCAGTAAAACCGATCCGTTGGATAACCTGCCGCTGTGGCAAGCCAATGCGGCCAGTATTGACGACGTGGCTTCGGCCTGCGCAGCTGCACGCGAGGCTTTTCCTGCCTGGGCGCGCACGCCGTTTGCCCAGCGCGAACAGTTGGTAAAACGCTTCGCGGCGTTGCTGGAAGAGCATAAACAACATCTGGCCGAGACTATCAGCCGTGAAACCAGCAAACCCCGTTGGGAAACCTTGACCGAAGTCCAGGCGATGATTGGCAAGGTGGGCATTTCGCTACAGGCCTATCAGGCGCGTACCGGGGTGACGGAAACTGCAATGGCTGACGGCGCTTCGGTGCTACGCCATCGGCCGCACGGCGTGCTGGCGGTGTTTGGCCCGTACAACTTCCCTGGCCATTTACCGAATGGGCATATCGTTCCGGCGTTGCTGGCGGGCAATTGCGTAGTGTTCAAACCCAGCGAACTGACGCCGTTGACGGCGGAGGTGACGTTACAACTCTGGTTGCAGGCGGGATTACCGGACGGGGTCATCAATCTGGTACAGGGAGGGCGTGAAACCGGTGAGGCGTTGGCAAGCTGTGCCGATATTGATGGGCTGCTGTTTACCGGCAGTGCTGGCACCGGCTATCACCTGCATCGCCAATTGGCCGGTCAGCCAGAAAAGATCCTGGCGCTGGAGATGGGTGGCAACAATGCGCTGATCGTTGAACAGGTAGAAGATTGTGACGCGGCGGTGAATCTGGCCATTCAATCGGCGTTTATTTCTGCCGGACAGCGCTGTACCTGTGCTCGCCGTATTTTGGTGAAAAACGGGCCACAGGGCGATGCTTTTATTACACGCCTGGTTCAGGTGGCGTCTACGCTGCGCATTGGCCGTTGGGATGCCGAACCTCAGCCGTTTATGGGCGGGGTGATCTCCTCCTCTGCGGCAGAAAACATGCTGGCAGCTCAGCACCATCTGTTGGCGTTGGGCGGTAAAGCCTTATTGACCATGAAATCGCTGGAGAGCGGCAGTGCGTTATTAAGCCCCGGCATTATCGATGTGACCGGCGTGGCGGATGTGCCAGACGAAGAATACTTTGGCCCGCTGACCACGATCATCCGTTATGACCAGTTTGACCAGGCGCTGCGCATTGCCAACAACACGCGCTATGGCCTGTCCGTTGGGCTGGTGTCCCCGCAGCGGGAGCAGTTCGAACGGCTGCTGCTGGAGGCGCGAGCCGGTATTGTCAACTGGAACAAGCCGTTGACTGGCGCTTCTAGCGCGGCACCTTTCGGTGGCGTGGGGGCTTCTGGCAACCATCGGCCAAGTGCGTTCTATGCTGCAGATTACTGCGCATGGCCGATGGCTTCGCTGGAGAGTGCCAGCCTGACGTTGCCAGCCAGCCTGTCACCGGGCCTGATATTTAACTGATCGTTCGGCAGTCTACAGGAGAGAAAAATGTCCGGATATGAAGTCAATTTCGATGGGTTGGTGGGTTTGACGCACCACTACGCCGGGCTGTCGTTTGGCAATGAGGCTTCGACGCAGCACCGCAACAGCGTGTCGAACCCCAAGCTGGCGGCAAAGCAGGGGCTGCTGAAAATGAAAGCGCTGGCGGATATGGGCTTCCAGCAGGGCGTATTGCCACCGCAGGAACGACCCCATCTCCCCACGCTGCGTAAATTGGGCTTCAGCGGTAGCGACGAAAGCGTGCTGGCCCAGGCGATGCGAACCTCACCGCGCCTGCTCTCGGCGCTCAGTTCGGCCTCATCTATGTGGACAGCCAATGCCGCGACGGTGTCGCCTTCGCCAGACAGTCAGGATGGTAAAGTGCATTTCACCGCTGCCAATCTGAATAACAAATTCCATCGCGCGATTGAGGCCGAAACCACCTCCAGCGTGCTGCGTGCCATCTTCAATGATGAGCAATACTTTACTCACCACGATGCCTTACCGCAGGTGGCACTCTTTGGGGATGAAGGTGCCGCCAACCATAACCGCCTTGGGGGTGACTATGCCAAGTGTGGGGTGCAGGTCTTTGTCTACGGTAAGCAGGAGTTTGGCGGGGAAAGTGCTCCCACGCGTTACCCGGCTCGCCAGACGCGAGAGGCCAGCGAGGCGATTGCCCGTCTGCATCAGTTGCACGATCAACACACGGTATTTCTGCAACAAAATCCGGCGGTGATCGACCAGGGCGTTTTTCATAACGACGTGATCGCCGTCAGCAATCAGCAGGTGTTGTTCCATCATCAGCAGGCGTTTCTGCACCAACAGCAGGGGCTGGATCAAATCCGCCGTAAGATGGCTTTGCTGGAGACGGAACTGGTGGCGATAGAGGTGCCAACCTCTCGTGTCAGCGTGGGGGATGCGGTGGCGACCTACCTGTTTAACAGCCAGATCCTGACCAAAGCCGATGGCAAGATGATGATCGTGGTGCCGGAAGAGTCCCGCCAGCATCCGGGCGTTTGGCATTATCTGTCGGAGATGGTGGCCAGCGGTGGGCCGATTGACGAGATCAAGGTGTTTGACCTGCGCGAAAGTATGCGCAACGGCGGTGGCCCGGCTTGCCTGCGTTTACGCGTGGCGCTGAACGGTGCTGAGTTGAGGGCGATAAACCCACGGGTGATGATGAACGATACGCTATTCGCCACCCTGAACGACTGGGTAGACCGCTATTACCGTGATCGCTTGGTACAAGAGGATTTGGCAGACCCGCAACTGCTGCATGAAGGGCGTGCGGCACTGGATGCCCTGACTTCTATCCTTGGGCTGGGTAATGTTTACCCGTTCCAACAGTAACCGGAGGCAATAGTGAACAATTTATTGGCTCTGACGTTGGCTGGAACGCCACCCGCCACCCCCGAGGGTGAAAACGCTGCACTGCGCTGGAAGTGGCTGGGGGAAGGGCTATTGGAGCTCTGCCCGCGGCAAGGCTATCGGCAAGCGGTGGTGCTTTCTGCCGGTATTCACGGCAATGAAACGGCCCCGATCGAACTGCTTGACCGGCTAGTGAACGAGATCTTCGCAGGCGTGCGGCCATTGGCGGTGCGCTTGTTGGTGGTGTTAGGTAATCCACCTGCGATGCGAACCAATCAACGTTATCTGGCAAGCGATATGAATCGCATGTTTGGTGGGCGCTATCAGCAGTTTGAGCCCTCTGGCGAAACGGTGCGGGCGCAGCAGTTAGAACAAGCGGTCAGCAATTTCTTTGCCGGAGAGCAGGCCACACGTTTTCATTACGATCTGCACACGGCGATCCGCGGATCGCTGCTGCCACGCTTTGGTATCTTGCCCTATCAACCACAGAGTTACAGCCCAGAGATGTTGGCGTTACTAGACGCCGCCGAGTTGGATGCACTGGTGATACACCAAGCGCCCGGCGGCACGTTCAGCCACTTTTCCAGCGAGCATACGCAGGCGGCCAGCTGTACTCTCGAACTGGGCAAGGCTCGTCCCTTTGGCAGCAACGATCTACAGCAATTTTCCGCTATCAATAAAGCACTGCAGGCACTGGTCAGTGAGCAATCTCTCCCTTTGCGGGGGCAGGCTCCGATTCGGGTGTTCCGCGTCGAGCGGTCACTGATTAAACGCAGTGAGTCGTTCAAACTCTATTTAAGTGACGATACTGCCAATTTTACCGCTCTGCCGCAGGGCACTTTATTGTATGAGCAGCCGGGGGAAAACTATCGGGTGCAGCATGAAAAGGAGTGGGTCCTGTTTCCCAATCCCAAGGTGGCATTGGGGTTACGTGCAGGCATGATGTTGACCGAAGTCCCGCGTAGTATCCTGTTTTAATCTCAACCCGTTCATTACGCCACAGGTAATTGACCTGTGGTGACTTTTTTCCTTTCAAATTTTAATAGCGTAATTTATTTAATCAGTTGATAGGCTATTTGGCCTGTTACACGCTATTGTTTGCCCCGATGGGTAAAAGCCGGATTAGAGATGGGATTATTCTTGCAATTCCCGATAATCAGATTGATATAAGTTAAAAGTGTGAAATAAGTAACGCCATTACTTAGCATGCTAATTTTGTGGTTATTCAAAAACGTAGGTAAATCACACAAAATGAAACGTGGCCGCACCATTTTGGTGCTTAACAACGTAAACGTTATGGCTTATACATTAAATGTCTATTTAAATCATTGTATTATAATTGCCCTTATTTGTAATATTTGGTTACAAATAAACATGCTTTATGCACACTGTTTCATGAACTTTTTTATTTTAAGTTTTTATTCATGATGCTAATGTCACATGGCGCTTTATTAAGGGGCGTAGATAAAAACAAAATGATAAAAATCACAGCCCAAAGCATAAATTGGGCGTGACGGGCAGCTTTTAATAAAATCTAGGAAAATAAATGATGAAACGCAGTGTAGTAGCCCTGGCGGTTGTTCTTGGCACCGTCGCCTCTATGGCCAATGCGGCCGAAATCTACAATAAAGATGGCAATAAACTCGACCTGTACGGCCGTGTTAACGGCAAGCATTTGTTCAGCGATAACAAATCTGCCGATGGCGACGCGACCTATGTGCGTTTTGGTTTTAAAGGCGAAACGCAGATTAATAGCGATTTGACCGGTTATGGTCAGTGGGAATACAACGTCCAGGCTAATAAAACTGAAAATGGCTCTGATGCTACCGAAGGCACTAAAACCCGCCTGGGTTTTGCCGGTCTGAAATTCGCCAATTACGGCTCATTTGACTATGGCCGTAACTACGGTGTGGTGTATGACGTAGAGTCATATACCGATATGCTGCCGGAGTTTGGCGGTGATACCTATACCTTCACCGATAACTTCATGACTGGCCGCTCTACCGGTTTGGCGACCTACCGTAACCGAAGCTTCTTCGGTCTGGTGGACGGCTTGAATGTGGCATTGCAGTATCAGGGTAAAAATGACGGTAATAGCCGCAATATTGAGCATAATAGCAATAATGTGCACAAGCAGAACGGCGACGGTTATGGTATGTCGGTGGATTATCAGGACATCGGCGGTAGCGGTATTGGTGCTGCGGCAGCCTTCTCTGACTCTAATCGCACCAGCGCTCAGAAAGACGGAACCTATGGTAAAGGTGATAGCGCCACGGCTTGGACCACCGCGCTCAAGTATGATGCCAACCAGGTTTACCTGGCGGCAATGTATGCTGAAACCCGTAACATGACACCGATTAAGGTTAACGGTACCGCTGGTTTCGCCAACAAGACGCAAAACTTTGAAGTGGTTGCGCAATACCAGTTCGAAAATGGCCTGCGTCCATCACTGGCTTACCTGCAGTCAAAGGGTAAAGACATTGAGACCATTGGCGATGTTGATTTGGTGAAATATATCGATATCGGTGCGACTTACTACTTCAACAAAAACATGTACACCTACGTTGATTACAAAATCAACCAGTTGAATGACAATAATAAGCTGAAGTTGAACACTGACAACGTCGTGGCAGCCAGCTTGACCTACCGTTTCTAAGTCGTACTCAAACCTCATTCCTGTGTCGGAACGTGGTTCAAAAGGCAGGGCGCAAGCTCTGCCTTTTTCAGTTGGTCTGTGGGATCACAAAGGGGCATACTCGCTGGCAGGCAGCCAGAAGCCGTCGATAAAGTCCTCGATCGGAAAACAGCCAGCATGGCGTAACCGTTGTTCTTTCATCGCTACCAGGCACTGATGCTCATCACGCAGCACGTCAACGACGATATCGGCGCAACCGCCATCCAGATAGCAAACGAACATCACCAAAGCGTACATAACCCATCACGTTCCTCATTAAGGCTCCTACCACCATTGTAGATAAAATCGGGCTGAACTTAGTTAATTAATACAAGAAACCAATAATTAACCAAACAAAAACGGAATTTTCAGAATTTTGGCAGCGTTTAATCATCCTTATGAGGATTGCAGTTCCGTTCTGTACTGCTAAGCTTAATGAGTTTTAAAAATTCTTAACTATCCAATCATTAACGGGAGCGAATATGGGATTGTTTAACTTCGTCAAAGAAGCTGGCGCAAAACTGTGGGATACGGTGAGTGGTAACGCTGAAGATCAAAGCGCCAAGCTGAAAGCGCACCTTGATAACAGCGGCCTGCCAGATACGGATAAGGTGGATGTTCAGGTTGTTGATGGCAAGGCTGTGGTCAGCGGGAACGGTATCAGCCAGGAGCTGAAAGAAAAAATTCTGGTCGCCGTGGGTAACGTGGCAGGTATTAGCGGCGTGGAAGATAATGTTGCAGTCGTGCAATCGGAAGCGGAAAGCCGCTTTTATACCGTCAAGAAGGGCGATACCCTGAGTGCCGTGGCCAAAGAGATGTATGGCAATGCCAATCTGTACAACAAGATCTTTGAAGCCAACAAACCGATGCTAAGTCATCCAGATAAAATCTATCCGGGCCAGGTATTGCGCATCCCTCAATGATGCTGAAAATCTAGGTAATTGAAGCCCGATCTCGGGTTTCAAACTGCGTAATCCGGCGCCCCATCTGGGGCGCTGTGCTGAAATCCCCTCAGCCGATGCTTATACAGAGTCCGTTCATACAGATGTTCCACCCCTATAAGCTCCTCAACCTCAATTAGATAAATTCAATGAATGTTTCCTGCCCGCGTGCTGGCAACTTATCCTGAGAGTCTTGACCCTGTTGCAGAAAATTGTTAGCGTTTATACCCGAGAAAAGTCTTACCATTACCTGCGTAAAACCTTCCGTTGCTTAAATATCAGGATGCCCCTTTTGGCATCAATACTGTATGGCATGCGATGAGAGAGTAGAGGGTGTGAACACCCCACTAGACAAGCAATACCAGGAAAACCATGGACGATGCGCAACGGGTCATCACAACGTTGAAGGCGGTTGCTGCATATTGATCATTTTTACGTTGACGATCACACAGTAAGTGGGAGTAACTTACTGTTTTCAGGAGATAAAATGGAACACAATCCGCACGATGAAACCAAGCTTATTGCGGTCATTGCCTTATTGGTCTCGGTGTTGCTTGTCGTGTCGATCTTGTTTGGCATCACGTATCTATCCGATCTGCGGCATAGCGTTCAAGAGGTCGATGCCAAAAGCTGTTACATCAAAGGCGGCTGAAGCCAGAGCTGCGTTTATCGCAATCCTTGATTCAACGATGAAAAATTTTTGCCGTACGAGTGGGTTTATTTGGGGCTTAACGCAGCAGCTGCGATTTAACCACTAATAAAGGTTATGGCGAATTATTCGTCGGCGGCATGCCATTAAATAGACAACGATCGTTGGATTGCGTTTTTCCCGTCACGGCAAAGCCGCTACAGCCTAGGCGTAACAAGGGGCGCCGCGTTTTATGACAGTCTTTTCTTACGATGGTCAGAGAATATGAACTGCTGACTTGGTTGGTTAACCAGTCTAAATAAATTCACTTTAATTATATTTAAGTTGCAATAAATTGTTGTGGCAAATGTGTTTCTTGAGTGTTTTTGCGATGTTAATCAAATATTGTTATTTACCTTGAAGTAGGGAGCTGTCGTAAATAGCAAACCCCTGTTAAGCTGAGATTAATCTGTACGGAAATTTCTGTCAGTTCTATTGCCTATGTAAGCGAGGTGTTTATGAGTCAATTACTCTCTCATGCAAGATTATCCCATGTTGTGATCGCCACGGCGGTGTTTTGGGTTTGCATTGCTGTACTCGTGGCGGTAGCACTAAAGTAACGCTGGTTGATTTATCAACAACCCTGACATAGCTAGCACACTCAGCCAACGGCTCCTTTCTGGGGCCGTTTCTTTGGTAGTGACTTAAACAACCCGCTGCCACCTCACGCCATCTTCTGGTGAATAATATGTAGCGGAGGCTCGATATGCAGAGCGACACTCAGATCCTGGCGGAAGTCGTAGGGCGTAATGTTGAAACGCTTTCTGAACATGTAGGTGAAGTGCGATTGGGAACCGAAACCAAAATCCAAGGCGATATCGAAAATGGAAGCCTCACTGCTGCGCAGCTGGTACACCGCCCCGGCAAGGCGGCGCTCGCGAATATACTTGCCCAGCGAGATCCCCGTCGCTTCTTTGAACAGCTTCTGCATATGCCACAGTGAATAGCCGGAATACTCGGCTAGCTCTTCAAGGTGGATCACTCGTCCCAAGTGGGTTTCGACCCATTTACTGAGTGCGCAGACGAGTGCGAGGTGATGTTCTTGTATCAATAAATTTACCCAATTGATTTTGTCGTTAAACCGCAGCGCAGAGCTTACGGCAGGCTCACTTAGCGTACCTTACAGGCCGTGGATTGTCACCTTCGTGCCGGTTAAAGCGGGATCGTTTTGACCTTCGCCATCAGGTGGCCTGCAAGACGGGCAAGCGATCGCACGTGCGCCGGGGATGACTTCGGTAACATTGTAACGTACCGCATAGCCCTGCTGCCGGATCTTTTCTAGCTCTTCAACATCCAGTAGAAAAAAGCCTCAATACAGGACTTGCCAGCATTCGGAAAAACCAGCTAATCTGAAATTGCCCGCTACCGCAAATGCCAAGTAGTCCAGGCAGGCCAGCAATGTAATTAGCCAAAACAGAGAGTCAGCCGTAACAACGCCACGTTGATGGGGTGATCGCATGTTAATGACAGTGATTATTACTCTTTTTGTGATCGTGGGCGTTGCCGCTTTTATGGCAATGCCAGTATTGATGGGCAATAACACGCAAGGCGTGGGAGGTAAAGAGCCTTGAAACTGGCTAGCAACCGGAACCTGCAATGTTAACTCGAAATTCACTCGCAACTTGGTGACCGGCTTAGATATGGGCCGTGTCATCAACACTTTGTCAGCACGGTATTTCGCTTGCTCCGCAACAAATCAGCCCGAAACGCTAAATCACCGCGTGAAGTGATGCGCATACTGCACTAACTGCTTGATGGCGCTACAATGAGCCATATCTCCTCAACTTGCTCATGCATCAACGCGCTATCCACTTTTCCGGCCACAGTAAAGAGACCATAGCATTATGGAAATCAAGGATTACTACGCCATTCTAGAGGTTAAACCCTCAGATGATATCAAGGCTATCAAAACCGCCTACCGCCGCCTGGCTCGCAAATATCACCCTGATGTCAGTACCGAGGCCGATGCCGAAACTCGCTTTAAAGAAGTCGCAGAAGCCTATGAAGTGCTGAAAGACAGCGAACGCCGGGCTGAATATGACCAAATGCGGCTGCATCGAAACGAACCCAACTTCGGCCGCCAGACCCGGCGTGAAGAGTATGGTGGTGCCGAGGATTTCTCCGACATCTTCTCCTCTATGTTTGGCCAGCGTGCGCGTGGCCGCCAGCAGGGCCAACCGCGTGCTGCCCGTGGGCAGGATGTTGAGATCGGCGTGGCGCTGTTCCTGGAGGAAACCCTCACTGAGCAAACCCGCACCCTGAGCTATAAGGTGCCGGTGTACAACGCATTTGGTCAGACAGAAAAAGAGATCGCTAAAACGCTTAACGTGAAAATCCCGGTGGGCGTGGCGGACGGAGAACGAATCCGCGTGAAAGGCCAAGGTGTGCCAGGCCTTGCTGGCGGAGCCAATGGCGATTTGTACCTGATCATTCAGTTGGCACCGCATCCGTTGTTTGAGGTGATCGGGCACGATCTGGAAATCGTTCTGCCGTTGGCACCTTGGGAGGCGGCGTTAGGCACCAAGGTTTCTGTCCCCACGCTGGCGGACAATATCCTGTTGACTATCCCCGCAGGGAGCCAGACTGGGCAGCGATTACGTGTTAAAGGGAAGGGGCTGGTCAGCAAAAAAGAGACCGGCAATTTGTATGCGGTGATCAAGATTGTCATGCCTGCCAAACCCGATGCAGACAGCGCCGCACTCTGGCAACGACTGGCCGAGGCGAATAAGGCCTTCGATCCTCGTACGCAATGGAGTAAAGCATAATGGCCAACCTACAGATAACCCTCACCATTACCGAGTTTTGCCTGCATACCGGCGTAACGGAAAGCGAACTGGCCGAGGTGGTGGGGTTGGGAGTGATCCAGCCCCGCGATCTGGCGGCGGATGATTGGCTGTTTGATGATGGGGCGGTGGCGGCGTTTAATCGCGCCCAGCGTCTGCAACGCGAACTGGCTCTGGATTGGCCCGGTATTGCGGTGGCGCTGACGCTGCTTGATGAGATTGAACAGTTGCGCAGGGAGAACGCTCAGCTACGTCATCGTCTTGAGCGCTTTATCGCCGAGTGAAAGTGTAGTGATCCATCATGATCATCGGCTGACTCACCTTGGCCAAAGGGGCGATCGAGTTTGCTGAAATGACCTCTTTACTTCCAAATGAGCCAAGGCTATCAGCTCCCTCTCTTCCTGTGGGAGAGGGTTGGGGTGAGGGGCCTCAGACGTTTTTACGTTCGATGGTTTCTTCGCCCCAGTACAGTTGGTCAGCTTCGGTTTTACTGAACGCCAGCGGTAACACTTCATCGCTGCCTTCTTCCCAAATTTTTTGCGCCAAAACCTCGTCATTACCGGCCAACTCAAAGATCGCTTCGGCAATTTCTACCGAGGTTTCACGTACTGTCGCCCAAGATTTTACATTATGATTTGCCATGACTGCTCTCCTGTTGAGTGTGAGGCACAGCCTAGTATAGGCCACAATTCTGCTGCTGGTTTTTGCAAGGCATGCGTATTATTGCCGAAAATTCAGGCAGGAACGCCTGCGGCAAAATGCAAAACGGCGTGGTATTCTTTGCCGCGTTTAAATTAACAGAGGAAAAATTATGTCTAGCGCACTGAGCAACGATCAAGAACTGGTTTCCGATCTGGTTGCCTGCCAACTGGTTATCAAGCAGATCCTGGATGTGATCGACGTGATCGCGCCGACCGAAGTACGGGACAAGATGGCCAGCCAGCTCAAGAGTATCGATTTTAGCAGCCACCCGGCCGGGGCCGATCCGATCACCAAGCGGGCGATTGAAAAAGCGATTGCGCTGATTGAGATGAAGTTTAACCGCGAGTAACCGGGCCCTGATGGGCAGGGAAATCTAAACGGCCAGTTAAACTTCGTTTAAGTTGCCTATGCTAATATTGATAATTAGGTTAATAACATAATCATAAGGCTGCTAAGGTTTGGGGCGTAAAAAACTGCTGGTGATAGCGGCAACGCTGATTGCCTGCTTACTTTTCTATCTGCTGGCTCTGGATAGCTATTGCGATCAAGGTGGGAAGTTTGCTCTGGGCATTTGCTCTATCACGCGTATTGTTCCCTGGTAACATGGCGAAATAACAATTTTTCGCAAACTTGCCCCTGGCCTTGGTGAGAATGTTACTATATCGGCTTGGTTGAGGCAGTAGAGTAGATAGGGTTGTCCATGTTTGATTTAGCTTCTGGCCCGTCCGGCCTGATTTCCACCGCCGTTGTGGTGTTGGCTGTATTGCTTGGCCTGTGGGTCTGGTTCATCGTGAATCGCGCCAGCGTACGTGCCAACGAACAGATCCAGCTGTTGCAGGAAATCGCCGAGCAGCAGCGCCAGCAAACTGCACTGTTAAAAACGTTGGTGCAAACTGCCCGAGGGGACAAGGCATCGGTTGACGATTATGATGATGACCTTAGCCCGGCACTGAGTTATAAAGGGTTTATCCCAGAGCGTTAATCGCGCACCTCATTTGGTGAGAAGGTTAAGGACACGTCGGTTATCTCAGTTTCAGTTTTAACCGGATCGCCTTCTCACCATTCCGTTTCAGTAAAACACCATCCCCTGATAGGGTTTCTCCCGGCAGGCTGCCAACCGGCTTGCCAGATCGCCACAGTGAATTTCCAGTGCGTGACGGTCGGGATCAAGAAAGTAGCAAGATCAGGCTATCTAAAAACGAAAACTGCGTTCCACCTCACTTACCGCGAGCGTCAGGTGGTTAAGACCCAGCAACATAATCAATTCATCCGTTAGTAGAAATAATGTAAAAGGCCCGCAGGCTGTCATAAATCTGTCGTATTGGCATCGTAATGTAGCGCCAACTCTACGAAAGATGGATGTCAGCAATGATTAGATGGTACGAAGAAAGCGACGCCGAAGTAAACCGCAGCATTGCGTTAATCACCGGGGAAAATCCGGACAAATGGTACCCTTACGGCGGCGTGAAAGGGAAAGACTACTGCAAGAACCCCTCCGATGCCTGGCCGATTATCTGCGCCAACAAAATAAGTCTGAATGCCCCCGAACAAAGTGACCAGCCACAGTGGCAAGCCAGTATGATCACCCAGCAAGGAGAGTGGCAAGCCGGTAGTCACAGCCCGTTGCGTGCCGCAATGATCTGTTTTTTATTGAGTCAGCAAGCGCAATAAATCAAATATTAGTCGATAATGTAGATGACTCGTAATGATGAGACACCGCCTTATTCTGACAATGGACCTGTCGCTGACGGAGACTGTTTTATGAAACGCATTATCAAAGGTGATACCACTCTCTCTCATTTAGTGATTGCCCATGCGGCGATCGATTGTCATGCCAAAAGCTATGGGTTGCACCGACAAGGCTGGCCCTCAACCTACCTGATAAAGTATCAAAACGATCGCGTGGCGGTGGAGGTCATCACCCGCCGTCAATCCTATGTGGCGACGCTGATGATCGGCGCACGTAACCTCAGCAAACTGTGCGGTATGCCTAGCTAACAGGCGTAGCAAACCTCCTGCAACCCTCTGGCCCGGTTAATGATAATCGGGCACCGGGTTGTGTCCTAATCCTTGATGCCTGAAAGGTTAAGTGTTAAAACGCCCGCAGGTTTATTTATTGGTTGGCGATATCTTGCGCAATGCAGCGTGGATACTCAGCCGGACGAGGATAAGATGGGCGGTCAGCTTCAGGATACCCCGCTAAAACGCGGTTTAAAAAATAGACATATACAACTTATTGCCCTGGGAGGTGCCATCGGTACCGGCCTATTCCTGGGTATTGCACAAACCATTCAGATGGCCGGGCCTTCCGTGCTGCTGGGCTATGCCATTGGCGGTTTTATTGCCTTTTTGATCATGCGCCAGCTGGGGGAGATGGTGGTGGAAGAACCGGTGGCCGGTTCATTCAGCCATTTTGCCTATAAGTATTGGGGGGACTTTGCCGGTTTCCTGTCCGGTTGGAACTACTGGGCGATGTTTATTTTGGTCGGTATGGCGGAACTGACCGCCGTAGGGATTTATATTCAATACTGGTGGCCGGAAATCCCAACCTGGGCATCGGCAGCGGTATTCTTCGTGGTGATTAACCTGGTCAATCTGGTGAACGTACGCCTGTATGGGGAAACCGAGTTCTGGTTTGCCATCATCAAGGTGGCGGCGATCCTGGGGATGATCGTATTTGGTGCCTACCTGTTGGCCAGCGGCAACGGTGGCCCGGAAGCCAGCATTAGCAACCTGTGGGATCAGGGCGGCTTTATGCCACACGGCATCAGTGGCCTGGTGATGGCGATGGCGGTGATCATGTTCTCGTTCGGTGGGCTGGAAATGGTGGGCATCACCGCAGCAGAAGCCGCCGATCCACGCCGTAGCATTCCTAAAGCCACCAATCAGGTGGTGTATCGCATCCTGATTTTCTATATCGGCTCGTTGACGGTGCTGCTGTCGCTTTATCCGTGGGGCAAGGTTGTGGAAGGGGGCAGTCCGTTTGTGATGATCTTCCATGCGCTTAACAGCAACCTGGTGGCGACCATGCTCAACGTGGTGGTACTGACGGCGGCGCTGTCGGTCTACAACAGCGGCGTGTATTGCAATAGCCGGATGCTGTTTGGCCTGGCGACACAAGGCAATGCACCCAAGGCGCTGACCAAGGTCAACAAACGTGGCGTACCGGTGCTGTCTATCGCGTTATCGGCGCTGGCCACCTCGGTAGGCGTATTGATTAACTACGTCATGCCCGGCGAGGCGTTTGGCTTGCTGATGGCGCTGGTGGTCTCAACGTTGGTGATTAACTGGGTGATGATTTGCCTGGCGCACCTGAAATTCCGCGCGGCCAAGGATCGCCAAGGGGTGATCACCAGCTTTAGGTCGCTATGGTATCCGTTTGGCAACTATCTGTGCCTGGTGTTCCTGTCGTTGATCCTGGTGATCATGTACTTCAGCCCAGGGATCCGCATCTCCGTACTGTTGATGCCGGTTTGGGTACTGTTGTTGTGGGTTGGATTTTTGCTGACCCGGCGTAAAAAGGCGGGTGGTAACAAGAGGTAGTTTTCACGTAGGAGGCGCCGCAACGCCTCCAAACGGTTAACGGGCGACGGCGTTGCCCTGATGGTGGCGCCCCAGCCGCAGCAGCTTTCTGCACAGCAGGAACAGGGTGCTGATAACATCAATCACCACCACGCTAAGCATCAGCAGGCCCAGCATAAAAAAGCCTGCCAGGGTGCTTGCCAGTAACAGCAACGGTGACGGTATGCGTAGCCGGCGCAGCTTCATTGCCAGATACATTTTCCAGTATTGCCCTTGCGTAGTCAGCGCTCGGCGATAGCGGCCCATACGAACGCGTGACTTGCCTGATGCAGTCCGGCTCATAACTCCTCCTTTTTCAGAATGTCCTAGTAAGTAAATCACAAGGTTCTTAAGAAAGGCTTAACAGGTTCTTGGCGACCTTGGCCTTCTTACTCTGGCTATGACAACAATATCCACAAAAAGGTCAGTTGTTTGTCATTGCGATACTATAAGCTATTGGGTAGGCAATCTTGTAACGATTGCGGCACCACTATGGTACTACAGGGAGAGAATGGGTTGAAAATAACCAACAAATATTACGATGCCAGCAAAGCGCATCATACGCCACAGGGATTCTGCAACCCGGAGCCGTCGCTACACCAGGCCGGGG
The DNA here is from genome assembly GCF_023282985.1 of Serratia silvae. Taxonomy (GTDB): domain Bacteria; phylum Pseudomonadota; class Gammaproteobacteria; order Enterobacterales; family Enterobacteriaceae; genus Chania; species Chania silvae. Next base: position 73,148 of record NZ_JAGQDC010000017.1, on the reverse strand, counting down.
ATCTGAAGCGCTGGCAAGACGAACGCAAGAAGCTCGGTCTACCCAAACCTCCTCAGGCAGGCTACGAGCAGTTTATCGCCAACTGGTGGCAAGCCGCCGATCTGAGCGGCGAACAGAACCGCGTATGGTGGTTGGGCCATGCTTCTCTGCTGTTGCGCCTGGGGGGCCGCTATGTGCTGATCGATCCGGTTCTGTCGCCAAGGGCATCACCTGTGAGTTTCTACGGCCCACATCGCAAGACACCGCCTCCGCTAACGGTAAAGCAACTGCCAGCGGTAGATGTGGTGCTGATTTCCCATAATCACTACGACCATCTGGATCGTCAAACCATCAGGGAGCTGACCAAACGCTTTCGCAATGCCACTTTTGTTGTGCCGTTGGGCCTCAAACGCTGGTTCAGCCATTACCCGGCCAAACGGGTGGTCGAACTGGATTGGTGGGAGAGTCTGACGCTGGACGAGATGACGTTCTACGCCACGCCAGCGCGGCACTGGAGTATGCGTACGCCGTGGGATCGCAACCGTTCTCTGTGGTGTGGCTGGGTGATCCATCACCCCGCGCTACGCTTTTATTTCTCTGGTGACAGCGGTTACAGCGAACGGTTGGTTGATATCGGCACCCGCCTGGGGCCGTTCGATATTGCGGCTCTACCCATTGGTGCTTATGCCCCAAGATGGTTCATGCAAGAGCAGCATATGGACCCGCAGCAGTCGGTGAGGCTGTATCAGCAATTGAATGAACCCAGAGTGATCCCTATCCATTGGGGCGTCTTTGAATTGGCCGATGAGTCGTTGGATGAACCGCCTGAGCAACTCAGCCTGGCACTGAGCGAAGCTGGGGTTGAGCATCATCGTTTTTATCCGCTGAAGATTGGTGAACATATTGAGGTTAACTCTAACTCCTAATGAGTGTCAGAGGGTAACAGCGTGTCCTGCATCGGGTGGGGCTTGGCGCGGTGCGGCTTTGCGGGGTTCGCGGCGGGTAATGGATAAAACAGCCATGCCAAGATTAGTGAAAAAAATGCATTGGCGATTTTGTTAATCTATGGCGGAAATAGCCACCGGCTTGTCGGGTGATATTTTTAATATTTGTTTTTATCCTTACTAACTTAGCTACGGATATAAACTCGCAGGGCGGGGCAGCTATTTCGTCTACCTGCACATTCTTGGTGGCCAAATTTGGTTCGCTGCATGATTATGCACTGGCCTGCGTGAGCGTTTTGGCCTGTATGGACGGCTCTGTTGTTGCGGCCAAAAGCAGAACTGTCCTGCTATGACAGGCTTTGCTATCCAAAGGTCGGATCAGTTGGCCGTTTGTCCCCCGGTCATCGATATTCAATAGTTGCATATAAAATTCCATAAAGATTCAAAATTTTTTACGTTCTTTGGCCTGTTTGGGGCTTATATGTGGTCAAAACCGCTCGCTGTTGAGTTGAAAGAATTGTTAAAACTGAGGCGCCACGCGGAGTACAGCGCGACTTCTTTACAAAGCAGAAAATAGCCAAGGCTTCAACCTCTTTCGCCCTATTTAAGCTAATCTTGCTGCTGACCGTTTCAAATATGTGCGACACGTCCATGAGTGATTAAAAATGGCTTGCCATCGATTCCAGAGTATGTGATAACGCACTTGGGTAAAACGAGGTACAGTTCTGTATATGTGTGGCATTTTCAGTAAAGAAGTTCTGAGTAAAGACGTTAGCGTTGAATACCGCTTCTCTGCCGATCCTTATCTTAGTGCCTCAAGCAGTAACGACTCTAGTTTGTCTATGTAACGCCTACGGGCGGTTTAAACAATCCAAAGGAAATACTCAAGATGGCAAAGATCAAAGGTCAAGTTAAGTGGTTCAACGAGTCTAAAGGTTTCGGTTTCATCACCCCGGCTGACGGCAGCAAAGATGTGTTCGTACACTTCTCTGCAATCCAGGGTAACGGCTTCAAAACCCTGGCTGAAGGCCAGAACGTTGAGTTCGAAATCCAAGATGGCCAGAAAGGCCCATCTGCAGTAAACGTTACTGCAATCTAATCAGCGTCAGCTGAACAAAAAACCCGCCTTAGTGCGGGTTTTTTCGTATCCGGCGTCGGTGAATTTCAACCGGTGATGATGATGCCGGAATACTGATTGCGGCCTTTAATCCCTGGATGGCTGGGATCTTGTGCGCGGCGATGGCTGTTGCGGCGATAGCTGGTGTATTTAAAGCGCTGGGGCTGCCGTGGGTCGCTGTTGAGCGTACAGATGGTGCAGGAGCCTGCATGATCGACCGCGGAGAATCCCAAGGCATTGAGCTTGTTTACGGCGATGGCGGCCAGATCCAGATGGCGGTAGGTCGGGCTGATCAACTCTGCTGGCAAGGGTAGCGCCTGTTGAAACTGTTCGACCAGCTCCTGATTAACCTGATAGCAGCAAGCGCCCGCAGCGGGGCCGATGGAAGCCACCCAGTTGGCAGTATCGTCTTCCAGGCTGATGCGTTTGGCCATCTGCTCCAGAATGCCATCCAGCAGGCCGCGCCAGCCCGCATGTACCGCAGCAATGGCGCTGCCGTCTTTACGGCTGAAAATTACCGGCAGGCAGTCTGCGGTTAATACGCTGATCAGGATCCCCGGCTTGCGGGTAAAAAAGCCGTCGGCTTCGCCACATTGCTGGCTTGGCTGATGGATATCGATGATGCGCGTGCCGTGTACCTGCTTCTTCTCAGGCAGCGTACTGAGATAAGGTTGTAACGACGTTGGCAGCAGGGCATCTTTATTGCCAAAGCCATGAGCGATACCAGGAACGCCGCTGAGGAGCGGGGAATAGTCGGTCATAAAGTGCTTTACCTGTGGCTGAAAATAGTTACCAGTGTAGTCAGCTTTTGAATCACTTGGCTAGTGGCCGATGGGCATCCGCCTTGCATCGCACTGAAGCCTTCTTTAGACTACCCGCGCCATATCTCTCTGGGATCTCATCCATGTTTTATCAGTGCCCCCTATGTTTCCAACCGCTTGATTTCGCAAACCAACAGTGGCGTTGTGAAAATAACCATCAATTCGACCGTGCCAAAGAAGGGTACGTCAATTTAATGCCGGTGCAACACAAGCGATCGAAACAGCCGGGTGACAGTGCCGAGATGATGCAGGCCCGCCGCGCATTTCTTGACGGCGGCTACTATCAGCCGTTGCAACAACGGGTGGCCGAGCTGTTAGCCAGTACCTTGCCTACTGAGCCGCAGTCACTGCTGGACATTGGCTGTGGTGAAGGCTATTACACGGCAGCCGTGGCGGCGCGTTTGTCTCAGGAGCGGGCCGTCGCGGTGTATGGCCTGGATGTCGCCAAGGTGGCTATCCGTTCGGCAGCCAAACGCTATCCGACAGTTTCTTTCTGCGTGGCCTCCAGCCATCGCTTACCGTTTGCCGACGCGTCGCTCGATGCGGTGTTACGTATCTATGCACCCTGTAAAGCAGAGGAATTAGCGCGGGTCGTCAAGCCGGGTGGGGTGGTTGTGACGGTGTCACCGGGGCCGCGTCATCTTTATCAGCTAAAACAGCAGGTTTATCAGGAGGTTCAATTGCATGCGGAGCATGATGAGCAGCTTGAGGGCTTTAGCGGTGAATTGGCCGAGCCATTGGCTTATCCGATGACGCTGCCGGGAGCACAGGCTGCCAATCTGTTGCAGATGACGCCGTTTGCCTGGCGCGCCTCGCCGGAAGTGCAGCAAGGTTTGCTCGACATGGTCACCTTTGCCTGCGAGACGGATTTTGCCATCCGTTTGTACCGCCGGGGCTGAGTGGCATCAATGTTAACCGGTTTCCCCTCACCCCAACCCTTTGGGAGAGGGTGAGGGAGTGTTGTTCGTCGCCGGAGGGATTAAGCCAGGTAGCCCAAGTGCTCCAGCAGGATATTAAAGCCAATCCCGATCAGCACCACACCGCCAAGAATTTCTGCGCGTTTGCCCAGTAGCGGGCCGATATACCGGCCAACCATCATCCCCAGCGTAGCCATGATCATGGTTGCCATCCCGATCGCCATTGCGGTATGCAGGATATTAACCTGCAGGAACGCCAGACCCACGCCGATTGCCATCGCATCCAAACTGGTGGCAATGGCCGTCGCAACCAGCACCCAGAAGCCATGACGATTGACCTTCTCTTCTTCCGGTTTGTTTTTTGCCCCTTCAACGATCATGCGCACGCCAAGAATAAACAACAGGCTAAAGGCGACCCAGTGGTCCCATTCCATGATGTATTGGCTGGCAAACAGCCCGATGCCCCAGCCGATAAGCGGGGTAATGGCTTCAATGATGCCAAAGATCAGACCGGTACGGATGGCTTCGCGAAAACGGGGTTGATGCAGAGTGGCACCTTTGCCAATCGACGCGGCAAATGCGTCCATAGACATGCCAAAAGCCAGGATAAGAGTTGCGGAAAGGTTCATTGAAATAGTCTCGGCCGGGTGGCTCCATATACACGCAACCCACCCCCAACCTTACGACGGAGTTACGTGCCTATGGTCTCGCCAACCTACCTGGCTGCCCGCACCACGTTTCGCTGACGAAACGAGTATGTTGATACGGGCGTTTCTGGTTATGACTACCCAGAAACCGGCTACTCCCCAATGACGGCGCAACCATACCATAATATTTTTGCTGCGGACAACGTTTAATTTCACCGGGGTATTGGGTGAAATTGAGACTTATTTTCATTAACGCGTTTATTGAGGGTAATAATGGCGATAGTTGCATCAATGGTGTGGAAATAATAAGCAAAAAAAATCCCAGCCATGCTGTTCAATTACTCAGAATAATCACTATCAATTAATCAGGATGGAGCGAGTTTCTTTAACTTATTTATTTTCAAGGAAAAAATGATAGATTTTCTCCAGGTCGTCTAAGTGCGTGACCTGGATCAATAACCGGCGCTGTTCTAAATCGATAACTAGAATACCGTCTTCGGATAAATTCATGGCTTTTATACGGCGATAGTCGATAAACGCATTTGCATAGAAGAAACCGGTGTTTTTAAACAACATCTTGGGCCCGCGGATATAGGAGATATATACCGCAATCAAGGCCAGGGAAATTAACAGATAGGTGGTTATCGGCGCTCCCTGTTCGACCAGGTTGCGGTAGAGCAGGATAGCGATCAGACCGACGAAGATCAGACAGTCCAGACGGTTACCCCGCTTGAGCTGCACCTTTAACAGCGTTTTGCCTTTCAGCAGGTTCATGCCGAACTCGTCATACAGCGCATACGCCAGCATCAGCAGAATAAAAATCAGTATTACGCCATCGGTCAGCGACATCTCACCACTCCATAAATAAAAAAACCGGGGGTTGCCCCCCGGCTAAAATTGCTATTACAGACCTAACAGACCAATCCAGTAACCGAAGATACCAATCACGAAGAAGCCGATGATAATCCACAGCGCGTTGACCTTCTTGCGCAGCAGCCACATACAACCGAAGGTCAGCAGTAGTGGCACCAAGCCAGGCATCAACTGGTCTAGGATGGTTTGTACCGTGGTTACGTGGGTTTGCCCGGTCTGGTCGGTAATTTTCGACACCACCAGCGGGATATTGACGTGCGTCCACTTGTTAACCAAGGCCCCCATGACAAACAGGCCGAGGATGGACGCCCCTTCCGTCAGTTTTTGCAGGAAACCACCGCCCATATCGCTAACGATATCGACCCCTTTGCGATAGCCATAGGCGACACCGTAGTAACGAACCAACAGGCGCACCAGGTTAAACAGCACGAAGAACAACAGTGGGCCGAGCAGGCTGCCACTCATGGCAATACCGGCACCCAATGCGGCAAATACCGGACGAACGGTACCCCAGAATATCGGATCACCCACGCCAGCCAGTGGGCCCATCAGACCTACTTTGATGCCGTTGATGGCCGCGTCGTCGATCGGTGCGCCGTTGGCACGCTGTTCTTCCATCGCCATGGTTACGCCAAGTATTGGCGCTGCGACGAACGGTTGCGTATTGAAGAACTCAAGATGGCGTTTAATTGCCTGCTTGCGTTCGTCGTTATTGTCCGGGTACAGGCGACGGATCACCGGTACCATCGAGAAGCAAAAACCTAGCGCCTGCATACGTTCGAAGTTCCATGAACCCTGGAACAGGTTGGAGCGTACGAATACGCCTCGAATATCGGCAGGTGTCAGTTTCTTTTGAGTCGTTGTATCAACCATTTCTTTCACCTATTCCTAGTCCAATTCGTTATCGAGGTCGTTGGCACCGGCAGGGTTGGCCTGAACCACCTGAGACTTGTTGTATTTAGGGCTGAGCTGGATGTAGAGCACCGCCATCACCACGCCGATCACGCCGAGTGCGACCAGGTTAAAGTTGGTGAAGGCTGCGGTAACGAAACCTAGGTAGAAGAATGGCATCAGATAACCGGCACGCATCATGTTGATGACCATCGCGTAACCGACTACCACGATCATGCCACCGGCGATGTTCAGACCGCCTGTGACCACTTCCGGAATTGAGTTAAGCAGGGCGTGGACGCCAGCTGTCCCGACAGAGACCGCAACGATCACCGCAGGAATAGCGACACGCATTGCCTGCACCAGCAGGGCCGCGATGTGGATCACGGTAATACCGCTCAGGTTGCCCCGCTCTGCCGCTTTGTCCGCCGCATGCTGGAAGGCCACGGTGATGGTACGCACGATAATGGTCAGTACCTGGCCTGCCGCTGCGAGTGGAATAGCCAGGGCAATACCGGCACCGATGTTTTGCCCACCGGCGATAACCAGAATGGTGGAAATAATCGACGCTAACGCCGCATCGGGTGCAACCGCAGCCCCGATGTTCATCCAACCCAGTGCGATCATCTCCAGTGTACCGCCGATGATGATACCGGTTTTGATGTCACCGAGAACGAAGCCAATCAGCGTACAGGCTACTAACGGGCGGTGGAATTGAAACTCATCCAGGACGGAACCCATCCCGGCGATACAGGCAACGATAAATATCAGTACAATCTGAAGAGTGGTGATCTCCATTGCACTTCTCCTATATGACCAAACAGCGCTGAGTAAAAAATTAACGACGAAGCCGTTAATTGAGTTTGTTAATCAGGTCCATCATTTTTAGCTGACTGTCGGAAGAGACCTTACGGACTTCAAGTTCGATCCCGCGTTCGTTTAACTTCTTAAACGCTTCGATGTCTTTCTCATCGACGGACACCGCGTTATTCACCTGGGTTTTGCCCTGGCGGAACGCCATACCACCGATATTCACCGATTTGATATCCACACCTTCTTCCACCAGACGCCAAACGTCAGTTGGGTTGGTGAACAGTAACATCACGCGATCGCCTGCGTATTTAGGGTTGTTCCAGACGCGGATCGCTTTTGCCACGTCAACAACGTGAGCGGTAACGCCTGGAGGGGCAACTTGAGTCAACAAGGTTTTACGGACGTGATCGGCCGCCACTTCATCACTGACTACGATGATGCGGCTGACGTTGGTCTCCTTGGTCCAGCGGGTGGCAACCTGGCCGTGGATCAGACGATCGTCGATACGCGCCAGGCAGATTTTCATATGGTCATTGGGGCCGAGAGGCGCTTGTGGCGCAGCGACTTTGGCGGTGGATACACTCTGTGGAGCGTCGGGCTTAACACTTTCTTCGACCGGTTTTTTCAGCGCTTTCACGCCTTCACGGCCGGTTTCCAACGCCAGCGCGACCAGTTCGTCAAAGCTTGGGTTGTCATCACGGGCCATGAACGTTTCCACCAGCATAGGAATGTTAACCCCGGTGATGACCTCATAGTGTAGTTTGTCTAGTGCAATACGGCTGGCCGCGTTAAATGGGCTGCCGCCCCAGGTATCTACCAGAAACAGGACGCCATCGCTGGTATCGAGTTCACTGATTTTCCCATTGTATTTCTCAATTAACGTTTCAGCATTTTCACCGGGAACGAAATCTATGTAGGCGACGTTGGCTTGCTCACCCAATAGCATCTCTGCTGTTTTCAGCAGTTGTTCTGCTGCAGTCCCGTGTGTGCCGATGATAATAGCTATTGCCACTCGCTACCTCCTCGTTGAAATTAAGGCACGGATTGTGTCTTGACTCATCACCATCCTGGCAGTCACTTCCGCGGTTCAGATACGTTGGTTTAAATACATTATGGTAGAAAAAAAGAAACTCACACTTAACATTTATCACGCAGTTTCAAAAACCTGTGGCCGTTAATTCCTGTTAACGCCATTTATTTTAATGTGTGAAAAAATAAATTTTGTGACATTGCTCAGCTATTAGTGGTTCGATAAAACCGAATAGTTAGTGTGCGGAATTAAACAGCAAAGCTGTTACAAATTGAGGCATAAACTGAACAAAGCCACTTTTCTGGCGAAAAATTTCCTGTTAGAGTGCATTCCTCTTTCATAACCAAGGAGTGAAGGGCCTCAGCCCTCCCTATGGACTGTCACCGAAGTTACTGTTTTACAAGGTTTCATCCGCCACCCGTTGGCGCAACAACGTTCGCTCGGCCTTATGGCTGCCTCCTGCTTGTGCTATCCCGTTTTCTCTCTGTCATCGCCAACGCCACGTCTGCGTTTGTCTCCCTATGTCTGAGCGCAGCTCTGCCAACCTGTCTTTCTTCTGGAGTCTGATATGGAAATATTAATGGACCCCTCGATTTGGGCCGGGTTATTGACCTTGGTGGTCTTGGAAATCGTGCTGGGTATCGACAACCTGGTATTTATCGCCATTCTGGCCGACAAACTTCCGCCCAAGCAGCGTGATAAAGCGCGCATTATCGGTCTTTCATTAGCTTTGGTGATGCGTCTTGGGTTGCTGTCGGTGATTTCGTGGATGGTGACACTGACCAAACCGCTGTTCAGCGTGGGGGAGTTCGCTTTCTCTGGCCGCGATTTGATCCTGCTGTTTGGTGGGGTATTCCTGTTGTTCAAAGCCACTATGGAGTTGCATGAACGGCTGGAGGGCAGTACCCACCAGGAAGGCGCCAACCGTGGCTACGCCAAATTCTGGGCGGTGGTGGTGCAGATTGTCATCCTTGATGCGGTGTTCTCGCTCGACGCGGTGATCACGGCGGTGGGGATGGTCAACGATCTACCGGTCATGATGGCAGCGGTAGTGATTGCGATGGCGGTGATGTTGCTGGCCTCGAAACCTTTGACCAACTTCGTGAACGCCCATCCGACCATCGTGGTGCTCTGTTTGAGCTTCCTGCTGATGATCGGCCTGAGCCTGATTGCCGAAGGCCTTGGCGTGCACATTCCAAAAGGCTATCTGTATGCGGCGATTGGCTTCTCGATCCTGATCGAGATGTTTAACCAGATTGCACGGCGCAACTTCATCAAGCACGAGTCTCGTCGCCCGATGCGTGAGCGCACGGCTGAAGCGATCATGCGCCTGATGGGGCAACAGCGTACCCAGCAGCAGATGGATGAAAACAACCTGCGTGAGGTGAAGGAAACCTTTGCGCAGGAGGAACGCTATATGATCAGCGGCGTGCTGACGTTGGCTTCTCGTACCTTGCGCAGTGTAATGACGCCGCGCACCGAGATTTCGTGGGTAGATTGCGAACGCTCCCGCGACGAAGTGCGTGAACAGCTGCTGGATACCCCGCATAGCCTGTTCCCGGTTTGTCGCTATGAGCTGGACGAGTTTATCGGCGTGGTGCGTGCCAAGGATCTGTTAGTCGCGCTGGATCAGGGCGTGGATATCGCCGAGTTTGCCGCGCGTACACCACCGATCGTCGTGCCGGAAACCATGGACGTGATCAAGCTGCTGGCGGTATTGCGTCGGGCCAAGGGCCGCCTGGTGATGGTGACCAATGAGTTTGGCGTGGTGCAGGGGCTGGTCACGCCGTTAGACGTGCTGGAAGCGATTGCCGGTGAGTTCCCGGACGAAGATGAAACGCCGGATATTATCGAGGATGGCGACCACTGGCTGGTGAAAGGCGGGGCGGATCTCCACTCGTTGGAGCAGGCGTTGGATTGCGACGATCTGGTTAGCCCCACCGAGGATTATGCCTCTCTGGCAGGCTTCCTGCTTTCTCACTCCGGCCAGATGCCAACGGTGGGAGATGTGGTCGAACTCCATGACCTACGCTTTGAAATCCTTGAGATCTCGGATTATCGCATTGAGCTGGTCAGTATCACCAAGGTGAAATCGCTGCACGAACAAAACGAGTAAGTGGTCTTCCCCTCCCACAGGGAGCTGTCTCTTGATCAGGAGATCTGATCAAGAGACAGCCCTATGGGAGAGGGTTAGGGGGGACGGTGATTAGAGCCATTCTCTCAGTTTTTTTTCTGTTGATGCAGCACACGTTGGCGGGTTTCATACTGTTGCAGCCACAGTGGGAATACGTTGATGGGCATCGGCTTGGCAAAATAATATCCCTGTAAGGCATTGACACCCTGCGAGCGTAGATACTCTGCCTGCTCCTCTGTTTCAACCCCCTCGGCCACCAGTTTTAATTTCAGGCGCTGCGCCAACGTAATGATGGTGTCGGTCACCGTGGCATTGACCGCATCGGTGCCAATGGCGGCGGTAAAGCCATGATCGATCTTCAATACGTCCGGGCTGAGCTTTTTCAGGTAACTGAGTGAGCTGTGGCCGGTGCCAAAGTCGTCTATCGCCAGCATGATGCCCATCTCTTTGAGCGTTTTAATCTGTTCATACTGAATTTCTGACAGGGCGGTACGCTCGGTAAGCTCCAGCATCAGTGACGGCATCGGATGGGCGGGCAGCCAGATCCTGCGGATGTCATCAATAATGCTGACGGTATTGAAATGCTCTGCTGCGACGTTGATGCTGATATAGAAAGAGGGGCGAGGGGGGAACAGGTTGAGGTTTTCTACCACCGTGGTCATCAGATAACGCGTGAGGGGAATGATCAGGGCGTGCTGTTCGGCCAGTGGGATGAACACGTCTGGCGAAATCCAGCCTTGTCGCTTATTCCTCCAGCGCATCAAGGTTTCAACGCCGACACAGCGCCCATTATCGCTGTCGATAATGGGCTGGCAGTAGACGCGGAATTCGCGATGCGCAATGGCGTGGCCAATATGGTAAGACAGGCTCATGCGGTTGGCGGTGATCAGATAGACCACGTAGGCCGCCAGCAGGCTCAGCATCAGTGCCAGAGGAATATGGCGGGGTAACGCGGCCAGCGCCAAAGTGCGGGCGTTGGGGCCAAACAGTGAGATGGAAAAAGGATACTTGGCGGATTTGGCGGTGTATTGAAGGTCTTCGGCTTTGGCATCGTTCAGGGTAATTTCCTGTTGACCATATTCAAGTCTGTAGGCACCCACGTTCAGCGCTACCCGGTGAGCATAAGGCTCTTGTGGTTCCAGCAGGAAATTTGACAACAGATCGATATTGAAAACGTGCAGCACTCCGCTGCTACTTTGATCGGGCAACGGAGTCCACAGCACCAGCGTCGGCGTTCCTTTTGCGACCAAGATGGCAGGGCGCAGAGCCAACTGCATGCCGCTTTTGGTCATGGTCGGGAAAATGGCGGTAAATACATAGCGGCGCTGGCCAAACAGGCTGGAGCAATAAATCGTGCCGTCCTTGACCAGCAGCAACGAGCGCAGCGCCTGATTCTGTGCGGCACGAAAGCGTAACGTCGGTATCACCGAATCACAGGGTTGCCCAACCAGCGACATGGTGCGGATCGCCTGTTGCTCTGCGGGCAGCAGTAAGGTATTGAGTTTGGTGGTCACCCGGCTGGCCAGGATTCGTTGGTTCTGCTCGGTATTGCGGACTTCCTGATAGTAGCGGGTGTATAGCGAAATCAATAAAATAGCCAACCCAACCGCGCCGGCGAGGAGCCAACGGTAATAGCGGTATTTCGATGCGGCAAGTTGGGTCATCAACATCTGGTAAGTCCTTGTTCAGTCTAGCGGCCTGATGTCATTTCCAGGCGAAAATTCTGTAATACAATGCTTGGCTAATTCTAGCCTGTTCGCATGTAAAATTGATGGTAACTCAACAAATTATTTCGGTTGGCGCGATCAGAGGGAAACTTTGGGGTTTAACCGGCGGATGGGTGAGGCGGTAAGATTAGCAATATTGCTGAGTTTTTCGGGGGTGAAGATGTTTGCCCCTGGCTAATCTATTTATTATCTAAGCGGGCGCAGCATGTAACGCTTTTACGTGTAGCGTAGCCAGTTCAGGTTTTGTCGGCCGTTTCCCCCCGCCGGTGACGACGAGGGGGCAGACTTAATCAGTCACACTGAACCTTGATCGCCAAACCGCCACGGGAAGTCTCACGATACTTGGCGTTCATGTCTTTACCGGTTTCGTACATGGTTTCGATCACCTTATCCAGGGATACGCGCGGCTCGCTGGTGCGGCGCAGTGCCATACGCGCTGAGTTGATCGCTTTCACCGAGGCAATGGCATTGCGCTCAATGCAAGGAACCTGCACCTGGCCTGCAACGGGATCGCAGGTCAAGCCCAGGTTATGTTCCATGCCAATTTCGGCGGCGATGCAAACCTGTTCAGGGCTACCGCCAAGCAGCTCGGCCAGGCCTGCAGCGGCCATCGAACAGGCCACACCGACTTCGCCCTGGCAACCTACTTCGGCACCTGAGATCGAGGCGTTCATTTTATACAGCGTGCCAATGGCACCGGACGCCATAAAGTAGCGAACATAGGTTTCCGGGCTGACAGACTCGATGAAATGATCGTAGTAAGCCAGCACCGCAGGGACGATCCCGCAGGCTCCGTTGGTCGGGGCGGTCACTACTCGGCCACCAGCGGCGTTCTCTTCATTCACCGCCAGTGCAAACATGTTGACCCAATCGATCACGTTCATCGGGTCGCTGGACAGTTTGTCTGAGGAAACCAGCAAGCGGCGCAAGGCGGAGGCGCGGCGCGGAACCCGCAGTGGGCCAGGCAACACGCCTTCGGTGTTCAGACCGCGATCGATACAGGCGCGCATGGTTTGCCAAACGTTGCCGAAGTAGGCTTCGATCTCCTGCTTGTTGTGCAACGCCAGTTCGTTTTGCATGACCATCCCGGAAAGGGAAAGACCGGTGGTGTGGCAGTGGGCCAACATCTCGCTTGCGGAGTTGAATGGATAGGGAACCGAGACTTCGTTACTTTCGGCTTTGCCGAAATGTTCCTCATCAACGATAAATCCGCCACCTATGGAGTAATAGGTCTTGCTGTAAACCTGCTTGTCACCCGCGAAGGCATGGATCTGCATGGCATTTTCGTGCAGCGGCATATTGTCGCTACGGAATACCATGCCGCCGTCGCGGGGGAAATCGACCTCGTGCAGGCCGCTGGCCAGCATCAGGCGTTGGCGTTGCTCAACATCGCGAATAAAGCCTGGAATGCCATCGATATCGACGGTATCAGGCATATTGCCCGCCAGGCCGAGAATGATGGCGATATCGGTATGGTGACCTTTACCGGTCAATGAGAGTGAGCCGTAAACATCGACGGCAACACGCGTGACGGAAGGCATCAAGCCTTCGTTTACCAGATCGTCGACAAACTGTTTGCCGGCTTTCATCGGTCCAACCGTATGAGAGCTGGACGGGCCGATGCCGATCTTAAACATGTCGAAAACGCTAATCACGCTAAAACTCCTTAAAGAGGCATATTGTTATGGCTGCTACGGTTAGAAACCGCGCAGAGAACTGCGATAGTGTAAAAGGGCCGTACGGGTTTTGCGGCCCTTTTCGCATGAAATAAAATAATCCGTGGTTTCACTGTTAACGTCTTAATAAACGCGACCGGGGTAATCCTTATAATATTAGTGGTTTATTCCGGTTATGGCTATTTTACAGGTATTTCGTAAGGTTGAAGAGAGAGTTTACAGTTTTTTTAAAACATCGATAGCAGCAACGGTAGTTGATAAAACAGGCTGCTGGAGTGATAGCGATCGCTTTATACTCAAAACGACAGGTAATCCCGGCTTTAATGTGACGGAAATCACAAAACACGCCAGATTCAAATGCTCACTTGCTGTGCCAGACGACGAATAATGGCGGCCGTTAGCCCCCAGACGAACTGGCTCTGATACCAGGATAGATAGACTCGATGTGTGTGACCATCACGATGAATATCCAGCGGATAATAGCGCGATAGCCGCAACGCTTCATGCAGTGGGATTTCGAACACCTCGGCGACCTCATCTTCGTTGGCATGAAACGCCACGTCTGCCGGGATCAGGCCCACCACCGGTGTCACCTGAAAACCGGTGCTGCTGTCGAGCGGCGCCAATTGGCCGAGGATATGCACCCGCTGTGGCGGGATTGCCACTTCTTCCTGCGCTTCACGCAGTGCGGTAATAATGGGGGAACCGTCTTCAGCATCGGTTTTACCGCCGGGGAAGGCCACTTGACCGGCATGTTTACGCAACGAGTCGGCGCGGCGGGTGAGCAGCAAGGTCGGTTCTGGCCGACAAACGATCGGGATAAGCACGGCGGCCGGGCGCGCGTTTCGGGAGATCTGCATCGCCTGCGGCAGTTTCAGCTGAAAGCGGCTGATAAAATCGGCCAATGAGGCCGGATAATCCTGATGGTTCACGAAACGGTAAACTCCCCCAGCTGTGGCAAGATGCGGCCTACCTTATCAAAGGTTTCCTGATACTCTGCCTGTTCCTGACTATCTGCAACAATGCCACCTCCGGCAGAGCAACTGATGCGCCCGTTTTCGGCAATCAGGGTGCGGATGGTGATATTGGTGTCCATCGTACCGCACACGCTGAGATAGCCAATGCTGCCACAATAGGCGTTACGGCGTTGTGGTTCCAGCTCCTCGATGATTTCCATTGCCCGCACTTTGGGAGCACCGGTAATCGATCCGCCGGGAAAACAGGCGCGTAACAGCTCGGTGGCAGAGCGGTTGGAAGGCAGGGTGGCGATAATGGTACTGACCAGATGATGCACCGCCGGGAACGGCTCAACCACGAACAGTTCCGGCACCTTGACGCTGCCAGGCTCCGCCACACGGCCGATGTCATTACGCAGCAGATCGACAATCATCAGATTTTCGGCCCGATCCTTCGGTGAGTTGGCCAACTTTTTCGCCTGTTCGGCATCGAGCGTGGCATCGGCAAGGCGGGGTAGTGTGCCTTTGATGGGCCTGGTCTGGATCTGCCGATCGGCCAACCACAGGAAACGCTCTGGTGAAACGCTCAACACTGCGTTGGCTGGCAGGCGCAGGAAAGCGGAGAACGGTGCACGGTTGCTGGCGCTTAACTGCTTGAATGCCTGCCATTCGTCCCCTTGATAAGGGGCGGAAAAACGCTGAGCCAAATTGATCTGATAGCAATCGCCACTGCGCAGATAACCCTGGATCTGCCGGAATTTCTCGCCATATTGTTGGCGCGTCATGTTGGCCTGCCAGTTGCCGGACAGGGCAAAGGCGGGCTGTGGCACTGCCCGCTGTTGGTCAAGCCATTGCCAGCGCTGTTCTACATCTCCATAGCTCAGCAGGGTCAGTTTTTGCTGATGATGATCGGCGATCAGTGCCCAGTCATAAATGCCCACCGCCATATCCGGCAGTTTGGTATCGGCCTGTGCCAACTGCGGCAACGCTTCGATACGTCGCCCCAAATCATAGCCAAATAGACCCAGCGCTCCTCCTTGAAAGGGCAGATCGCCGTTCAGTGGCGGATGCAGGTCGAGGGCATCAAGCTGTTGCTGCAACAGCAGGAAGGGATCCTCTGGTGAGTTACTGCGAGTCTCACCTTGCTGGATCTCGGTACTGGCACCACGAGTCGTCAGCGTGGTGCGCGGTTCTGCCACCAGAATGTCAAACCGGTTATGCGGGTGCTCGGCAAAGCCTGAATGCAGCAGCATGGCCCAGGGAAGGTGTGCCAATGGAGCGAACAGCGTAAACATGGCTTCGCGCGTATAGGGTAACGATTTAAGGTTTGGGGCGGTGACACTCATGGGGTTCAATCAACCTGACTCACGTAAACAGCGGTGTTGGCAGCCATTCTGCCACATTACGCCGTAAGGTGCTGCTTACAGATTAGCCGGATGAAAAGTAAACCAAGGGTAAACTGAGCATTTTTTGCAACTTCTAACATAATATAAAATGTTAAAAATGCCATTATATATCCGCCGAAATAAACTACCATGGTGAATATATCAATAAGTAAAATAATAAATGCATCTTGTTGTACCCGAAAATTATTCTAATTTACCCTACAGGTGAGGGCAGCAATGTCATTAAAATTAAGCGTTATTGTCCCTTTGCATAACGTTGGGGAGCTATTTGTCCCTTTCTTGAATTCATTGCTGGCGCAACATGAGCAACAGTTGGAGGTGATCATCGTTAACGATGGTTCCACCGATGGTTCAGGAGAGATCGCGCACCGCTACGCCGCACAGCATCCGCATATCAAGGTCATCGATCAACCCAATTCAGGGGTTTCCAATGCCCGCAATGCCGGGCTGGCTGTGGCTCGTGGCAAATATGTCGCTTTCCCCGATGCCGATGATTTATTGGATCCGAAAATGTACTCAACGCTGCTTGCATTAGCCGAAGAACATCAATTAGACGTGATGCAATGTAACGGTGAGCGCTATTTTGTAAGCAATGGTGATTTGAAACCCATTATTCCGGCTATGCGTCTGAAAGATACGACGGTTATTTCTGGCGCGCAGTGGTTGGAAAAGGCGTTGAAATCAAGACGCTTTATTCATGTGGTGTGGTTAGCCGTGTATCGCCTGGATTTTATCAAGCAGCACCAGCTCTATTTCGAACCTGGTTTACACCACCAGGATATCCCATGGACCACCGAGGTGATGTTCAATGCTCAGCGAGTTAAATACCTGAGCAAACCGCTATATCGTCAGCGGGTACACGACCGCTCGATCAGCAACCGTCGGCGTACCGGGCAGGCGAACGTCGAGTATCAGCGCCACTATATGAAGATCGTCGAGATGCTGGTGGCACTGAATCAGCGTTACAGCAGCAAGATCTCGATTTGTGCGGCCTTCCACTGGCAAATCGCGCGTGAGGCGCTAGGGATTTGCCATAGTATTCGCCGTGAGCCCGAACTGCAGGCGCAACAACAGATCGCTGAAGATTTCTACCGGCGCGGCATTCAGCGGATGATGATCGACAATATGCGGGGGATCAAGCAGACATGGCATGTGATGTTGTGGCTGCATCGCTTAAAACAGTGGCGCAGTGAGAATGCATCCCCCTTGCGGGCCAGTGAATAACAGGTATAGGGATCCACGTCGTTAGCGCGTATAATTCACGCCTATTTTACCGGGGAGAAATACATGCTTGCAGGTATGCCGTCACTGAGTCACCAAGAACAGCAGGAAGCTGCTGAACGTATCCATCTGCTGATGGGGCAGGGCATGAGCAGCGGAGAAGCCATTGCGACTGTGGCACAGGAAATCCGCGAAAAACATCAGGGCGATCAGGTTAGCGTGATGTTCGACGATGAAGAAGAACAAGAACAGCAGCAGGAAGAACCGACCGAGTATCTGGACGAAGATAGCGAACACGACGAAAACTACTGATGTTAGTGGGGGTCGGTATGTATGCCGAACCCCCAACCGGTTTATCCTTGCACCGTCACCGCAGCAGCGGCCTGTTTGGCCAGTTCTACCGCTTGCTCTACTTCTGACGCAACGGCCAGTGCAACGCCCATTCGGCGTTTGCCCTCGATGTTCGGTTTACCGAATAACCGCACCTGATTATAACCACTTAGTGCCGTCTCCAACCCGCTGAAACGCACGTTGTCGCTGCTTAGCTCTGGCAGGATCACCGCAGAGGCGGCGGGCCCGAACTGGCGTATCGCGTTAATCGGCAGCCCAAGGAAAGCGCGCACGTGCAGCGCAAACTCTGACAGATCCTGCGAAATCAGCGTGACCATGCCGGTGTCATGCGGGCGTGGAGAAACCTCGCTGAAAATCACCTCATCACCGCAGACGAACAGCTCAACGCCGAACAGGCCAAATCCCCCCAGTGCGTTAACCACCTTTGCGGCGATCGCCTGAGCACGGCTTAATGCCAGCTCTGACATCCGCTGCGGCTGCCAGGACTCGCGGTAATCCCCATCTTCCTGACGGTGGCCGATAGGCTCACAGAAATGTACGCCATCGACGGCGTTGATGGTCAGCAGAGTGATCTCGAAATCAAATTTGACCAGCCCTTCAACAATGACCCGGCCTCCGCCTGCGCGGCCACCAAGCTGTGCGTAATCCCAGGCTGCACCAAGTTGCTGCTCTTCACGGATCAGACTTTGCCCTTTGCCGGATGAGCTCATCACCGGCTTGACGATGCACGGGTAACCAATTTCGGCCACCGCTCGGCGGAAGCTTTGCTCGTTATCGGCAAAGCGGTAGCTGGAGGTTGGCAGCTCCAACGCCTCAGCGGCCAGACGGCGAATACCTTCGCGGTTCATGGTCAGACGTGTAGCTTCGGCACAGGGGACGACATGATGGCCCTGTTGCTCCAACTCAACCAGCATGCTGGTGGCGATAGCTTCTATTTCCGGCACGATAAAATCAGGACGTTCCTGTTCGATCAACGCTTTTAGCGCCGCACCATCCAGCATGTTGATGACGTGACTGCGGTGCGCCACATGCATGGCCGGGGCATCGGCGTAACGGTCGACGGCAATCACTTCCAAACCTAAACGCTGGCATTCGATGGCCACTTCTTTGCCCAGCTCGCCTGAGCCGAGCAGCATAACGCGGGTGGCGGCAGGGCGCAGGGCGGTTCCAATAGTTAACATAGTCTGATACCTGGATCTGAATGAATTCGCGGGTCTGACACTGAGCGCGCAGTATATACGAAAACGATTGCGTACGACCAGCGGTGCCTATTAACCGCTTTTTTTAACGCCGAAATCCGGAAACCCCACCAACTCTGTTATCATCTGCGCCTGATCCGGTGCCAGCCAAGCGCAGCGCCGCCTTTCCACTTGCTATATAAGAGTTATTGCCGTGAGCACAGTTTCTTTTTCTTCCCTGCCGCTGCCAGCTGAACAGTTGGCCAACCTCAACGAACTGGGGTATGCCGAAATGACGCCGGTACAGGCCGCAGCGCTGCCTGCCATCCTGAACGGGCAGGACGTACGTGCCAAAGCGAAAACCGGTAGCGGTAAAACGGCGGCATTTGGCATCGGCCTGCTGGATAAAATCAACGTTGCCAAAGTGGCAACCCAGGCGCTTATTCTGTGCCCGACGCGTGAGCTGGCCGATCAGGTGAGCAAAGAGCTGCGTCGCCTGGCCCGTTTCACCCAGAACATCAAGATACTCACTTTGTGCGGTGGTCAGCCCGTGGGGCCACAACTCGACTCCCTGGTGCATGCGCCGCACATTGTGGTGGGCACGCCGGGCCGTGTGCAGGAGCACCTGCGCAAAAAAACGTTGGTGCTGGACGAGATGACCGTGCTGGTGCTGGATGAGGCCGACCGCATGTTGGACATGGGCTTTGCCGATGATATCGATGATGTGATCAGCTATACGCCGCAGCAGCGCCAGACCCTGCTATTTTCTGCCACCTATCCGGCGGGCATTGAGCGCATTAGCGCCCGTGTGCAACGCCAGCCACTGAATGTGGAAGTTGAAGATGGCGATGAGCAAGCCACTATCGAACAGCGCTTCTATGAAACCACTCGCGATCAACGCCCTGCGGTACTGGTGAGCGCCATCCGTCATTATCAACCTGCGTCCTGCGTGGTGTTCTGTAATACCAAGCGTGATTGTCAGAGCGTGTATGAAGCATTAGAGGCTCGCGATATCAGTTGCATGGCGCTGCATGGTGATCTTGAACAACGCGATCGGGATCAAGTGCTGGTTCGCTTTGCCAACCGTAGTTGCCGTGTTCTGGTGGCGACCGACGTGGCCGCGCGTGGTCTGGATATCAAAGAATTGGAGTTGGTGGTCAACTACGAACTGTCGTTTGACCCTGAGGTTCACGTCCACCGTATTGGCCGTACTGGTCGTGCCGGTCTGAGCGGGTTGGCGATCAGCCTGTGTACGCCACAGGAAATGGTGCGTGTTCATGCTCTCGAAGAGTATCTGTCCATGCGCGCAAAATGGTCACCCGTGTCTGAGTTGAGCGGGGCGCCTAACACGCCACTGGAAGCGGAAATGGTCACCCTGTGCATCGATGGTGGCCGCAAGGCGAAAATCCGCCCTGGCGATATTCTTGGGGCGTTGACCGGTGACGCCGGGCTAACGGCGGCAGAAGTCGGCAAGATCGACATGTTCCCGGTGCATGCCTATGTGGCTATCCGTAAAGCCAGCGCCCGTAAGGCACTGCAACAGCTTCAGCAAGGTAAGATCAAAGGCAAGAGCTGCAAAGTGCGGCTGTTGAAATAATAAACGGCAGGGCGCTTGCAGCCCTGCCTGAAATCACTCTATACTGTATAAAAACACAGTATTATAACCTTTGAGGAAGATGCTCATGGCTGTTGAAGTGAAATATGTAGTAGTGAGAAACGGTGAGGAAAAAATGACTTTCGCAAATAAGAAAGAAGCCGATGCCTACGACAAAATGTTGGATCTGGCCGATAGCCTCGGGGAATGGTTGCAGCAAGCGCCAGTCACGCTGGAAGAAGAACAGCGTGAAGGGTTGAGCTTCTTCCTGGCGGAACACAAAGATGTGCTGGCGCAGATCCTGCGTGGTAGTGCCCCGCAAGAAGTCGCCAAAAAGCCAGCCAAAACCAAAGGTGAGAAACCTGTCGCTGCCCCGGAAGAAGGCGCTGCGTCAGAAGAGCAGCAGGCCGCTTAAGCAGTGGTACAGCAACATGACCATAACCAAGGATCCAGCATGTCCCGTGAGATAACCTTCTTCAGCCGTTTTGAGCAAGATATTCTGGCCGGGCGCAAAACCATCACCATTCGGGATGCCAGCGAAGCTCACTTCCAGCCGAATGAGGTGCTGCGCGTCAGCCGCAACGAAGACGGCGTATTTTTCTGTTATATCGAGGTAAAGTCGGTAACGCCGGTGCGCCTGGATGAGCTGACGCATGAACATGCGCAGCAGGAGAATATGACCCTCAGCGAACTCAAGCAGGTGATCCAGGATATCTACCCTGGGCTGGATGAACTGTTTGTCATCGCGTTTACCAAACGTTAGTCCCTGTACGCTACTTAATCCTCTGCATCGCCCCAGCCACTTTTGTGGGAACTGGCGCGATGTTGTGGATTTGAACGAATGTCAAACTGTGGCGCGCTCCGTCCCCTTCCTTTGGAAGAGGACTAGGGGAAATCCGCCATCTTATCTGCTCTGACACCCCATTGAAAAATAGCTACGCGGCTTGTTAAGCTGGTGAAATTCGTGTCACTCTTGCCTTAATCAAAGTAAGCGGATGATTTATCAATGATGACACCTCCCAAGGCAGAAAAACGTCCTTACCCAATCACCATCCATGGCGACACGCGTGTGGATGACTACTACTGGCTGCGCGATGACGAACGTACCGATCCCCAGGTATTGGACTATTTGCGGGCTGAAAATGCCTACACCGACGCTCAGCTAAAACCGCAACAGGCGCTGCGTGAAACCCTGTACCAAGAGATGGTCGCGCGCATCCCACAGCAGGAACATTCCGTGCCTTACGTTAGGCGTGGTTTCCGCTATCAGACTCGCTATGAACCGGGTAATGAATATGCGCTGTATGTGCGCCAACCCGCAGCGGCTACCGAGCTTTGGGACACCTTGCTCGATGGCAACCAGCGTGCGGAAGGGCACGAATTCTATACGCTGGGCGGGTTGGACGTCAGCCCGGACAACCAGCGCCTGGCCGTCGCCGAGGACTTCCTGTCGCGCCGCCAATACGATATCCGTTTCAAGGATCTACACGACGATAGCTGGGCCGATGAGGTGTTGGAAAACACCTCTGGCAACTTCGAGTGGGCGAATGACTCCGCCACCGTCTACTACGTGCGTAAACATGCCAAGACATTGCTGCCATATCAGATCTATCGCCACGTGGTGGGCAGCGATCCGCAGCAGGACGTGCTGATCTACGAGGAACAGGATGACACTTTCTATGTCAGCCTGGAAAAAACCACCTCTGAGCGCTTTATCCTGATCCATCTCAGCAGTACCACCACCTCGGAGATCCTGTTGCTGGATGCGGACAGTGCAGACAGTAAGCCTCAGATGTTTGCGCCGCGCCGTAAAGATCACGAATATGCCATCGACCACTACCGTGAACATTTCTACATTCGCTCTAACAGAAACGGTAAGAACTTTGGCCTGTACCAGAGCGAGCAGGCTGACGAAAATCAATGGCAGGAACTGATTGCTCCGCGCACTGATGTCATGCTCGAAGGGTTCAGCCTGTTCCGTGACTGGCTGGTGGTGGAGGAGCGCATCGCCGGGCTGACCCAGCTGCGTCAAATCCACTGGCAGAGCGGTGAAGATAAGAGCATCGCTTTTGGCGACCCGACCTATGTCACCTGGCTGGCCTATAATCCGGACTCGGAAACCGAACTGCTGCGTTACGGCTATTCTTCCATGACCACACCAACTACGCTGTATGAGCTGAACTTGGACACCGGCGAGAGGGAGTTGCTCAAGCAGCAGGAAGTGAAAAACTTCACGGCGGAAGATTATCGTAGCGAGCGCGTGTGGGTGAAAGCCTGTGACGGTGTCGAGGTGCCGGTATCTTTGGTTTACCGTGCCGACCGCTTTGCGCATGGGGCGAATCCGCTGATGGTGTATGCTTACGGCTCCTATGGCAGCAGCATGGATCCGGCATTCAGTGCCAGCCGCCTCAGCCTGCTGGATCGCGGTTTTGTCTTCGCGCTGGCGCATATTCGCGGTGGTGCCGAGCTAGGGCAACTCTGGTATGAAGACGGCAAGCTATTCAACAAACAAAATACCTTTAACGATTTTATTGACGTCACCAAGTCACTGGTAGAGCAGGGCTATGGTGATGCTGACCGAGTGTTCGCCATGGGCGGCAGTGCCGGTGGTTTGCTGATGGGCGCGGTCGTCAACCAGGCTCCTGAGCTGTTCAACGGCGTAGTGGCTCAGGTGCCGTTTGTGGACGTGGTAACTACCATGCTGGATGAGTCCATCCCGCTAACCACTGGTGAATATGACGAGTGGGGCAACCCAAACGACAAGGCGTATTACGATTACATCTTGCAGTACAGCCCATACGACCAGGTGAAAGCGCAGGATTATCCGCATATGCTGGTCACCACCGGGCTGCACGATTCGCAGGTGCAATATTGGGAGCCGGCCAAGTGGGTAGCGAAACTGCGTGAGTTGAAAACTGACGATCGCCAACTGCTGCTGTATACCGATATGGATGCCGGCCACGGCGGCAAGTCTGGGCGCTTTAAGGCTTACGAAGATATCGCGCTGGAATATGCGTTTATTCTGGCGCTGGCGGAGTAAGGGGCGTCCGTCTGGACTTAGTCATCAATCTTTGCGGGCAGGCGACTGCCCGCTTGATTAACCCAGCAGATAGTATTTCAGCGTGTGTTTCATATCCGGGCTGAGATCGTCTATGGATTTCAGCATCCAACGTAGATAGCCAGGATCGTCCAGCGCCACCTGCTCAATGGATTGCCCCCGGTATTTGCCGAACTTGAATTTTTTCAACAATACTGGCTGTTCGGTGATTTCCAGCATCTGTTCGGGCGTCCAACCGGAGTCCTGCACAATGCGTTGCAGCAGTGCGGCGGTGACGTAGCAGTCGTACAGTGCGCGGTGTGGATAAAGTGTGGTGTCCTGCGGCAGTTGCACATCCAGATTCAGCGCATAGCGCAGGTATTGATTACCATATTTAATGTCTGGATACAGCGTACGTGCCAGCTTGACGGTACAAATCCAGGCACCGTTCATTTCCGGCAGCATGGCCCGATCAAAGGCGGCGTTATGCGCGACATAATATTGGCTGCCCTGGTAGCGACCAATGGCGACGGCGATACGCGGTTTACCCTCAACCATCTGCTCGGTGATGTGGTGAATGGCCATGGCATCGAGGCCGATAGGCCGGTCTGGGCTGATCAGGTCGCTCATCGGATTGGTGATATGCCCGTCGATCACGTCAACGGAAGCGATCTCCACTACGCCCCCGTCTAGCCCACAGGTTTCGGTATCGATTACACGTAACATCATGATGTCCCCAGCTAAAGTCTATTCCCTAGCTTAACGAGATGGGGCTGCGATGCCAACCTGCCTTTTCGCGGGCAACAAAAAACCCGCCTCGGCGGGTTTAACTACGGTCAGAACCTGATTTACTCACCAGATGAAGACGCCTGTCCTTTCTTGGCGCGCTTATCCGCCTTTTTTTCGGCTGGGGTTTTCAACGGCTTCTTCTTCGCATTTTTCTTGCTGTCCATTCCCTTACTCATGATGGCCTCTTGGTTAACCTATGGTTGGGTGGCTTGCCAAACCATTAACCCCCTAGCGACCCCCATATGCAAGCAGCAAAGGGTATGGAAACGTCAACGCTTTGTTTATCCAATGATTATTTATAATTAACTTTTCACAGGGTAAAAATGTAATAATGTAACAAACCTATGTACACGGAGTGTGCCATGACAGTCATGACATTATTGAGCGAGCAACAACTGCTGGCAATGCCAGAATCTGATTACATGAATACGGAGCAGCGGGTGTTTTTCCGCCAACGCCTATTGGACGAGCAACAAAAACTCTGGCAGCACATCGACGTGTTGAAACGTGATATCGACAGCGGTGACATTAGCGGTGACGAAGCGGATAAAGCCGCGCGCGAAGAAGATCTGCGCCTGCTGTTCCGTCAATTGGATCGGGAAACCCGCCTGCTGCCCAAGATGGCCGCCGCCCTGGTGCGTCTGGAAAACGGCGATTTCGGCTATTGCCTTGAAACGGGTGAGCCTATCGGCCTGCCACGCCTGTTATTACGCCCCACGGCGGAGCTGAGTATTGAAGCCAAAACCGCACAAGAAATGCGCGAACCTCATATGCGCAAAAGCAAGTCGACTTCATTTTGAGCAAACGCACACTAACATGTTGGTATAGGTAGGGGTTTTAGCGTTTTACCGTTGACCTGATGAGCGGCTTCGGCTTTGATGAGGGCATCACTCACAGAGAGACGTCGCGCCATGGAACAATTACGAGGTTTGTACCCGCCATTAGCTGCCTATGATAGCGGTTGGCTGGATACTGGAGATGGGCACCGGATCTACTGGGAGCTGAGCGGCAATCCAAACGGTAAGCCCGCTGTATTTATCCACGGTGGACCTGGCGGTGGTAGCGCACCTTACCATCGCCAGTTGTTCGACCCGCAGCGCTATAAGGTATTGCTGTTCGATCAACGCGGCTGTGGCCGTTCCAAACCTCATGCCAGCCTGGACAATAACACCACCTGGCACCTGGTTGACGATCTTGAAAGACTGCGTGTCATGGCCGGAGTGGATCAGTGGCTGGTCTTTGGTGGCTCCTGGGGTTCCACGCTGGCGCTGGCCTATGCACAGACGCATCCGCAACGTGTCAGTGAGATGGTGCTGCGGGGGATCTTCACGCTGCGCAAGCAGGAACTGAGTTGGTATTATCAAGACGGCGCTTCCCGCTTCTTCCCAGATAAATGGGAGCGGGTGCTGTCTATCCTTTCAGAGGAAGAACGCAAGGACGTGATTGCTGCCTACCGTCAACGCCTGACGTCACCGGATCTGCAAGTGCAGCTTGAGGCTGCCAAACTGTGGAGCGTGTGGGAAGGGGAAACGGTAACGCTGTTGCCAAGCGGTGCTTCCGCCTCCTTTGGCGAAGACGATTTCGCGCTGGCCTTTGCCCGCATTGAGAACCACTACTTCAGCCATCAGGGCTTTCTCGACAGCGATGACCAACTGCTGAGCAACATTCCGTTGATCCGCCATATTCCGGCGGTGATCGTCCATGGCCGTTACGATATGGCCTGCCAGGTACAAAACGCTTGGGATCTGGCCAAAGCCTGGCCAGAGGCTGAACTGCATATTGTCGAAGGGGCAGGGCACTCAACGGATGAACCGGGTATTTTGCACCAGCTGATGCTGGCTACCGACCGTTTTGCTGGCCCCTCACTCAACCCTCTTCCATAGGGAGGCATGGTTCAAGCTTCAGGACATCGTCGAAGGGTACAAACTGGCGAAGTCTCTTGATCAGGAGATCTGATCAAGAGACAGCCCTGTGGGAGAGGGTTAGGGCGCGGGGCCATTACTTCATTTTAGGTTCGTAAGGCAGGCGAGAGAATTTGTGTGATTCGACGCGATAGTGCATCACACGCTCGCGGAAGTAGTCCTGCAGATGCTTTGGCTGCTCACGTTCCACCATCTCAGGGATCACCGGCATATTGTAGCGTTCCTTGAATGCCACTCCAGACGCGGCCAGATCAATGTTCACCTTGTCCATCTCGTCTTTGGAAAGTTCTGCCAGATTGTAGCCCATGATATTTTCCTTCTATTGTGTAACGGCAACTCAGCGCAGAAGGTAATCTACCGTGTAGCGCTTGGCAAGCACCTATCCCTATCATGTTCAGATTCTGGGCGTAGAGTCATTACAAAAAACAGGGTGATATAATGTTTAATCGTAATGTCATTGGTTTATTTTGTTAAATAAGAATGATTCGTCTTACTGTAAATATAAAGATGAAAATGCTTATCATAATAATTTATTGTTAAACTTAGTTGTTTTTTAATTTGTTGATTTTAATGGTTAATTATCATTTAAATAAATGAATGTAAATCAAGTGTTTTTATTTTGTGTTAATCAAGGCATAATGCGGTCAATTAAGTTTATGACCTGAAAAAATAATAGGGATCCTCATGCTAACGCAAGCAATGACCACGAAACTGAATGAGCAACTGAATCTGGAATTCTATTCCGCCAATTTGTATTTGCAAATGAGCGCTTGGTGCAGTGATAAAGGCTTCGAAGGGGCTGCCGCATTCCTTAAAGAACATTCACGCGAAGAGATGCAGCACATGCAGCGTCTGTTCGACTACCTCAGTGATACCGGGGCTTTGCCACTGATCGGCAGCATTTCTGCACCGCCGGTAGAGTTTGAATCACTGGCGGACGTTTTCCAGCAGACTTACGAGCATGAGCAACTGATCACTCGTCAAATCAATGAACTGGCGCACGTGGCAATGACCACACAAGACTACTCAACCTTCAACTTCCTGCAATGGTACGTTGCCGAGCAGCACGAAGAAGAGAAGCTGTTCAAATCCGTGCTGGACAAGTTGGCGCTGGTAGGCAGCAGCGGCAAGGCACTGTTCTTCATTGATAAAGATCTGAAGAGAATGGGTGCTGAGGCAGTAAGCGGTAACGGCCAGGCCTGATAACCCGCTTTTGTCATCAATCTGAAAACCGCGTACTTTCACCGTACGCGGTTTTTTTTGCCCTGTGTTTATCGTGCGGCTATAGCGATACGTGCTGCCAGATCGCAAAATATCAGTGATGTGCTCGACTTGCCGATTCACCGTCGTTATGATTTAACGCGATACGCTACCGGGAGGTAGAGAGTTATAACAGTGAGTTACCCACTCCTTCTGCTGTTTACCCGTGGCGCAATCACAGTGGTGGGTTGAGGCTGCGGAAACATCGCTCCGCGTAACCGGTCTTGGCCCTTATCACCTACATAATTGATAAAGGACTTCTCCGTGATCGCTAAAATTCGTTCATCTTATCGCCTGCTTTCCACCATTTTTGTACTGTTTGTCGGCTTGTCTTCTCAGCAGGCGTTGGCGCATGCCCACCTGAAAGTACAGACTCCGGCGGCAGACGCCACCGTCAGCTCTGCGCCAAAAGTGCTGACGCTGAATTTCTCCGAAGGCATTGAGCCTAACTTCAGCGGTGTCAAAGTGACCGGCCCAGATAACGCCGTGGTTAAAACCGGCAAGCTGGATCTGGATCCAAGCAACAACACCCAGGTTAACGTACCGATTGAAAGTGAACTGGCGGCAGGGAAATACCAGGTTAGCTGGCACGTGGTTTCCGTTGACGGTCATAAAACCAAAGGCCAGTACAGCTTTACCGTTAACTAAGCCATGACTCTGGCGACCCTGTTTGTGCTGTGTCGCTTTGTGCACTTTACGGCGGTGATGCTGATGTTTGGTGTCAGCCTGTTCACCGCCGTCCTGTCGCCACTGCGCCTCTCCCCGATAATCACCCGCGATTTGCGCCCGTTACTGCTCGCCTCGACCTGGATCTCCGCATTAACCGCCTTGCTGATGCTGGCCATTCAGGCCGGATTGATGGGTGATGGTTGGGCGGATACTTGGCAATTGAGCATTTGGTGGGCGGTGTTGGGTACCACCTTTGGTGAGGCCTGGCGCTGGCATCTGGGGTTTTCCCTGCTGGCCTTGTTAGCCTTGCTGTTGCCTGCGGCAAAGCGGGGACAAGCGTTGGCGCTGTGCTCGGCACTGCTACTGATCAACATGGCGTTTATCGGCCATGCGGCGATGCATGCGGGCCTATTGGGAATTGCACACCGAGTTAACCACGCCTTGCACCTGTTAGCGGCAGGCTACTGGTTCGGCAGCCTATTACCGTTGTTGCTTTGCCTGCGTTACTTGCCACAGCCGCAGTGGCGTAGCGATGCGATCGCCACCTTGATCCGTTTCTCCCGCTGGGGCCATGTTGCCGTGGTGCTGGTGATCGTCACGGGCATAATCAACAGCCTGATTATCCTTGGCCGCTGGCCAGTCGATCTCGGATCCGCTTATCAGCGTTTGCTGTTAGTAAAAGTCGGACTGGTGGCACTGATGGTGATGGTGGCATTGGCCAACCGTTACGTTATCGTCCCCGCGATGCGCACCACCCCCACTCTGGCACAACGCGGGTTGGTGATCGCCTGCTGGCTTGAGGTGGCGTTGGGCGCAGCGGTGCTGCTGTTGGTGAGTTTATTTGCAACCTATGCTCCGGTATGACATTGCGCCTTGCCGGATGCCCCCAAACTGCGAGAAAATCGATTTAAATCGCAACTTAAGGCCAAAAACATGAAATCTGTAATTCTTGGTATTGCGCTGTTGGTAACGGCGACGGGCGCGCTGGCGGCAGATAAGCTGGTTAACGTCACTAAGCTGGAGTACGGCAAACAGTGGGCGTTCACCAAAGAGGAAGTCACGCTGCAATGTCGCAAAGGGGCCGCCTTGTTCGTGCTCAATAACAGCACCCTGATGCAGTATCCGCTCAATGAAGCGGCGGAAGAACAGGTGAAAGCGGGGCAGCAGCGTGCTCAATCGCTGGATGTGATCCTGCTGGATGACGCCAACCACCCCGGTCAGAAAATGAGCGTGCAGCCTTTCCGCGAAAGAGCAGAAAAATTGTGTGCTGACTAATCAGCTAACTCCTCGTTACTTATGCAAAAGTTTACGGGTGGTGACGAGATGCACGTAATTAATTTCTGTTTGTAACTATCACTTGTGTGCGCTGGGCTGGCAAAACTGAGACCTTGGACTATTCTTAGAAAGCATGGTTGAACAAACCTTGCATAAATGCCAACTTTTAGCGCACGGCTCTCTCCCAAGAGCCATTTCCCTAGACCGAATATAGGAATCGTATTCGGTCTTTTTTTATTTAACTGATAACTAATGCTTATTTAATACTCTGCGCGAAACTATTCCCCCTTCACTCCAATCCTTTCCCCGAACAGATCGTATGTGTCATGAACGCCTCCACAAGGTGAGAGGAATAGTTTGACCATAAACGCCTTCAAACCCCCACTCAACCCGCTATGCTGTATAAAAAATCAGTGTGGAGTTTGTCATTGACCAGACGTTTTGCCACACCAAGGCTTGAGTTTGAAGCGGAAGCTATCTACCAATACCCGGAGCACCTACGCCAATGGCTGGAAGGTTTACCCGCGTTAGCTGGGGTGTACCAGTTCCATGGCGAGTGTGAAACCATGTCGCTCTACATCGGTAAAAGCGTCAACATTCGCAGCCGGGTGCTTGCGCATTTGCGTACCCCAGATGAGGCGGCCATGCTGCGCCAGGCCAGGCGTATCACCTTTATCAGAACGGCGGGTGAAATAGGGGTGTTGTTACTGGAAGCGCAACTGATTAAACAGCAACAACCGCTATTCAATAAACGTCTACGTCGCAACAGGCAGCTCTGTGCATTGCAACTCAGCGGTGACAAACCCACGGTGGTGTATGCCAAAGAGGTCGATTTTGCTCGGCACGCTGGGCTGTTTGGCCTTTTCGCCAACCGGCGCGCGGCACTACAAGCGCTGCAGTCTATCGCCGATCAGTATCAGTTGTGTTATGGGTTGTTGGGGCTTGAGCCATTAAGCAAAGGCCGCTCTTGTTTTCGTTCTGCACTGAAGCGTTGTGCCGGAGCCTGCTGTGGTAAAGAAAGCCTGGCCGATCATCGGCAGCGCTTGGCCTCAGCGCTCGAGCAAAGCCGAATGGTGTGCTGGCCGTGGCGTGGCCCGATAGCCTTGCGAGAGCAGGGGGCTGATATGGCGCAATACCCTATTATTCACCACTGGTTATGGCTGGGTGCAGTAGATAGCCTGGATGAAGCGAGGGAGTTAATGATTGCTGCGCCGGGTTTTGATAGCGACGGCTATAAAATTTTATGCAAACCCGTGATCAGTGGAGAGTACAAGATTATCGATCTCGACGAAAAAACCTGAGTTAATGTCTTTGCGCCAGCCAGCAGACCTGCGCGGGTGTTTGCATCAATCAAAGGCGGACGCCAGAACCGATGCCAATCGTGGCTGTTGAACGGCCCGAACTACCGCCAGAGCCAGAAACACTGACCGAAGTACACCCGGCCAACAGGATGACGAAAAGGGTACCTGCAATAATTTTCATAAAGCCCACCTGGTTAGCCCTGCAACGCATGAATCAACTTAGCCCAAAACCAATTATAAGATGAATCCATATTGCCTGGTAGTTAGATGAGAGCTAGATTGATCTGGTATCCCATTATTTGAGGTTATTTAAAATGCTCAAGCATCGCTGGTCGGCCCTCACACTCGCGTTGATCGTGTTCACATCCTCAGCCTCCGTTATGGCTAATCCAGGGAATGGCAATGGCAACGGAGGTGGTAACGGTAACGGAGGTGGGCATGGTAATTCCGCTAACCATGGGGACAATCATGGGAATGGTAATTCAGGTAAAAGCTATGCAGACAAAGGCAAAAAAACCAAAGGCGATTATGACGATCTGATTACCGTGAATATCAATTATGACCGCGTGCGGCCCCTGGCGGTAAACTATGGATTAACCGGGTATCAATCTTTACCTCCTGGTATTGCCAAGAACCTGGCACGGGGCAAGCCATTGCCACCGGGGATCGCCAAGAAAATGGTGCCCGCTTCAATGCTGGGTCAACTGCCATCTTATCCTGGCTATGAGTGGCGCATCGTCGGGGATGATTTAGTCCTGGTGGCCTTAAGCACGGCTATTGTTGCCTCTGTTATCAATGGGGTATTTGATTAGCTCCTGGCCAGCCCTGGGTAGTTATTTCAACGATAGTTACCCAATAAATCAATTGGTTCCATGTCAGCGGCCCCTATCTTAGCCGATGATGGGTATTGGAAAGAGAGGCCAACTTTCTTTCCTTACCGATCATAGCCATATCATTCACGGTGAAAATCTCTCTTCCTCCCACCATTTGGCAGTATAGAGACATGCTCTCATGAACTTAGGCGAAGGAGTTCCCCATCTGGTGAGGGCTGTCACAGGATAATGCATAAAAAAACTGTATTTGCTGTATTTTTCATCTAAAAGCCATTTTTCAGGCACACTGATCCAAAGCAGGTGTCCGCAGCCATCGTTTTTTCACCATTCGATGCAGCCTGTCAGAGAGCATTTTGGTGGCGTGATCGCCCGCCTCGGCGCCAGCAAAACGCAGTCGGCCCTTGCACTGGATGCACTGGTACGGGTCGGTATTGGAAGCGTTGGTGCCCCGCGTTGAGATCTACTCCATCGATGAAAGTTTTCTCGATCTGTCTTCGCTGCCAAGCTGCCATAATCTGGAGCAGTTCGGGTTGCACATCAGAAATCAGGTGCGGCGCGAAACGGGGCTGACGGTGGGCATCGGGATTGCGCAAACCAAAACGCTGGCCAAGCTGGCAAATTTTGTCGCCAAAAAATGGGTGAGACAAACCGACGGCGAGGTCGACCTTTCCAACCTGGAGCGGCAGCGTAAGCTGATGAATAAGGTGTCGGTAGAAGAGGTCTGGGGCATTGGGCGGCGGATAGCAAAAAAGCTGAACGCGATGGGGATAGAAAGCGCGCTGCAACTGGCCGATGCCAGCACTACCATGATACGTAAACGCTTCAGCGTGGTCATTGAACGAACGGTGCGGGAACTGTGTGGCGAACCTTGTCTTGAGCTGGAAGAGTTCGCACCAATCAAGCAGCAGATTATCAGCAGTCGCAGCTTTGGCGAGCGCATCACCGAGTATGAACATATGCATCAGGCGATCTGTTTATATGCCACACGGGCGGCAGAAAAGTTGAGGGCGGAACGGCAGTATTGTCGGCACGTCAGCGCCTGGATCAAAACCAGCCCGTTCGCCACTCACGAGGCCTATTACGGTAATTCGGCCAGCGTCAAATTGAACACGCCAACGCAAGATACTCGCGATATTATTGCCGCCGCGATGCGCTGCTTGGATGCCATTTGGCAACCCGGTCATCGTTTCGATAAGGGCGGCGTGATGCTGCAGGATTTTTTCAGCCAGGGCGTTGCACAACTCGACATGTTCGATGAGTATCAGCCTCGGCATGGCAGTGAAGAGTTAATGAAGGTGATGGACTCTATCAATAACTCGGGCCGGGCCAAGCTGTGGTTTGCTGGCCAGGGAACGCAGCAGATGTGGTCAATGAAGCGTGAACTGCTGTCACCGGCTTATACCACCAGGCTGAGTGATTTACCCCGTGCTCGGGTATACTGAGCGGCGCTTTTCCCTGACCACTACGCCATAACGTGGCGGTTAATATTTTTTTATAATTTTATCAGTAAGTTACTGGCTAATGGATTAACACTATGCGCAGGCCTTTATCATCCTATCATCCACTGCTTTATTGGCTGCGAGTTCGGCAAAAGCGAGTTTTGCGTCATCTTGCGTGGCAATGGTCATCGCGCCGGTACGCCAGTGAGAAAACGCCGGAGCAGCGGCTGGATCACCGTTTTATCAAGCACACCTCGAAGCTGATCCGCAAGCTGGGCAATAGCGATATTGGCTTGCAGCACAATAAAGTGATTAATCTGCGGCTGGCGGTTGCGGCAACCAGTGGAATTATTATCAAGCCAGGTGAGTATTTCTCGTTTTGTAAGCTGGTGGGGAAACCGACTCGTGCGCGTGGTTTTGTTGAAGGGATGGAGCTGTCGTTTGGCGAAGCACGCAGCGGTATTGGCGGGGGTATTTGCCAGCTCAGCAATTTAATCCACTGGATGGCGATCCATTCACCGTTGGTGGTGGCCGAACGGGCAAATCACAGTTTTGATCCTTTCCCGGACGAAGGGCGGATATTGCCTTTTGGCTCAGGAGCCGCCATTTTCTACAACTATATCGATCTGGTGCTGCATAACCCGACTCAGGCTAGCTTTCAGCTCGTGTTCAACGTTGCGGAACACCAGTTGGAAGGTGAGCTGCTGTGTTCGGCCCCTCGCACGGTGAAATATCATATCTACCAAAAGTCCCACCGATTCATCCGTCGGCAACAGCGTGTCTACCGGCAGAATGAAATCTGGCGTGATATCTCCACCAAAGGACAGGACTCGGTGGTGTTACATTCTGAACGGCTATACCAGAACGATGTGGTGGTAAAATATGATGTTGAAGAACATAGGGTTGAGTGAGTATAGTCAATCACGCTGAGCCTCAGCGGCCTGCCATTGACAGCACAACGGTAACAGCAGGAACCCTTATATCATTAAGTGGGTAATATTTAATTAAGCAGAACAAGCACTGCGAATTAAATAAGGTGGCATTATTTTAAAGCGCCCACGGAGCGCGGGCCTCACCGTCAGCATTAACGGTAGCGAAACCCAAAATGGCTACGTGCCGTTGGGTAATTTGTTGCCAGCTTGTGCAGTACCGGCCATGCTACGCCGGGTAATGTGGCGAGCAAGGTCGATTACACGCTCTATTTATTTGAGCTGGCGAACTGAGCTATGAATAGCGCTAATTAACCCACCATTCGGTGGGTTTGAGACTGCTGACAAACGCCAACAGACTCAAAACGTAGGGGCGCAGTTCACATGCTGCGCCCATCTGGAAAATCAGTGGATAAGGCAATATTCGGCCTGAATTTATCGTGCAGCCAAACCATCGGCCTTCACCCAGCCCGTGGTTTTATCGCCGGTTTTGGGGTGAAGATAACTAACGAACAAAAAATCCTTATAAGCTTGCCCGTATTTGGCGGTCACGCTATCACCGTTGACGACAAATTTCCCGCCTTCATCCTGGCAGAGCTTATCGGGCGATTCGTAAAAATAGAGTTTTTTGCTCTTCACCAGATACTTAGTCGCAGGCGAGGCCGTTTTGCTTATTGCGGATTCGGCGCTGGCCTGGGCATCGTGGCAAATCTCGTCGAGCGGTGCCAGGCGATCAACGTTTATCCAGCCGGAGGCATTGCCATAACCAACTAACAGGTAACCATTTTTCTCGCCTTCGACAGGCTCAAGTGCGGCATAACCCGCCACCTGCACCTTATCATCCGGGATCACAAATTGAGATTCGTTGACGCACTGCTCGGTGGGGGCGGCGTGAAAATAAGCCCGGCCTTTACCACGCACCACATATTTAGGGGAGTCGGCAATAATGGCACCTAATTTCATCTGGTCCAAAATGGCCGCGCAGCGCTGCTCTTTCTGTAGACATTGCTGATATTGCTTGCCGTACTGCGGGTTAAAGGTGAGTGGTTGCGGATGCTGTTCGTCGGCGCTGTTATCCAGTAGCTGTCCGGTTTGCGGATCGTACATGACCCAACCGAGGTGTCCGGCCCCTGGCGAATCAGGTGAGGCTGGCTTTCGGAGATCGAACAGTTGAATAGCCTGTATGCCGTTAGCTCGCGGCTCAATATGGATTTCCAACTTGTCCGCAGGCACTTTTTCCGCCCGGATCAGCGCCTGATTGCTGCTGGCTAACAGTTTGACCAACGGGACTTGGCAGTCGAACAGCGAAGCAGGCCGATCAGGGGTAAAACCTGGGCCCACAGGTGTCACGGCCTGTAGAGCTGTCCAAGGCGCAAGCAGCACTATTCCAACTACGGCTAAAGTGGCGAGCTTCTCCATTTCTATCCCATCTCCGGTGAGGCAGTATATCTGTCGGCTGCCATCATACCCGGCCAACCGCGAGTTATGCCACACCGGCTACCCGTAACAGCGCCGTCACTGCCGCCGCAGCCAGCAACACCACGATTAACGGCGTTTTCCGCCAGGCTAACAATGCCCCGACCGCCACACCGCCTAAACGGGCATAACCGGCAAAATGTTGCCCTTCGAACAGCGTCGCGATCACTGCCACGGCTAGTAGCAACGTGGTGGCGGAGTCGGCAAGCAAGGCCTGAACCCGGTCGGAAAAACTCAGGCTGCGGCCCAGCAGGAAACCGGCAAAGCGAAATGCAAAGGTGCCGCTGGCCAGGATCAGGATGCCGATGATGAGTGTCTGGTTGTCCATTATTTTTCTCGCTTTCTGATCAGTAAACCCAACAGGGAAAACAGCACCGGCATGCCAATCGGTACCAAGGGCACGCTAGCCAGAGCAATCAGGGTGCCGGAGCAGGCAGAAATGCTGGTGCGCCGTGTTTTCAGCGAACCAACAATCAGGGCCAGCAAAATGGTGGGGAATACGGCGTCCAGACCGATGGCATTGATATCGGGAATAAAGCTGCCGATGGTGCCGCCAATAAGCACGCCCAACGGCCAGCAGGCGGCGATCCCCAGCCCGCAGAGCCAGTAGGCGGCCCGTTTTTTGGCCAGCGTCGGTTGGGAAATGCCGAACACTACGCTTTCGTCGTTCATGATATGGCAGCCCAGTAGCTTAGAGTGGCTGCGCTCGATCACCTCTTTGACCGCCATACCGAACGGCAGGTGACGCGCATTCACCAACAGTCCGGCTGCTGCCGCAGCAAAGGGGCTACCACCGCTGGCTACAATGCCAATAAATAGAAATTCAGAGGCACCCGCCAGCACCAGTAACGACAGCATCAGTGGGACCCAGAGCTCGAAACCCAGGCCGGTCGCCAGCGAGCCATAGGAGATCCCCACGATGCCATCCGCCAGGCAAACTAGCGCGATCCCTTTGATCACGCCCTTATCTAGCGAGGGGAAGCGATTCTTAGCCATACTATTTTTCTCACTGCCTTTCTCAAAACGAACGATTGAACTATTATAATGAACACTTCAATCTCGATTTACAAGTCGAACGATCGTTCGTTATAAGATGAGTTACGCACCCTATGAAACAACCTATCAATATCATTGCGGAAGCCCTGGTGCGCGAACGCCAGCGCACTGGTCTCTCGCTGGCAGAAATTGCCCGCCGGGCTGGAATTGCCAAATCCACGCTATCACAACTGGAAGCGGGGAATGGCAATCCGAGCCTGGAAACGCTGTGGGCACTCTGCGTCGCGTTGGATATCCCCTTTGCACGTTTGATGGAGCCGCAGCAGAGTAAAACGCAGGTGATCCGGCGCGGGGAAGGGGCGGCGGTGGTGTCGGAGGTGGCTAACTATACGGCGGTGCTGTTGGCAACCTGTCCGCCTGGCGCACGGCGGGACATCTATCTGCTGACGACCCAGCCGGGAGCCGACCGTCTTTCTCATCCGCATCCGCTAGGCTCGGTGGAACACATCGTTATCACCCAGGGGCGTGCCTTGGTCGGGTTGGTGGAAGAGCCTGCCGAGCTGGATGCGGGGGATTATATTTGCTATCCAGCCGACCGGCCGCACATCTTCCGCGCCCTGGAGCCGGATACGTTGGCCGTGTTGGTCTCAGAACAAAACTAGCTCCGGCAACTGACAAAACCTCAACCGATTCGTTAACTCGCTATGTGGGGGCGCCGTATGCTGCGCCTTCTCAGCTAATCTCAGCCGTACTCCTTCGAACAAACGCTGCCAAACCAGATGGGGTGGTGGTCGCTTTGCGTTCATTTGTTAGATCCCTGTCATGTTTTTGTTATTTGATCATTCCAAAACACACGTTTCGCTTGTTTGGGTTAAAAAATTTCATTAATCTCAATTTTGAAACAAACGTTTGACAAATGAATGAGGTGTTTAACAATTACATCAGGGTGTTATCTCAATGCATTGTTTTAAATATAATATTTAATTATTTCCAAGCATCTCATAACCAGTATTAACTGATGATATGCCACGTGGAACAGGGTTTTAAGGCGATAATAACGAGCGGATTGTTGTTTGAATGTAAAAAATATCTTTCATTAGCCGTCAAATCAACAGGCCTCTTCATTCTAACGATTAAAGGGTACAGAACATGAAGCTGAAGAAATTGATCGTCACCTCGCTACTGATGTGCATGCTGCCAGCCTCGGTGTTAGCCAAAGATATCAAGATCGGTGTGTCGATGGCCTACTTTGATGACAACTTCCTGACCATCTTGCGCCAATCCATGCAGAACAAAATGAAGCAGGAAGGCAACGTCAGCGGCCAGTTTGAAGATGCCAAAGGCGATATTGCACAGCAGATCCAACAGATAGAGAACTTTGTCAGCCAAGGGGTCGACGCCATCATCCTTAACCCGGTGGATACCCAGGGCGTCAAGCCAATGATCAAGCTGGCAGAGAACGCTCATATTCCACTGGTGTTCGTCAACCGTCGACCAGAAGCCACGCTGCCAGCGGGTATGGCCTACGTAGGTTCAGATTCCAAACTGGCGGGCAAGCTGCAAATGGAAGAGTTGGCCAAGCTGATGAATGGTAAGGGCAACGTGATGATCCTGCTAGGTGAGCTTTCCAGTGAAGCCACTCGTGACCGGACTCGCGGCGTTGAGGAAGTGGCGGCCCAGTATCCGAATATTCATATCATCGATAAGCAAACCGCCAAGTTTTTCCGCAAAGAGGCGGTAGACGTGACGACCGACTGGATCCTCTCCGGCCAGCAGATTGATGCCATTGCTTCCAACAACGATGAGATGGCGATTGGTGCCATTCTGGCGCTGAAGCAGGCGAAGAAAACAGGGGTGCTGGTGGCGGGCGTCGATGGCACGCCAGATGCCCTGGAGTTTATCAAGAAGGGGGATTTGAGCCTCAGCATCTTCCAGGATGCCAAAGGCCAGGGGGAAGGTGCCGTACAAACCGCCATTCAACTGGTTAAGGGCGAGAAGGTCGAAAGCAGCGTCATGATCCCTTACCAACTGATCACCAAAGCCAATTACCAAGACTTTGCCGATAAGAATAAAAAGTAATCACCAACCGGCCCCTTGCCTACCGGTGAGGGGCATCGTTCACAGCGATCGGCAGGATAACGGCGGAGGTTATCAGTATGTATCCTTATGTGCTGGAGGCGGAAGGTATCAGCAAGCAGTTCCCGGGCGTTAAAGCGTTGGATAACGTGTCGCTCAAGATCAAACCGGGCAGCGTGCATGCGTTAATGGGGGAAAACGGTGCCGGTAAATCAACGCTGATGAAGTGCTTAATCGGTATTTATCGGCCCGATGCTGGCACCATCAAGGTCAAAGGGCTGCCGGTGACGTTTAACGATACGCTGGCGGCCTTGCACTCGGGCATCTCTATGATCCACCAGGAACTGAACCTGGTGCCGCATATGACGGTGGCAGAAAATATCTGGTTGGGGCGTGAACCCGCCAAGCTGGGTTTTGTCAATCACGAGGAATTAAACCGTAAAACCCGTGAACTGTTGGCGCATCTCAAGATTAAATTAAACCCGGAAACCCAACTAGGCACGCTGAGCATCGCCAACCAACAGATGGTCGAGATTGCCAAGGCGGTATCTTATAACGCCGACGTATTGATCATGGATGAGCCGACCTCGGCATTAACGGAAGGGGAAGTGGTGCATCTGTTTGCGATCATTCGTGAACTGAAGCAGCAGGGCAAAGGCATTATCTATATCAGCCACAAAATGGATGAGATCTTTGCCATCACCGACGAGGTCAGCATCTTCCGCGATGGTACCTCGATCGCCAGTGATAAAACCGAAAATCTGACCAAACAGTCGCTGATCACCATGATGGTGGGCCGCGAGCTGACCCAGATGTTTCCCAAGTTCAATAACAACATCGGTGAAGAGGTGTTGCGCGTGGCCGGGCTACGGCGCAGCGGCTGGTTCCGCGATATCTCCTTTGCGGTTAAGCGCGGGGAAATCCTCGGGGTTGCCGGGCTGGTGGGAGCTGGGCGCAGCGAAGTGATGGAGAGCCTGTTTGGTATGCACCCGGCTGAGGGGGGCGAGATTTATATTGAAGGCTTGCCGGTAAAAATAGACTCACCCTCCAAAGCCATCGAGCAGGGGCTGGCATTCCTGACCGAAGACCGTAAAAAGTCTGGGTTGTTTCTGGTGCTGTCGGTGGTAGAGAACATGAGCATCGTCAACCTTTCCGCCTATACCAGCAAAAACGGCTTTGTCAGCCAGACGCAGATGGCGAAAGACTGCATGGAACAAATTAGCAAACTCAATATTAAAACCCCGACGATGGATCAGATTATCAATAACCTCAGCGGTGGCAATCAGCAGAAGGTCTTAATTGCCCGCTGGCTATTGGCACAGCCGAAGATCCTGATCCTGGATGAACCTACGCGCGGTATCGACGTAGGAGCCAAGGCGGAAATTTATCGCCTGATCAGTGAATTGGCGCACCGTGGCGTCGCCATTATTTTGGTTTCGTCTGAACTGCCGGAAATACTCGGCATGAGCGATCGTGTCATGGTGATGCACGCCGGACGCATTACGGGGATCCTGGATAAAGATGAAGCAGACCAGGAAAAAATCATGGCGTTGGCCTCGGAATAACGCAAAGGTAAAACACAATGAATAACGTCAAAGTGGAAACTCAGCCAGTCAAAGCCTCGCTGTTTACCGGGTTCAGCGGCAAACTGCCGAAAGATACCGGCATCTTTATCGTCATGATCGGTATTGCGCTGATTTTTGAAATGCTGGGCTGGTACGTGCGCGATCAGTCGTTCCTGCTTAACCCGAACCGCCTGCTGCTGATCGTCTTGCAGGTGGCGATTATCGGCATCATCGCCGTTGGCGTCACCCAGGTAATTATTACCACCGGTATCGATCTCTCTTCTGGCTCGTTGATTGCTCTGACGGCGGTGGTGGCGGCCAGCCTGGCGCAAACCTCCGAAAGCATTTCGCCAATGTATCCGGGCCTGCTGGATCTGCCCGCGGCGATCCCCATCGGGGCCGGGATTGGGGTAGGCGTGATTTGTGGATTTATCAATGGGTTCTTGATCACTCGAACCGGTATTCCGCCGTTTATCGCCACCTTGGGAATGATGGTTTCTGCCCGTGGTTTGGCACAGTATTACACCAAAGGTAATCCGGTGAGTTTCCTGTCGGATGGCTTTACCTCGATTGGTCAAGGTGCCATGCCGGTGATTATCTTCCTGGTGGTGGCGGTGATTTTCCATATCGCGCTGAAGCACACTCGTTATGGCAAATACGTGTATGCCATCGGCGGCAACATGACCTCGGCCAGGGTCTCTGGGATCAACGTCAATAAATACCTGGTAACGGTCTACACCATTGCGGGTGGGTTGGCAGGATTAGCGGGCGTGGTGCTGGCGGCACGGGTCAGTAGCGGGCAGTCGAGCATGGGGGTTTCTT
The DNA here is from genome assembly GCF_023282985.1 of Serratia silvae. Taxonomy (GTDB): domain Bacteria; phylum Pseudomonadota; class Gammaproteobacteria; order Enterobacterales; family Enterobacteriaceae; genus Chania; species Chania silvae. The sequence continues at coordinate 32,484 of NZ_JAGQDC010000017.1, read as the reverse complement.
ATGAGTTAGACGCCATTGCCGCAGCGGTCATCGGTGGCAGTAGCCTGATGGGCGGAGTAGGGCGCATTACCGGTACGCTGATCGGCGCGGTGATACTCGGCCTGATCAAGAGTGGTTTTACCTTTATTGGCGTGGATTCCTACATTCAGGACATTATCAAAGGCATGATCATCGTAGCCGCCGTGGCTATCGACATGCGCCGCAACCGCAAGAAGTTGTGAGCCTCAGGCCGCCGGTGTAGTGACCGGCGGTTTGGCATGGTGGGCAGGTTTATGCATTGCTGCCATTGAGACGCCGGGCCAATTCGTAACGCGCCCCCCAGTATTGGTTATCCAGGCTGGAAACGGTGACACCCATGCTGGTGGAGGCGTGAACAAATTCACCCTCTCCGATGTACACGCCAACGTGGCGCTGACGGGGTGAGGTTTTGAAAAACACCAGATCGCCAGTGTGCAACTCACTTTTAGCTACTCGCGAGCCCAGTTTCATTTGTTCACCGGTGCTGCGTGGCAAGCTGACGGCAAACTCATCTTTAAACACGCGCTGCATATAGGCCGAACAATCGATACCTTTGCGCGAGTTACCCCCGAATTTGTAGCGTACTCCTTCCCATCGGTCATAATGCGCCAGGATTTTTTTTAGCTCCTGAGTATTATTGTGGCCGGAATTGGCTGAAGCGGAAAAGCTCATGCAAAAAGCTGAGCAAGCGAGAAATACAGCAAAAAATTTAAACATAAATGATTTCTGAAAGAGCAATTGAACGTCTATCCCTGCAATGAAGTGGCTGGATTGCCTGACTCATTCCTTATGAGTGATGGCAATATACACAGTTATCGCTCATAAATAAACCCATAGCGGGTTAATTATTAACCATTGCCATGCCTGGTTATCGGCTGGGTACGGTGGTGAAATCTCAAATTGAGACGGCTCATCAGCATGGATATGGGAAGGAAAGAAGGTGATTTTACCCTAACAGTGACTTGCCAGCCGGTGGCTATAACGGGTAAAAACACTGTTCGACCGAAAAAGGAGTAATCAATGCGGATAACCTTGGCCCAATTTAGCTGCCGTGAAGGGGATATTGCCCATAACCTGGCCGCCGTGCTGGCGCAGATTGAACGTTGCAGCGGCCAAACCGACCTGCTGATATTGCCAGAAACGCAGCTTACCGGCTTTACCCATCCTGACGGCAATACCGACTACGCGCTGCAATTGCAAGGCCCGGAACTTGCGCAAGTGGTGGCGGCAAGTCAGCGCACGGGGATCGCCGTCGCCGTGGGTTTTCTTGAGCAGGATGGCGCGCAGCTGTTCAACAGCTCGGTGCTGATCACGCCAGAGCAGGGCATCTATCTGCATTATCGCAAAAGCCATTTATGGACCAACGAACGCGTCGAAGCGCAAGCGGGCGATCGCCTGGTATGCGGGCTGTGGCGTGGGCGGCGTATCGGCTTACTCATCTGCTATGACATCGAGTTCCCCGAGGCATCACGAGCATTGGCCCTGATGGGCTGCGATCTGTTGCTGGTTACCGACGGTAATATGGATCCCTATGGCCACGTGCATCGTAACGCTTTGCTGGCTCGTGCTCAGGATAATCAGATGTTTGTGGCGATGGCCAACCGCGCGGGGCATGGATGTGGGATGCAGTTTGCTGGCGAAAGCCTGGTTGTCGATCCTCTGGGGCGTGAGGTGGTCAGCCTGGGACGCGAGCCGGGAATCGTGCAGGCAGAGCTGGATTTCAGCCTGTTGGAGGCGTCTCGCCGCGAATATCGTTACCTGGAAGATCGGCGTTTGGCACTCAGCGCGGAGGCGCAGTGGCAGCAGCAAGATGATGATCAACGCTGGTGGCCGCTAATTCCGCGTTAACACCGCTTGCTGAAAGACCAATGGCTTAGGTAAAGTCATTGGCAGATTGGTCACTGTAATTGATAGATTTGCAGCACTCTAAGGAGCCGTACCATGCAATTCCCCGCCCTGAGTAAAAGAATCGTGCCACTGGCTGCGCTGCTGGTGCTGTCGTTACCCGCTGCCTGGGCTGAACAAAACGCCCCAGCCCCGATCCCGTCGACGTTAATCGGCAACTGGAGCGTGATCAAGGTCATTCCCACCCAGACCGTGAGTTGCTGGGATGAACAGCAGGCGCAGCAGTTGGTCGGTAATAGTATCAACTATAAAGCAGACGGTTTTACTTGGCATGAACAGAAACTGAATAATCAGGGGGTGACTACCACCACGGTAGAGGCGCAAGAGTTCGTGGAAGATAACTCGGGCGATAATTGGTATGTCGATTTCCCGATTTTAGGCATCAGTACGCCTTCAGTGCAGCGAGTCATTATTCAGCATCAGGATGTCACCGTACCGGGGATCACCGATCAGGGGAGTGAGGGTGTTCCCGGTGATAACGTGTTGGTGAAAGACCGCAATACGCTGCTCTTCTCCCAATGCGGCGTGTGGTTCGAGGCGCAACGGCAGAAAAAATAACGGATCCAATAGGTTGGGTTTGCACATGTTCGACCGTAGGGGCGCCGCATGCAGCGCCCCTACGTCGTGAAACATTATTCGGTGTCCCGACTTAATTTCTTGTAGTCGACGCGAACAACTATTGCTAACGCTAGAGTTTATATGTACTATCGCCGCGTTTTCCCATTCATTCACTTTGCAAAGGAGGTACATCATGAATTATCAAGCACTGTTTACCCTTTGCGGGTCGTATCCTCAGGCATAATTTCCTGCTCTCCAGGTATTGCTAGGGCTACCGCCCGCCAAATCCAAAAAATAAGATAAAATATTAATCAGGATTGGTTATGAGCAATACTATTGGCTCCGTTGCGCCACGAGTTTCATTGATCGCGTCGGAACACACCTGGATTGAAGGAAATGCAATCCAACAATTAGAAACTACCGCCAAGCTGCCGGATATGGTGCGCGTGGTCGGGATGCCAGATTTGCATCCTGGCCGAGGTTACCCGGTCGGTGCCGCTTTCTTTTCACAACATCGCTTCTACCCGGCGTTAATCGGTAATGATATCGGTTGCGGTATGTCGCTATGGCAAACAGATTTGCTGGCGATGAAACAGTCGCTGGATAAACTGGAAAAAAACCTGGGCAATATTGACGGCCCGCTAGAGGAAGAAGAGTTGGGGGATATTCCGCCAGCGCTTCGCGATTATTCTCGCGCATTGGGCACCATTGGCGGCGGTAATCATTTTGCTGAACTGTTACGCATTGACGAAATATATCAGCCGCAGGCCGGTCTTGATAAAAAACGTCTGATGCTGTTGGTGCACAGCGGTTCGCGAGGTTTGGGCCAGCTAATACTGGAACAGCATGTGCGCGCTCATGGGCATCATGGCCTGCTGGAAAATACCGATGCGGCTAACGATTATTTGCTGCAGCATCAACAGGCGCTGGATTTTGCTGGCTATAACCGGCAACTGATTGCCCAGCGGATATTGCAGCGGTTACGCACTGCCGGCGATTGCCTGCTGGATATCCATCATAATCTGCTGGCGGCGGCCACTATCGAGGGCGTGCCTGGTTGGCTGCATCGTAAAGGGGCAACGCCGTCGGATGAAGGGTTGGTGGTGATCCCCGGTTCGCGCGGTGATTACAGCTATATCGTCCAGCCGCTACCTGCCGCCAGCAGTTTGTATTCGCTGGCACACGGTGCGGGGCGCAAATGGATGCGTTCCGAGTGTAAAGACCGCTTATCGTCGCGTTTCAGCACCGAGCAGTTGGCCAGAACCTGCTTCGGCAGCCGGGTGATTTGTCGTGACCGCCAACTGATTTATCAGGAAGCGCCGGAAGCCTACAAGCCGATTGATAGCGTTGTAGGTGCCTTGCAGCAGGCCGGATTGGTCACGTTGGTGGCGCGTATGCAGCCAGTGTTGACCTACAAAACCAGCGGAGGGCAGTCATGATCTTGTTACAGATTTCTGCCGCCCAGGGGCCGGATGAATGTTGTCTGGCGGTGAGTTTGGCACTGCGTCAGTTCCACAAAGAGGCCCAGGCTATGCAGGTGGAACTGCATGAGGTTGAACGGGAAGAGGGCCGCCTGCCGGGCACGTTGCGTTCGGTGCTATTAACGCTTAGCGGTGATGCAGCGGAGCCATTGGCCGCCAAGTGGTGCGGGACATTGCAGTGGATTTGCGAAAGCCCGTGGCGTACAGGGCGCTCCAGAAAGAACTGGTTTATTGGGGCGGCGCGTTTCTCTCCGGCTGCGGTGCCAAAAGAGAGCGAGATCCGTTTTGAGACGTTGAGGTCCTCCGGGCCGGGTGGGCAGCACGTGAATAAAACGGAGTCGGCTATTCGCGCCACCCATATCGCTAGCGGCATTAGCGTCAAGGTGCAGACCGAGCGCAGCCAACATGCCAATAAACGTTTGGCGTATTTGCTGATCGCTCACCGTTTGGAACAGCTTGAGCAACAGCAACTGGACGAACAGCGTGCTGAACGACGGATGTTTCACCATCAAATAGTGCGTGGTTCACCGGTTCGGGTGTTTAAAGGCGAAAGCTTTACGCCGCTCGCTTAATAAATATCGGCCTGATGGGGCAGGCCGGTAACGCTATAAGAAGAAAAGAAATGGAAATACATAAATATGGTCGGACGTACCATTATCCGTTCTCACCGGGAACCACCAGTGACGATCGGATCAATAAACACTATTGGCAAGACATACGGTTAATCTCCTCACTGATCCATACGGAAAAGCTCGATGGTGAGAATAACTGCCTGAATCGATATGGCGTATTTGCACGCTCCCATGCGGCACCGACGGTTTCTGCCTGGACGCGCCAGATCCGCCAGCGTTGGCAACTGATTAAAAATGACCTGGGCGATATCGAACTGTTTGGGGAGAATTTGTATGCCACGCACTCGATCGAATATCGCGGCCTGCAACAGGACTTCTATCTATTCGCCGTGCGCTGTAAAGACATGTGGCTGAGTTGGCAAGAAGTGCAGTTTTACGCGGCATTATTTGATTTTGCCTGTGTACCAGAAGTGGTACAGGACGTGCCGCGCCAGACGGAACAAGAATACCGCTCGGCAATACTGGAGCAGGTGGGGGGCGTGGGGAGTTTTGCGCCGCACGATGTGCATACCGGCTTGCCATGTACCATGGAAGGGATTGTCACCCGCAATGCGGCTGAATTCCCGGTGGCTCAGTTTTCCCATAACGTATTTAAGTACGTGCGTAAAAACCATGTGAAAACCGATCGTCACTGGAGAGTGAATTGGCAACGAGCGCGTATGGCGTACGAGTATCAGCAGGAGGATAAACCATGTGGTGCTTAAGTGAAGACAAGCAGTGGGGCAGGCTGGCGGATAAATTCCGTTGGGTGGCCGACATGCATCAGGTGCCACAAGATCCCCGTCATCATGCGGAAGGCGATGTGGCAATCCATACCCAGCGCGTGCTGGTGGCACTGACCGAGTCAGCGCAGTTTTTGGCGTTGCCAGAGCAACAGCAGGAACTGGTTTGGGCTGCCGCATTGTTGCACGATGTCGAAAAGCGCAGTACCACACGGGTTGCAGACGATGGTTCGGTGACTTCACCCAACCACGCTAAACGCGGTGAACTGACCACGCGCTCGATCCTCTATCGGGATATCGTTACACCGTTTGAACTGCGTGAACAGGTAGCGGCCTTGGTACGTTTTCATGGTTTGCCATTATGGATCATGGGGCGGCCATCGCCGGAGCGGGCGCTGTTATTAGCGGCCTTACGGTTGGATACTCGGTTGCTGGCGATGTTGGCACGGGCGGACGTGTTGGGGCGCGAGTGTGACGACCAAAACGGCCTGCTGGATAACATCGAGCTGTTCGAACTGTTTTGTCAGGAGCAGCAATGCTGGGGGCAAGCGCGTCCTTTTGCTAGCGATAACCAGCGTTACCACTATTTGACGCATCCGCAGGCTAGCGTGGATTTTGTTCCTTATGAGCAATTTCAGAGCGAAGTGACGTTACTTTGTTCGCTGCCGGGAATGGGTAAAGATCGCTATATCGCGCAGCATGCCGCAGGGCTTGAGGTTATCAGCCTGGACAACATTCGCCGCCAACACCGGTTGTCTCCTACCGATAAAAACGCGACTGGCTGGGTCGTGCAGCAGGCCAAGTTGCAGGCAAAGACGTTGCTACGGCGAGGCGAGCCTTTTGTCTGGAATGCCACCAATATTACCCGGCAGTTGCGTAGCCAGTTGGTTGAGTTGTTTATCGCCTATGGTGCAAGGGTGAAGATTGTTTACCTGGAAGTGCCGTATGCCCAGTGGCAGCGGCAGAATGCCGAGCGGGAATACAGCGTACCTGCTGAGGCGATGGCGCGGATGCTGAGTAAACTGGAGATCCCGCAGGTGGATGAGGCGCATGAGGTGGAGTTACGGGTGCAGGACACAAGCTAACCTGGTTTGTGCACCCTCAAAGGGTGAGGGTGTCAGCGCGGAGCTAATATGTAGCATATACAGTCCCCTATCCATGTGGATAGGGGACGTCACCGTAGATTAATTCGCGATCACCGTGACCAACAGCGGTGATTCAAACATCGCCTTCGGCGAAATAACCGATTCGTCCCACGGGATTTGCGTTCCGTAGCGCTCATTCAGTTTCTTCTGCACGGCAGGAGCACCAAAGTTAAATTCACGCACTTTTTGCAGCTTGCCGATTTGAATCCCTAGTGCGCGATCGTAAATCTTCCACACCAACTCTGAGCAATATAACTTCTCATCAGACCAGGAAAACTGCATGTCGTAGGGCTTTCCGGCAAAGGTTTTGGCCTGCTGGCGTATTTTTAGCTGCGCGGACGGCGTCATCATTTGCTTGGAATTCTTCAGCCGTTTGACGACAAAATGCTTTTTTTCTCCCCGATCGATCCAGGCGGCCAGCGGTGTGTATTTCACCGTCGATACCGCTTCGAATACGTAAGGTTTGCCATCTCGCAGCACAATGATGCCCATGTGGCTGTAACGCGAGCCGGTGGCTTGCTGTATCGCCAGGCTCTGTGCCGAGCGGGATGTGTGGAAAATGATGTCACCATCCTGCACCGCAGGTAGCTCGCGAGCTTGGCTGACCAGCACGGTCATCAGGCCGATGGTGAGAAAGAGAATAGCCCACAGGCGTTTGGTAAAAATCACGTTCAATCCCTCGAAGTTAGAATTTAGCGACTTTATCGGGGCTGTGTGAAGTGAGGATGAAGTGGTAGAGCAAAGCTGGGAAGTCGCATTGGCAGTCCTGATGGGTAAATAAAAATAATCATATATATCAATGTAATAATAACAATTTCATCATTGTGGTTAAAGGGTGTTTAAAGCAGGCCGATAGCTGTTCTATTGATGTTTTCACCTAAATAGGACGAAGCCGGATGTTAGGGATCTACCGTATATCGATGAGAATGAAGCTTTTCATTGCTCTGTTTCCACTGCTACTGGCTTTATGCTGGTTTGCCGGTTCGGGTATGAAAACCCGGATCAATACCGAACGTCAGATGGATGTCATCGTTCAGCTAACGGCAATTACGCGTGGTGCAGGGGATGTCGTGCATGAGCTGCAAAAAGAACGTGGTATGAGCGCAGGTTATCTAGGCTCTGGCGGTGGGCAGTTTCGCGCCGAACTAGCGGATCAACGTAAACTGACAGATGCGGCGATGGCGAAATTTAGCCAAATGTTATCTAAAACGGATCGCAGCGCATTAGAAGGGATTGATACATCGGCGATTCAGTTATTTAACGACCAAACCCAGTTATTGAGCGAGATGCGTAATAACGTCAGCAATTTAAAGATCGCGGCACCGCAAGCCATTGGTTTCTATACTAAGACTATCGCCCAAGTGCTGGATTTTGTCGGCGGTATTGGGCATTTGACGGCATCGGGCAAGATCGGCCAGGAATTGTCAGCTTATTACAGCCTGCTTAACCTAAAAGAACAGTCGGGTATAGAGCGAGCATTACTCTCCGGCGTTTTCTCTAGCGATCGTTTTGGTGATGGGCAATTCCGCCAGTTGAGCGATGTGGTGGGGAAACAAGAGGCCTGGCTTTCTGCGACTCATCGTTTCAGCACCGTGGAGCAAGCGGCGGCGCTTGATGGCGCATTGCGCTCTACATCGGCAGCTGATGCCCTTAAGTTTCGTGAGATTGCGCTCGATAAAGTCGCAACCGGTGGGTTCAAGGTTAGTCCTACCGATTGGTTCAAGGCTCAGACTCTGCGCATTGAAGTGCTGCGTCAAATAGAGAATCAAACCGCTGACACGTTACAAAAGCATGCTGCAGAGTTGTCACGTACGGCACGTAGCGAATGGATGACTTTCCTGTGCATCAGCCTTCTTTCCCTGGCAGTGGCCTTAGCGATAGCCATCGTCGTTGCGCGGAGTATCCATCTGCAACTGCAAGGAACGCTGAAAACGATTGGTGCAATGGAGGGGGATTTGACCCAACGCCTTAGCGTGCCGGGTAGTGATGAGTTGTCAGCATTGAATCATGCCTATAACCAATCCATTGAAAATATTCAGCATATCGTTAAAGAGATTAAATCCGGCTCGGAGGTGCTTCACCATGCTAGTGGTGATATCGCTGCTGGCAATCAGGATTTAGCGCAACGTACTGATGAACAGGCGGCATCTATCGTTGAAACTGCGGCAAGTATGGAACAAATATCCACGGCGATTGCCCAGACTGCAGATAACGCCCGCGAAGCGGAACAACTCACGCTGGCGATGGAGCGTGATGTCATGCAGGCGAATCGCGTGGCAAATGAAGCCAGCCAGAGCATGACGGAGATCCGTAATTCTAGTGAGCAGATTTCACGTATCGTGGCTTCTATTGACGACATTTCTTTTCAGACCAATTTATTGGCGCTCAATGCTGCGGTAGAAGCCGCTCGAGCTGGCGAGTCAGGCAGGGGATTTGCGGTGGTAGCGAGTGAGGTGCGTAACTTATCTCAACGTTGTGCTAAAGAGGCGAGCCAGATCCGAGAGCTGATTAATCAAAATATGGAAAAAATTGCGGAAGGCGTCGCCCGGGTTTCGGCTTCCGGGATCGCGCTAAAAGCGGCAGCAGATAACTCTGGGCTGATGAAGCAATATGTTAGCGATATCGCTCAGGCCGCCAACGAACAATCATTGGGGGTGGGGCAGGTTCATCTGGCTTTGAATCAACTTGAACAAGTCACCCAGCAAAATGCGGCTTTGGTTTCACAAGCGGCCAGTGCCAGCCAGGTACTGGATAACCAAGCGGCAGCGATGACCAAATTAGTGAATCGGTTTATCGTATAATGTTCTCGTTGCAAGGACGGCGGGAGTCATCCCGCCTCTTACTCTAGCGTTTGCTTCGTAGCGTATTTTTATTATTCTTGATAAGTCTCCCCTTTCCTGTATGCCGTTTACCGTATATACCCTGATGTCTTTTTGTGTAAGCGGTATGTCGTTTTGTACTGCTTGGGTGCATACTATCGCCGCCTCCCAAAGGCGGTGGGCAAGGCTTTGGCGTTATCTGATAATAAAAAAGGAACGGTGATGGAAAGGCGTAAATTTCTCAAGGGTGCTGCTGCGTTATCTTCTTTTGGGCTGATAAGCCCGGTCTGGTCTGAGTCGCGTAAAACAGACATCCCGGCGTCAACCTGCGTGGACAACAGAAGACGTTTTGTGATGACACAAACTTACCAACTGAAAGCGCCAGCAGGCTCAGAAGGTAAGGCTAATCTGTGGATCCCGGTCCCCGTGGACACCGCCTTCCAGCAGTTGAAACAGATATCTTTTTCTGGCAACTATCAGCAGGCCTACCTCACGGCGAATAATACCTACGCAGCTAAAACGTTGTTTGCTTCCTGGCCGGATTCCAAAGGCCCGATGGAACTGAAGGTGGAAATGCTGATTGAAACCTTGGACTGGGAACCGCTGAAGAGCAACCAACTGGCCGAATGGCACCTCCCGCAAACCGATCTGGTGTTCCCCGCCGAAGTACAGCCCTATCTTAAAGCGACCCAGCATATCTCGGTAGACGGTGTGGTGAAAGAAACGGCGTTGAAGATCGTCGGCGATGAGAAATCTCCTTTGCAGCAGGCGCGGCTCATTCATGAATGGGTAAGAACCCATATGCATCGAGACGATTCGGTGATTGGCTGCGGTACCGGTGATGTGGGGGAAATCCTTAAAGCCGGTAAGTTGGGTGGGAAATGTACCGATATCAACTCCGTGTTCGTCGCGTTGTGCCGTGCCAGCGGGATCCCCGCGCGTGAGATGTTTGGTATTCGCCTGGGTGCATCGCGCAAGTTGGGGAACTATTCGAAGAAAGCATTTGGCAGTGCTGATGAGCAAGGCGTAGCAAAAGTCAGTGGGGGGCAGCACTGCCGGGCGATGTTCTGGCTGGCAGGTTTCGGTTGGCTACCAGCCGATCCGGCCGACGTCACTAAAATGCGTCTGGCAGAGAAAAAAGAAAACGGAGATGCCGCAGTGGAGGCCGTCAATGATTACCTGTTCGGCAACTGGGAAATGAACTGGGTTGGTTTTAACTACGCCCGTGATTTCGCGCTTTCGCCAGAGGCAGAGCAGGGCGACCTCAATAACTTTGGTTACCCCTATGCTGAAGTGGATGGCGACCCGTTAAACTTCTACGATCCGGCCGAATTTAACTATGACTATGTCTCTGTCGAACAGCGTTAAGGGCAGCGTGGTGACGTTGCTGGCGGCACTGCTTGCCGCCGCAGCATCGACACTTTGCTGCCTCGGGCCGTTGTTGTATCTGGTGTTTGGTATCTCTGCCGCCGGGCTCACGGGGATCCCGGCGCTATCCTGGCTACAGTGGCCAATGATTATTGTGGCTATCGGATTGATGCTGCGAGGATTTTGGCGGCTTTATCTGTCGTCACGTCCGGTCTGCGTGAATGTCGTCAGCCGTCGGGTACTCATTTGGCTTTACTGGCTGTCAGTACCTTTACTATTGGCGTTGATGACCTACCCCTACGTATTACCTTGGATTTGGGAAATGATGGAATGAAAAAGCGCATTTTTCTGCTGCTGGCTCTGGTGTTGATTGCGCCGCGGCTATGGGCGCAGAACCAGAAAGTCACTATTGATATCAAAGCCATGACCTGCTCACTGTGCGTCATCTCCATCAATAAAGCGTTGCGCTCTACTGATGGGGTGATTAAGGCTAAAGCATCCCTGAAAACGCACCAGGCGGAGGTGATTGTGCCCGAGGGTTTTGATAATCAGGTGTTGTTAACGGCAATTTCCCGTACCGGGTATACCGGCGAAATCCAGGGTGTGGTACCAGCTCCATAGTTCACTCTGTGCTGACTTTTGTACTGTGTTGTTGCGGGGAAACTTGAGGCGCCAAGAAATAAAAAAATCCACGCGGTTGCGTGGATTTTAAGTGTCAACCGGGCCTCATTAGCTGTTCAGATACCTGCCGTGAAGCCCAAGAAACCATTTAGACGTTAAACAAGAAGTTCATCACATCGCCATCTTTAACGACGTAGTCTTTCCCTTCAGAACGCATCTTGCCGGCTTCTTTGGCACCTTGCTCACCTTTATAGGTGATAAAGTCCTCAAAGGCGATGGTCTGTGCCCGGATAAAGCCTTTTTCAAAGTCGGTGTGAATTTTACCGGCTGCTTGCGGTGCAGTAGCTCCAACCGGGATCGTCCAGGCGCGCACTTCCTTCACGCCTGCGGTGAAGTAGGTTTGCAGATTGAGCAATTCGTAACCAGCGCGGATCACACGGTTCAGACCGGGTTCTTCCAGACCCAGTTCGGCCATAAATTCAGCGCGGTCTTCATCTTCCAGTTCTGCAATGTCGGACTCAACAGCGGCGCAAACCGCAACGACCACGGAACCTTCTTCGGCAGCAATCTTGCGCACGACGTCCAGATACGGGTTGTTTTCAAAACCGTCTTCGTTGACGTTGGCGATATACATGGTCGGCTTCAGGGTCAGGAAGCTCAGGTAGCGGATCGCGGCTTTATCTTCAGCAGATAGATCCAACGCACGCAGCATGCCAGCGTTTTCCAACTGTGGCAGGCATTTTTCCAGTGCGGCCAATTCGGCTTTTGCGTCTTTATCGCCGCCTTTGGCTTTCTTCTGCACACGGTGAATGGCGCGTTCGCAGGTATCAAGGTCGGACAATGCCAACTCGGTGTTGATCACTTCGATATCGTCTGCCGGATCCACTTTGTTATTCACGTGAATGATGTTGTCGTTCTCAAAGCAACGTACCACGTGGCCGATGGCTTCGGTTTCACGGATGTTGGTCAGGAACTGGTTACCCAGGCCTTCACCTTTGGAAGCACCTTTTACCAAGCCTGCGATATCAACGAATTCCATGGTGGTGGGTAGAATGCGCTGTGGTTTGACGATCTCGGCCAACCGATCCAGACGTGCATCGGGCATCGGTACCACGCCGGTATTGGGTTCAATGGTGCAGAACGGGAAGTTGGCCGCTTCAATACCTGCTTTGGTCAACGCATTGAACAGGGTGGATTTGCCAACGTTAGGCAGACCGACGATACCGCATTTGAATCCCATGTTTATATCACCTTAAATATCTTAACTATCAACAGGTTAACATTATCCTGCTGCATAAATGACGAAATTATCCCGCCATTATACACGTAATGGGCAGTTATCTCGATCTGCCCGTTGTTGGCGGTACCACCCGAGGCGCAAGGGGGGCTCAAATCAACGCCAGTAGATGTGTGTTCAGCAGGCAAGGTGCGGATCCACGCTGGGATGTTTGAAGATAGGAAATAGAACATTAAGGTCGGGGGGGGGGATTCCGGTTGTTTTTGGTAAGATATTTAGTGCTAAAAAAGGCGACTAAATATTTCATTTAAAATGCATGTTTATTTATTAAAGGCACCCTGTGCCTAGGGTTATTCCCAAGTTTCTCTTTTATCATCCAATGAAAAAATGTGGCAACATATCATAATAAAAGCTGGCGGATTACGGTGGATAAAGAGTGACAGAGCATTAAGTTGCAATACGTTGCTTATCTTATAGTGGACTATCTATGTAGGCTAGTAAAATCCATTAATTTCAAACTAACCATTGCATTCGGCGTGATCATTATTTAATCATCACTACGTTTTTCAATCAGTAATTTTTAATGGAAAATAATTCTATCTCATTGTTTTTGTTTGTTTTTATTGTTTTTTGATATTATTCTTTTTATTTAACTGAAACGGTTAATACATTTAATATATGTTTGTGATTACTTATAGGTATTAAGATTTCGTCACTCCATTTCAAGGAAATATCCTATTGTATGAATGGGATTTTTCTGTTGTTTTATAAGTAACATCCTAATTATATTGGGGTGGATTTGGGAGGGTAACGATAAATTTATCTGGAAGTATTGTTGAGCGTATTTTTTTAAGATAATATCTACGTATTATTCGCTGTACTATTTTGATTCAAGGAGGAATCTATCTCATGAATGGGATTGATGTGCTTTCTGCACCGGTTTTATTATTACTGTCAGTTATTTCTTTTATTATTCATTTCCGTAACGGGCGTAGGAAGAGCCTGATTGAACGACCTTTTTTACCTGGAAGTGCGGATTTGAAAAAGAAAACTACGCCGGATGTGGTTGATGTTGCTATGCAAAGTAATGTGCAGAGCGAGCAGCCATGCTGTACTCGTAAACTGTGCCGCTACTGCCCGATAAGTAGCAGGCCAAGCAAGTGACACACTCACATCACTTGGCCTGACTGCTTAGCCAGTCGCTTTAAACGCATGCAAACGATTCATGGCTTTAGTTATGCCTTCCTTCAGCAAGATCTCTGTGCAACGTAGCGACTCATCGACAGCATCATCAATCAGCGCTTGCTCTGATGCCGGCGGCTTACCCAGCACAAAGCCTACCACCTTGTTTTTATCACCAGGGTGGCCGATGCCAATTCGTAAGCGATAAAAGTTCGGGTTATTGCCCAACTTGCTCTGGATATCCTTAAGGCCATTATGGCCACCGTTGCTACCGCCTAATTTGAGTTTCGCCACCCCTGGTGGCAGATCCAACTCGTCGTGTGCCACCAGTATTTCTTCTGGCAGAATGCGATAGAAGGTGGCTAAGGCGCCAACGGCTTTACCGCTCAGGTTCATAAAAGTGGTGGGTACCAGCAATCGCACGTCGTTACCGGCCAAATTCAGGCGTGCGGTGTAACCGAAGAACTTACTCTCTTCCTTCAATGGCTGGTTGTGGCGTTGCGCCAGTAGGTCAACATACCATGCGCCGGCATTGTGCCGTGTCTGGGCATACTCTGCGCCCGGGTTGGCCAGGCCAACAATCAGTTTGATACTGCTCACAAGAGATTCACTATGCTAGAAAAATGGAAAGGGCGTGCCCGATGCCTTCCAGGTTGCGATCACCTAAGGTTTCACAGCGGCACAGCTCGAAATTTATAGGCCGTTAGTGTACCTGCCTGCGCGAAGAATGACAAAAATCTGGCGCATCGTCCGCTAATCGATGAAAAGTGAATAATACATTAGTAAAATAATTCAGTTATCTCGCTAACTTTTAACATAAAGTAAAGAATTGTCAGCCTTTTGTTGCCATTTGTGATCACTCACGCAATACCCCTTCTGAAATAACGTCTATACTTAACTAATCAAAGTGGGATAACGAGTTAGGGGTTTCCCTCTATTGGCACATGGCACTATGGAGGTGGCATATGAAACGTAAAAGCGCTGAGGTTATTGGCAACGTTTTAATGGGAATGGGTATGGTGGTCATGGTTGGCGGGGTGGGATACTCCATCCTGGCTGAAGTATCACAGTTCAATTTGCCGCAGTTCTTTGCCCACGGTGCCATCATGAGTATCTTTATCGGCGCCTTGTTGTGGCTGGCCGGTGCGCGTATCGGTGGGCGCGAACGGGTTGCAGATCGTTACTGGTGGGTAAAACACTTTGATAAACGCTGCCAAAACAACCCGCGTCGTCCGTCGCATTGATTAACCACGGCCAAGGATCTGGTGAACAAAGGCAAAGGAGCCTGATCTATAAGGTTTGAGGATTATGTCCCACATCCCGTAAAAAACCCGTTGTTGCTTGCGCTTCAACGGGTTTTTCGTTTTCTGAGATGTTCACCCGAACAATTTGGCGCAGTGGAGGGTAAACCGCGCCAGAGAAGGGATTAATGTTCGAACATCGCGGAAATTGACTCTTCATTGCTGATACGGCGGATAGCTTCAGCCAACATACCGGACAAGGTAAGAGTACGAACGTTTTTCAATGCCTTGATTTCTGCTGACAGCGGAATAGTGTCACAGACGATCACTTCATCAATTACCGAGTTCCTGATGTTATCAACGGCGTTACCGGAGAAGATCGGGTGCGTGGCGTAGGCAAATACGCGCTTGGCACCGCGTTCTTTCAACGCTTCGGCTGCTTTACACAAGGTACCACCGGTATCGATCATATCATCGACCAGCACGCAGTCACGGCCTGCCACGTCACCGATAATATGCATCACCTGAGAAACGTTTGCGCGTGGACGGCGTTTATCAATGATGGCCATGTCGGTATCGTTAAGCAGTTTAGCGATCGCACGGGCGCGCACGACACCACCGATATCTGGTGAAACCACGATCGGGTTTTCCAGGTTCTGCTGCAACATGTCTTCCAGCAGGATCGGGCTACCGAACACGTTATCTACCGGGACATCGAAGAAGCCTTGGATCTGCTCGGCATGCAGATCGACTGTCAATACGCGGTCAACCCCTACGCTGGAGAGGAAGTCGGCAACAACTTTGGCAGTGATTGGTACACGCGCAGAACGCACGCGGCGATCCTGGCGAGCATAACCGAAGTAAGGAATTACAGCAGTAATACGACCTGCGGAGGCGCGACGCAGGGCATCAACCATAACAACCAGTTCCATCAGGTTGTCGTTGGTGGGTGCACAGGTGGACTGGATGATGAAAATATCACCGCCGCGTACATTTTCGTTGATTTGCACGCTCACTTCGCCGTCGCTAAAACGACCTACAGCGGCGTCACCAAGGCTGGTGTACAAACGGTTGGCAATACGTTGTGCTAGTTCCGGGGTGGCGTTACCAGCAAAAAGCTTCATATCAGGCACGAGAAGAACCTCAGCATGCGTCCAGAGAAGATATTGTCATACGGTGTTCGCCAAGGGGCAGTTGGCGACGCCGACGCAATATACATACGGGTGTGTAAAACTAACTTGAACTGCAGAGCAGCGCAGAGAGGACAGGGCCAGGTGGACGACCCTGTGCAACGACACGTTGAGCTACGGCTCAATCTGCCCGGAACGGATGCGATGTAGTGGTGAGATGTTAACGCCACGCGCTACAAATCCACGCAACCAGGCCGGGGCTTGATTTAACACCTGAAGAGCGGCGGGCTCGGAGTCGAATTCTGCAAACACACAAGCACCTGTGCCAGTCAGGCGTGACGGCGCGTATTGTAACAGCCATGAAAGAAGCTGTTCAACCTCGCGAAAACGTTTTCTTGCGATCGGTTCGCAATCATTTGCGTAAGGTGCCTGTAATAGGGCGTTCAGCGGGCGAACCGGGGTGTCTCTTTTTAATTCGGCATCGGCAAAAATCACCGGTGTGGGGATGCTGACACCGGGATGTGCGACCAAATACCACTTTTCTGCCGGATTTGCTGGCTGCAGCTGCTCACCAATCCCTTCGGCAAATGCCGCATGGCCACGAACAAATACCGGAACATCGGCACCGAGGGTTAGCCCCATATCTGCCAACTGGTCGTCGCTCAGACCACATTGCCAAAGTTCATTCAGTGCGACCAGCACTGTCGCCGCGTTGGAAGAGCCGCCGCCAAGGCCCCCCCCCATCGGTAAGCGCTTGTCGATACTGATGTTTGCCCCACGGGGAAGGGGGGCAATGGCGTGGGCCGTGCAATGTTGCTGTAACAGACGAGCGGCCCGGACAATCAAGTTCTGCTCGTCTGGCACCCCTTCTACAGGCGTTAGCAGCTGGATTTGGTCATCCTGGCGGGGAACGATGGTCAGCGTATCGCCGTAATCCAGGAACTGGAACAGCGTTTGCAACTGATGGTAGCCGTCTGCACGACGGCCGGTGATATAGAGAAACAGGTTCAGCTTTGCCGGGGAGGGCCATTGGTGGGTCATCACTTGAGCGTCCAGTTATCCATTTTCAGCTTGATACGTTGATCGCCCTGTTGCAGTTCAAGGCGGCTCGGTAACGGGATTTTGAGATCGGTATTATAGTCCTGGTAGGTGACAACCCAGGTCAGATCGCCCTGTTTGTAGGTCAGCTTGTTCAGGCGGTACTGGGCGTCGAGGCTGAAATCGGTAGCTTGCCCTGGCAGGCCAAGCATCCACTGGCGCAGGTTATCCAATGGGATCTGCATGCCGGTCAGCTTGCGGATCATCTCTTCCGGGTTGTCGCTGACATAGCGTTTGCCCTGGTTATCCGTCAGCTGCACCACGCTTTTTTGCACGTTCAGCTCCAGCTCGGTGCTGCCAAGCGGGTTGGTCAGCAGCAGGCGGTAGCGGTCGGGCGTGTATTGTTGCCAGAAGAAGCGGGCGTAGACTTTTTTCTGATCGGTCAGATAAGCAAAAGCGCCCCGGGTCTGATACTGCTCAAGCTGTTGCACCGCTTGCTCATGAGCGAGCCACTGCGGAGACGTCGGGCTGGTGGCCGGGCCAGGCTTGGTGAGAGTACAGGCCGTCAGCACCAGGCTGGCTAATGGGATCAGGCGAAGCAAACTAACTTTGCGGATAGGCATAACGTTTTGTTGTCCTTTTGTCCTTGCGGGGCAGTGCTGTTTAGCATTTCTGCCACCACGCTAACGGGCGAGTGGCGTAACGTCAATAATACAATGGCGCAAAAGCCTTGCAGCAAGGGTGGCGTCTGGTGTGTGGAAGATTGTAAACGATGGTGAGGGTTTTTGGGGGGGAAATCTGTGGGCGCAGTATGTTGCATCCCTACAGAGCGAGTTTTTCGTCTATTCAGCAGCCGCTTGAGCGTTTTTCCTCTTCGGTTTCTGATGGGTTTGAAACATACCGAGTTTTGTCCTGCTGATTGATTTGTCCCGGCAATACCAGCGATTGGCCGGAAGATGCGGTTGTCACTTTAATTGATGTCGCGCATCAAGTAGAATGCCGGTCAACGAGAACCCGTACCAAGAGAAGTATTACTCGAAGCAATGACCCTTCTGGCGTTAGGTATTAATCACAAAACCGCTCCGGTTTCTCTGCGAGAACGAGTGACCTTCTCCCCAGAGTCGATCGACAAGGCGCTGAATAGCTTGCTGCAACAGCCATTGGTGCAGGGCGGCGTTGTGCTGTCTACCTGTAACCGTACTGAGCTGTATCTCAGCGTGGAGCAGCAGGATCATCTGCATGAACAACTGGTAGCCTGGTTATGTGATTATCACCATCTGCGTGCGGAAGACGTGCGCAAGAGCCTGTATTGGCACCACGGCGACGAAGCCGTCAGCCACTTGATGCGCGTTGCCAGCGGGCTAGACTCTTTGGTACTGGGTGAACCCCAGATCCTCGGCCAGGTAAAGAAAGCCTTTGCCGAATCCCAGCGTGGCCAGTCGCTTTCCGGTGAGCTGGAGCGGCTGTTCCAGAAATCCTTCTCCGTTGCCAAGCGTGTACGCACTGAAACCGAAATCGGTGCCAGCGCGGTATCCGTTGCCTTCGCCGCCTGTGCGCTGGCGCGTCAAATATTCGAATCCCTTGCCGAACTGAATGTGCTGTTGGTCGGTGCCGGGGAAACGATCGAGCTGGTTGCCCGCCATCTGCGTGAGCATAAAGTGCAGCATATGATCATCGCTAACCGCACCCGTGAACGCGCTCAAGTATTGGCGCAAGAGGTGGGGGCAGAGGTGATCTCATTGCCGGAGATTGACGCACGCCTGGCAGATGCCGATATCATTATCAGTTCTACCGCCAGCCCGTTGCCCATCATTGGTAAGGGAATGGTCGAGCGGGCACTGAAGGCGCGCCGCAATCAGCCCATGTTGCTGGTGGATATTGCCGTTCCGCGCGATATCGAGCCGGAAGTAGGCAAATTGGCGAACGCCTATCTCTACACCGTGGACGACTTGCAGGCCATTATTCAGAGCAATATGGCGCAACGGCAGGCGGCGGCCGTA
Organism: Serratia silvae; assembly: GCF_023282985.1. Lineage (GTDB taxonomy): Bacteria > Pseudomonadota > Gammaproteobacteria > Enterobacterales > Enterobacteriaceae > Chania > Chania silvae. The sequence continues at coordinate 13,387 of NZ_JAGQDC010000017.1, read as the reverse complement.
CAGGCCGAGACCATAGTGCAGCAGGAAAGTAGCAATTTCATGGCCTGGCTGCGCTCACAGGGCGCAACAGATACCATCAGAGACTACCGTTCGCAGGCCGATCAGATCCGGGCGGAAATGGAGTCGAAAGCGCTAGCCGCGATTGCTCAAGGCGCTAACGTGGAGCAGGTGATCCATGAACTGGCCCACAGATTAACCAATCGTCTTATTCATGCCCCTACCAAATCCCTCCAGCAGGCCGCCGGCGACGGCGATATGGAGCGGTTGCACATTTTACGCGACAGCCTCGGGCTGGATCAGCATTAGTTCTCTTTTATTAACAGGGTTTAAAACCACGCATGAAGCCTTCTATTGTTGCCAAACTGGAAGCGTTACAAGAGCGCCATGAAGAAGTTCAGGCGTTGCTCGGCGATGCCGGTGTTATTGCCGATCAGGATCGGTTCCGTGGCCTGTCGCGCGAATATGCGCAGTTGACCGATGTCAGCCGTTGTTTTCTGGAGTGGCGTCAGGTGCAGGATGACCTCGCCACGGCAGAAATGATGCTGGACGATCCGGAAATGCGTGAAATGGCGCAGGAAGAGCTGAAACAGGCTAGAGCGGCGACGGAAGAGCTGGAACAGCAGCTGCAGGTGTTGCTGCTGCCGAAGGATCCGGACGATGAGCGCGACTGCTTCCTGGAAGTGCGCGCCGGAACCGGTGGCGACGAAGCGGCCATTTTTGCTGGCGATCTGTTCCGTATGTACAGCCGTTACGCTGAAACTCGCCGCTGGCGGGTTGAGATCATGAGCGAAAACGTGGGTGAACACGGCGGCTATAAAGAGGTGATTGCCAAAGTGTCTGGCGACGGTGTTTACGGTCAGCTGAAATTTGAATCTGGCGGTCACCGCGTTCAGCGCGTGCCGGAAACCGAATCCCAGGGCCGTATTCATACCTCTGCCTGCACGGTGGCGGTGATGCCAGCGGTACCAGAGGCGGAATTGCCAGAAATCAACGCGGGCGATCTGAAAATCGATACCTTCCGTTCCTCCGGGGCCGGTGGTCAGCACGTTAACACCACCGATTCTGCGATCCGTATTACCCACTTGCCGACCGGTATTGTGGTTGAATGCCAGGACGAACGTTCACAGCACAAGAACAAAGCCAAAGCGATGTCGGTGCTTGGGGCACGTATCCGCGCGGCAGAGATGGCGAAACGCCAGTTGGCAGAGGCATCTACCCGCCGCAACTTGCTGGGCACCGGCGATCGTTCCGATCGTAACCGCACCTATAACTTCCCGCAGGGGCGCGTGACCGACCACCGCATCAACCTGACGCTGTACCGCCTGGATGAGGTGATGGAAGGCAAGCTGGATATGCTAATCCAGCCAATCGTGCAGGAATACCAGGCCGATCAGTTGGCCGCACTCTCTGCCGAGCCTGAGTAATGGATTATCAAACCTGGCTGAAAACCGCGACCTTACGCCTGACGCACAGTGACAGCGCCAAACGTGATGCGGAGATCCTGTTGGGTTTCGTGACCGGTCGGGCCAGAACCTATTTGTTGGCATTTGGTGAGACTCTGCTGTCGGCGGAGCAGGTTGAGCAGTTAACGGTGCTGCTGGCTCGCCGTGAGCGCGGGGAGCCGGTAGCGTATCTAGTTGGTGAACGTGAGTTCTGGTCGCTCCCGCTGTCGGTTTCGCCCGCTACGCTGATCCCGCGCCCAGATACCGAATGTTTGGTGGAATTGGCCCTTGAGCGTCTGCCCGCTGCGCCGTGTGCCATTCTGGATCTTGGCACCGGCACCGGCGCGATTGCCTTGGCGTTAGCCAGCGAACGGCCAGACTGCGAGCTTACCGGCATAGACCTGCAGCCCGAAGCCGTGGCATTGGCGCAGCATAATGCGCAAAAACTGGCGATTAACAATGCGCGTTTTTTGCAAGGGGACTGGTTTACGCCGGTGGCCGGGCAAAAGTTTGCGCTGATCGCCAGTAATCCTCCCTATATTGATGAAGCCGATCCTCACCTTGGGCAGGGCGATATCCGCTTTGAACCCGGCAGTGCGTTGGTGGCCGCCGAACAGGGTCTGGCCGATCTGGCGGCGATCGTGCAGCAGGCCGCAGATTATTTAGAGCCAGAGGGGTGGTTGTTGCTTGAGCACGGTTGGCAACAGGGTGAAAATGTACGTACCCTGTTAAATGCTGAGGGATTTATCGCGGTGGCAACGCATCGCGACTATGGCGGCAACGATCGCGTGACTCTGGGCCAAAAACCACTATAAAAAACCAAGGAAACCATTATGGCCGCTTACATGGCGCTAAAACATCTGCATTTATTAACGGTAGCCATCAGCATTACGTTGTTTGTTCTGCGTTTCTTCTGGAAGTGGCGTGCATCGCCGATGATCAACAAGCGCTGGGTAAAGATCACGCCGCATATTAATGATACGGTGCTGTTTGCCACCGGTATTGCTCTGGTGGTGATGTTCAAGCTTTATCCACTGCTTGGCATGGACTCGTGGCTGACCGAGAAGTTGTTTGGCGTTATTATCTATATCCTGTTGGGCTATGTCGCATTGGGCAAGAAGACGCAAAGCTGGAATATCCGCACCTTGGCATTCGTTCTGGCACTGGGCTGTCTGTATCTGATCGTTAAACTTGCCACGACAAAAATACCGTTCTTGATGGGATACCTATGAGTAGCATTGCCGATTTCGAATTTAACGCTTCCTCACTGAGTGAGGGGGTGATCCTGGTGTCAAAGGTCATCCGGCGGGATTTCCCGGTGGCGGAAGTTGAGCGCAAGTTACAGCAGTTGACTGAGGAAGCGCGCGCGATCATCCCGGAGGATCTCAACCAGGATCAGCAACTGGAAGCGCTCATCGAACTGTTCTTTAAAACCTGGGGATTTGGCGGTGCCAGCGGTGTTTATCGGCTCTCTGACGCCATCTGGCTGGATAGGGTTTTGGAAGCGCGCCAGGGAACGCCAGTCTCTCTGGGAACCATTTTCCTGCATATTGCCCATCAGTTGGATCTGCCGCTGATGCCGGTAATTTTCCCCACTCAGCTGATCATGCGTGCCGATTGGCTGGATGAGGAGATGTGGCTGGTCAATCCGCTGAACGGGGAAACGCTTAACGAACATCAGTTGCAGGTTTGGCTCAAGGGCAATCTGGGTCTGGGTGCTGAACTGGAAGATGAAGATTTGGACGAATCGGAAAATATTCTGGTGGTGCGTAAGATGCTTGATACGCTGAAAGCCGCGCTGATGGAAGAAAAACAGATGGAAATTGCGTTGCGGGCCAGCGAGGCGGTGCTGAGCTTTGACCCGGACGATCCTTACGAGATCCGCGACCGTGGCTTGATTTATGCTCAGTTGGAGTGCAACCATATCGCTATTTCCGATCTCAACTATTTTGTCGAGCAGTGCCCTGAAGACCCGGTGAGTGAAGTGATAAAAATTCAAATCCACTCCATCGAGCTTAAGCAGGTCACGCTGCATTAATTAACTGATTCCGATTTATTAATCAATAAGGTGCAAGCATGGAACAGAAAGTAGTCAGCATTGGCGACATCAAGGTAGCGAACGATCTGCCGTTTGTACTGTTCGGCGGTATGAACGTACTGGAATCACGCGATTTGGCGATGCGTATCTGCGAACACTACGTCACCGTGACGCAAAAACTGGGCATCCCTTATGTTTTCAAGGCCTCTTTTGATAAAGCCAACCGTTCATCTATCCATTCTTACCGTGGCCCAGGTCTGGAAGAAGGGATGAAGATCTTCCAGGAAATCAAAAGCACCTTCGGCGTGAAAATAATCACCGATGTGCATGAAGCCGCACAGGCGCAGCCAGTTTCCGAAGTGGTTGATGTGATCCAGCTGCCAGCCTTCCTGGCACGCCAGACCGACCTGGTTGAAGCCATGGCGAAAACCGGCGCAGTGATCAACGTCAAGAAACCGCAGTTCGTCAGCCCTGGCCAGATGGGCAATATTGTCGATAAATTCAAAGAGGGTGGTAACGATCAGGTCATCCTGTGCGATCGCGGCAGCAACTTTGGTTATGACAACCTGGTGGTCGACATGCTGGGTATCAACGTGATGAAAAATGTGACCGGTGGCCACCCGGTGATCTTCGACGTGACCCACGCTCTGCAAACCCGCGATCCGTTTGGTGCTGCTTCTGGTGGCCGCCGTGCGCAGGTTGCCGAACTCGCTCGTGCCGGTATGGCGGTAGGTTTGGCTGGCCTGTTTATCGAGGCTCACCCAGATCCAAGCAATGCCAAATGCGATGGCCCTTCGGCATTGCCGCTGGATAAGCTGGAACCGTTCCTGGTACAGATGAAAGCCATTGACGATCTGGTGAAAAGCTTCGCTGAGCTGGATACCAGCAACTAACAGCGGACACATCGCTTTGTAGGAGCGCTGCATGCTGCTCCGGCCAATCTGAAGGCCCGATATTAACTTGTCGGGCCTTTTGCTTTATTGGGCGTTCAGCGCCGTTAACGCTTCTGGCAGTGTGGGGTAGAAATGCAGCTTACCCTCGATGGGCTTCATGCGCGCACGAGCCAGGGTTTTTAGCGGCTGGAACGGAATATCGGTGATCACCAGCTGTTTTTCGGCGGGCAGGGTATCGATATAGCGTTGCAACGCGTTGAGCCCCCCGGCATCCAGCACCGGCACCGCATCCCATTGCAGTACGATGGTGTGGTAGTTTGCACCGCGTACCAGCAGGTCGTTGAACACGCGTTCGGCAGCGGCGAAGAACAGAGGCCCGTTGACGCGCAGCACCAGACGGCCATCCTCGGCGCTCAACTCGCTCAGGCGGGTCATCCGCGCGATACGGCGCATAAACAGCAGTGAGGCCAGCACGATGCCGACGGTAATGGCAATCACCATATCAAACAGCACCGTCAGCGACATACACAGCAGCATCACCAAAATGTCGTCTTTCGGCGCCCGGCGCAGCAGATAAAGTACTTTATGAGCTTCACTCATGTTCCAGGCTACCAACAGCAACAGCGAGGCCATCGCCGCCAGTGGTAAGTAGGACAACCATGGAGCCAGCACCAGCAAGGCCAGCAGCACCATTAACGAGTGGATGATTGCCGAGATTGGAGAGGTTGCTCCTGCGCGTACGTTAGCTGCCGAGCGGGCAATGGCGGCGGTCGCGGTGATGCCACCAAAGAACGGGGCGATGATGTTACCTGCGCCCTGGCCAATCAGTTCGGCGTTGGAGTGGTGCTTTTTGCCCGTCATGCCGTCCAGCACCACCGCGCATAGCAGCGATTCGATTGCCCCAAGCATCGCCATGGAAAATGCTGCCGGTAATAGGGCGGAAAGCAGCTGCCAGCTCAGTTCCGTCGGTTTACCATCGCCGGCTGGCAGGTGCCAAGGCAACAGCCACTGCGGCAGGATTGGTGGGATACCTTGACCCTGGCTGCCGTCGGCCAATTCGAAACTGAAACGTGATCCAATAGTCGCAACCTGATGATCGAACTGCGCCAGGAGCGCCATCACTGCGGTGCCAGCCAACAAGGCGGGCAGGTGGCCGGGAATACGCAGCCCCAGCTTCGGCCACAGCAGCAGGACCACCAGGGTGACCGCGCCAATCAGCGTATCGCCATAGTCCAGAGTGGGTAAAGCATGCAACAGTGCATTGACCTTGCCGATGTAATTTTCTGGCACTTCCGCTAACCGTAAGCCAAAGAAATCCTTCACCTGCATGGTGGCTATGGTGATGGCGATCCCGGAAGTAAACCCAAGCGTGACCGAAAGTGGAATGTATTCGATCAGGCGGCCTAGCCGTGCTAACCCCATAATCAGCAGGAACACGCCGGACAGCATGGTGGCAATCAATAGGCCTGAGAGCCCGAATTGCTGTGAAACGGGGAACAGGATCACCACAAACGCTGCGGTGGGGCCGGAAACGCTGTAGCGCGAACCGCCGCTGACGGCAATCACGATGCCAGCAATGGCGGCGGTATACAGCCCATATTGCGGGGGAACGCCGCTGGCAATGGCCAGTGCCATCGCCAGAGGAATGGCAATGATGCCGACGGTGACCCCGGCGATGGCATCTTTCAGCAGACGTTGAAGTGAATAGGGTTCACGCCAGCAGGCTTCTATCAGTGCGCTAAAAGGGCGAATACCATTGATTTCATGCGTTTTCATCTAAGTTGCAAACCAAGTCTATAAAAGAGAACGGAATGGCGGGCCATGGAGGTCCGTCTCGGAATAGCTGGTAGATACCATACCCCTTTCTGTGCGCCGATATCTAGATTTGCATCAAGGCATCAGGATTATGATTAATTTATATTTGTTCAGTGGATTATTTTCGCCAAGCGCCTGCCTGAGCAGATCTTCCGCTACGGATTGGGGGAAAAGCTCGGCTTTTATCGCTTAGTGTACTGCGGGCAAGGGTAAGCCGAGAAAATGAGCAAGAGTGCTGACCAGCAGATGATGATCTTCGAGCTGTGGGGAGCCAGAAAGAGAGATGGAACCGACGCAGCCTACATTGAGCAGGTTGATGGGGAATACGCCGCCATGAGCGGCATAGTCGCGCACGCTGAGGTCATATCTCTCCTCCAATGTGACTTGCCGCTGTTGCAGGCGTAAACCCACGGCGTACGAGCTTTTATGGAAATGGCTGACCACGTTTATATTCATCAGATTTTCCCCGTGGTGTGATGGATAACAGACTATCCTGAACTGAAGATAGGACATAGATTGCCTGGCAATAACATATACCCGTCTGACCATTATCATTTTGAGTATCGTAGGGGCGCTGCACAAATGCTGCGCCCGTCTGGATAATAAGTAGTCTTAACTGACAGCCAATAGCTCAGTTTTTCTTGTAATATGGCGGAGAGAGAGGGCTTGATTCGCAAGCTCACCCCAGTCTGTATGGGATATATGCAAAAAAAAAGTCTGAACGTTAGTTCAGACTTTTCTTAAAATATGGCGGTGAGAGAGGGGTTCGAACCCTCGATACACTTTCGCGTATACACACTTTCCAGGCGTGCTCCTTCAGCCACTCAGACACCTCACCGTACGTTGCGCGTTACTCGGTGCAACGGGGCGCTACTATAGGGAGAGTCGGCTAACCGGTCAAGAATATTTTTACGGATTTAGCTCAGGTGGTTAAGCCGTGGTCGCTTTACCGAAAATCAAGGCCGGAAAACCGGTTTTACTAGCCCATCACCATCGGCATCCACACCAATCCGGCAACAATTAAAAGCCTCAGCATTTTCAGTGGCCCGATTGCTGCAAGCTCACATGCGCTATCGGCCTGCAAGATAAAAAGGGAACGATGTTATATTAAAAATAAAACATTGTTTTAAAAAATAGAGATTGATCGACTCATTCTTCTTTTGTTTGCCATAGACTCGCCATCACTGGCAAAAACACAAAGGTTTTCCCATAGCCATAACCGTATGTTACGAAAATTCCCTGCATATCGCCGGGAAGATAACACGTGATGTGGCTACGGAGATGGCAACAATGAAGACACGTAAAATCGGTCTGTTTAACTATCTTGCTTACGGCTCCGGGGATTTTCTCGGCGCGGGAACCACGGCACTCACCGCCGCCTGGTTACTCTATTTTTATACAACGTTCTGCGGGCTTAGCCCGATTGAAGCCACCTTTATCTTTGCGATGGCAAGGGTACTGGATGCAGTTGTCAGCCCATTAATGGGCTATCTGACCGACAATTTTGGTTCCACCTGGCTGGGCAAACGCTTTGGCCGCCGCAAGTTCTTTATCTTGCTCGGTATTCCATTGGTCTTTAGCTACAGCCTGATGTGGGTTGGCCATATGGACTATTGGTACTATTTGCTGACCTATCTGTTCTTTGACGTGGTCTACACCATGATCCTGGTACCGTATGAAACGCTGGTGCCGGAGATGACAGATGATTTCAAACAAAAAACCAAGTTCTCTGGTGCCCGCATTGGGCTAGCGCAGCTGTCTGCCATTCTGGCGGCATTCCTGCCAGGCATTCTGCTCAGCTACCTGGGTAAAGACAGTGCCGTTTCATTCTTCTATTCCAGCCTGGTGTTCTCGGTCATCTGTGCTTGTGTATTGACGCTGGTCTATTTCTTCACCTGGGAGCGTCCAGCAGAACAGAAATCTGCTGCCGCATTGGAAGCTGAAAAACAAAAACTCACGCTGTTCCAGAGCTTGAAGCGCCTGAACGTCGAGCTGTCCTCCACGCTGCGCATCCGCATTTTCCGCCAGCATTTGGGGATGTATCTCGGGGGTTATATCGCCCAGGACGTCTTCAATGCGGTGTTTACCTATTACGTGGTGTTTGTACTGATGCAGAGTGCCGCCACGGCCTCCAACCTGATGGGCACCATGGCCATCATGCAATTTGTCGCGGTGATCGCCATGATCCCGCTGTGTATTCGCTTCGGGCCAGCCCCCTCCTACCGTATGGTGGTCGTGCTGTTCGGTATGGGGGCTATCTCCTACGCCGTACTGTATTACGCCAACCTCAGTGACGTTTTTTCATTGTTGCTGCTGGTTTCCGCTCTCGCCGGTTTGGGCCGGGGTGGTATTAACTACGTGCCATGGAATATCTACACCTATATTGCCGATGTGGACGAAGTGATCACCGGGCAACGTCGTGAAGGCATCTTTGCCGGCATCATGACTTTGACCCGTAAGGCCTCTCAGGCCGGTGCGGTGATGCTGGTTGGCGTCATTCTGCAACTGTCAGGCTTTGTTTCAGGCCAAAATCATCAATTACCCGAAGTGAGTCACGCCATTCTGATGATCCTGAGCGTCGGTACTTTGGTCGTGCTGGCTATCGGCTTCACCGTCTCACTGCGCTTCAAACTCAACTTGACCACACACGGTGTTCTGCGCCAGGAAACAGAGAGGATGCGCATCGCGGGCCGAGTGGTGCCGGAGAACATCACGCCAGAAGCGCGCGCTACCGTCGAAATGCTTGCCGGTATGCCTTATGAATCACTGTGGGGTAACAACAATATCGGCTACCTCAACCGCAAAAAACCTGCTGCTCCGCCGTTGCCCAAGGCCACTCAAGGCCAGAAAGCGGCAGGCAGCGTGACACCTTGATCTAAAGGCATAAAAGGACATCACTATGTTGGTATATCCCGTAAAACACAGCCCGTTACTGCGTCAACCGGAACGCTTTATCAGCCGCCAGGAACTGCAGCAGTTGATTGATAGCCTGGTGGAAAACCTGGTCAACATCACCGATGAAACCGGTGAATTCCTGCTGCGCCTTGACGATGGCCGGGTCATCGACACCAAAGGTTGGGCCGGCTGGGAATGGACGCACGGCATCGGCCTGTACGGCATCAATCAGTATTATCGCCAGACCGGTGACACCAAGATGTGCGCTATCGTTGACGACTGGTTCATCGCGCGCTTTGCCGAAGGCACGCCAACCAAGAATGTGAATACCGCCTGTCCGTTTCTCACCCTGGCCTACCGCTATGAGGAAACCGGCGATACACGCTGGCTACCGTATCTGGAGCGTTGGGCGGAATGGTTGATGCATGAAATGCCACGCACCGAGCGTGGTGGTATGCAGCACGTCACGCTGGCGGAAGAGAACCATCAGCAACTGTGGGACGATACCCTGATGATGAGCGTGTTGCCGCTGGCCAAAATTGGCAAGTTGCTAAACCGCCCGCAGTATGTGGAAGAGGCCAAATATCAGTTTCTGGTCCACATCCAGCACCTGATGGAGCGCGAAAGCGGTCTGTGGTTCCACGGCTGGACCTTCGACGGTAAGCACAACTTTGCCAAAGCCCGCTGGGCGCGCGGTAACAGTTGGCTGACTATCGTGATCCCGGAATTCCTCGAACTGTTGGATCTGCCGGAATACGATGCTACCCGCCGTTTTCTGGTGCTGGTATTGGAATGCCAGGTGGCGGCACTGGCAGCGTGCCAGCACAAAAGTGGCCTGTGGCATACGCTGCTGGATGATCCTGATTCTTATCTGGAGTCATCCGCAACCGCCGGTTTCGCGTTCGGGATCCTGAAGTCGGTGCGCAAACGCTATATCGACGGCAAGTATCTGCAGATCGCCGAAAAAGCGCTGCAAGGAGTGGTGAAACAAATCAACACCGATGGCGAACTGATGCAGGTCTCGTTCGGTACCGCGATGGGCAAAAACCTGGACTACTATCGCCAGGTCCCGCTGACTTCGATGCCTTATGGGCAGGCGATGGCCATTCTGTGCCTGGTCGAGTACCTGAACGTTTACTTGTAACAGGAACGGGCTGCTGCCGCGGCCCGTAAGAGATACATATTCTGATCTGCGAATGAGCGTTACCGCATTAAAGTATTTTAAAAAACATCAGTTAAAATAAAGCGAATCATAAGGGAATTATTATGAAAGGAAATCTTTTATTATTACTCACCTCGTTATCATTATTAACACCGCTAACAACGCATGCGGTGTATGTAGATGTGCGCCATGAGTATCTTGATGACAGTAAGGCCAACTACGATCGCGCCTATATTTCCCATCGTTTTGGCAACGGCTTTGGTTTTGCTATTGAGGCCATATCAAAATCGGGAGGGAGTGATGCCAATAAGGCTTTTCATGATATGGAAGCCCAAGGGAATGAGTATACGGCCAGTTATCAATTCAATACCGGACCCTTCGCGATTCAACCCGGATTGGTACTTGAAACGGGTAATGGGTACTCGGTATACAAGCCTTACTTACGAACGACCTATACGATCAATGACGCATGGTGGGTTGCCGGGCGTTATCGTTTTGAATACATACGTCGATCATCCGATAGTCGTGAAGATGACACGATTAATCGATTGGATGCCTGGGTTGGGCACAAGATCAATAATTTTGAGTTCGTCATCGAAGGGATTTATAAAGTTGCCGACAAGTATAATCTGTATAATAACAGCAAGAGCAACTATGAATATAACTTTCGAACGGCTTATAATATTGATGCCTGGACACCCTTCGTAGAAGTAGGAAATGTATCAGTCAAAAGCGACAGCAATGAAAGACAAACCCGATTCCGTGTCGGATTGGGATATACCTTCTAATCCAGTTTCAAAGGGAAATAACAATGAAAAAAGTTGCGGTTTTACTGGCCCCTGGATTTGAGGAAGGGGAGGCTATTGTTATTATCGATATTCTGTACCGATTGAAGATCAAGGTAGAAACACTTTCCTGCACCTCAAGCAAAGAGGTCGTGAGCTACCATAAAATACCCGTGGTGGCAGACAGTACGCTCAAAGAGGCTTTCGACACCGATTATGATGCCGTCGTATTGCCAGGCGGGCCAGAAGGCAGCGTGTTTCTTGCCAACAGCCAGGACGTGGTGTGTTTTGTCAGCCGCCATGACCAGGCGGGTAAATTAATCTGCCCAATTTGCTCCGCTGCTGCCCGGGTATTGGGGGGAAATGGCCTGCTCCAAGGACGCCGTTACGTGTGCTCTGGCGATTTATGGCAAAACGTCAGCGATGGGGTTTATGTTGGCCAAAATGTGGTGGAAGACGGCAATTTGATCAGTGGTAAAGGGTTTGGTGTAGTCTTTGATTTTGCTTTTACCTTGGCCGCCCGTTTGCGGGGTGACAGTGCTTGCGTAAATGAACATGCTGAGCACATTTACTATTCGTGGCAGGAATAGGGGGAGTGGCTGGATCGTGGTAGCTAGATGGCTTGCCCCACCGGTAAGGTGGGGCAAGTCTTCAGGGCATCAGTCTGGGATCATTCGGGGGCAGATTAACTCTCGCTTTGAAGGTTGCCTACAATATGAAGATGCACTGAAAAAGCACTTCGTTGGTCACCGATCAGCGACTGGCTGGCTTATATGCTCAGCGGTGAACTTGCGGTCGATCCGTCAAATGCCGGGACCACCGGTTTGGTTGATCTGGTCACACGAGACTGGAGAAAAAGCCTGTTGGAAATGGCGGGCCTGCGTTCTGACATTCTTTCGCCGGTAAAAGAAACGGGAACGCCGTTAGGGGGCGGTGATGTTCAACTGGGATGCGTGGGTCTTGGCATCGTCAGACCGGCGCAAACCGCCGTGTTGGGCGGAACGTTCTGGCAGCAGGTGATGAACCTTCCTGCGCCGGTTACCGATCCCAATATGGTATTGCAACCATTTTTGAAGTTAGGTGATTTTAGGTTGTCGTGTTCTGGTTGGCATGATAAATAAAACCTAATACTAAATGGGTGATTAAAAATTCTCTCCTCTCAGGGACAAGCGAGTAACAATGCAGATAATGAATGTAAAACAGGCCAGGATAATCAGTTTCATCTTTGTGATGGGGGGGATCCTGCTACTGTTGCCGTTGCATCTTCTTACCTGCTTTATGGCTGGTTTTCTGGTTTACGAGATCGTGAATATTCTTACGCCACATTTTCAGAAGGTGATCGGCGGCCATCGGGCCAGATGGCTGGTTGTGGCGGTGATCAGTACTTTGGTGGTCGGCCTGTTGATCACCATTGTGGGGAGTATCGTCGGCTATCTGATGCAGGATATGAAGAATATCTCTGCCATTAACACCCGTATTGCGTTCATCCTGCAGGATGTCCAGCAAGAGGTGGCAAAATACATGCCGGGCTACCTGCCGTTGAGTGTAGAAGAACTGAAGAACGAGATCCTGAGCCGGATGCAACAGCACATAGCGCTGCTGCAGACGATGGGTAAGAGCGTACTGCATGGCCTGGTGACCATGCTGATCGGGATGGTGCTCGGTGCCATAGTCTCACTGTATAACATTGATAGCAGCGAGGATCGGCCATTACTGAAAAGTGAGTTGATGAAAAGGATTTCGCTGCTATCGCAGGCGTTCCGCAATATTGTGTTTGCGCAGGTAAAAATATCGGCAATCAATACCTTCTTCTCGGCTATCTTTATCCTTGGTGTGCTACCGCTGTGTGGGATCCATATCCCGTTGGCGAAAACGCTGGTGGTGTTTACCTTTATCTTTGGCCTGCTGCCGGTGATCGGCAATCTGATCTCCAATACCATTGTTTTCATCTCTGGCCTGTCGGTTTCACTCGGAGTGGCACTGATTGCGCTGCTCTACCTGATCGTGATCCACAAGTTTGAGTATTTCCTCAATGCCCGTATTGTCGGTACTAAAATCAGGGCTAACTCTTGGGAGATCTTGCTGGCAATGTTGGTCTTTGAGGCGGCATTCGGCCTGGCTGGCGTGGTTGCCGCTCCTATTTATTACGCCTATCTGAAAAGTGAGCTCAGGGAAGCTAAGCTGATTTGAGGGGGGGGTATTTTGCGAACCCTGTCGAGGATTCTCACCCCCTCTCTGTGTGGGATATAGTGACTAGTCCTGGTATAGGTTGACACTTTGTTGCCTGTAAAACGCCTGATGCACCGCATCGGGCGTTTTGTATTTTAGCGCCTGGTGAGGCCGCTCTCTGTTGTAAA
>NZ_JAGQDC010000016.1 GCF_023282985.1 Serratia silvae | reverse complement strand
TAAAATACAAAACGCCCGATGCGGTGCATCAGGCGTTTTACAGGCAAAAAAGTGTCAACCTATACCAGGACTAGTCAAGGATAATATCTGCCGCTTCCTTGGCAATATCCACCGCAGAATCTACCGATATGCCGATATCCGCCGCACGCAGCGCCGGGGCATCGTTGATACCGTCGCCCATAAAGCCCACCACGTGGCCCTGCTTACGCAACAGTTGAACGATGCGTTCTTTGTGCAGCGGCGTCAGCTTGGCAAACACCGTGGTACGCGCTGCCGCTGCGACCAACGTGGCGTCATCCATCAGTTCGATCTCGCTGCCACGCAGGATATGCTCCGCATCCAGCCCCACATCCTTACACACCTTGGCGGCAACCAGTTCGTTGTCGCCAGTGAGGATCTTGACGGTTACGCCATTCTTTTTCAGCGCGGCCAATGCCGGTGCGGTGCTCTCCTTCGGCGGATCGAGGAAGGCGATATAACCTTCGAGGATCAGATCCGATTCATCCGCTACGCCATACTCATGATCCGTCGCCGGCAGGATCTTGTTGGCCACCGCCACCACGCGCAGCCCTTGCTGGTTAAGCTCGTCGGTAACACGGCGGATGCGCGCCAGCAGCGCTTCGCTGAGCGGGATCACTTCATCTTCCTGCCGCACGTGGCTACAGATCGACAGCATCTCTTCCAGTGCGCCCTTGCAGATCAGCTCGTGGTATTGCGCCTCTTTAGCAACGACTACCGACATGCGGCGGCGTTCGAAATCAAACGGGATCTCGTCCACTTTGCGGTAATGCTGCAACGCGTCCGGCTGTTGGCTTTCATCGGCGCAGGTCAGCACCGCCACATCCAGCAGGTTTTTCAGCCCGGTCTGGTAGAAGCTGTTCAGCCAAGCGTAACGCAGCACCCGCTCGCTGTTGGCACCAAACACATCGGTATGGCGCTCCAGCACAATTTTGTCCTGGGTCAACGTGCCGGTTTTATCGGTGCACAGAATATCCATCGCGCCAAAGTTCTGGATCGCGTCCAGACGTTTGACGATCACCTTCTGGCGCGACAGCTTGACCGCCCCTTTAGCCAGGGTAGAGGTGACGATCATCGGCAGCATTTCCGGCGTCAGCCCAACAGCCACCGAGAGCGCAAACAGCGCCGCTTCCCACCAGTCGCCTTTGGTGAAGCCGTTAATCAACAGCACGATTGGCGTCATCACCAGCATAAAGCGGATCAACAGCCAGCTCACTTTGCTGATACCGGCCTGGAAGGCGTTGGGCTGCTCATCCTGGCTGATCACCCGCTGCGCCAACTGGCCGAAGTAGGTTTCGCTACCGGTGCCGATCACCATGGCCAGCGCGGTGCCGCTAACGACGTTGGTGCCCATGAAGCACAGGTTTTGGCACTCCAACGGATCGCTCACCTGGTCGCGGAGGTCGGCCACTTTTTCTACCGGCAGTGACTCACCGGTCAACGCTGCCTGGCTGATAAACAGATCCTTGGCAGACAGCAACCGCAGATCCGCCGGGATCATATCCCCAGCCGACAGCTTGATAATATCGCCCGGCACCAGCTGTGAAATCGGCAGTTCGCTATGTTCGCTTTTACCGGTATGCGCATCGCTGCGATACACCGTTGCGGTGTTGCTGACCATCGCCTTCAGCGCATCCGCCGCCTTGTTGGAGCGAGCTTCCTGAATAAAGTGCAGCAGCGTGGAGATCAGTACCATCAAGCCAATCACCAGCGCGGCAATCAGATCTTCGGTGGCGTAGGAAATCAGCCCCAGTACGGTCAGCAGCAGGTTGAACGGGTTGCTGTAACAGTGCCACAAATGCTTCCACCAACTTTCGGCCAGCTGGTTTTCGATGGTGTTGCTGCCAAACTGGCCGCGGGCGGTTTCAGCTTCCAGCTCGGTGATGCCTTCCGGGTGGCTGTTGAAACGCTCATACAGCTGCATCGCGCTGGCGGCGGCACATTCCAGGCGTTGTTTAGCCAAACCGGCAGGCAACTCATGCGCTACACCGCTAACGCTTTCCAACAAAGCATCGCGCCGAATCAAACGGCGTGGCAAATTGCGGCTGAGCAAACCCAGCAGCCGACGGGGGATTTGTTTAAATTTCATCGTTCGCACCTCGTCGCCCAGCGCCTCACGGCAGTGGGTGAACGGCGGATCGGCCCGCTGGCACGATTTTCGGACACGCCAAAAATCCTCCGCCGGAGCAGAACACTGATTTTCAATCACAACAGAGGCGAACTATCGAGCAAGTGCCGCTGCTTACCTAAGCCGGTAAAACAGCAACGCTGAGCGGAGAGGTTTTACCGGGGAACCGAATGAGTAGTGTCGGGGCTCGGATCAGGATCCATTCAGGGATTAACCTCAGGTCAAAGAAAAAGTGGGAACGGCAAAGGCGGCCATTCCGTTTTGCAACACTGTGGGCTGCGCACCAAGATCCGCGCGTTAAAATGCGCTATGGTAGCGAGCATAAGTGGGATGTTGTATACCCTATGAATTTCAAGTTGCAGCTAGGCAACAAACTTACTCATCCCCAGGAGCTTACTGTTGTAAGTGACTGGGGTGTGTAAGTGCAAGTAACAACGCTGCAGCTTGAAAGACGACGGGTATAAGTTTAAGCCTCATAACCTAAACGATAAGTAAACCATGCAAAACCGGCTGACAATCAAGGATATCGCCCGCCTGAGCGGGGTAGGCAAGTCTACCGTCTCACGCGTGATGAATAACGAAGGCAGCGTAAGCCCGCAAACCCGTGAACGGGTGGAGGCGGTGATCCGCAGCCAGGGTTTTACCCCGTCAAAATCGGCCCGTGCCATGCGCGGCCAAAGCGACAAAGTGGTCGCCATTATCGTTTCCCGTCTGGATTCCCCTTCGGAAAATCAGGCCGTGCGCACCATGTTGCCGTTGCTGTATCAGCAGGGTTTCGATCCGATAGTGATGGAAAGCCAGTTTGAAACCCGGCTGGTGGAGGAACACCTCAACGTACTGCGCCAGCGCAACGTCGACGGCGTGATCCTGTTCGGCTTTACCGGCCTGACCGCAGATATGCTCAAGCCATGGCAGGAAAAGATGGTGGTGGTCGCCCGCGAATATCCGGGGCTCTCCTCAGTTTGTTATGACGATGAAGGTGCCGTGAAACTGCTGATGCAGCGCTTACGCAAGCAGGGCCATAGCCATATCAGCTACCTGGGCGTGCAGGAGTCCGATGCCACCACCGGGATGCGTCGCCATCAGGCCTATCTGGATACCTGTCGCGCGCAAAAAATCTCGCCGCTAGTGGCATTGGGTGAACTGAACTACCAGAGCGGTTTCCAACTGGCCGCCAACGTGATTGAACCGCAAACCACCGCCCTGGTGTGCGCCTCCGATACTATCGCGCTAGGCGCGATGAAGTACCTGCAACAGCAACAAACTTCGCCAATCCAGGTGTGCGCCATCGGTAACACGCCGATGCTCAACTTCTTGTTCCCAGAGACGTTTTCCGTTGAATTGGGCTATAGCACCGCTGGGCAGCAGGCGGCACTTCAGCTGCTGGGCCAGTTGAGTGGTGAACTGAGCATCCGCCAAATCATTATCCCCTGCAAACTTGCCTGATAGCGGGCGCTGCATGTGGCGCCCCTTCGTATCATAGCCAGAATTCATTGTGACGCTCCTTGAGGCTTTATTGTTCGTTTTGTGATCCTTACCGCAGGCTGGGAACGTTCCCATTTAATAAAAACGGCCTAGTGGCTAAGCTTAAAAACATCAATACCTCTGAGCCTCACTGATAACAAGGGTGCCATAATGAGCAAAGTTCAGCAGCAGGACATCGATCGCCTGATCGTGCTGGTGGGTGGCCGCGAGAATATCGCCACCGTCAGCCACTGCATTACCCGCCTGCGTTTCGTCCTTAACGATCCCGCCAAGGCCAAGCCGAAAGAGATTGAGCAGTTGCGTATGGTCAAAGGCTGCTTCACCAACGCCGGGCAGTTCCAGGTGGTGATCGGCCCCGAAGTTGGTGATTACTATCAGGCGTTAATTACCACCACCGGCATCAACGAAGCAGATAAGGAACAGGCCAAGCTGGCCGCTCGCCAGAACATGACCTGGTTCGAACGCGGTATCTCCCACTTCGCCGAGATCTTCTTCCCACTGCTGCCAGCCCTGATCAGCGGCGGTTTGATCCTCGGTTTCCGCAACGTGATCGGCGATATCCCGATGTCCGGCGGCCAAACGCTGGCACAGATGCACCCAGCCTGGAAAACCATTTACGACTTCCTGTGGCTATTGGGCGAGGCCATCTTTATGTTCCTGCCGGTGGCTATCTGTTGGTCAACGGTGAAAAAGATGGGCGGTACCCCGGTGCTCGGCATCGTGATGGGGATCACCTTGGTCTCCCCGCAGTTGATGAACTCCTACCTGCTCGGCCAGCAAGTGCCGGAAGTGTGGAACTTTGGCTGGTTCACCATTGAGAAAGTGGGCTATCAGGCGCAGGTGATCCCGTCGATCCTCGCCGGTATGGCGTTGGGCTGGATCGAAACCCGTCTGAAAAAGATCGTGCCAGATTATCTGTATCTGGTGGTGGTGCCGGTGGTTTCTCTGCTGCTGGCCGTGTTCCTGGCTCACACGCTGATCGGTCCGTTTGGTCGCATGATTGGCGATGGCGTCGCTTGGGCAGTGAAGTGGGTAATGACCGGTAGTTTCGCCCCGATCGGCGCGGCACTGTTTGGCTTCCTGTATGCGCCGTTGGTGATCACCGGGGTGCATCAGACCACGCTGGCAATCGATATGCAGATGATCCAAAGCATGGGCGGTACGCCAGTCTGGCCGTTGATTGCCCTGTCTAATATCGCGCAGGCCTCGGCGGTGCTGGGCATCATCATCGTCAGCCGCAAGGCCAACGAACGCGAGATTTCCGTACCGGCCGCCATCTCCGCCTATCTCGGCGTGACCGAACCGGCTATGTACGGCATTAACCTGAAATATCGCTTCCCTATGCTGTGCGCGATGATCGGCTCCGCCTTCGCAGGCTTGATTTGTGGCCTGACCGGCGTGATGGCCAACGGCATCGGCGTAGGTGGCCTGCCGGGCATCCTGTCTATCCAACCGCAGTTCTGGCTGATCTACTCCGTAGCTATCCTGGTGGCCGTAGTGATCCCACTGCTGCTGACCATGATGGTTTACAAACGCAAAGCCAGCCGCGGCGAGTTACCAGTGTAAACTTATTCAACATTTATCCCCTATGGATTTCAAGTTGCAGTTAGGCAACAAGCTCACTCATCCCCAGGAGCTTACTTTTGTAAGTGACTGGGGTGAGTGAGCGCAGGTAACAACGCTGCAGCTTGAAAGACGACGGGGATTAAAAGGTATTTTTATGATCAATGTAATCCCTTGGTGGCAGAACGGCGTTATTTATCAAATCTATCCGAAGAGCTTCCAGGACAGCACCGGTAACGGCTATGGCGATCTGGCAGGGGTAACTCAACGGCTGGACTATTTGCAGGAGCTGGGCGTCGATGCCATCTGGCTGACGCCGGTCTATGTCTCGCCCCAGATCGATAATGGCTACGACGTGGCCGATTACTGCGCCATCGATCCGGCTTACGGCACCATGGCCGACTTCGAACACCTGGTGGCACAGGCCCATCAGCGCAGTATCCGTATCGTGATGGATATGGTGTTTAACCACACCTCCACCGAGCACCCGTGGTTTAAGGCCGCGCGGGATCCTGCCAGCCCGCTGCGTCAGTTCTACATCTGGCGCGATGGCGAAGGTGACGCCCTGCCCAACAACTGGCGCTCCAAATTTGGCGGTAATGCCTGGCAGTGGCACGCCGACAGCGGCCAATATTACCTGCACCTGTTTGCTACCGAGCAGGCCGACCTTAACTGGGAACACCCGCCGGTGCGCGAAGAGCTGAAGAAAGTGTGTCAATTCTGGGCAGATAAAGGCGTGGACGGGCTGCGTCTTGACGTAATCAACCTGGTTTCCAAGCAGCAGGACTTTCCAAGCGATAGTCAGGGCGATGGCCGCCGTTTCTACACCGACGGCCCGCGCATTCACGAGTTTTTGCAGGAGATGAGCCGCGACGTGTTCCAGCCACGCGGCCTGATGACCGTGGGCGAGATGTCTTCAACCTCGCTGGAGCATTGCCAGCAGTATGCGGCGCAAAGTGGTGCCGAGCTGTCGATGACCTTCAACTTCCACCACCTGAAAGTGGACTATGCCAACGGGCAGAAGTGGACGTTGGCTGCGCCGGATTACGTTGAGTTGAAGCAGATTTTCCACCACTGGCAGCAAGGCATGCATAACCGCGCCTGGAACGCGCTGTTCTGGTGTAATCACGACCAGCCACGCATCGTTTCCCGCTTTGGTGACGAAGGCGAGCTGCGAGTAACCGCTGCCAAGATGCTGGCGATAGTGCTGCACGGTATGCAGGGCACACCGTATATCTACCAGGGGGAAGAGATCGGCATGACCAATCCAGGCTTCCAACAGATAGAAAGCTATCGCGATGTGGAAAGCCTGAATATGTACGCCGAGCTGCACGCTCAGGGGAAAAGTGATAGCGAGCTGTTGGCCATTCTGGCCTGTAAATCGCGGGACAATGGTCGTACGCCAATGCAGTGGGACTCTACAACCAACGCAGGCTTCACCACCGGTACGCCATGGATCGCCTGTGCGGAAAACTATACGCAGATTAACACCACGGCGGCATTGGCCGATCGGGACTCGGTGTTTTACGCTTATCGCCACCTGATCGCCCTGCGCAAGCAGTATCCGCTGCTAACCCACGGCGACTATCAGGATCTGGCCCCGGCTCACCCGGCATTATGGTGTTATCAACGTAGCTGGAATGGGCAGCGGCTGTTGGTTGTGGCAAACCTGAGCCGCGAACCGTTGGCATGGGATGCCGCTGGCGTTGAATTTTCTGAACTGTGGCGGCCTCTGATAAGCAACTATGTAGATGCCGCAGAGCAGCCAAGAGCTGAGGTACTACGACCATTCGAGGCGAGTTGGTGGCTGCTGGAGTCCTGATGAGTTAAAGGAGGTTTGTTTGCTACAATCCGTACAAAATCCTTTGAAAACAAATGGATTTTGCATGGTTCGAGCAATGAAATGGGCGCTGGGAATACTTCCCCCTGTTACTCAGCGCCTGCCAGCCAGGGGCCGGATCGCCCCACCCGGCACGCCTTTCTAAGCGCAACAGCACGATCTCCCCAGCAATGCGGCCCACAGTAGCAATTGTGTCAACCGCATCGCTGGCCAGGCGGCCCCTTTCCGGATACTGCCGACCATTCAGCGTGATGCTTCGTTGCTGTGGATCCTCGGCATACACATGGGCGCTGTAACTATCGTTGAATCATATAATTAACGCGGAGTTATTAGGCTTTATTATTCCCCGTATAAATAAATCACTCAACACAATTATTATTTTCATAATTAGTTCCTTTTATTTAGTTCAACTTATTTTCTATCTAAAACATTACCATGCTATTCCAGGCAGTAAAAAAACCGCAACAAAGATCAAACTGTGAAGGAAATCCCAAATTGGAAATAGATTTATTTCACGCTATAAAAAAAACATGCAATAATAGAAAAGAATTAGATTATAAATAAAAATACATAATAAATACAGGCAGTTAAATTAACATTCCAGCCATTTTTACCTCTCAAGACATGGAGCTAGCTTTATGACCGTCAAAAGAAAGTCGATATTTATAGTCAGTGGGTTATTAGCCGCCGGGCTGACCGGATGCGACAATAATGATCACCAGGTTTCTCCGGGTAATCAGGCGGCGCTGGAAAGCAGGAATATTCCAACACTTACCGTCGATGGGCTGAAATTTAAAGATCTGAATAAAAACGGCCAGCTCGACCCTTATGAAGACTGGCGTCTCGATAGCGCCACCCGCGCCCGCGATCTTACCGCCCGCATGAGCGTGGAAGAAAAAGCCGGTGCCATGATGCACGGCACCATCGGCCTCAATGGTGCTGGCCGCGTCGATATCAGCGCCGCCGAAGAAGATGTTAACCAGCGCTTCGTCAACACCTTCATTACCCGCATGGCGGGCGATCCGCAGCATATTTCCGCCGATAACAATGCACTACAGGAAATGGCCGAGAAGTCTCGCCTCGGTATTCCTGTCACCATCAGTACCGACCCGCGCAACCACTTCGTTAATGATCCTAATGCCACCAGCGTCGCGGCCGGCAGCTTCTCACAATGGCCAGAACCGCTCGGCCTGGCGGCAATCGATGATACGGCATTGTCCAAAACCTTTGGCGATATCGCCCGTCAGGAATACCGTGCCGTTGGCATCCACATGGCATTATCACCACAGGCCGACCTGGCTACCGAACCACGTTGGGGCCGCATCAATGGCACCTTCGGCGAGGATAACCAGCTCTCCAAACGCCAGGTGCAAGCCTATATCGAAGGCTTCCAGCATGGTGATAAAGGCTTGACCCAAGACAGTGTCATCACCGTGGTAAAACACTTTGCCGGTGGTGGCCCACAGCTTGGCGGGTTAGATCCGCACAACGTCTTTGGCAAAGAGCAGGTTTACCCGGGCGATAATCTGGAATATCACCTGGTACCGTTCGAAGGGGCGTTTGCCGCCAATGTGGCCTCGGTGATGCCCTATTACGGCCAGCCAATCAACCTGTGGTACAAGGATCAGCTGATTGAAGAGGTGGGCTTTGGCTTTAATAAGCAGGTGTTGACAGAGATGCTGCGTGGGCGCTTTGGCTTTAGCGGCGTAGTGCTGAGCGACTGGGGTATCCTGGAAAGCTGCGAAGGTAAATGCGCCACCGGTATCAGCGATGCCGACATCGCCGCCGGAGTGTCGCCTTGGACTGCCGGGATCGGCATGTCGTGGGGCGTTGAGAACCTCACCCGCCAGGAACGCGTAGTGAAAGCGGTGGAAGCCGGTGTCGATCAGTTCGGTGGTACCAGCGATCCTAGCGATCTGATAGAAGCCATCAACCAGCAACAGCTGCCGATTGCCACCATCGACGCTTCCGTCACACGTATTTTACAGCAGAAGTTTGAGCTGGGACTGTTTGAAAAACCTTACGTGGACGAAGCCAAAGCGGTGAAAATCGTCGGCAACGCAGAGTTCCAGCAGAAAGGGGATGATGCACAGCGCCGTGCGCAGATCCTGTTGCAGGATAATAATTCGCTGTTGCCATTGGCGCTGAGCGGCAAGAAGGTGTTCCTGCATAACGTCAACGCTACCGTAGCCGCGCGCTATGGGTTGGAAGTGGTTGCTAACCCGGAAGAAGCGGAGATCGCCATCCTGCGAGTGGATACACCGCACCAGAACGATCCGCACTATCCGTTTGGCGTTTCGGTCAACTTCGGCCAACTGGGCTTTGAGGATGCCGATACCGTAGTGCTGGATCAGAAAGCTGGCACTTACAGCGGCAGTGAAGACTATCAGCTGATCAAACAGGTGAAAGCCCTCAACCTGCCAACGGTGATTTCCGTTTACCTGGATCGCCCGGCGATCCTCACCAACATCGTGGATAAAACCGACGTGCTGTTGGCCAACTTCGGCGCTTCCGATGAGGCGGTGCTGGATGTGATCACCGGCAAGAGCAAAGCACAGGGTAAGTTACCGTTTGAGCTGCCGTCCAGCTGGCAAGCGGTGCTGGATCAGAAAGAGGACGTCGCGCACGATTCTGTCGATCCTCTGTTCCCTATCGGTGCGGGTATCTTGTAATACGCTCCTCTCTGCATCCCTCTTCCGTGTGGAAGAGGGATGCAGAACGTCACCCTGTCCCCGAACTTAAAAACTCTGCACCAGTTTCACTACCTTCACCGCTTCCTGTGCCAGCTTCTCATCGCTCATATCAAATACGCCCTGCACCAGATGTGGCGGCAAATAATCCATGCCGGTCAGGTTGGCGACGGCGTTAAACGGCCGCAGCAGATCGGCCACCGGATAACGGTTATAACCTGCCGGCGAATAGGCCTGCGCATTGCCCCCGGTGCTAACCACCAGTTGCAAAGGCTTACCCTGCAGTTGGGTGCCTTCGCTACCATAGGCGAAACCGTGGGTTAATACCGCATCCTGCCATTCGCTGAGGATCGCCGGTGAGCTGTACCAATAGAACGGAAACAGCATCACCACCACATCGTGCGCTTGCAGCAGTTCCTGCTCCCGGGCCACATCAATCTGGTAGTCCGGGTAAACGCGCATCAGTTCATGCACGGTGACGTCAGGTAAAGGACGCAGTGCCTCGATCAGCGCTTTATTGATGCGGGAGTCGTCGGGGAAACGGTGGGCGGCCAACACTAAAATACGCGACATGGGAAATCCTTGTTTATCGAAAGTAAGCCATTTTTTCATTTCCCCTGTTTCCGGTGTAGTCTGTTAATGGTCACATTAACTTCAACCTAAAGTATCAACCACTATGTCGCTGCCCATTGACGTGCACCGTTTGTTACCGGCGTTTCTCAGCGCCGCTCAGACACAGAACTTCTCCGCCGCTGCGCGCCAGCTGGGCGTTACCCCGGCAGCGATCAGCAAGAATATCCGCGTGCTGGAAGAGAAGCTGGCGCTGCGGCTGTTCCAACGCAACACCCACAGCGTGATGCTGACCGACGAAGGTAAAGCCCTGCTGGAACAGGTGGCGCCGCTATGGCACGCACTAACCACCACGCTGGAGCTAGCCGGGGGCGCACAACTGCCCCCTGCCGGTAGCGTACGCGTCAGCATGATCCCAGGCTTTGGCCGCCAGGTGCTGATGCCGCTGATCCCTGAATTTTTACAACGTTACCCAATGATCGATCTGGATTTGTCGCTGGATGCGCGGGTGGTAAATCTGGTGGGCGAAGGCTTTGATGTAGGCATCGGCAGTCAGGTCGATCCCGATAGCCGGCTGGTGGCACGCCCGCTCTACCCGATGCAGATGCTCTTGGTCGCCGCCCCCGGTTACCTTGCCCTGCATGGGACACCGCAGGTACCGGAAGATCTGTTACAACATAGCTGCCTGTTGCACCGTAATCCGGCTACCGGGCGCAATGTAAAGTGGCACCTGGCGCATAAAACGCTGGATCTGCATGGCCGCCTGACCGCCAGCAGCCCAGAGATGTTGTTGGACTCTGCACTGGCCGGGCTAGGCATCGCTTGTCTGTCACGCTGGTATGTTGAACAGCATTTTACCCAAGGAACATTGCTGCCAGTGTTGAAAGATTACTGGCCAAAACCCACACAAATCTGGCTCTACTATACCTCGGCGGATCTGCCGCCACGGGTGCGCGTCTGGGTGGATTTTTTACTGGCGCATTTTCGCCGCCATTAGGCGTGATGCGATCACAATCACACCTTAACGATCTTTCAGATAATCGGTAATCTTCATTCAGCCCGCTGATAGCAAGGGTTACAAATATTCCTGAAACGGGTAGCTGTACAGCGTTCAAACGGCTTCCGCAATTCTTTGTCCTAGGTCAAAAAAAACGACAGCACACCCATATATAGTGCTTAAAGAAAACCAATCACCTATATATAGTAATTATCCACAATATCATCCACACCCTCCGCAGCCCTTGCGCCCTGCGGTTTTGCCCTGTGGATAAGCCGACGCTCCCCCATGGGGACAGGAGTTACAACGTGAAACCAGTAGTGATTAAACGGGACGGTTGCCAGGTACCTTTTGACGAGGTGCTGATCAAGCAGGCCATCGAGCGGGCCGCTTTGGCCGCTGAAGTTGTCGATGCCGACTACTGTGCTACCGTCGCCCGTGTGGTCGCTCAACAGATGGAAAATCGACCGCGAGTCGACATCCACGAAATCCAGCAGGCGGTAGAAAACCAGCTGATGTCTGGCCCGTATAAGCAGCTGGCACGTACCTATATCGAATATCGCCACGATCGTGACGTCTCGCGTGAGCTACGCGGGCGGTTGAATCAGGAAATCCGTGGCCTGGTGGAACAAAGCAACGTCGCGCTGCTCAATGAGAACGCCAATAAAGACAGCAAGGTGATCCCAACCCAACGCGATCTGTTGGCCGGTATCGTTGCCAAGCACTACGCCAAACAGCATATCCTGCCGCGCGATGTGGTGCTGGCGCACGAACGGGGCGAAATCCACTATCACGATCTCGACTACTCACCGTTCTTCCCGATGTTCAACTGTATGCTGATCGATCTGAAAGGCATGCTGACCAACGGCTTCAAAATGGGCAACGCCGAGATCGAGCCGCCAAAATCAATTTCCACCGCCACCGCCGTGACCGCGCAAATCATCGCACAGGTCGCCAGCCATATTTATGGCGGCACCACCATTAACCGCATCGATGAGATCCTGGCCCCGTTCGTTACCGAAAGTTTCCGCAAGCACCAGCAGGTGGCGCAGCAGTGGCAGATCCAAGACGTGGCAGGCTATGCGAGGACCCGCACCGAGAAAGAGTGTTACGACGCCTTCCAGTCGCTGGAATACGAAGTCAACACCCTGCACACCGCCAATGGCCAGACGCCGTTTGTTACCTTCGGTTTCGGCCTGGGTACCAGTTGGGAGTCGCGCATGATCCAGCAGTCGATCCTGAAAAATCGTATCGCCGGGCTGGGTAAAAACCGTAAAACCGCCGTGTTCCCGAAACTGGTCTTCGCCATCCGCGACGGCCTGAACCACAAGTTTGGTGACGCCAACTACGACATCAAACAGCTGGCGCTGGAATGTGCCAGCAAACGCATGTATCCAGACATTCTCAATTACGATCAAGTGGTCAAGGTCACCGGTTCGTTTAAAACGCCGATGGGCT
This sequence comes from Serratia silvae, assembly GCF_023282985.1. Lineage (GTDB taxonomy): Bacteria > Pseudomonadota > Gammaproteobacteria > Enterobacterales > Enterobacteriaceae > Chania > Chania silvae. Next base: position 122,284 of record NZ_JAGQDC010000016.1, on the reverse strand, counting down.
GCCGCAGTTTCCTCGGCACCTATGAAGAAAACGGCGAGCAGATCCACGATGGCCGCAACAATATCGGCGTGATCAGCCTGAACCTGCCGCGTATCGCTCTGGAAGCCCAGGGTAACGAAGACCGCTTCTGGCATTTGCTGGATGAGCGCCTGCTGCTGGCCAAGAAAGCCCTGATGACCCGCATTGCCCGCCTGGAAGGCATCAAGGCCCGCGTGGCACCGATCCTGTATATGGAAGGAGCCTGCGGCGTGCGGTTGAAGGCCGACGATAATATCGCGGAGATTTTCAAGAACGGCCGCGCCTCGATTTCGCTGGGCTACATCGGCGTGCATGAAACCATCAACGCACTGTTTGGCGCAGAAAAGCACGTTTACGACGACGAGCAGTTGCGTGCCAAGGCCATCGCCATCGTTGAGCGCCTGAAAAACGCCACCGAAAGCTGGAAGGAAGAAACCGGCTACGGCTTCAGCCTATACAGCACGCCAAGTGAGAACCTGTGCGATCGCTTCTGCCGCCTGGATACCAGCGAATTTGGCGTGGTCACCGGGGTGACTGACAAGGGTTATTACACCAACAGCTTCCACCTTGATGTGGAGAAAAAGGTCAATCCGTACGACAAACTGGACTTCGAGGCGCCATATCCACCTTTGGCCAACGGCGGCTTCATCTGTTACGGCGAATACCCGAACCTGCAGCACAACCTGAAGGCGCTGGAAGACGTGTGGGATTACAGCTACACCCGCGTGCCTTATTACGGCACCAACACGCCTATCGATGAGTGCTACGAGTGTGGCTACACCGGTGAGTTTTCCTGTACCAGCAAGGGTTTCACCTGCCCGAAATGTGGCAACCATGATTCGGCAAAAGTGTCAGTGACCCGCCGCGTGTGTGGCTATCTTGGCAGCCCGGATGCCCGGCCGTTCAACGCCGGTAAGCAGGAAGAAGTGAAACGCCGGGTGAAACATTTGGGCAACGGGCAGATCGGTTAATTTTAGCCAGCGGCCCTCACCCTAACCCTCTCCCAAAGGGAGAGGGGATCGAATGTGCCACATCTTAACGACGGCATTCGTCCTCAACATAGCCTAAGCATCTGAGCACAGAGAGGCTTGAGATGAGAGGATGGGGCCAAATACGTCACAGGTGACTTCCATACCTGACCACCGCACCGTACCAGCTCCCTCTCCCCGTGGGTGAGGGGCCATATAAAAGAACGCAATACTATGAATTTCCACCAGTATTATCCTATCGATGTGGTCAACGGCCCCGGCACCCGCTGCACGCTGTTTGTCGCAGGCTGCGTGCACCAATGCCCCGGTTGCTATAACAAAAGCACCTGGCGACTGAACTCTGGCCTGCCGTTTACCCAGCAGATGGAAGATCAGGTCATAGCCGATCTCAACGAGACGCGTATTCCACGCCAAGGGTTGTCGCTGTCCGGTGGCGATCCGCTGCACCCGGCAAACGTCGCCGCCGTGCTGCAGTTGGTCAAACGAGTGCATGCCGAATGCCCCGGCAAAGATATCTGGCTGTGGACCGGCTATAAGCTGGATGAACTGGATAGCGAACAGATGCAGATTGTCGATCGGATTAACGTGCTGATAGATGGTAAGTTTGTGCAGGATTTAAAAGACCCGGCGCTGATTTGGCGCGGTAGCGCTAACCAGGTGGTGCATAAACTGCGTTAATGTTGATGTGCGTCCGGGTTTCCGACTGGCTTCGATGTGACGCTGTTTCAGTGTCCTAATAGCCACAACTGGCTGCGGGTATTTTCGCGATGGCTCCAGTTCAAAATCCCCTGCAAGTGCTTCATTCAATTCTGCGCCCAGCTGTGCGGCGTGATCACGCATCGATCGGACGGTATCAAGCGACAGGTATCCCTGTCCCTGGGAGGTGTCTCTACATGAATTCTGTAAAAGTTTGCGGAGCGGCCACTGGCACAGAACGGGGAAGGGAAGAAGAAGACGGCCAGCCCGATACACTACATATTGTGCGCTGGTCAGCTGCAATCGAAACCAGATGTTAATTTTTTGGGGATGGCCAGGAACGAAATGATCAACAAAGGATGTGAGCAAGTAAGCCGTACAAGGCGACATTTTGAGGCAGACAAAGAGCCTCAGTTTAGAGGACTGAATTTTTGGTTTGCCAATGACATATAAATAATTAATGAATTCAAACTAAAAAATACATCATGTGAATGAAAATTTTGATATTACCCATGTATATCAAACTATAACCTCATTTTTTCGTAAGGCTAGCTTTGACGAATGCATTAGAGATATAATGTTCTTTAGTACCAAATGTCGTATAAATAAAAGGAGCTTATTTAATGGACTATAGTTATTTTCTTAGACAACACATGCAGGCTGAAAGAAAAATGGCATTATCCCTTGATAAAGGTGTTGAGGGTGTCTATGAGAAAGCAATTGATACAACCGAGGCAATATATGATGGATTTGAAAGGCTTTCCTAGCGAACATCATGTTTCATAGATAAATATGAAGATGTTTGTCAAGAAATTAAAATAGAAGACGAATGGTATTTTGGAGTTATTTGGAAAGAGAGATATACTTCTGCATATGCTGATTTTATATATTGAATTTATTTTAGATGATGAGGATAGAACCCAAAGAGAAGCTAAATCAAGAACAAGAGGGACAAGTAAATTATTTGCTGCATTTACTTCTGGAGTGCTAACTAAGAAAGCTATTGCTTATACAATAGGTAAATCTTTATCTGGATCGCCTGATATTTTAGCCTCAATCAGGAAACAAACATATAAGAAAGGGCCATGGGCTTTAACGGGTGTTGCATTGTATGGGCAAGTTCAAAGGGCGGCTATGGCCGCAAGAAAACTAAGAACGATTGAACCTCGCTATTATAACATACTATATAACAATAGAATTGAGATGCTATATATATATGTAGATCCAATTATAACGGCGTTAATAATCAAGCTTAAAGGTAAACATAACGCTACGCTTGAAGAAAAAATTGAAATTTTAGAAGGGGGAATTGACTTATGATTATCGAAATATTAGAAATAACAAAAATCATGATTAATTTTGTTTTAAAATACGTTAAACTAATTGTATTTACTATATTTTTTAATTCCCTTCCAACTGCTGTCGTTGTTTTATTGTATTTGCTGTATTTGGCATTTATACCAGAATATAGTGGGAGGTTATTAATAATATCAATTATTGTGGTATTCTATTTATCTTGGAAGTATATCCCAGATAAGTATACATAAAATCCGTGTATAATACTAGAAAGCCCAACAGGATACTTAGAGATTTATAAATGGATTCCATGAATGAATTTTTTTAATCATATATTTTTATTATTGAATAATTGGGCGCTAACAAAGCTTGCTAAGCTTGTGGGCCTACCCATTTCTGGGTTTTCTAGCGGCAACTCAACGGCAAGTTCAATCTCATCATCAACTTGTTCCGAGGCCAATGGATTGAGTGGATAAAGAAATCCAAAAATGCGTTCCCGAGTTAGCACGTTTGTGACAACAAAATAAGCCTTGCTGGTATTTTTTCACTCAAGCCAGCGAGCCAGCACCCACTCTTTACATCAATATAAGACATCATCTCCCTGTCCCAAATTGTTCATCAGTTCGCCACCTACGCGTCACGTGATTGTCATCTGCCCCCGGCAACATTAGCCCAACTTTGTTACCGAGTGCCGATCATGAATTCTATCGCCGCTTTTTCGCTTTCTCCCCCCACCGAAGTGCCGAGGTATTGGCTATGACGCACTTATCTAGACATCCGACCAGTTACCCCACTCGATATCAGCAGATCGCCGCCCAGCTGGAGCAGGAGCTGTCCAGTCAATACCGCTGTGGAGATTATCTGCCTTCAGAACAACAGCTTGCCGAGCGTTTTGAGGTCAATCGCCATACGCTGCGCCGCGCCGTGGATGAGCTGGTAGAGCGCGGCTGGCTGCAACGCCGCCACGGCATCGGCATTCTGGTGTTGCTACGCCCGTATAACTATCCGCTGCACGCCAACACCCGTTTCAGCCAGAACCTGTTCGAGCAGGGCAGCCACCCCACCAGTGAGCGCTTACTCGCTGTTTTACGCCCGTGCAATGGGCATATTGCCAGCGCGCTCAACCGCGAAGAGGGGGAAACCATCATCCACCTGCGCACCCTGCGCCGGGTGAACGGCGTTCCTCTCAGCGTGATCGACCACTATCTGCCCGATCTCGACTGGTGGCCCGCCTTACAACAGTTCCACAACGGTTCGCTGCATGAGTTTATCCAACAGCAAATCCACCAGCCGCTGACCCGCCGCCAGACCCGCATCAGCGCACGGCGTGCACAGGCCAAAGAGAGCCGCCTGCTGGAGATAGCCACCCATGCCCCCTTGCTCTGCGTGCGCACCCTAAATACCTGTATCGGCAGCGATTTGGTGGCGGAATACTCCATCAGCCTGGCGCGCGCCGACATGATCGAACTGACGATGGAGCACTGAATGCAATCCTTACAGCAGAGACAACGCTGGATGTCGGTCCTGGCGCATAGCCAATCCGCCCAGCTGCGCAGCCACTGGCAGGCGCTGAGCCTCAACCCAAGCTACCAGCGCCTACGCGCCCCTGAGATTGGCCTGACACAGCTGCTAGGACGGATGGGAGCGACCGGCCGCCGCTTTGTGTTGGGCGATATGACCGTAACCCGCGCCGTGGTGCAGTTGGAAAACGGCGGCCAGGGCTATAGCTACGTAACCGGGCGTGACAAGGAACATGCCGAACTCTGTGCGCTGATCGACGCCCTGCTACAACAACCCGCCAACCATGAATTGCTACAGCTTCAGCTGATCGAACCCCTGGCCGCACTGCAACAGGAGCAGCGCCAACTGCGCGCCCGTGCCGTAGCAGCTAGCCGGGTGGACTTCTTTACGCTGGTGCGAGGGGATTAAGCCATGACGTTATTAACCGGTTTTGATCAGCCGATTGAGCAATCCCAGTCTGCTTTCCGTTTGATTTTAAAGGCGTTAAGTGAACCTGGCGTGATTGTTGAACTGCCAAATTGCCCGGCATGGGGTGCACTGAACGCCGCCAGCACCGCCGTGATACTGACGCTGGCGGATCAGGAAACCCCGCTCCAGCTCTGTGTCGACCTTAAAAGTGAGCAAGTGCTAACTAACATCCGTTTTCATACCGGTGCTCCGCTGGCAACCCGGCAGGAAGATATCCATCTGGCGGTATGGGATGACCAATTACGGCCTGCCGAGCTGAGCGCTTTACCCCACGGCAATGAAGTCTCACCGGAGTTCGGTGCCACGCTGGTAGTGCAGGTTGCAGCATTAGCAGGCAGCCACACACTGCGCCTTTCCGGCCCCGGCATTGAAAAACAACGGGAAATCGCCCCGCCATTGCCAGCTGCACTACGGGCTTATCTACTCGAACGGCCTCAGCGCTTCCCGCTGGGTCTAGACATTATCTTGACCTGCGGTGAGCGCCTAATGGCGCTGCCAAGAACCACCCGCGTGGAGGAGTGCTGATGTACGTTGCAGTGAAAGGGGGCGAAAAGGCTATCGAGGCAGCCCATCAACTACAGGAAAATCTGCGCAGGGGTGACGATACTCTTCCAGCGCTCAGCGCAGAGCAAATCGGTGAACAACTTGGCTTGGCGGTTGACCGGGTAATGACGGAGGGCGGTATTTACGATCGCCAACTGGCTGCACTGGCCATCAAACAGGCCAGCGGCGATCTGGTAGAGGCTATTTTCCTGCTGCGCGCTTATCGCACCACCCTGCCGCGCCTGGCCGTCAGCGAACCGCTGGCTAGCGAGAACATGCGGCTGGAGCGGCGCATCTCGGCGGTTTACAAAGACTTGCCCGGCGGCCAGGTGCTTGGCCCGACCTACGACTATACCCACCGCCTGCTGGATTTTACGCTGTTGGCCAACGGTGAAACACCTCCGGCACCGCAGGCCGATGAGCCGCTGCCAGAGAGCTGCGCCCACGTGTTCGAGCTGCTTAATCAGCAACGGCTGGCGCTGGCAGAAGAAGATGACGGCAGCACTCCGGACGATGTTACCCGCAACCCGCCGGTTTACCCCTGCTCCCGCTCGGCACGCTTGCAGCAACTGGTGCGTGGCGATGAAGGTTTCCTGCTGGCATTGAGCTACTCCACCCAACGCGGCTATGGCCGCAATCATCCGTTTGCCGGAGAGATCCGCAGCGGTTACGTTACCGTGGAGATCGTGCCGGAAGAGTTGGGTTTCGCCGTCGATATCGGCGAGATCCTGCTGACCGAGTGCGAGATGGTCAACGGCTTTGTCGACCCACAGGATCGGCCACCGCACTTCACCCGTGGCTATGGGCTGGTGTTTGGCCGCTCGGAACGTAAAGCCATGGCGATGGCACTGGTGGATCGCGCCCTGCAAACCGCCGAATACGGCGAGGACGTAGCAGGCCCGGCGCAGGATGAAGAGTTTGTGCTGGCGCACGCCGATAACGTGGAGGCCGCCGGTTTTGTCTCCCACCTCAAGCTGCCGCACTACGTCGATTTCCAGGCTGAACTGGAGCTGCTCAAACGCCTGCAACAGGAATTTGCCGCCCTTCAGGAGACCCGCCATGAGTGAAGTATTGACCGGCTATAACCTCGGTTATCTGGACGAACAAACCAAGCGCATGATCCGCCGCGCCATCCTCAAGGCAGTGGCGATCCCTGGCTATCAGGTGCCGTTTGGTGGTCGTGAGATGCCTATGCCTTATGGCTGGGGCACTGGCGGTATACAGATCACCGCCAGCATCATTGGCCGTGCCGACGTGCTGAAGGTTATCGACCAGGGCGCAGACGACACCACCAACGCGGTCTCCATCCGCCGCTTCTTCCAGCGAGTAGCCGGTGTTGCTACCACCGAGCGCACACCAGAAGCCACACTGATCCAAACCCGTCACCGCATTCCAGAAACGCCATTGCAGGCGGATCAAATCCTGATTTATCAGGTGCCCATCCCGGAACCGCTGCGCTTTATCGAGCCGCGCGAGACCGAAACGCGCAAGATGCATGCACTGGAAGAGTACGGCGTGATGCAGGTGAAACTGTATGAGGATATCGCCCGCTACGGCCATATCGCCACCACCTATGCCTATCCGGTAAAGGTTAACGATCGCTATGTGATGGACCCTTCGCCGATCCCTAAATTCGATAACCCGAAGATGCACATGATGCCCGCATTGCAGTTGTTCGGTGCCGGGCGTGAAAAACGCATCTACGCCCTGCCGCCGTTTACCAAGGTGGAAAGCCTGGACTTTGACGACCATCCGTTCAGCGTGCAGCAGTGGGAGGAGCCTTGCGCCCTGTGCGGCTCGCGCCACAGCTATCTGGATGAGGTGGTGCTCGACGATCAGGGCAACCGCATGTTCGTCTGCTCAGATACCGATTTCTGCCAGCAACAACTCAACCAAGAGGTACCGCACTGATGACTTCCGCTCCATTGAGTGCCGCACCGTTGCTGACGGTCGACAACCTCACCCATCTTTACGCACCGGGCAAGGGTTTCAGCAATGTGTCATTCGATATCTATCCCGGTGAAGTGCTGGGCATCGTCGGCGAATCCGGCTCGGGTAAAACCACGCTGCTCAAATCGATCTCTGCTCGGCTGGCCCCGCAACAGGGGCAGATCCTTTATCGCCCACAGCCAGGGCAGCAACAAGATCTATACGCTATGGCGGAAAGCGATCGCCGCCGCCTGCTACGCACCGACTGGGGCGTAGTCCATCAGCATCCGCTCGACGGTCTGCGGCCACAGGTGTCTGCTGGTGGCAACATCGGTGAGCGCCTGATGGCCATCGGCCAGCGTCATTACGGCGATATTCGCCAGCAGGCCAAACAATGGCTGGAGGACGTGGAGATCCCGGTTTCCCGTCTGGATGACCTGCCCACCACCTTCTCCGGCGGTATGCAGCAGCGCTTGCAGATCGCCCGCAATCTGGTGACCCACCCCAAGCTGGTGTTTATGGATGAGCCGACCGGCGGGCTGGACGTTTCCGTGCAGGCACGCCTGCTGGATCTGCTGCGCAATCTGGTAGTGGAAATGCAGCTGGCGGCAGTGATCGTCACTCACGATCTGGGGGTAGCACGCCTGCTAGCCCATCGCTTGCTGGTGATGAAAGAAGGTGAAGTGGTGGAAAGCGGTCTGACCGATCGGGTGCTGGACGATCCGCACCATCCTTACACCCAGCTGCTGGTCTCTTCGGTTCTGTCGTAACACAGGTGAGATAATGACAATTAAAATCCGGGTTGAACACCTGAGTAAAACCTTTGTCCTGCACCAACAGCACGGCACCCGCCTGCCAGTATTGCAGGATGCCAACCTGACCGTCAGCAGCGGCGAATGCGTGGTGCTGCACGGCCATTCCGGCAGCGGTAAATCCACCTTGCTGCGCTCGCTGTATGCCAACTATCTGCCAGACAGTGGCCAGATCTGGATCCATCACCAAAACGACTGGCTGGAACTGGTACAGGCCGAGGCTCGCCAGATCCTGGCCGTGCGCCGCCACACCATTGGCTGGGTCAGCCAGTTTCTGCGGGTGATACCGCGCATCAGTGCGCTAGAGGTGGTAATGCAGCCGTTGCTGGAATCCGGCGTTGAGCGTAGCGAATGCCGTCAACGCGCCGAAGCCCTGCTCAACCAACTCAACGTGCCGCAGCGCCTGTGGCAACTGGCCCCTTCGACCTTCTCCGGTGGTGAGCAACAGCGGGTGAATATCGCCCGTGGCTTTATCAAGGATTACCCCATCCTGCTGCTGGACGAACCGACCGCCTCCCTCGACAGCCGTAACAGCGCGGCGGTGGTTAACCTGATAGAACAGGCCAAACAGCGTGGCGCGGCCATCGTCGGCATTTTCCACGACGCAGGCACCCGTCAGCAGGTGGCTGACCGTTTACATACCATGCAGGCCCCACAGGTTCTGGAGACGCCATGATTATCAATAACGTCAAGCTGGTGCTGGAACACCAGATCGTTGCAGGTTCACTGGAAATGACCGACGGCGTGATCCGCAGCTTTGCCGATACCCCCAGCCAGCTACCGCAGGCGCTGGATGGTGAAGGCGGCTGGTTACTGCCTGGGCTGATTGAGCTGCATACTGACAATCTGGACAAGTTTTTCACCCCGCGCCCCAACGTGGACTGGCCAGCGCATTCGGCCATGAGCAGCCACGACGCGCTGATGGTCGCCAACGGCATCACCACGGTGCTGGATGCGGTGGCGATCGGTGACGTGCGCGACGGCGGGCACCGGCTGGAAAACTTGCAAAAAATGATCGACGCGGTGATCCACAGCCAGCGAGCCGGGGTGAACCGGGCCGAACACCGGCTACACCTGCGCTGCGAGCTGCCCCATGACAGCACCCTGCCGCTGTTCGAACAGCTGATGGATAAACCGGGCGTGTCTTTGGTGTCGCTGATGGACCATTCGCCGGGCCAGCGCCAGTTCGCCTCACGTGAGAAATACCGTGAATATTACCAGGGTAAATATCACCTTAATGACCAGCAGATGAGCGAGTTTGAGGTGGAGCAAATGAGCCTGTCCGAACGCTGGGCCACACCGAACCGCGAGGCGATCGCCGCCCACTGCCGAGCGCGTAATATCGCCCTGGCCAGCCACGACGATGCCACCGCCGAACATGTCAGTGAATCCGGTGCACTGGGCAGCGTGATTGCCGAATTCCCGACCACCGAAGCGGCAGCCCGGGCCTCGCATCAGCAAGGTTTGCAGGTGCTGATGGGCGCGCCGAATATCGTGCGCGGGGGGTCACACTCCGGCAACGTGGCGGCACATCATCTGGCGGCCCTTGGCGTGCTGGATATCCTCTCTTCCGATTATTACCCTGCCAGTCTGTTGGACGCGGCGTTTCGTCTGGCAAACGACGATCGCAACGCTTTCAGCCTGCCGCAGGCGGTACAACTGATCACCCGTAACCCGGCACGAGCGTTGGGCTTGCAGGATCGTGGGCTGATTGCCGAGGGGATGCGCGCAGATCTGGTACTGACCAGGCCGCACGGCGAACATATCTACGTGCAAAACGTCTGGCGTCAGGGCAAGCAGGTATTCTGATGGCCTATCTCATCTACCTGATGGGCCCATCCGGGGCAGGCAAGGACAGCCTGCTCGAACGGCTACGGGCAGCCACCGGTGCCGGGCCGCTGGTGGCGCACCGTTACATCACCCGCCCGGCCAATGCTGGCTGCGAGAACCATATCGCCCTGAGCGAACAGGAGTTTCTGCGCCGCCGTGCCAAAGGGTTATTCGCCCTGGACTGGCAGGCGCACGAACACCATTACGCCTTTGGTATCGAGGTCGATCTGTGGTTATTGCAAGGGATCGACGTGGTGGTCAACGGATCCCGTGCTCATTTGCCACAGGCGCTGCAACGCTACGGTACCCAACTGTTGCCGGTCTGTTTGCAGGTTTCCCCAGCGGTGCTGCGCCAAAGGCTGGAACAACGCGGGCGGGAAACGGCGGCACAGATTGAGCAACGGCTGGCGCGGGCGGCCGACTATCAGCAGACCCTGCCAGCGGGTTGCCGCCTGTTGGATAACAACGGCGATCTTGGGCATACCCTCGACGTACTGCTGACCTTAACCACAGGACAGACTGCTATGCAGTAAGAAATGAGGAAACCAACATGCAACTGACCTTTCTTGGTACCGGCGGCGCCCAACAGGTGCCAGCCTTTGGCTGCGACTGCCTGGTGTGCCAGCGGGCGCGGCGTGAACCGGCGTTCCGGCGGCGGGCGTGCAGTGCAATGATCAAATTTCAGGGGGAAACGACGTTGTTGGATGCGGGATTAAACTCGTTGGAAAGGCGTTTTGTGGCGGGGGAAATTCAACGTTTTTTACTGACACACTACCACATGGATCACGTTCAGGGGCTATTTCCTTTGCGTTGGGGGTGTGGAAATGTGATCCCAGTCTATGGCCCAGCGGATGAACAGGGCTGCGACGACCTGTTCAAACACCCCGGTATTCTGGCGTTCCAACCCCCGCTAACCCCCTTTGAAACGGTGGAGTTGGGCGGGCTGCACGTCACGCCGTTGCCGTTGATCCATTCCAAACTTACCCACGGCTATCTGATCCAGACGGCAGGCAAAGCCCTGGCCTATCTGACCGACACCGTCGGCCTGCCCCCGGAAACCGCACGTTATCTGCAACAGATCCCCCTCGATTTACTGGTACTGGATTGCAGCCTGCCACCACAGCCTCAGACGCCGCGCAATCACAACGATCTGCCCCGTGCGCAGGAGATCCAACAACGCTTGCAGCCACGGCGTACGCTGCTGACGCATATCAGCCATCACCTCGATTTATGGTTGATGGCCAACGAACTGCCGCCCGGCATGGAGCTGGCATTCGATAACCTCAGCGTTGAGTTATAAGTGATGCGAACAGTGCAACTGGTCAGATTCTAAAATCTTGACCCCGCTACCTGAGCTGAAGGCCTGTGTCAGCAGCGTTTGCGCCACGTCTTTGGCGGCAACGCCCTTCCATTTGCCAGGCAGCAGGCCGAACAGCGGTTGACTGAGTCGCTCCAGCAAACGCGGCTCAGTGCGGGAACCGAACAACATTGAAGGACGTACCAACGTCAGACGCGGCCAGTTCTGCTCACGCAGCACCTGCTCCATCTGTCCTTTGGTGCGGTTATACAGAAATAAGGATTTCGAGTTAGCCCCTATGGCGCTCACCACCAGACAATGCTGCGCCCCAAGGCGCTGCCCGGTAAGGGCCGTTTCAACCACCAACTGATAGTCGACATGGCGGAATGCCTCTGCGCTCCCAGCCTGACTGCGCGTGGTGCCTAGGCAGCAGAATACCGCATCCACCGGCTGTGCCAGCTGCGTCAACAACTCGTGCAGATCGCCCCCGACCGGGTTGTGCAATTTGGCGTGTGACGGCAACGCCTTACGCGTGGGAGCAATTACCGAAGTGACCTGTCTATCTGCCAACAGCAGGCGCAGCAATTCACTCCCTACCAGCCCGCTGGCGCCTGTGATCAGTACCCGTGCCATATGTTTTCCTCCTCACCTCTGAACCGCCTGTGGGGACTCTCTGCGCTCCTTTACGGCGCCGCTTTCACCTCGGCGACGTACGTCGGTAAATCCCAGGTTCCGCCCGCATGGATTAAACGGCACAGGCCGGTGGTGGCCTCGTTGCTTTGACGGAACGCAGTGCCATCCCATACCCAACTGGCCGTAGCCCAACAATCGCCCAATCCACGCCCCTTTTGCCCCATTGAGATTATCCCTTCATCATAGCCAGAGCCGGAATTGGTGACCAATACCGGAGCCTGTTTCAAGGCGCTGTCGATCACCCAGTAACCGTAACCTTCGTTATAGGCTGCCCGCCAACACACGGCGGTAATCAGGGCATGACCATTTCCTAGCGGGGTCAGCGTGATGCCATCCTCGCTTGCGCCGTCGTTATCCTGTGGGGACTGCATGCGGTCGCAATCATCCGGTTGCAGCGTTGCCAGCAGTTTGGGGGTCAGCGCGGCGATCTCGGGTGCCATCAGCGGGCGTTCTTCCGCCTTAACCACCTTCACCGCCTGGATCACCGGGGCAGGAATAGCTACTGGCACGCTACTTTCCGGCTTGTCGCCTTTTTTAGTCAAGGCGCCTGGCGTACCAATACGCCCCTGCACATCATCCATCTTCAATAAGGTGGCCGAAGCCCCCTCTCCTGACAGTACGAAAGGTGCGGGGCCGCCCTTAAATTCAACCGTGCCACTGCCTTTGATTGCGCCGATCAGTGCCAGAGTCTGGCTTGCTGACAAGTTCCAGTTTCCATACTTGGTCGGTTTGAGCGCACCAGCCGCCTTGCCGTTGATCCACAGCGTCAGTTTTGCCACCGGGGCTGAGTCACTACCTTCGTAATCCGCCAAGGTCACTTTCCCCGTAGGGACGGTGCCAGGGCCAGCAATTCGCGTGAGCAGCACCGAACCGTTCGAAGCGCTTGGCTCATCTTCATTAGCGTAGCCCGCAGCGCGACAGGTATTGGTGTTATCGCACGCCAGCTCCCAATTTTTATGGCCAAAGGAAATGCCGCTGTCTTGCGCCATCGCCGGGGAAACCAATGCCACCAGTAGCGATAATGCGGCTATCTCGGTGTTTTTCATGCCATCTACCCTTAATATTCAGCTCGATTATCAACGTGCCCAATGCAGCTTTTTGCCAAAGCCCAGGGTGTTATCGGTCATCTTCACTTCCCGCAACGCGATCTGCCAGATGGGAGCTTTCATCACCTTGGCCACCGGGAAACGTTTGCAGTAACGCGCACGGGCCAGTTCAGCCTCGTCCCCCGCCAACAGCGTGATTTCTCCCGCGTACTGCACCCCTTTGATCAGCGCAATGGTCTTGGGCTGCGGCGCAATAGTGCCAGCCACCCGGTTGTTCTGTTGCATCAGCTCACCGTGGCGGGTGTGCGGCTCGGTCATCAGCCATAGCGCCATACGCTCAGCATCGAAAACGTAAAAACAGTTGGCGCACCACATATCCAGGCCATCACCGGCGCAGAGCGTGAGCACATGTTGCTTGCCGAGAAAACGGATAATGTGCAGCGAGTCTTCGGTCTGGTTCAACGTAAGTTCTCCTTTTCACCTCTGCTATCTTACCCGCAGATTTGAAGGCAGTCACAATTAGCGACAAATTATGCTCAACATCAAACCAGCCTATTAATCAGTGATTCCTGCAATAGTCCTGCTGTACTGACCCCACTCCCGATCCCGCAACTAAAAGGCTATATTAGTGATTAGAACGTTTAGCCAAGCCTAAAATTCAGGATGTCCCAGTTTGAATTCAGCATTAAATAACACCATCACTATTCACTCAATTGATAATGAATTGCTAAAAACATACAAAAAACAAATTATTGACAATGGAAATTCAATTAAAAAATATGATACATCACAGTAGTATTCATTCAAAATAAAACAAAATTCATTATGTATCATAATGTTATGTCATTAGTGGCATGAACAATTAAAAATCATTGTTTCAAGTTAATACAGTGTGTAACATTGCATTCAGGATTACATCAATATAAGGGAAGAGTAAAATTGAATAAATTAGCTAAGTTAGTACTTGTCGCTGCAGCACTGTCTACATTAACTGCTTGTACTGGGCGTATTGAGAACAAAACAAAAGATTGTAGTTACGATTATCTGCTACACCCTGCTATTTCAATCTCAAAAATCATTGGTGGCTGCGGCCCAACTAACAAGTAAAGGTTAGTTTCGTACACGGTTTATTCGTGACGGTAATAAGCTTTACAACTCCCCATGCTTACAATGTCATAAAAAGCATCATTGGCAATGTATCAGCATGGGGAGACAGTTAATACCACCCATTCATCTTGCCATGCAACAATCAATAATACTATGATTTCTCAGCTATGAGACCATCACGCAAAGTATCATTACCAGACTCATGGTAGGTTGAAACCACGCTCTATACTACCTCCGTCTCAGCCCTGCTGTCAGCGAAGAACTCCTCCCGAAAGATAGACAACGTCGATTACTTTTCAACCTAGTCTATGCCACGAAGTCTGGATCAACGTAAGTTCTCCTTTTCACCTCCACTATCTTACCCGCAGATTTGAAGGCAGTCACAATTAGCGACAAATTATGCCAACGTCAAACCAGCATATTAATTATCAATCTCTGCATTTTTATGCAAGGTAAGCCTGGCCGCAGTAATAACAAATAAAAAACATCCTAGCTCTATTTCTGCTGTTACCCGCTTATATTGAGGGCGGCTTGCAGGGGTTAGGTTAGCCTAAGTCAAATTTATCCAGTCCGCTGGTTCACTTTGTAGCAATTACTTCACATATACCATCGCTGTAAAGTTCATAGCCATTCACTTCTGTGCATAGAAAATGAATAGTTAAGTAGGAATCGCATAAATAACGTGATCTACATCACTTTATTTCCGCATTTAGGGGATAAAATAGCGCCAAGTCCGAAACCCATAGGTAGATGGAAAATGGAAAACAACAACAGAAAGATGGCTCACATTCGACGAACTACACATATTATGATGATGGCTCACCGCAGCTGCTTTAGCTTTGCCTTTTTTAACTTCAGATAAACTCCCTCCTCTGCGTTCTTATTACGTCTTGCAGATAGACCTATGCCAAAGATCATTCCCTGCGCCAGATAGCGACGGTATCGCTTTGTTTTAATTAAAAACAGAGTGGATCCGGCATAATTGCAACCTCGTTTAAGAACCAAAAAATTTCGTAAAAATAAACTCGTAACCTAATTATGTTTGATTAACATGATTACGCTCACGCATACCTTTATTTTAACGAAAATATTTTTCGGCAAAGACATTATTTGCTGACGGGATATTTTCGCCTGAAGAATGATAAAAATGAACAAATTAAAAATTGCAGCGAACCAAAAGACTCTTTCTTGCTTTGAAACCACACGTGGAATTAGCGATGTGCACCACAGCGACTTTAATGACGTAGCCGCCATCGTTCTTTCCGTAGAAGACGTGCAGCAAGGCCTGGTGGCACAGCTGGAAGAAACCGGTTTAAACATTCCGATCTTTGTCGCCGTCTGCTGTGAAGAAGAGCTGGATAACGCCGTATTACCGGCGCTGAACGGCGTATTTGAACTCTGTGGCAAGAATACTCAGTTCTACGGTAAACAGTTGGAAGCCGCAGCGGTAAAATATGAAAGCGAGCTGCTACCGCCGTTCTTTAATACCCTGACCCAATATGTAGAGATGGGAAATGCCACCTTCGCCTGCCCAGGCCACCAAGGTGGGGAGTTCTTCCGCAAGCACCCCACAGGCCGCCAGTTCTTTGATTTTTATGGCGAAACTCTGTTCCGCTCCGATATGTGCAACGCCGACGTTAAGCTGGGCGATCTGCTGATCCACGAAGGTGCCCCTTGCGATGCGCAAAAGCACGCGGCCAAGGTGTTCAACGCCGATAAAACCTATTTCGTGCTGAACGGTACCTCGGCATCCAATAAAGTGGTAACCAACGCGCTGCTGAGCCGTGGTGATCTGGTGCTGTTCGACCGTAACAACCATAAGTCCAACCATCATGGCGCGCTGATCCAGGCCGGGGCAACGCCGGTATATCTAGAAACGGCACGTAACCCGTTCGGCTTTATCGGCGGTATTGACGCCCACTGCTTTGAAGAGAGTTATCTTCGCCAGCAAATCCGTGAAACCGCACCGGAACGCGCCAACGACGCTCGCCCATTCCGCCTGGCGATTATCCAACTGGGCACCTACGACGGCACAATCTATAACGCTCGCCAGGTCGTCGACAAGATTGGCCACCTGTGTGATTACATCCTGTTTGACTCCGCCTGGGTCGGCTATGAGCAGTTTATCCCAATGATGAAAGACTGCTCACCGCTGCTGCTGGAGCTGAACGAAAACGATCCGGGGATCATCGTTACCCAATCGGTACACAAACAGCAGGCCGGTTTCTCACAGACCTCGCAGATCCATAAAAAAGATAAACACATCAAAGGGCAAGATCGTTACTGTAACCATAAGCGTTTCAACAATGCCTTTATGCTGCACGCGTCCACCAGCCCGTTCTACCCGCTGTTTGCCGCACTGGATGTGAACGCCAAAATGCATGAAGGCAGGAGCGGCCAGCGTCTTTGGAAAGAGTGTGTGCGCATCGGCATTGAGTCACGCAAAATGCTGTTGGACACCTGCACCATGATCAAACCTTTCGTACCTGAGCAAATCGACGGTAAACCTTGGCAATCTTACAGCACCGAAGCCATGGCCAACGATCTGCGCTTCTTCAACTTTGTCCCTGGCGAAAAATGGCATGCCTTCGAAGGTTATGAGGAGTCACAATACTTTGTAGATCCCTGCAAACTGCTGTTGACCACGCCGGGCATCGATACCGCCAGCGGCGAGTACAGCAGCTTTGGTATCCCGGCCACCATTCTGGCTAACTACCTGCGCGAAAACGGTATTGTGCCGGAGAAATGCGACCTGAACTCCATCCTGTTCCTGCTCACCCCGGCGGAAGATATCGCCAAAATGCAGCATCTGGTGGCACTGATTGCCCGCTTCGAAAAACACGTCGAACAAGACGCCTTGCTGAGTGAAGTCCTGCCAACCGTATATAAGAACAACGAAAAACGTTACCAGAACTACACCCTGCGCCAGCTGTGCCAAGAGATGCACGATCTGTACGTCAGCTACAATGTGAAAGAATTGCAGAAGGAAATGTTCCGTAAGAGCCATTTCCCACGCGTTGCCATGGACCCACAAACCGCCAATACCGAATTCGTCCGTGGCAAGGTGGAACTGGTTTCTCTTGCTAAAGCCGAAGGCCGCATTGCCGCTGAAGGGGCATTACCTTACCCACCGGGCGTGCTGTGCGTAGTCCCGGGCGAAATCTGGGGAGGCTCTGCTCAACGCTATTTCCTGGCGTTGGAGGAAGGGATTAATTTATTACCTGGATTCGCTCCTGAATTACAAGGCGTTTATATCCAGCAGGATGAAGATGGCTGGAACCGGGCTTACGGTTATGTCATGAAAGCATAATTAACTTTACCGGAGGCGGCATATTTCCATGCCGCCAGACATATTTAGATATTCCTCAGATTTCAAAAAGAATCCATACCCTATGGATTTCAAGTTGCAGCTAGGCGACAAGCTATCTCATCCCCAGGAGCTTACGTTTTTGTAAGTGACTAGGGTGAGATAGCGCAGGTAACAACGCTGCAGCTTGAAAGACGACGGGTATAATTTGAGGAATATAAGAGCGAGAACGATCATGAGCAAATCCAATAATAAAATGGGGGTTGTGCAATTAACGATCCTGACAGCGGTCAATATGATGGGATCCGGCATAATTATGCTGCCTACCAAGCTGGCCGAAGTGGGGACGATCTCCATCGTTTCCTGGCTGGTGACCGCCGTAGGCTCGATGGCCTTGGCCTATGCGTTTGCCAAATGCGGCATGTTCAGCCGTAAATCCGGCGGGATGGGCGGCTATGCCGAGTACGCCTTCGGGAAATCCGGCAATTTTATGGCCAACTACACCTACGGTGTTTCGCTGTTGATCGCTAACATCGCCATCGCCATTTCCGCCGTGGGTTATGGCACCGAGCTGTTCGGTGTGGCATTGACACCGCTCGGCATCTGTATTGCCACTATCGCCGTACTGTGGCTGGCTACGGTTGCCAACTTCGGTGGCGCACGCATCACCGGGCAGATCAGCGGGATCACCGTCTGGGGAGTGATTATCCCGGTAGTCGGCATCTCGATTATCGGTTGGTACTGGTTCAGTGGCACCGCCTATATAGCCGCCTGGAATCCGCATGCGGTGCCTACCTTTGAAGCCATCGGGTCTTCTATCTCGATGACCTTGTGGGCCTTCCTGGGTCTGGAGTCTGCCTGCGCCAATACCGACGTGGTGGAAAACCCGGAACGTAACGTGCCTATCGCCGTGCTTGGGGGCACGCTGGGTGCCGCAGTGATCTACATTGTTTCCACCAACGTGATCGCAGGTATCGTGCCGAACATGGAACTGGCTAACTCAACGGCTCCGTTTGGCCTGGCGTTCTCGCATATGTTCAACCCAACCGTGGGTAAAATCATCATGGCGTTGATGATCATGTCCTGCGTTGGGTCACTGCTGGGCTGGCAGTTCACTATCGCCCAGGTATTCAAATCTTCTGCCGACAGTGGTTTCTTCCCGAAAATCTTCTCTAAAGTCAGTAAATCTGACGCGCCAGTGAAAGGCATGCTGACCATCGTGATTATTCAGAGCGTGATGTCGCTGATGACCATCAGCCCGTCGCTGAATAAGCAGTTTAACGTGCTGGTTAACCTGGCCGTAGTGACCAATATTATTCCGTACATTCTGTCGATGGCCGCGCTGATCATTATCCAGAAAGTGGCCAAAGTACCAGAGAATAAGGCGCGTATTGCCAACGTGATTGCCGTGATTGGGGCGTTATATAGCTTCTATGCGCTGTACAGCTCCGGCGAGGAGGCGATGATGTGGGGCGCTATTGCTACATTCTTCGGCTGGACTTTGTATGGGTTGGTTTCACCTCGCTTTGAGATGGCTGAAAAGCACGGTTGAGTTTATTGGTTGGGTGAAAGAAACGGGCGTTTCGGCGCCCTTTCTTGTTACTTTGCTGCCTGTACGGCAGTGAACGAGATAACGCAAAATAATGAGGAAATGACTATTTTCTAAGCTGCCTGTACGGCAGTGAACCAAACAGCTTGATTAATGCTTTCGTTCAGATGTTTCTAAGCTGCCTGTACGGCAGTGAACTTAACTTGGTCAACTGTTCCGCGCTTCACCGTTTCTAAGCTGCCTGTACGGCAGTGAACTTATTCAGCGGGTTCTGTAGCGTCAGGGAGCATTTCTAAGCTGCCTGTACGGCAGTGAACCCCTTAGTACACGCCTTAGTTCGTGGACAATATTTCTAAGCTGCCTGTACGGCAGTGAACACTTTCGCAGCTATCTACGCTGAGTGCGATCCTTTCTAAGCTGCCTGTACGGCAGTGAACATAATGCAGAAAGCAAAAACCCCACCGAAGTGGTTTCTAAGCTGCCTGTACGGCAGTGAACCGAAACTGGATGCCAGGTCATACACATTTGATTTTCTAAGCTGCCTGTACGGCAGTGAACGTCGGCGCAAACAACCGATCAGGCGGAATATCTTTCTAAGCTGCCTGTACGGCAGTGAACTCGCCAATACGTAGGAACTAAGCCCGCGTAGTTTTCTAAGCTGCCTGTACGGCAGTGAACCGGGCTTCGACTACTTCACAGCTTAGAATCTATTTCTAAGCTGCCTGTACGGCAGTGAACTGTGCGTTCAACACAATGGCATCGGCCAGATATTTCTAAGCTGCCTGTACGGCAGTGAACTGCAGCGCCCCCCAGTCTGGTTTGCTCATGCATTTCTAAGCTGCCTGTACGGCAGTGAACAAGATGGGCGTTAGATTGAGCCTGTTCATTTCTTTTCTAAGCTGCCTGTACGGCAGTGAACGACCTGATGCCGCTGTCTCGCTCCGTTCGCCTTTTCTAAGCTGCCTGTACGGCAGTGAACGGTCTTTTCGAGCTCGGTGATTTTTTCTGTCATTTCTAAGCTGCCTGTACGGCAGTGAACGGCTTAACGGTGGCGCTATGCGTACTTATGCTTTTCTAAGCTGCCTGTACGGCAGTGAACCAATTGCTTCTTTCCTCTGCGGTAACTTGATATTTCTAAGCTGCCTGTACGGCAGTGAACACCAAGTTCCAGATTCCGCGCGTCATTGTAGATTTCTAAGCTGCCTGTACGGCAGTGAACTGTTACAGACTAACGCTAATCGTCTGATCTGAAAAGTATAACCCGATTAAAAGAAGAAAAACCCTTTTTCTTGCCCACCATTATCCTTCACTTAAAATCAATGACTTAGCTAACCCCCAAAAAATAGGGTCTGCGGCGGACTGAAAGATTTATTAGTTGAACTCTAGCGAGTAACGCTGAAAAATAGCACGTCCTCTCGCCAGAATAATCACCGAAAATTTACGCAGGCCGTTATGAACGAAACAATCTGGCATCTCTATATGCTCCGAATGACCAGCGGGATGCTGTATACCGGCATCACGACAGACGTCACCCGACGAACGGCGCAGCATCAAGCCGGTAAAGGAGCCAAAGCCTTGCGCGGCAAAGGTGAGCTGGAACTGGTTTTTCACTGCCAGGTGGGGGATCGCTCGATGGCTTTGCGGCTGGAGTATCGGGTGAAGCAGTTGAGCAAAAAGCAAAAAGAGGAGCTGATAGTTAATCCGCCCCTCTCATTGGAATATCTACTGCCAGTGGTTAGTTAAAACCGATTAAAAGGCTCTGAATACTCCACCAGCCCATTCACACCGCTCAGCGCGTCTTCCGCCAGCGGATAAACCTGGAATGCGGCTTCCGTTCCTGGCCAGCGGCAATGCAGATCGAACTGGGCAGCCGTTTTAAAGCCGAAACGCCCGTAGTAAGCCGGTTCGCCCAGCACCACTACGGCGGCATAGCCGAACTCATTCAACGCATCTAGGCCTTCGTAAACCAGCTTTTCGGCCAAACCTTGGCGACGCAGGCTTTCTTCTACCGCCAGCGGCGCAAGACCAACCCACTGACGATCCTCACCAGCCACGTCAACCGGGCTGAAAGCGGCATAACCGACCACGCCACCCTCTTCGTCGGTAGCAACGATGCCCAACGTCAGCAACCCGTCTTCACGCAGTTGTTGCACCAGATCGGCTTCGTCATCCCGGCCAAAAGCGTTACGCAACAGCGCATCAATACCTGCGGCATCTACCGGAATTTCAACGCGGATCAGCATGGTTGCGGCACACGGGAAGTTTGCACCGTGCCCTCCTGCAAACCTGCTTCCACAAAGTCCGCTAACCGCAGCAGCCCAACGCGTAACGGCGTAGGCATCGCATCCAGATCGATAGCGTCCATCAGATTTTTTACATACAGGCCCAATTCGGTATCTCCTTCAATCTGCAACCGACGCTGGAAAAACAGCGTATCGGGATCTTGCTTACGTGCCGCAATCAAGATCAGATCGTTGGCTTCGCCGCTGAAGCTGACGTCCGCCTCAGCCTGTTGGCTCACCACCAGCCTATCGTTTTCTACCGTCATAAACCATTGCAGAGCCAGATCGCGCACTTCGATCTTTAGCCAGCGCGATTCAAGAAATTCCAAATCCCCCTCAGCCAGCGCCTGACGAAACTGCCAGCTCAGTACCTGTTGCAAAATCTGACGCTGCAGAGCAAACGGCGTGAATTTTAACGGTACGCGCAACAGCGACGGCCCTTGACGCACAATGCGTGCTCGTAGTTTTTCCAACACTGTTATTCACTCCTTTCTACTCAGTCTGAGGTTATTTTGCCACATTGCGGCTACGCGTAACCGGTCTATATCAAAAAATGGTGCAATTAACGCTCATCTTTCCCTGCACATTTCAAGTAAGCGCATCAATATCAATACGCCAGAATCTGCCTCAAATCAAAGCTTGTTAACCTTGGGTTCACTAAAATTGTCTCCCCGTTTACATCATTGCCAGGCGAATCAATCACCCGGCAACGTTTATCACAGCGTATACCTGGCCAGGTGTACGGCTGAATCAGGATAGATCTATGGAGCTGCTTTGCCCCGCTGGCAACCTGCCAGCCTTGAAAGCCGCGGTAGATAATGGCGCAGATGCCGTTTACATCGGCCTGAAAGACGATACCAATGCGCGCCACTTTGCCGGGCTGAACTTTACCGAGAAGAAGCTGCAGGAAGCGGCTGACTATGTGCACCGGCATGGCCGCAAGTTGCATATCGCCATCAACACCTTTGCTCACCCCGATGGTTACGCCCGCTGGCAGCGCGCCGTGGATATGGCCGCACAGTTGGGGGCCGACGCGCTGATCCTGGCAGATTTGGCGATGCTGGAGTACGCAGCGGAACGTTATCCGCAGGTGGAGCGCCATGTTTCGGTGCAAGCCTCTGCGACCAATGAAGAAGCCATCCGTTTTTATCAGCGCCACTTTGATGTTGCCCGCGTGGTGCTGCCGCGAGTGCTGTCGATGCACCAGGTGAAGCAACTATCACGCACCAGCCCGGTGCCGTTGGAAGTGTTCGCCTTTGGCAGCCTGTGCATCATGGCCGAAGGGCGCTGTTATCTTTCCTCCTATCTGACAGGAGAATCGCCCAATACCGTAGGCGCCTGCTCACCGGCCCGTTTTGTACGATGGCAACAAACGCCACAGGGGATGGAATCGCGCCTGAATGACGTGCTGATCGATCGCTATCAGGACGGCGAGAACGCCGGTTACCCAACGCTGTGTAAAGGCCGCTATCTGGTAGATAACGTGCTCTATCACCCGCTGGAAGAACCCACCAGCCTGAATACGCTGGAATTGTTGCCAGAGTTACTGGCCGCCAATATTGCCTCCGTGAAGATCGAAGGCCGCCAACGCAGCCCTGCCTATGTCAGCCAGGTTGCGCGCGTCTGGCGCCAGGCGATCGATCGCTGTATGGCCAACCCGGCTGGCTATCAAGCCGACGCCGCCTG
This sequence comes from Serratia silvae, assembly GCF_023282985.1. GTDB lineage: Bacteria > Pseudomonadota > Gammaproteobacteria > Enterobacterales > Enterobacteriaceae > Chania > Chania silvae. The sequence continues at coordinate 99,215 of NZ_JAGQDC010000016.1, read as the reverse complement.
GATGGAAACGCTCGGCGCCATGTCCGAAGGTACCCAGACCACGCTTGGCGCATACCACCGTAAATGGCAGTAGGAGAACCCATGAAATATGCATTAGGCCCGGTGCTTTACTACTGGCCAAACAGCGAGATAGAAGCCTTTTATCAGCAGGCGATGAGCAGTAGCGCCGATATCATCTATCTTGGCGAGAGCGTGTGTACCAAGCGGCGTGAAATGAAAGTGGCAGACTGGCTGGCACTGGCGCAGGAGATCGCCAAGTCTGGCAAGCAGGTGGTGATCTCAACCCTGGCCCTGCTACAGGCACCTTCAGAACTGAATGAACTGAAGCGTTATGTGGAGAACGGGGAATTCCTGATCGAAGCCAACGATCTTGGTACGGTGAATATGGCAGCGGATCGCAGTTTGCCGTTTGTCGCCGGGCATGCCCTCAATTGCTACAACGCCTACACTCTGCGCCTGCTGCACAAGCAGGGCATGATGCGCTGGTGCATGCCGGTGGAGCTTTCGCGCGACTGGCTGGTGAACTTACTACAGCAATGTGATGAACTGGGGTTCCGCCAAGGGTTTGAAGTGGAAGTGTTGAGTTACGGCCATTTGCCACTGGCCTATTCCGCGCGCTGCTTTACTGCACGCTCAGAAAACCGGGGCAAGGATGAATGCGAAACCTGCTGCATCAAATATCCACAGGGGCGCATCGTCAACTCTCAAGAGAACCAACAGGTGTTTGTGCTCAACGGTATCCAGACCATGAGCGGTTACTGTTACAACCTGGGCAACGAACTGGCTAGCATGCAGGGAGTGGTAGATATTGTACGTCTATCGCCACAGGGCGTAGAAACACTGGCGATGCTCGACAGCTTCCGTGCTAATGAGCAAGGTACACTGCCGCTGACGTTAACCGATAACGCAGAATGCAACGGCTACTGGCGGCGCGTAGCCGGGCTGGAACTGGTGCAGTAATAACAGAAGGGGCCAGCATTCTGGCCCCATGGTTATCAGGGAGTCCGACGTTTACGAAATAGATTACGTAGCCCCACGCGATTGCGCACAGCTCCGACGCCAATACCAATCAACGTATAAATCGCGCCCAATAGCAGCAGCATGGCAACGTCCCCGCCGACATCACGCAGCGATAGCCCCATCTGATTCACGTCAGCAATGGCTTTGGTTGCCCAGGTTGAGGGGATCATCGAGGATATCGCCCTGACCCACTGCGGCATCGCTTGCAGCGGCCAGATGGTGCCAGAAAGGTAAAATACCGGGGTGGTGATAAACGACAACGTCAGGTAAATCATCTCCACACTGCGCAAGCATTCGGTCACCAGCTTGCCTAGCCCAAGCACCGCAAGCAGGAACGGGAAGGTCAGCAACAAGATCTCGGGGATTGTCGCAGTCTGGCGATAGCCCAAGACCCAGGGCCACAGTACAAATAACACAATCGATAAGAACAGCCAGATCGGCAGCAGAGCCGACAATCCCCCCAGATAAACAGGAAGCGACGGCTTGCCGCCCGGCGTTCCTTTCAACACAATGCTGACACGCACGCAGGCAATCAGCAGCGAGTGCTGCAATAACATCACTAACAAACCAGGGAAGATAATCGCCGCAAAGCTGATGCCGGGGTTGAATACGTCCAGCGTTTGGCCCTGGATCGGCGTCAGTATCACCCGGGCTTGCCGTTCACTGAAACCACTGCGCATTAGCAGTGAGGTATTGTACAGGCCCAGCAACTGCTGGTAGGCCGCCACTACGCCCAGCTGGATCTGGCCGTTTGCCAGCCGGTTGGTCGCGTCACCGAACACCGGGATCTCGATGTTTTTGCCGTTGAGGATCTTCTTCTCCAGATCCACCGGCATGATGATCACTGCAAACAATTTGCGCCAACCCAGATCGCGTTTCGCCTCATCCAGGCTGTCGTAGGTTTGAATGGCGATCTTCGGGGTGGCATCCAACTGGCGGATAAGCTGGCGGCTGGCGGTGCTGTGATCCTGATCGATCACCCCCACCGGCAGATCCCACACTGTGCGGTTGGCATAAACCATACTCATGATGCACAGCGACAGGATCAGCAACAGCCACATCGGCCGTTCCAACATGCTCGTCAACACTTTTCGGAAAGTGAGCCAATAGCTTTTCATCCCACCGTCTCCTCTTTTGCCAGCCGCTTCAGCAGCCGGTTACGCACCAACAGTGCGGTCACCAACGGGTAGACCACCAACAGCGCACACACGCTGAGGATGGCGCTGGCTGGCACCTGCCGCAGGAAGACGTCAAACATGGCATACAGCGCGTGGGTAAGAGGCTCAATATTGGAAATAATGCGCGCCGGTAGCGGCATGGAAAGCTCAGGCACTGCCATACCAGAGAAAGTCAGTGCAATGCTCACCAACATACCAATCAAGGTATAGGCGGTGATGGCGCTGCCGGTAAAGGTATACAGCAACAGGCCGATGCTTTGTGCCGCCATCACGTAGAAAAAGCCAATCATCAGCATAAACAGTGGGTTGCCGCTAACGCGAGCGTCAAAAACCCCCACCAGCGCGGCAATCTCAACCATCAGCAAGGTGGTAAAACACAGGGTGTAGGGGGCCAATTTCCCCAGCAGTGCCAGGCTAAAGGGCTTAGCCTTCAGCAAAGATTTACTGCGCGCCATCACGTAAATCATGCAGGTAACCACAAACAGCTGCAGCATATGAATGGTGGCGGCAAACTGCTGATAATAGATATAGCTGCCGCTGGCATTGAACAGGCTGCCGTAGTTGAGGGTGACATCCGCCAGCGGCGGCAGCGATTTGCCCATGGCCCCGGCAATGATCGAGCGGTAATTGGCGTTGACCTCGGTCATCAGGCCGCTGAAATCCTGAGTAGAATACAGGCCAGCACCGTAAAACAGCGCGTTGTAATACAACACCACGCTCGGCTGATTACCGGCCAGCGCGTCCGCCTCAAAATCGGCAGGGATAGATAGCAAAGCATAATCCTGCGCGCTACGCAGACGGCGCAACGACTCATCAAGACCGCCGTCATAGGTTTGTACATGGGCATGAGAACCCGCATCCAGCCTGCGGATCAGGCTTTTTGACAGCGGGCTGTGATCGTTATCCACCACCGAGACCGGCAGATCGAGCAAGGTCCCTTCCGAGAAGTTACTGCTGATCAGGCCAAACAGGATCAACGGGAAGATCCACCCCAACCAGTGCACCACCGGCCGGCGAAAAGCGATGCGGCACTCGTTGCTGAACGCGTGGCTGAAGCAGCGCCAGCCCGCCCTTACTCTTTCCATTGCCATAAGGTGCTCATCCCTGGGCGCAGGCCATCTATCGGCTGCGACGGATACAAACGAACTTCAAAGGTTTTCAGATCAAAGTCACCGGTGGCTCGCGTGGCACGCTTGGTGGCGTAATCCCCCAACGGCGCGATATAGCGCACTTCAGCCTCGATCGTTTGGTCTTTCAGTGCCGGTACACGCAGTTGAATTTTATCGCCCTTGCGGACATGAGCCAGAATATCTTCCCGCAGGTTAAACACGAAATAGGCGTCCGGTACGCGGATCAGCGTCATCAACGGGCTGGAGGCGTTGAGCAACTCACCCACCTCTGCCGGGATTGGCCCTACCTCGCCATCAACCGGAGCTTTAACGAGTAGGTCGTCGGTTTGGGCCTGGATCTCTAACAGGTCTTGCTCGGTAGCCCGCAGGGCAGCTGCATATTTTTGCCGTAGTTCGATGCGATCGCCATTGATGCCTTCGTCCAGATTGGCTTTGGCGGCCTGCACTTGTTGATAGGCGGTATCACGCGCACGGCGTGAGTTGTCCAATTCAGATTTGGATACGTAGCCTTTGCTGGCAACGCTCAGGTTACGGTCGTAATCGTGTTGGGCATTCTGGTACTGCGCCTCGGCCTGTGCCAGGTTGGCGCGCAGGTTACGGATGCTTTCTTCACGAGTGCCGTGCAACGATTCGTCCAATTGCGCTTGGGCCTCATCCCGCGAAGCCTGCGCCGAACGTAGCTGGGCCATCAGTTCCGGGCTTTCCAACCGCAGCAACAGTTGCCCGGCTTTCACATCGTCACCACGTTCAACCAGGCGCTCTATCACCCGGCCCTTGGCTTTGGAGGCGACGATCACTTCGGGGGCATCCACTTCGCCCTGCAACAACAAATCCTGATTATGCGCGCGGAATAGCACCGCCATGGCGATAACTATCCCCATCAGCAGCAGGGTAAACAGCGTCTTCTTCTTCATTACTTCAGCCCCTTGAACATCAGCGTGCAAACAAAAGTCATCATAACCCTAAAAAGCCATTATTCTCATAAGGATATTACGAGCACATATATCCCCTTTTATAACCGTATTTTCGATTATGCTTTTAACACAAAAAGTATAATTGCTTTTTCAGTTGCAGATCCCTGCAATCGCCCTTTAAGCGATCAATCCGATATCCGGTTAAAAAAACACGGATATCAGCACAATGGACGATGAAAATGACAGATAATACACGGGTGCCGCTTTCGGTACTGGATTTATCCCCGATCCCTCAGGGAGCCAAGGCGCGCGACGCGTTTCACGGCTCGCTGGATTTGGCGCAACATGCTGAAAAGTGGGGCTATCAGCGCTACTGGCTAGCAGAACACCACAATATGACCGGCATCGGCAGTGCAGCGACGTCGGTATTACTAGGTTATTTAGCATCCGGCACCCAGAGCATTCGCCTCGGCTCAGGCGGCGTGATGCTGCCAAACCATGCGCCGCTGGTGATCGCCGAACAGTTCGGCACCTTGGAATCACTCTATCCGGGGCGTATCGATCTGGGGCTTGGCCGCGCACCGGGTACTGACCAACGCACCATGATGGCGCTGCGTCGCCACCTCTCTGGCGAGGTAGACAACTTCCCGCGTGACGTGCAAGAACTGCAACATTACTTTGGCGAAGTGCAGCCAGGGCAAGCGGTACAGGCCGTGCCGGGCCAAGGTTTACAGGTGCCAATCTGGCTGTTGGGTTCTAGCCTGTACAGTGCGCAGTTGGCAGCACAGCTCGGCCTGCCGTTTGCCTTCGCCTCGCACTTTGCGCCAGATATGCTGTTCCAGGCACTGAATGTGTACCGTGAGAACTTTAAGCCGTCTGAGCAATGCCAGCAGCCGCACGCGATGGTGTGCGTCAACGTGGTCGCCGCAGACAGTGACCAAAACGCCCGCTTCCTGTTCACCTCCATGCAGCAGCAGTTTATCAACCTGCGCCGTGGCTCACCAGGCCCACTGCCGCCGCCGGTCGATAATATCCATGCGCTGTGGACCGCAGGTGAGCAGTATGGCGTCGATCAGGCGCTACGTATGTCGATCGTCGGTAGCGAAAGCACCATCCGCCATGGCCTGCAAAGCCTGCTGCGCGAAACCGGCGCGGACGAGATCATGGTTAACGGCCAGATTTTCGATCATCAGGCGCGTTTACGGTCGTTTGAGATTGTTGCCGGGGTGAAAGGCGATTTAGTGAAGGAATAAATGATAAGGGCACCGTAATGGTGCCCTTGTTCTATCAACGCTGGATCAGGTAGCGAATGGTTGGCCCATCCTGCTGGATATCCAGCACCTTGTAGCCGTGGTTACGGGCATCGAGCGGGATATTATTGATCGACTGCGGACAGTCGCTGATCACTTCCAATATTTCGCCCGGTTTCAGCTGCGGCATCGCCTCTAACGTGGCCACCGCCGGATACGGACAAGGCTCTCCCACCATATCCAACCGGTAATCCGGCACGATCTCTGTCTGTTTCATGCTTCACTCCTTAAGTTCACCACCTGTGCATCTGGCTTGGTGCGGAAAAACCGTTTCTCCCACCACAGCATCGCGGCAAAGGCGATGGCCAGCAGCAGATAGGTCACCAGCAGACCGCCGATCGGTCCGAAGGTGTCCAGCAGGTTAATCTTGTCGTAGTTGGTCGCCAAGGCTGGTGCCAGATCGTCCCAGTAGTAGGCTAGCAGCGTGGCACCGATAATGTTGCCCAATCCCACCCACCAGTAATGGACTTGCCCTTCCACCGCACGATACATCCAGCCGGTTTCACAGCCGCCAGCCAGCACAATACCGAAGCCAAACAGCAGGCCGCCCAGTACCGCGTTGGGCCCGGCCCACATAATCTTCGGCGAGACGCCCAGCTGCACATAGCTGAAGATGCCGATGGCGCTGACCGCCATGCCGATAATAATGGCTTTGGCCATATGCGTACGGCCAGTGATCCACAGATCGCGGAACGCCGAGGTAAAGCAGATCTGCGCCCGTTCAATCAGCAGGCCAAAACCGATACCAAACAGCATGGCGATGCCGAGCTTCGGCGCATCAAACAGCGTCCATAATGACCAGGCCACCGTGAGGCAAAAAACCACCATCCCCAAACGGAAACGACGGCGTGCCTGCTCAGGCTTTTGCGTCAACGGTGAGGCCGCTTTCACTCTTTGCAGCTTGACCGGGATACGGAACATCGGCAGCAAGGTGAATTTGGCACCGAAGTAAGATCCCACCGCCGTGGCCAGCGCAAAAAACCAGGCATGCAAAGAGAACTGTGGAATACCGGTAAAGAAGGCCGCCAGGTTACATCCCATCGCCAAACGCGCACCAAAACCGGCAATAATGCCGCCCAGCAACGCCTGTGCAATGCGGATGCGGTGCTGCGGCAGACGTAGTTTGATGTTGTTGGCCCACAGCGCGGCAGCGATGCAACCCGCAAACATGCCGATAATCATGCGCCCATCGATACGATCGAGCGGTGTGCCCTGCAGGCCGATCACCTTAAAGTAGCCCCACTGCTCGGGGTGAAAACCAAACCACTGCAAAATATGGCCGCCCCAGCGGGTAAATTCGCCGGTTACCGCCCAGAAGGTGCCGGTCATGCCGAAATAGTAGGTCGAGAGGATCCCGGCTGCGATTACCGCCGGTAAGGGCGCCCAAAAGCGCACCAGGTATTGAGATTTGAATTGTTGCCAGTTCACGGCAGCTCCTGTGCATCCGTAAGATAAATCTTACGAATGATACGCCCTTTAGCGGTATTAACTGAGATGCCAGGCAAAAAAAAACCAGTCCGAAGACTGGTTTCTTAAGCTGATTAACCGTATACGGTCAAATCAACGCTTATGCATCACCGAAACGGCGACGTGGTGCGGCAGGAGCTGCTGCATCGTCACGGCGTGGTGCTGGCTTGTCACGGTTGAAGTTACCGCCACGGCGTTCGCCACCGGCAGCATTACCGCCTTCACGACGCTCACCGAAAGAACGGCGTGGTGCAGGCCCACCTTCGCGACGCTCGCCGTTGAATGGACGGGCACCGCCACGGCGCTCACCACCGTTACCACCAGCAGGACGCTCACGACGTTCATGCGGCTGTGCATCGCCCAGCAGTTGCATGTTCATCGGCTTGTTCAGAATGCGGGTGCGAGTGAAGTGATTCAGGATCTCGCCCGGCATGCCTTTTGGCAGCTCGATGGTAGAGTGGGAAGCGAACAGCTTGATGTTACCAATGTAACGGCTGCTGATGTCACCTTCGTTAGCGATAGCGCCAACGATATGACGAACTTCCACGCCGTCATCACGGCCCACTTCAATGCGGTACAACTGCATTTCACCAACGTCACGGCGTTCGCGACGTGGACGCTCAGCACCACCGTCACGGCTGTCTGGACGTGCGTCACGACGACGGTCGCTCCCACGTTCGTCACGATCGTTGAACTCACGACGTTGACGCGGTTTGAATACCGGATCTGGTGGCAGGATCAGAGGACGTTCGCCCTGCGCCATTTTCAGCAGTGCAGCGGCCAGCGTTTCCATATCCAGATCTTCACCCGGCTGCAGCTTAGCCAGCAGCGCACGGTACATATCCAGATCGCTGCTTTCCAGCTGCTGCTGAACTTTAGCGGCAAACTTGGCCAGGCGGCGCTCACCCAGCAGATCTGCGTTTGGCAGCTCTACTTCAGGGATGGTCAGCTTCATGGTGCGTTCGATGTTGCGCAGCAGGCGGCGTTCGCGGTTTTCTACAAACAGCAGCGCGCGGCCAGCACGGCCAGCACGACCGGTACGGCCGATACGGTGAACGTAAGACTCTGAATCCATAGGGATGTCATAGTTTACCACCAGGCTGATACGCTCAACGTCCAGACCACGAGCGGCAACGTCGGTGGCGATCAGAATATCCAGACGGCCACTTTTCAGACGCTCCAAGGTCTGCTCACGCAGCGCCTGGTTCATGTCACCGTTCAGTGCGGCGCTGTTGTAACCGCTGCGCTCCAGCGCTTCGGCCACTTCCAGGGTCGCATTTTTGGTACGCACGAAGATGATCGCCGCGTCAAAATCTTCAGCTTCCAGGAAACGCACCAGCGCTTCGTTTTTACGCATACCCTGCACGGTCCAGTAGCTCTGGCTGATGTCCGGACGTGTGGTGATGCTGGACTGAATGCGCACTTCCTGTGGATCTTTCATGAAACGACGGGTAATACGACGGATCGCTTCCGGCATGGTCGCAGAGAACAGCGCGGTCTGATGTTCAGCCGGGATCTCCGCCATGATGGTTTCTACGTCTTCGATAAAGCCCATGCGCAGCATTTCGTCGGCTTCGTCCAGAACCAGGCCTTTCAGGGCAGAAAGGTTCAGGGTGCCACGTTTCAGGTGATCCAGCAGACGGCCCGGGGTCCCTACTACGATTTGCGGGCCCTGACGCAGAGCGCGCAGCTGCACGTCATAACGTTGGCCACCGTACAGGGCCACCACGTTAACGCCATGCATGTGCTTGGAGAAATCGGTCATGGCTTCAGCTACCTGAACCGCCAGTTCGCGGGTCGGAGCCAGTACCAGGATTTGTGGTGCTTTCAGGGCTGCATCGAGGTTGTGCAGCAGGGGCAGCGAGAACGCCGCGGTTTTACCACTACCGGTCTGCGCCATGCCCAGCACGTCGCGACCGTTCAACAGGTGAGGAATACACTCAGCCTGGATCGGTGATGGTTTTTCGTAGCCCAGATCGGTCAGGGCAGCAATGATCGGAGCAGACAGCCCCAGGTCAGCAAAAGAGGTTTCAAGCTCAGTAGTCATGTACACGTGCCTCATTAATAATGGCGGCCAGTCTACATAACTCGTCGAGAAAATTTTCAGTCATTTTCATTGAAAAGTGTGAACCGGCTCAAATTAGATTATAAAACAGACAAAAAAGCCCTCGCCCGTTAAGGCGATTACTTTGGCAAAAAAACCAATGTAAATCAGGCTGATAAGTGTCCGTCAGCTATTGCTGGTCCGATTCCGATAGGTCGTCTTGTTCTTGGCCCAACAGCGCCAATTCCAACAATGCATAGCGGTGCTCAACAAAGTTATGAACGTTGTTAGCCACCGTCAGTTTGAACAGCGCCGAAGCGGTGTCCTTGTCCCCCAGACTTAGGTAGTGCTTACCTAAATAGAAGTCAGTTTCACTGAGATGCTCAGCGAGCGAAGTGTTATCCGTTGCATCTGCCTTGAGGCGTTCCATCAGCGTTTTTTCGCTGATTTTGCCCAGGTAGAATTCGACAATATTCCATCCCCATTGCCCTCTGTCCGATTTGTCATAACGCTGCTGGAGCGATACGGTAGCCATCTTGGGATCGATTTCTCTCTCCACCAGATAAAGCCACAGCGAACGGAAGGGATCGTTTGGGTCGTCTTGATAAAACGCCTGCAGATCATCCTGCGCCAACGGGAAGCGGCCGCCATAATACAGTGCGATGCCCCGGTTTAAACGCGCGTAATTGTAAGTTGGATCAAGCTCTAGTACAGAATCAAACGCTTCATAGGCAGCATCAAAATTGCCTGCCTGCGTTAAGTAAATGCCCAGGTAGTTGAAAACTTCTGGCATATCAGGACGTATCGCTAGCGCTTGTGAAAAGTCATTGCGCGCTAGAGCACGTAAACCAAGACTATCATACAGCACACCGCGCTCATATAAAAGCTGTGCTCGCTCATCGTCCGTTAATGCCCGGCTGGCAAGTATTTGTTCCATGCGCGCCAGGATTACTTCCTGCTGCAGCGTGGGCTGCAACGGAATAGCCAGAACTTCGTCTTTACGCCAATCATGGTTGCTGCATCCTGCCAGCAATAGTGCTGTCGCAACGTAACACCAGCGCAAGAAAGGCTTCATTTCCTACTCCCGAAGACAAACATTGGATGAACGTCCTGTCCTCCGCTTGCTAATACGCGAGTATCCTACCCACGCGATAAGGACAGCCCCCAACCCTAACGGCAGGGAGCTGTAAAACTGTTGATACAGTTATTCTGCTTCTGGTGCAGGAGCCGCAGCGGATTCTGGCGCTGTAGCTTCTTTGATGCTCAGACGCACACGGCCCTGGCGATCAACTTCCAGTACCTTAACCGGTACTTCCTGACCCATTTGCAGATAGTCGGTCACTTTCTCAACGCGCTTGTCGGCGATTTGAGAGATGTGCACCAGGCCTTCTTTACCGCCGCCGATGGCCACGAAGGCACCAAAATCAACGATACGGGTCACTTTACCCTGATACACACGGCCAACTTCGATCTCTGCGGTGATCTCTTCGATGCGGCGGATAGCGAACTTCGCTTTGTCGCCGTCGGTTGCAGCAATCTTCACTGTACCGTCGTCTTCAATTTCGATCGTGGTGCCAGTCTCTTCGGTCAACGCACGGATGACTGAGCCGCCTTTACCGATCACATCTTTGATCTTGTCTGGATTGATCTTGATGGTGTGAATACGTGGTGCGAACTCAGAGATATCGCCACGCGGCGTGCTGATAGCCTGTTCCATCACGCCCAGAATGTGCAGACGAGCACCTTTGGCCTGATTCAGAGCCACCTGCATGATTTCGCGGGTGATACCTTCAATTTTAATGTCCATCTGCAGCGCGGTGATACCATCGCGGCTACCGGCCACTTTGAAGTCCATGTCGCCCAGGTGATCTTCGTCACCCAGAATGTCAGACAGTACAACAAAGTTTTCGTCTTCTTTCACCAGGCCCATTGCGATACCCGCAACAGCTGCCTTGATTGGCACGCCTGCGTCCATCAGTGCCAGAGAAGCACCACAAACGGAAGCCATTGAAGAAGAACCGTTGGATTCGGTGATTTCAGACACCACACGCACGGTGTACGGGAAATCTTCTGGTTTAGGCATCATAGCTAAAACACCACGTTTTGCCAGACGACCATGACCGATTTCACGACGCTTCGGTGAACCTACCATGCCGGTTTCGCCAACAGAGTACGGAGGGAAGTTGTAGTGGAACAGGAAGCTGTCGGTTTTCTCACCCATCAGCTCATCAATGTTCTGTGCGTCACGAGCGGTACCCAGAGTGGCAGTAACCAGCGCCTGAGTTTCACCACGGGTGAACAGTGCAGAACCGTGGGTACGTGGCAGGACGCCAGTGCGCACGTCCAGACCACGGATCATGTCTTTCTCGCGGCCATCGATACGCGGCTCGCCACGCAGCACACGGCTACGTACGACGTTTTTCTCAACGGTGCCCAGGATATCCTGAATTTCAGACGCGTCCAGAGTCTCGTCTTGCGCCAGCAGAGTTTCCACTACGCTGTCTTTGATCGCATCAACCTGAGCGTAACGCTCTTGTTTTTCGGTGATGTGGTAAGCATCGCCCAGACGGCTTTCGGCCAGCTCAGCTACGCGCGCATGCAGCGCTTCGTTAACTGCTGGTGCCTGCCAATCCCACTTCGGCTTGCCAGCTTCGGCAACCAGAGCGTTAATGTTTTCGATAACGATTTGCTGTTGATCGTGGCCAAACACTACTGCGCCCAGCATCTGATCTTCGCTCAGCACGTCTGCTTCGGATTCCACCATCAGCACCGCGCCTGCGGTACCAGCAACCACCAAGTCCAGGCTGCTTTCTTTCAGCTCGTCGGTGGTTGGGTTCAGTACGTACTGATTGTTGATGTAACCCACGCGCGCAGAACCGATTGGCCCATTGAACGGAATACCGGACAGGCTCAGGGCAGCAGAGGCACCGATCATCGCTACGATGTCTGGGTTTACCTGTGGGTTCACGGAAACCACGGTGGCGATCACTTGCACTTCGTTCAGGAAGCTATCTGGGAACAGTGGGCGGATCGGACGGTCAATCAGACGGGAAGTCAGGGTTTCGCCTTCGCTAGGACGGCCTTCACGACGGAAGAAGCTACCCGGGATACGGCCAGCAGCGTAAGTACGCTCCTGATAGTTCACGGTCAGAGGGAAGAAGCTCTGGCCTGGTTTGGCTTTCTTCTGGCCTACAACGGTGACGAATACTGCGGTGTCATCCATGCTCACCATCACGGCGGCGGTGGCTTGACGTGCCATCATACCGGTCTCAAGCGTCACGGTGTGTTGGCCATACTGGAATTTGCGAATAATCGGAGTCAGCAAAATTTAATCCTTAATTGGTGGCGCGCAATCGTTCTTCGACTCGACACGCCTGTGGTTCACTGACCTTCTCACTACATCCTCGCGACTAATGACAATCCTTATCTCTCATGAGATAAAGCCTCTCATTAGCCGCGCGAACCTCTGTAACGGAAGATCCTCAGTAATACATTAACCTGATTTGCTTATGCTTCCTAGAAGAAAGGGGCCAAATTTGGCCCCTTTCTACTGAAACTTGCTCGATTAGCGACGCAGACCCAGACGCTCGATCAGGCTGGTGTAACGTGCTACATCTTTACGCTTCAGGTAGTCCAGCAGCTTACGACGCTGAGAAACCATACGCAGCAGACCACGACGGCTGTGGTGATCTTTTTTGTGCTCTGAGAAGTGGCCTTGCAGATGGTTGATCTGCGCAGTCAACAGGGCAACCTGAACTTCGGTAGAACCGCTGTCGTTAGTACCACGACCGAAGTCAGCTACGATTTTAGCTTTAGCTTCAACACTTAGAGACATTGTCATACTCCAAAATTATAGATAATAAATACAGGCGCCGATCTCTAATTCAGCAACCCAATGCATAAGCTGCGCCATTCTACTCTTAGCGCAGGGCGATCGCAAGGCGGGCAGGTCAGTCGAAATATTCGACAACCAGGCGGCGCGGCGCGACTCGGCCATCATCGGCAATCTCGCCAATGCCGATAAATTTACGTTCTTCGCCTTCGGTAATGCGCACCAGACCCGAGGCTGGAGCCCCTGCGGCCTGCACCGGCTGCCCTTGTTTGACGTAACCCGCTACCGCTGGCAGTAAGTTCACTTCAGGGAAGTCTTCGGCCGGGCTGTCCATCGGCATCAGCAATGGATCGAGCAGCTCGCTTGGCGCAATGCTCTGTTCCTGTGCCTGTTCCAATAACGCATTCAGTTGTTCCAACGTGATCATGCGGGCAATCGGATACTTCGCCACCTGCAGGCGACGCAGATAAATCACGTGTGCTCCACAGCCCAGCAGTTCACCGAGGTCATCCGTAATAGTGCGGATGTAAGTGCCTTTCGAGCAGTGAATTTCCAGCTCAAGCTCATCCCCTTCCCAGCGGATAAACTGCAACTCATACACGGTGATGCTACGAGCTTCACGCGGGACTTCGATACCCTGGCGAGCATATTCGTACAGCTTTTTGCCTTGGTATTTCAGTGCGGAATACATCGAAGGCACCTGCTGGATGTTACCCCTGAAGGTGTCCAACGCGGTATCGAGCTGCGCCTGGGTGAAGTTTACCGGCCGCTCCTGCACGATCTGGCCATCGGCATCCGAGGTATCCGTGCGCTGGCCCAAACGGGCAATCACGCGGTAACGCTTATCGGAATCGAGCAGATACTGGGAGAACTTGGTGGCCTCACCCAGGCAGATTGGCAGCATACCGGTCGCCAGTGGATCGAGCGCGCCGGTGTGGCCCGCGCGGTTGGCATTGTAGATACGTTTTACTTTTTGCAGGGCGTCGTTGGACGACAAGCCCTGCGGTTTGTCCAACAGCAGTACGCCGTGAATGTCACGGCCGCGACGGCGAGGGCGACTCATTAAGCCTCCTCTTCATCGCCTGATGCATTGCGACGGTCGGCATCGTTCTTCACTACGTTGGTCACCAGGTTGGACATGCGCATGCCTTCAACCAGTGAGTTATCGTAGGAAAAGGTCAGTTCCGGCACTACGCGCAGGCGCATCGCTTTGCCCAGCAGCGTACGGATATAGCCAGAGGCATCCTGCAACGCTTTAATGCCGTTGGTCACCAGATCCGGATCGTGGTTTTCGGTCAGCACGTTCAGGAAGGTGACGTAAACTTTGGCGTAAGCCAGATCGCGAGACACTTCAACACCTGAAACGGTAGCCATGCCGACACGCGGATCTTTGACTTCACGCTGCAAGATCATCGCAATCTCTTTTTGCATTTCTTGTGCCACGCGTTGACCGCGGCTGAATTCTTTTGCCATTTGGAAATCCTCCAGACAAATCGGGGGGCACAAGGCCCCCCTAAAACAGATTTAAGCGTTTATCGAGGCTTAAGCGATGGTACGCTGGATCTCGATGATTTCGAACACTTCGATCATGTCGCCAACGCGCACGTCGTTGTAGTTCTTAACGCCGATACCACATTCCATACCGTTACGAACTTCGTTAACGTCATCTTTGAAGCGGCGCAGGGATTCCAGCTCGCCTTCATAGATAACCACGTTGTCACGCAGCACGCGGATTGGGTTGTGACGCTTGATGTTGCCTTCGGTCACCATACAGCCGGCAACAGCGCCAAACTTAGGTGATTTGAACACATCACGTACTTCAGCCAGACCGATGATCTGCTGTTTGTACTCAGGCGCCAACATACCGCTCATCGCCTGCTTCACTTCGTCGATCAGGTTATAGATCACGGAGTAATAACGCAGATCCAGGCTTTCTGCTTCAATCACGCGGCGTGCTGAAGCATCCGCACGCACGTTGAAGCCCAGAATGATGGCGTTGGATGCCGCAGCCAGGGTGGCGTCGGTTTCGGTGATACCACCTACGCCAGAACCCACAATCTTCACCTTCACTTCGTCGGTAGAGAGTTTCTGCAGTGAATCGGAAATCGCTTCACAGGTACCCTGTACGTCGGTTTTCAGTACGATGTTCAGCTCAGAAACTTCACCTTCGGTCATGTTCGCGAACATGTTCTCCAGTTTAGATTTCTGCTGGCGAGCCAGTTTAACTTCGCGGAACTTGCCTTGACGGTACAGCGCAACTTCACGTGCTTTCTTCTCGTCACGCACTACGGTCGCTTCGTCACCCGCAGCAGGAACGCTGGACAGGCCCAGGATCTCAACCGGGATAGAAGGACCCGCAGAGGTCACTTCACGGCCCAATTCGTCACGCATCGCACGAACACGGCCATACTCGAAGCCACACAGGACGATATCGCCCTTGTTCAGCGTCCCTTCCTGTACCAGCACGGTAGCCACTGGGCCACGGCCTTTATCCAGGAAGGATTCGATAACCACACCGCTCGCCATACCGCTACGAACCGCTTTCAGTTCGAGAACTTCGGCCTGCAGCAGGATAGCGTTCAACAGTTCGTCGATACCGGTACCGGCTTTCGCGGATACGTGGACAAACTGAGCTTCACCGCCCCACTCTTCTGGCATAACGCCATACTGGGACAGCTCTTGCTTAACGCGGTCTGGATCGGCTTCTGGCTTGTCAATTTTGTTAACCGCAACCACCAATGGCACTTTAGCCGCCTGAGCATGCTGAATGGCCTCGATGGTTTGTGGCATCACGCCGTCGTCTGCTGCTACCACCAGAACCACGATGTCAGTCGCCTGAGCACCACGTGCACGCATTGAAGTAAACGCTGCGTGGCCTGGGGTATCCAGGAAGGTGATCATGCCGTTTTCGGTTTCTACGTGGTAAGCACCGATGTGCTGAGTAATACCACCAGCTTCGCCTACTGCCACCTTGGTGGAGCGGATGTAGTCGAGCAGAGAGGTTTTACCGTGGTCAACGTGACCCATGATGGTCACGACTGGCGCACGAGACTCGGCGCCAGCGCCAGTGTCACGGTCGCTCATCAGCGCTTCTTCCAGCTCGTTCTCACGACGCAGGATAACTTTGTGGCCCATCTCTTCAGCAACCAGCTGTGCGGTTTCCTGGTCGATGACCTGGTTGATGGTGGCCATGGCGCCCAGCTTCATCATCGCTTTGATGACCTGAGAACCTTTTACCGCCATCTTGTTAGCCAGTTCGGCAACGGTGATGGTCTCGCCGATCACCACGTCACGGTTCACCACCTGAGCTGGCTTGTTAAAGCCCTGCTGCAGGGTGCTTGGCTTACGCTTGCCTTTACCGCCACGGGTCATGGTGCGAGCTTCTTCGCGGTCTGCTTTAGACTCGGAGAGCTTGTTGCCTTTCTTCTGTTTGGTCGCTTTGCCACCGCGAGTACGGCTACGGCGCTCACCTTCAACTTTGGCGTCGTTTTCGTCTTCGGCAGCACGAGCGTGCTCGGAGGTGGTTACGTGGTAGTCAGCTGTTTCAACCGCAGCGCTTGCTGCTTCGGCTTCAGCCCACTTCTCACCGTTTTCTTCGGCCATACGGCGCGCTTCTTCCGCTACGCGTTTGGCGTCTTCTTCAACCTTACGGCGTACTTCTTCTTCCGCTTTACGTTTCAGTTCGGCGGCTTCGGCTTCACGGCGTGCTTTTTCTGCCTGAGCTGGCTTGGTCATTTCGTCGGTATGTTGATTGGTCACTTTTTCTTTTTCCGCTGAATTACGCTTAGCAATCTCCGCGGCCTCACGTTTGGCTTGCTCAACGGCAACGCGCTTGGCTTCTGCTTCGCGTTTCGCTAGCTCTTCCGCTTCGCGCCTTGCCTGCTCTTCCGCTTCACGCTGTGCCTGCTCAGCCGCTTCAGCCTGCTGGGCTTCCTGCGGATCGCGATTTACATAAGTGCGTTTCTTGCGGACCTCAATTTGCACCGATTTACTCTTACCGCCGGTGCTCGGAATATTCAAGGTGCTGCGCGTTTTGCGCTGCAACGTGAGTTTGCCTGGCGCACTACCGTGTTCACGGTTCAGGTGCGCCAGTAAGGTTTCTTTCTCGTGCTGTGTCACAGAGTCGGTCTCAGACTTGTTGATCCCTGCATCAGCAAACTGCTGTACCAGGCGATCAACCGGTGTCTGTATCTCTGCTGCCAGCGATTTTACGGTTACATCTGTCGTCATGCTGTTCCTTCCTGCTACAGTTATTACGCGTTGTCGCCAAACCAACAGATATTACGTGCGGCCATAATCAGCTCGCCGGCTTGCTCATCGCTAAGCCCTTCAATATCAGCCAGATCGTCAACACCCTGCTCGGCAAGATCTTCCAGCGTACAAACCCCACGCGCGGCCAGTTTAAAGGCCATGCTGCGCTCAAGACCCGGGAGGTTGAGCAAATCATCAGCAGGTTTTTGGTCGCCCAGGCTTTCTTCCTGTGCCAGGGCCAGCGTGGTCAATGCAGCTTTGGCGCGATCGCGCAACGCTTCAACCATATCTTCATCCAGACCGTCGATTTCCAGCAGCTCTTTGATTGGCACGTAAGCCAGTTCTTCCAGAGTAGAGAAGCCTTCTTCGACCAGAACGGTGGCGAAATCTTCGTCGATATCAAGATACTTGGTGAAGGTATCAATGGCGGCATGAGCCTCGGCCTGATGCTTGGCCTGCAGATCGTCCGCCGTCATCACGTTCAGTTCCCAGCGATCATCATCACGATGCTGTTTCAACAGTTGGGAAGCTAAACGCACGTTTTGGCCATTACGGCCGATCGCCTGTGCCAGGTTGCTGGCTTCAACGGCGATGTCCATCGTGCACCGGTCTTCATCCACCACGATCGAGGCAACATCTGCCGGGGCCATGGCGTTAATGACGAACTGTGCAGGGTTATCATCCCACAGGATGATATCAATACGTTCCCCGCCAAGCTCGCTCGAAACGGCCTGGACGCGGGCACCACGCATACCAACACAAGCACCGACCGGGTCGATACGTTTGTCGTTGGTTTTCACGGCAATTTTCGCACGGGAGCCAGGATCGCGGGCTGCCGCTTTAATCTCAATCACTTCTTCGCCAATTTCCGGCACTTCAATGCGGAACAGCTCTTTAAGCATATCCGGGCTGGAACGGCTGACGAACAGTTGCGCACCGCGCGCTTCTGGACGCACCGCGTATAGTACGCCACGGATACGATCACCTGGGCGGAAGTTTTCACGTGGCAGCATGTCTTCACGGCCAATGACCGCTTCGGCGTTGCTACCCAGATCCAGCGCAATGCTGTCACGGTTAACTTTTTTCACCACGCCGGTGACAATTTCACCCTCGTGTTGACGGAAGGCGTCAACCACCATCGCGCGCTCGGCTTCACGCACTTTCTGTACGATAACCTGCTTCGCCGTCTGAGTGGTGATGCGGTCAAAGGTCACAGATTCGATCTGATCTTCGATATAACCGCCCAATTCTATAGACGGATCTTCATACTGTGCAGCTTCCAGCGTGATTTCACGCGTTGGCTGGGTCACTTCATCAACGGCGACCCAACGGCGGAAGGTGTCGAAATCGCCAGTCTTACGGTCAATGCTGACACGGACCTCGATTTCCTGCTCATATTTCTTCTTGGTGGCGGTAGCTAAAGCGGTTTCCAGGGCTTCGAAAATCTTCTCACGTGGTAGGGATTTTTCATTGGAAACTGCTTCAACAACAGCCAGAATCTCTTTGTTCATCCTAGTTGCCTCATCCAAACTTTAAAAGTGGGGTACCAGGTTCGCTTTCTGAATATTACTCAGCGCGAACACTTCATCTTTCCCATCCACAGTAACCGTGATCATCTCGCCTTCTACAGACTTGATGATGCCCTGCCATTTGCGGCGGTTTTGTATCGCCATACGCAGAACAACGCTGACTTCTTCACCGAGAAAACGTTGATAGTGTTCCGCGGTGAACATAGGGCGCTCAAGGCCAGGAGAGGAGACTTCCAGGTTATAAGCGACCGTGATCGGATCTTCGACGTCCAGTACAGCGCTGACCTGGTGGCTGACATCAGCGCAATCATCAACATTGATTCCGTTGTCACTATCAATATAGATGCGTAGTGTCGATTGGCGCGCCCGAATAAATTCGATGCCTACGAGCTCAAAGCCCAACGCCTCTACCGGTGCGGAAAGCATCTCTGTTAATTTTTGCTCTAATGTGGACAAGCCCACCCCCAAGACATAAAAAAAGGGCCTAATAGCCCAGTGATTCTGTTGCCAAATAACAAAAAACCCCGAAAATTCGGGGCTTTATGCAACTGGACCCTGTTTGCCGCAAAGCGGCTTCGGTGCAACTTTCTAGCAAGTGCCATTTTCAAATGTTGATCGAGAAAAGCGGAATTCAATCGAAAGTGTATTTGAAAATAAACACTTAAAGGAAAGTGGTTGCGGGGGCCGGATTTGAACCGACGACCTTCGGGTTATGAGCCCGACGAGCTACCAGGCTGCTCCACCCCGCGTCCGAAAACGTGGCAAATATTACGCCGATAATTGCTAAAACACAAGTTATCTCTGGGATTTGGTACCGAGGATGGGACTCGAACCCACAAGCCCGTTAGGGCACTACCACCTCAAGGTAGCGTGTCTACCAATTCCACCACCTCGGTACTGATTTTTACTGCTCACGGCTGTTTCTATTGAGGTCAAAAACAACCGTTTTAAAACTTTTCAGCGGCTTACTGCGGGATGTCACTGACCGGTTTAGCTGGTGCTGCCGGAGTGCTAGTCTGCTCAGTTTGCGCTGGCTGACCCAGGTTTTCCCACTCGCTGCCTTTCTTGCCCTGATTGGTGCTCAGGTTGCCCAGGATCAGACTGATGACGAAAAACAGCGTCGCCAGAACAGCCGTCATGCGGGTCATAAAGTTGCCTGAACCGGTCGATCCGAAGAACGTGCCAGAAGCACCTGCTCCGAATGAGGCTCCCATATCAGCGCCTTTACCTTGCTGTAGCATAATCAGAGCGACTAGCCCGATCGATATCAGCAAGAAAATTACCAGAAGAGCTTCGTACATAGTGGTACCTGTATCCTTGCGGGTTCACCGCGTGCCAAATGCTTCTCACCCCAGATGCTTCCAAACTAAAGAAGGCGTGGCGTGTCACTAAAACAGCCCACTGAAGCGGGTGTGAATACTAACCAAAGCCATCAAAGCGCGCAAGGGCAATTTGCAACCACCGATGCGTTTGCGGAAAAAAACAGCAAAAGCAGGGCTAATCGGGAAATTACGCAGGCACTGACAGCGTACCTGCGTAAAAACAGCGTGTTAACCTGCCAGCTTGACCGCATCGGCGATACGATGCGCCAACGCGATAACCTGCTGTTCATCTTCGCCTTCCACCATCACGCGGATCAGCGGTTCAGTGCCCGATTTACGCAGCAGTACGCGGCCACGACCGGCCAATTCGGCTTCGACCTGCTCAGCGACCTTCAACACCGCCTCTGACTCCAGCGGGTTATGCTCACCGACAAAGCGCACGTTGACCAGGATCTGTGGCAGTAACTTCATGCCGCTGCACAGGTCGTGCAGGCTCATGTTATTCCGCACGATTGCCGTCAACACTTGCAGGCCAGCGACGATACCGTCCCCGGTGGTGGTTTTGTCCAGCAGGATCACATGGCCGGAGTTTTCCGCCCCAATGCGCCAGCCCAGCTCTTGCAGTTTTTCCAGTACGTAACGGTCTCCCACCTTGGCACGGGCAAACGGGATACCGAGCTGCTTCAGTGCCAGCTCCAAGCCCATGTTGCTCATCAGGGTACCTACGGCACCGCCGCGCAGTTGCCCCTGGCGCAGGCCTTCACGAGCGATGATGTAGAGGATCTGATCGCCGTCGACCTTGTTACCCAGGTGATCCACCATCATCACGCGGTCGCCATCGCCATCAAAGGCCAGGCCAACGTGTGCCTGCTCTTCCAGCACGCGCGCCTGCAGTTGACGTACATCGGTAGCGCCACACTCTTCGTTGATGTTCATGCCATCCGGCTCACAGCCGATAGCGATCACCGTAGCACCCAGCTCACGCAAAACGCTTGGGGCAATGTGATAGGTAGCACCGTTGGCGCAGTCCACCACAATCTTCAGCCCGTTCAAGCTCAGTTCGCTCGGGAAGGTGCCTTTACAGAATTCGATATAGCGCCCGGCGGCATCGACAATACGGCTGGCTTTACCCAGCTCGGCAGATTCGACGCAGGTCAGCGGTTTTTCCATTTCTGCTTCAATCGCTTCTTCAACGTCATCTGGCAGTTTGGCACCGTCAATGGAGAAGAATTTGATGCCGTTATCGTAAAACGGGTTATGCGAGGCAGAAATCACGATCCCAGCTTCCGCACGGAAAGTTCGGGTCAGATAAGCCACCGCAGGGGTTGGCATCGGGCCGGTAAACGAAGCGGACAGCCCCGCAGCCGCTAAACCGGCCTCCAGCGCTGACTCCAGCATATAGCCAGAGATACGGGTATCTTTACCGATGATGATTTTGCGGGAACCATGACGCGCCAATACCTTGCCGGCCGCCCAACCTAGTTTGAGGACGAACTCTGGGGTTATCGGGCTGTCACCCACCTTGCCACGAATGCCGTCGGTACCAAAGTATTTGCGTTCGCTCATGTCTCTACTATCCCTTAGCTGAAAGTGTTGCCTCGACGACACGCATCGCCTCGACGGTTTCTTTGACATCATGCACTCTGACTATCTGCGCCCCCTGCATCGCGGCAATCACCGCACAGGCAACGCTGCCGATAACCCGCTGTTCAGGTGGAACATTCAATAGTTGCCCAATCATCGACTTACGCGACATCCCCACCAACAGTGGTAAACCAAAGTGATGAAATTCCGCCAATCGGGCCAGAAGCTGATAATTATGCGCTAAATTCTTACCGAAACCGAAGCCTGGGTCGAGTAACAATTTCTGTTTTGCTATGCCGCCTGCAATACAGCGGTCGATATGCTGCTGGAAAAACACATTAACGTCCGCCATCAGGTCATCGTAATGCGGTGCTTGCTGCATGGTACGCGGCTCACCTTGCATGTGCATCAGGCAGACCGGTAGACCGCTTTCGGCGGCGGCCTGCAGCGCACCAGGCTCCTGCAATGAGCGAACGTCGTTGATCAGATGCGCGCCGGCTTTGGCGGATTCGCGGATCACGCCCGCTTTTGAGGTATCCACCGAGATAAAAATCTCAAACCGCTGCGCCAAGGCTTCTACAACCGGCACGACGCGCTCAATCTCTTCCTCTTCACTGACCTCGGCAGCGCCCGGACGCGTGGATTCGCCCCCCACATCAATCATCGTAGCACCCGCCGAAATCAGCGCGTGCGCGTGTAGCAGGGCATCATTCAGCGAATTATGCCGTCCGCCGTCAGAAAAGGAGTCTGGGGTAACGTTGAGGATCCCCATCACCCGAGGGTGGTTGAGATCGAGGATTTGGTCGCGCACGGTTAACTGCATGATTAATCTACCTTGGAGTCAATACTACTCTGTTGCCTGGAGTGGATCCCGCCCCTCTCACCCAGGAGAGGTCGCAATTTTCCGCCAGCAAACAAAAAACCCCGGCTGGCCGGGGTTTTATTTTACGCTACAGCCGATGTTACTTGTCGAGCTGTTCAGACATGGTGTTGCCTGGGTTTGGCGTACGCGGCTCATCTACCGGCGTTGGCGCTTTTGGTGTGCCACCGTTGTCGGAGTTGTTGCTTTTCGCCACGTCGTCCCAACCAGCTGGCGGACGCACATCTTTACGGTTCATCAGGTCGTCGATCTGCGGTGCATCGATGGTTTCATATTTCATCAGTGCATCTTTCATCGAATGCAGGATGTCCATGTTTTCCATCAGCAACGCACGTGCGCGGATGTAGTTGCGCTCAATCAGGGATTTGACTTCCTGGTCGATGATACGTGCGGTTTCGTCCGACATGTGTTTCGCCTTGGCTACGGAACGGCCCAAGAACACCTCGCCCTCTTCTTCCGCATACAGCAATGGCCCCAGCTTCTCAGAGAAGCCCCATTGGGTCACCATGTTGCGGGCGATCGAAGTAGCGACTTTAATGTCGTTCGATGCACCGGTAGAGACTTTTTCCGGCCCGTAAATAATTTCTTCTGCCAGACGGCCACCGTACAGGGTGGAGATTTGGCTTTCCAGCTTCTGACGGCTGGCGCTGATCGCATCCCCTTCCGGCAGGAAGAAGGTCACGCCGAGCGCACGGCCACGAGGAATAATCGTGACTTTATGCACCGGGTCATGCTCAGGAACCAGGCGGCCAATGATGGCGTGGCCCGCTTCGTGATAGGCGGTCGATTCTTTCTGTGCTTCCGTCATCACCATGGAGCGACGTTCCGCACCCATCATGATCTTGTCTTTGGCTTTTTCGAATTCCACCATCGACACCACACGCTTGCTGCCACGTGCTGCGAACAGGGCCGCTTCGTTGACCAGGTTGGCCAAATCCGCACCGGAGAAGCCTGGAGTACCACGTGCAAGCACAGAAGCATCAACATCTGGCGCCAACGGTACACGACGTGAGTGCACCTTCAGGATTTGCTCACGGCCACGCACGTCTGGCAGCCCAACCACCACTTGGCGGTCGAAACGGCCTGGACGCAGTAATGCCGGGTCCAGGACGTCAGGACGGTTGGTTGCCGCGATGACGATAATACCTTCGTTGCCTTCAAAGCCGTCCATCTCAACCAGCATCTGGTTCAGCGTTTGCTCACGTTCATCGTGACCACCGCCCAGACCTGCGCCACGTTGGCGACCTACGGCGTCGATTTCATCGATAAAGATGATGCACGGTGCCGCTTTCTTGGCCTGTTCGAACATGTCACGGACGCGGGATGCACCCACACCGACGAACATTTCGACGAAGTCAGAACCGGAAATGGTGAAGAACGGGACTTTCGCCTCGCCGGCAATGGCTTTCGCCAGCAGGGTTTTACCGGTACCCGGAGGGCCAACCATCAGCACGCCTTTCGGGATCTTACCGCCCAGTTTCTGGAAACGGCTCGGTTCGCGCAGGTAGTCGACCAGTTCACTTACCTCTTCTTTTGCTTCGTCACAGCCTGCAACGTCGGCAAAAGTGGTTTTAATCTGGTCTTCCGTCAGCATACGGGCCTTGCTCTTGCCGAAGGACATCGCGCCCTTGCCGCCGCCGCCCTGCATTTGCCGCATAAAGAAGATCCAGACCCCAATCAGCAACAGCATCGGGAACCAGGAAATAAAGATGGAAGCCAGCAAACTTGGTTCTTCCGGCGGCTCACCAACAACTTTAACGTTTTTGGTTAACAACGTATCCAGCAACTTCGGATCGTTGACCGGAATGTAAGTGGTGTACTTGTTGCTGTCTTTACGGACAACGTTTATTTCACGCCCATTAATGCGCGCTTCACGGATCTGATCTTGGGTCAGTTCGGTCATGAAGGTAGAGTAATCTACCCTACGGCCATTAGACTCGCTGGGCCCAAAGCTCTGGAATACCGACATCAACACGACCGCGATGACTAGCCAGAGAATTAGGTTTTTCGCCATGTCACTCAAGGGATTAACCTCATATTACAACTGTGTTAACAAACAGCGTTAGGGTACTACAGTTTCCGCCCTGTCGCTACAATGTACACTTCACGCGAACGTGCGCGAGAAGCGTCTGGCTTACGAATCTTAACCTTCGTAAACAGGGAGCGAATTTCCCGTAGGTACTCGTCAAAGCCATCTCCCTGGAACACCTTCACCAGGAAACTACCGCCTGGTGCGAGAACATCACGACACATTTCCAGTGCTAATTCCACCAGATACATCGATCTTGGGATATCGACCGCCGGGGTGCCGCTCATATTCGGGGCCATGTCAGACATGACTACCTGAACCTTACTATCACCTACACGTTCCAACAGCGCCTTGAGAACCAGTTCATCACGAAAATCGCCCTGAAGGAAATCGACGCCAACGATGGGATCCATTGGCAAAATATCACAGGCAATGATACGCCCGTTACCACCAATCTGGGTTACTACATATTGCGACCAGCCGCCCGGTGCAGCCCCCAAATCAACGACCGTCATACCCGGCTTGAACAGTTTGTCACTTTGCTGTATTTCATCAAGTTTAAACCAGGCGCGCGAGCGCAGCCCTTTTTTCTGCGCCTGCAGCACATATTTATCGCTAAAGTGTTCTTGGAGCCAGCGACTGGAACTGGCCGAACGCTTTTTATTTGCCATCGAGTATTCCAACTATCCTAAAAAGAGTCTCATGCCAGGTTCGCTTCTCACGTAAACTCAATTCGGTGCAGACCGATTTGGTGATACACATGAGATGGCGGTAGAATGTACCGTTTTCAATCCCAACTTAAGCAAAAAAGACAATGAATCTGAATAATAAACAAAAACAACACCTGAAAGGCCTGGCACATCCGTTAAAACCGGTGGTCATGCTGGGTAATAACGGTCTCACCGAAGGGGTGCTGGCTGAAATTGAGCAGGCTCTGGAGCATCACGAGCTGATCAAGGTAAAAATTGCTGCCG
This sequence comes from Serratia silvae, assembly GCF_023282985.1. Taxonomy (GTDB): domain Bacteria; phylum Pseudomonadota; class Gammaproteobacteria; order Enterobacterales; family Enterobacteriaceae; genus Chania; species Chania silvae. Next base: position 73,751 of record NZ_JAGQDC010000016.1, on the reverse strand, counting down.
AAGATCGCGAAACCAAAGCCCTGATCGCCGACGCTATTGTGCGTGAAACGGGTGCCTGCAATGTGCAAGTGATCGGCAGTACGCTTATTCTTTACCGCCCGTCGAAAGAGCGCAAGATCACTTTACCGCGCTAATCCGCTCTCTGTGTACCGAAACGGTGCCATGCGCCGGGTTCAGATAAAAGGCCGCTTGCGGCCTTTTTCCTTTCTTTACAAAACCCTGCCGAACTTTTAACCAACCCGGGTGAAATTAAAGATATTCCACTTTCAGAATTTCGTATTCTACATCGCCACCGGGGGTTTTGATGACAACAACATCATCCTGCTCTTTGCCGATCAGGCCGCGAGCCATCGGTGAGTTGACGGAAATGAGATTTTTCTTAAAATCGGCTTCATCATCACCCACGATGCGGTAAGTCACCTGATCTTCAGTATCAAGATTCATCACCGAGACGGTAGCACCAAAAATCACGCGGCCAGTCTGAGGCATTTTGGTGATGTCAATCACCTGCGCATTGGACAGCTTAGCCTCGATTTCCTGGATACGTCCTTCACAGAAACCCTGCTGTTCACGAGCGGCATGATACTCGGCGTTTTCTTTCAAGTCACCGTGTTCGCGTGCGGTGGCGATATCGGCAATGATTTTCGGGCGACGCACACCTTTCAAGTATTCTAGTTCTTCACGCAGCTGTTCTGCGCCAAACAAGGTCATCGGGATCTGTTTCATCGTTAAATACCTCTAAATCTATCCTGTTCAAATATACCCGTGGTCTTTCAAGCTAACTGCGGCTCAACATCCATAGGGCATTAGCGTCATCCTGACGTGTTCGTATGAAATTACGGCAGGCATTGCGCCTTCCGTCTCCAGGCGATAAACAAAAGAAACCGAGCTCGGAGATTTGCTCCAAGCCAGCGTCGATTTTGCATTTTGATACGCATTTTAGCCTAGAGTTCCTTAAGGGTCATCGTTTACTTTATCCCTTGATGCACCGTAGTATGACAGCACGTTATCCAGCTGTTACCCCGAGATTATGCGTTTTTCACGAATTGTCAGTGTATTGGCCTGCGCATTTGCTGTTAATGCCCATGCGGCCCCGGTTGAAGATTACACACAATATTTGCCTGATGGGGCGAACCTGGCCCTGATAGTTCAGAAGATTGGCGCAACCACGCCAACCATCGATTATCACTCACAGCAAATGGCACTCCCGGCCAGCACCCAGAAGGTGCTCACCGCGCTGGCGGCTTTGTTGCAGCTCGGGCCGGATTATCGCTTCACCACGACACTGGAAAGTCAGGGCGACATCAAGGATGGCGTGTTGCGTGGCAACCTTATCGCCCGTTTCAGCGGAGATCCCACCTTCAAGCGGCAAAATCTGCGCAATATGGTGGCGGAACTGAAAAAACAGGGAGTTCGCGAAATCAGCGGCGATGTGCTGGTCGATACCTCGGTGTTTGCCAGCCATGACAAAGCACCCGGCTGGCCCTGGAACGATATGACCCAATGTTTCAGCGCCCCGCCAGCAGCGGCGATTGTCGATCGCAACTGTTTCTCGGTTTCTCTTTACAGCGCCCCTAACCCCGGTGAGATGGCGTTTATTCGCGTGGCTTCATTCTACCCGGTCAATATGTTCAGCCAGGTAAGAACGCTGGCGAAAGGCTCTGCGGATGCACAATATTGTGAACTGGATGTGGTGCCGGGCGAATTGAACCGCTTTACGCTGACCGGATGCCTGACCCAACGCAGTGAACCACTACCGTTGGCATTCGCCATTCAAGATGGAGCCAGCTATGCCGGTGCCATCCTGAAAGATGAGCTGGTCAAGTCGGGGATCCAGATTAACGGCCATTTGAAGCGCCAAACCCAGCCAGGCATGACGGGAACGGTGATCGCTCAGACGCAGTCTGCACCGCTGCATGACCTACTGAAAATCATGCTGAAGAAGTCGGACAACATGATTGCCGATACCGTCTTTCGCACCATTGGCCATGAACGCTTCGGCGTACCGGGCACTTGGCGTGCAGGGGCAGATGCAGTACGCCAGGTTCTACGCCAGAAAGCCGGGGTAGATCTGGGTAACAGCATCGTGGTGGACGGCTCTGGCCTGTCGCGCCACAACCTGCTGGCACCCGCCACCATGATGCAGGCGTTGCAATACATTGCTCAACACGACAGCGAGCTAAACTTTATCTCGATGCTGCCGCTGTCCGGTTATGATGGCACGCTGCGCTATCGCGGTGGACTGCACGAAGCCGGGGTCGACGGTAAGGTTTCTGCCAAAACCGGAGCGCTGCAAGGGGTCTATAATCTGGCTGGCTTTATCACCACTGCCAGTGGTCAGCGCCTTGCCTTTGTGCAATATCTATCAGGTTACGCAGTGCCGCCAGAAGATCAGAAACAGCGCCGAGCGCCGCTGGTGCGTTTCGAAAGCCGGTTGTATCGGGATATCTATCAGAACAATTGAGGCCCAAGGGCATGAAGCTACTGATTGTTGAGGACGATGAGTTATTGCAGCAAGGCGTGGCGTTGGCAATGTCCAACGAAGGCTACGCCTGTGATTGTGCAGCCAACGCCGCGCAGGCCAATAGCCTGATAGTCACCAGCCAATACAGTATGGTGATCCTCGACCTCGGCTTGCCAGATGTTGACGGTGCCACCCTGCTGCGGCAGTGGCGTCGTCAACAGATCAGCATCCCAGTGTTGATCCTCACCGCACGCGACGCGTTGCAAGACCGTGTCGATGGGCTGGATGCCGGTGCCGATGACTATCTGGTCAAACCCTTTGCGCTGATTGAGCTGCAAGCCCGGGTGCGGGCACTCATCCGCCGCTATCAGGGCCACAGCGATAACCTACTGCAACAGGACGATCTGACGCTCAACCTGTCCAGTCAGCAGGTGTTTCTGCAACAGCAAGCGATAGACGTTACGCCGAAAGAGTTTGCCATTCTGTCGCGTCTGATGATGCGGGCCGGGCAAACCGTCAACCGCGAGCTGTTGCAACAGGATCTCTATACCTGGAACGACGATCTGGGTTCGAATACCCTCGAAGTGCATATGCACAATTTGCGCCGTAAATTGGGCAAAGATCGTATCCGCACCGTACGTGGCATTGGTTACCGTCTGGAGTCCGCATCTTGATCAGCATGCGCCGTCGTTTGCTGCTGATGTTGGCCCTGATCCTGCTGGTCACTCAGCTTATCAGCGCGTTTTGGCTATGGCATGAAAGCCAGGAGCAGATCAGTTTCCTGGTGGATGAAACCCTGTCGGCCAAAGTCCGCAACGAGCGGGTCGATACCGAGATTGCCGAAGCGATCGCTTCACTGCTTGCCCCTTCGCTGATCATGATGGTGGTGACCCTGTTGGTCTCCTTCTGGGCCATCAGTTGGATTATCCGGCCGCTGAATCAACTGCAGGAAAAGCTGGAGAAACGTTCGGCAGATAATCTGACGCCTTTGCCGGTATCCAACGACAGTCTGGAGATGGTAGCGGTCACCAAGGCATTGAATCAGCTATTTTCACGCCTTGACCATACCATCCAGCAAGAGCGTCTGTTCACTGCCGATGCTGCCCACGAATTACGCACACCGCTGGCGGGGATCCGGCTACATCTGGAACTGATGGAGCAACAGGGAATTACGGGCAGTAAACAGTTGATCGCCCGCATTGACCAACTGATGCACGTGGTTGAGCAATTGCTGATGCTGTCGCGCACCGGGCAGGATTTCGCCAGTGGCCATTACCAACAGTTTGACTGGGTGACCAACGTTATCGAGCCATTGCAGGAGGAGTTGAAGGAGCTAGCCGCTCTGCGCGGGCAAAAGATTGTCTGGCAACTGCCAGGCAGTGCCCCGACCCACGGCGATCCGGTATTGCTACGCCTGATGCTGCGTAATCTGGTTGAAAATGCGCACCGCTATGGCCCCGAGAAGAGCGTCATTCGTGTTCAGCTCACCTCAGAGAATAATGGGCAACGCTTACAGGTGCTCGACGAGGGGCCGGGTATCAAACAAGAGATGGCGGGAGAGTTGACTCAGGCCTTCCGCCGGATGGATCAGCGTTATGGCGGCAGCGGGCTGGGATTGAATATCGTGATCCGTATCGTTCAGTTGCACCGTGGCTATCTACGCCTGGAAAACCGTACCGATGCCAACGGCTTGGATGCACTGTGCTGGTTACCCGATAATATTTTGACTCTATAAAATATTTACCCTATGGATTTCAAGCTGCAGCTTGAAAGACGACGGGTAAGGGCCCGGTTCATCGAACCGAGCCGTTACTTTATTACGCAGAATTACTTCTGGTAGATGATTTCGACGCCTTCGTCGTCATCTTCATCCCAGTCATCATCCCAATCGTCGTCCGCTTCGGCTTCCACTTCAGCGATCTGCTCACGGTGGTAATCATCCCACATGAACTCGACTTTTTCTGGCGCGCTTTCTTCGATCGCCATGGCTTTCGGTTGCGTATTGATGAAGTTCATCACGTCCCAGCACAGAGCGTTAACGCCTTCGCGGTTCGCAGCGGAGATCATGTAGTACTTACCTTCCCAACCCATGCCTTCTACGATCGCCTTGGCGCGCTCGGCGGCCTCTTCCTCGTCCAGCAGGTCAACTTTGTTGAACACCAGCCAGCGTGGCTTTTGCGACAGATTTTCGCTGTACTGGTTGAGCTCGTTGATGATGACCTTGGCATTCTCTACCGGATCGGACTCGTCGATCGGAGCGATGTCCACCAGATGCAGCAACACGCGGCAGCGCTCCAGATGTTTCAGGAAACGGATCCCCAGGCCGGCACCTTCATGTGCGCCTTCGATTAGGCCAGGAATGTCCGCCACCACGAAGCTTTGCTCATGGTCCATACGTACCACGCCTAGGCTCGGTACCAGCGTGGTGAACGGGTAGTCCGCCACTTTTGGCTTGGCAGCAGAAACCGCGCGAATGAAGGTCGACTTACCGGCGTTCGGCAGGCCCAACATGCCCACATCAGCCAGCAGCAGCAGCTCCAGCAGGATATCGCGCATCTCGCCTTTGGTGCCCAGCGTTTTTTGGCGCGGAGCACGGTTTACCGAGGATTTGAAACGGGTGTTGCCCAGGCCGTGCCAACCGCCCTTCGCCACCATCAGGCGCTGCTGATGACGGGTCATATCGCCGAGGATCTCACCGGTGCCCTGATCCTGCACGCGGGTACCAACCGGCACCTTGATTTCGACGTCTTTACCGCGTTTACCGGTACAGTCACGGCTCTGACCATTCTGGCCACGTTCGGCACGGAAAGATTTTTCAAAGCGGTAATCGATCAGGGTATTCAGGTTTTCGTCTGCCACCAGGTAAACGTCACCGCCGTCACCGCCGTCGCCGCCATCTGGCCCACCGTTCGGGATGTATTTTTCGCGGCGGAAGCTGACGCAACCATTACCGCCATCACCTGCAACGACCAGGATCGCTGCTTCATCTACAAACTTCATTTACCGTCTCCGTAACTCATTCACCGGGCGGCTTCAAAGAAGCAACCAGGTTGGTTTCTGCCCGTCGCGGCCACCAACGGTGACCAATTGCGGAAAACATGGCGCCTGCAACCACCACAAAAGCACCTACATAGCCGACGACATTCAATGCCGGGGCGGTAAATACCTGTGGCCAGGCCAGCGCCAATAAATCTGAAAATAGCAGGGTAAACAGAGGAGTCAGCGTGATTAACGCACTCACCTGAGCCGCCTGCCAGCGCGCCATCGCTTCCGCCAGCGCACCATAACCAATCAGCGTGTTAGCACCACAGAACAACAGACAGGCCAATTGCCAACCGCTAAGCTGGAAAATCACCGCTGGCATTGCAAGCGGGAATAACGCGATCGCACATAAAGTGTACAACAATACCAGGATCTGCGGTGAGGCCAATCGACGCAATAATACTTTCTGCGCCACGCCATAGGTCACCCAAACCATGGCCGCACACACGCCCAACAATACACCGAGCGTGTAGTCTGTGAACTGAGTGAAGATCTCGATCAGGCTGACGTTGAAAAACAGCATCAGCCCGCAGATCAGCATCAGAGCGCCAATCACCTGAGTGATACGCATCCTTTCTTTCAGGATCAATATGCTGGCGAACATCATGCCCACCGGCGAGAGTTGGCCGATAACCTGCGAGGCTGTCGGACTCAAATATTGCAGCGAGGAGCTGAAGAAGACAAAGTTGCCTAACAACCCGGCAGTGGCGATCACCAGCAACAGCAACCAGCGGGGTTGACGGAACATTTTCAGCGGAGGTAAACGCCCGCGCACCGCCAGGATCATCCCCAGGCCGATAGCGGCAATCGTAAAGCGATACCAGACGATGGTAAACGGCTCCATCACTTCCAGCACTTCTTTCATTGCGATAGGCAACGCGCCCCAGCAAACCGCTGTGGTGACCGCCAGAAAAATACCAACGCCAGCCTGCTGTTTTTTTTCCATCTTCTCACTGTCTGTGCGTTGTGCGGCTAAGCACAAGCAATCTATAAATGTAAAAAGCCCCGCAACGAATTGCGGGGCTTAACATCTATTTCGTAAGGCTCGAAAATTATTCAGCTTCGATGCTGATAAATTTACGATTGCTCGGGCCTTTAACTTCGAATTTGACTTTACCGTCTTTCAAAGCAAACAGAGTGTGGTCTTTGCCGCAACCCACGTTGGTACCAGCGTGGAATTTGGTGCCGCGCTGACGAACGATGATGCTGCCTGCCAGTACTGCTTCGCCGCCAAAGCGTTTTACGCCCAGACGTTTAGCTTCTGAATCGCGACCGTTACGAGTCGAGCCGCCAGCCTTTTTGTGTGCCATTAATCCGCTCTCCTAACTTAAGCGCTGATGCCGGTGATTTTAACATCAGTGAACCACTGACGGTGACCTTGCTGCTTACGATAGTGCTTACGACGACGAAACTTAACAATCTTGATCTTTTCGCCACGACCGTGAGCAACCACTTCAGCTTTGATCTTACCGCCATCGACGAAAGGAACGCCGATTTTGATATCTTCGCCATTAGCGATCATCAGAATCTGGTCAAACTCAACCGCTTCACCAGTTGCGATGTCCAGCTTTTCCAAGCGAACGGTTTGACCTTCGCTTACTCGGTGTTGTTTACCACCACTTTGGAAAACCGCGTACATATAAAACTCCGCTTTCCGCGTGCCCAACTGTTCAGTACAGAGCGCGCTATAAATATTCACAATAGGGCGCGAATTCTACGCAATAATCCTGCATATGACAAGAGCAGATTAGGGCCAGAAGGTGAAAAAAGAAGAAAAAAAACACAGTTTCTCTCACAACGTTTATCTGGGCCGATTTTCAAGTACAATCAACAGGACAGTTACCGCCATGTACCGATGTGAGCAGCGTTCTCATCGCGGTCAACAGAAACACAGCTGAAAAAAATACAATGAACCTAGAACAAATTACTGAGTTAACCGCGCAAGATATGGCGGCCGTGAACGCAACAATTCTCGAACAGTTGAATTCCGATGTCACGCTCATCAATCAACTTGGCTATTACATTATCAGCGGTGGCGGTAAGCGCATTCGCCCGATGATAGCCGTCCTGGCGGCACGGGCCTTGCACTATCAAGGTGATAAACACATTGCCGTCGCTGCCCTGATAGAGTTCATCCATACCGCCACCCTGTTGCATGATGACGTGGTGGATGAGTCCGACATGCGCCGTGGCAAGGCAACCGCCAACGCGGCATTTGGCAATGCTGCCAGCGTGTTGGTGGGTGATTTCATTTATACGCGTGCTTTCCAGATGATGACCAGCCTGGAATCGCTGCGCGTACTGGCAGTGATGTCCGAAGCGGTCAACGTGATCGCCGAAGGTGAAGTGCTGCAGTTGATGAACGTCAACGATCCGGATATCAGTGAAGAAAACTATATGCGGGTCATCTACAGCAAAACCGCTCGTCTGTTTGAGGCGGCAGCCCAGTCCTCAGCTATTCTCTCCGAGGCTAACCCGGCCGAAGAGCAGGCATTGCAAGATTATGGACGCTATCTTGGTACGGCATTCCAGCTGATCGACGATCTGCTGGACTATAGTGCAGACGGCGTGACCCTGGGTAAAAATACTGGCGATGACTTGAACGAAGGGAAGCCGACGCTGCCGTTGTTGCATGCTATGCATAATGGCAATGCCGAGCAGTCTGCGATGATCCGCGGCGCGATTGAACAGGGGAATGGCCGCCATCTGCTTGAACCGGTTCTGGCTGCCATGCAGGAGTGTGGTTCACTCACCTATACACGTCAGCGCGCAGAAGAAGAAGCGGATAAGGCGATCGCCGCATTGCAGATTTTACCCGCCTCTGCTTATCGAACCGCGCTGGAAGGATTAGCGCATCTGGCGGTTCAACGAGAATTTTAAGAAATTTAAGTTTCTAAATATTCAAATAGGCCTGCGGTGCGGGCCTATCTATTTGCCTTGCTAATGAGATCCAGTAGCCCCGCAGCCCCCTTCTCCGCCAGAAAACCCAGTAGAACCGCGTATTCGTCTGGCTTCATGCCTGCCAGATAACCCTGCAAACGTTTGATAGGATCGTCATGATGGGAAACGGTATAAGCCGCCGGTTCCTCTGCGGCAAGGGGATATTGCTGGGGATACAACTCGTTTTGGGTCGAGAGAGGTAAGCTACTAATATGATACTCCTTAGTCACCCCCTGCTTGCCATAACGCCGCTGCCATAGCCAGTTTTTCTCACGTGCTCGCTTATTGATCCCTTGCGGGGAGCTACCCAATTCTCCCTTATTTTTCAGTTCTTCGGCGGTAAACCACGCCTTGTCCATTCCCCCTCCTTGATAGCAGCATTGCCCTGACTGACTTATCGGCAGTTCCAGTTGCATGAACAACTAAAGCTAATAAGTTAGTTATAACATTAACAGGGTCATTGCCGATCTCAAAAAGCTTGGCAAAACACTCAAAAAATTCTTACCGAAAAGGGAAAGGGAAACGAAGAGGCAACGCCTAGCGTTTGTCAGTTGAGAAATGGCTCACTATTTATTCTTTTCAGCAATCCAGGCCAGCAGGCTATCCACACCTTCGCGCATCAAAAACGCCATTACTTTGCCACGTTCACTCTCTGAAAGGTGGTAATAGTATTCGATCCACACCGCCAGCGGGTCCTGACGCCCGGCCTCATAGATCGCAGGCTCTTCCCGCAATACCAGCAGGTTTTTGACGCCGGTAGGCAAGCTGTCAAAATGGTATTCCAACGCCTTGCCTTGCACACCTTTGCGGCGACGGCTGAGCCAATTTTCGCGCCGGGCCATCAGGTTGATTCCCTGTGTAGAGGAAGGTAATCCAGCGATACCTATCAGCTCCTTGGCAGCAAACCACTCGTTTTTCATAGCCATGATCTCGGGACAATAGTGTGGCAATACAAATTTTTTCAGAAACCATAAGTTATTTTTGGGAAACTTGGTGGTATCCTAGTTTCTGAATAAACGCGTCACGTTGTTCAAACGATTAATACTTACCTGTTAGTTATACCACTAACAGAACTTTCTCTAATCAAAAAAGGAATGAAAATATGAATTCACGGGACCCAGATTGGCATCCAGCAGACGTCATCGCGGCTTTGAAGAAGAGAGGTACCACTCTGGCTGCGGTTTCACGGGGGGCAGGGCTAAGTTCATCGACGTTGGCCAACGCGCTGTCACGTCCTTGGCCAAAGGGAGAGTGGTTGATTGCTGATGCACTGAACGTGCACCCGGCAGAGATCTGGCCGAGCAGGTATTTTGATCCGCTTACACATCATCTGCGAGATCGAAAAAGTCGAATCAAATCATGATAAACATAAGAAAGCCGCCGGATTCGGCCCGGCGGCTTATCAAAACATCATCGTACTGAGGGATCAGTTGTTGATAAACTTCTCGCCCAATTCGATATCTTTATGCAGTACGTCCAGCATTTCGCTCAGCGCTTTTTTCTCAAAGGCGCTCAGGGTACCGATGTCTTTACGCTCTTCGATACCGTTTTTACCCAGTAGCAGCGGCTGTGCAAAGAAGCGGGCATATTTGCCATCCCCTTCAACATAGGCGCATTCAACAACGCCTTTCTCACCGCTCAGCGCACGCACCAGAGACAGGCCAAAACGTGCAGCAGCCTGGCCCATAGACAGGGTTGCAGAACCGCCACCGGCTTTGGCTTCAACCACTTCGGTACCCGCGTTCTGGATACGTTTGGTCAAATCAGCCACTTCCTGATCGCTAAAGCTTACGCCTGGGATTTGCGACAGCAGAGGCAGGATGGTCACACCTGAGTGGCCGCCAATCACCGGTACGTTCAGTTCTTCCGGTTGTTTGCCTTTCAGTTCCGCAACGAAGGTGTTGGAACGGATGATATCCAGCGATGTGATGCCAAACAGTTTGTTCTTGTCGTAAACGCCGGCTTTCTTCAACACTTCTGCCGCAATGGCCACCGTAGTGTTCACCGGGTTGGTGATGATGCCGATGCAGGCTTTCGGGCAGGTTTTAGCCACTTGCTCAATCAGGTTGCGTACAATGCCAGCGTTAACGTTGAACAGATCGGAACGATCCATCCCTGGTTTACGCGCAACGCCAGCAGAAATCAGCACCACGTCTGCACCGTGCAGCGCAGGGGTCGCATCTTCGCCGCTGAAGCCTTTGATGTTAACTGCGGTTGGGATGTGGCTTAAGTCAACGGCAACGCCTGGGGTAACTGGGGCTATGTCGTAGAGGGAGAGTTCAGAACCTGAAGGAAGCTGGGTCTTGAGTAGAAGGGCGAGGGCCTGGCCAATACCGCCAGCAGCACCGAGAACTGCAACTTTCATCCTATACTCCTTTATTGTCTTAAATATAAAAGCGCCGTGAATTCTTTGGTCACGGACCTTAATTTATCACGCCTTTAAAAACAACCTCTTAACAGTCGGTTTTAGATCTGGCGCAATAAAATGGCCGATGTTGCGAGCATTTTAAAGTAAATAGCTTATGCATTAAGGGCATAGCGCACACTAATCGAAAATAGTGCAGCGCTTTTCACGATCGCGTTAACCGGCGGTTACATTACACCCTTATGTAACATCAGAACAACATCATTTTAATAACATTTTCGTTACCGGAGAGCTGACTCGCTTCCCGCGCCAAAAGGGCATATTCATGAGCAACGGATTTTGTTAAAATCGCTCTCTTGCCTTTCTATCTGGGCATTTTTGATTTTCCAGACAGCCTCCATATTGCATAAAAATGCATTTATATGCATAATAATCAGCTCTATTACCAACATTCCACGGTGCAAAATGCGTAATCCCGCAAAGCAGGAAGATCTGATCAAGGCATTTAAGGCCTTATTGAAAGAAGAAAAATTCAGTTCTCAAGGCGAGATCGTTTTGGCGCTACAAGAAGAAGGCTTCGAGAACATTAACCAATCCAAGGTATCACGCATGCTGACCAAGTTCGGGGCAGTGCGCACGCGTAATGCAAAGATGGAGATGGTGTACTGCCTCCCGGCCGAACTCGGTGTCCCTACTACCACCAGCCCGCTCAAGAATCTGGTGCTGGACGTGGACCATAACGATGCCGTGGTAGTGATCCATACCAGCCCTGGTGCGGCGCAGCTGATTGCCCGCTTGTTGGACTCACTGGGTAAATCAGAAGGGATCCTGGGCACCATTGCCGGTGACGATACCATTTTTGTCACTCCGGCCAGCTCCTTTACCGCGCGCCAACTGTTTGAAGCCATCCTCTCCTTGTTTGAACAGGAACTTTGATGCATTCAACGCAGCCTGCGGCTTTCCGTCGCGGGCTGTACAACCTTTATTAACCCCTCATTTACTTCTTCCGCACTGCCTACCACGTTTAAAACTGCCAATAAGCCGACCTACAGCACATTTCAATAACATTTCTGTGTGACTGGTGATCGTGACTGGAAGTTTCCGCACTTTTAGTCAAAAGCACTTAGCTTATTGAAATTACAAAAATTTAACATCAAAAGTGCATTTTATCGCCGTTTTTTATTCCATTAGGTTATTAAAAGAAACGCTGACCCCAATAAAGTTTCACTAGAAACTGTTAGCTAGCTATTAATTTTTACCGTTACTAGATGTATACTCATTTTCGTGACGTAAATCACAGTTCATTGGAACTGATAAAAGAATACGAAGAGGATAAATCATGAAAATTAAAACTACCGTAGCGACAATTAGCCTGCTATCCATGCTGTCTTTTGGTGCATTCGCAGCACAATCCATTGATACCTCACAGACTGAAAAACTGCAGTCTGCCGGTACCATCACCGTGAGTGGCGTGGGTGCAGCACCTTCTGATATCCGCCAGGCGCTGTCTGCTAAAGCCGATGCCCAAGGCGCGACAGCTTACCGTGTCATCGAAGCTCGTAACGAAGGTAACTACCACGCTACCGCTGAGATTTACAAATAAGTACAAGATGTTATGTGCGCATTGCACGACAACGCTCTGATAAAAAACCAAGTAGATAACCGCCTTCAAGTATAAAAAACGCGGTAAAGCCCTTCCAGGCCGTTATCTCTGAACGATTAAGGATCTCAATATCATGAACATGAAAACTACCCTCGTTGCATTTAGCCTGCTGTCTGCCGTTTCTTTCGGTGCTTCTGCAGCTAACCTGGTTACTGATGCCCAAGCTAGCGATCTGCAGTCTGTCGGCACCATTACCGCTAGCGGCGTGGGTGGCGCACCTTCTGATATCCGTCAGGCGCTGTCTGATAAAGCGGAGCAGCAAGGGGCCAAAGCCTACCGTGTGATCGAAGCCTATGAAAATGGCAACTGGCACGCAACGGCTGAAATCTACAAGTAAAAAACCGAGATCGCGCTTACTGAACTGACTACCCTCGTCACTGCCACTGCCGAGTTCTCAGGTAAACGCTATTATCCTCGGAAATTGTCGTCGTCCTATCCGACGAACCCCATTGCCCTCGCTCGCGAGGGCTTTTTTATGGGCGTAAAAAAGGCCGCATCAGCGGCCTTGGTATTGGGACAAGCGCCGCACGCGACGCCTGTTTAACTAAACGTTAGTAGATTTCTTTCGGTTCAGCCTTGTTAGCCAGCCCCGCCAGCAGTTTGTCATGAATGCCGCCAAACCCGCCATTGCTCATCACCAGGATATGATCACCCGGCTGTGCGGTTTTGACGATCATCTCCACCAGCGTATCCAGATCGGCACTCCAGTGCGCAGGCTGGACGCAAGCTTCGGCAACTTCCGCAACCTGCCACGGGATGTGGTGAGGCTGGAACAGGAATACCTCATCGGCACGACCCAGTGACGGGGCCAGATCGTTTTTGCTGATCCCCATTTTCATGGTGTTTGAGCGCGGCTCCAACACGGCCAGAATGCGCGCTGTACCGCCCACTTTGCCACGCAGTGCCGCCAAGGTAGCCAGAATGGCGGTCGGATGATGAGCAAAGTCGTCATAAACCGTGACACCGTTGGCTTCACCGCGTAATTCCAGACGACGGCGGGCATTGATAAAGTCACCCAGCGCACGGCAGGCATCGGCTGGTTGTACGCCAACATGGCGGGTGGCGGCGATCGCCATCAGGCCATTATGCATGTTGTGTTCACCCACCAGCGCCCAGTTAACCTCGCCCACCTTCTCGCCGTTGAGGAACACTTCGTAATGGCTGGCATCCGTCGTCAATTTGTGTGCACGCCACGCACCTCCTTCCCCGACCCATTCCTGTTCGCTCCAGCATCCCATCGCCATCACCTGTTTCAGATAAGTGTCGTTTTCCGGCAGGATAATCTTGCCTTGGCCCGGCACCAGGCGTACCAGGTGGTGGAACTGCTTCTGGATCGCTTTCAGATCGTCAAAGATATCGGCATGATCGAACTCGAGGTTGTTCATGATCAACGTGCGCGGGCAGTAATGAACGAACTTGGAGCGTTTGTCGAAGAAGGCACAATCATACTCATCGGCTTCAATGACAAAGAACGGGCTGCCGCCAAGACGGGCCGAGACATCAAAATTGCCCGGTACGCCGCCGATCACAAAGCCCGGCTGATAACCGCAGGCTTCCAGGATCCAGGTTGCCATCCCGGCGGTGGTGGTTTTACCGTGTGTTCCCGCTACCGCCAACACCCAACGATCGCGTAATACATAATCATGCAGCCACTGAGGGCCAGACATGTAAGGAATGCTCTGTTCCAGCACCGCTTCTACGCAAGGATTACCACGGCTCATGGCATTGCCGATAATCACCAGATCCGGAGCCGGATCCAACTGGGCAGGATCGTAACCCTGGATCAGATCGATCCCCTGCTTTTCCAGTAAGGTGCTCATCGGAGGATAGACGTTGGCATCGGAACCGGTCACCTCGTGCCCCAGTGAACGAGCCAACATGGCTAGCCCACCCATAAAGGTGCCGCAGATCCCAAGAATATGTATGCGCATTAGGTTTCTCATTTTAGTGCATCGATTTACTGCCTATTCTAGCGCTCAGAATCGTTCAGAAGAAATGGATTTGCCTATGAATCGCAAGTTGCTTTGGGCTACACTGCAGACGAAAACGTTGGCGGTATGTTAACAAGCCGCTATCCATCCGTAGATTCAGGGATTGTGTCATGAAAACGTTAGGCGAATTTATCGTCGAGAAACAACACGACTTCTCTCACGCCACCGGTGAGCTGACCTCATTACTTTCTGCCATCAAACTGGGGGCCAAAATCATTCACCGTGATATCAACAAGGCGGGTTTAGTTGATATCTTGGGGACTAACGGCGTTTCCAACGTTCAGGGCGAAGTTCAGATGAAACTGGACCTGTTCGCGAACGAAAAGCTGAAAGCAGCGTTGAAGGCTCGTGGGGAAGTTGCGGGCATCGCTTCGGAAGAAGAAGACGAAATCGTGATTTTCGACGGCGAGCGAGCTGAGAATGGAAAGTATGTAGTGCTGATGGATCCGTTGGACGGTTCGTCCAATATTGATGTGAACGTCTCGGTTGGGACCATCTTCTCTATCTATCGCCGCATCACTCCGATTGGTACGCCAGTCACCGAAGAAGATTTCCTGCAACCTGGCCACGCCCAGGTAGCGGCCGGTTATGTGGTTTATGGCTCTTCCACCATGCTGGTATACACCACCGGTTATGGCGTGCATGCCTTTACCTACGATCCGTCTCTAGGGGTGTTCTGCCTCTCTCATGAGAAAGTGCGCTTCCCGGAAAAAGCCAATATGTATTCCATCAACGAAGGTAACTACATCAAGTTCCCTCTCGGGGTGAAGAAATACATCAAATACTGCCAAGAGCAGGATGAAGCCACCCAGCGTCCTTATACCTCACGCTATATCGGTTCACTGGTTGCCGACTTCCACCGTAACCTGCTCAAAGGCGGCATCTATATCTACCCAAGCACCGCCAGCCACCCACAGGGCAAGCTGCGTCTGCTGTATGAATGCAACCCGATGGCGTTCCTGGCAGAACAGGCCGGGGGTAAAGCCAGCGATGGTAAAAACCGCATTCTGGATATCGTGCCGGAACAACTGCACCAGCGCGCGCCATTCTTCGTCGGAACCAAATCAATGGTAGAAGACGCCGAGCGTTTTATTGCTGATTTCCCAGACGAATAAGCCATATTACCCTATGAATTTCAAGTTGCAGCTAGGCGACAAGCTTGCCCATCCCCAGGAGCTTACTTTTGTAAGTGACTGGGGTGGGCAAGCGCAGGTAACAACGCTGCAGCTTGAAAGACGACAGGTATAAAACAGGGGCGGTATACTGCCCCTGTTCATCACAGTTTGAACACCACCATGCTCTGCGCCAGCGCCTGCGCCTGTTCTTCCAGAGAGCGCGTTGCCGCCGCAGACTCTTCTACCAACGCCGCATTCTGTTGTGCCACCTGATCCATTTGCACTACCGCCAGGTTAACCTGCTCGATACCACTGCTTTGTTCGCGGGTAGCCGCCGAGATTTCACGCATCAGCGCCGTGACGCGCCCCACTTCCCCGGTTATTCCATTCATGGTCTTCGCTGCCGTAGCGGCCATCTGCTCACCTTCCCGCACGCGGTGCTGTGAAACTTCGATCAGCCCTTTAATCTCTTTGGCCGATTGCGCACTACGCTGCGCCAGACTGCGTACCTCTCCAGCCACAACGGCAAAACCGCGCCCTTGCTCACCGGCACGTGCTGCCTCTACCGCCGCGTTGAGCGCCAGGATATTGGTCTGGAAGGAGATACCGTCCATCACGCTGATAATGTCGGCGATCCGCCGAGAACTGTCGGTAATGGCCTGCATCTTGCTCATCACCTGGCTGACCACGTCACTGCCCTGCTCGGCAATATCGGAGACGCTCAGTGCCAACTGGTTGGCCTGTTCACAGTTTTCAGCATTCATTTTTACCGTAGAGGTCAACTGCTCCATGCTGGCGGCGGTTTGCTCCAGGGAAGCAGCCGATTCTTCCGTACGCTGCGCCAGATGAACGTTACCCGCAGCCAACTCGCGGGAGCCGGTATCGATCTGACTGCTGGCATCGCGGACCTTACTGACCGACATCGCCAGCGATTGCTGCATACGCTGCATGGCACGCACCAGACGCCCTATTTCGGTATCACCCTCACCGCTAATTTCGTGGGTCAGATCCCCGGCAGCGATATGCTCCAATTGGACAATCGACTCATCTAACGGGCGCAATAAGATCAAACGCAGTGCAAACCAGGCCAGTACCGCCAGTAACACGCTGAGCAGCCCAGCCACAACGATCAGGATAATTTTGGTGCTGGCATTACTTTCCGCCTCATGCACATGCTGCTGGCCAATCTCCATCGCAAACGCACGGAACTCACTAAGGTCAGCTTCAAACGCAATGCTCAGCTTAGAAATATGATTTTCTTGAATGGCATAATAGTCATCCAACTTCCCCGCCTTTATCGCCGCCGCCATGGGCGCAATGCCTTGTTCCAGATAAGCGCGATAGCTCGCCTGCATCCGCATTGAGAATTGGCGGCCTCGTTCGGTCACCGTACCCACATCAACAAAGCGCGCCATTTCCTTTCTTGACTGTTCCAGATAGCCATAGATACGCCCCACCGAGGCATCGGCAACCTCAATCTGACCAATCTCGCGCTGGCGTACTGCAAGCGAGGCAGCCGTTCTGGCCCGTAGCGCCAGATTGGAACTGTTGGCCAACGAACCAAGTTCTTCCCCCAGGATCTGGTTCAGAGTCTGTAGCGAACGTGTTCCTTCGTTAATCGCTTTAACCCCGATGATGCTGACAACTATCAACAACAACGTCATCAGGCTCAACAGGGCAATCAGCCCGGCCTTAACGGTGATCTTCTTTAACATGAGTGTTTCCCGGCTTTAGAAAAAAGTAGCTTCAGATGTAGAGGAGGAAAGAAGGCAGGGTCAGCTAGCAGCTGGACCGTTATTATTTGAGAAAGTTATCGGCAGCCGGGGGGTAAACTTCAATCAAGAAGGGATTAATCTGGAAAAGTTGCTGTTATCGGCCAGGCAGCGGCTCGATGACGAAAAGGGCGGGAAATCACAAAAGACTCCGCTATAATAGCCGCCACTCCATTTCTGGTTTGATTAAAGGAAACCGACATGAGCTTGAACCTGGTCCCTGCTGGCAAAGACCTGCCAGAAGACATCTACGTAGTTATCGAAATCCCGGCTAACGCCGATCCAATCAAATACGAAATCGACAAAGAAACCGGCTCGCTGTTCGTTGACCGTTTCATGTCCACGGCGATGTTCTACCCGTGCAACTACGGTTACATCAACCACACCCTGTCACTGGATGGTGATCCGGTAGACGTGTTGGTGCCAACCCCATACCCACTGCAACCAGGCTCAGTGATCCGCTGCCGCCCAGTTGGCGTGCTGAAAATGACCGACGAAGCCGGTGAAGATGCGAAACTGGTTGCCGTACCGCACAGCAAACTGACCAAAGAGTACGATCACATTAAAGATGTGAACGACCTGCCAGAACTGCTGAAGGCGCAGATCACTCACTTCTTTGAACACTACAAAGATCTGGAAAAAGGCAAGTGGGTAAAAGTGGATGGTTGGGCAGACGCTGCCGCTGCCAAAGCTGAGATCGTGGCCTCTTTCGAGCGCGCCAAGAAGTAATTCTCGCCCGAACTGATAAAAAAACACCGCCCAGATGAGCGGTGTTTTTTTTACTGCTTTTCGTCAAGACGCTTTAGCCAGTCACCGCTTTCAATCCGCGGGAAACCATCCACGCTGTGTCGATACAGGTAGATCCACGCACTGCCATAAGGCGTGCGGATCAGCTCGCGCTTGTAGTCCTTGGTATTGCTTTTCAACTCGTCCAGCTCGGCCAGAATCGATGAGTTAATACGATACACTTCACAGTGTACCGTGCCCTCTCCAGGGATCGCTGCCGGGTAGTGACCCAGATTATAAAGCTGGTAGCCTTCTAACTCATGTTCACCCAACCATTGGGCGTTGGTCATCCAATGGCTGTTTCCCTGCTTACGTCGTAAACTGCCGTAGACAATGATTCGCATAGCTAAAACTCAAACTGATAGAGCACATCCAATGCCTGGTCTAGACCAGACACCGCTTCCAGATACAACCTAGGCATCAGGCGGTATCGCAACGTCAGCGTGGCCAATGAGTCGAAGATCCCCACCCCATATTTTACTTGTAAGCCAGGGAGGACATAGCCGCTCACCACCACCTGAGAGCTGTCGCCAACTCCCTCGGTATCAAGGGCCAGATTACTTACGCCAAACGCCTCGCCGATTTTACCCACAAGTTGACCACTATGTGCAACCCCCATACCAATTAACATTGAAGTCATGGCGTTGCCATCGGCGCCGCCAGCCCCTAATCCCTGGCCGCGCAGCAGGTAAGACAGCGCTTCTTGCTGAGACATGGCCGGGTCAGAGAACACTTCCAGCCTTGGTGCATCGGCCATACCGGTCACGCGGACACCGGCGGTCACGTCATTTTCCGTAGCATCCGGATTACGGATCGCCTCAATATTCAACAGCGGTTGGTCCGGCGGTCCAGAGAATATCAGTTGGCCTTTGCGCACGAGCAGATCCTGACCATAGGCATGGAAACGCCCCGATGGAATATTAATCTGACCATGCACCCCCAGACCATTCCGGTCTTGCGCCACACGAAGATCGCCACGCAGTCTGGCTTTCAGGCCAAATGCATCCAGACGAACGTCGTTACCCACGCGGATCGTCAGATTGCTGTTGATGGGGATCCCTGCCGTCGCCGGTTGTATCGGCTTGAGCTGGTTATCCAGCATCACTTCATCCGAAGAAACCCCGACCGCGCTTTCCGGCAGCTCCTGCACCGTAATACGCGCCCAAGGGATAGCTACGTTACCGTTGAGAGAGAACAGCTGCGGCGTTGCTTCAAACACCACATCCGGTGAAACATCAATTCGTACCATTGGCGGCAGGGTCACCCGCAGCCGATCGCCCTTGGCTGCAATACGTGCACGCCAGGCATTGATATCCCGCCAGTCGGCATCCCCGGACAGATTGAGCTGCCCATGCGTAGTCGCCAGCAATCCTTCCAGGGTCGAGGTCATCCCGTTGAAGTTCAGCGCCAGGCGGCCTTCGGTCATATCGAACGGCATCCAGTGGCCAACAATCGCCACCTTATCCAACGCCAGACGGCCAAACACCAGCGGGTTCTGCGCATTGCCGCCTAATTGCAGGTTGGCATTCAGCATCCCCGCGGCTTTCTCGCCCTGCGTCAGTATCGGGTTAAGCAGCGCCAGCGACACATTGGTGATATTGACGTTGCCGCTGATGGTACGACGTACCTGCGGATCGGTGATCTGAACGTTACCGTTAAACTGGCCGTTATTGGTCAGCTTGATCAGCCAGTCTGCCTGTGCCCGGCCATTGTTCAGGCCCGCATTGAGGTTTAGCGTGTCAAAGGCGATCGGCAATGCGGCGCCCTGCACCTGCTGTACCACTTTCACCCCTTTGCCCACCAGTGAAACCTTCGCCTGTGGCAATGCGCCCCCCGGTTGCCAACTGACGTCTGCCCGGCCACTAAAGACGCCGTTCATGGCCGTATCCGGCCCCAGGAACGGTTTGATCATCGCCAGGTCGAAGCGGTTGAGTACCACGCTGGCCTGGCCACTGGCCCCCGCCTCGATGGTTCTAGGTACGCACAGCTCGGCATTCGGGTTCACCCAGCAATGCGGCCCTACGCTGACCTTCTGTTGCGTATTCAGATAATCCAACGCGATGGCACGGCTAAGACGCCATTCACCCACCGGTGTATCAAAGCGAGTGTTGTTCAGGTTGCCTCGCCAACGCTGTTGCTGACGATCAAAACTGCCCTCCAGGGCCAACTGCCCAGAAACCGGCTTGCCGTCGATATTCACTTGCAGCCGATGTTGGCGCTCGCTGCCTCTGGCATCCAGCGTCAACAGATTGATCTGCAACGCATCCTGTTTGAGCTGTTCAACCCGTACCGCCAGTTGCCCCTGGATTTGATCGCTGGAATGGACATCGCCGTCGATCTTCACCCGATTGATGTGCAGCGCCTGCCATTGCAAGCCTGTCGCGGTCAGGTCTGCCAACAGCTGCGGTGCCTGCAAATTGCCACGCAGCTTCAACTGCCCGCGGGCATTGCCGGCAAGGCCCGGCAAAGCGCCATCGAGGTGTGCCGCATCGACATTGGCATCCAGCACCCAGTTTTTCTCATCCAACTGGCCTTTAACGCTGAGCGTATTGCGCCCTAATGCCAGATCGATACCGGGGATCGTCCACTGCCCGGCCGCATTGCCACGCACAGAGCCACGTGCCGATACCTTGTTTTGTTTCACATTGCCGTCGAGCTGCAGCACCGGCACCTGCAATTGCCAACTGCCGCCATGCAGGCTGCCACGGGTGGTGATTTTACCGTCCAACCGCGCTGGCCATTCCGGCCATTGTTTGGCGGTATTAATGCCCGACAGCGTCAGCTGTGACGTCCAACTTATCGCCTTGCTCCAGTCCACCAGTGCCGTCAGGTCGGTATTCCCTTGCAGTGCAGCCAACCGCAGGCGCTCGAGTCTGAACTGTTCAAGATTACCTTTACCATCAAGCTGTAGCACTGCCGGAGGCAAATCCTGGCCTTTGAAATTGGCGCGGGTAGATAACGCATAATCTGCGGCCTTGCCGTTAAAGCGCAGGCGGAAGTCATTAACCTGATACTGGGCCTCGCCGGTCAGCGGCCATTTCAGCTGTTTGCTTTGCAGCGTCAGCGCCAAGGGCAACCCCACCTCTGCCAACTGGGTTTGCACATCCAGCTGCGCACCAACGGGGCCAGACAGGTTAAGCGCCACTTTCAGCTCTTCACGCAGCCCACCTGACACATTCAACTTCACCTTCTCGCCTTTCAACGGATCGATATTCAACGTGCCGTTGGCCACCATCTCCACGGGCCAGCTGCCGGTCAGCGTTGCCTGCCCTTTGGCGGAAAGCATACCTTGCGGCGATCTCACGTCGAAGCGATCCAGCTGAATATGCTGATCTCTGGTGCTTGCCTGCAGCTGCAAGCGGGTG
The DNA here is from genome assembly GCF_023282985.1 of Serratia silvae. Taxonomy (GTDB): domain Bacteria; phylum Pseudomonadota; class Gammaproteobacteria; order Enterobacterales; family Enterobacteriaceae; genus Chania; species Chania silvae. The sequence continues at coordinate 52,248 of NZ_JAGQDC010000016.1, read as the reverse complement.
ATCGACACCTCCGTGTCCCCAGTCAGATACAGTTGCTCGCCGCTAATATCCTCAACGGTAATATCAAGCGGCAGACGAATTTCTGGCAGATCCGGCAACAGCGGTTTGGCAAACAGCGCTTTCAGGGTTTCACCCAACGGTTTCTCTTCCGCTGGCGGTGGTACCAACACTGGCGCAACCGTCGTTTTCTCTGCCACCTTGTCCGCCAGTTTCTCTGCGGCGGGCTGCAGCACTTCCGGTAAAGGATTCGCAGGTGTTTTTGGCAAGGCAATGAGCAAAGCGCGGATCGTAGTTGGCATCAACGTCAACGCACGTTCCTGCCACTGTACGCCGGTACTGAATTCCCCCAGGGAGATCGCGGTATCGTCCACGGTAACTTTAACGTTGTTCAACGCCAGCTTACGCAGGGTAATGGGATAAGGCGTGCTGAGATCGCCGATCGGCTCGCTGCTTTCCTCAACAGGTGCAGAAGGCGGCATTTCGGCGGTTTTCACCACCACATCGACATCCTGTGCAGTCAGCGCATTGACGCACAATGAACTGCGTTTAAAACAGGAGAGATCGAGCGAGAGATGGAACTGCCCGGCGTTAACCGCCACGCCCGGCATCTGATACTTCACACCTTTCAGGGTCAGATCGCGCCAGCCGCCACTGACCGCCGCAATTTCCAACCCGGGTACCCAGCGGGCAGCCCCGTTGATCACCATATGCAGGCCAGAAGTGGTGCCAAGTAGAAACGCCAACGTGCCGATCAGCAGCAACAGCAGGATCAAAAATCCCAGACAAATCTTTTTTATCAGGCTCATAGTTCAGGCCCCAAACCGATATAAAACTGTAGGCCGTGGGTTTCTTGATCCCCAACCGGCGCGGCGATATCCAGTTTCACCGGCCCTACCGGCGACTGCCAGCGCACGCCGACGCCAGCCCCTGTCTTGAAATCGCTATCTTTGATGTCGTTAACCGCCTGCCCGGAATCGACAAACACCGCCCCCCACCAGCGGCCAGTCACGTTATATTGGTACTCCAGCGAGCCAGTCATCATTTTGGAGGCACCGGTCAGCTTACCGTCACCACCCCGCGGGGAAATGCCCTGGAATTTATAACCACGGATACTGCGATCACCACCGGCGAAGAAGCGCAAATCCGGCGGCACTTTGTCAAAATCGTTGGTTTCTATCCAGCCTACCTGGCCACGCACCACAAAGCGGTTTTTCTCCCCCAAGGTGCGGATCCAGACGTTCTGCGCCTGTATTAGCGCAAAATCGACCCCAGAGCCCCAAGTGGTATCCGACACGTCAATGGAATAGCGCTGGCTGTCACCCCACACTGGCATTAGGCCACCACGTGAACGCGTACGGTTGATGGACACGCCAGGGTAAAGCAGCATGGTGGTATTGGTGACGGTGCCCTGAGTAAAGTGGTCCAGACGCCAACTGAGATTGATCGCACGCTGCCAGCCGCTGGAGAGATCCCAGTTACGTGAAGCCACGACCTTGGTACTGTCAGATTGGGTATCGTTCAGGTCAGTCCGTTTGAAACCGGCCTGCAACAGGTAATACTGCTCAAGCGGGCTGCGCAGCAACGGGATCTTATAGGTCAGATCCAACTGCTGCTCCGGTGCAGAGATGCTGGCGGTAGTGGTCAGACTATGGCCCCGATCATTCAGCCAGGGCTTGCGCCAAGTTCCACGCACCCTTGGGCCAATATCGGTAGAGAAACCGCCACCCAGCTCCATAATATTACTGCTACGCGGAGTTACCATCGCATCCAACGGCAAAATCTTGCTCTGTTTGGCATCGGTGAAATCCGGGGATACCACCACCGAGTTGAACCAGTTGGTGGCAGACAAGCGACGGTTCAGTTCGGCCAGATCGTTTGAGCTGTAATAATCGCCCTGGTGAAAGGGCACCAGGTTTTGCAGATAATCTTCGCGGATTTGCGAGCCTTTGAAATTCACCTTGCCGAAGTGATAACGATCGCCACTGTCGAAATCGATATCCCAGAACGCTTTATGCAGCTCTTGCGCTACGCCAAGTTGGCTCTTTTTCATGTTGGCATCAAAATAACCTTTACGCAGCGCAATCCCGGTCAGGGAACTTTTAAAGCTATCGTATTGGCCATGATTGAGGATCTCGCCCACGGTTGGCCGGTCGGTTCTGACCAGACGCAGGTAATCCTCATCCGTTCTTGCGCCACCTTCCAGCGTAATATTCGCCCCGGCAATGCGCACCGGCTCACCAGGTGTGACGTGAGCATGCAACACCGGACGCGAGAGCTTTGGGTTATCGTCAAAGGTGAAGTCAATGGTGGGTTCATAATATCCAAGAGGCCGTAGCCCCTGACGGATGGCAGCATCCACCCGAGCGCGAAAACGCCCCTCGGCATTGACCTCTTCCGGCGTGATCGCGGAAAGACGGACACGAACGTTGCGCTCCAAATCCCCACTCAGGCCGTCAACCTGCAGCCGCACATTCGCCGCAAACACCGACGGCATAACGAATAGCGCACATATTACGCAAAGGACACGATATCGTGGCACAGGTGCTCCTTAATTAATTTTTCTGTCCTGTCAGTACCTTTGCTCTGGTGCTGGGGCGGTACGATCAGACTGCCCCCTTTACCTTTAGATCCCAGACGTTGCCTATACGACATCGACCGTTACCGAAAACAAGACGTATTCTTAGCTTTTGACGCTCAAAATACTGCGTTAAGCTGATACATAAACCTTAGATAGGGCTTATTGTGGGCAAAGAAGTGGCCAGTTACAACTGACACGCGTCCCTATTAGGTGAATTCTTATTATGGTAACAGGAGTCAAACATGGTGCAATCTTTTGATAAGTCTAAAAACATCGATAAGGCAAGTGCGCTTCCTGGCCGTACTACGCCGATGCCCGTCGCTACGCTTAACGAGGTGACAGGCCATTCCATGACCTTCGTGCCCAAGGGAATGGCGACGGCCATCTTCGGCATGGGCTGCTTTTGGGGCGTTGAACGCCTGTTTTGGCAGCAAACGGGTATTTATAGCACTGCCGCAGGCTATAGCGGTGGTTTTACGCCAAATCCAACCTATCGCGAGGTTTGCAGCGGCCAGACTGGGCATGCAGAAGTGGTACGCGTAGTCTTTGACCCGCAGGTGATCAGCTATCGCCAGCTGTTGCAGGTATTCTGGGAAAACCACGATCCAGCGCAAGGCATGCGCCAAGGGGGAGATATCGGTACTCAATACCGCTCTGCTATTTACTACCTGGACTCAGAACAACAGACCGAAGCAGAGCAAAGCCTGCAAGTTTTCCAACAGGCGATGGAGAAAGCGGGCGATCAACGCACCATCACCACCGAAATCGCACCGGCACTGCCTTTCTACTATGCAGAGGATGACCACCAGCAATACCTGCATAAGAATCCGGGCGGCTATTGTGGCTTGGGCGGCATTGGGGTGTGTCTGCTTCCACAAGGTTAAGCTGTTAATTTTTAACCACTGGCGGCCTTCACGGGGCAACTGCTATACTGTGTTGGGTCGCGTTTGCGGCCCCGCTTTTGTGGGCGCGTTATACAACGCCCCTTTGATTCACTTTATACACGGTATTACCCCTCCGAAAGAGCGCCGACATCCCGTCGGTACGAATGGATAGACTATGTTAAACAGTATTTTACTGATTCTTTTTCTGATCGCAGTGAGTGCGTTTTTCTCGCTTTCAGAAATCTCTCTGGCTGCGTCACGCAAGATCAAACTTAAACTGATGGCTGACGAAGGTAACATCAATGCCGCCAGAGTCCTCAAGCTGCAGGAAACCCCGGGTATCTTCTTTACCGTGGTGCAAATCGGCCTCAACGCCGTAGCCATCCTCGGCGGTATCGTCGGTGATGCAGCCTTCTCCCCCAGCTTCAAAGTGCTTTTCGACCGTTTCCTGTCGCCCGAACTCTCCGAGCAGATCAGCTTTATGTGCTCATTTGTGATGGTGACCAGCCTGTTCATCCTGTTCGCGGATTTAACCCCGAAGCGCATCGGTATGATTGCACCGGAGACGGTTGCCGTCCGGATCATCAACCCGATGCGTTTCTCGATCATGCTGTTCCGTCCGCTGGTCTGGTTCTTCAACGGCATGGCTAACCTGATCTTCCGCATGTTCAAGCTGCCGATGATGCGTAAAGACGACATCACCTCCGAAGATATTTACGCGGTGGTGGAAGCCGGTGCGCTGGCCGGGGTACTGCGCAAACAGGAACATGAGCTGATTGAAAACGTCTTCGAGCTGGAATCGCGTACCGTGCCCTCTTCGATGACTTCCCGTGAAAGCGTGATTTACTTCGATCTGCGCGAAAGCGAAGACAGCATCAAAGAAAAGATCTCCACCCATCCGCACTCCAAGTTCCTGGTATGCGACGGCCATATCGATCAGGTCGTTGGCTATGTTGACTCCAAAGACCTGCTGAACCGTGTTTTGGGCAATCAGAGCCTAGTGCTGAGCAGCGGCGTGCAGATCCGCTCGGCGCTCATCGTGCCGGATACCTTGACCCTGTCAGAAGCGCTGGAAAGCTTTAAAACCGCCGGTGAAGACTTTGCGGTGATCCTCAATGAATATGCTTTGGTGGTCGGGATTATTACGCTGAACGACGTGATGACCACGCTGATGGGTGACCTGGTAGGCCAAGGTCAGGAAGAGCAGATCGTGGCGCGTGATGAGAACTCGTGGCTGATTGAAGGTGGGACACCAATCGAAGACGTGATGCGAGTGCTGCATATCGATGAGTTCCCACAGGCTGGCAACTACGAAACCATCGGCGGCTTTATGATGTACATGCTGCGCAAGATCCCGAAACGCACCGACTTTGTGAAATATGCCGGGTACAAGTTTGAAGTGGTCGATATCGACAGCTACAAAATTGATCAGCTATTGGTCACCAGACTGGTCGACAAACCGACCGCGGTGCTACCGAAAGCCCCAGACGAAACGACTCCGGCATAAACATTAGCGGCCCCTTGGGGGCCGCAGTTATTTTGCTTTGCAGGTGGCTCTACAAATACCCTAAGAATTTAAAGTCAGCCGCTCTTGCGCATCCATGCGCTTGCGGCATTTGTACATCCCTGTACGGCACAGCTAGGCGACAGGTATCGCGTTATCAACCCATTTCGGCCTGAAGCAACAACACCTGCCGGTTAACTTCTGACATCACGTTGAAGTGGCGCTTGTCACGAACCTTCGGCAACAGGATTTTGCCCTTGTCGAATTCGAACGCCCCCACATCCTTGATGTACAGCCGCCCCCGGAACAGGGTTTTTACATACGTAGCCACTTTCCGTGGGTTATAACGCTGGAAGATTCTCATAGTTGTTACTCTCCTCCCGTTGGATCCATGCGCTCAGCGAGCGGCCAAAGTGGCCACCTCGACATTCGGAGCGCAACTTGATTGCTTTCTAGTAGACTGAGTAAAGACCATTTCGTTCAACTCTTCCTGGATTTCTATCCTGGATTTACACTTACTGACAGAATTGTGTATACCTATTTATAATCTTTGCAGTATATCCATTCAAAAAGCGCATAATTACCCCCAGAAGGAAAAACTGCGATCAGATTAACAGGACAGACCTCGGATGAGCACCTATGCTTTAACCACCCTGAGTCAAATTGAGACTTATTTCCCTCTGCAGGAGAATGCATGAAAAATAGCATGCTAATGATAATGCTGCTGTTGGCCCCGATGTTGGCCTCTGCTCACAACCTTCAGCTCCACCAGCGCGTGGCACCGATCGGCGTCAGCGATAAAGGCGAGTTGGACTATGTTGATAATAAGTTTAGCTACAAAGGTTGGAATAGCGCGCAGCTCGGTGGAAAAGTGCGAGTGGTGCAACATATTGCTGGCCGTACTTCGGCCAAAGAGCTGAACGATCCGCTGATTGAAGCAATCAAAGCCGCTAAGCTACCGCACGATCGTTACCAAACGACGACTATCGTCAATACCGACGACGCCATCATCGGCACCTCTATCTTTGTGCGTAACAGTATTGAAGACAGCAAGAAAGAGTTCCCTTGGTCGCAGTTCATTGTCGACAGTAATGGCAACGTCAAAAAGGCCTGGGATCTGCAACCAAAAGGCTCGGCAATTGTAGTGCTTGATAAAGAAGGCAAGATCCAGTTTGCCAAAGATGGCGCACTGACGCCGCAAGAGGTGCAGCAGGTGATGGAGATGCTGCACCAGTTGCTGAAATAGCGTTTAAACGGCGTCCCGCGCGGTGATTGGCGGGACACAGCCTAAAACAGCGAAACCCTAAAGCCAGGGTTCAGGAAAGACTCACGCGGGGTGTATAACAGCGGCTTGCCTTGCCAATCGTGGATTTGTGCTCCGGCAGCTACCGCTACCGCGTGCCCTGCCGCCGTATCCCAGATATTGGTTGGCCCAAACCTTGGGTAAAGCTGCGCCCTCCCTTCCGCCACCAGGCAGAACTTCAGCGATGAGCCTACCGAGATGGTTTGGTGTTCGCCCAACTGTTGCAGGTAATCCTGTAATTCCTCATCACTATGGGAGCGGCTGACAACCACCAACGGCAGCTCGGCATTACTGACGCTAATCTCGCGGCGTCGGCCCCCTTCTTCCTTCCAAGCCTTGCCGCGCTCAGCCAGATACAGCACACCCATCGCCGGGGCGTAGACGACGCCCATTACCGCCTCACCCTCTTCGATCAACGCGATATTGACCGTGAATTCACCGTTACGGTTTAAAAACTCTTTGGTACCGTCCAGCGGATCGACCAGCCAGTAACGCGTCCAGTTGCGGCGAACTTCCCAGGCGGGAGGATCTTCCTCCGACAGCAGTGGGATCTCCGGAGTCAGTGCCGCCAGACCGCGTTTAATAATATGGTGCGCGGCCAAATCCGCGGCGGTCACCGGTGAATCATCTTTTTTCTGTGCCACATCAAGCGGTTGTTCACCATGATATACCGCCATGATCGCTGTACCCGCCTCGCGGGACAGCTGGCAAATCTGCTCCAACATAGTACACCTCAGACATTCAGTTCCGTGGGACGTTTCCCCTTGCTATAGCTTGCAGCCTAGTTTTATTTGGGCGGAATATCCATCTCAACTCACTAAGCCGCGGTATTTATTCAAGTCTTCTCCGTCACAACTTTGCTTATCTGTACGTTACATTCGGCCAGTTTATGCCAGACTTCACAGTTTGCTGAGAGAAGGAGTGGTACTTACATACCCCTCTGCGATACCCCTCTAAGAATAACCCTATGGAGATAACCATGATCAAGCGCCCTCTGGGACTATCCGCACTGGCCCTACTGGTTTGCGCCTCAACACAGGCAGCCACGGTTGACCTGCGCGTGCTGGAAACCAGCGATTTGCACGGCAATATGATGGACTTCGACTATTACAAGGATAAGCCCACCGATAAATTCGGCCTGGTGCGAACCGCCAGCCTGATCCAACACGCTCGCCAGCAGGTAACCAACAGCGTACTGGTCGATAATGGTGACATCATCCAGGGTAGCCCAATGGCTGACTATATGGCCGCCAAGGGATTGAAACACGGTGATATCCACCCGGTCTACAAGGCAATGAATACCCTGGATTATGTGGTAGGCAATATCGGTAATCACGAGTTCAACTACGGGCTAGACTACCTGAAGAATGCCCTGGCCGGTGCCAAATTCCCCTACATCAACGCCAACGTCATTGATGCCACCACGCAAAAACCGCTGTTCACTCCCTACATTATTGTCGATACCCCGGTAAAAGACCGTGATGGCAAAGCTCATACTCTACGTATCGGCTATATCGGTTTTGTGCCGCCGCAGATCCTGGTGTGGGACAAAGCAAACCTGCAGGGAAAAGTAACCGTAAACGACATCACCGAAACGGCTAAACACTATGTACCGGAAATGCGCAAACAAGGGGCCGATCTGATCGTCGCGATCCCCCATTCAGGCCTTTCCAGTGATCCCTATAAGGCCATGGCGGAAAACTCGGTGTACTACCTTAGCCAGGTTCCAGGCATCGATGCCATCATGTTCGGCCATGCGCATGCGGTGTTCCCCAGCAAGGATTTCGCCAATATCAAAGGCGCAGATATCGATAAAGGCTTGCTGAACGGCGTACCTGCGGTGATGCCGGGCCAATGGGGCGATCATCTCGGCATCGTGGATCTGCAATTGAATAACGATGGGGGAAAATGGAAGGTTACCGCGGCGAAAGCGCAAGCCAGACCGGTTTATGACAAAGAGAACAAGCGTTCGTTGGCAGTGGAAGATCCAGCTCTGGTCAAGGTGTTAGAGGAAGATCATAAGGGAACGCGTGAGTTCGTCAGCGAACCTATCGGCAAGTCCGACGGCAATATGTACAGCTATCTGGCCCTGATCCAGGACGATCCTACCGTGCAGATCGTCAACAATGCGCAAAGAGCCTACGTTGAGCACTATATTCAAGGCGATCCGGATCTGGCCGATCTGCCGGTATTGGCCGCTGCTGCACCGTTCAAAGTGGGTGGCCGCAAGAACGATCCCGCCAGCTTTGTCGAGGTGGAAAAAGGCCAGCTTACCTTCCGCAATGCCGCCGATCTCTATCTCTACCCCAATACCTTGGTGGTGGTTAAAGCCAGCGGTAAGGAAGTGAAAGAGTGGCTGGAGTGCTCCGCCGGGCAGTTCAACCAAATTGACGTTAACAGCAGAAAACCGCAGGGGCTGATCAATTGGGACGGTTTCCGCACCTATAATTTCGACGTGATCGACGGCGTCAATTATCAGATCGACGTCAGCCAACCGGCACGTTACGACGGAGAGTGTACACTGATCAATGATCAGGCGGAGCGTATCAAGCAGCTGACCTTCAAGGGCAAGCCGATCGATCCTAACGCCCAGTTCCTGGTTGCGACCAACAACTATCGTGCCTACGGCGGCAAGTTTGCCGGAACGGGCGATAAGCATATCGCCTTTGCTTCACCGGATGAAAACCGCGCGGTATTGGCGACCTACATCAGCGAAGAAACCCAGAAGCACGGCGCGGTGCATCCGCAGGCGGACAACAACTGGCGTTTGGCCAGCTTCAACAGCCCACAGCCGCTGGATATCCGCTTTGAGACCGCCCCTAGCGAGAAGGCTACCGCGTTTATTAAAGCTAACGCACAGTACCCGATGAAGTCCGTGGGTAACGACAGCATCGGCTTTGAGCTCTATCAGATCGACCTACAAGCTAAATAATTGACCGTTGGGCGCGTTACGGCGCGCCTTTTCACCTCTACCCCTTTTTATCAATGGCGCACCTTTTAAATTGCATTTAAAATGCATGTTATAAGTTTCTTCCTTTAAAGGGGCATCATCATGGATTACCGTAACCAATCCCTAGGCGCACTCGCCATTGCTATCCCACGTGCCAGCAAGCTGTTCCGCGACTATGACTTGGACTTCTGCTGCGGGGGTAAACAAACCCTGGAGCGTGCTGCCAGCCGCAAAGAACTGGATCTGGATAAGTTGGAAAGTGAGCTGGCCGCGCTGGCGGCAGAACCCGTGGACACCCGCGATTGGCGTCTGGCTCCGCTGGCTGAGATCATCGATTACATCCTGCCACGCTTCCACCAACGCCATCGTGAACAGTTGTCAGAACTGGTGTTGATGGCGGAAAAGGTTGAACGCGTTCACGGCGACAAGCCCACCTGCCCACGCGGGCTGGCCAAGCAGCTAAACCTGATCCGGCTCGATCTGGAAAATCACATGATGAAGGAAGAACAGATCCTGTTCCCGCTGATTAAACAAGGCATGGGGCAACAGGCGGCAGGGCCGATTTCGGTGATGGAGCATGAACATGATGAGGCTGGCGAACAGTTGGAAGTGGTGAAATTCCTCACCAACACCGTCACGCCACCGGAAGGGGCCTGCAATACCTGGCAGGCGCTGTACAACGGTATCAATACGTTTATCAGCGATCTGATGGAGCATATCCATCTGGAGAACAACCTGCTGTTCCCACGCGCGCTGAGTGGCAGATAAAACCAGGGCGCCGTGAGGCGCCCTTACTGTAACACGAGAGCCGATTACAGAATTTCGAGCAACTCAACGTCAAACACCAGCGCGCTGAATGGCGGGATGGATGCGCCTGCACCACGCTCGCCATAGGCCAGGTTGTGAGGGATATACAGCTGCCACTTGGAGCCAACCGGCATCAGCGTCAGAGCTTCGATCCAGCCAGGGATCACGCCGCTGACCGGGAACTCGGCAGGTTGACCACGTTCAACGGAGCTGTCGAACACATCACCGTTGATCAGGCGGCCGGTGTAATGCACACGCACGCGATCCTGACGTGATGGGATTGGGCCATTGCCCTGCTCCAGCACGGAGAACTGCAGGCCAGACTCGGTCAGCGTCACTTCTTCACGCTTGGCGTTATCTTCCAGGAACTTCTGGCCTTCAACGGCCATCGCCTGCTGGCGCTCAAGGCGTACAGCATCCGCACGTTCGTGGATTTCGCGCAGCGCACGATGGACCACATCTACCGGAACCGCCGGGGCATTCCCTTCCAGCGCGTCACGCAGGCCAGCCAGCAGAGCTTCTGGTTGTAAACCTTGCAGGCCGGACTCTTGCAATTGCTGACCGACCTGTAAACCAATCCCGTAACTTGCTTGCGCTTCAACGCTATCAAAAGAAGGGGTTGTCATGGGGTTTTCCTTTAGTCTGTAAAAAGTCGAAAGCGCAGCATAACAGCGCCGCAAAGCCGGGTAAAATCTTGTGTGGAGAATGATGACTTTTGTCGTAGAAAAAGAAACAATAACCAACTGTTAACCTTTGGTGTCATGATTCTCTCTGCTCCCCATCACTTCCAACGGTTAGCGATATAAACCCGGTACGGCTCAAGGCCAGCACCGTAATCGCGCGGTACAGAGACTATTCGCCCCTCATGGTGCACAAGTGCACTGCGGCTTGAAATCCATAGGGTATACTGGGGTCAGCGGTACACTTTTTGTAAAGTGACAATTTTACGCAGTTGAAGAGAGGTCACCATGGGCAGAATCGCGCCCAGGAGAAGGAAAACCATCCGTGTCTATCAGCCACTGCTGCGCACCTGGCTGAACATGAGCCAACGCCTGAAGCCTGGCCCAGCACCGGAAACGTCAGCAACCACCGATGAGCCGGACTCACTACCGCCACAACAGAGCGGCAAGGGGCAAAGGCTCAAAGCGTTGTTGCTGAAAATATGGCACTTGCCGGACAGCCTCCACTGGATGGAACCTCTGCCCTATTTTCACCGCCGTTGGGTGATTATATTTGGTGCTATCCTGCTCCTGTCGCTGCTTTGGCCGTATTCCGACGATAACGCGCGTCCATTCCCGGTCACCAGCCAGGAAAACCAGATACCCTTGCAGGCTCAGTTGCAAAACAATGGCCAGCAAACGGCAGGTGAAAGCGATAACTGGCAGCGTTATCAGATCCAGGCTGGCCAAACCTTGGCGCAGTTGTTCCGTGACAACAACCTGCCGGTGAACGAGGTGTTTGCCATGGCGCGGGTTGAAGGGAACGATAAGCCGCTCAGCAATCTGAAGGCCGGGCAAGAAGTGCGTGTCGAACGTAATGCTAACGGCGTGATCACCGCGCTCTCAGTCACCAGCGCGGATAACAGCGAAGCGCTGTTCCGCCGCCAGAGCGATGGCAGCTACCTGCGCGTTCGCTAATCTTTAAGCTGGTCCAGCAAAAAATCACGCAGTACAACCCCCTGGTTGTGCTGTGTGTCCTTGCTGCCATACAGCAGGGTCAACGGCTCACCTTGCTTTAATAACGCCACCAGCGGCTGCCAGGCCTCATTGGCGACCAACTGTTGGCGATAAAGCGCAACAAACTCATCCCACTGGTCGGTATGCTGATGAAACCACTGGCGTAGTGCCGTATCCGGTGCCACCTGCTTAAGCCAGATGACGCCCTGTAACCTTTCCTTACTCACACCGCGCGGCCATAGCCGATCGGTCAGATAGCAGTGCTCCGGTGCCGGGCCGCTGAAATCGTAGACTCGCTGTAAGATGATTTCTGCCATTTTCGCCTCTCCTTGCCAACAGATAGCCTCAGAGTAACGTGTTTTACCCGGCGCTGAAAAGCAAAACGCCAGCACTAGGCTGGCGTTTTAACTTGGTGTACTAAAGCCGATTAAGCTTCAGCAACCACAACTACATTCAGCTGTGCGAACACGTCGCTGTGTACCTGGAAGTGCACTTCGTGCTCACCAGTGGTACGCAGAACGCCGTTCGGCAGACGAACTTCGCTCTTGGCAACTTCAACGCCTGCCGCAGTAACTGCGTCAGCGATGTCGCGGGTGCCGATAGAGCCGAACAGTTTACCTTCGTCGCCTGATTTAGACGCGATGGTCACTGTTGCCAGTTCGTTGATCTTGGTTGCGCGAGCTTCAGCAGCAGCCAGAACGTCAGCCAGTTTGGCTTCCAGTTCAGCACGGCGTGCTTCGAAGAACTCTACGTTTTTCTTGGTAGCAGGAACAGCTTTGCCCTGTGGTACCAGGAAGTTACGGGCATAACCCGCTTTAACGTTAACTTGATCACCCAGGCTGCCCAGGTTTGCTACTTTATCAAGCAGAATAACTTGCATTACCTTATCCTCTCAAAGTCGTTAATGGACAGTGGCCGATTACTGATGACGATCAGTGTACGGCAACAAAGACAGGTAGCGCGCGCGCTTGATAGCACGGGCCAGCTGGCGCTGATATTTTGCACGAGTACCGGTGATACGGCTCGGGACAATTTTACCACTTTCAGTGATGTAGTTTTTCAGCGTAGCGATGTCTTTATAGTCAATCTCTTGAACGCCTTCCGCGGTGAAACGGCAGAACTTGCGACGACGGAAATAACGTGCCATTTGGCTAGTCTCCAGAATCTATCAATTCAATCTGCTCGGCATGCAGGACCAATTTGTTCAGCCCGTTGCGCCCTTGATGGCAGCTAACGAAGCCTTGAACGGTAACCTGACTGCCGACCGTTAATCTTTGAGTTAAAGCTTGTGACTGTTGTCCGCTGACAACCACGGGCATTCGGCACCATGCTTGCCTGCTGAATCCGGCTTCCATCTGCGACGATCGGTGCTCAAGCACAAATTGGCAGTGGGGTATCCCGGAAGGACTCACTTTTCGCACCGGCGTCTTGCACACTGTGCCAGACAACACCAGACGATTAGCCGTCACGACAGCAATTACTCTTCAGAATCCCCAGCATCTGCATCATCTGCGGTTTCGTTAGCGAAGTCTTCGCGGCGATCGCCACGACGTTCGTCTTTCGCTTTAACCATCGGAGATGCTTCAGTTACCGCGTGCTTAACGCGCATAACCATGCTACGGATAACGGCGTCGTTGAAGCGGAAGTTGGTTTCCAGCTCATCGATCGCTTCCTGCGGAGCTTCAACGTTCAGCAGAACGTAGTGGGCTTTGTGCAGTTTATTGATCGGGTAAGCCAGTTGACGGCGGCCCCAGTCTTCCAGACGGTGAATCTGACCTTGCGCGTTAGTGATGGTAGCACTGTAACGCTCGATCATGCCCGGAACCTGTTCGCTTTGGTCAGGATGGACCATAAAAACGATTTCGTAATGACGCATCGAATTGCTCCTTACGGATTATTCAGCCTCCTGTCAGGGTCAACCGCGGCCCATGGAAGCAAGGAACGTGTATGTGTGTGCGGCTGAAAAATGACGCGTAATCATACCGGCGCAAGGGGGGGAACTCAAGGACTGAGTGGGTTTTATTGAGGTTTATGCGTAAGACCACGAGAAATAGCACAATTTGCTGGCAGAAAAAGCGATGTATACCGATCCATAGGTTTTAAAAATCCTTCAACAAAATCATCAGCCCACTGGAAATCATTATCATTTTTTTTGAACAAGGCCATCAAAATCTCCCTCTTTTTAATCCTGACTATCGGACTAAAGTTTAATTATCCGCCGCAGAAAACGCAGCGATAAAGGGTTGCAGTCATTCAATATTGATAAATAACTTAAGCTAATTAGTCGTAGTTAAGAGAGGCACCTATGAAGCGTATCGCTATCGCCATGGCGTTACTACTTTCCGCCAACGCCATGGCCGCCACTGAAATCACTTCCCACCAAGCCGATCAACGCCAGAGCATCGGGTTTATCACCCTGGATCAGAATGTGGTTTCCCCGGATGACGCCAGTTCCCAAGTCAGCCAGATTGCCGATCAACGCGGCGCTTCCGCCTATCGGATTATCGCTTTGCATGAGCCAGGCAGCACCGCGTCTATCCACGTCAGCGCCGAGCTGTACCGCTAACCCAAAATGCAGCACCTGGGAACCCAGCCGAACCAAGAGGCGGTCGATCAGTAACCACAATGCCTTGCCCCCTCCCACGGGGGCTTTTTACAGTGAATCCTGGAAAAAGGCGGTGGTAGCGTTCAACGCTCCAGGAGTAATGCGATGACGCACTTCCGCTTCCGTGAGGTAGGTCAGCCACCGATCCAGGCCGCGCCGACGTAGCTCGTCAGCCAAACGCTCACTCTCCACCGCAGGCACCACATCATCGGTTTCACCATGCCATAGCAGCAGTGGCCGCCCGGCAAAACTCTCCCAATGATGTTCAACCTCATAGGCGGCCAAGAGAGCAAGACGTGCCTTGAACGCGGGCTGCTCTAGCGGTTTCCCCTGTGCATCCAATGGCGGATATAGCGTCTGCGCCAGTGAAGTGAAGTAGCCCGACCCCATCAGGCTGGCGGCCGCTTTCACCCAAGGATAACGGGTAAAGGCTCCTAAGGTGGTCATTCCCCCCATCGAAGCACCTGCCACGCCAATGCGATCCCCGGCAATCAACCCACTCTGCTCAAAGTATGTTTTGAGCGCGGGTAACTCATCAACGTTACTTTTGAGAATTTCCCAGAAATGCGCCAACCTTCGCGCTTCATCACCATCAAAACGCTCACCGTGCATTGCACAATCGGGCAGCACCACCCGGAAACCCGCTTTGGCCAGCGAATAGGCAAAATAGGCGTACACCTCTTTCGATGAGGTATAACCGTGATAGAAGAAGATGGTAGGCAACGACTGCTCATAGCGCCCAGCTGGCACCGCATGGATCACCGCAACGTCACCCACCCGCTCATCATGGATCTCGATCATGTATTCCCCCTGTGGCTAATGTTCTCTATGATGGCAAAAATCGGCCCGAAACCTTAGTCCAACCTATTCTACTCTATGCAAAAGAGTGATGAGGCCAACATGAATCTTTCCCGTACGGTGATCACCCTATTACTGTTTAGCTTGCTGTCTGGATGCAGCGTATTTAAAACCACGCCCAAACCCCCACCACCGCCTACCGATCAGGCACAGGAGATCACCCGCGCACAAACCTTCGGGTTGGAGAAAATGGCAACGATCAGCGCTGTGGTACGCGGCAGTCCGATGAACGTGGAAGCCGAGATCCAGCGCAAAGCTAATGCCAGCGGCGCACGCTATTACATGATTATCATGAACAGCGAAACCATCGTACCGGGCCAGTGGTATTCGCAGGCGATACTTTATCGGTAGCGCTGGCGCTTACTCTGAATAATAGGTAAAACGGGTGCCCGAACAGGCACCCGTGAAGAGTGGTTTCCCGCGATTACTCTTTGGTCACTGGCCCATTTACCGTGCCGCTATTAGTGTATCTCCCGCCCGCCAGATTCAGCTTCACGCCCTCCTGGCCAGTAGTCACCGCGCCACGTCGGTTTGTGAAACCCTGGCTGTTAATCGTCGTGACCTTATCGGACAGTAATTGACCACGGTTAGTTAACGCCCCATGGACGTTAACATCCAACCCTTCGTTACCGCGGATTGAACCACTGTTGGTAAAAGCTGAGGTAACCTCTACCCTACTGATACCTTTTGAAGAGATCGTGCCATTACCATTATCCAGGTTGTTAGCCACCAGCGACAGCGAAGCAACGCCTGAGACAGTGCCACGGCTGTTATCCACGTTGCGATGCTTCATGTTGACATTGCCGTTGGTGGAAACAATCAGGCCCCGCCTGTTGTACAGCCGATCGCCGCTGATGTTCAGATCGCCCTTGCTGACAATCCCCCCCTCGCTGTCTTCCGGCAGATCGACGTGTACCCCCATCTCTCTGCCAAAATCTTTACTGTCGCGGTTATAGATAGTCGCCGCCTGCACATCTACGCTTCTCTGCGCATAAATCAAGCCCGCATCGTTACGCAATGTGGTAGTTTCCGCATAGACATTCAGCCCACCCAGCACACCCGCATCGTTGTTAATCGTGCTAGCGTAAACCGCGGTGCTCCCCATTGAGCTACCGATCACCCCATGGTTGTTATTCAGGGTATTACTGACGCGGATCTCATTGCCCCTGACCATAGTGAAACCACCCATACGGTTGTCCAAGCTGTTAGATTGCAGCGACAGCTTGCCATTACCCCCAATACGGCCATCTTGGTTATTCATGGCGTCGATATTGGTGAGGTTGATATCCCCTTTTGAAGAGATTGCCCCACTCTCGTTGAGCAGGTTACGACCATTGGTGTCTACGCTCAGCGTCTTGGCAGCCTGTAGTGTGCCGTTGCTATTGGTCAGCGCCCCACTGTTGATATTCAGCGACCCGGCCGACTCAATCAGACCATTGCTGTTATTTAGTGCGCTGCGGTTAGTCGTTAACGTGAAGGTGTTGCCCGCACTCATTTTCCCGTTACGGGTGTTGTTTACCGTACCGGTCGTTGCCAGGTTAATCTTACGTTGCGCGGCAATCTCCCCGTTACGATTATCGAAATTGCCAGCCACGCTCATGTCCAGATCGGCAAACGGCAGGCCGAAGGCGTAAATCTGACCATCACGGTTATCCAGGGTACCACTGGTGATAGATGACTTACCCGCCGTTGTGAGTACCCCCCCATTGTTGTTCAACTGCCCCGTTTTCAGGGTCATACCCAATGAGCTGTAAATGCCAGCGCCGCTATGGCGACCAGTGTTGGTCAGCAATTGGCCATTGGTATCGATAGTGACCTGTGAACTGGTTTGCACCAGGCCATTGGTATTGTTCAGTTGTCCACTATTGATGTTCACCGAACCACTGGCCGCAATGTTGCCGTTGATATTGGTAAGGCGGTTTTTGTTGGTATTGATGGTGACACCACCGCTCCCTCCTCTGATTAGCCCACTGGTATTATCAATTGCGCCTGCGGTGTTCAATTTGTTGGCACGTGCGGCGGTGATGCTCCCTGAACGGTTATCCAGCACGCCATTCACGTCCATCACCAGGTCTGAGGTGGAAGCCGCGATAGTACCGGCATTACGAACACCCACTCCGCTTTCTGTTCCCACCAAGGTGATCTTGTCAGCATACATCCCCCCTAAAGCAGCAACGTCAATCCCAACGCGAGGTCTGCCCGACGCCGATGCCAGCGCAGTCGCCTGGGTGTTATCCGCATTGACGCTATTACGGCCAGTGGTCACTTTCAAATCCTTGGCCCAGACACCGGCATTAATCACCACCGAGCGTGCAATCAGATCGGTATAATTACTGTCGCCGCTTTTCAGGCCATCTCCATTAATAACAATGGTACCATTTTCCGTTTTATATCCCTGTATAGCGCCATCGGCAAACTGGGCAGTGCCGGTGGTCAGCGTGGCTCTGCCGGTATTAATAAAGCCACAGCCGCTACAGGTAATGCCCGCCGGGTTGGCAATAATTACCTGAGCCTGCTGGCCTGCAACTTCCACCATGCCATTTAACACGCTAGCCTGATTGGAGTTGACCTCATTAAGGATCACTGAGGCCGCCCCGCCGCTTAAATTCGCATTACCCGCGAGACTCCCCGCCAGTTGACTATTCGCCCCGTCGACGCTGTTATTCAGCACAACACCGTTTTTATCAACGTTGAACTGGTTAAAGATATTGTGTGAAACACCCCCTTTGCCCGCAGCGTTGATATTCACCACGGTCGAACCATTCGCCCCAGCATTAACCGCAGGGCGAGAGGCCTGCCCGGCATCAGCAACGATAGCCGCATTAGCCACGGAGACACAGCCAAAAACCAACAGCCCGGCAAAGTAGAGTGGTGAAATATTCACCCGCAGAGATGAATAGTTCTTTTCTTTACGTGTCGATAAATCGGTGGTGGACGAGTGATTATTACATGACATGCTGTTAATTCCTTTTACACAAATAGGAAAGCCAGTGGGTCGACCAGAACAAGCCGCGATAGAAAAAATCTTTCCTTAATAAATAATTAACATAGGTGGCACTCAGGAACCGTGCTTAATTCCTATTACATTAAAAATGTAACATATAACCCGCCATGGCACTCAGCCAATTATTTAATCAAAACTAAAAATAGGGGGCATTCACCCAATTAACAAGAATTGTCCCAATCATTGCATGTAATAAACCCCAGGTGTTCACATGAAATTAATACCATTCTAAATACTTCTATAATTAACACTAAAATAAGACAGGAGTTTAAACGGCCAGTTCCATCAGCATATTATCTGGTGGCATTTTCTTCCAGGCTATAAGCAATGAGTTCCTGTTTTAGACCCCCATAGCTCGCTGAAGCAGCGTATCGCACAGATCGAATAACTGTTGGGTTAGATCGAACAACCGATTCTGCCCGCGCGGCGGCATATCGGACAGGAAAAGGTTGCCGTTCCCCAAAGGATTGGGTTGGTTAAATACGGTATGCGTAGTCCAGACCATGAGCTTGCTCCCTGATTAACGCTTCAGAGGTAATTATGGTCATTAGCTGGATTTCTGCCGCAGGCGGGATGGGGGATTAGGGGTAGGGGCGAAAGTTTTCACCCCTATTCATACATCAGCTGCGCTGACGCACCGCTTCAAACAGACAGACACCGGTCGCTACTGAGACATTCAGCGAGGAAACCGTACCGGCCATTGGAATGCTGATCAGTTCATCGCAATGTTCACGGGTTAAACGACGCATACCTTCGCCTTCCGCCCCCATCACCAGCGCCATCGGGCCGGTCATTTTGCTTTGATACAGCGTGTGGTCGGCTTCACCCGCCGTGCCCACGATCCAGACGTTCATCTCTTGCAGCAAACGCAGGGTTCGAGCCAGGTTGGTGACGGTGATCAACGGGACGTTCTCGGCCGCACCGCAGGCCACTTTCTTCGCCGTCGCGTTCAGTTGGGCAGAGCGATCGCGTGGAACGATCACCGCATGGACACCGGCAGCATCGGCACTACGCAGGCAAGCCCCCAGGTTATGGGGATCGGTAACGCCGTCCAGCACCAGCAGGAAGGGGGTCTCGACGCTTTCCAACAGCCCTGGCAGATCGTTCTCCTGATACTTCCGCCCTTCACGCACTCGCGCAATAATGCCCTGGTGGACGGCCCCTTCGACCTTCTCATCCAGCCATTGGCGGTTGGCCACCTGGATCACAATACCGGTCGCTTCCAGCTCGGCAATCAAAGGCTGCAAACGGCGATCATCACGCCCCTTGAGAATAAACACTTCCAGGAAACGTTGTGGATCGTTGTCTAGCAGGGCTTTGACAGCGTGAATACCGTAGATAATTTCGCTCATGATGCTCTTTTAACTGTGCGGCCGGGGTGACCCGGCCGGGGATAATAACGTGCGGCAGGTTAACCCTGCTCGGCACCTTTCTTCTTGCTGGCACGCTTGGCTTTGGTCGCTGCCGCTATCTTTTTGGTCTTATCAGACGCTTTTTTGGCTTTCGCCTTTGGATCTGTTTTAGCTTTCGCCTTCAGGTCTGCCTTCACCTTGTCTGCGGGTTTGGCCTTGGCCCCCTCTTTTTTACGGAAGGCGCTGTCTGGCTCAAAGTTGGCAGGCGTCTTGCCGCCTCGGCGTTTGCGTTGAGCCTGACTACGGCCCGCTCCGGCACCGTCGCGCAGCGTGCGGTGGCCGCCATTCTTGGCACGTTCGCGCTCGGTTTTGCCTTCACCACGCGGTTTGCGGGTGCTGGAAACCAGGGCGAAGTCGATCTTGCGTTCGTCCATATGCACGGCCTCAACGCGGATCTCCACCGTATCCCCCAGGCGATAGACCATGCCGGAGGATTCGCCGATCAAACGCTGGCCGATATTATCGTAGCGATAGTAATCGTTATCCAACGTGGACACGTGTACCAGACCATCGATAAACAGATCGCTCAGGCGAACGAAGAAACCAAAGCCAGTGACGCTGGCAATGACGCCGCTAAATACTTCGCCAACGTGATCCTGCATAAAGTCGCACTTCAACCAGTCCGCCACGTTACGTGTAGCTTCATCGGCACGGCGCTCGGTCATTGAGCAGTGCATACCCAGTTGCAGCATCTCTTCCAGATCGCTGTGCCAGCCTCCGGTTGGCGTCCAGCGCTCTTTCTGTTCACCTTGCTCCTTCGCCAACACGTACTTGATGGCGCGGTGCAGTGACAGGTCCGGGTAACGACGGATAGGCGAAGTAAAGTGGCCATAAGAGGCTAACGCCAGGCCGAAGTGGCCACGGTTTTCCGGATCGTAGATCGCCTGTTTCATCGAACGCAGCAGCATGGTTTGCAGCATTTCACGGTCCGGACGTTCTGACACTTCGTCCATCAAAGTGGCGTAATCTTTCGGCTGCGGCTTCAGGCCACCGCCCAGAGTCAGGCCCAGCTCGCTCAACACGCTGCGCAGAGCGGAGATGTGATCGTCGCTTGGGCGATCGTGTACACGGAACAGCGCAGGTTCGTTATGCTTCTCAACAAAGCGTGCCGCCGCAACGTTCGCCATGATCATGCACTCTTCGATCAGTTTGTGCGCGTCATTACGTACCGTTGGCTCTACGCGCTCGATGCGGCGCTCGGCATTGAAGATAAACTTGGCTTCTTCGGTTTCGAAGGCGATACCACCGCGCTCGGCACGAGCCTGATCCAACACCTTATACAGCGCATGCAGCTCCTGCAGGTGTTTGACCAACGGATGATACTGCTCGCGCAGCTCCTGATCGCCCTGCAGAATATGCCAGACCTTAGTGTAGGTTAAGCGCGCATGGGAGCTCATTACCGCTTCGTAGAATTTAAACGAAGACAGACGGCCCGCTGCGGAGATGGTCATCTCACACACCATACAAAGGCGATCGACCTGCGGGTTGAGCGAACAAAGGCCGTTGGAAAGCACTTCCGGCAACATTGGCACCACTTCCGATGGGAAGTAGACCGAGGTACCGCGACTACGGGCTTCGTCATCCAGCGCGGTGCGCGGGCGCACATAATAGCTGACATCGGCAATCGCGACCCACAGACGCCAACCACCGCCGCGTTTTTTCTCGCAGTACACGGCATCATCGAAATCGCGGGCATCTTCGCCATCAATGGTGACCAACGGCAAGTGACGCAGATCCACGCGCCCTTTCTTGGCGGCTTCCGGCACCTGCTCGCTGAGATCGGCTAGCTGTTTCTCCACCTGAGGTGGCCAGGTATGCGGGATTTCGTGGGTACGCAATGCGATATCTACCGCCATGCTGGTGCCCATTTTATCGCCCAGGATCTCGACGATCTTGCCCACGGCTTTAGTGCGGCGCGTTGGGCGCTGGGTCAGCTCAACCACCACCATAAAGCCCATCCGCGCTCCGCTGACTGAGTCAGCAGGGATCAGAATATCGAAGCTCAGGCGGCCGTCATCCGGCACCACGAAGCCAGTACCGGCATCGGTGAAGTAACGGCCAACAATCTGGCTGGTTTTAGGGACCAACACGCGCACGATACGCGCTTCGCGGCGGCCCTTGCGGTCTTCGCCCAGCGGTTGAGCCAACACCACATCGCCGTGAATGGCCATTTTCATTTGTTCGGCGGAGAGATAAAGGTCGTCCTTACGCCCTTCAACCCGCAGGAAGCCGAAGCCATCGCGGTGGCCAATCACCGTGCCACGCAGCAGGTCCAGACGCTCCGGCAGGGCATAGCACTGGCGGCGAGTAAAGACCAATTGGCCATCACGCTCCATCGCACGCAGGCGACGGCGCAGGGCTTCCAGCGCTTCTTCGCCAGATAAGTTCAGTTCATTGCCCAACTCTTCGCGGCTGGCTGGCGTTTCACGTTTCGCCAAATGGGCCAGGATAAATTCGCGGCTAGGAATTGGGGATTCATATTTTTCTGCTTCTCGTTCCAGGAATGGATCTTGTGACATTGAGGTTCCTCCGTTGTCATCAGCAGGGTGTCGCTGAGCCTTGTCTTCTCAGTAACGCTTTATTCGACAAGCAAAAGCTTGTAGAGCGGTGAATTGTCTTCGACCATGTCGGCCAATGTGTGACTATCCAGCTCCTCAAGGAAATTCTTTACCGCCTGCTGGAGCACTTGCTTCAAACGGCAGGCTGGGGTGATATGGCAAAAATCGCTGCTGCAGTTAACCAACGAAAGCGGCTCCAGTGCCCGCACCACGTCACCAATACGGATGATCTCAGCCGGTTTACCCAACCGTATACCACCGTTTTTACCCCGCACGGCGGTCACAAAGCCTTCTCGGCTTAGCTGATTGATAATTTTTACCATATGGTTACGGGAAACGCCGTACACCTCCGTAACCTCAGAGATGCTGGTCATTTTGTCCGCCGGCAGTGACGCCATGTAGATCAATGCCCGCAGGCCATAATCAGTAAAACTCGTTAACTGCACGTTTACCTCTGGATATCTGCCAATTTTCGGCGATTTTCTTTACTATCTTATTGGATGATAAACCAGCCAGAGAGTTCGCAGCTAATTATTTAGCGCATAGGTGACTCTCAACCGGAGCAACGAAGGGATTTTGTGAGGTGAAAACGCCATGGGGAAGATACATGAGGCAAACAAACCGGGACTTGGCCCGGTTTGTTTGGTGACAGTAGGTAAACAGATTATGCGTCGAACGGATCGCGCAGGATCATGGTTTCGCTACGGTCTGGGCCAGTAGAGATGATATCTACAGGTACGTCAGTCAGCTCTTCGATACGTTTGATGTAGTTCAGCGCTGCCTGTGGCAGTTTGCTGTAGTCTTTCACACCAAAAGTCGTTTCGCTCCAGCCCGGCATGCTTTCGTAGATAGGCTCGATACCTTCCCAACCTTCTGCTGCCAGCGGCGTGGTGGTCATTTCGCGGCCGTCCGGCATGCGATAACCCACACAGATCTTCACTTCTTTCAGGCCGTCCAGCACGTCCAGCTTGGTCAGGCAGAAGCCAGACAGGGAGTTGATCTGCACGGCACGGCGAACAGCAACAGCGTCCAACCAGCCGGTACGACGGCGACGGCCAGTGGTAGCGCCAAACTCATTACCCTGCTTGCACAGGTATTCGCCGGTTTCGTCGAACAGTTCGGTTGGGAACGGGCCTGCACCTACACGGGTAGAGTAGGCTTTCACGATGCCCAGCACGTAGTCCACGTAACGTGGGCCAATACCAGAACCGGTTGCCACGCCACCAGCGGTGGTGTTGGAAGAGGTCACGTACGGATAGGTACCGTGATCGATATCCAGCAATGTACCCTGTGCGCCTTCGAACATGATCAGATCGCCACGCTTACGTGCACCGTCCAGCAGTTCTGAAACGTCTACTACCATCCCGGTCAGGATATCGGCAATCGACAGCACATAGTCAAGGGTGGTCTGGTAATCGACGGCTTCTACTTTGTAGTAGTTAACCAACTGGAAGTTGTGGTAATCGATGATGTCTTTCAGCTTGGTGGCGAAGGTGGCTTTATCGAACAGATCGCCAACGCGCAGACCACGACGGGCAACTTTATCTTCGTAAGCCGGGCCAATACCACGGCCGGTAGTGCCGATGGCTTTGGCGCCACGCGCTTTCTCACGCGCACTATCCAAGGCGACGTGATAAGGCAGGATCAGCGGGCAAGCTTCAGACAGTAACAGACGTTCGCGTACCGGGATGCCGCGCGCTTCGAGTTCACCCATTTCCTTCATCAACGCGTCTGGAGCCAGAACCACACCGTTGCCGATGACGCTGGTCACGTTTTCACGCAGGATACCTGAAGGAATTAAATGAAGAACGGTTTTTTCACCGTTGATAACCAGAGTGTGGCCAGCGTTATGGCCACCTTGGTAGCGCACAACATATTGAGCCCGTTCAGTCAGCAGGTCTACGACCTTACCCTTACCTTCGTCACCCCATTGGGTGCCCAGTACGACGACGTTCTTACCCATTTTAAAATCACCAGGTTGCTTAAAAATGGATTCTACCACCGTAATTCTTCAGTTTCAGCACTTTTAGCATACGATTGCCTACTTTTTCGGCTAAACTTTAAACCCCCGTGCGTGCACGCAACATGTAGTAGATCACACAGCCTGCAACCACTAATCCCCCACCAAAACGCCGCAGCGTAGCATCGGGTAGTTGCGACATTGTCTGGACCATTTTACGCCAAGCCTGTGGAAACAACATCGGCCCCAACCCTTCCAGCACCAAAACCAGCCCAAGCGCCAACCAGATTGTAGAATTCATCCCTTCCCCCAAAAAAAGAAAGGCCCGCGTTTAAACGGGCCTTGGTGATCAGCAGTGGCGCTTACTTACGCGTAGCAACCGGTGACTTCATGTAGCGGAAGAAATCGCTGTCCGGGCTCAGCACCAACACGTCTTGGTTGCCAGGGCCGAAGCTGGTTTCATAAGCACGCAGGCTACGGATGAAAGCGTAGAAATCCGGATCCTGGCTGAAGGCATCGGCAAACAGTTTAGCTGCTTCCGCATCGCCCGCACCGCGGGTGATACGTGCCTGACGCTCGGCTTCCGCGATGGTACGGGTCACTTCGTAGTCGGCGGTCGCCTTGAGCTTCTCGGCCTCTTCCTTACCTTGTGAACGGTGACGACGGGCTACCGCTTCACGTTCTGCACGCATACGTTGGAAGATCGCATCGGAGACTTCCGCAGGCAGGTTGATCTGCTTGATACGGACGTCTACCACTTCAATACCCAGTGCCGCCATGCTGTTCGGGTTAACCGCTGGCTGTTTGCCAGTGGTTTCACGCTCAACGCGGGCTGCGG
The DNA here is from genome assembly GCF_023282985.1 of Serratia silvae. Classification (GTDB taxonomy): domain Bacteria; phylum Pseudomonadota; class Gammaproteobacteria; order Enterobacterales; family Enterobacteriaceae; genus Chania; species Chania silvae. Next base: position 27,311 of record NZ_JAGQDC010000016.1, on the reverse strand, counting down.
CAGAAGCGATTGCGTCATCGGCTTCGGTGGTAGCGACTTCTTCTTCGTCACCCACGGTACCGGTGTTCAGTGCATCACGCACGTCTGCCATCAGACGGCCACGGGAGTCGGTCACGATGTCACGCACGTCCAAACGGCCAATCTCGGAACGCAGACGGTCGTTGAACTTGCGTTTCAGTAGCAGTTCCGCCTGAGAAACGTCACCACCACCGGTAGCCAGGTAGTAGCGGCTGAAATCACTGATACGCCATTTCAAGTAAGAATCGACGATCAGGTCTTTCTTCTCGCTGGTAACAAAGCGATCGGCCTGGTTGTCCATGGTCTGGATACGGGCATCCAGCATTTTCACGGTTTCAATAAACGGGATCTTGAAGTGCAGACCCGGTGCATAAACCAGCGGTTTGTTTTCGCTGTCGCGCAGTACTTTACTGAAACGCAGCACGATGCCGCGCTCGCCTTCCTGAACAACAAACATTGAAGCGTAAAGGGCTACCAACACCACCGCGAGGATAACTATGAAAGACTTACGCATTGATTATTCTCTCCCTACGCGTGTGTTGTCGCTACGCTGCGCATTAGCCCGGCGTTGGTCCATGATGGAACCACTGCTGGAACTGCTGGTGCTCGCCTCCGATGAAGAAGTCGAAGCTGGCGCAGGGGCGAGAAGGTTCTGTCCGGCATCTTTGCTGCCTTCGATTGCCGACTTACCGGCACCGCGCAGCATCTGATCCAGTGGCAGCACCATCAGATTGTTATTGCCTTTATTGTCTGCCACCAACACCTTACGGGTGTGGCTCAGCACTCTTTCCATGGTTTCGATGTACAGACGCTCACGGGTAATTTCCGGTGCGGCTTTGTACTCCGGCAACAGCTTGGCGAAACGAGCGACCTCACCCTGGGCTTCCAGAACTGTCTGGGCCTGGTAGGCGCGCGCATTTTCCAGCAGACGCTGTGCATCACCATTGGCACGCGGCTGAACCTCGTTGGCGTAAGCTTCTGCTTCACGAATAGATTGCTGCTCGTTCTCACGTGCGGCGATTGCATCATCAAACGCGGCCTTCACCTCTTCCGGCGGACGTGCAGCCTGGAAGTTGACGTCCAGCAGAGTGATACCCATTTTGTACGGACGAATGGTCTCTTCCAGTACACGCTGAGTATCGCTACGTACGATGGTACGGCCTTCGGTCAGGATCTTGTCCATGGTGTATTTACCGATAACACCGCGCAATGCGCTGTCTGTCGCCTGTCTCAGGCTGTCGTTGGCATCGGTTACGCTGAACAGATAGGCTGCCGGATCGGAAACGCGATACTGCACGTTCATCTCGACGCGTACCACGTTCTCATCGGAAGTCAGCATCACACCGGATGCGGACAGGTCACGGACCGACTCCACGTTAACCGGGCGAACCTGATCGATAAACGTCGGTTTCCAGTTCAGGCCTGGCTGCACCAGATGGCTGAATTTACCAAAGCGAGTGACCACACCGCGCTCGGCTTCTTTGATGGTATAGAAACCGCTAGCGGCCCAGATCACCACCACCGCAACCGCAGCGATGCCGACAATTTTGCCACTGAAGCCCGGCCTGATTGAACCCGTGCCACCGCTGTTATTGCCGTTGGAGCCTTTGCCACCGCCGCCCAGGCTGCTCAATTTCTTGCTCAGCTTGCGGAAGATATCGTCTAAATCCGGTGGCCCTTGATCGCGACCGCCTTTATTGTTACCGCCAGAGTTGCCGCCATTATTATTGCTGCTCCCCCACGGGTCGCGGTCCTGTCCGTTATTACCGGGCTGATTCCACGCCATGTTTTAGCTCCATTATTCTGTGATTGGGTACTTCAGGCTAATGCTTAGCCCACTCTCTGTTGAGTGAGCACACAAATGTAACAGGATATGATCATACGATAAAGTTAATCAGTTCCTGTTCCTGCTTGCAGAGGCGACGCCACTCCACGATCGGCATACGCACCACCACACCGATACTGCCGTCCTCTTCATTCCACTCTTTTTCGATCGCTTGAAGCTGGTAGAAACGGCTACGAAGACGGCCTGCCTGTGGCGGTAAGCGCAGCTCATAATGCGCGATTTCCCCCGATAAGCGCTCCGTCAACGCCTGAAATAGCAACGGGATACCTTCGCCGCTGGCGGCGGACAGCCACACTCGGATCGGTAAATTTTCCTCGTTGCGATCGATACGCGGGACAAAATCATCCAGCATATCTATTTTGTTCATCACTAACAGTGTAGGGATCTCATCCGACTCAATCTCTGCCAACACGGAGTTCACCGCTTCGATGTTTTCATCCACCCGGGTATCCGCGGCGTCGATCACATGTAACAACAGAGAGGCCTGGCGCGTCTCTTGCAATGTCGCTTTGAACGCGGCAACAAGATCGTGCGGCAAGTGCCGGATAAAGCCTACGGTATCCGCCAACACAGTATCGCCTACGTCCGCCACGTCAATACGCCGCAGGGTAGGATCCAGGGTGGCAAATAGCTGGTCTGCCACATACACTCCGGCAGACGTAATTCGGTTAAACAGGGTTGATTTGCCGGCGTTGGTGTAACCCACCAGCGATACGGTTGGCACATCGGCACGGGTACGCGCTCGTCGCCCTTGATCGCGCTGCTTCTCTACCCGCTCAAGGCGGCGCAGGATCAGGCTGATGCGATCGCGTAGCAGACGACGGTCAGTCTCTAACTGGGTCTCCCCCGGCCCGCGCAGGCCAATCCCCCCTTTCTGACGTTCAAGGTGAGTCCAACCACGAACCAGACGAGTGGCAATATGACGCAACTGCGCCAACTCTACCTGCAGCTTACCTTCATGGGTACGGGCACGCTGGGCAAAGATGTCAAGAATCAACCCGGTGCGATCGATCACGCGGCATTCACACAGGCGTTCGAGATTTCTCTCCTGCGCTGCGGAAAGGGCGTGATCAAACAGGACAACAGACGCGCCACTGGCTTTCACCGCATCTGCAATTTCTTCGGCCTTTCCTTCACCGACAAAGTATTTTGGGTGAGGTGCTTTGCGGCTACCAGTAACCACTTGCAAAGCCTCAACGCCCGCAGAGGACACCAGCGATTCGAACTCACTGAGATCTTCTGTATCTTTGTCTTGCGAGAAATAGATATGAACCAGGACGGCCTGCTCACCGGCTTCATAACGGTCAAACAAGCGTGCAACCTCTCAAACGGAACAAAACCGCGAGTTTGGGGGGCATAAACAGCACTGCGCTGCTTATGCTCCCCGTCATGGTTGACTCGCAACGCGCTTTATTCAGCGTCATCGCTTTCCTGCTGCGGCTGTTGCGGCGCAGACGGGTTGTTACCATGGTGATAATTGCTGGTGCCGCCGCTGCTCGGGGTGTTGCTGTGGTGCGATACCGGGCGCGATGGAACAACGGTAGAGATAGCGTGCTTATAAACCATCTGGCTCACCGTGTTCTTCAACAGGATGACAAACTGGTCAAAAGACTCAATCTGGCCTTGCAGCTTAATACCATTCACCAAATAAATAGAAACCGGAACACGTTCACGACGCAATGCGTTCAGGAACGGATCTTGCAAAGATTGCCCCTTAGCCATTCTATCTTTTCCTTATTTGTTTGTTGTTTTTAACCAAGAACCTGTCGGCTCAAAATAAACGACCTAAAAAATTTGCGCGCTGAATACTCATCAATTGTACACAATCACTCAACCTATGCACTAACAACCTGTGTTACCGAGTCTAAAGCCTCTCCCGGCTTTTCACTGTCCAACCACCGAACCGACTCCCAACCCCGTAACCAGGTCATCTGGCGTTTGGCCAACTGACGTGTTGCGCAAATACCTCGAAAAACCATCTCATCGTAACTAATCTCACCAGAAAAATATGACCACATCTGGCGATAACCGACACAGCGAATGGAAGGCAAATCCGTATGCAAATCACCCCGTGCAAAAAGTGCACGCGCTTCCGCCTCAAAACCCGCCGCCAACATCTGATTGAACCGCAGCTCGATACGTTGATGCAACAACTCCCGGCTGACTGGCGCTATCGCAAATTGGTGAACATGATACGGCAACGATTCACCTGAAATTTTAGTCAGTTCAGTTAAAGTTTTACCCGAAATCAAAAAAACTTCCAGTGCTCTGGACAGTCTCTGTGGATCATTCGGATGAATACGTAACGCGGCAACCGGGTCTATCGCCTGCAATTGGCGGTGCAAAGCCTCCCAACCGTGCTCCGCCGCTTGCTGCTCAATCTGCTCGCGCACTGCGGGATCGGCAGAGGGTAACGGCGACAAACCTTCCAGTAACGCCTTAAAGTAAAGCATTGTGCCCCCCACCAACAGCGGAATACGCCCGGCGGCAGTAATATCAGCCATTTCCCGCAACGCATCGGCACGAAAATCGGCCGCCGAGTACGCTTGCGCAGGATCGCGGATATCAATCAAGCGGTGTGGTGCCAGGGCCAACTCTTCCGCCGAAGGTTTGGCGGTGCCGATATCCATACCGCGATAAATCAGGGCGGAATCGACACTGATCAGTTCGACGGGCAAGCGCTCACGCAGCGCCATCGCCAGGGCGGTTTTGCCTGAGGCCGTTGGCCCCATGATAAAAATGGCTGGGGGACGAGGGGTCATTTCAATTTCAGTCATGCTTAAGCGCTGCCAATGCAGCCTGCAAATCAACGGGTTGTAAAAGAGCGGCAGGAGGGGATTTGACCAACTGCGGGCAAAGTCGTTCAACTTCTGTCAACAATTGTATCGCTTGCGAGCTGTTCCACACTTCGTGTTCGCTGCCTAATTGGCTGGCGATCCAGATGGATAGCACCGTTGGCGACATCTCCTGATGTTCGGCCAGATAGCCTAACAGCTCGGGTATCAACTTTTGTAAATTTTGTTGGCGTAATGGTAAAGGCACTGCGCGCAAGGTCACACGCCCGTGATCGGATTGCAGCTCCAACCCCATTTTGGCCAGCAGCGCCTGATGTTGCACGCAGGCAGCCGCTTCATTTTTATTCAACGTCAGCTTAATCGGGATCAGCAGCGGCTGAGGCCGTAACCCCTCTTCCGGCGGGCAAAGCTGCGCCTGACGCAGCCAACGTTCGGCCATAGTCAGATTCAGTAACGCCAACTGCTGGCGCTGTTCCACCAGCGCATAGCTTGGCGGGCAGATCATCAGGACGCGGCCAAAACTGTGCTGACTACCGGCGAGCGGAGTTTCCTGAACGGCGTTAACCGGCGGGAACAACGGCTGCTTTACCGTATCTGCTGACGGCGTAGCCTGCAACAGCTTGCCATACAGCTCACCTTCACGCTTTTGGTAACCCGCACCGGTCTGATAGGCTGGCTGTGGGGCGCGTTCACGGGCCGCGGCAGGTTCAGCAGACTGGCGTTCACGTTGTGGCGCTGGCTGGGAGAAGTGATTGCCACCGGCGGCAACGCGGTTCTCCGGCTGCCAGACAGAAGCCTCCTGCGCAGTGGATTCTTCAGCCAATGGCAGCGCGGCATTACCCGCCTGCTGCAACACCGTGGTAACCGCCTGGTAGATAAAATCATGTACCAGCCGAGCCTGATGAAAACGCACCTCATGCTTGGCCGGATGGACGTTGACATCCACCTGATGCGGATCCACTTCCAGATACAGCACATAGGCAGGCTGTTGATCGTCTTTCAGCTGATCCTGATACGCCTGACGAATGGCATGATTAATCAGCCGATCGCGCATCATCCGGCTGTTGACGTAGCAATACTGCATTTCGCCAAGCTGGCGCCCCCCTTGCGGATCGGCCACCCAGCCGCGGATACTGAGATCGCCATGCTGCCAGGAAATCGCCAACGCATGCTGCAAGAAGGCGGGGCCACAAATACTGGCCAGACGCCGCTCATGCTGGCTTTCTTCTTTTGCCGCACGATACTGGCGCATCAGCTTGCCGTTATGGCTGAGGTTGATCGCCACATCGAAACGCGCCAGCGCAATGCGCCGCACCACTTCGTCGATATGGCCAAATTCGGTTTTTTCGGTGCGCATGAATTTGCGCCGTGCGGGGGTGTTGTAGAACAGATCGAGCACTTCGAGCGTGCTACCCACCGGGTGAGCGGCCGGTTTGACGGTGACCGCCTGATCGCGCCCTTCCGCGTAGGCTTGCCAGGCTTCATTCTGTTCCGCCGTGCGTGAGGTCAACATCAGACGGGACACCGAGCTGATACTGGCCAACGCTTCACCGCGGAAGCCCAGGCTGACTATTGCCTCCAGATCGTCAAGCGTACTGATTTTACTGGTAGCATGGCGCGCCAGAGCCAAGGCCAGATCGGCTTTGCCAATGCCACAACCGTTATCACGGATGCGGATCAGTTTGGCCCCGCCGCGTTCGATATCAATATCAATCCGCGTTGCCCCGGCATCCAGGCTGTTTTCTACCAGCTCTTTGACTACCGACGCAGGCCGCTCGACCACTTCTCCGGCGGCAATCTGGTTGGCTAGCTGTGGTGGTAACACCTGGATAGACATGCGGCTCCCTCTGTTGTTGGCATCAAACCTACGGAATGATCAGCGTCCGATCCAGCGGCGCAACATCCGACTTTAATTTGTTAATCCGTTTAAGATCGCTGACGCTGACGCCATATCGCGCGGCGATGGATGACAGCGTATCACCGCGAGCCACCTTATGTTTGCTCGGTTTAGCGCTTTTTGCCTTGGCCTTGGCCTGAACAGGTGCTGCCGCCGTTTTCCCGGCGGGGACCTTCAGACGCTGGCCAACCCAGACGCCATCTTTTTTCAGCTTGTTCAGCTCACGTAGCGCCGCCATGCTGGTGCCATAGCTATCGGCAATGCCGGAAAGCGTTTCCGCCCGCTTCACCACATGGATCTGCGTTTTTCCTACGCTGGCGCGACTTCTTGCCGGGCTGGTCACCGGCTCAGGCTGTCTGAGATCGTCTGTTGTGGAGTTAACCGCCGCTGCGACGTCCAGCGGGCGGTTTTCCACCTTTGGGTCGGCTTGTAGCGGATGCGCCAGGAAATAACTGCGCAGGCCGTTGTGGATCGCCCGTGCAATTTTATCCTGATATGCGCTACTGCCCAGCAGTCGCTCCTCCGTGCTATTACTGATAAACCCGGTTTCCACCAGCAGCGATGGAATATCCGGTGAACGCAGCACTCCCAGGCTGGCGTGTTCCGGACGGCGTTTGTGCAATGAACCTACGACCTGTAACTGTTGCAAGACCTTAACAGCCACGTCATAACCGACGCGCTGCGAATGACCGAACTGCAGATCCAGCACCGCCTGACTCAGATAAGGGTCGGCCTGGCTGTTGGCCAACAGATCGCCCGCACCGCCCAGCAGTTCGGACTGTTTCTCGTGCTGTTCCAACCAACCGGCCATCTCACTGTTAGCGCGGCGATTGGACAATACCCAAACCGAAGCCCCTTTGGCGCTGCGATTCGGCGCGGCATCCGCGTGGATGGACACCAACACGTTGGCCCCCTGCTTGCGCGCCACGTCAGAACGGCCCATCACCGAAATAAAGTAATCCCCGTTACGCGTCATCACCGCTTTGAACATCGGATCGGCATCCAACAATGCACGCAGACGATGCGCGATAGCAATGGTGACGTTTTTCTCTTTCAGGCCGTTTGGCCCGATAGCACCAGGATCTTGTCCACCATGGCCTGCGTCGATCGCCACCACTACCCGATCGCCAGAACCGGCCGACACCCGGCTGCTACGTGGGGTAATGCTGGTTGCCGCGCCTGATACCGCAGCCGACTTCGGAGTAAATGGATTGGCGTTACTCGACGTAACCGGCGTTTTACGCACTGGCTCACTGACAACCGGTACAGGCACCGGCGCCTTACGGACGGTGTTGGCTGTCGTCGTTCTGACGTCTGAGGTGATGGTGAAGACGACGATATAACTGTTGCCCTCTTGACGCGTAGCCACTCGGGTTTTGGCACGTTGGGTTAAATCAAACACCAAGCGAACGCTTTGCGCATCTTTCGGCTTACTGGAACGAATGCTTTTTACCAGGTTTTGGCCGCTGAAGTTCAACGGCAGGCCGCCCACTTTGCCCGTTTGGTTCACGTCCAGAACCACCCGTTCTGGCCCATGTATGGTTGAGAAGCTATACGAGGGAGGGCCGGTAAAGCTCACCGATACCGTGGCTTCACGCTGAGCATTGGTCACTTTGACGTCGGAGAGGGACGATGCCGCCCAGGCACCGAACGGCCCCAGCAACGCAAGCAAGGCAATCACAGCAAATCTTCTTAACCCATACATCATTGCTGCGTCATCCTTATTGCTCCTGGATACTTTCTAATAATTGTTCGCCATAGGCGGAAACGGCCTGGAGCTTCGCCTGACGCCCTTCGTCTTGGTAACTGAGATGCAGTTCCAGATCGGGATCGGGCAGCACGCCGGTACCCTGCTGCGGCCACTCCACCAGGCAAATCGAGTCCTGGGCAAAATAGTCGCGGATACCCATAAATTCGAGTTCTTCCGGGTCGGCCAAGCGATAAAGATCAAAGTGATAGACCGCCAGCGGTTGCAGCGCATAAGGTTCCACCAGCGTATAGGTTGGGCTTTTCACATTGCCCTGATGGCCTAACGCCTGCAGAAAGCCGCGGCTGAAGGTGGTTTTACCGGCACCCAAATCCCCATAAAGATAAATCACGCTGGCACGATCGCACGCCTGGGCCAAGACGGCCCCCAGTGCGACTGTGGCTGCCTCATCCGGCAGCGGTAAAACGAGTTCTTTCATTCGATAATGTCTACTTTGCCAACTCAGGGTTAACGTAATGAGGGATCACCGGCAGCAGATCGGTGGCCAGTAATCCCCTTGTTCCTTGTTTTGCAGCAACATGATCCGCCGCTGCACCGTGCACTACGCAGCCCGCGCAGGCAGCATCATACAGCGGTAGCTTTTGCGTCAGCAAACCGCCAATGATACCCGACAGCACATCTCCCATGCCACCGGATGCCATGCCAGCATTGCCAACATCGGCGATCGCCATCTGTCCATGCTCATCGGCGATCAAGGTGCCTGCGCCTTTCAGCACCACAATGCCGCCGTATTGCACGACCAACCTGCGGGTTGCAAGTAAGCGATCACTCTCAATATCAGCGGTACGGCAGCTCAATAATCGCGCGGCTTCACCAGGATGCGGGGTAATAATACGATTCTGACGCTTCTCGGGGTGTAATGCCAGTAAGTTAAGCGCATCCGCGTCCCATAATGTTGGTTTATCACTGGCTTGCAGCTGTTGCAATGCATTGCGGCCCCAATCGCCCTGGCCAAGCCCTGGGCCAATCACCAATACATCGGCCCAGTCCAGCGCCTGTTGCAGGATATCATCACTCAGGCGCTGCACCATCAACTCAGGCCGGGCGGTCAGCAGCGGCCCAATGTTCTCACTGTGAGTAAGCACTCGCACTAGCCCAGCGCCGGTACGCAGTGCCGCTTCCGCGGCCATGCGGATTGCCCCGCCAAAGCCGTGATCGCCCCCCACCAACAGTAAACGACCATGCTCCCCTTTATGAGAACAAGGGCGGCGAGGCTTCAACCACCTGGCCAAATCGCCAGCCGTAAGACGCTCGATCTGCGGGGACTGTGTTGCCAGCCAATCCACCAATCCTAGCGTACTGTAATGAAGTTGCCCCACCCAATCACGAGCCTGCCCGGTCAGCAAGCCTGGTTTGAGTGCAATAAAAGTCAGCGTATGGGCCGCACGGATCGAGACTCCCGGCACGGATCCGCTTTCAGCCAGCAGGCCAGAAGGGATATCCAGAGCAACCACTGGCGCATCGGCCCGGTTGGCCGCTTCGATCAGGGCATCATAGGGCGCTCTGGGGGCCGCCCCCAACCCGGTGCCTAACAATCCATCAATGATGAGATCGACATCCTCTGGCCAACGGCTGGTCGCGGGCAGGACTTCTCCGCCGCTTTTCAACCAGGCTTGCTGGGCGGTGGCGACCTCTGGCGGCAATGGACGAACACCTTCGCAGGCAATGAGCGTCACCTTGATGCCCGCCGTACGGGCCAGACGAGCAACCACATAACCATCGCCACCGTTATTGCCATGCCCACACAGCACCAGCCAATGCCTGCTGGCCGGATAGCGGTCGCACGCCAGTTCATAAGCCGCCGCACCGGCACGCTGCATTAACGAATACAAAGAGAGGCCCAGCGTTGCGGCAGCAGTAGGTTCTGCCTGGCGGATCCAGTCTGCAGACCAAACAGAGTGTGGTAAACTGGAACAGTATTGTTTCTCACTATGGCCCGTCATGACACACCCCCTCGATTTCGATCAACTCGCCCAACATATCAAGCAATGGGGGCAATCGCTAGGATTCCAGCAGGTGGGGATCTGCGATACCGATCTCAGCGCGGAAGAGCCCAGATTGCAGGCGTGGCTGGATAAGCAATACCACGGCGAGATGGAGTGGATGGCACGCCACGGCATGATGCGCGCAAGACCACATGAATTATTGCCCGGTACACTGCGGGTGATCAGCGTGCGTATGAACTATCTGCCCGCGAAAGCCGCGTTCGCCAGTACGTTAAAAAACCCGGAGCTTGGCTACGTTAGCCGTTATGCGCTAGGGCGTGATTATCACAAGCTGCTACGCCAGCGGCTAAAAAAGCTCGGCGATCAAATCCAGGCTTACTGCGGTGAGCTGAATTTCCGGCCCTTTGTGGACTCGGCCCCCATTATGGAGCGAGCTTTGGCCTCGAAAGCCGGCATCGGCTGGGTTGGTAAACACTCACTGATCCTCAACCGCGACGCTGGCTCCTGGTTCTTCCTGGGTGAGTTGTTAATCGATTTGCCCCTGCCGGTGGATAAGCCGCAGGAAGAACAGTGTGGCCGCTGTGTCGCCTGCATCACCACTTGCCCCACCGGTGCGATAGTCGCGCCTTATACCGTCGACGCCCGGCGCTGCATCTCCTACCTGACTATCGAGTTAGAAGGCGCTATCCCAGAAGAATTCCGCCCTCTGATGGGCAATAGAATCTACGGCTGCGACGATTGCCAGCTCATTTGCCCGTGGAACCGCTTCTCGCAGTTGACGGATGAAGACGACTTCAGCCCCCGCGCAGCACTACATGCCCCGCAACTGATCGAGCTGTTTGGTTGGAACGAGGAGAAGTTTCTACGTATTACCGAAGGGTCTGCCATCCGGCGTATCGGCCATTTGCGCTGGTTACGCAATATCGCAGTAGCACTCGGCAATGCCCCTTATCTCGATCAGATCGTCATCAGCTTGCAGACTCGGCAAGGTCAGGATCCGATGCTGGACGAGCACATCAGTTGGGCGTTGGCTCAACAATTTGCACGCCGTGAAGCCTTGGCAGTTGAGGTGCAGACTATGCAGAAAAAACGTTTAATTCGAGCGGTCGAGAAAGGATTGCCGAGGGATGCTTAAAAAGCCACCACAACCACCCTGTGGATTTGTGCATAAAAATAAAAATGTGTTGTCTTTCAAGTGTCACAAAAAGAGCAAGTGATCGAGATAACGTTTTATAAGAAATAAATATTGATTATTATCAATAATATACAAATTTCACTTGTGCGGCGTTGCAATTTTGCACAGAAGGTATTATGTACAGGAGTTGTGGATAACTCTGTTCACAACATATTTTCTGAGTCTGTATAACTGAACGAAAGTCACACCGGAAACGGTGTAGGATTGAATCTAAACTGGAGATAAAATTGGAGCGGGAAACGAGACTCGAACTCGCGACCCCGACCTTGGCAAGGTCGTGCTCTACCAACTGAGCTATTCCCGCATTGAGATGCTTGGTGCATCCGGCCAACAATTAACAACATGGCCTTTGAAGTTTTTGGAGCGGGAAACGAGACTCGAACTCGCGACCCCGACCTTGGCAAGGTCGTGCTCTACCAACTGAGCTATTCCCGCATTGAGATGCTTGGTGCATCCGGCCAACAATTAACAACATGGCCTTTGAAGTTTTTGGAGCGGGAAACGAGACTCGAACTCGCGACCCCGACCTTGGCAAGGTCGTGCTCTACCAACTGAGCTATTCCCGCGTCGCATGGGTACTACTTTAACTACTTTCTCTTCATCATGCTACATCAGCAGCATTGTTGAATTTGGAGCGGGAAACGAGACTCGAACTCGCGACCCCGACCTTGGCAAGGTCGTGCTCTACCAACTGAGCTATTCCCGCCCGGCGTAACGATGGCGAATGTTATGAAATTCTTCATCGGTACGGGGTGCGCATTATACGAGAAATCCTTTTTGCCGCAAGCCCCTGAAAGCAAAAAAACGCGAATTTTGTTTGATTGCTGCTTTAAGCACCGAAGTGGTGAATTAAGCGTCAGTAAGACGTTCAGGGGCGCTACGTGCGTTAAAGCTGAATAAAATGCTCGCGGTAATACGCCAGTTCCGCAACGGATTCGCGGATATCATCCAGCGCCTGGTGGGTGCCCTGCTTCTTAAAGCCTGGCAGGATCTCCGGTTTCCAGCGGCGCGCCAACTCTTTCAAGGTGCTGACATCCAGATAACGATAATGGAAGTAGGCTTCCAGCAGCGGCATATAGCGGAACAGGAAGCGCCGATCCTGACCAACACTGTTGCCACAGATAGGAGATTTACCCGCAGGTACCCATGCTTTCAGGAAAGCAATCGTCGCCAGCTCCGCAGCACGATCGTCATGCGGGCTGGCTTTAACCCGCTCCACCAGACCGCTGCCGGTGTGCGTGCGCACATTCCAGTCATCCATCAGCGCCAGTTGCTCATCTGATTGATGCACCGCGATCACCGGTCCTTCGGCAAGGATATTCAAATTGGCATCGGTCACCAACGTCGCGATCTCGATAATTCGATCGCGTTCAGGGTCCAACCCGGTCATCTCCAGATCGATCCAAATCAGGTTGTTTTCGTTTCCTGTCATGATTTTTCCTGCGTAAAAGCCGAAAGATAAACAAACCACGGGCAAACCCGCGGCTAATGCCAGCGTATATAGCGGCTATACCCTATGGATTTCAAGTCGCAGCCAGGCGACAAACTTACTCATCCCCAGGAGCTTACTTTTGTAAGTGACTGGGGTGACAAATCTGTCAGGAACAGATTTGAACGCTGCTTGCAGCGGCCCTAACAGGGCTAGGTCCACGGATGGACCTAGTAACCAAGTGCAGGTAACAACGCTGCGACTTGAAAGACGACGGGTATACAACGGTTATTTAATACAAAATAGCGTGTATCATAGCCTCTTTGCTCGCCCCGAGCGATAAATGCCGATTCAAGTGAGGCTCAGTGAGTAAGAACAAACTGTCGAAAGGTCAAGAACGCCGCGTACAGGCCAACCATCAGCGTCGCCTGAAGCGCACTGACAACAAGCCGGAGCTGGATGATTCCCAATTGGGCGAACCACAAGACGGGATCGTCATCAGCCGCTTTGGCATGCATGCCGACGTGGAAGCCGCAGACGGCGTCCAGCATCGCTGCAACATTCGCCGCACCCTACGTTCGCTGGTTACCGGCGATCGCGTGGTCTGGCGCCCTGGCGTAGGCACTCATGCGGGGGTCAAAGGCATCGTAGAAGCGGTGCATGAACGAACCTCGGTGCTGAACCGCCCTGATTTCTACGACGGCGTTAAACCGATCGCCGCCAATATCGATCAGATCGTCATCGTTTCGGCCATTTTGCCTGAACTTTCACTCAACATGATCGATCGCTACCTGGTCGCCTGCGAAACGCTGGAAGTCGAGCCGCTGATCGTACTCAACAAGATCGACCTGCTGGACGCCGAAGCGCGTAAGGGGGTCGACGGGATGATGGACATCTATCGCCATATCGGCTACCGCGTACTGGAAGTGTCCAGCCAGACCCGCGAAGGGATGGAAGCCTTTGAACAGGCGCTGGTCGACCGCATCAGCATCTTTGCCGGGCAGTCCGGCGTGGGCAAATCCAGCTTGTTGAATGCCCTGCTGCCGCAGACAGAAAAGCAAATTCTGGTAAATCAGGTTTCCGACGTCTCCGGCCTGGGGCAACATACCACCACGGCGGCACGTTTGTATCACTTCCAACATGGCGGTGATGTTATCGACTCCCCTGGCGTGCGTGAATTTGGTCTGTGGCATCTGGAGCCAGAGCAGGTCACCCAGGCCTATGTCGAATTCCGCGACTATTTGGGTGGTTGTAAATTCCGCGACTGCCGCCACGACACCGATCCGGGCTGCGCCATTCGCGCTGCGATGGAAAGTGGCGCGATAGCCAAAGAGCGTTTCGACAACTATCACCGCATCCTGGAAAGCATGGCGCAGGTTAAAACCCGCAAAAACTTCCCGGACGCAGATAACTGATCCATAGTGCGGGGTAGCGCTAATCGCCCCCCGCCCTTATATCCCCCTTTCAAGAGGTTAACGTGCTGGATAGCATCAAAATTAAATTACAGTATTGGCTGCCAAAACTGGCGTTAACCCGCCTGGCGGGCTGGGGCGCAGATAAAAAAGCCGGCTGGCTGACGAAGCTGGTGGTAAAAGCGTTCGCCCGCTATTACCGCGTTCAGATGCAGGAAGCACAGAACCCGGATTTAGCCTCCTATGCCACGTTCAATGAATTCTTCGTTCGTCCATTACGTGATGGCGCACGCCCGATCGTAGCGGAGCCTCACGTGCTGGCACTGCCAGCAGATGGTGCCATTAGCCAGCTCGGTGCGATCCGCGACGATCAGATTTTCCAGGCCAAAGGCCATAATTACACGCTGGAAGCCCTGTTGGCCGGCAACTATCTGTTGGCGGAGCCTTTCCGTAACGGCCTGTTCGCCACCACCTATCTGGCCCCAAGCGACTATCACCGCGTCCATATGCCTTGTGACGGCGTACTGCGCGAAATGATCTACGTGCCAGGCGATCTGTTCTCGGTCAACCCGCTGACTGCCGCCAACGTGCCGAACCTGTTTGCACGCAATGAGCGTGTGATCTGCGTATTTGATACCGCCTTTGGGCCTATGGTGCAGATCCTGGTCGGTGCAACTATTGTGGGCAGCATCGAAACCGTCTGGGCCGGTACCGTTACGCCACCCCGCGAAGGCATCATCCGCCGCTGGACCTACCCAGCCGAAGGCATGGAAGGCGCTATCCAACTGGTCAAGGGTGAAGAGATGGGTCGCTTTAAACTCGGCTCCACGGTCATCAACCTGTTCACACCCGGCAGCGTGCAGTTCGCTCCCCACCTGAACAACGGTACCGTGACCCGGATGGGCCAGGCTTTTGCAGAAACCGCTGCCGCTCCAGACGCAACCTTCGAAGGAAATTGATGCTGTGCGCCTGATTATCGCTTTATTGCTCAGCCTGCTACTGATCCAGTCGGTTCTCGCCGCTCCGATCCCCAATGAGTCCCAGTTACGGCAAGAACTGAAGCTGGCCGAGGGCAATAAAAACGCGCCTAATCAGGCGGAAACGGTTGAGGCGCTGCAAAGCGCCATCAACTGGCTCACCGAACGCCAAGAGTCGCAGAACAATTCCCAGCAGTATCAGAGGGTGATCGACGATTTCCCGAAGATGACGCAGGAACTGCGCCGCCAGCTCACGATTGAAGAAGCTAAAATCCTGCCCAACGGGGAAAACCTGCCCGCCAGCGATCTGGAACAGTTAATTCTGCAAACCAGCAGCCAACTGCTGGAACAGGCCCGCCTGTTGCAACAGGAGCAAGACCGGACACGCGAGATCAGCGACTCTCTCAGCCAACTGCCACAGCAACAAACCGAAGCCCGCCGCGCGTTAACGGAAGTGCAGCGCCGCCTGCAAGCTCAGGGTAACAGCCAAACCACACCATTGGCCTTGGCGCAGCTTGCCCTGTTACAGGCAGAGGAGGCGGCACGTAAAGCGAAAGTAGATGAGCTGGAGTTAGCACAACTCTCGGCCAATAACCGCCAGGAACTGGCGCGGATGCGGGCCGAAGTCTACAAGACGCGCCATGAAAAAATTGATGTCCAGTTACAGGCGCTGCGTAACAACCTCAACAGCCAACGCCAACGTGAAGCGGAACGGGCGCTGGAAAAAACCGAGCAATTGGCCGAACAGAATGGCGATTTGCCCGCCAGCCTGCGCAAGCAGCTACAAATCAACCGTGAACTTTCTACCGCGCTGAACGATCAGGCGCAGCAGATGGATCTGATCTCTTCCCAACAGCGCCAGGCCGCCGCACAAACGTTGCAGGTTCGTCAGGCACTGAGCACCATTATTGAGCAGTCCCAATGGCTGAGCGCCTCTACCGCGCTGGGGGAGACCCTGCGTGCCCAAGTTGCTACGCTGCCAGAGATGCCAAAGCCCCAGCAGTTGGACAGCGCCATGGCAGACCTGCGGGTACAGCGCCTGCGCTTTGAAAGCCAACTGGAAAGCCTGCCACAGCGGGCCAAAGAGTTTAAACAAGACGACGGTACCCCCCTGACCAGTGCCCAGCAGCGTATCGTAGATGCCCAGTTGCGCACCCAGCGTGACCTGTTGAATTCGCTGCTTTCCGGCTGCGATACCCAGATCCTTGAACTGACCAAATTGAAGGTGGCCAACACTCAGTTGGTCGAGGCGCTGAACGAAATTCAGGATGCGGCGCACCGTTATCTGTTCTGGGTGCCAGACGTCAGCCCCATGACCCTGTCGTATCCGCTGAATGTCGCGCAGGATCTGACCCGTGTGCTGTCACTGGATACCCTGACGCAGTTCAGCGGCGCCTTCGTGATGATGGTCACCAGCCGGGAAACCTTGGTCCCGCTGTTTGGTGCCGTGCTGTTGGTGATCTTCAGCATCAGTTCGCGCAAGCATTATCATGCGTTTTTGGCGCGGGCCAGCAGTAGAGTAGGCAAGGTCACGCAAGATGAATTCCTGCTGACGCTGCGTACCGTATTCTGGTCGATCCTGGTGGCCTTGCCGCTACCTGTATTGTGGGCAGCGCTGGGTTTTGGCTTGCAGAATGCCTGGCCGTATCCGGTAGCCGTCGCGATCGGTGAGGGCGTCACTGCCACGCTGCCCGTGCTGTGGATCTGTATGATCAGTGCCGCCTTCGCCCATCCGCAAGGGTTGTTCATCGTGCATTTCCGCTGGCCAGTGAAGCAGGTTTCCCGTGCCATGCGTTATTACCAGATGTCGATCTGGCTGATCGTGCCGTTGATTATGGCGCTGATCACCTTCGACAATCTCAACGATCGCGAATTCTCCAATACCCTTGGCCGCCTGTGCTTCATTCTGCTCTGTCTGGCGCTGGCGCTGGTCACCAATAGCTTGAAGCGGGCCGGTATTCCGCTGTATCTGGATAAGAAAGGTTCCGGCGAAAACCTGATCAACACCGCGCTGTGGGGGTTGTTGCTTTCCGCGCCGCTGATTGCCGCACTGGCTTCCACCGTCGGTTATCTGACTACCGCACAGAAGCTGCTGGCGCGCCTGGAGACCTCGGTCGCCATCTGGTTCCTGCTGTTGGTGATTTACCACATTATCCGCCGCTGGATGCTGATCCAACGCCGCCGCATCGCCTTTGACCGTGCCAAACAGCGCCGTGCCGATATTCTGGCGCAGCGTGCCAAAGGCGAAGAAGAGTCTTCTCATACCCCTAACAGCATTGAAGGTGCAATCGAGGTGGATGAGACGGAAATCGATCTGGATGCCATCAGCGCCCAATCGTTGCGGCTGGTGCGTTCGATCCTAACAATGGTGGCCCTGGTCTCGGTGATCTTCCTGTGGTCCGAGATCCATTCAGCCTTCGGCTTCCTGGAAAATATCAAGCTCTGGGATGTCACCTCCACGGTGAATGGCATCGATATCGCTCAGCCGATCACCATGGGAGCGGTGCTGATCGCCATCCTGGTGTTAATCGTCACCATGCAGCTGGTGCGTAACCTGCCAGCATTGCTGGAGTTGGCGGTGTTGCAGCATCTGGATCTGACACCTGGCACCGGCTACGCCATTACCACCATCACCAAATACCTGTTACTGCTGTTCGGGGCGATCCTCAGCTTTTCCTGGATCGGTATCGAGTGGTCGAAGCTGCAATGGGTGGTCACCGCGCTCAGCGTGGGCTTGGGCTTTGGTATGCAGGAGATCTTCTCCAACTTTATTTCTGGCCTGATCATTCTGTTTGAAAAACCGATCCGCATCGGCGATACGGTGACTATCCGTAACCTGACGGGCACGGTTACCAAGATCAATACCCGCGCTACCACCATTTCAGACTGGGACCGCAAAGAGATTATCGTGCCTAACAAGGCCTTTATCACCGAGCAGTTTATCAACTGGTCGCTGTCGGATACGCTGACCCGTGTGGTGCTGACCGTACCGGCGCCGGCAGAGGCGAATACGGAAGAGGTGACCAAGATCCTGATCAACTCGGCCGAACGTTGCTCACTGGTGCTGGATAACCCAACACCGGAAGCCTATCTGGTCGATCTGCAACAGGGTATTCAGATCTTCGAGCTGCGTATCTACGCCGCCGAAATGGGCCACCGTATGCCGTTGCGTCACGAGATCCACCAGTTGATCCTGGCCGGTTACCGTGAACACGGCATTACGCTGCCATACCCACCGTTCCAGGTTCGTACCGAGACACTATCGCGCATGACCAGTAATGGCCGTACGCCGCCTTCAACTCCAGCGCGTCACACCACGCGCCGCGAGTCGGGCGGGCTATAAATGCAAAGGGTTCGGCATGCCGAACCCTTTTTCATTGATGCGAAAACGTTATGCTCGGCTAACGGGAAACGCAATCACTTCGCTCAGGCTTTCGGCTCCCAGCGCCAACATCACTAAACGATCAACCCCCAGCGCTACACCAGCACACTCCGGCATACCATGCTTCAAGGCATCCAGTAGGTTGTTATCAATCGGGTGCTCCGGCAAACCACGTGCCACGCGTTTACGATTGTCCTGCGTAAAGCGCTGGCGTTGCTCATCGCCGTCGGTCAACTCGCGGAAACCATTCGCCAGCTCAAGGCCTTTAAAATAAACCTCAAACCGCTCTGCGACACGGTGATCTTCGGTACTGATCTCTGCCAGAGAGGCCTGAGAGGCAGGGAAGTGGTAAACGAATGCCGGTTTATCACGGCCGATATGAGGCTCAACGCCCACGGTAAACAGCAGTTGCAGCAAGGTATCGCGGTCTTCTTCCGTATCAGCAATATTGCTCAGATCGAGCTTGGCCGCAGCCTCACGCAGTTGTGCCTTCTCCGCCGACAGCGGATCGAGATCCAGATGGCGCAGGAACGCCTGCTGATAGGACAGGGTTTCGGCACTATCGCAATCCAGCACCTGTTGCAGCAGATCGTCCACCTCGTTCATCAGGCGGTACATATCATAGTGCGGACGATACCATTCCAGCATAGTGAATTCAGGGTTGTGATGCCGCCCCGCTTCTTCATTACGGAAGCTACGCCCCAGCTGATAAATCGGGCCGCTACCTGCCGCCAGCAGGCGCTTCATGTGATATTCCGGGCTGGTCATCATGTACAGCGTCAGGCCATCTGCCGCGCCCGGGCCGACGAAACGCGTCTGGAACGGAACCAGATGGATGTCAGTGACTGTCGCCTGGCTCATCGCCGGGGTCTCAACCTCCAATACGCCACGATCGGCAAAGAAACGCCGGATCTCAGCCAGTATCGCTGCGCGCTTCAACAAATTGGCGATGGGTGCACTTGGCTGCCAGCTTGCCGTTTCGCTCATGGTAATTACTCCGAAATCAAACAGGGGATGCAGTCTACTCGCATCCTCTCATGCAAACAAATTCTTGGCTATTGTGCCCGCTGGTCTACATTAAAATCATAAAAAACATATAAGCCATATAAACCACCAACAATCGCGTTAATCAAAGACAAAGGCGAGGCAACACCTTATTTTTGCAGGAATGCCTCTTGCGTAACGGTTAAAAGGCAAAACAATCGATCACATCAAATTTCTACTACTTAACTTTAGGTATAGTGATAACCCTATATTCGGTAACAGTTATCTATCCTTAATTTTTAGTCTAAAAAGTCGCTGAACAAACTTAGCACCCGAAGCAATTTTATAAATATTAAGCATAGATTATTAATTTGTCGTTTTAACAAGAATATTGGAGGAGTGCAGTGCAAACCTTTAACGCCGACCTAGCCATCATTGGTGCTGGGGGAGCTGGTTTACGGGCAGCCATAGCCGCCGCAGAAGCCAATCCCCAACTGAAAATCGCGCTGATATCTAAAGTTTATCCGATGCGCAGCCACACGGTAGCCGCCGAAGGGGGCTCCGCCGCAGTCACTCAGGATCACGACAGCTACGACTATCACTTCCAGGACACCGTAGCCGGTGGCGACTGGCTGTGTGAGCAAGACGTGGTCGATCACTTTGTTCACAGCTGCCCACGCGAAATGGCGCAGTTGGAGCAATGGGGCTGCCCGTGGAGCCGTAAGCCAGACGGTTCGATCAACGTGCGCCGCTTTGGTGGCATGAAGATCGAGCGTACCTGGTTTGCCGCCGATAAAACCGGCTTCCACATGCTGCATACCCTCTTCCAGACCTCGCTGAAGTATCCGCAAATCCAACGTTTTGATGAGCACTTCGTGCTGGACGTGCTGGTAGATGATGGCCAGGCGCGCGGCGTGGTGGCCATGAACATGATGGAAGGCACCCGCGTGCAGATCCGTGCCAACGCGATCATCATGGCCACCGGCGGTGCTGGCCGTGTTTATCGTTATAACACCAACGGCGGCATCGTCACCGGCGACGGTATGGGGATGGCGTTCCACCACGGCGTACCACTGCGCGACATGGAGTTTGTACAGTATCACCCAACCGGCCTGCCAGGCTCAGGTATCCTGATGACCGAAGGCTGCCGCGGTGAAGGCGGTATTCTGGTTAACAAAGACGGCTACCGCTACCTGCAAGACTACGGGATGGGCCCGGAAACCCCGTTGGGCGAGCCGAAGAACAAATATATGGAGCTGGGCCCGCGTGACAAAGTGTCGCAGGCTTTCTGGCACGAATGGCGTGCTGGCCGCACCATCGCCACTCCACGCGGCGACGTGGTCTATCTGGATCTGCGCCACCTGGGCGAGAAGAAACTGCTGGAGCGTCTGCCGTTCATCTGTGAACTGGCGAAAGCCTACGTGGGTGTCGATCCGGTCAAGGATCCGATCCCGGTACGCCCAACCGCGCACTACACCATGGGCGGTATCGAAACCGATCAGAACTGTGAAACCCGCATCAAAGGTCTGTTCGCCGTCGGCGAATGTTCCTCGGTTGGTCTGCACGGCGCGAACCGCCTGGGCTCCAACTCACTGGCTGAGCTGGTGGTGTTTGGGCGTGTGGCAGGTGAGCACGCCGCCCGCCGCGCACTGGAAAGCGGCCCCGCTAACGGCAGCGCGCTTGAAGCGCAGGGCCGCGACGTGGAAACCCGCCTCAGCAACCTGATGAAGCAAGAAGGCAGCGAGAACTGGTCGAAGATCCGCGATGAAATGGGTCTGTCGATGGAAGAAGGCTGTGGTATCTACCGTACGCCGGAGCTGATGCAAAAAACCATCGATAAGCTGGCGGAGCTGAAAGAGCGCTTCAAGCGCGTCAAAATCACCGACAACTCCAGCGTGTTCAACACCGATCTGCTGTACACCATCGAGCTGGGCTATGGCCTGGACGTTGCCGAATGTATGGCGCACTCGGCCTTCAACCGTAAAGAGTCTCGTGGCGCACACCAGCGTCTGGATGAAGGTTGTACCGAGCGTGACGACGTGAACTTCCTGAAACATACGCTGGCGTTCCATAACCCGAACGGTGCACCACGCCTGGAGTACAGCGACGTGAAAATTACCAAACTGCCACCGGCCAAGCGTGTTTATGGCGCAGCAGCCGAAGCGCAGGACAAAGAGAGAAAGGATAAGGAGCAGGCGAATGGCTGAGCTGAAAACCCTGAAAATCGAGGTCATGCGCTATAACCCGGAACGCGACGCCGAGCCGCATTTCGAGACCTTTAGCGTGCCTTACGATGAGCAGACTTCGCTGCTGGACGCACTGGGCTATATCAAAGATAACCTGGCGCCAGACCTGTCCTACCGTTGGTCGTGCCGTATGGCGATCTGTGGCTCTTGCGGCATGATGGTCAACCGCGTACCTAAATTAGCCTGTAAAACCTTCCTGCGTGAATATACCGACGGCATGAAGGTCGAGGCGCTGGGTAACTTCCCGATCGAGCGCGATCTGGTGGTGGATATGACCCACTTTATCGAGAGCCTGGAAGCGATTAAGCCTTACATCATCGGCAACGACCGCAAACCGGAAGATGGCCCGAACGTGCAGACCCCGGCGCAAATGGCGAAATACCACCAGTTCTCCGGCTGCATCAACTGTGGCCTGTGCTATGCCGCTTGCCCACAGTTCGGCCTGAATCAGGAGTTCATCGGCCCGGCGGCGATTACGCTGGCGCACCGTTATAACCTGGATAACCGTGACCACGGCAAGAAACAACGTATGCCGCTGCTTAACGGCCAGAACGGTGTCTGGTCCTGTACGTTTGTTGGCTACTGCTCTGAAGTCTGTCCAAAACACGTCGATCCGGCCGCTGCGATCCAGCAGGGCAAGGTAGAGAGTGCCAAAGACTTCATGATCGCAATGCTGAAACCGCAATAAGGGAGGGGAGACAGCAATGACAACACAACGCAAGCCCTATGTGCGTACCATGACGCCAACCTGGTGGCAAAAGCTAGGTTTCTACCGTTTCTACATGCTGCGTGAAGGCACTTCGGTGCTGGCGGTGTGGTTCAGCATCGTGCTGATCTACGGCGTGTTTGCCCTGAAGGGCGGCCCTGAGAGCTGGGCCGGGTTTGTCGGCTTCCTGCAAAACCCGCTGGTGCTGTTGATTAACATCATCGCCCTGCTGGCCGCCGCGCTGCATACCAAAACCTGGTTCGATCTGGCACCTAAAGCCGCCAATATCGTCGTCAACAGCGAGAAAATGGGGCCGGAGCCGATCGTTAAGGCGCTGTGGGCAGTGACGACCGTCGTCACCGTGATCATTCTCGCCGTAGCGTTACTGTAATCCGGAGGAAACATGATAAATCAATCACCTAAGCGCTCTGACGAGCCGGTTTTCTGGGGATTATTTGGCGCTGGCGGTATGTGGGGAGCGATCGTTGCCCCGGCTATCGTGCTGCTGATCGGCATCCTGCTGCCACTCGGCCTGTTTCCCGGCGAAGCTTTAGGTTATGAACGCGTCCTGGCGTTTTGCCAAAGCTGGATCGGCCGCCTGTTCCTGCTGCTGATGATCATTTTGCCATTGTGGTGCGGGCTACACCGTATCCACCATGCCATGCACGATCTGAAAATCCACGTGCCTGCAGGCAAATGGGTATTCTACGGCCTGGCTGCCATCCTGAGCGTCGTTACCCTGATCGGGGTCGTGACGCTGTAAGACCTCTGGCGGCCAACTCCCGTTGGCCGCCTATTCCGCTATGCCCACTCTGTCGACTACACTGTTTATCTGTAACTGAAGAACAGGAGTCATCCATGCGTTTTTGGTCAAAGCTTTGTGTCATATTTTCCGCCCTCGTTTCCGTTGCCTGCAGCGTGACACCACCGAAGGACGTCAAGGTCATAGATAACTTCGATAGCAAACGCTATCTGGGCACCTGGTACGAAATAGCGCGTCTGGATCACCGCTTTGAACGAGGCTTGGAGCAGGTTACGGCTAATTACAGCCCGCGCACAGACGGCGGTCTGAAGGTGATTAACCGGGGTTTCGATAGTAAAAAACAGCAGTGGCAGGAGAGCGAAGGCAAGGCGTACTTTATCGGTTCGCCGCAAACGGCATCGCTGAAAGTCTCATTCTTCGGCCCTTTCTATGGCGGCTATAACGTCATCGAACTCGATCCTGAGTACCGTTATGCGCTGGTTTGTGGCCCAAACCGCGACTATCTGTGGATATTGTCGCGCACGCCGACGTTGGAAACCGCCACGCGCGACAGACTAGTGCAAATTGCCAAGGGCTACGGCTTTGATACCGCAGCGCTCATCTGGGTCAATCAACAGCCCACTCATTGACTGCTGAATTTTAGCCCCAGTATCCCGGCTACAATCAGACACAGGCTGAGAATGCGCATGATGTTGGTCGACTCACCGAGCAGCACCATGCCCATTACCGCAGCGCCCACCGCCCCAATCCCGGTCCACACGGCGTAAGCCGTGCCAGCAGGCAGCGTTTTCATGGCATGCGCCAGCAACACCATGCTCACCACCATCGCAGCGACGGTAATCAAACTAGGGGTCAAACGGGTAAAACCGTGGGTATATTTCAGGCCAATAGCCCAGACGACCTCTAACAGGCCGGCGAAAAGTAAAATGATCCATGCCATGAAACTGGCTCCAGAACGGGTGGGGTCGTCCCCAGACAACAGAAGCGCAGGCGGGTCGTCCCACTTGGCTGATTGAACGCATTGATTATAGCCAACGACAGTGGCAATAAACAAGACGACTAAATGGGCATTCCACGGAAGGGAAAATTAAGCGTTGCCGTGGAATACCGTTGAACCCAAAGGAAATTACTCTGCGCTACGCTGGATTGCCTTGCCGCCAGCCTCAACATCTTTGCCCACGCCAGCGGTGGTATTGCAACCCACCAGCGATGACAGGATCAACAAGGAGAAAATGGCGATAATACTTTTCTTCAGCATAAGATTACCCTTATTTTTTATTAGTGGCTCTCTAAGCGTAGTAAAAATCAGGGGAGTTGCAGGAATAAACGGACTTTTCTGTATCATCCGATTAATGGTGCTAATTGATTTCAGCCAGTGCTACGGGAAATCGCGCCGCCTAGGTGTTGAACGTCTTCACCAAAACCACGGAAGGTATTGCAGCCGCTAAGAGACACCAACAACAACAGAGAGACCACGGCCAACAGCGTTTTTTTCATCATGCGGATCTGCCAACGTGTGACGGGAAGGGATAACAAAGAGGAACCACTGGAGTTCCCCTTTGTTGAAACTTATTTAACGCGGGAGACGTATTCGCCAGAGCGGGTGTCAACCTTGATCACTTCGCCAATCTGCACGAACAATGGCACTTTAACCACTGCGCCAGTGCTCAGGGTAGCTGGCTTGCCGCCGGTACCTGCGGTGTCGCCTTTCAGGCCTGGATCGGTATCAGTGATTTCTGCTTCGATGAAGTTCGGTGGCAACACAGCGATAGGACGGCCATCCCACAGGGTGACGATACACTCCGCGTTGTCCTGCAGCCATTTAGCCACGTCAGAAACGGTTTTCTCATCAACCTGATGCTGTTCAAAAGTCTCAGGGTGCATGAAATGGTAGAACTCGCCGTCGTTGTACAGGTAGTTCATGTTGGTATCTACTACATCCGCGCCTTCGCAAGAGTCGGTAGACTTAAAGGTTTTTTCAACGCGGGTGCCGGTCAGCAGGCGACGCATTTTTACACGCGCAAAAGCCTGGCCTTTACCTGGTTTGACGAACTCGCTGGATTCGACAGCGTAAGGTTCGCCTTCGAACATGATTTTAAGACCCGGACGGAAATCGTTGCTAGAATAAGTCGCCATGATGGCCCTCTGAAAATTTAAACTGGTAGCTTAGCCAAAAAAATGGCACACATTATAACCCAAAACACGGCGCATAGAGAAGATTGGTTGCATCAACTCGCCGATGTTATTACCGACCCCGATGAATTACTGCAACTTCTGTCACTAAATACGCACCCGGAACTGCCACAGGGGCGCGATGCACGCCGCCTGTTTGCGCTACGCGTGCCGCGAGCCTTTGCCGCGCGTATGCAACCCGGCGATGCCAATGACCCGCTGCTGCGCCAGGTACTCACCGCCAGCGCAGAATTCATCGATGCCCCAGGCTTCACGACCGATCCGCTGGATGAACAACGCAGCGTGGTGCCGGGGTTGCTGCACAAGTATCGCAACCGCGCCCTGCTATTGGTAAAAGGCGGCTGTGCGGTTAACTGCCGCTACTGTTTCCGCCGTCATTTCCCCTATCAGGAGAACCAGGGCAACAAGGCAAACTGGCTTCAAGCGTTGGAGTATATCCGTCAACACCCGGAACTGGATGAAATTATTTTCTCCGGTGGCGATCCGCTGATGGCTAAAGACCATGAACTCGATTGGCTGATCGGGGAACTGGAGGCCATCCCACACCTCAAACGCCTGCGTATTCATACCCGCTTGCCAGTGGTGATCCCTGCCCGTATCACCACCACGCTGTGCCAACGCTTCTCGGCATCGCGCCTGCAGGTGCTGATGGTCACCCATATCAATCATGCCAACGAGATTGACCCACCACTGCGCGCCAGTATGGCACAATTGCGTAGCGCCGGAGTGACGCTGTTGAACCAGAGCGTGCTGCTCAGGGGGATCAATGATAACGCTGATACGCTGGCTGCGCTGAGTAACGCTCTGTTTGATGCTGGGATCCTGCCCTACTACCTCCACGTGTTGGATAAGGTGCAGGGCGCTGCCCACTTTATGGTCAGCGACGACGAGGCTCGTGCGATCATGAAAAGTTTGCTGAGCAAGGTTTCCGGCTATCTGGTACCACGCCTGACCCGTGAAGTCGGCGGCGAACCCAGCAAAACGCCGTTGGATCTGCGCCTGATGCAAAGCTGAGTAGCCGCATGAATGCAAAAAGAGGAATGCCTGGGCATTCCTCTTTTGTTCTATACGGGTGCTTATGCCAGCGTTATGGGCACTTATACACCTGACCGATCATTTTGCTGTCCAGCGGTGCAAAACTTGAAAGCAGGTTCTGGCTTGGGCTAGTAGCACCGTAAATCACGTTGCCGCCCATTGCCGCTGCTTTGTTGCGCAGATCGTTGGCCGCACCGCGCATAGAGCTACCTTCACCACCACTCCCCGACAGCCAGTTGCTCTGAGTGCCGGTAACTTCGCCTACCAACTGGCATTCTGCGGCAGGCTTGGTGTCGGTAAATTTGACCTGTTGACCTGCGGCGGTCAGTTCATTGGTGCTGCTACACCCTGCCAGCAGCAGCGCTGCCGATAGACCCAGTAAGGCTTTAATCCGCATCTTGTTCCCCATATGATGTTGAGAATTACGCAAAAGCTTATCAGAAAGCGTTGCCATCTCTTAAGCATCCGTTGCCACCGGCCACTGGTGCCTGGTCAACGTCTTGAGCGACAGCTGATGAACTATCAGTTTACACGCTTAATAGATACGGTCTGCAAAAATATCATCAAATTCAGCACTGACGCATCGGTAGCCGCTGACGATGATAAAAACGGACGCAGCAATCAGCCCCCACACGAAGAGGGTAGTAAAAATCCGCCTTCATAGAAGGCGGCATTGCTTTGGCGCCCCGGAGGGGCGTACTAAGCTCGAACCCGTAGGG
>NZ_JAGQDC010000075.1 GCF_023282985.1 Serratia silvae | reverse complement strand
CTTCCAGGGTCTTGCCTTCGAACTCGGTGCCAGGCACCAGGTTGTTCAGGTTCACGACATAGGTGTTGTGGTGCTTGTCGTGGTGGTATTCCAAGGTTTCCTTGGAAATGTGCGGCTGCAGGGCATCGTGTGCGTAGGGCAGCGGCGGCAATTCGAAAGCCATGATGATTCTCCTAATCAGGTCAGTTGCGGTGAGCGCAAGGCCGATCACGGGCGGCCAAACAAGCGCCGGGGAGTTTGTACTCTTTGCGGCGCAGGGTCCGGATCATAGC
>NZ_JAGQDC010000074.1 GCF_023282985.1 Serratia silvae | reverse complement strand
ATGCTTGAGTACCGACAGCTCGCCCAACCAACGCTGGATGCCGCTGATTTCCCGCTCCAGGCGCATCAGCTCCTGCGTGCCGCCACGCTGATCGTTTTGCAGCGCGTCCTGCTCGTTGCGGTAGTGCTCGGCCTGGATCGTCAGTTCTTCCTTGCGCGCACTGGCGTAGTCCGACCACGTGCCGAGCAGCGAGTCCAGCAGCGGCGACAGGCGATGCAATTTGCCGCGCAAGATGTCGCGCTGTTTTACGCCATTGGCGAGCGCTTCAACCA
>NZ_JAGQDC010000073.1 GCF_023282985.1 Serratia silvae | reverse complement strand
GATACCCACGAGGTTATCTGTGCTGACCTGTCACTGAACAACGTGACCGATGCGGAGGCATTCCCGGGTCTTATCCGACAGACTCACCGGAAAATTAAGGTAGCTTCCGCCGATGGCGCTTATGACACAAAACTATGCCATGACGAACTGCGGCGTAAGAAAATCAGAGCACTTATCCCGCCGCGAACCCGGGCAGGTTACTGGCCGGAGGAGTATGCCGACAGAAATCAGGCGGTGGCGAGGCAAAGACTGACGGGAAGCAACGCCTATTG
>NZ_JAGQDC010000015.1 GCF_023282985.1 Serratia silvae | reverse complement strand
TACTAATGACGCCGGATATATGGTCGCAAACCGTATCGAACCAGTACTTGTGACACCCGGGGCGTCCATATATGGTCTAATCATCCCGGACACTTTGTTAGAGATATAATAAGCAGCACTAACGAGGTGAGAATGCGCAGAAAATAGCTGGCCGATACAGCAAAAGTTAGCCCCCTCAGACTACTGGCAAACCTCATCCGATCCTCTAAATAGACAACGGGCGCCGCATGCTACGCCCGTTCAGAGAATCCGTCGTTGAATATGTGCCTCTACAAATTCAGCAACATTGCCACTTTGTTATCAATCTTAAGGTTCTGCCTGTCAAACCCCTTCCAGTCACGGCACCTGCTGCTCCAGCGTCTGCCCATCCTTGCTGGTAGCCTGCAACTGGCCCCGCAAAGACGCCTTAAACGGCCCATCGCTGTTGAGCAATCCCTTCAACTGCAATTGCAGATTACCATCACCCTCCAGCGGTACATGCTGCCAACCCCATTGCTGCAAGGTATTCACAGGCACCGAGCGCCCGTTAAGGGATAGGGTGAACGGCTTACCAGGCAGTTGGCTGACGTTGGCCTTGGCATCCAACAGGCCATCGGGCATAAAGGCGCTCAGCTCGGTAACGTTGATCTGCTGTGCATCCGCATCCAATGCCAAAGAAGGACGGCGCACGTCGATCTTGTTAAAGGTGGCGCCGCCAGCGTTGAGTTTCAGCGAACCGGACCAAATCCCCCACTGATGGTCACTGGCCAACAGCAGATTGCTGCCGTTACCATCCAGCGAGGTGAGCTGGAAGGGGAAATCCGGGTTGATATCGATGATCAGGTTACGGTTGGTGCTCATCTTGGTGACATAGACCTCCGCCAGCCAGCTTGGCAGCGGTTGTAACCAGAGTTCACGCCAATTGCTGGGCAAGGTGTACTCCAGCGCAGAAACGGCCACCTCGTCGAGTTGCAGGCGCTTATTGGCGCGCAGCCAGTTACCAGTGGTGCGCAGCAACCCACCTTCCCAGCGGGTGGAGAATTGACCGATAGCAATACCTGCTGGCGAGAGCCGCATATCCATAATGGGGTCGATCAGATGGAAGTTGCCATTGATCAGGTCGTCGGCGGTGAAGTTGATCGCGCCATCCTGACTACTCCAATCCCCCTGCTGGAAGGTGATATTTTGCATCGACAAATCGAGATCGTTCGCCGCCCAGGCGTTACCTTCCAGGCGGGCGTTAATCAGATCAAAGCGTTTCACCGTAATAGGTGGCAATGCCGTGAAGCGGCTCCAGAACTGTTCTAGCGTCATTGGTACTTGCAGGCGGACGTTGCTCAGCCGCAACCGTTCAACCAACCAACTGCCATCGGCAGCTCGGCTGGCTACCCCGGTCAGATCGCCCTGTGCCAGATCGGCACCAAAGTCGCTCAATATCAGCTGGTTTTGTTTGATTTCGCCCTGGATCAACACCTGCGAGGCTGGAATTCCGTTGACCACCATCGTACCGGCGCTGAACTGGAACTGATTGTTATCCCCGAGCACATGGCCTGCCGTTGGCTGCCACGGGTTGATCCCGGCATTGACCTTCTGCGCGTTAAGCTGCCAGCTCTCATCGTTGGATTGCAGCGCCATATTGCTCAGTTGCAGCACATCGGCCTGTATCGGCAGCGGTGCGCCCTGCAAAGGCTGAACGTTTAAGGTGCCGTCGCGTAGCGTGATGCTATCGAAATAGCGTGGCTCGGTAATTTGCCGCAGGCTGAAAGCCATATCGACCTGCTTGGCCGCCAAGAGCTGCGGTTGGTTGGCACGGGCGAGAGTTACGCCCTCCAGGCTGAGCTGCCCTGGTTTGCTCCACGAATGCGTTATTTTTTCTACCGACAGCTGGTAATCACCACGATCGCTGAGCCAGTGACTCAACCAGCCTGCGGCCCAGCGGGTTTGCCCCACTATGTAGAGCAGCACAATGGCCAGCACTATCAGCAGCAGCAACGTGATCAATAGTTTTCCGATAAATTTCATCGTGTGGATCCGTAGCGGACAGAAAAGATACCCTGTTTATGCCGCAATTAGCCCGCCAGCTCAAGGGCAATGGCCTGAAAGACAATAAAAAAACGGCCAGTAGCGGTTTGCCAATGGCCGTTGGTTTGCTGCGGGGAGCGCTTATTTTTCTTCTGGTGGGAACAGCAGGTTCAGCACAATGGCGGTGATACCACCGGCGGCGATACCGGAAGAAAGCAGGGTTTTCAGCCAGTCCGGTGCAAACTGCAAGATCAGCGGCTGTTGGGAAACCCCCATACCGACGGCCAGCGACAGCGCCATAATCATGATGGCACGGCGGTTTAACTTCTCGCGGGAAACGATACGCACGCCGGAGGCCGCAATGGTACCGAACATCACGATGGTAGCGCCACCCAGCACCGGTTCAGGAATGTGCTGCACAAAACCGGCAACGGCAGGGAACAGCCCCAGCAGGATCAGCATCAGTGCCACCACAAAACCGACGTAGCGGCTGGCAACGCCTGTCAGCTGGATCACCCCGTTGTTCTGACCAAAGCAGGAGTTCGGGAAGGTGTTGAACACCGCCGACAGCATCGAGTTCAGGCCGTTGGCCAGCACGCCGCCCTTCAGGCGCTTCATATACAGCGGGCCGCTGACCGGCTGTTCAGAAACGTCGGAGGTGGCGGTGATATCACCGATGGTTTCCAGCGACGTGACCATAAAGATCAGCATCAGCGGCAGCAACAGGTTCCAATCAAAGCCCAGGCCGTAATACAGCGGAGTAGGAACGGTGAGCAAGGTCGTTTGGGTGGCCGGCTCGGTTTCCGGCAGCATGCCCGTGGCCCAGGCCAGCAGATAACCCACGGCCATGGCGATCACTAAAGAAGCGACGCGTAGGTAAGGGTTACGCTGACGGTTAAGCAGAATAATTACTACCAGCACTGCGCCTGCCAGCAGTAGATTCTTAGGCGCGCCGAAGGTGTGATCGCTCATCGCCGCATAGCCGCCACCGATAGAGGTCAGCCC
This sequence comes from Serratia silvae, assembly GCF_023282985.1. GTDB lineage: Bacteria > Pseudomonadota > Gammaproteobacteria > Enterobacterales > Enterobacteriaceae > Chania > Chania silvae. The sequence continues at coordinate 132,674 of NZ_JAGQDC010000015.1, read as the reverse complement.
GACCTGAATCAGCGACAGGCCGATAATCATCACCACAATGCCGGAGACCAGCGGGGTAATGATGCGACGCGCCAGATGCAGTACACGTGACAGCAGGATTTCGGTACAAGAGGCGACCATCAAGGTGCCAAACAGCGCAGCCATCATGGTGGGCACGTCTGCGCCGCCGTTTTTCAGCGCCAGCCCGCCCATAATCAGCGGTGAGACAAAGTTGAAGCTGGTGCCCTGAATGGACAGCAGGCCAGACCCCACCGGGCCCCAGGTTTTGATTTGCAGGATCGAGGCCAGACCGGAAGCGAACAGCGACATGCTGATGATGTGCTGCGTATCCTGCGCTGGCAGGCCAAGCGCCTGGCAGATCAACAGGGCCGGGGTGATCACGGCAACAAACATCGCCAGCAGATGCTGACTGGCGGCAAACAACGTTTGCGGCAGCGGCGGGCGATCTTCCAGGCGATAAATCAGTTCACTATTGTGTGAAACGGGGGCTGATGCTTTTTGCGCGGCATCAAGCTCGGCGGTTTGGCTGGACATGGTGTGGCATTCCCAAAGGCGGCAAAGAAGGCATTTTAATGATCTGCCTCACAAAAGCAAACGGTTGCGCACTAATATTTTGCACGATGATGAAACCATTAATGTCGCATTTTCGTTCATTTTTTCTTGTGTTATTAGCCGTTTTTACTTTTAATCCACCATTCATCAAGTTAAAAAACTGAGTAAATTTTATAACTTATTAATTTATTGGATTTTATTACTACACGGAGTAGCTAGATGTTTCATCTCGATACTTACGGCACCTTAGTTGCCGCCACGCTGGTTCTGCTGCTCGGGGGCAAATGCGTGCGCTCCATTCCTCTGCTGAGAAAATATACTATTCCTGCTCCCGTTGCCGGTGGTCTACTGGTGGCGGTCATGCTATTGGTTTTGAAGAAAACGGTTAACTGGGAAATCGGCTTTGATATGTCGCTGAAAGACCCACTGATGCTGGCCTTCTTCGCCACTATCGGCCTGAATGCCAATCTGGCGCGCCTGCGAGCCGGGGGCAAGGCGCTGGTCGTGTTCCTGTTCGTGGTGCTGGGCCTGTTGCTGGTACAGAATGCTATTGGTATCGGCATGGCGAAAATGCTGGGGCTGGATCCGCTAATGGGGCTGATTGCGGGCTCGATTACGCTTTCTGGTGGGCATGGCACCGGGGCGGCCTGGAGCAAGGTGTTCATCGAGCGCTACGGATTTGAGAATGCCACCGAAGTGGCCATGGCCTGCGCCACCTTTGGTCTGGTGCTGGGCGGCCTGATTGGTGGCCCGGTAGCTCGCTATCTGGTGAAACACTCCTCAACGCCGGAAGGCACACCGGATGACAGCGTGCAGCCGAGCGGCTTTGAGAAGCCGGAAAGTGGCCGTCTGATCACCTCGCTGGTGATGGTAGAAACCATCGCCATGATTGCCATCTGCCTGAGCCTCGGTAACTTTATTGCCGGGTTATTGAATGGCACCGCCTTTGAACTGCCGACCTTTGTCTGCGTGCTGTTTGTCGGCGTGATCCTCAGTAACACCCTGTCGGCAACGGGCTTCTACCAGGTGTTTGAGCGTGCGGTTTCCGTACTGGGCAACGTGAGCCTGTCGTTGTTCCTGGCGATGGCGTTGATGAGCCTGCGCCTGTGGGAGTTGGCTTCGCTAGCCTTGCCAATGCTGGCGATCCTGGCGGTGCAGACGCTGGTCATGGCACTGTATGCCATCTTCGTGACCTACCGCGTGATGGGTAAAAACTACGATGCTGCCGTGCTGGCTGCGGGGCACTGTGGTTTTGGCATGGGGGCGACGCCAACGGCCATTGCCAACATGCAGGCGATTACCGATCGTTTCGGCCCTTCGCATCTGGCGTTTTTGGTGGTGCCGATGGTGGGCGCGTTCTTTATCGATATCGCTAACGCCATCGTGATTAAGCTGTATCTGATGCTGCCGGTGTTCGGTTAAGTGATGATAACCCCTCTTGGCGACAAGAGGGGTTAATTGATTAGGCGTTGGAGTAGCGAGCGGTTTCTGGCAACCAGCGCTCAATCAGCGCATGTGCATGCTGCGGATACTGCTGGTGAATATGGCGCGCTACGCGCTGAACTTCCGGGATCATGGCCTGATCGCGCAACAAATCGGCCACTTTAAACTCTGCACTGCCGGTTTGGCGCGTCCCCAATAGCTCACCAGGTCCACGGATTTCCAAATCTTGCTGGGCAATCACAAAGCCGTCGTTACTGTCGCGCAGCACCTGCAGGCGTTTTTGGGCGGTTTTGCTGAGTGGAGTTTTATACAGCAGCACGCAGTGAGAGGCTACCGCACCACGGCCAACCCGGCCACGCAACTGGTGCAACTGGGCCAGGCCAAGCCGCTCCGGGTTTTCGATAATCATCAGGCTGGCGTTTGGTACGTCCACCCCCACCTCAATCACCGTGGTGGCTACCAGCAATTGCAGTTCGCCCTGCTTGAACGCCTGCATCACCGCCTGTTTCTCCGCTGACTTCATGCGGCCATGCACCAGCGCCACCTTCAGTTCCGGCAGCGCAATCTTCAGCTCTTCCCAAGTTGCTTCCGCTGCCTGGGCTTCCAGCAAATCAGATTCTTCGATCAGCGTGCAGACCCAATATGCCTGACGGCCTTCTTCGATACAGGCGCTTTTTACCCGTTGGATAATATCGGCCCGGCGCGTATCGGGGATCGCCACCGTGGTCACCGGCGTACGGCCCGGCGGCAATTCATCAATCACTGAAGTGTCCAGATCGGCGTAAGCGGTCATCGCCAGCGTGCGTGGGATTGGCGTGGCGGTCATGATCAACTGATGGGCATGGAACCCTTGTTCTTCGCCTTTCTCCCACAGCGCCAGCCGCTGATGCACGCCAAAGCGGTGTTGTTCATCGATAATCACCAGGGCCAGACCATTAAACTGCACTTGCTCCTGGAAAATAGCGTGCGTCCCGACCACCATCGACACCTGGCCGCTGGCAATGGCCTCCTGCTGGGCGAGGCGTGCTTTGCCCTTTTGCTTGCCGGCCAACCAGCCCACCTCAATCCCCAAGGGTTCAAACCATTGGCGGAAGTTATTGGCGTGCTGTTCAGCGAGTAATTCGGTGGGGGCCATCAGCGCCACCTGTTTGCCGTGAGCAATGACGCGTAACGCGGCCAGGGCAGCAACCAGAGTTTTACCTGAGCCGACGTCGCCCTGCACCAGACGCATCATCGGGAAACCTTTTTGCAGGTCCGTTTCAATATCTGCCACAACCCGTGTTTGCGCACCGGTAGGCGAGAAGGGGAGCTGGGCCAGGAAGCGGTTTTTCAGCCGATCGTCAGGCGTTAGCGATAATGCCCGGTAGCTTTGCGCACCGGCACGGACGGCCAACATGCTGAGGTTGTGCGCCAGCAGCTCTTCCAGGATCAGGCGTTTTTGTGCCGGGTGCTTGCCCTGCTCTAAATCGACCAGTTGGATATCCGGTGGCGGACGATGCAACATATGCAGCGCTTGGGGCAGGCTCATCAAACCGCCGCTTAATTCCGGTGGCAGCAGCTCGGCAATGGCACAGGTATCCAGCAACTCCAGCGCCTGATCGGTCAACTTGCGCAGCGTGGCCTGGCGGATCCCTTCGGTGGTGGGATACACCGGCGTCAGGGCTTCTTGCAGCTCAACCTCGCTGTTTTCGCCCTGGACACGGTATTCCGGATGGATGATCTCTGCGCCGTGGGTACCGCGTTTGACTTCGCCATAGGCCGTTACGTGGCGGCCGGTCGCCAGGCTGTTCTTCATCGCCGCGTTGAAGTTGAAAAAACGCATGGTCAGGATGCCAGTGCCGTCGCTGATCTGGCAGGTCAGCATACGTCGGCGGCCAAAGCCGATATCGCTGCGCAGCACTTCCCCTTCCACTGTGGCAAAAATGCCCGGCAGCAGATCGTTGATTGGGTAGAGGCGGGTGCGGTCTTCGTAACGCAACGGGAGGTGCAGCAGCAGATCCTGGATGGTATTCAGGCCGATTTTGGCCAGTTTCCCTGCCTGGCTGGCTCCAACCCCGGAAAGTGTAGTGAGTGGGACGGCATCCAGCAGGCGGCCTTTCATCGGCGTACCGTCGTTGCCTGCATGGCTGCCCACCATTCGGCATCGGCAACCACTTGGCCTTGATCGTCAATCTGCGGGCGTGGCAGGTTTTTGCGCTTTGCCACGTTGGCTAATACCGGGTAACCGCCTTCAAACAGCAGGCGTTGCTGCTCCTGCGCATCCAGCGTGCTGAGATCGCGGCGGTACATACCGGCGTTTTGCCGCTGGCGTTGGGCCTCATACAGGATCAGTGCTGCAGCGACAGAGACATTCAGCGACTGCACCATACCGATCATCGGAATAATGATGTCCTGATCGGCCAGGGCTAGTGCCTCTTCGGTGATGCCGGTTTTTTCCTGCCCCAGCAATATGCAGGTGGGGCGGGTATAGTCTATTTCGCGAAAATCGACGGCGCGGGCAGAAAGGTGAGTTGCCAGGATCTGCATCCCTTGGCCTTTCAGATGCGTGACCGCATCGGCGATGGTGGGGTGGGTTTTGACGCTCACCCAGCTATTGCTGCCCGCAGCGGAGGAGACCAGGGTACGCATCCGCGGGGTCGGCCACACGGCATGCACCTGATGCACGCCGACGGCATCGGCGGTACGGATAATCGCAGAGACGTTATGCGGTTTGTGAACCTGTTCCAGGCAGACCGTCAGGTCGGGCTGCCGGGTAGCCAGCATTTCACAAATCCGCGCATAGCGTTCGGGGCTCATAGGCGCTAGTTTCGGTTACGGTTAACTTTAATCACATCCGGCATGATACGGATCTTACGCATAATATTTGCCAGGTGGATGCGATCGCGGGTGGTCAGGCGGATAAAGGCGCTGTAGACCCGGCCATCTTTCTCTTCGGTATTCAGGCTTTGAATATTCGACTCGGCCGCGTTGATCGCCGCCGTGAGGTTGGCCAACGCACCCTGATGGTTGAACATGTCCACTTTGATTTCCGCAATGAACTCCTGCTCGGTTTCCATATCCCACTCGACCGCCATGAATTTCTCTGGCTCTTTTTGGTAGCCGCGGATATTACGACAGGATTCATGGTGAACCACCAGGCCTTTGCCCGGGCTGACATGGGCAATAATCGGGTCGCCTGGAATCGGGCGACAGCACTTGGCAAAGGTGATCAGGACACCATCGGCGCCTTTGATGGCCAGGTTGCGCACACCGTTTGAGGAGCCCAGGCTGGACTGATCGCCCTGCAGGTTCTTCGCGACTACTACGCTCATGGCGTTACCGAGGCCGATTTCTGCCAGCAGATCGTCCAGCGTAGCCAGCTTCATGCGGTCCAGCTCGTGCTGGATATTCTCTGGCGGTACTTCCGAAAGTTTGCGGCTGCCCCCGAGTGCATGGTTGAGCAAACGGCGGCCCAGGCTAACGGAATCATCGCGCTTGAGGTTTTTCAGCATCTGGCGAATTTTGGCGCGGGCTTTGGAGCTCACCACAAAGTTCAGCCAGGCGGCATTTGGCCGGGCACCCGGAGCGGTGATGATCTCTACCGTCTGGCCACTGGTTAAAGCTTGTGACAGCGGATGCGGTTGGCGATCAACACGTGCGCCAACGCAGGCGTGGCCGATATCGGTATGCACGGCGTAGGCAAAGTCGACCGGTGTGGCACCGGCTGGCAGCTCGACAATGCGCCCTTCCGGGGTGAAAACGTAAATCTCATCGGGGAACAGATCGGATTTTACGCTTTCAATAAATTCAAACGAGCTACCGGCGCTTTGCTGCAGCTCCAGCAGGCTCTGCATCCAGCGCTGAGCGCGGATTTGTGCGGTGGTGCCGGTTTCGCCCTGTTCCTTTTCTTTATAGGCCCAGTGCGCGGCGACCCCCATTTCGGCCATCTGATCCATATCTTCGGTACGGATCTGCACCTCTACTGGCACGCCGTGCGGGCCGATCAGCGAGGTATGCAGCGATTGATAGCCGTTAGCCTTGGGAATGGCAATATAGTCTTTTACCCGGCCCGGGCGCGGCTTATACAGGCTGTGTGCCTGGCCCAACACCCGGTAGCAGGTATCCACTTCCTTGACGATCACCCGGAACGCGTAAATATCCATGATGGAATGGAAGCGCTGTTCTTTCAGGTGCATCTTGCAGTAGATGGAGTAGAGGTGCTTTTCCCGCCCGCTGACGCGGCAGGGGATACCCGCTTCGGTCAGACGCCCTTCGATCTCGGAGAGGATTTTCTGGATCATCTCCTTACGGTTACCGCGCGCGGCTTTCACCACTTCTTTGATGACGCGGTAGCGGTTCGGGTAAAGCGCTTCAAAACCCAGCTCTTCCAGCTCGGTTTTCAGATGATGAATACCCAGGCGGTGGGCCAGTGGGCTATAGATTTCCAGGGTTTCACGGGCGATACGCCGCCGTTTGTCCGGGCGCAGCGAGCCAAGCGTTCGCATATTGTGGGTGCGGTCGGCCAGCTTGATCAGTACGACGCGGATATCCTGCACCATCGCCATGATCATCTTGCGGAAATTCTCCGCCTGCGCTTCTTTCTTATCCTGGAATTTTAATTTATCTAGCTTGGATACGCCCTCAACCAGTTCGGCAACGCTCTTGCCAAACAGTTGTTCCATATCCTGATAGGTGGCCGGGGTGTCTTCGATGACGTCGTGCAGCAGGGCTGCCATCAGCGTCTCATGATCGAGACGCATTTCCGCCAGAATGCAGGCCACGGCAACCGGGTGAGTAATGTAGGGCTCACCACTGGAGCGTGTCTGTCCCTCGTGAGCATCACGTGCGACGAGGTATGCCTGTTTGAGGCGCTTAATCTGCTCCTCAGGCAAGTAACGTTGAATCAGCAGATTCAGGCTTTCAAACAGGTACAAGGCAGACTCACAGTCTAATTAACGACGACCTTCAGCAATCGCGGTAACCGCCTGGATCTCTGCGGCTTCCTGCTCTTGCTGCTCCTGGCGCTCACGAACATCGAGGATCTGGCTGTTGATCAGGCCTTCTTCGATTTCGCGCAGAGCGATAACGGTGTACTTATCATTCTCTTCAGGTACCAGTGCATCTTTACCACCGGTCTGGATTTGACGTGCCCGACGAGCAGCGACCAACACCAGGTCAAAACGGTTACCAATTTTCTCTACAGCGTCTTGAACAGTTACGCGTGCCATATTTGTGCTACTCCACAGGTGACGAAAAGACTGGGCATAATACTGAAACTGTCTTCAGTCTGCCAATAGTTTGCTGATTAAAGCATCATGCCGCAGCATTTGACGGCCCAAACGTAAGCGTTCGGCGCGAATAATGGTCTTCAGATCGGACAGGGCCAGATCGAAATCGTCATTCACGATTAAATAATCATACTCCGCGAAATGCATCATTTCCGCGACGGCCTGCGCCATGCGCTTGGCGATCACGTCATCCGCATCTTGGCCGCGGCCACGCAGGCGACGGCCAAGCTCTTCCTTCGACGGCGGCAGAATAAAGATGCTGCGCGCCTGCGGCATTTTGGCGCGGATCTGCTGTGCGCCCTGCCAATCGATATCCAGGAAGACGTCAACGCCGGTCGACAGTACCTGCTCGATGGCCGCGCGGGACGTGCCGTAATAGTTGCCGAACACTTCTGCGTGCTCAAGAAACGCATCCTGCTCAATCATCCGGCGGAATTCGTCTTTGGAGACGAAAAAGTAGTGTTCGCCGTGATTTTCACCCGGGCGGCTATCGCGCGTGGTGTGTGAAACCGAAACCTGCGTGTCGTACAGAGGTTGCGTCTTTAACAAAGCCTGAATCAGGCTTGATTTCCCTGCGCCACTTGGGGCAGAGACAATATAAAGCGTGCCTTGAGCCATGATGATGTTCGTTGCTAGCGGTTGATAAGTCAGTTACAGCGGATGTGTAAATTCTCTGCACAGTATACACGGCTAACGGGCGGTATGCAGCGTTAGCTCGCATTTTGGCCGCCGCTTTCTGCTAAAAACAGCGTGAAAAAGTCAATTTGCGCGACGGATCTGGAAATTTTTGCCGTTTTCAGCAAATGCACATTCCTTTTGGGAAGTGTTTCGCACCTCCGGTTTTTGGCGTTAGCCAGCAAAGGCGATTGAGTATTTACTGCCGGGAAGCAAGGAGGTGCTCAATGTGGAGAGGTATTTACCGGGCGCTGGTGGCGGTGGGATTGCTGTGTAGCTCGGCATGGGCTGGAGACTGTCCAGTGTGGTCGCCAGAGCGCTTACAGGCGGAAATTACGGTGCTGGATGATCAACTGGGGCGATGGGATGAGGCTTATTATCGCCTGGGTAACAGCCCGGTCGACGATGAGATCTACGACAGCCTGCTGCTGCAACTGCAAGATTGGCGGCTTTGTGTTGGTGCAGTAGAAGACGGTACGCGGCCATTGCCAGAGGGCAAAGTACCGCATCCGGTGGCGCAAACCGGATTGCGTAAACTGCGCAACTTGCGTGCCGTAGAACAATGGATGCAGGGCCGCCACGATCTGTGGGTGCAACCCAAGGTTGATGGTGTAGCGGTAACCTTGGTCTACCGGCAAGGTGTCTTGGTGAACGCCATCAGCCGGGGGGATGGGCAGAAGGGTGAAAACTGGCTGGCGAAGGTTAAAGCGATCCCCGCTATCCCCAATGTTTTACCGGAGTCTACGGCCAATTTGGTACTGCAAGGGGAGCTGTTTCTGATGGTGAACGATCATCACCAGCAAACCCAAGGGGGCATCAATGCCCGCTCCAAGGTAGCCGGGATGCTGATGCGCAATACGCCCACAGTGCAACTTGAGCAGCTTGGCCTGTTTGTCTGGGCGTGGCCCGATGGCCCCCTGACCATGGCCGAACGCTTGCAACAGCTTGCCGTCATGGGTTTTACGCTGCCGCAGCAATATTCACAGCCGGTCACCACGTTGGCGGAGGTAGAGCAGTGGCGGGCAGCTTGGTACAGCGGCCCCTTGCCGTTTGTCACCGATGGTGTGGTGATTCACCAAGGGCAAAAACCTCAGGGGCGCTACTGGCAGGCCAAACCGAATGACTGGGCGGTAGCCTGGAAATATCCCCCAGCCCAGCAAGTGGCCAGAGTCACGGATGTTGAATTTGCCATTGGCCGCACCGGCAAAATTGCCGTGGTGTTACACCTGGATCCGGTACGTATGGACGATAAATGGATCCGGCGGGTTAACGTGGGCTCGCTGGCCCTATGGCAAAAATGGGATATCGTACCTGGCGATCATATTGCGATTAGCCTGATGGGACATGGCATCCCGCATCTGAAACAGGTGGTTTGGCGTGAGGTTGCCAGGGCAACACTGATTGCGCCAAAACCGGCGGATTATCATGCGCTGAGCTGTTTTACCTTACAACCTGGGTGTCGCCAGCAGTTTCTGGCGCGGCTGGTTTGGTTGAGTAGCGCCAATGGGCTGAACATGACCGGGTTGAATAAAGCCGGTTGGCAGGTGCTTATCGATCAGGGATTGGTAAATAACCTGCTGGATTGGTTGGAGTTAACCCCGGAACAGCTCAGCGCGGTGCCCAGTCTGGGGGCGAAGCGTGCGCAGGCCCTTTATCGCCAATTTCGGCTGGCGCGGCAGCAACCTTTTGATCGTTGGCCGATTGCCCTTGGCGTCCCCATTTCGCCATCGCAGTCGGCCACCCTGCAAAATTGGCCGCAGGTACAGCAGATGACGTCGGCGCAGTGGCAGGAGCTTGCTGGCATGGGTGCGCAAAAGGCCAGAAAAGTGCAGGAATTTTTGCAATATCCCGCCTTTCTGGCACTGGTTCAAACCTTGCAGCAGCACAATATCAGCGGCTTCGATGCGGTTCCCGATCGTGCCGAACCGCTTGGCGATGCGTTCGCGGATTAATGGTCGGGGTGCTGATAGTTAAACACCGGCAAACCAAGACGAAAGCGCAGTGCGATCAGGCGAGCGCTGAGGCCAGCAACCAGAGTGATAATCACCACCATGTTATGCGGCAAGTTAAGGTATTGCAGGCCGATATACAGCCAGGCAGCGGCAAAGGCGATGCCCGCATAGATTTCCTTCTGGAAAACCAGCGGAATACGGTTGCAGAACATATCGCGCAGCACGCCGCCGAAAACGCCGGTGATCACGGCGGCAATGGCCGCAATCAGTGGGGCATGGCCCATATCCAGAGCTACCTGCGCGCCGATGATCGAGAAAACGATCAGCCCAATGGCGTCCAACACCAGGAACAGATGGCGCAGGTGGCGCATCAGCGGCGCCATCCAGGTGGTGATAATTGCCGCTATGGCTATGATAACAATATACTCAGGGTGTTTTACCCAACTCAGTGGGAAGTGCCCAAGTAGCATATCACGCACCGAGCCCCCGCCAATGGCGGTAGCGGAGGCGATAAAAATCACGCCAAACAAATCCATTTGGCGGCGGCCTGCGGCTAACGCACCGGTCATGGCTTCAGCGGTGATGCCGATGATATAAAGAATGCTCAGTAACATAGGGGATTCACAGGGTCGGAGGGCAAGAATGTCAACGCCGGAGGGTAACGAGCCTGGTGGCAACGCACCACTGAGTTTTTTTGTTGGTGCTGATTTCGAATTACTTTACCTAATGCTAAATAGGTAATTGTTTCTTACTAATAGTCTCTCGTGTTGCTTGTGATTTTTGTAACGCATTAGAAATTTATCGTTAGTGTCTGTTGATGATTATTTAAGGAATATGAAAGCAAGATGAAAAACACCCCGATATTGGCGGCTACCGTTGCCATAACCTTGCTGTTGAGCGGCTGTGTAGCGCCAGTGCAAAAGGCATCACCGTTAAAACCGGCAGCAACGTGTAGCACCGGAGAGCCGATGACCCAAACCACGCTCTATTTTGGCTTGAATCGCCCGGCAGGGCCGGTAATTACGGCGGCGGAATGGCAGACCTTTGTCGATCAACAGGTAACCCCGCGCTTTAAAGAAGGGTTATCGGTGTTTGATGCCAAAGGGCAATGGCTGGGGAACGATGGCAAGCTGGCGCGGGAAAACAGCAAGGCGTTGATGTTGATCCATAGCCCTGATGCGGCCAGTGAGCAAAACATTGAGGCGCTGCGCACCCGCTATAAGCAACAGTTTGCCCAAGACTCGGTGATGCGTGTTGATGCGCCGGTGTGCGTCGCGTTTTAAGTAACTCCCGGCTTGCCGCAACTGCAACAAGCCGGATTATCGTTATTACAACACCAGCCCGGCAATCGCTGCCGAAAGTAGGCTGACCAGCGTGGAGCCGTAAACCAACTTCAGGCCGAAGCGGGAAACCACGTTGCCCTGGCGTTCGTTTAACCCCTTGATGGCACCGGCAACAATGCCGATGGAAGCAAAGTTGGCGAAGGACACCAGGAACACCGAGATAATGCCCAAACCACGTGGGGACAGCTCGGCCGCGATTTTTTTCAGTTCGATCATCGCCACAAACTCATTGGCGACCAACTTGGTGGCCATGATGCTGCCAGCCCGCAGCGCATCAGGCGCCGGAATACCGATTAGCCAGGCCAGCGGGTAGAACACGTAGCCCAGGATCTGCTGGAAGCTGATGCCAAAAATAGCGGCAAAAATGGCGTTCACGGCGGCGATCAGGGCGATAAAACCGATCAGCATAGCGGCAATGATCATCGCAATTTTGAAACCCGCGAGAATATATTCCCCTAACATTTCAAAGAAGCTCTGTTCTTCATGCAGTTTATTCAGCTTGAGTTCCGGCTCATCGTCCACCTGATAAGGGTTGATGATCGAGAGAATAATAAAGGTGCTGAACATATTGAGGATTAACGCGGCTACCACGTATTGAGCGTCGATCATCGCCATATAGGCACCCACGATCGACATCGAAACCGTCGACATCGCGGTGGCTGCCATGGTGTACATCCGGCGCGGGGAGATATCCGCAATGATGCCCTTATAGGCAATAAAGTTTTCCGACTGGCCCAGCACCAACGTGCTGACGGCGTTGAAAGATTCCAGCTTGCCCATGCCGTTCACTTTCGACAGCAAGGTGCCCACTACACGGATCACCAACGGCAAGATGCGGAAGTGCTGCAAAATCCCGATCAACGCAGAGATAAAGATAATCGGGCACAATACGCCGAGGAAGATAAAGGCCAGCCCCTGGTTGCTCATACCGCCGAACACAAAGTCGGAGCCTTGCGCGGCAAAGGCCAGCAGGGTGGCAAAGAAATCGGCCACGTGCTTGATAACGCCCAGTCCGCTGGCTGAATGCAGGAAGAAATAGGCCAGTGCGGCTTCAATCACCAGCAACTGAATAATATAACGTGGGCGGATTTTCCTGCGGTCATTACTGACCAATAACGCGAGAACGACAATCACCACCAAGGCTAAAATAAATTGCAAAATTTGCGACATAAACAATCCGAACGACATACAGGCTAGGAAAGCGCTATTTAGCCACAGCCTGTGGTGCCTTTCATTACCCTGCATGACGATTAGAACAAAATACTTTGGGCGAGAGTTATGCGTTCAGATTATTGCTGGCCATCGGCGGCCAGCAGCGTTTGATCGTGAAATTCCCCCCTATAAAAATAGGGGGTTAAGCGTTATTTCGCCTGGGCCAGCACGTTACCTTCCCAGTCTTGTTGGGCATAGTCGTTAAGATGGGCGATCTTACGCACCGGCTGCCCTTGGCTGAAGTTAATGTCATGCAGCGGCACCCAAACCTGCGAGGCCGCAAAGGCAGACTTGAAATGGTACTCCGCATGGCTCAGATCCGAAATTGCCGTCCAGTAAGTCCCGATGCCTTTGTTCTGGTCCGGGCGCTTGCTGTATTTGGCATACATGTCGGTGACCTTTTGTTCGCTTGGCTCTGCCGGTGAGCCGATCGGATAAGCCACGTTATTAAGTACCGATAAGATGAAGCCCTGTGCCTGGTTTTTATTGTCCGGCTGCGGCAGGTTTTTCAAATCATAGCTGGCGCGCACCAGGCGCTCATCCGCTTCCAAGCCTCCAGGGATCTCGCTGCGTTTGGCATTCTGATACTTGGCCAGGTTCTGCAGTTGTTTATCGTAAGAAGGGGGATTGGTCATCACCCGATAATTTTTGTCGTGATAGACATTTACTTTGCCGTTATCGATCTCGATGATGGCCGAATCACCGCTAACGTCTTCGATCGCGATGTGTTTGGTATCCGAAGCGTAATCGATAGGCATATGGGCGGCAGCCAGGCGTACATCGCTGCGGATGGTTTTAACCGCCTCATCAACGGTAGCGTAGTTATCCAGGATATAGCTCAGCCAGGCGCGGCTTTCGATCACCGGTTTGTCCTGATTGTCCTGCTGCACCTGGCTGCCATTCATATAAAACAGTGTATGGCCCGCCAGCCCCTTTTCATTCATACCGTCCATTGGGAACACGTCGTCGGCGTAAACCACGACGCTGCCGTAGTGGGTTTGCCACTGGGCGGCGTTCTTCGCATCCCCGCCGTTATGCGCAATACCGCGTGGCGTGATCACCAGTGAGGGATCTACCGGCCCGAAGAAATCCAGATTACGTGCGCTGACCATATAGCCCGGGTACATATTCATAAAGGCACGGGTGCAGGCTTGCGCCCCGGTTGCCAGGCTGGCGCTGAGTGCAGCACCCACCAGTAGGGCTGATACGCTGTGTGTGAACTTTTTCATGGTTATTTTCCTTACCTGAATGAGGTGAACAAAATAATGGTAAGCCCGCGAACTAATATCGTAGAGTGGATGAGCGGGGGGAAATCCCCCGCAATTTTATGGAGGAGAGATGGGGAAGATAAGTTTTTCCTTGGCGCAGATTGAAGCTTTCGCCAGCGTTTGTGAGACCGGCAATTTGACCCAGGCCGCCAAGCGGTTGGGGAAGGATCGCACCACCGTCAGTGAACTGATCGAAAATCTGGAATTGGATCTAGGCTATTCACTGTGTGATCGCCGTACCCGACCGTTGCAACTGACCGAGGCGGGCCAACGCCTTTACCGGCAAGCGCGGCTGTTTTTGCAGGAGGCAGAGGCCCTTAGCCTGCTGGCTCAACATATTCCGCAGCAGGTGCGGCAGAAACTGACGCTGTGCTATGACCCTTTTACTCCGCGCGCTTTTTTAACGGAACTGGCGATGTTTCTGGGCCAGCGCGGCATTCAGCTTGATTTGCTGATGATGGAGCGCGGCGAAGGCGAGCAGGCGTTGGCAGACGATGTGGCAGATATTGGCGTCTATCAGGCGATAAACCGCTCGATTGGCGAAAAGTTTAAATGGCGAGCCTTGGGGGCCATTGAGTTGGCCGTGTATGCTCGCGAGGGTTTTTTCCCCGCTGGCAGCCCGGTCACCTTGCTGTCGCTGGCATCCAGCACCCAACTTATACCCTTTAATGACCTGCCCGAGCCGATGGCGAAGCGCCTGCAAATTGCCGATCGCATTCAGGTCGTTAATGAACCGGCTTTGCTACAAACGTTGTTAACCGCCGGGCTGGGATGGGCATTCCTGCCAACTCATCTGAACATGCAGCACTTGCCGCAGGTAGAGCGGCTCGATACGGAATTGGGGAAACAGGGGTTGATGCACCCGATGGTGGCATTGTGGAAGCCTGGAGCTAAGAGCGAATTGCTGAGCCTGATCGAGAGCATGCAGCAGATCTTTGATGGGTCAGTGGTAGCTTGAGAAGATAGTCGCCCCCTCATGCGAAGGGGCGAATTTCAACGGTTTACTGCTCGTCTTTCTGTTCTTCAGCTTCGACCTTACGGTACCAGCGTGGGTGATGCTTCTTCGCCCAGCGGCGGCTGACCTTGCCTTCAATCATGCCTTTGATCGAGCCCTTCACCCAGAATGCCATATACATATGGATCAGAATGGCGTGGATCAGCACGATCGCCGACGCGGCGTGGATCAACAGCGCATAGCGGATCACCGGGATCGGGAAGTTGTGGGCGAAATAAGGGCGCCAAATGATAATACCGGTGATCAACAGCACGAAAATCATGCTCATGATGCTCCAGAACATCATCTTCTGACCGGCATTATATTTGCCGACGTCAGCGACCTTATGCTCATTGCCCTTCAGCACTTCCACGATGCCTTTGACCCACGGCAAGTCCTCTTTCTCGGGGATGTTATGCTTCACAAATCGGAAGAACATAAACATCAGCGCGATAAAGATCAGTACGCCAAAGAAAGGGTGCAGGATGCGGCCCATCTGCGGCGTACCAAAGGTTTCAGTCAGCCATTGCAGTGTTGGGAAGAACAGCGCAATGCCGGACAGCGACACCAGGAAGAAGCAGATGACCACCGTCCAGTGACAGGCCCGGTCGATAAACTTGGTGCGAACGATCATTTTACTTTTGCTCATGATGGTCCTCCTCGTCCTCATCATCCACTTCCTTGTTCGGGCCAATGCCGATGTAGTGGTAAATCAAACCGGCAAAGGTGGCGATGAAGCCAGCCACGGATAAGGGTTTGAGCACGCTTTTCCACAGCCCGATCGACAGATCGATATGCGGGTCTTTTGGCAGATTGTGATACAGCTCAGGGTTATCGGCATGGTGCAGTACGTACATCACGTGGGTGCCGCCAACGCCTTGCGGGTTATACACGCCCGCATGGTCAAAGCCGCGTTTCTTCAGCTTCTCGACCCGTTCCTGTGCCACGTCCAGCATTTCTGCCTTGGTGCCAAAGTGGATTGCGCCCGTTGGGCAGGTTTTCACACAGGCCGGTTCCTGGCCCACGCTGACGCGGTCAACGCACAGGGTACATTTGTACGCCCGGTTGTCTTGCGGGTTCAGCCGTGGAATGTTGAACGGGCAGCCGCTGATGCAGTAACCACAGCCGATACAGTGCTCGGACTGAAAATCCACGATGCCGTTGGCATATTGGATAATCGCCCCGGCAGACGGGCAGGCCTTCAGGCAACCCGGATCTGCGCAGTGCATGCAGCCATCCTTACGGATCAGCCATTCCAGCTTGCCGTTCTGCTCCACTTCCGAGAAACGCATCAGCGTCCAGGATTTGGCACTCAGATCGGCGGGGTTGTCATAAACCCCGACGCAGTGGCCCACTTCATCGCGAATGTCGTTCCACTCGGAACAGGCCACCTGACAGGCCTTGCAACCGATGCAGGTGGAAACATCAATCAGCTTGGCGACCTCAACCTTGTAATCACGCGCTTGTGGCGGCGGCGTCAGGGTGTTGGTGGCCGAACGTTTGATAATGTCTTGGGATTGCATGGACATAAATTCGGCTCCTTACACCTTTTCCACGTTAACCAGAAACGCCTTGTATTCCGGCGTTTGCGAGTTTGCATCGCCGACAAACGGCGTCAGGGTGTTGGCCAGATAGCCTTTGCGGGCTGCCCCTTCAAAGCCCCAATGCAGTGGAATACCGATGGTGTCGACATCCTGCCCGTTAACCTTCAGGGTTTGCAGACGGCGGGTCACTACGGCTTTCGCCTTGATAAAGCCGCGTTTGCTGCTGACCTTGACGGTATCGCCTTGCTCAATCCCTTTCTCCTTCGCCAGACGTTCACTGATTTCCACGAACTGCTCCGGCTGCATGATCGCGTTAAGGCGCGCGTGCTTGGTCCAGGTGTGGAAATGCTCGGTCAGACGATAGGTGGTACCGACGTAAGGGAACTCGGATTTATCACCCATGCGCTTGGCGTCGGACGGATAGAGACGGGCCGCCGGGTTAGAGATCACGTTTGGATGCAGTGGGTTGGTGCCCAACGGCGTTTCAAACGGCTCGTAGTGTTCCGGGAACGGCCCTTCGGCCATTTTGTCGAGGGCAAATAGCCTGCCAAGCCCTTCCTGTTGCATGATGAACGGCCCAACGCCGCTGCCCGGTGCGGCGGTGTTGTAGTCTGGAATATCATTCCCGACCCACTTACTGCCGTTCCATTCAATCAGCATGCGTTGCGGATCCCAAGGTTTACCCATTGGGTCAGCGGAGGCGCGGTTGTAGATAATGCGGCGGTTCAGCGGCCATGCCCAGGCCCAGCCCAGCGTGTTGCCCAACCCGGACGGATCGCTGTTATCACGGTTGGCCATCTGGTTGCCCTTGCTGGTCCAACTGCCGGTATAGATCCAGCAGGCTGAAGCCGTGCTTCCGTCATCGCGCAGCATCGCGAAGGAATCCAGCAGTTGGCCTTTTTTCGCCAACAGGTTGCCGTTGGCGTCATACAGATCTTCCAGCGCGTAGCCGTTGCTGTCTTTGGCCACTTCCTCGGATTCAGGGTGATCTGGCCGTTTATAGTGCCAGCCCATCTTCAGCAAGGGGTCGACACCTTTACCGCCTTCGCTGCCATACATCTGGCGCAGGCGATGGTACAGACCAGCCAGGATCTCACCGTCAGTAATCGCTTCGCCTGGGGCATCGCCACCTTTCCAGTGCCATTGCAGCCAGCGGCCGGAGTTGGCGATCGAGCCGTCTTCTTCGGCAAAGCAGGTGGATGGCAGCCGGAACACTTCGGTTTGGATCGACGCGGTATCAACATCGTTCATCTCGCCGTGGTTCTGCCAGAAATTGGAGGTTTCCGTGACCAGCGGGTCGATGATCACCAGATACTTCAGCTTGGCCAGTGAGGCGACCACCTGATTCTTATCCGGGAAGGAGGCGACCGGGTTAAAGCCCTGGCAGATATAGCCGTTGACCTTATTCTGATCCATCATCTGGAAGTACTTCATGACGTCGTAGGACTGATCCCACTTCGGCAACCAATCAAAGCCCCAGTTATTTTCTTTCTGGGCAGCGTCGCCGTAGAAGCTCTTCATCAGGCTGACGAAGAATTTCGGGTAATTGCTCCAATAGTTAACCTGGCCAGGCAAGGTGGCTTTTGGCGTATTGGCGGCCAAATAGGTGGCCAGATCGGTCTGTTTATCCGAAGGCAGCGTCAGGTAACCCGGCAGGCTGGTGGACAGCAGGCCAATATCGGTCAATCCCTGAATGTTGGAGTGACCGCGCAGGGCGTTGATGCCGCCGCCCGCCATGCCCATGTTGCCGAGTAGTAACTGGATCATCGCCATGGTGCGGATGTTCTGCGCCCCGACCGTATGCTGGGTCCAACCCAAGGCATACAGGAAGGTGGTGGTACGGTCTGCCGCGCTGGTGGAGGCCAGGACTTCACACACCTTCAGGAAATCTTCTTTCGGGGTGCCGCAGATGTTTTCCACCACTTCTGGCGTGTAGCGGCTGACGTGTGCTTTCAGCAGGTTCCAGACGCAACGCGGATGCTGGAGCGTATCATCACGCAAGGCATAGCCATCTTCACCAAACTGGTAGTTCCAGGTGGTTTTGTCGTACTGGCGCTTGTTTTCGTCATAACCGCTGAACAACCCGTCTTCAAACGTAAAGTCATCCCGGACCAACAAGTTGGCGTTGGTGTAATGTTTGACGTATTCAGCGTTGATCTTGTTGTTGGAAATCAGGTACAGCAATACGCCCGACAGGAAGGTAATGTCGGTGCCGGAGCGGATCGGCGCGTAGATATCGGCGACCGATGCGGTACGGGTAAAGCGGGGATCGACGACGATTAACGTGGCGTCGTTGTTGTTTTTGGCTTCCATCGCCCAGCGGAATCCCACCGGATGCGCTTCAGCGGCGTTGCCGCCCATCACCATCACAACGTTGGCGTTTTTGATATCAACCCAGTGGTTGGTCATTGCACCGCGACCAAATGTTGGAGCAAGACTTGCTACCGTTGGTCCGTGTCAGACACGCGCTTGGTTATCAACTGCCAGCATGCCCAGCGATCGGACAAACTTTTGTGTCAGCATACCGGTTTCGTTGCTGGCCGCAGAGGCGCATAACATCCCGGTAGAGAGCCAACGGTTTACCGTTACGCCAGCGGCGTTGGTGGCTTCGAAGTTGGCATCCCGGTCATTTTTCATCAGCCTGGCAATGCGCTCAAAGGCCTCATTCCAACTGATACGCTGCCATTTATCTGAACCCGGTGCGCGATACTCTGGGTAACGCAGGCGGCTATCGCTGTGGATATAGTCCAGCAGGCCAGCGCCTTTCGGGCACAGTGCCCCGCGGTTTACCGGGTGATCTGCGTCGCCTTCGATATGGAAAATCGTCGATTTGGCGTTTTTTGCCCCATCGCCCAGGCTATACATCAATAAACCGCAGCCTACGGAACAGTAGGTACAGGTGTTGCGGGTTTCTTTGGCGCGCAATAATTTGTAGTTGCGCGTTTCCGCTAACGCAGCCTTGGGCGCGAAGCCTAATGCTGCCACCGTGGTCCCAGCCATCCCGCCAGCGCAGATTTTAAAAAACTGTCTGCGATTGACGTCCATTGCTTTCCCTAATGCTTATCAGTGGTTTTTTAGTCATGGCAAACTAACAGCAATAACCCAAGCGTTATTGAGGGAAATCAATATAAGGGAGAGTTAGCGGGAAAATACTCCTTAATAAGTAGCCAGCGCCGTGGTGAGTAATCCTTAATTTATCGCTTTCAGACGATGTCTAGGGAAAGATAAATTAATCTAATTAGTTACCATGTAAAACTTTATGTGGCGTACCCCGATGCTATTTTAAAAAATGCTTTTCATTGATTGTCGCGAGAATTACCGACGGTATTAAATATCCTGTTTTTCGGATGGTTATTGTTTTTAAGTGGTTATTTTCTTGCAAAAAATGGAGTTAATTTGGAATTTGCTTCGCAAAATTAACACGTGATCCGATCAACTCGTTGAGTCGATCGTTTTATGAGCGAAAATAGGCAGGGAACGAGCTGCGAGAATGACGGATAGATTTTTGAAGGACGGAAACCATGATGCAGACCTACTTGACGCTGCGTGCGCTGGCGAGGGGGATTAACCCTGAAACGGGGGAGTTTTTGAATCATACTTCGCTGGTTCATTCCCCAGAGACGATCCGGATGTTGTTTGCCCTGGCAGGTGAGTTTCACGCCGAGCGGGAACGTGTGAAAAAGGCGAAGTTATCGCCCGAGGAGCGGCGGCAGAAAAATATTGCCGAAGGCAGGCCCGCCAACTTCAATTTCCCCTGGTCGGAAGAAGACAGGAAGCTATTGGAGGAAGGCTACAGCGGTGGCAAAACGATAGAGGCGTTAAGCGTGGCGTTTGGGCGCTCACTGCGCGGCATTGCGGTTCGGCTTGAAAAGATGGAGCTGATCACCGAAGAACAGGCCGCCGTTTATAGCTGACCGGGTTAAGCCTCCCTTCTGGAGGCCACTTGTCCGCAAGCTTCAATCTACCGGTGAAGTGGGTAGGCGAACGATGTCCTGATTGTCGTTACCCATCCAATAGACGCCTTCTTTTGCCCAGAATGGACCTTCGACAAAGTCGAGCAGGTCGGAATACTCTTCGTAGAACTGCTTGCCGTTTCGGTCATAAACCCGCATGTAGCCGGAGTAATGCCCGCCATCGCCAGGCATGGTGAAGCGCGGAATAAACTCGAAGGTTTTATAATAGCGCACCACATACTGCTGGTTGGGGCTCCACTCTTCGTATCGCAGTGTCCCTTGTTTCCACCACTGGTAACAGCCAGTAATGATTATCACCAGTATCGCAAGCACCACCCAGCGCTTACGCTCGCGTACCAGAGTTTCTTGGCTTTTTATTTTTGGCATTTGTACGCTTTCCTTAGGGTTATTGATGTCCCAAACCGTGCTCGTCTATCTTGCCGGGGCGGCTATTGTAGTGGTAATGATGAGCCGGAGAAACAGAACTTGCGATACCGGGAGGGTGCGTGAACAAAGTTGCAGTAATACAAAAGGTATTTGGGAAGTGCATGGGGGCAACATTGGTGGGTTACTCTACTGCAGAGATCTTTTTTGACCAGTGGGAACCATTGAATGATTTACCTATCAGGCTGGTGTTTGATAACGGCCAGATAATAGCCGTGGCCTGGTCCAAGTTCGATGATCTGTGGCTTTCAAATGATCTATCGTTACCTTTCGATATCTATGATAGTCAGATTCGCTGGGTTGAAAACGCGATTGAAGATATAAACCAGTTGCTCGGTGGCGTTATCTTATCGGTTTCTCTTGGACAGGGTTACCTGGAAGTATAGGCCTTGATAGCCATGGTTCTGAAATATGGCGAAATCCAGAGTTGTTTCCACCCCTGCCAAGTGTGCGGTTTCAACCAATTGTTTGTTATGTTCTTTTAACTCATTACGCAGGAAAAGTCGTTTTTCATCTTCACGCAGGCGTTTGAAGGTTTCATCATCAGCAAGTTCTTGTCGTCTGGTTTGGATGGCGAAATAGGTCTGTCCAGCAGCGATAACGGGTTTGTTTGGGTCACCATTCTGCACAACCAAGTAGCATGCATATCGAGATAGTAGAACATCATCTAATTCACGGTAAGCTCCAGAACCTAGCAATACCTTTTTGGTGGCTTCAACGAAATGGTCTGAAACCTCCAGGTTGCTGGTTTCACAGGCTTGGGTCGCTCTGGATAAAACATTCAGAAAGTTCCTCCAGTCCTTATATTCCAGTAAAGGAGCTAAATCTCTTGCTGACCAATACTCGTTACCATCTTCAGTGTGAAGGCGAAGGTTTTCGAAAGGCTGGTGCTGTTTGTTCATCTCAAATCTCCATGATGCTGAAATGATTGGCTGATAGTTCCCGTGACAAGATATGCGATATCGGTATAACTAATAGCAGGGGAACAGCGATAGGAGCGTATCTTGGTGTATGAAAAGTGTGCACTTTCTTGATTCGTTATGCTAGTTCATCACTACAAAAAAGCCCGCTAATGTGCGGGCTCTAAGGTTTTTAGCTACCCAGTGGTAGCGACTTAATACTTACTCAATATTCTGGATCTGCTCGCGCATCTGCTCTATCAGCACCTTCAGCTCAATCGCTGAGGTAGTCACTTCGGCATTAATCGACTTGGACGCCAGCGTATTCGATTCGCGGTTGAATTCCTGCATCATAAAGTCGAGGCGACGGCCAACGGCTTCTTTCTTCCTCAGGATGTTGTGCGTTTCTTTGACGTGGGCTTCCAGGCGGTCCAGCTCTTCGGCGACGTCGATACGCTGTGCCATCAGCACCAGTTCCTGCTCCAGGCGAGTGTTTTCCAGCTGCACCTGGGCTTCTTCCAGCTTGCTGACCAAACGTTCGCGCTGCCATTGCAGGATATTAGGCATCTGGGCGCGTACTTTGACCACTTCGGCGCTCACGCCGTCGAGGCGTTGCTCGATCAGGGCTTTCAGCGCGGTGCCTTCGCTTTCGCGAGCCACGATGAAATCATCCAGTGCGCCTTCCAGCGCTTGCATCAGCTCGTTGCTGATGAGATCCAGATCCTGTTCCTGAGCGGACATCACGCCCGGCCAGCGCAGGACGTCGATCGGATCGATTTCCCCTTCGTCGCTCTGCATTTTGACCCAATTGGCTGCTTCAACCAGCTGCTTGGCCAGTTTTTCGTTCAGGATCATCGAGCTTTGTGCACTTGGGTCGAGCTCAAAGCGCAGGTTGCACTCCACTTTGCCGCGCGTCAGGCGGCCACGGATACGCTCGCGGATCACCGGCTCAAGGCTGCGGAACTGCTCAGGCAGGCGGATGTAGGTTTCTAAGTAGCGTTGGTTAACGGAACGCAGCTCCCAAGCTGCGCTGCCCCATTCACCCTTGATTTCACGCCGGGCGTAGGCGGTCATGCTGCGGATCATTGTGCGTACCCGTAAATAGGAAAAGATGGAACGATTATAGCGTTGCACCTGCGGGCAGGATAGGCATAACGTCACGAAGCCCGTATAATGCGCAGCCAAACGTTAATAAGAAGCCGGAGAGAGCCCATGCGTCCTGCAGGCAGAGCACCACAACAAGTTCGCCCCCTGACACTGACCCGTCACTACACGAAACACGCTGAAGGTTCAGTGCTGGTTGAGTTTGGCGATACCAAAGTTTTGTGCACCGCCACGGTAGAAGAGGGCGTTCCGCGCTTCTTGAAAGGCCAGGGACAAGGGTGGATCACCGCAGAATACGGTATGTTACCGCGTTCAACCCACAGCCGTAATGCCCGCGAAGCGGCTAAAGGCAAGCAGGGTGGCCGTACGTTGGAGATCCAGCGTCTGATCGCTCGTTCACTGCGTGCTGCAGTGGATCTGAAAAAGCTCGGTGAGTTCACCATCACCTTGGACTGCGATGTGCTGCAAGCCGATGGCGGCACCCGTACCGCTTCTATCTCTGGAGCCTGTGTGGCGCTGGCCGATGCGCTGAATGCGCTGGTTGCCGCCGGTAAACTGAAAGCCAATCCGATGAAAGGGATGGTGGCTGCGGTTTCGGTAGGTATCGTTGGTGGCGAAGCGCTGTGCGATCTGGAGTATGTGGAAGATTCCGCCGCAGAAACCGATATGAACGTGGTGATGATGGAAGATGGCCGCATGATCGAGGTGCAAGGCACCGCCGAGGGTGAGCCGTTCAGCCACGATGAGCTATTGGCGCTACTGGCGCTGGCCCGAGGGGGCATCGAAACCATCTTCCAGGCGCAGAAAGCGGCGCTGGCAGACTGATTTTTAAAGGCGACCAAGCAGTCGCCTTTTTTATGCCCGGAAAATAGAACCAAAGTTACCGACCAAATTAGGAGAAGCAGTAATGAAAGCCTACCAGCGCCAGTTTATCGAGTTTGCGCTCCGCAAGCAGGTATTGAAGTTCGGCGAGTTCACCCTGAAATCCGGCCGTACCAGCCCCTATTTCTTCAATGCCGGCCTGTTTAATACCGGGCGTGATCTGGCGCTGTTAGGGCGTTTTTATGCCGAAGCGTTGGTGGATTCCGGCATCGAGTTCGATCTGCTGTTTGGCCCTGCCTACAAAGGTATCCCGATCGCGACCACCACCGCTGTGGCATTGGCGGAACATCACAATCGCGATGTGCCTTATTGCTTCAACCGTAAAGAAGCCAAAGAGCATGGCGAAGGTGGCACGCTGGTAGGCAGCCCGCTGCAGGGACGTGTGATGCTGGTGGATGATGTGATCACCGCCGGGACGGCCATTCGTGAATCGATGGAAATTATCAGTGCCCATAATGCCAGCTTGGCCGGTGTGCTGATTTCTCTCGATCGTCAGGAACGTGGCCGTGCCGACATTTCTGCGATCCAGGAAGTGGAGCGTGATTATCACTGCAAAGTGATCTCGATTATTACGCTCAAGGAGTTGATTGCTTACCTGGAAGAACAGCCGGAAATGGCAGAAAGCCTGGTGGCTGTGCGGGCCTATCGCGAGCAGTACGGGGTTTAAAGTAATAACGCCGGGCTAAACCCGGTTATACCCGTCGTCTTTCAAGCTGCAGCGTTGTTACCTGCACTTACTCACCCCAGTCACTTACGAAAAGTAAGCTCCTGGGGATGAGTAAGCTTGTCGCCTAGCTGTGATGTACATGGATGTACAAATGCCGCGAGCGCAGGGATGCGCAAGAGCGGCCAACTCAAAATCCATAGGGTATAAACGGCTATGGAGTACTACCGATTCAATCCTTTATTATTGCAGTTGTGCCGCTAACAGCGGCCAGCGGGCATCGAAATCCTGCGTTGGGCGGTAGCGGAATTCGGAGCGAACATAGCGCGACAGCATCCCTTCACAGAAAGCCAGTATCTGGCTCGCCAGCAAGGTTTCATCGACGATAAAGCCTTTTCCTTCCCGGAGCTTACGTTCCTTCAATACTTGACGCAGTTGCGCTTCTATACGCTCGAACAACTGGTTGATCCTGCCTTGCAGGCGATCTTGCTCAAACATCAGCGCGTGGCCGGTCATAATCCTGGTCAGGCCTGGATTGCGTTCTGCAAACCCTAGCACCAACAACACAATCAGGCGTAGACGGTTGAACGTCTCTTTTTCATCCTGCAAGATCAGGTTGATACGCGTTATCAGGCTGTCTTCAATAAACTCGATCAGGCTGTCAAACATCCGCGTCTTGCTGGGGAAATGCCGATAAAGGGCAGCCTCAGAGACACCAACGTTTGCGGCAAGCTTGGCTGTGGTAATGCGCTGGCTGCCGTCGCTGGATTCCAGCATCTGGGCTAACGCCTGCAATATCTCCTCACGCCGATTCCTTTTGGTATTTTCTTTTTCTGCCATGTTTGATTAGACCCTTGCTAAAACGGCTTATCCCCTCAATCTCTTCGGGTATAGATTTGCGAAAACCCGCGCACCGGCCGTTGCAGAGCAAACTCTGTGCGGCTTATATGATCGCTGTTGTGCGGTGTTTTTAGGTCATACCCGTCGTCTTTCAAGCTACAGCGTTGTGTCCACCCCAGTCACTTACAAAAGTAAGTGACTGGGGATGAACAAACTTGTCGCCTGGCTGTAACTTGAAATCCATAGGGTATATGGTCTTGCAGACCTTTATTCTCCGTGCGGTACCAACCGTGCCGCATTGTAGACGCCATCCCTGCCAATTATCCTGTTACGGGCGCAATCTATTGGCGACCCGAGTGGCCAAAGCCACCGGTACCACGTTCGCTGCTATCGAACTCTTCCACCAGATTAAACTCGGCTTGTACCACTGGCACAAATACCATCTGTGCGATGCGCTCACCCGGCTCGATAGTGAAGGATTTCTGACCACGGTTCCATACGGATACCATCAACTGGCCCTGATAATCGGAATCGATCAGGCCAACCAGGTTACCCAGCACTACGCCGTGCTTATGGCCCAGACCGGAGCGTGGCAGGATCACTGCTGCAAGACCGGTATCGGCGATGTGGATAGCCAGGCCGGTAGGCAGCAGGGTGGTTTCGCCTGGTGCCAGCTCAACCGCGCTGTCCAGACAGGCGCGCAGATCAAGCCCGGCAGAGCCTGGGGTGGCATAGGTCGGCAATGGGAAATCTTGACCGATACGTGGGTCAAGGATCTTAACGTCGATTTTTTTCATCATAACGGCTGACTATCTCGTCTAGTAAACGTTGGCCAAGGAGTGCTTTGTCGCTATGCGGCAGGCGCTTGTCTCCATCCTGCCAAAAAAGATGCAGGGCATTGGTATCACTGTTAAAACCGTGCTCTGCAAGCGATACATCGTTAGCACAGATTAAATCCAGTTTCTTACGCAGTAGTTTTTGTCGCGCGTATTCTTCCACATTCTGGGTTTCAGCCGCAAACCCGACGACAAACGGACGATTTTTGCTCATCGCGGCAACGCCCGCGACAATATCGGGATTCTTGATCATCTTGAGGGTGATTTCATCACCCTGCTTTTTGATTTTCTCATCGGCAATCTGTTCGGCGCGATAGTCCGCCACGGCGGCGCAGGAGATAAAGATGTTCTGCTGCGTGGCGTGCTGTTGCACGGCTTGCTCCATTTCCAGCGCGCTGACGACATCCACACGGGTAACCCAAGGCGGTGTAGGCAGGTTGACCGGCCCGGCGACCAACGTCACTTGCGCACCACGAGCGGCGGCGGCCTTCGCGATAGCAAAACCCATCTTGCCGGAGCTGTGGTTGCTGATGAAACGCACCGGATCCAGTGCCTCACGGGTGGGGCCTGCGGTGATCATAATCTTTAAATGTTGCAGATCCTGCGGTGCAGAGAAATGAGCGTTAGCCAGCTCCACTATCGCCAACGGATCCAGCATGCGGCCCGGTCCGATATCGCCACAGGCCTGGCTACCGCTGTCTGGCCCCCACAGCAGCAAACCACGCCCTTGTAGGGTCTGTAGATTGGCCTGAGTGGCGGCGGCGCGGTACATCTGCTGGTTCATGGCCGGTGCTGCCGCGATCGGAGCATCCGTGGCCAGGCAGACCGTGGTCAGCAGATCGTTGGCCATGCCGGCGGCAACGCGGGCCAGCAGATCGGCGGTGGCCGGGGCCAGGATCACCAGATCGGCCCATTTACCCAATTCAATATGGCCCATGGCGGCTTCTGCTGCGGGATCCAGCAGATCGTCGAAAACCGGATAACCGGAAACGGCCTGCAGCGTCAGTGGGGTAATGAAGGCTTTGGCTGCGCTGGTCATCACCACTCTTACCTCGGCGCCTCTATCGCGCAGGCGGCGCACCAGCTCAGGGCATTTGTAAGCGGCAATACCGCCACTGATGCCAAGCACAATATGTTTGCCGGAAAGTCCCGTCATCATGATTGTCCGATTGAAAACCGAAAGAGGCGAACATTTTAGCATAACCGCTGCCAGGTTGAGCGATTCTGCTGTGTATGCAGCCAGTTACATGCGGTTTTTCGTAACACTTCGCAATATTATCAATCACCTGTCGCGCGATGAAATTCCCCGTGACATGCTGCTGTAGCAGGCAGGGAGGTGGCAATGAGCCGTCAGGATATGTCGTTATGGCCTGGGGCTTTGGCACCCAGGGAAAAATTGATGCGTGATGGCGCTGCGGCGCTATCCGATATGGAGCTGCTGGCGATCTTTTTGCGAACCGGGCTACCTGGGGTGCACGTCTCACAGCGGGCTGAACAGCTGCTGGCGCACTTTGGTTCGCTGTATCACCTGGTTTCGGCGGACTACGAACAATTTCGTAGTCAGAAAGGGCTGGGGATTGCCACCTATGCGCAGTTGCAGGCAATTTCCGAATTAGCACTCAGGCTGTTTTCCGGCCCCCATTTGCTGGAAAATGCGCTGCTGAACCCAAAAATTACCCAGCATTACCTACACAGTTTGCTGGCTAACCATGAGCGAGAGGTGTTTTTAGTGTTGTTTTTAGACAATCAGCACCGGGTTATTCGCCATCAGGAGATGTTTGCTGGTACCATCAACAGCGTCGTTGTCCACCCAAGAGAAATTGTGCGTGCGGCGTTGAAGGCTAATGCAGCAGCCCTCATTCTGGCGCATAATCATCCTTCGGGTAAGGCTGAACCCAGTCACGCCGACCGTTTGATAACCGAGCAAGTGGTTAATGCCTGCCAGTTATTGGAGATCCGAGTGCTCGATCATTTGGTGATAGGCCGGGGTGAATGCGTCTCTTTTGCCGAGCGCGGATGGCTATAAGCAACTTTTTCGCGATCCTTGAGGGATCTTTAGCTGTTCGGGACTTGAGCACTTACGCTTCAGAGCGTATACTACGCCACCTTTGAGAATCTTGGGTTTGGCGTTAAGAGCCTATCTCAGCAGGTTTCCAACCTGATGTGAGGTTTCTGACCTGATGACGAGAGTCTCCTCAGTATGAAGTTTGCTGAGATGGGCTCTAAAAGCCTGACGAGGCGGCCATACCCTATACGAAGCTCGAGCTGATTTGATTTTTGGAGAATAAGACATGTCACGAGTCTGCCAAGTTACTGGCAAGCGCCCGGTGAGCGGTAACAACCGTTCCCACGCAATGAACGCGACCAAACGCCGTTTTCTGCCTAACCTGCACTCACACCGTTTTTGGGTTGAGGCTGAGAAGCGCTTTGTAACTCTGCGTGTATCTGCTAAAGGTATGCGTGTTATCGATAAGAAGGGTATTGAGACGGTCTTGGCCGATCTGCGTGCCCGTGGTGAGAAGTATTAAGGAACTGCATCATGGCTAAAGGTGTTCGCGAGAAGATCAAGCTGGTTTCTTCTGCTGGTACTGGTCACTTCTATACCACCACGAAGAACAAGCGTACTAAGCCGGAAAAATTGGAACTGAAGAAATTCGATCCAGTTGTCCGTCAACACGTGATCTACAAAGAAGCTAAAATTAAATAATTTTAGTGGATTAATGAAAACCCGGCCTCGGCCGGGTTTTTTCATTTATAAAGCTACCCGTCGCCTTTCAAGCTGTAGCGTTGTTACCTGCGAGCGTGAATCCCTGTCATTTACCTAAGTAAACTCCAGGGAGTTAACGCTCTTGTCGCCTAGCTACAGCTTGAAATTCATAGGGTAAAGTAGAAAAACGCAGAGAGGGAGCCAGTCATGCCTGAATTACCAGAAGTCGAAACCAGCCGCCGTGGCATTGAGCCTTATCTTGTTGGCCACAACATCCAGTATGCGGTGGTGCGTAACGCTCGCCTGCGTTGGCCGGTCTCCGAGCAGATCCTGGCGTTGAGCGATCGGCCGGTGCGCAGCGTACAGCGCCGTGCCAAGTATCTACTGATCGAGTTGGACCACGGCTGGATTATCGTGCATCTGGGGATGTCCGGCAGCTTACGTATGCTGGCAGAGGAAACCGAGGCAGGTAAGCATGACCATGTCGATCTGGTGATGAGCAACGGTTTTATCCTGCGCTACACCGACCCGCGCCGTTTTGGTGCGTGGCTGTGGTGTGAAGATCTGGCCACCAGCAACGTATTGGCTCATCTTGGCCCCGAACCTCTGGGCGAAGAGTTTAATGGCACCTACCTGTACGAGAAATCACGTAATAAGCGTACGCTGATCAAGCCTTGGTTGATGGATAACAAGCTGGTGGTTGGCGTGGGGAATATCTATGCCAGCGAATCGCTGTTTACCGCCGGGATCCTACCGGATCGTCAGGCGGGATCCTTGACCAAGGCGCAGGCGGATCTGTTGGCCGAAACCATCAAGGCGGTGTTGCTGCGTTCAATTGAACAAGGGGGAACAACGCTGCGTGACTTCCTGCAGTCGGACGGTAAGCCGGGGTATTTTGCGCAGGAACTGCAGGTCTATGGCCGGGCAGGTGAACCCTGCCGCGCCTGTGGCACACCGATCGAGAGCGCCAAACACGGGCAGCGCAGCACCTTCTTCTGCCGCCGCTGCCAGCACTGATTACTTCGCGGCGAGCTTTTCCATCAGCGCTTTGGTGACGACATCCGGCAAGAACGGTGCGATGTCGCCGCCATGACGTGCCACTTCCTTCACCAAGGAAGAAGAGATAAATGACCACTGCTCGGAAGGCATCAGAAACACGCTTTCCAACGTTGGCATCAGATGGCGGTTCATGTTCGCCAGTTGCAATTCATATTCAAAGTCGGACACCGCACGCAGGCCGCGTATCAGAATATTGGCGTTCTGATGGGCGGCGAAGTGCGCCATCAACTCGCTGAACCCCAGCACCTCGACGTTATCCAGATGAGAGGTCACCTGCGTGGCCAAGGCAACGCGTTCTTCCAGCGTAAACAGCGGTTTTTTGCTCGAGCTGGCGGCAATGGCCAGGATCACGTGATCAAACATCAGTGAGGCTCGGGTGACCAGATCCAGATGGCCGTTGGTCAGTGGATCGAAGGTGCCTGGGTAGATGGCTTTGCTGCTCATGGTTCACTTCTCTGAATAGTTGCGGCCCAATGCCCACAGTGCGGCATATTTATTGAAGGTATATTGCGCGTTGACCACGGCTAACAGCAAGCCCTGTTTGCCGTCGAGGAAACCGGCCCGCAGCAGCCAGGTTTTGCAGAACGCACCCAGCGTGTGGGTGAGAATCGACAGATAACCGCAGCGCTTACCGGCCTGGTGGCGTTGGATTGCCCACTGCTCGGCGTAATGCAGTTGTTTGCGCTGGAAGGCAAAAAAGTCACGGCAGGTCAGGTGCAGCAGATCGCCTTGCAGTGGCACGACTTTTGCGCCGCCGGTGTTGAGGGATTCATGGACCAGGTCGTCGTTATAGCGATAGCGCTGATTGGCATACAGCCGGTTGACCCGATCGGGGTACCAGCCGCTGTGGCGCATAAAGCGGCCAAGAAACAGGTTACGGCGGCCCAGGCTATAGACGACGTTATCGTCGGCGTTGGCTAATACCTGCTCGATGGAGTGGCGCAATTCTGGCGTGACGCGCTCGTCGGCGTCGATCATCAGTACGTAATCCTGAGTGGCGTAGCTTTGCGCCTTCTGCCGCTGCTTGCCGAAGCCTTGCCAATCGGTATGGGTAAATACCTTGGCACCCAAACTTTCCGCCAAAGCGACGGAGCTGTCGCTGCTGCCGGAGTCGAGCACGATGATTTCATCAGCCCAGGCGACCGATTGCAGGCACTCGCTCAGCAACTCGGCTTCGTTTTTGGCAATCATCACTACCGACAGGCTGTTACGGTGGCTCATTCAGTGGCTCCGTGGCGGCAGGTGTGGCTCCAACAGTTGCAGCAGGCGTTGCAACGCCCCCTGGTTCTGATACAACACTTCAACCGCGTGGCGGCCGTAATAGCGGCGATAATCTTCATCGGTCAGCAGTGTTTCTATCTCTTTCACCAACGAATCGACATCGCTGATGGTGATCATCCCGCCCGCTTCGGAGAGTTTGGCGCAGATATCTTTGAAGTTGAACGTATGTGGGCCCATCAGCACCGGAATGGCATGGGCGGCCGCTTCCAGTGGGTTATGCCCCCCGCGCTCAACCAGGCTGCCACCGACGAAGGCCAGATCGGCAATGCCGTACAGCAGCATCAGTTCGCCCATGGTATCGCCAATCACGACCTGCGTGCTGCCGGAAGGGATTTCGCCGCTGCTGCGGGTGGTGTAGCTGAAGCCCGCTTTTTGCGTCAGCTCTTTGGCGGTTGGGAAGCGCTCAGGGTGGCGTGGCACTAGGATAAGTAATAGGTCGGGGTGTTTTTCCAGCAACCGGCGGTGGGCTTCCAGCAGTATGGTTTCTTCACCTTCGTGGGTACTGGTGGCGATCCACACCGGGCGGCGTGGTGCCCATTGGCGGCGTAGCGTAACGGCTCTGGCAGCCAGCTCTGGCGTTACGGAGATATCAAACTTCAGGCTGCCGGTGACGGTCAGCTGTGAACGTTTGAGGCCCAGTTCGATAAAGCGCTCGCCGTCTTCCTGATTTTGCGCAGCGATTAGGGTAATACGGCGCAGGATATCACGGATAAAACCGCCGATTTTCTTGTAGCCAGCCGCTGAACGGGCAGAAAGACGCGCGTTGGCAATCACCAGCGGGATTTGGCGCTGATGCAGGGCGTTAATCAGGTTGGGCCACAGCTCGGTTTCCATGATGATCACCAGCTTGGGATCTACCTGATCGAGGAAACGGCGCATCGAACCCGGCAGATCGTAAGGCAGATAGACGTGATGCACATCTTTACCGAAAGCGGATTGCACTCGTTCGGAACCCGTTGGCGTCATTGTGGTCACAGTAATCGGCAAATAAGGGTAACGATGGCGCAGGGCGCGAACCAGCGGGATCGCCGCCAGGGTTTCGCCAACAGAAACGGAATGCAGCATAATGCCGCCCGATACTACTTTCCCGGCGCAGAAACCATAGCGTTCCGCCCAGCGTTTACGGTAGGCTGGTGCTTTGCGGCTGCGCAGCAGTAGGCGGAGCCAGATCAGGGGTTGGATAAGGTAGAGTAGTACCTGATATAAACGGAGCAGCATTCTATCAATTTCATTTATATGGGTTATCCAGAATAGTACCATAACCGGAAGGGAAAGGCGCTAACTTGGTGGCTCGGTGTCAGGTTGGGACAACAGGCGAGAGATGTCGCCGATAGGTTTGTAATGAAGAATATTTTAATTATCCGCCGCGACAATATTGGTGATCTCGTGTGTACTACCCCGCTGATTGAAGGGGTGAAAACCGCTTACCCTGACGCCAACCTCTATCTGCTTATCAATAAAGTCAGCCAGGATGTGGTGAAAAATAACCCGCATCTCACCAAGGTGTTTGTTTATAAGAAGGCCAAACACAAGGCCAAGAATGAGACTACCTTGGGAGTCTATTTTGAACGGCTGATGATATTTTTGCAGCTGAGAAAAATCAAGTTTGATGCGGCCATTCTGGCTAACCCGGTGCGGTGCAAATATAGCCTGCGCCTGGCAAAAATGGCCGGGGTTAAAAATATTATTGGTGCAGATCTTGGTACCAGTGAAATTCATCATCCTTTCCGCGCGGCGGATTTTCACGGCAAGCATCAGGTGGAACACACTTTCAGCTACCTGTCTGCCATCACCGATCACTCCATTCCCATTCCCCCGGTGAAGGTTTTCCTCACTGCGGAAGAGCAGCAGCAAGCGCAGCAACGTTTGCATAGCCTGTTGCCCCCGGTTGAGCGGGTGTTTGCCGTGCATATCAGCAGCCGCAGCCCAAAACGGCGCTGGCCCATTGAGCGCTATGCCGAAATCATCAACCGCCTGGTTGCCGATCCCACCACCGGCGTGCTGATCTTCTGGTCACCGCAGGGGACGCTGACGCCTGATGATATCGGCGATCAAAAGCGAGCCGAGCAGTTATTGGCTGGCTGCCAGAATGAAAGGGTAGCGCTTTACCCAACGGCCTCGGTACGCGAACTGTTGGCCGGTTTCGAGTTATGCGACAGGGTACTGTGCAGCGACGGTGGCCAGATGCATCTGGCCGCGGCACTGAATAAAAGCATGGTGGTATTCTTTGGCGATACGGATAAAGAGTCTTGGCATCCGTGGAGCGGGCAATATCGGATCCTGCAAACCGAGTCGGGTGATTGCGTCGATGTTACTGTCGATGAGGTTTGGCAAGAAATACAGGCCTTGAATTAATTAACAACCAGGCAGGGTAAACCTGCCTAGACTTATTTCTTTAACGCCAGGTACTGTTGGCAAATAGGCTCCAGGCCATAGCTCAGTAGCTGCTGGTGATTAATGACCGGCGGCTGAGCATAAATCTCTGCCATTTTCTCCGCCAGTGAGGTTTCATTTAATTCTGCCAGCGCACGAGTTAACCCCGCTTTTTCCAGAATTTCCTCAGGCCCGCCAGGGCAACGGGTGCTGACGACCGGCGTGTCACACAGCAAGGCTTCAACCAGCACGTTACCGAACCCTTCACTGTCTGAACTGAGCACCAGCATCGCAGCGTGTTTGATCAGGGGATAGGGGTTAGCCTGAAAACCGAGGAACAGCACGCGATCGCTAATGTTCAACTCTGCGGCAAGATGTTTGATCTCGTTGATATGCGTTTCATTGCCGGTACCTACCAGCGCCAAGGGGGCCTGAATACCAGACAGGGCGTAGGCTTTCAGCAGGCGGTCGTGGCGTTTATGGGGATGAAAACGGCCTACGTGCACCAGATAGTCTTTACCCGCCAGTTCACAGGGTTCTGCCGCCTGCTGTTCGATGGCGGCGATATCGAACGGGTTGTTGATCACCGCCAGCCGGTTTGGAGCAATCCCCAGGTTTTGCTGTAGGTCATTGCCCACTGCCTGTGAAACGGCAACGATATTCTGCCGTTGGTAGACGCCCGCGACCTTGCGGCGTTTCAGCCAGCGATCGAGGCCGGTGCGGTGACCCAGGTAGGAGGTGGACAGGATACCGTGAATGCAGAACCACAGCCGGGTGCTGTCCAGCACTTTGCTATGGCTGACGATACGATCGGTCTTATGCAGGTTGGAAAACACCAGATCGTAACGGCCGTGCTGCTGCTCGTTGGCGGCAATCGCGCGATCCAACATCGCGGCGCGGCGTGCCAGCTCGGTCAGCTTACGCCAAGGCGATCGACAGTTGTCGGTGAGCACCTGATAATCAATGCCGGTGGGGATCGGGTAGTTGCAGACGTCGCGCAATGAGATCAGGCTGACATCATGCCCCAACTGCTGCATGCCCTGGCACAGGGTCAGTACCACTTTTTCCGCTCCGCCGCCCGGCAGGCCGTCGATAATCATCAGAATACGCATAAGTTAGTCCAGCAGTCGGTTATACAGCGATATGAGCTGTTCTGAGAGGTGTGCTGGTGTGGCCGACATGATACGCAGCCGTGCCGCCTCTCCCATGCTCGATCCCAGGGCTTGCCGTGGTAGTGCAACGATAGCGTTGGTGAGGGCGCTGATGTCCAGCGCATCGCAGACAAAGCCGTTTTGCCCCGGAGTGATGAACTCAGCGCCACCGCAGGTGGTGCTGGTGATCACCGGTAGCCCGCATGACATGGCTTCCAAAATCACATTGGGGAACGGATCGTACAGCGTTGGCAGCAACAGGGCATCGGCGGCCTGATAGAATGGCAACGTCTGTTTCTGTACGCCCATGAAACGCACCCGGTCACCACAACCCAGCTTTTGTGCCAGTGAGCGGTAACGCTTTTCTGCTTTATCCTTGCCCACCACCAATAGGTAGCTGTTGGAGGCGGCAACGGCACGAATAGCGGCTGCCAACCCTTTACGTTCAAAGCCAGAACCGACAAAGATCAGGCAGTGCGCCTGTTGCGGGATCTGATACTGCGCCCGCAACTGTTGCCGCTGTAGCTCATTCGCCGGTAAAAATTTCTGATTGTCGATGGCATTGTAGATCACCGTGATTTTATCGGCAGGCACGCCGAAATCGGCGATGATTTCCCGTTTGATCATCTCGGCGTTGCAGATCACCGCTTTCAGCTCTGGTGCGGCATACATGGCGCGTTCGGCACACATCACATAGCGGTGATAGCGGTTGGAGAACAGCCATTTGCGCCGCCACTCCGGCAACAGGCGTGCCCGTTGCAGCAGCCAGCGGCGATGGACGCCGTCACCGGCGCGATAGATATCACAGCCGGGGATGCGTTCATGGCTTTGTACCAGATCGAAGATCTCTTTCTGCCACAAAGCCCGAGCCGCTTCGGCAAAACCGCGTTCGCGACTGATGCGCCCGAACTTCATCGGGTTGCACAGGTGGATGTGCCAGTTTGGGTTGACGTCCCCCTGCCATTCGCGGGTAATGACGTTCAGATCCAGATCTTGTTGTTCCAGCGCCTCCAGGGCACGGGAAACGAAACGTTCTGCCCCGCCGTCCGGGCGGTATTTTTGGCGAACAATCGCCAGGCGAAATGCTTTCATGCAAGCGTGCTCCGCGCGGCTGCAATCACCACGTCTGTAGGAATAAGGTCCAGGTAGCGCTGATCGGTACCGGTATCAATAGCATCCGGGTCCGGCAGGTTGCCGTAGTCCCCGGCCCAAATCACCTGGCCGATAACCTGCCAGGGGCGCCAGAAGACCAGCTTAGAGGGCCCGAACAGCGCCACGCAGGGCGTCTGTAATGCCGCCGCCATATGCATGGGGACAGAATCAACCCCGATAAACAGTTTGGCATGGTCGATCAACGCCGCCAACTGACGCAGGGTCAACTGCCCGGCCAGAGAAACTACCCCTTGCTGTGGGCACTGTTTCAATATTTGCGCCACCAT
The DNA here is from genome assembly GCF_023282985.1 of Serratia silvae. Classification (GTDB taxonomy): domain Bacteria; phylum Pseudomonadota; class Gammaproteobacteria; order Enterobacterales; family Enterobacteriaceae; genus Chania; species Chania silvae. Next base: position 96,792 of record NZ_JAGQDC010000015.1, on the reverse strand, counting down.
GTCTTGCTCTTTGGCATCCGGCCCCGAGGTGAGCACCAATTGGTGCCCTTCGGCCTGCAATGCGCTAATGGTGGCCGCCATTTTTTCTTCGCTCCAGCATTTAAAGAACCAGCGCGAGGTGGGTTGTACCACGATATAGCTACCGGTGACGCCATTTTGTTGCAAAAGCTGGTGGCTGGCCTGCCAATCTTGCGGGCTGTAGCTCATGGTGACCTGCTGGTTTTGCTCAGGTAAACCCAGCGGTTGCAGCAGCGACAGGTTTTGTTCAACGGTATGCAGATGTTCGTGTCCGGCTACCGGCACCAACTGAGTGTGGCAATAGCGCCACAGGATGCCACGGCGCTTGGGGAAATCGAACCCCAGCCGAATGCGTGCCCCGGTGAGGCGGGTAATCAACGCGCTGCGCCACTGATCGGCCAGGTTGACCACCAGATCGTAGCGTTGTGCCTGCAACTGACGGATCAGATGCAGTTCGTGGCCCAAGTGTGCCTTGGTGCCCTGCTTTTTCCACTGGCGATCGATAACAAATATTTGCGATAGCGCCGGGTTGCTCGCCAACATATCCCGCGTTTCTTTGTACAGCAGGATGTCGATCTGAGCGTCGGGATAGTTCTGCCGCAGCGTATTGATGACCGGAGTGGTCAGCAGCATATCGCCATGATGGCGCAGCTTGACGATCAGAATACGCTGTATGGGCGTGGCAGAAACAGGGGCTGGCGCGTCGTTCATAGTCAGTCGCTTTCAGGGAAACCAATCTTTGATTCTAAATGACCCGATTGCATGTGGCTACTGTTGCTCGGTTTTCTTGCCTGTGCAGAAAAAAATAGTGGCGTGGGGTGACAATTACGGCTCAATGTTGTCCAAACGAGGCGATAAAGTCGTTTGCCCTGAGGAATGGGGCTGCGTAACATAATGTAAATCTGTGACTATCAGGCTCCCAATGTATGACTAAACCGGCGTTTCTTATCACGATTGATACCGAAGGCGATAATCTGTGGCAAAACCACGACCGCATTTCGACCGAGAACACGCGTTTTTTACCGCGCTTTCAGACGCTGTGTGAAAAATACGCCTGCAAGCCGGTTTACCTGACCAACTATGAAATGGCGGTGGATGCACAGTACGTTGAATTTGCCCGCGACGTGATAGCGCGCGGCACCGGCGAAGTGGGAATGCACCTGCACGCCTGGAACAGTCCGCCGCTGACGCCGCTCACCGAAGATGACTGGCGGCATAAACCCTATCTGATCGAATACCCAGCCGACCAAATTCGCGCCAAGGTCGATCATATGACCAAGCTGCTGGAGGATACCTTCCAGACCAAGATGCTCAGCCACCGTGCCGGGCGCTGGGCGTTTAATGAGTTTTATGCCTCATTGTTGCTGGAATATGGCTATCAGGTCGATTGTTCCGTCACTCCGCGCGTTAACTGGCAATATTCGCCCGGTAATCCGCAGGGCAACGGTGGGACCGACTATCGTCATTTCCCCTCGAAGGCCTATTTTATCGATCCGGCCAATATCGCCCAACCCGGTGATTCCACGCTGTTGGAAGTGCCCATGAGCATTCAGTATAAACATTCGGCGCTGATGAATGCGGTGAAGCAGGGCTATGACCGCCTGCGGGGTAAAAAACGCTCACCGTCGGTGCATTGGCTGCGCCCCTCAGGTAACAATCTGGACAAGATGAAACTGGTGGCCGAACGCTCTCTGGCGCAGGGGCACGATTATGTCGAGTTTATGCTGCATTCCTCCGAGTTTATGCCGGGAGGCAGCCCGACGTTTAAGACCGAGCAGGATATTGACGCGTTATATCGCGATTTGGAGCAGCTGTTTGCCTGGTTGCAACAGCGCACGGTTGGCATGACCTTGGCTGAATACTATCAACTGAAAGTGAATTAACATGTCGAAAAAATGGAAAGTCAAGCTGGTGAATGCTTGTCTCCGGCTTTATACAAAGTTTGGCAGTAATTTTAAAGATAAACACTCGTTCGATAAAAGCCGCGAGTTTGACCGCATTGCTATTTTCTCAACCACTGCGCTGGGCGATTTGATGTTCAACACGCCAGCGATCCGTGCGCTCCGTGAGCGTTATCCTGCAGCCAAGTTCACCCTGGTCTCCAGCTATAAAAACGGTGGTCTGGTCGGCACCAGCCGCTATTTTGATCACGTGATTTATTGGGATCACAAAGCCAAGGATATGCTCAAGGTTATCTGCCAGCTAAAGAAAAGACGGCCGCAGCTGGTGGTGGTACTACATTCAAAAGCCCCTTATGACATCATCACGGCGATTTTTTCAGGTTGCGAGTATCTATTCAAAGATGTTTATAAAAATGAGCTGACTGGCGTGAATCACTGGCTGACCGGCTCCAGTGTTCGAGGTGGCGGTCATTTGATCCAGCGTAAATTGGATTTGGTTGGTCAGTTAGGCTGCGATACACAAAACCGGGAAATGTTTATCCCGATCGATTTCCCGCTGCAGCAGAAACAGCCGGGAAAAATCGTGGTTGGTTTCCAGATGGGGGCATCCGAACCGTTACGTTGTTGGCCAGTGAACCACTTTGTCAGCTTGGCTAAAATGCTGCTGGCACGCTCACCTGAATACTCGATTGCTTTGATCGGCACGCCGAAAGAGCAGGTGTTTGAGAGTGAGTTCATAGCGGGGTTGACGGAGGAAGAGCAGGGGCGGGTTATCAGTTATATTGGTAAGACAACGCTGCCGCAATTACTGGCTGTGATGAAAAATATGGATGTGCTGGTTACTGGAGACACTGGGCCGTTACATCTTGCTATTGCTTTGAAAACCAAAACCGTCAGCCTGTTTGTTACGGCCGACCCACACCAAACAGGGCCGTATCAGAATATCGAGCGTCATCAGGTAATATATGTGCCAGCAGAATCGCTCAACCTAAGTGAAGAGCAGTGTCATCAACCATTAAGCATTATCTCCAGCGCTGAAGTCATGGAGCGGACAATGAAATTAATTGCCGAATAACCGAGACACCGGATTTTAATGATGTGAGCAATTTCAACGATATTATACCGATACAGTGAGCTATTAACGATGAAGCCATTTGGAAAAATTACCAGGAATAAAAATGTAGTGTTGAGGAAGCTGAAGCTACAACTTCTTCTTGCCTGGTGTAATTGGTCTAAAAAGAAGAACGGCGAAAATTTCGATTGGGTAAATGCAAAAAAAATTTTGTTACTGCGTCTGGACGATAAAATCGGTGATATGGTGGTTGCTACCGGGGCTATTAAGAAGCTTGCTGATGCTGGTCACAAGGTTTCTGTTCTATCCGGGCCTGCTTGTGCAAATTTACTCTCTGGTCTGCAGTACGTAACCAAATGCTATCTGTATCGGCGTCGCGCATCGCTGAGTGTGCTCAAGAAAGAAAATTTTGATGTGGTGATTGATTTCGATGATGTTACCACCTATGAACGCTGCAGGCTAATCCATAAGCTGGGTGCCAAACACGTCATTGGTTTTAACAAGAATTTTTTTTCAATGTATGACACCTCGATTGATTTCCTTGACGCCGAAAAGCACGTTACTGAACGACATAAGAGAGTGTTACGTTTGTTGGGTGTTGGTTGTGAAGAATATAGCTATGCTTTAAAGCCCACATCGGTGTCTATCGATAAGGTCGATGCAGCCTTGGCAGAGCTTTATTATGATTATCTGATCGCAGTAAATCCGTTCACTGGTTCTGAAGACAAAGACTTCTCCCATGCGCAAATTGTGAACATCGTTGATTTTATCAACTCGTTGAATATCAATGTTCAGGTACTCCTCATCGGCCAGGAAACGAAGGTTGCCTCTCTCAATATTACCGAGTGTATTTATATTCCCGGCAGTACTGTAAACACGGCGGTAGAAATAGTAAAAAGGGCTGATTTGATTATTTCCCCGGATACGTCGGTGGTGCATATGGCCTGCGCATTCAACAAACGATTGGTCGCGATTTATAACCAACGAAAGCTCAAGGATACTGGTTTACCTGGGCATGTCATCTGGTCACCCAATTATGATAATGCAGTGCAACTTGTGACGGATCAGATGAACGTGAGCGATGTACCGATTGAGCTGATTACCCAACGGATAGGAGAGCAGATTGCGAAGATGGTTAAAGCATCTGCAACACAGAAGATAGCTTATTAGAATGTAAAATAGAGCCACCGAATGGGTGGCTCAGCCCGGACTCAATAAGTACGGGAGTTTAAATTGGTGGTCATGAGAACCCCTAGCGGGAACCAGAACAGGTACCAAAATTCAGCTGGGTTACCTATCATGAACATACCCTGTGAGGTATAAAACAATAGCGCGAAGATAAATAACCCCGCTTCCAATCTTCTGCCGTTGTGTAGATGTTGTATAGCCAGAAATCCGCAATAACTTAATACCGCGAGCAACGTTCCCAGCCCCACAATTCCGCCTTTTAGCAATGTCCCCCAGTAAAGGCTGTGTGTGGTGTGGATATGTTCGCCAGAATAATTGGTGAAATCTAGCTCATAGTTGAATCCATAGCCAAAATAAGGTGCTTGCTTTACCAAGTCGAATGTATGGTGCCAGATGCTTAAACGCAGAAAGCTTTGAACGTACATTTCCTGGAAGCGAGCGATCAGTAAATGCCCCAATTCTGTAAGGATAATGATTAAACTCAGGGTGAATAATACGAGCAGAAAATAAGCGAAGTGTTTCAATTTCAAATGATTATAGGGTAGTGTCACCATCAGGGCAATCAGCAAAGAAAGTACAGGCCCGCGGCTTTGAGTAAGCAGCATTGTGGCAAATAGTATCGAAATGGCGATTAGCATCAATTTACTTTGCTTTTCGCGAAAAACGATCAGGCAGAGGAACACACCTATTCCAGCTAAACCAGCTAAGTCGATCACATTATCCGGACCAGGATTACTTTTCGGTAAGGAGCGGTTTGTCAGTATGTCGCTGTAATCAAAAAATATCGAATACAGGCACAGGATGGTTAACCCCAAAATAATTGTGGTGAACAAGAGGTTACGTTTCTGGCCATTAATAACGGTGATCAACATTGCCAAATATAGCAGTAGATAAACGCTATGCGTTAGGGTAGATTCTATATTAAATGGCTCGTTTGACCATAGGTTACTCAAGGTGAAGTAGATCAACATCGCGGCAATAAGTGCCAGGCCGCAACGGATATCTCGATTGCGAAAAAAAGATAGTCTGAGATCTTTATCTAAATACAAGGTGATAATGAAAAAAATAGCTGAAAGATGGAACAGATTATTAACTTTGGTAGCGCTACAAAAAATGGCACTGAAAAAAGAAAAAAGGAAAAATAGCGTTATATATAGCTTTTTCGGATGAAAGGCATTATTTGAAAAGTTCATTTGAATCAACCTTGTCGAAAATTTCATTGCTGATAGCGCTGGTGACTGAAAGATTTTTTACAGCGATCTTCTTGGCTTTCATAATTTGGCTGGCATGATGGAAGGAGGGCATAACCAGGTGGGAAACTTTCACTTCCAAATTGGTAGGCAATTTATTTTCTGTGGTTTCATAAAAGCGTGGTTGGTGGAAGTTATTCATATCCAACCCTATGATATACAGTTGCTTAAAGCCGAGGAAGGTCAGGATCTGTAGTGCCCAGTAAACGACAGTTCCTGCGTCGAAGATGCCGCTGCGAATATCATAAGTGAAAGCGATATCCTTCCGATCAGCGGCAAAAAAAACATTGTTATTATTACTATACATCGACCACAATTTATCGTTGGTTATCTTGGGTTGGTAGATTTTAAACGCGGCGTCTTCAATTACTGCAAGCTGGCATTTAACTCGTTTTAAACCGAACTTCTCGACGATTTTAACCACACCATACACTGTGGTGAACAATATTAACTGCGGGTCGTCAATAATATTGCTGAGAATTTCAGGTTTTTGATCAATAAACCCCATGTCCACAATGATATAGAATTTAAAATCGACGCGATCCCGCAGGAAGTAGGCACCATTAACCCCCATAGCAGGCATGGAGGGAAACTTCTCCAGGCAAAGATTTTTCACTGAAGGACCGGTAGCGGTTAGCAGGATATCGCCGGAAAAATTTCCTTTCATGTCAGAGAGTTGTACTATCGGTATTTGCTGCTGCTTATAACGCAGCTCAACGATCTCTCCACTGGTAGCACGGTTAATCTTTACGTAGGGCCATAGATTCTCGTTATGCCGAAAGGAACGGGCATGCGTATAGCGATAAATCTGCTTGAATAATGTTCTTATCACAGCGACATCCCGTTTTTCATTAACATGGCAACCTTTTGTGCTGAAATATCAGCCATGCGATTCCCCGTATCAGGGCGGCAGGCATGCTGATTCTGCCCGTAACCCCCAATCAGCCCCGGATCGGTCGGGCCGAATAGGGTGATATTCGGGCGATCCAGCGCGGCGGTCAGGTGGCTTAGCCCGGTGTCGACCGACACCACGGCTTTTGCCCCAGCCAGCACTTCGGCAACCTGTTGCAGGCTGAGCTTGGGCAACACTTCAACGTGTTCAAACCCTTCTGCCAGCCGTAAAGCGCGTTGGCGTTCGTGCTCAGCCCCCCAAGGTAGCTTGATGTTTATGCCGCTCGGAGCGATCAGCGCGATCAGTTCGCGCCAGTTTGCCTCTGGCCAGTGTTTTTCATCCCGCGTAGTGGCGTGTAGAAAAACCAGATATTGCCCGGCATCGGCTGGCGGTTGGCTTAGAAAGCGAGCGGCAATCGCGTAATCGCCCGTACTTTGCGGCCTCGCATACCCCAGGCTCTTGGCGAACAGCTCGCGAATGCGTTCCACAGCATGCTGCTGCTTGTCGATCTCATGGCGATGATTATAGAACCAACTGGCAAAAGGCTCACGGACGCTTTTGCAGTCCAGGCCGTGTTTGCTGCCGTGGGCGATGCGAGTCACCAACGCCGCACTCTTGATCAGGCCCTGGGCGTCGATCACGATGTCATAGTCGCGCTCCTGCACCTGGCGCTTGAAATCGCATCTCTGTTGGCGCGTTTCGCTGCCGAACCAGTTTTTACGCCAGCGGCGAATGGCCACCGGGATCACGCGGTCTACCGCCGGATGCCAGCTCGGGATCTGGCTGAACCCCTCTTCTACCACCCAATCGAAACGGATACCGGGGATAGCCTGCATCGCGTCGGTCAAGGCTGGCAGCGTATGGAGCACATCCCCCATCGAAGAGGTCTTTACGATCAGAACCTGCATGATTATTCCTCGCTGGCGGCTAGTAACGGCGTCAGCGCGTCTAACACCTGCTGTGGCTGGATGTCGATCAGGCTCTGGTGATAACCCTGGTCAGCATCGCCTTTGCGTACCTTGTGATAGCCACTGATCAGGCGGATCACCTTGGCCTGATGGGATAGCGGCGGCGTGAAGTCCGGGCTGCTTGGGCCGTACAAGGCTATCAGAGGTTTGTTCAACGCCGCTGCAACGTGCATCAAGCCGGAATCGTTACTGACCACGGCCCGGCAGGAGGCCAACAGGATCACTGCCTGTTCGAGCTGGGTTTCCCCGGCGAGGTTGAAGCTGAAATCGCGAGACTTTTCCGCCAAGGCGGCACGGATCTGCTCACCGGCCTCGTGGTCTTTGGCTGAGCCAAACAGGGCGATTTGATAGCCTGCGTCGATCAGCATCTGCGCCAGCGTGGCGTAGTGGTAATGCGGCCAGCGCTTGGCCGGGCCGAATTCGGCGCCTGGGCAAAAACCGATAATGGGCCGGTGATCGGTGAGATTAAACGCCGAAGTGGTTTCGGCAATCTCTTCGTCACTGACCTGCAACTGTGGCCAGAGTATCGGCTGCGGTAAATCTTCGGCGCGCTGTATCCGCTGCTTGTCATAGGCCAGCGCGACATAGCGCTGTACCATCAGTGGGAATGCCGCTTTATCCAGCACGCGGAGATCGTTGAGCAGGCCGTAGCGCATCTCGCCGCGCCAGCCGGTACGCTGTGGCACATTGGCGAAGAAGGGCACCAGGGCAGATTTGAATGAGTTGGGCAGCACATAGGCGCGGTCATAACCATTAGCGCGTAGCGCATGGCCAAGACGGCGGCGTTCGCCCAATGCCAGGGCACCGTGGCCCAGCGGCATTGCCAACGCCTGGTTGACTTCGGGCATCCGCGCCAGCAGAGGACGGCACCAGGCAGGTGCCATCACATCTATTTCTGCCGACGGGTACTCGGCCTTCAGGGTGCGGTAGAGACTTTGCGACATCATCATATCGCCAACCCACGAAGGGCCAATGACCAGTATTTTCATACCGTGAGTGACTTCCTTCAGCGCTTAAGCGGGACGATTTAACCAAGCCATGTATTCTTTCACGCCTTCGGCCACGGTTTTGAACGGTGCGTCATAACCGGCAGCGCGCAGCTTGGTTTGATCGGCTTGTGTATAAGCCTGGTAGCGGCCTTTCAGCTTTTCCGGGAACTCAATGTATTCCACGGCACCGGACTGATGGTATTCCACCACCGCATCGGCCACCGCCTGGAAGGTTTCTGCACGGCCGGTACCGCAGTTGAAGATGCCGGATACGCCGTTCTTCCAGAACCACAGGTTGACCGCCGCCACGTCGCCGACGTAGATGAAATCACGCTTGAAATTTTCGCTGCCGGCGAACAGTTTTGGATTTTCGCCACGGTTGATCTGGTTGTTCAGGTGGAATGCTACGCTGGCCATGCTGCCTTTATGGCCTTCACGCGGGCCGTAAACGTTGAAGTAACGGAAGCCGCACACCTGCGAATCCGCTTCTGGCAGGATCTCGCGCACGTATTGGTCGAACAGGAATTTGGAGTAACCGTAAACGTTCAGCGGCTGCTCAAACTGACGCTCTTCGATAAAGTTATCGGTGCGGCCGCCATAGGTGGCCGCAGAAGAGGCATACAGGAATGGGATCTGACGATCCAGGCAGTAATGCAGGATGTCTTTGGAATACTGATAGTTGTTATCCATCATGTATTTGCCATCCCACTCGGTGGTGGAGGAGCAGGCACCTTCATGGAAAATGGCGTCAATTTCGCCCAGATCGTCACCGGCCATGATGCTGGCGATAAAGTCTTCTTTATCGACATAGTCAGCGATATCAAGGTCGACCAGGTTAACGAATTTGGTGCCATCTTTCAGGTTATCCACCACCAGGATATCGCGATATCCGTTGTCATTCAGTGCCTTGATGATGTTGCTGCCAATCATGCCAGCGCCGCCAGTGACGATAATCATTGGGTTTACCCCTGTGTTCTTCCCGGTGGTGCACAATGCTCCACCCTATATGCTGCCTATAATAGCATTTCATGCCATTGGGAACATCGGTACGGCTCTTAATATCCCGTGCCGTTACACGATGCGCCGGTTTGCCGTGATATCTGCTGCAATTTTCAGATTCTCTGTGGCGGAATGTCGTCAGTTTAGTAACAAAGCAGTAAAATATGCCGAAAATGCCCCTATCCTGGAGATGACCGAATGTCTGCGTCTTTTTACCAGCAGCTGGAACAGCAGCTTGCTACCACTCGCGCCGAAGGGCTGTTTAAACAAGAGCGCATTATCACTTCGGCCCAACAGGCCGATATCTCGGTGGCCGATGGTCGCCAGGTGATCAACTTCTGCGCCAATAACTATCTCGGGCTGGCTAACCACCCGGCGCTGATCGCGGCGGCAAAGGCTGGGATGGACAGCCATGGCTTCGGCATGGCGTCGGTGCGTTTTATCTGTGGTACGCAGGATAGCCATAAGCAGCTGGAACAAAAGCTTGCCGATTTTCTGGGAATGGACGATGCCATCCTCTATTCCTCTTGTTTTGACGCCAACGGTGGCCTGTTTGAAACCCTGCTGGGCCCGGAAGACGCCATTATTTCCGACGCGCTGAATCATGCCTCGATCATCGACGGCGTGCGCCTGTGCAAGGCCAAGCGCTATCGCTATGCCAATAACGACATGAGTGAACTGGCCGAGCAACTGAAGCAGGCCAAGGCGGACGGTGCGCGGCACATTATGATCGCCACCGACGGGGTGTTCTCCATGGACGGTGTGATTGCCAACCTGAAGGGCGTGTGCGATCTGGCGGACCAATACGATGCGCTGGTGATGGTCGATGACTCCCACGCGGTGGGGTTTGTCGGCGCCAACGGGCGTGGGACGCATGAATACTGCGAAGTGATGGGCCGCGTCGATATCATCACCGGCACCTTGGGTAAGGCGCTGGGCGGAGCTTCCGGCGGCTATACCGCTGGCAAGAAAGAGGTTGTTGAGTGGCTGCGTCAGCGTTCACGTCCTTATCTGTTCTCCAACTCGCTGGCGCCGGCCATTGTTGCAGCCTCGATCAAGGTGTTGGAACTGCTCGAAGACGGGGACGCCCTGCGCGATCGTCTGTGGGCCAATGCCAGCCTGTTCCGCGAAAAAATGACCGCAGCGGGCTTTACGCTTGCCGGGGCCGATCACGCCATCATCCCGGTGATGTTGGGTGAAGCAAAACTGGCGCAGGATTTCGCCAACGCACTGCTTAAGGAAGGCATCTACGTTACTGGTTTCTTCTACCCGGTGGTGCCAAAAGGTCAGGCACGTATCCGCACCCAGATGTCAGCCGATCACTCACCGGAGCAGATTGAACGTGCCGTTGAGGCGTTTATCCGCATCGGTAAGACGCTTGGCGTTATTGCATAAGGTAATTCGATGAAAGCATTAGCAAAACTGAAAGCGGAAGAAGGTATTTGGATGACCGATGTGCCTCAGCCTGAGCTGGGCCACAACGATGTCATGATTAAGATCCGCAAAACCGCTATCTGCGGTACTGATGTGCATATCTATAACTGGGACGAATGGTCGCAGAAAACCATTCCGGTACCGATGGTGGTGGGCCACGAATATGTGGGTGAAGTGGTCGCCATCGGCCAGGAAGTCAAAGGCTTCAGCATTGGCGATCGCGTTTCTGGCGAAGGGCACATCACCTGTGGCCACTGCCGTAATTGCCGCGGTGGCCGTACGCACCTGTGCCGCAACACCACCGGCGTGGGCGTAAACCGCCCAGGTTCATTTGCCGAATATCTGGTGATCCCGGCGTTCAACGCCTTCAAAATCCCGGACAATATCTCGGACGAGCTGGCCTCGATCTTCGACCCGTTTGGCAACGCCGTGCATACCGCACTCTCCTTCGATCTGGTTGGGGAAGACGTGCTGGTGTCTGGCGCAGGCCCAATCGGTATTATGGCCGCTGCGGTATGTAAACACGTTGGTGCACGCCACGTGGTGATCACCGACGTGAACGAATATCGCCTGGAGCTGGCGCGCAAGATGGGTGTGACCCGTGCGGTAAACGTCAGCAAGGAAAACCTGACGGACGTGATGGCCGAGTTGGGCATGACCGAAGGGTTTGACGTGGGCCTGGAAATGTCCGGTGCGCCACCGGCGTTCCGTTCGTTGCTTAATGCCATGAACCACGGTGGCCGTATTGCGATGCTGGGGATCCCACCTTCGGATATGTCGATTGACTGGACCCAGGTGATCTTCAAGGGGCTGTTTATCAAAGGGATCTACGGCCGCGAAATGTTCGAAACCTGGTACAAGATGGCGGCACTGATCCAATCCGGTCTGGATCTGACGCCGATCATCACCCACCGTTTCTCGATTGACGAGTTCCAGCAGGGCTTTGACGCCATGCGTTCCGGGCAGTCGGGTAAAGTGGTACTGAGCTGGGATTAAAGTGATTGGCTAAGCGGGCACAGCATGCTGCGCCCGCTTTTAAATTTACGGCTTGGTTGGCTCTGAACCCATCCAGTGCCGCCAATGGTGTTTGATCACCACCACGACCGGCGACTGTGCCACGCTTTCTGCAATGATGCCCAGCGCACGGCTGGCATTCACGCCTTCCTTCGGCAATTTAACTTTGCACTGCTTGATGCCACCGGTGAATGGATTTTTCGGCTGCGGTTTGTGTGGCTTGGATGGTGGCACATAGCCGCTTCCGCTCTGCTGTGGCTCACTGAGCAGCGAGCTGGGTTTTACCAGCACGATGTCGGAGGGCAGCGTAGCCAGCATCTGTTGCAGCACTTTCACCGTTGCCGGGCGTGGGTGGCCGATGGCGATGGCCGATCCATTGCGGCGTGCCAGCTCGACGGCACGATTAAACTGGCGGCGGATATCGTCCGGGTTGGCCGTATCGTCGAGGAATACCTTGCGTTTGATTACCCTCACACCGGTGCCTGCCGCCGCATGCGTGGCCTGGCTGTTGCCGATGGTCATGCTGTCGAGAAAGTAGAGATGGTAGCTTTCCAGCGCCTGCATGACCTTCTGCATACCCGGCAGGCTGGAGGTCATGGCACTGCCCATATGGTTGTTCATGCCCACGGCAAAAGGCACGTTATTCACCGCGTTACGGATGATACGCTGCACTTCTTCACTGCTCATGGAGGGTTGTAAGGTATCGCGCTCCAGCGGCTGCTTGCTGAGCGGAGCCATGGGCATGTGGATTAGCACTTCACGCCCTTGGCTATGGGCTTTGGTGGCCATCAGATGGGCATGAGGCGCGTTGGGCAGCACGGCTACGGAGATCGCCGTTGGCATTTGCAGTACGGCGTTTTCTTCATGTGGGCGGTAGCCCACGTCATCGATCACGATAGAGAGCTTGCCTGCTTGCGCTGCACCAACGCACAGCAGCGCACTCAGCAACAGGGCAGTACGTGTTTTGCTATAGTACAAATCTATCTTCCCAACCACGGCTGTGGGTTAACGGCCTGACCCTGGCGACGGATTTCGAAATAGAGCGATGGGGTTCCCTGACCACCGCTGGTACCGACCAGGGCGATAGGCTGACCGGCACGCACCTGCGCCCCGACGCTAACCAAAGCGCTCTGGTTGTAGCCATACAGGCTCATATCGCCTTTACCGTGTTCGACCACGACCACCAGGCCATAGCCTTGCAGCCAGTCGGCCAGCAGCACGCGACCATCGGCAATGGCTTTCACTTCGCTGCCTTCGGCCGCAGAAATCACCATGCCTTTCCAGCGTAACTCACCTTGCAGCTGTTCGCCAAAGCGATGTTCTATGCGGCCACGCACCGGCCATACGGCTTGTCCCGCAGGCTTGCCTAAACCGCCGGTTCGCGCCATCAGTGAACGCTCACCTTCGCTTGGCTTATAGCTGGTGCCGGTTTTCTTCGCCTGCTGCTCTTTGACTTTGACCTGCTCACGCACCTTGGCTGCTTCACGCGCCTCGCGTTCGGCTCGGGCGCGGGCTTCACGTTCGGCACGGGCGATCTGATCGCGCAGACGGGTTTCGTTCTGGCGCAGTTCCACCAGCCGCTGCTGATCTTTTTCCAGCGAGGCTTCTAACGCGGTCAGGGTTTTTTTACGGGCGCTACGCGCCTGTTCCAGCTTTTGCTGCTGGGTCTGTTGCTCACCAAGCAACGATTTCTGCTGACCCTGCTTGGCCACCAGCGAGCTCTTTTGCTCTGCCAATTGTTTACGGGTTTGCTTGAGCTGTTCAATGGACTGCTGGCGCGCTTCGTTCAGATAGCCAAAATAGGCCAGCATGCGTTCACTGCGCTGGGTTTCTTCACCGCTGAGCACCAGCTGCAAGGCACTGTGCTGCCCCTGACGGAAGGCAGCATCGAGCTGTTTGGCGAGGATTTCTTGCTGAGTGGACTGTTGCTTTTGCAGCTTGGCGATGGAGGTGTTCAGCCCGGAAATATCTTTGCCCAGTATGTCGAGCGTACCTTGGGTGTCACGCAGCGAACGGCTGGCTTGCGCAATGGTCTTTTCCTGGAGTTTGAGCTGATTTTGCAGTGAACTGCGCTGTTGTTGCTGCAGTTTAACCGCTTTTTCTTTTTCTGCGATGCTCTGCTGAATGTTTTTGAGCTGGGACTTGTTATCTTCCGCAGCGTTGCCAGTGAATGGCAACAACAATGCGCCAGCGAAAAACACGCTGGCGCAGATGGTGGTTAACTTCCGTGGCGCAGAGCGTTCAGGCAGCGTTTGGCTGCCTGAGTTTGCGCTTCGGGTTACCCTTGATAGTGCAAAATTCGCCTTCTCCCTCATGGGAAAGGATTATTCCACGATGAACAGCGGCTTACCAGTCATCTCTTGCGGGATTTCCATTCCCATCAGTGACAGCATGGTTGGGGCAATGTCGGAGAGTTTGCCACCTTCCACCGCTTTGGCGGCTTTACCGATATAGATCAATGGCACCGGCAGGCTGGTATGGGCTGTGTGCGCCTGGCCGGTAGCCGGATCGCGCATTTGCTCGGCGTTACCGTGATCGGCGGTGACCAGCAGTTGGCCATCAACGGCTTTCACCGCTTCAACGACCTGTTCAATACAGTTATCCAGCGTTTCTACCGCTTTGACTGCCGCATCATAGACACCGGTGTGGCCAACCATGTCGCCGTTCGGGTAGTTACAGATGATGGCGTCATATTTACCGCTGTGGATAGCTGCCAGCAGCTTCTCGGTCAGCTCTGCGGAGCTCATTTCTGGCTGTAAATCGTAGGTGGCCACTTTTGGCGAGTTGATCAGGATACGATCTTCGCCTTTGAACGGCTCTTCAACGCCGCCGTTATAGAAGAAGGTGACGTGGGCGTATTTTTCGGTTTCCGAGATGCGCAGCTGGGTTTTGTCGTGCTTCATCAGCCACTCACCGAAGGTGTTGGCCAGCGAGGCTGGTGGATAGGCACAGGCGGTTTTGATGTCGGCGGCGTATTCGGTCAGCATCACAAAATCACCGAACTTAACTACTTTGCTACGTGGGAAGCCGTCGAAATCGGCATTCACGAAGGCGCGGGTGATCTGGCGCGCACGGTCGGCACGGAAGTTCATGAAGATTAACGCGTCGCCGTCGTTCATCTCGGCGCTGGCTTCGCCCGCAGCCTGGATCACGGTCGGTTTAACGAACTCGTCGTTTTCGTCACGGGCATAGGCAGCCTGCAGCGCGGCCACGGCGTTGTCGGCAGTGTATTCACCTTTGGCCTGGGTCATCAGATCGTAGGCCAGCTGTACGCGGTCCCAACGATTATCACGATCCATCGCATAGTAACGGCCGATGATGGTGGCGATACGCCCAGCGCCTAGCGTGGCAAATTCATCACTGAAACGTTTCAGTGACTTTTCAGCACTGCGCGGTGGTGTGTCACGTCCATCCAGGAAGGCATGCAGGTAAACTGCTTTGGCTCCGCGTTGTGCGGCCAGTTTGATCATCGCCAGGATATGATCCTCATGGCTGTGGACGCCACCAGGGGACATCAGGCCCATGATGTGTACCGCTTTGCCTGCCTTCACGGCTTTATCGACGGCGCTGGTCAGCGTTGCGTTGGTGAAGAAGTCACCGTCTTTGATCTCTTTATCCAGGCGGGTCAAGTCCTGATACACGATGCGGCCAGCGCCCAGGTTCACGTGACCGACTTCCGAGTTACCCATCTGGCCATCAGGCAGGCCGACATCCAGACCGGAAGCGGCAATCAGGGTATGCGGCTGTTGTTGCCACAGGCGGTCCATGACCGGCGTTTTGGCGTTCAGGATCGCGTTGTCCTGTTGCTCTTCCCGGTGGCCGTAACCGTCCAGGATCACCAGTACCATGGGCTTTTTCTTGCTCGACATTGCAGTAACCTCTTTATGATCGTTTTAAGTTGTGAATAGCCATCAGCCCATTGGCGCTGGAATGATGGCTATTCACCCTCCGAAACCTGATGATACTACAATGTGGCCGACTAAAAAGAGCCCAAAGAGATCAAATATGCGCTGAACAGCCTCGACTTTCACAACGTCATGACGGTAATTTTCCAGTGTACTCCGCAGTTTCTGCATTCCCGTTTGCTTATTGGCTGTATTTGACGCATTCGGCAGGTATACTCTGAAACCTTGACTTATTTTTCCCTTAACTGACGGGAGTTGTTACACCCCATGCTGCAAGAAATTATGCAATTTGTTAGCCGGCACCCCATACTTAGTCTGGCTTGGGTCGGTCTGCTGGCTGCCGTGATCGTCATGACCTTCAAGAGCCGTTTCTCCAAGGTTAAAGAGATCGCCCGCGGTGAAGCTACTCGATTGATTAATAAAGAAGATGCGGTTGTGGTCGACACCCGTACCCGTGATGATTTCCGCAGAGGCCATATCGCCAACGCGATCAACCTGACGGCGAGCGAGATAAAAACCGGCAGCTTCGGCGAACTGGATAAACACAAGGCTCAGCCGGTCATCGTGGTCTGTGCCAATGGCACCACCTCGCGCGAACCCGCAGAAAACCTGAACAAAGCCGGGTTTGAGCAGGTCTATACCCTGAAAGACGGCATTGCCGGCTGGAGTGGGGAAAACCTGCCGTTGGCCCGTGGCAAATAAATTTTAGTATTGTTGAAGGGGTTTCCATGGCTAACATTGAGATCTACACCAAGGCAACCTGCCCGTTCTGTCATCGCGCCAAGGCGCTGCTGAACAGCAAGGGAGCTGCGTTTAGCGAGATTGCCATTGATGGTGATAACGTCAAGCGCGAAGCAATGATTGCGCGCAGTGGGCGAACCACCGTGCCTCAGATTTTCATCGACGGCCAACATATTGGCGGCTGTGATGATTTACATGCACTTGATGCTCGCGGTGGGCTGGATCCGCTGCTGTAAACCAGCGGCGGTCCCACTGCCAAGATGTGGGTATTGCAACCACTGAGTGTCTATAAGGATATTTAACCAAGGGTATTACACACATGTCAGAACAAAACAGCACAGAGATGGCTTTCCAGATCCAACGCATTTACACCAAGGATATCTCATTCGAAGCGCCAAACGCTCCGCAGGTATTCCAGCAAGAATGGCAGCCAGAAGTTAAGCTCGATCTGGATACGGCTTCCAGCCACTTGGCAGACGACGTCTACGAAGTGGTACTGCGCGTCACCGTTACCGCCTCTCTGGGTGAAGAAACCGCATTCCTGTGTGAAGTTCAGCAGGCAGGTATCTTCTCTATCTCCGGTATCGAAGGTACGCAGCTGGCACATTGCCTGGGTGCATACTGCCCGAACATCCTGTTCCCGTATGCGCGTGAGTGCATCACCAGCCTGGTTTCTCGCGGTACCTTCCCGCAGTTGAACCTGGCACCGGTAAACTTTGACGCGCTGTTCATGAGCTATTTGCAGCAGCAGGCGGAAGGCGAAAGTGCCGAAACTCATCAGGATGCCTGATGAATACCGTCAATGCTTCAATGACTGTAATCGGTGCCGGCTCGTACGGCACCGCTTTAGCCATTACGCTGGCGCGTAATGGCCATCCGGTAGTGCTGTGGGGGCATAACCCCGAGCAGATCCAGATTATGCAGCGCGATCGCTGCAATCAGGCGTTCCTTCCCGGCGTCCCTTTCCCCGATACCCTGTTGCTCGAAACCGATCTTGCTCGTGCATTAGCGGCTAGCCGTGATGTGCTGGTGGTGGTGCCTAGCCATGTGTTTGGTGACGTATTGCGTCAGCTGAAACCTCATCTGCGCCCGGATGCCCGCATCGTATGGGCGACCAAAGGTCTGGAAGCGGAAACGGGGCGGCTGTTGCAAGACGTGGCTCGCGAAGCGCTGGGGGATACGATCCCACTGGCGGTTGTTTCTGGGCCAACGTTTGCCAAAGAGCTGGCGGCCGGATTGCCAACGGCGATCGCTCTCGCCGCCACCGACGAGCAGTTTGCCGAAGATTTACAGCAACTGCTGCATTGTGGCAAAAGCTTCCGCGTTTACAGCAACCCGGATTTCATCGGGGTACAGTTGGGCGGCGCGGTGAAAAACGTGATTGCCATCGGTGCCGGTATGTCCGACGGTATCGGTTTTGGTGCCAACGCGCGCACCGCATTGATTACCCGTGGTCTGGCGGAAATGAGCCGCCTTGGCTCTGCATTGGGTGCCGATCCTTCCACCTTTATGGGCATGGCTGGGTTGGGCGATCTGGTGTTAACCTGCACGGATAATCAATCGCGCAACCGCCGTTTCGGTATTATGCTGGGGCAAGGCAAGGGCGTGCAGGAAGCGCAGGACAGCATCGGCCAGGTGGTTGAAGGCTATCGCAATACCAAAGAGGTATTGGCACTGGCGCAGCGCTTTGGCGTGGAAATGCCGATCACCGAACAGATCTATCAGGTGCTGTACTGTGATAAAAATGCCCGCGAGGCAGCGTTAACTCTGCTTGGGCGCACCAAGAAAGACGAAAAGCACAGTGCTTGACCTTGGCTGTGGTGCAGCAATGTATCGCACCGCGACAATTTGATTAGGTTACCCTGCCGGGATCAGGCGGGGTAGTCTGTTTTGGTAGAGAGGAAGCGATGTCGTCAGAAGAGTTAGAACAGGTCTGGAGCAGCATTAAATCAGAGGCGAGAGCGCTGGCAGATTGTGAACCGATGCTGGCTAGCTTTTTCCACGCAACCTTGCTCAAGCATGAAAATCTGGGCAGTGCGCTCAGCTATATTCTGGCGAACAAACTGGCCAATCCGATCATGCCGGCGATTGCCGTGCGTGAGGTGGTGGAAGACGCCTATCGTTCCGACGCTCAAATGATCGTTTCAGCGGCCCGCGATATTCTGGCGGTGCGGCTGCGCGACCCCGCAGTAGATAAATATTCAACGCCGCTGCTGTATCTGAAAGGTTTCCATGCCTTGCAGGCTTACCGCATCGGCCATTGGTTGTGGATGCAGGGGCGCCAGGCATTGGCGATCTACCTGCAAAATCAAATCTCTGTCGCCTTTGGGGTGGACATTCACCCGGCAGCCACCATCGGCTGTGGCATCATGCTCGACCACGCTACCGGCATTGTGATCGGTGAGACCGCCGTGGTAGAGAATAATGTCTCTATCCTGCAGTCGGTAACTCTGGGCGGGACGGGCAAAACCAGCGGCGATCGCCACCCTAAAATCCGCGAAGGCGTGATGATTGGCGCGGGGGCTAAAATCCTCGGCAATATCGAAGTGGGGAAAGGGGCCAAGATCGGTGCCGGTTCCGTGGTGCTGCAACCCGTGCCACCACATACCACCGCCGCAGGCGTGCCCGCACGTATTGTTGGCCGCCCGGAAAGCGATACGCCATCGATGGATATGGACCAGTACTTCAACGGTGCCAATCACGGGTTTGAGTATGGCGACGGTATCTGAATAGCTTTTCAGTCGTTATTGCTAATTATCTCTAATACCCACTAAACCCCTTGTAAACCGGCATGTGGAAACAAAATCACATACCGGTTTATCCCTGTGTGCCCTCCTGAAGAAAGACATGGAAATTGCACTACAATGCAAGTTGCATTATAGTGCAATAGTGGCAAAGACACAGGGATGGAAAGATGTTTACAGTAATCTATCACTACGAAGCGGAAAAGGAATTGAAGGCGTTGCCCCCGACCGTTGCGGCAAAACTGTCCCGGATTATCAGCAAGCTTGAAAGTGATCCGCGACAACTGAGAGAACCAGATACAAAGCCCCTAGGTAATGGACTCTATGAGATCCGTTCCATGGGCAAAGATATCGCACGTGGCATGTGGGTTTATCAGAAGGGTGAGAGGATCTTTATGCTCAGAATTTTTATTAAAAAGACGCCAAAAACACCAAGAAATGAGATAGATCTGGCCATGCAGCGACTGGAGGAAATGATCAATGACAAAGTATAAAACACATTCGCAAGTTCAGGCCGAGATGATGGAAAACAGCGAGTTTAAGGCTGCGATTGAGGATGAAATGCGCAAAGAGCGTTTGCAGGCAACCTTGGCAGAGTGGCGAAATATCGCAGGACTTACTAGTGCACAAGTCGCAAAGGCAATGGGTGTGAATGCTTCAACAGTCAGCAGAATGGAAAACAACGTAACGAAATCGAGCGTTGAAACCATTGCTCGCTATGCAAAAGCTTGCGGTATTGATCATGTGACGATTTCCTTCTGATAAACGACAGCGTTATTTTCTCTCTCCGTGGAGCTGCGCCTTGAACCGCCTGACCGAAAAGCAGCTCCAGACTCTCTTGCTGCAAAAAAACCTCGCCAAGCAAACAGTCCCCGAAGTTTCATTAACTACGGCTCTGGCCGCTGCTTTCAAGACGATGATCCAGCAGGGCGAGTTCATCACCGGGCAACGTTTACCGGCCAGCCGTGCGTTGGCAGCCTCATTGCAGTTATCCCGAGGGACCATCGAGAACTGTTATACGGCGCTGGAAACTGAGGGATACGTTTGCAGAGAAGTGGGGCGGGGAAGCTTTGTCGCGCAAAGACAGCAACCTTTGCTGGGCCTGACTAGCGAGCACTCAGCTGCACCCTCTGGCGGCCAGCTCACATTGAGCCGGAGATCGTCACAGCATACCAGGCCTGAACCAGGCAACCTGTCCCAGCAGCGGGCATTTAGCCCGGGCATGCCTGAAACCCGTAATTTCCCGATCCATACTTGGCTCAGGCTATATCAGCAAACCGTCAAAGAAGAGGGGCTGTCTATCTCGGCGGGCAGCAACTTGCAGGGTAATATTCACCTGCGGGAGGCGATTTGCGATTTCCTGCTGGCCGAGCGGGGCGTGAAGGCGCAGGCCGATCGAATTCTGATTGTGAGCAGTACGCAGCAGTCGCTGTCTTTATGTGCGCAGGTCCTGGCGGATGCTGACGATAGCGTCTTTATCGAAAATCCGGGGTATACCGGTGCGATTAAGGCCTTCCGGGCGGCCCAGCTAACGCCTATCCCGATTACCGTGGATGAGCAGGGGATCTGTACCGATGAAATCATTCGCTCTCAGGTTAACGGCAAATTTGTCTATGTCACCCCTTCCAACCAATATCCGACCGGGCGAGCACTTTCGCTGGCCAGGCGGTTGGCATTAATTGAGGCGGCCAAAGCTCGGGATATGTGGATCATTGAAGATGACTACGACAGCGAGTTTCATTACCAAGGCATTGCGACGGCCTGTTTGCAGGGGTTAGACCCCCATCAGCGCACCATTTATATGGGCACCTTCAGTAAAACCCTGTTCCCGGATCTGCATGTGGCTTATATGGTGCTGCCAGCATCGCTGGTAAAACCCATGACCGCCGCACGAGCGAATACGGACAGCCAGGTTTCGGGGATCGCTCAGCGCACGCTGGCAAAATTCATTATGCAGGGACATTACCGAGAACATGTCCTGACCATGAAGAAAATATATTCATCCCGTGCGGCGCTGTTTATTAACGAGATCAACAAGCACTGTGGCTTAAAGGTGAAGGTTATTGTGCCTAACTGCGGCTTGCAAATACTCTGCCTGGTGGAAAATAAACTGCTTGAGCAAGCTGTTGCCTATCGTGCTTCTGAGTATAATTTAACCCTGAGAAGCCTTTCCGAGTTTTGTACTGCAGATATTCCCTTATCTGGCTGGTTGCTGGGTTTCGCGGCTCTGGATCCTATTGAGATAGCCTATAACGTTGAGCAGTTTTCCCAGTTGCTAACGCGCTGTTTAAACGAGATGGATAATTAGCCGCTGAAATGGTCCGGTATCTATAGCGGATTGGTCCATTAACCCCGCCCTATGGCATCGCCTATACTTGCGCCACTTTGAACATGCAGGGGTAGGACTATGTTGATGACTAAAAATGGCGTTACCATTAGGGACATAATCGCTTCAGATAGAGCGGATTGGGAACATCTGTGGCAGCAGTATCTGCACTTTTATCGTGCCGATGTCAGCGCCGAAATCACCGAAAAAACCTTTATCCGCCTGTGCCAAAAACAGGATTTGGTCGGCTTGGTCGCCGTTAACGATCAGGGGCAGATCCTCGGCTTTATGCATTTGGTTTATCACGCCTCGACCTGGAGTGATAAAAACTATTGTTATATTGAGGATCTGTTCGTTGATAAAAGTGCGCGGGGACAAAACGTGGCAGAGAGCTTATTTAATGAAGCTTATCAACAGGCGGAAGTGAGAGAGTCAAGCCGCGTTTACTGGATGACCCAGGAGTTTAACTCCTCTGCCCGTTCGCTGTACGATAAAATCGGCCAAAGAACTTCATTTATTATTTATAGCAAGAAATAACACGGCGTTAAAAAATAAGGCGACGGGATTTAACTACTCCCTATTTTATACCCTATGGATTTCAAGTTGTAGCTAGGCGACAAGCTATCTCATCCCCAGGAGCTTACGTTTAGTAAGTGACTGGGGTGAGATAGTGCAGGTAACAACGCTACAGCTTGAAAGACGACGGGTATATTAATCTAGATAAAACACTTCACGTAACGGTGAGCTGACCGGGCTATGATCGGGATTGCTCGGCATCACATCGCCCATATGCTGCCACCAGCGCTGGCAGACGGCGGTGTTGGCCACAGCATCCCAACGTTCTTCAGATTCAATCTCCACATAGCCAAACAGCAGGTTGCGTGCTTCGTCCAGGAAGATGGAATAGTGGTGTGCACCGTGCTCCTTCAGCACCTGTTCCAGCTCTGGCCAGATCGGGTTGTGACGCTGTTGGTATTCGGCATGCGCGTCCGGGTTTACCTGCATCACAAAAGCTTTACGGATCATAGGGTTTCCTTAAGGGTCACAGCGCGGCTAAATACAGCGCACGAACCTGTTCGCGATCTGCCGTGCGTGGGTTGCAAGGGGCGCATGGGTCAGCCAGCGCTTTATCCAACCAGCCTTCGATATCGGCTTCCTTGATACCCAGGGCCGAGAAGCCTGCCGGGATACCTACGCGCAGCGAAAGTGCGCGAATGGCGGCTATCGCCAGATGGCTGGCCTGTTCTTCGTTTATGCCTTGCGTGTCCGCCCCCATTGCCTGCGCAATACGGGCAAAGCGAACCACGGCATTCGGGCGGTTAAACTCTTCGATTACCGGCAGCAGGATGGCATTGCAGACGCCGTGCGGCAGATTGTGGGTCGCACCCGGTTGGTGAGCCAATGCGTGCACCAGGCCAAGCCCGGCACTGTTGAACGCCATCCCCGCCAGATATTGCCCATAGGCCATCATTTCCCGCGCTTGCAGGTTTTTGCCGTCATCTACAGCGGCAGGCAGCCAGTTGCTAATCAGGCGGATGGCTTCCAGCGCCGAGTGATCGGTCAGCGGGTGAGCGCCCACGGAAACATAGGCTTCCACCGCGTGGGTCAGCGCGTCCATACCGGTGGCGGCAGTTACGCTGGCGGGAATATCCAACATCACCTGTGGGTCGTCCACGGCGATGTCAGGGATGATGTTGGTGTCGATGATCACTTCTTTGACGTGGCGCAGGCTGTCGATGATCACCGCGTTGCTGGTCATCTCGGCTGCGGTGCCCGCAGTGGTATTGATGGCCACCAAGGCTACGCCCGGATGTTTGACTTTGCCAACGCCGGAATAGGCGGTAGAGGGGCCAGGGTTGCCGGTCAGGATTTTGATCGCCTTGGCGGTATCGATTGGGCTGCCGCCGCCGAAGGCAATCAGATAGTCGCACTGCTGCTGTTTGAACGTTTGCCAGCCCTGTTGCACCAGTTCTTCAGTAGGGTTGGGGAACACCTCATTGAACATGGCATAAGGCAGCGCATGCTGCTGCATGGCATTGAATAGGCCTTCCAGCAGGCCGAGCTCAACCAGTTGACCGTCGGTGACGATCAGCGCCTTACCCCATTGCTTCTGCGCCAGCAGCTTGACCATATCTTCAATGGCGCCGCAGCCGTGCAAACTGATTTTCGGTAATGCCAGCATGAAACTCATGATATTGCTCCTGAAATGAGAAACCGTTGTGATGCGCCCGCCGTAGCGGACGCAGGGCACCGATGTCTCAATCCTTGAGCGCGGCGGCCAGTGGCGTCACGCCGAAACGTTTGGCCAGCGCCGTCAGTTGGCTGCCGGAAATGGTTTGCTTCTTGCCACCCATCGACAGCACTTTCACCATGATCTCGGCCGATTTTTCTGCGGTGTCGATCAGGCCGAAAGCGTCGTCCAACGTTGGGCCAGAGCCGAAAATGCCGTGGAACGGCCACAGCACCAGGCTGTGTTCCTGCATCTGTTCGGCGGTCTGGGTGCCGATGCCGTCGGTTCCTGGCACCATCCAGGGCACGATGCCGATGCCGTCTGGGAACACCACCAGGCACTCGGTGCTGCCTTCCCACAACAGGCGGGTGAAGCTGGCGTTGTCCAGTTCCTGCACAAAGCTCAGAGCGATCAGGTTGGTAGCATGGCAGTGCATGATGACGCGATCACGGCCAGAGGTAACGTTCATACGCACGATGTGCGATTGGAAATGCGCCGCCAGTTCCGAGGTCGGCAACCCTCCTTTCGAAAGCCCCCAGTGGATGTGGTAGGCGGTGCCGTTGTGGTTCAGTTGCAACAGCACCAGATTCTCTTGCGGTGCCAACTGCACGTTGCGGAAGAACTTACCTGAACCGGTGACCAGGAACCAGCAGTTGGCCAGCTCGGTTGCCGGTTGCGTCAGCTCTACGCAGCGCGGCTCGGCCACGAAGTCGCTACGGAAAGGCTCAACATCTTCCGCCAAAAGCCGCAGGCTGACGTTGCCGCCGTTGCGTTCATCCCAGCCTTTGAGCCACATATCGCTGGTGGCTTTGATCATGCCCTGGACGAACCAGGAAGAAACTATCTGTTGCATTGCGCTACCCTTAACGTTGGCTGAGGATCTGTTGTTCGTAGTTACGTACGTTGTTGAGCCAGCTGGCATCGGCCGGGACATCATTACGTTGGCAGTAGGTTTCCCACACGGCTTGCCACGGCAGGCATTTCTGTTCTTCCAGCAAGGCCAGACGGGCGGTGTAATCGCCGTTCTCTTCAATCTTGCGCAGCATCTCGGTTGGTTCCAGCAGCGCACGCAGCAGGGCTTTCTTCATGTTGCGGGTGCCGATCACCCAGGCGGCGATGCGGTTGATGGAGGCGTCGAAGAAGTCCAGGCCGATGTGGACGCGGTTGAACAGGTTGTTGCGCACGATCTCACCGGCGATGGCTTGTGTTTCGTCGTCCAGCAGCACTACGTGGTCGCTGTCCCAGCGCACCGGGCGGCTAACGTGCAGTAGCAGGCGCGGTACATACAGCATGGCGCTGGAGATCTTGTCGGAAATCACTTCGGTCGGATGGAAGTGGCCTGCATCCAGACAAAGTGCGGTCTGGCGGCTGGTGGCATAGCCGAGATAAAACTCATTGGAACCCACGGTGTAGCTCTCTGCGCCAATCCCGAACAGCTTGCTTTCCACCGCGTCGATATGGTGTGCCGGGTCGAGTTTTTCGCTAATCACTTCGTCCAGCGCACTTAATAGACGTTGGCGCGGTGCCAGGCGATCGATCGGCGTGTCTTTCATGCCGTCCGGGATCCAGATGTTCATCACCGAAGGCGTACCGAGCTGTTCGCCAAAATAAGCGGAGACGCGGCGGCTGGCTTGGCAATGTTCAATCCAGAACTGACGGATTTCCGGGTTGGCGTGAGAAAGCGTGAAGCCGTCGGCGCTCAGCGGGTGTGAGAAGCACGACGGGTTGAAATCCAGACCCAGGTGGTGCTGTTTGGCCCATTCCACCCAGTTTTTAAAATGGCGTGGCTCAATTTTGTTACGGGCTACTGGCGTATCAGACTCCAGATAGATCGCGTGCAGGTTCAGGCGTTTTGGGCCAGGGATCAGCGCCAGCGCCTGCTCCAGATCGGCCCGCAGCTCTTTGGCGTTGCGCGCTTTACCCGGGTAGTTGCCGGTGGCCTGAATGCCGCCAGTCAGGGAGCCTTCCGGATTTTCGAACCCGGCCACGTCATCACCTTGCCAGCAGTGCATCGACACTGGCAGGGTTTCCATTGCGCTAATCGCGGCTTCAACGTCTACGCCAACGGCAGCAAAGCGCTGTTTTGCCAGTTCCCAAGCTTGATTGATCGAGCTTTTCATATGCAAAGTTCCTTAGGTAATTGACTCAACGACTGAAATTGCGACCAGTGGGCGGCAAAGTCTGGATTGTCGCGAGGGGTAAAGTGTTGTAGTGGGAAGTTTCGTGCCACGATGCGGCGGAATTGCCCAATGTCGCTGACGGCGTCCAAGGCCATCAACTGGCAGCCGACGTTGCCCAGGGTTGAGGCTTCGATTGGCCCGGCGCTGATGGCTAGCCCGCAGGCATCGGCACACAGCTGATTAAGAAAATGGTTCTGGCTGCCGCCGCCGACGATATGCAGATGGCTGAGCGGGCGGCCATGCATCGTCGCCAACTTCTGCGCGACCTGGCGGTAGAGCATGGCGAGGCTGTCGAAGATACAACGCACCAGTTGGGCTGCGGTTTCCGGCACCGGCATCCCGCGCTCGCGGCAGCTGTCCTGAATGGTTTGGCACATGTTGGCCGGGTTGATAAAGCGGTCGTCGTTGGGATTCACCAATGAACGGCAGGCTGGCTGTTGGGCCGCCTGAGCGATCAGGGCAGGCAGATCGCTGATGTTCAATTCCTGAGTAGCGCGTTGCAGCAGCCACAGGCCCATGATGTTTTTCAGCACGCGATAGCCCGTTGCGCCGCCCTCATTGGTGATATTGGCCGCCAATGACGCCGGGTGAACCACCGGGATCGGGCTTTCGATGCCCATCAATGACCAGGTGCCGGAGCTGAGGTAGGCGGCATTGGCGTCTTGTAATGGCGTGGCAAGTACCGCGCTGGCGGTGTCGTGCGTTGCCACGGCAATCACCGGGATCTGCTGACCACTGGCGCTGGTCCAATAGCCCACACGGTTGCCTGGCGGTGTCGGTTTGCCAAACCAGCTGGCAGGTACCCCGGCCCAGGCCAACAGTTCCTCATCCCATTGATCGCTTTCAATATTCAGGAGCTGGGTGGTGCTGGCATTGGTGTATTCCCAGTTCAGCTCCCCCGTCAGGCGAAAGTGCAGGTAATCCGGGATCAGCAGCAGGTGAGCCACGCGATCTAACAGTTCTGGCTGCTGTTCGCGCAGGGCACGCAGTTGGTACAACGTATTGAAAGGCAGGAATTGAATGCCGGTGCGTTGATAGATATTGCTGCGGCCCAAATCCTGCTGGGCTGTTGCCATCAGCCCCTGGGTGCGGGCATCACGGTAAGAAACGGCCTGGCCGACCCGCTCACCTTGGGCATCCAACAGCACAAAATCCACGCCCCAGGTATCGATGCCGATGCTATCAAGGCGAATGCCTTCTGCATCAAGCTGCGCCAGCGCCTGACGGATGTTGCCTTCCAGCGCATCCAGATCCCAGCAGTCTTGCCCTGCCCGGTGCTGCAAACGGTTGGTGAAGCGGCTGACTTCACGCAGCTTGAGTTGTTGCTGCTCTGGTTGATAGCTCGCCAGCATCACACGTCCACTGGAGGCTCCAAGGTCGATGGCGACAGTATTGCGAATAGTCATGAGAGAAAGCCCGTGATTGCTTGATGCGAGCAGTGTAGGAAGTTGCCGCTGCCCGGGCCTTCTCGCCACTGCCAACGCCAGAGGGGGATTGGCAAAATGGCAAAGGTAAAGGTGAAGTAGCTCACAGTTTGCGACTCGGGCCGGTTTTCGCCCGGTTGTGACCTTGTACGCATTTCTCAACATTGCTACGGCTTTCTTAAAAAACGCGCAGCTTTAGCGCACTTTTCGGTCAAAACCTTAAGGTTTGTTACCGGACGCTTCTCTTACTATCGATAACCGACGTTGCGCGGTAATCCCGCCGCGCCAAAGCTCCGGGGGGCAAGATGAACCTATTGCACAGTAGTGATTTTTTCCCTTCCTGTAGTGCGCCCGTGGTGATCGAACCCCGCGAGCCGCAGCAGGCTTTTCCAGAACATCACCATGATTTTTACGAAATTGTGATTGTCGAACAGGGGGCGGGGGTGCATGTATTTAATGGCAACCCTTATACCTTGAACAGTGGCTGCGTCTGTTTTGTGCGCGATCACGATCGCCACTTGTTTGAACAGACCGACGGCCTGATCCTGACCAATATCCTGTTCCGGGCGCCGGATGCCTTCCGCTTTGTCTCCGGCGTGGAGCAGTTCCTGCCGCGTGAGGCCGATGGTGTCTACCCGGCCCATTGGCGCATCAGCCAGCAAGTGCTGCAACAGGTCAAGGGGTTGATTGCGCTGCTGGTGGCGGCTCCTGCAGGTGAGCGGCCAGAAGAGATTGCGCTGCATGAAAGCGTGTTCATGCAACTGCTGGTGCAGCTGTGGCAGGGCTGCCTGGCGCGCCAGGGGGACGATCAGGAAGGGCGTTTGCATCAGTTGTTGGACTGGCTACAGGGCCACTATGCTGAATCGATTGAATGGTCAGAACTGGCTGATCGCTTTGCCATCCCGCTGCGTACGCTACACCGGCAGCTGAAACAGCACACCAACATGACGCCACAGCGCTATCTGACCCACCTGCGTTTGCTACAGGCTCGCCATATGCTGTGCCACAGCGATAGCAGCATCACCGATATCGCTTTTCGCTGTGGTTTCGGCGACAGCAACCATTTTTCTACCCTGTTCAAACGTGAGTTTACCTGCCCACCCCGTGCGCTACGAGGTATGCGCTAGCAGCGTGAAAATCACGAGTGCGTCAATTTTCCTCGCCGTGGGTTCGGCAATAATGCCCAGTCGTGCCAAATAGGAAAGGTGTGAGATGAGGGAGACATTACTGTTAGAGAGCCGCGATTACCTGCCCTCTGAACAGATGCCGGTGGCTGTGGCAGAGCGCTATCCCCAGATGGGATTTGCCACGCATACTCACCAGTTTTGCGAGATTGTTATCGTTTGGCGGGGCAATGGCCTGCACGTGCTGAATGATCGCCCTTACCGGATCACCTGTGGGGATATTTTTTATATCCGTGCCAGCGATTGTCATAGCTACGAGTCGGTACACGATCTGGTGCTGGATAATATTATCTATTGCCCAGAGCGCCTGCGGTTGAATGCACAGTGGGAAAGCCTGCTGCCGCCGTTTGATACCACCAGCGAGCGCTACTGGCGGCTCTCTACCCAAGGCATGGTGCAGGCCCGGCCGATTATTGCCCAGCTTTCCCAGGAGAGCCGTAAAACCGATTCGTTATCGATCCAATTGACGGAGGCTTTGTTGCTGCAGTTGGCGATCGTGATCAAACGCTATCGCTATGCGGTGGACTGCGTGCATATGTTGCCGGATGGGGAACAGTTGGACTTGTTGATGGCGGCGTTGCAAAGCGGCATCGACGGCGATTTTGACCTACCGGCATTTTGCCAACGTCACCAGCTTACCGAACGGGCGTTGAAGCTGTTGTTCCGCCAGCAAACCGGCATGACTATCAACCACTATCTGCGCCAGCTCCGTTTATGCCAGGCCAAACGTCTGCTACGCCGTAGCGAATACCGCATCAGCGATGTTGCCGCCCGATGCGGGTTTGAAGACAGTAACTACTTTTCCGTAGTATTCACGCGCGAGGCCGGAATGACTCCGCGTGAGTATCGCCAGCGGTTTATTGGCTAGCTCGTCCTCAGGCTGCCATGCCAAGGCCGACAATGTTGGCCGCCAGGATGATCACCAGGCAACCGAGGCACAGTACCGCCACCGGCTTTCTGCTCCCGCATTTCCACTCTTTCAGCAGTAGCCCGACGATGCCGCCGCACAGCACGTAGAAGCTCATGTGCAGCATCCAGCTCATGTAGTCGTATTGTGCCGGGATCTTGGCGTGGCCCCAGGCGTAGAAGAAGAATTGCAGATACCACATCAGACCGCCCAGCATTGAGAGCAGCACGTTGGCGAGTAGCAGTTTTTTCGGCAGCGAGAAATCGGCTTTCACCGAGATATTCTTCAGGGTAGCCAGGCGGATCAGGCAGTAGCCCAGGTTGATCAGCGCGCCGCCGCCCATAATCACCACATAGCTCGGCAGGGCAACGTACAACGGATCGATGCCCAGTGCTCCGGCGGCTTCATGCATCGGTTTGGCCGCGTCCATGGCGAAGGACATGCCGGCGGAGAAAATGCCGCACATCACCGCCAACGCCAGCCCTTTTTTGAGGTTGAACTCCTCGGCGCGAATGCCCATGGCTCGCTCTTTCAGCAGGCCCGCATAGCTGACGATCACCACGCCGATCAGCGCCACAAACACTCCAACCAGCGACAGGCGACCACCGGCGGTACCGAACAGCAGCTCAAAGCGGCCCTGCAACAGCGGCGTCATCAACGTACCGATGATCAACGTGATGCCGATGGCGATACCAATCCCCATCGACATCCCGAGATAGCGCATGGTCAGGCCATAGTTGATATTACCGATCCCCCACATGGCGCCGAACAGGAACACCGGCAGCAGGGTGGCGATGCTGAATGAGCCGTAATACTGCCAAAAATCGGGCAGCAGCATATAGCTGATGGCCCAGGGCAGGATCAGCCAGGAAACGAAACCGCCGATCGACCACATGGTTTCCCAAGACCAGTTTTTGACCTGTTTGAATGGCGCGTAGAAGCAGGCCGCACTGGCTGCCCCGACCAGGTGCCAGAGTATCCCTAGCAGAATGGCGTTGTTCATCTTGTTATCCTTGTTGTTGTTAGCGCGGTGACGTAGAACGCAGAGACCACGGATGAACAGGGAGTCTAAAGAGGCACCAGGGAAGGAACCTTCGGTTGGCTGCCGGAGGATGGGGGAGCATGGCAAAATTCAGCGGGTGTGGGTGCTGACGATCACAAATTTGGCAGGGCGGCGGTCGGGCGATGTCTGGCTGGCAGGCGATCGCCCAATGTGGGTTATTCTTTGAGCTGCGCACCCGCATAACCCAGCTGGCGCCAGGCTTCATAAACCACTACGGAAACGGCGTTGGACAGGTTCATGCTGCGACTTTGGGCCTGCATGGGAATACGGATCTTCTGCTGTGCGGACAACGCATCCAGAATGCTGGCAGGGAGGCCACGGGTTTCCGGGCCGAACAGCAGATAGTCCCCAGCCTGATAGCTGACCGCGCTGTGCGCGGGTGTACCTTTGGTGGTGAGAGCAAACAGCCGCTGTGGATTTTCGCTGGCGAGGAAGGCGGCATAGTCGGCATGGCGCTTGATGCAGGCAAATTCATGATAATCCAACCCGGCACGGCGCAGGCGTTTGTCGTCCCACGGGAAGCCCATAGGTTCGATCAGATGCAGTTGGAAACCGGTGTTGGCGCACAGGCGGATGATGTTGCCGGTGTTCGGTGGAATTTCAGGTTCAAATAAAACGATATTCAGCATGTAAAAAGCCCCTCATGACGAGGGGCGCAGGATAGCAAAATCTTTGGGTGCTGGCGATTAACGCTGATGCAGCGGCAACCACAACACCAGGCGCAGGCCACCTAGCGGGCTGTCTTCCGCTTTCACCCAGCCGCGATGTTGATTGACGGCGGATTCGACGATGGCCAAACCCAGCCCGGTGCCGCCGGATTGGCGATCGCGTGCTTCATCGGTGCGATAGAACGGCCGGAAAATCTGTTCACGATCTTCTGGGCTGACGCCAGGGCCATCATCGTCCACCACGATGGTGATCCCCTGATTATCGGCGCTGAATGCCACCGCGATACGCGTATTGGAGTAACGCAGGGCATTACGAACAATATTCTCCAGCGCGCTGTCCAGGGCTCCTGCGTTACCGTAAATCGTCCATGGGCCAGGAGGGGAGGTGACCTCCAGTTGTTTGCCCATCTGTTCGGCTTCGAAACTGGCGTTGTCCAGCACGTCGGCCCACAGTTCGCTAGCTTTCAGCAGTTCGCGTACCAGCTCGCTTTTCTGTTGGCCACGGGATAGCAACAGCAGATCGTTAATCATCGAATCCAGCCGTTGGGCTTCGGTTTCGATACGCGCCAGTTCATGGCCTTCGCCGTGGCGGCGGCGCATCAAGGCGGTTGCCAGCTGTAGGCGCGTTAACGGGGTACGCAATTCGTGGGAGATATCGGAAATCAGCCGTTGCTGGGCCGTCATCATCCTTTCGAGTGCGCTGATCATCTGGTTGAAACTGGCCCCGGTGGCTAGGAATTCCTGCGGCCCGGCTTCCAACTCTGGGTGCTGTTTGAGGTTGCCACGAGCCACATCATCGGCGGCGTTTTTCAGCTTACGCGCCGGTTTAGCCAGGCTCCAGGCCAGCCACAGCAACAGCGGGGCGCTGATCAACATGGTGACGATCAGCAACAGCAGCGGCCGGTCGAACATCAGGTTGATAAAATCGGACTGCGAGCTGTTGGCCGGGCGGATCAGGTACAGCTGATAGCTGTCTTCACCATCGCGCACCGAGAACGGGCCAACCAGCTCGACGCGGCCATATTTTTTCTTTTGCGGTTGGTCTGAGTTGTCCGACTGGCCGATAAAGTTGCGTACGATCTGCATTTCGTTGCGCTGTGCGCCGATCACTCGCCCTTCGCTGGTCACCAACAACAGACGCTGGCCCGGCGGTGCCCATTTTTCGATGGCGCGGAACAGGCGGCGCCACCACATCAGGTCGTTGGCCGGATCGTTTTGCAGTTCGGCTTCGACGTGCTGTTCCAGCATCAACCCCTGCCGCTGTTCGCTTTCCAACAGCGTGGTCATTTGGCGGGAGTCGAGTTTGGGCACCATCAACACCAACATCAGCACCAGAGCTAATGTGAACCAGAAAATGGCGAAGATGCGTGCCGTCAAGCTGTTGATCATGCTGCAGATACCATCAAATAGCCCCGTCCGCGCAGGGTTTTGAACCAAGGATGCCCGTCTTTGCGATCCGGCAGTTTGCGCCGCAGGTTGGAGATATGCATATCAATGGCGCGATCGAACGGTGTCAGGCGTTTGCCCAGCACTTCCTGGCTGAGGAGTTCACGGGAAACTACCTGGCCGAGATGCTGTGCCAGCAGATATAACAGGGTAAATTCGGTGCCCGTCAGATCCAGCACTTGCCCGTCGAAGCTGGCTTCCTGGCGGCCAGGGTTCAGTTGCAGGCCGTCAACGTCCAGCGTAGGTGCGCTGGTATCCACATTCTGCTGCTGTTCGCTCCAGTTGGAACGGCGCAGAATGGCCCGGATGCGGGCAACCAGTTCGCGATCGTTAAAAGGTTTTGCCAGGTAGTCGTCCGCGCCCAGTTCCAGGCCAAGTACCCGGTCTAATTCGCTGCCGCGAGCGGTTAGCATGATCACTGGCGTCTGGTGGTGCTGACGCAATTCTTTCAGCGTATCGATACCGTTTTTCTTCGGCATCATGATATCGAGCAACAGCAGATCGATGGAGCTGTCCAGTAACGACAACGCCTGTTCACCGTCGTGGGCCACGACGATGTTAAAGCCTTCCATTTCAAGCAGTTCTTTCAGCAGCGAGGTGAGCTCGCGGTCGTCGTCAACTAACAGAATTTTATTCATAAGTGATTTACCTCCTGACGCAAAATACGTCATCAACTGTTGCCATTCCATGACTTTACGTAGTTTTACATGCACTGACGCATGTTTGCAGGTGCAGCGATACACTGCTCCTCGTTGATTCGCAAAGTGAGAAAGCTCGAGGAGTAAAAA
This sequence comes from Serratia silvae, assembly GCF_023282985.1. Classification (GTDB taxonomy): domain Bacteria; phylum Pseudomonadota; class Gammaproteobacteria; order Enterobacterales; family Enterobacteriaceae; genus Chania; species Chania silvae. Next base: position 63,461 of record NZ_JAGQDC010000015.1, on the reverse strand, counting down.
TGGTTAAGGTGACCGCAGTAGTTATGGCATCAATATTGGCATTAGGTTCTACCGCTGCCTTTGCTGCTGATACTACACCGGAAACTGCCCAACCTCCTGCTAATGATGCACTGTTGAGAGCGCTTGGCCAGAATCACATGTTCGACGGCGTCCGCTTGAGTGAGCAGCAACGCCAGCAAATGCGCGATTTGATGCGCCAGGCCCGTTACGATCTGCCTGGTGTTAATGTAGACGAAGTGGAAACCATGCATAAGCTGGTCACCGCAGATAAATTTGATGAAGCCGCCGTGCAGGCCCAGGCGGAAAAAATGGCCCAGGAACAGGTTAAGCGCCAGGTCGAAATGGCCCGGGTACGCAACCAAATGTATAACCTGCTGACGCCAGAGCAAAAAAGTGTTTTAGACCAGAAGCATCAGCAGCGTGTGCAGCTGATGAAGCAACAGATTTCTGGTTTGCAGCAAACTTCTGCCCAGAAGTTGAGTATGATTGAGTAACCCCCTGTTTTTCCTTGCCATAGACACCATCCCTGTCTTCCCCCTCATGATGAGGGGGTTTTTTTTATGTGCGCCGGGTATGGCGCGTTACGGATAAGCACAACCACCCACCACCACCCTACACCCTATCTGGAGTTTTGACGTGCTGCCGGTCTTGCACTGCGTGCAATGGATTGCAACGTTATGTAAAAAATCGGACAGCCGGCGCGACTCATTATTTGGTTAACTTGATGTTTTAAAAAGCATCCATTTGCTTTACCTGCGGCTCTTTTACCGCGGTCTGGCGACGGCTGAGTGGTGGGCGATCGTTAGCCAGTCTAGGTGCAGCCAGGTTACATAGCGATGGCAAACGACAACACGGAACCTAGAATTCTGTAAATTTATTTAATAGAATCGCCTACCCCCGTAAATATAAACTTTCTTAAAGGAATACATATGAAAAAGTTATTGAAATGGATGTTATATATATTTATTGCATTGATTATTATTGGGCATTTCTCTGGAAAAGGTGAAGACCAATCATCAGCACCGGTAACATCAGCACCGGTATCATCAGCGGCAGTACCATCAGAAGCGAAAACCAGCAGTCAAAAGAGAAGCGCCAAGCCTGAGAAAGAGATTTTCCAGACAACAGCCAATAAGCTTTTCAACGCATACGAGGAGAATGAGGTTGCTATTGATGAGCAGATGAAGGGGAAATTAATTGCTGTTACCGGCATTGTTCAATCAATCGATAAAGATTTCACTGGCTCCGTAGTGATCCACCTGAAAACAAATAACCAGTTTATGCCTGCTTTAATGGGGATGAAGAATTCTCAAAAAGGCGCTGCGATAAACTTAAAAAAGGGCCAGAAAGTGACCATCATTTGTGAAAGAATGTCCCGTATTATTGGTAGCCCATCCGGTAGATCTTGCGTGTTTCAGTAACTCACCAATAAGCTAAGATCATCACAGTCAGCCTACGGTTTGGCTTTTTTGTATCCTAAGAAAGCCCCAACAGTTGAACTGCCCCCCCGAAAGTTGAATAACTAACGAGTAAGAGAGCCGTTTTTAAGACCAAGTATTCCCCAGCTTTTAGACACGAGGTCGTTGCTCATTGACACTCTGGTGTTGAGGGGCAGATAGCATCCCACTCTTCCCTTGAGTAGCTGATGAGTGACTTCATTATTTGACTTCATGGCTGTGAAGCGTAAAATGACTTCATTATGCGAAGTCAAGGATGAGGTATGAAAAGCAAGGTTGAGGCTTTACGGAAAAAGCAGAGAGAAACCCTGCAACAGGTATTCACCACTCCGCCACCGTCCGGTATTAAATGGAAAAGCATAGAATCTTTGATAGTGGCTTTGGGGGGAGAAGTAAAACAGGGTAATGGATCTCGGGTAAGGTTCTTGTTACAAGGGAGCCTTGCTAGATTCCACCGCCCGCATCCGTCACCGGATACTGATAAAGGCGCGGTAGTCAGTTTACGGGAATGGTTAGAGAGTTTTAGGAGTAAGCTTATGAAAGTCTGCAACATACCAAACACCATGATGATTGCCGGGCAACCTGCAATCATCAGCTATATTCCTGAGCTGCGCTCATTCAGGGGTAAATTTCTCGGCCTGTCTGGGTATTGTGATTTTGTGGCAGACAGCATCTCCGGGCTACAGACCGAAGGTGAGATTTCACTGCGTGAATACCTACAGGATTGTCTTCAGAACGGGATCGAACCCTATGTGCGCGAAGAAAAAATTAAAACCTTCACCTTGCGCTATCCCGAATCCTTTGGCGAGCGTTTAACCTTGGCTGCCGCCGAGCATCAGGTTTCCATTAACGCGTTTATTGTCGAAGCCCTAAATGAACGGATGAAGCTTGCATAACTAATAAGGGCAACACCCTGCTGACGAAGTAGTTATTGTTGGATTTCCCGATCGTCCCGTCATCATGGCGGGACTTTTTTTGCCTGACATTCCGTTATACTGAAGTCGATAAACTTTGGTTGGGGTTTTTTATGGAACAGCAATACGCGCGGTTGGTGCAGTCCGCTGCTTTAGCCGCCACCGGGATGGCCTCCGTTCTACTGCTGATCAAGGTCGTTGCCTGGTATCTCACCGGCTCGGTCAGCCTGTTGGCAGCTTTGGTGGATTCGTTGGTGGATATTGCCGCATCGTTAACCAACCTGCTGGTGGTGCGCTACTCGTTGCAGCCAGCTGATGAAGAGCATACATTCGGTCACGGCAAGGCCGAGTCTCTGGCGGCGCTGGCGCAAAGCATGTTTATCTCCGGTTCTGCCCTGTTCCTGTTCTTGACCGGCTTCCAGCATCTGTATTCCCCACAGCCCCTGAATTCGCCGGGTATTGGGATAGCAGTGACTATCATTGCGTTGATTAGCACTCTCATCCTGGTGACCTATCAGCGCTGGGTAGTCAGAAAAACGCGCAGCCAGGCGGTACGTGCCGATATGCTGCATTATCAGTCAGATGTGATGATGAATGGTGCTATTTTGATAGCACTTGGGCTAAGCTGGTACGGATTTCACCGTGCGGACGCGCTGTTTGCCCTGGGCATTGGGGTTTATATTCTCTATAGCGCGCTGCGTATGGGGTACGAGGCGGTGCAGTCCCTGCTGGATCGCGCCTTGCCGGATGAAGAGCGTCAGGCAATTATCGATGTGGTGTCGTCTTGGCCGGGTGTGAAAGGTGCGCACGATCTGCGTACGCGGCAGTCTGGACCAACGCGGTTTATCCAGTTGCATCTGGAAATGGAAGACGCCCTGCCGTTGATGCAGGCGCATATTCTGGCAGAACAGGTGGAGCAGGCATTGTTGCATCGTTTTCCTGGAGCCGACGTGATTATTCACCAAGATCCCTGTTCTGTTGTTCCTCAGGGCCGACAGGGGCATTGGGAACTATAATCAACAGACATAGGTCAATGTTGGGTGGATTGAGAAATCACGGTGTTAGCACGCCGTGCCATGTGGATTTTTTTCCTTGATGTTGCGTGACCTGAATCAATTCAGCTGGGTGTTTTTGTTATAATATCCAGTAATAAAAGCCGTAAAGCTGGTTTTGCGCCGCCCGGTGAGTCGGCGAATACAGAATTCTTAAGAAATTGCATCTACAGTTCAGAGGTAGTCATGATCAAGAAAATCGGTGTACTGACGAGCGGCGGTGACGCCCCAGGTATGAACGCTGCCATTCGTGGCGTTGTGCGTGCTGCGCTCACAGAAGGTCTGGAAGTATTTGGTATTTACGATGGCTACCTTGGTTTGTACGAAGATCGCATGGAGCAATTAGACCGCTATAGCGTGTCTGACATGATCAATCGCGGCGGTACCTTCTTGGGTTCTGCGCGTTTTCCAGAGTTCAGGGATGACAGCGTGCGCGCCAAGGCGATTGAAAACCTGAAGAACCGCGGCATTGATGCGCTGGTGGTGATCGGCGGTGACGGTTCGTATATGGGTGCGAAGCGCCTGACCGAAGAGGGCTTCCCTTGCATCGGTTTGCCTGGCACCATCGATAACGACGTTGCAGGCACCGACTATACCATCGGTTACTTCACCGCGCTGGAAACCGTGGTGGAAGCCATTGACCGCTTGCGCGATACCTCTTCATCGCACCAACGTATCTCCATCGTAGAAGTGATGGGGCGTTACTGTGGCGACCTGACCCTGGCGGCGGCCATTGCCGGTGGTTGTGAATTTATCGTCCTGCCGGAAATCGAATTCAGCCGTGACGATCTGGTTGACGAAATCAAAGCCGGGATCGCCAAAGGTAAAAAGCACGCCATCGTGGCGATCACCGAGCATATCTGTGATATCGACGAACTGGCACGCCATATCGAGCAGGAAACCAAGCGTGAAACCCGTGCGACCGTATTGGGTCACATTCAGCGTGGTGGTTCACCTGTTGCCTATGATCGTATTCTGGCTTCCCGCATGGGTGCTTATTCCATCGACCTGCTGCTGCAAGGTTACGGTGGCCGCTGCGTAGGGATCCAGAACGAGAAGATGGTGCACCACGACATCGTTGACGCGATTGAAAACATGAAGCGTCCGTTCAAAGGTGACTGGTTGGAAACGGCGAAAAAGCTGTACTAAATCCGCCCCGCAGCATTGCCACTTGGTCATCAATCTGGAGCCTCCGTTTGGGAGGCTTTTTTTGTCTGTGATCGCTATATTCCAGAATGGTCTAGTACCACATTTTTTATTCTTTAATTGTGAGGGAAGTTTCTGGCAGGCTTTGATGCTAAATCAACCGCTTGAGGTTGCGTCATTTTCTGGGGGAACGGCAATGCAAAAATGGGGTGTGGGTCTGACTTTACTGCTGTTGGCATCGGGAGCCATAGCGAAAGATATTCAGCTGCTGAACGTCTCATACGATCCAACGCGTGAGTTCTACCAAGAATATAACACGGCGTTTGGTAAGTATTGGCAGCAGCAGACCGGTGATCGGGTTACCGTGCGTCAGTCACACGGCGGTTCCGGCAAGCAGGCGACCTCGGTAATTAATGGCATCGAAGCGGATGTAGTCACGCTGGCGTTGGCTTACGACGTAGACGCCATTGCCGAGCGTGGTCGCATTGATAAAGCGTGGATCAAGCGCTTGCCGGACAACTCAGCACCTTATACCTCGACCATCGTTTTCCTGGTGCGTAAGGGCAACCCAAAACAGATCCATGATTGGGCTGACCTGGTGAAGCCCGGCGTATCGGTTATTACCCCGAATCCGAAAACCTCTGGCGGTGCTCGTTGGAACTATCTGGCTGCCTGGGGCTATGCTCTGCACCAGAACAGTGGCGATAAAGCCAAGGCTCAGGAGTTCGTTAAAGAACTGTACCGCAATGTGGAAGTGCTGGATTCCGGCGCGCGTGGCGCAACCAATACCTTCGTTGAACGCGGTATCGGCGATGTGCTGATCGCCTGGGAAAACGAAGCCTTGCTGGCAGAGAAAGAGCTGGGCAAAGACAAGTTTGAAATCATCACCCCGAGCGAATCCATTCTGGCCGAACCGACGGTATCGGTGGTGGATAAGGTCGTTGATAAGCGCGGCACCCGTGATGTGGCCACGGCTTACCTGAAGTATCTGTATTCACCGGAAGGGCAGACCATTGCGGCCAAGAACTACTACCGTCCGCGTGACGCAGCCACTGCAGCCAAATTTGCCGAGCAGTTCCCAAAACTGAAGCTGTTCACCGTGGATGATACTTTTGGCGGCTGGACTGAAGCGCAGAAGGTACACTTTGCCACCGGCGGGATATTTGACGAAATCAGCAAGCGCTGATCGCCACATTTTGGCCATAAAAAACCCCGGCAAGCCGGGGTTTTGTTATTCAGGCCGGATAGAATCAGGCTTTTTTCGCCTGGGCAGCGGCTTTGACGATCACGGCGAAAGCATCTGCTTTCAGTGATGCGCCGCCAACCAGCGCGCCGTCGATGTCTGGCTGAGCAAACAGCTCTGCGGCGTTCTTATCGTTCACGGAACCGCCGTACTGGATGATCACTTCGGCTGCGACCGCAGCGTCTTGTTTGGCGATATGGTCACGGATAAATTTGTGCACTGCCTGAGCTTGTGCTGGGGTAGCAGATTTACCGGTACCGATAGCCCACACTGGCTCATAAGCGATGACGGTGCCTTTGAACGCTTCAGCGCCCTGGGTTTTCAGCACGGCGTCGATCTGGCGTGCACAAACTTCTTCGGTTTTACCCGCTTCGTTTTCTGCTTCGGTTTCACCGATGCACAGCACTGGGATCAGGCCAGCGGCTTTCAGCACGGCAAATTTCTCTGCGATCGCTGCGTCGGTTTCTTTGTGATAGGTACGGCGCTCTGAGTGGCCGATGATGATGTATTCAGCACCCACGTCTTTGAGCATGGTGGCAGAAACTTCACCGGTGAAGGCGCCAGACAGGTTGATGTCGACGTTCTGTGCGCCCAGAGCGATGCGGCTGCCACCCAGTTCGTGCTTGGCCAGATCCAGATACATCACCGGAGGTGCGATGGCTACGCCACAACCGTCAACGCTGCTCAGTTCTTTACGCAAGGCGGCGATCAGTTCGTTAACCATGTGAACGCTGCCGTTAAGCTTCCAGTTACCCATTACTAATGGATGACGCATGTGTTTTCCTCCAAAAAGGGGACGCGATAGTCTAAATGACAACTGCCGGACAGGCAGTTTACCTGCCCAACAGTATAGAGATGAATCAGCGCAAAGGCTTTGCTTTTTGTCATTAATTGCTGGGGTATCAGGGTTCAGATAGCGTTAGCTTAATCGGTTCAACGGCGAAAGTTACCCCCTTATCGCCGTTATCTGCCACCACATAGCGTATTGCCCCGGCCTGTTGCTGGTAGAAGTAGGAGCCTTTGCCCTTTTCCAGCAGGTTGTTCACCTTGATGATGCTTTCTTCCACGGTGAGTGCCGGTTCAAACTGGCGGCTCAGGGCGGCCATGTAGTTCACCGCGATGGCTTTGGCGGCTTTTTCTTCGCCATCCTGCAACAGCAAATGAGTAATTTGCATGGTTTTAATTTTACCGGTGCCCTTTTCCAGCGCGGTAGAGGCGTACAGGGTTTCATTAATCTTGCTGGCCGCGCGGGTTAGCAAAGGAGAGTCATCCTCTCTGGAGGGGACGACGCGGAATTCACCAATCGGCAACGTTGGGTTGTCGCGGTTGTACTTTTCGCGAAATTGCACCACCGTCTGATCAAAGGTGGGGGCGCCAGCCAGTAAGTAGGGGGCGTTCGCCGGGGCTTCGGTAGGCGTATCCGGTGGATCGGCCCAAGCACTGCCGATGGGGGAGCACAGGCAGGTTATAACGATGATTTTTTTCAGCATGGTATACGGCATCGGTAACAAAGATGACTCCGATTAAAACGATAACCCGGGCGAATTGTCAAAAATTCCGCGTGATTGTCGTTTGCTGATGCAAGGCGGTGCGATGGTCTGCGCTTTGCCGGGGCTAGCTCAACCCGGTATGGCCTATGTTACACTGCGGCGCAGAATATGGGCAGGCCAAGAGTGCATGAATCGATGACCTTACAGCAATGGTGTTTTTCATTTAATGGCCGCATCGGGCGGCGCGACTTCTGGATCTGGATGGCAGTCTGGGTGGTGCTGATGGTGGTGGCCTTCACGCTTGCCAGCTACGATGTGGTGGCGATCCAGACCATCGCCTTTTGTATTGTGGCGCTGCTGTGGCCAACGGCGGCGGTGCTGGTCAAGCGCCTGCACGATCGTAATAAAAAGGGCTGGTGGGCGTTGCTGCTGATCCTGGCGTGGATATTGGCGGCTGGTAACTGGCAGATGTTGCTGCCGGTATGGCAGTGGGGCGTTGGGCGTTTTATACCGACGTTGATTGTGGTGATGATGGCTATCGATCTGGGGGCTTTTCTTGGTACTCCAGGGGATAACCGATTCGGACCCGAGGCCGAACCGGTAAAATTCCGCTGAACTACCAGTAATGCTCGCTGGTGATGTGGCCTGGCTTGCGGCGCAGGTGTTTGCGCATCTGGTGCTTCTCTTTCAGCGTTTGCTGGGTATCTCGCACCATCTGCGGGTTGCCGCACAGCATCACATGGCTGGTTTCGGCATCCAGGGTCAAACCAATCGCCGCTTCCAGCTGCCCGTTCGCCAGCAGAGCCGGAACGCGTCCGGTCAATGAGCCGGCCACCTCTTCGCGGCTGACTACGGTTTGAATGCGTAGTTTGCCATTAAAACGCTGTTGCAGCTGCTGCATCAGCGGTAGGTAGCTGAGATCGCGGGCAAATCGTGCGGCGTGCACCAACACCAGGTTGTTGAAGCGCTCCAGATCTTTGCCTTCTTGCAGAATCGACAGATAAGGGCCGATGGCAGTGCCAGTCGCCAGCATCCATAAGGTGTCGCAGTCTGGCACTTCTTCGAGCACAAAGAATCCGGCGGCTTCTTTGGTGACCAGTACTTCAGCGCCGGGCTGCAGCTGATGAAGCCTTGGGCTGAGTTTTCCTTCCGGCACCGTGATCAGATAAAACTCCAGGTTGGGATCGCTGGGGGCATTAACGTAAGAATAGGCGCGCTGAACGCGCTCGCCGTCGATTTCCAGTGACAGCTTGGCAAATTGCCCGGCGGTGAAACTGTCGATCGGGGCATTGACGGTGATGCTGAACAAGCCATCGGTCCAATGTTGTACCCCTGTCACTTTGCCATTAACCCATTCAGCCATACTTTTAACGCTCCCGTGGTCGGATCAAATAAGCACAATGTCGTGAGCCGGAGATGGCGTGTGCGGTACGTTCTATCCGGTAGCCTTTACCAAACAGGCGATGGAACAGTTGCAGTTCGGAGTTGCACAGGTTGCTGCAAGTATGGGCCGCCACGCCGATCGGACAGTGGTTTTCCACCAGCAACATACCCTGTGGGCTTTCCAACAGTTCCGCCATGTAGCCGTCACGCTGGCGCAGGTTAACCAGGCGGTTGAGCTTGCCGAGATGGTCTTCTTCCTCAGCCAGCTCATCAGCGTACCGGTGATAGAGTTTATCCTCTCGAACGCGGATCAGCTTTTCTATGCCGTTGGCGCCGAACAGCTCATGCGCAGACTCCAGCAAAATAGCCGAAAGCCGATCGTGTCCGTCGGCAAACTGGGCGTGGCCCTGCTGGGTCAGTGACCAATAACGCGTCGGGCGGCCTACTTTGGCACGCGTTTCCTCGTAACAAACCAGCTCACGTTGTTCAAGGGATTGCAGATGCTGGCGGATCCCCATCGGCGTGATTTCAAGCCGCTCTGCCAGCATTTTGGCAGAATGAGGACCCAAGGTTTTTAACTGCAATAAAATCAGCTCTGGTGTTTTCATAAAACCCAAATCCCTGTGGCGGTATCTTATTTCAAGTTGATGGAAATAATTATCGATTAAGTGCTAAAGCTTAACTACCGCAAGCTTATCATTTTTAACTCTTTCCTGTTATATCCCCGTCGTCTTTCAAACTGGTCGCTCTTACGCATCCATGCTATCGCGACCAGTTTGAAAGACGACGGGGAAACGTACAGTTTGATTTACGAGACTGGTAGCGATAGGTGCCAGTGTGACGGCGATCTATATTTGTCCGAAACTCGCTAAAAAAATCAGATTTGTTAGCTTATGCGACGCTGAGAAGCTGCTCTGTGGTTCCCCCTGGGGTATTGGGCGGGGTTGAGTGTCGCAAGATTGAATAATTTAATGAAGATAATGAGAAAAGTTGAGAATTTCCACCTGCTGGTGATGCTGATCCTGCTGGTTGCCGTCGGTCAGATGGCGCAAACCATTTATGTGCCGATTATCGCCGATATTGCCCGCGATTTCTCGGTGCCCTCCGGCTCCGTGCAGCGCGTTATGGCGGCTTATCTGCTGACCTACGGCTTCTCACAATTGATCTACGGGCCGCTTTCCGATCGTATTGGCCGCCGCCCGGTGATCCTGGCTGGCATGATGATTTTCCTGCTCGGTGCCTTGGGCGCTTTGCTGTCCAATAGCCTATCGATGTTAGTGGCCGCCAGCGCGGTTCAGGGGATGGGTACCGGCGTAGCAGGCGTGATGGCTAGAACCATGCCGCGCGACTTGTATGCGGGCACTTCCTTGCGTTATGCGAATAGCCTGCTGAATATGGGTATTCTGGTCAGCCCGCTGTTGGCTCCGGTGATTGGTGGGGGGTTAGCGATGATGTTTGGCTGGCGGGCCTGCTATGCCTTTCTGCTGGTGCTTTGTGCCGGTGTGGCGTTTGCCATGTTCCGCTGGCTACCAGAAACCCGGCCGCAGCAAACGGAAAAACGCCGCATGTTTTCCAGCTTCCGCCAACTGCTGGCGGATGGCACCTTCAGCTGCTATTTGGTGATGTTGATCGGTGCTCTGGCCGGGATCGCCGTCTTTGAAGCCAGCTGCGGCGTGTTGATGGGCGGGGTGTTGGGGCTGAGCGGTTTGACCGTCAGTATTCTGTTTATCCTGCCGATCCCGGCGGCGTTCTTTGGTGCCTGGTATGCCGGGCGTGACGGCAAATCCTTCCACAGCTTGATGTGGCATTCGGTGATCAGTTGCCTGCTGGCGGGGCTGATGATGTGGATCCCTGGTTGGTTCGGGGTGATGAACATCTGGACGCTGATCGTGCCTGCGGCGCTGTTCTTCTTCGGTGCCGGGATGCTATTCCCCTTGGCGACCACTGGCGCGATGGAGCCGTTCCCTTATCTGGCTGGGGCGGCGGGTGCTCTGGTGGGCGGAATGCAGAATATGGGGTCTGGCCTGGCTACCTGGCTGTCAGCCATGCTGCCGCAAACCGGGCAGTTCAGCCTTGGGTTGCTGATGTTTGCCATGGCGCTGCTAATCCTGCTGTGCTGGTGGCCGCTATCGAACCGCATGCAGCATCAGGGACATACCGCCTGATCGAGAAGGGGCGCGTGCTTGCGCCCCTAAGCGTTATAGCAGGAATTCGTGCAGCGCGGGGTCTTTGCGATCCAGATAGTGGGTCGAACGGATACGGCGGATAGTGCGCGATTTGCCCCGGATTAGCAGGGTTTCGGTGGTGGCTATATTGCCTTTGCGGCTGATGCCCTCCAGCAGATCGCCCTTGGTGATGCCGGTCGCGGCAAAGATCACGTTATCGTTGCGCGCCATTTCATCCAGCACCAACACCTTACCGGCTTCGATGCCCATTTCTTTACAGCGGGCCAGCTCCTGCTCGCCGATACGGCGATTATCTTCGTTATCCCCTTTGACCTGATGACGAGCCAGCAGGCGGGCCTGCATATCGCCATCCAGCGCACGGATCACCGCAGCGGAGATAACACCTTCCGGCGCGCCACCGATGCCGTACATCACATCCACTTCACTTTCCGGCATACAGGTCAGGATCGACGCTGCGACATCACCGTCGGGAATAGCGAAAACCTTCACCCCGAGTTGCTGCATTTCTGCGATCACCGCATCGTGGCGCGGTTTAGCCAACGTGATCACCGTTAGCTCCTTCAATGGCTTGCCTAGGCGGGCCGCGACGTTGTTCAGGTTGGTGGCTAGCGGCAAGTTGAGATCGATCACTCCACGCGCCTGCGGGCCGACGACCAACTTTTCCATATACATATCAGGTGCGTGGAGGAATGTGCCACGATCGCCTACTGCCAGGACCGCCAGGGCATTGGATTGCCCCATTGCGGTCATGCGCGTGCCTTCGATGGGATCGACGGCAATATCCACCGCATCGCCTAGCCCGGTGCCGACGTTTTCGCCGATATACAGCATCGGGGCTTCATCAATCTCACCCTCACCGATCACGATCCGGCCATCGATATCCACCCTGTTGAGCATAATGCGCATGGCATTGACGGCGGCACCGTCGGCGGCGTTTTTGTCGCCGCGTCCCAACCATTTATAACCCGCAAGTGCGGCGGCTTCGGTAACGCGGGAAAATTCGATGGCTAATTCACGTTTCATGGCAAACCTGTCAGTGAGTAAAGGGAAGAAAATATTGGCAAAGTTTACCACAGGGGGAAGGAGGCAGGGCGAGGCAAAAAAAACGCTGCCCGTAGGCAGCGCTGTTGCAGGGTAAAACGAATCAGTCGTGATCTTCCCAGGCTTGTGCACGAGCCACGGCCTTTTTCCAGCCGCTGTAACGGAAATTACGCTCGGTAGTTTCGATTCCCGGCCGGAATTCACGCTCAATGTTGGCTTTGCTCTTCACCTCATCCAGATCGCTCCAGTAGCCAATCGCCAGCCCGGCCAGATAGGCCGCGCCCAACGCCGTCACTTCACGCACCTCAGGACGCTCGACACGGGTGCCGAGGATATCGGACTGGAACTGCATCAGGAAGTTGTTGGCTACCGCACCACCGTCCACACGCAGCGATTGCAGACGGGTATTGGCATCGGCCTGCATGGCATCCAGCACATCGCGGGTCTGGTAGGCGATAGACTCCAGCGTAGCGCGGATGATGTGGTTGCTGTTGACACCACGGGTCAGGCCGAAGATGGCGCCACGGGCATACGGGTCCCAGTAGGGGGCACCCAGGCCGGTAAAGGCGGGTACTACGTAGACGCCATTGCTGTCTTTGACCTTGGTGGCGAAGTATTCAGAGTCGGCGGCATCGCTGATCAATTTCAACTCATCACGCAGCCACTGGATAGAGGCGCCACCAATAAACACCGCACCTTCCAGCGCATAGTTCACTTCCCCGCGTGGGCCGCAGGCGATGGTGGTCAGCAAGCCGTGGCTGGAGCGTACTGCTTCCTTGCCGGTATTCATCAACAGGAAGCAGCCAGTGCCGTAGGTGTTTTTCGCCATACCCGGCTGGACGCAGAGTTGGCCATATAGCGCCGCCTGCTGGTCACCGGCGATCCCGGCGATAGGAATACGCGTCCCGCCTTTACCCCCGATGTTGGTCTGGCCATACACTTCGGAAGAAGGGCGGACTTTTGGCAGCATGGCGCGCGGGATATCCAGCGCTTCCAGCATACGATCGTCCCAGTCCAGCTCATGGATGTTGAACATCATGGTACGCGAGGCGTTGGTGTAGTCGGTTACGTGAACCCGCCCTTGGGTCATCTTCCACACCAGCCAGGTGTCGACGGTACCGAACAGCAGTTCACCGCGCTTGGCACGTTCGCGAGCGCCTTCGACGTGGTCGAGGATCCATTTGACCTTGGTTCCCGAGAAGTAAGGGTCAACCACCAAGCCGGTATTGTGACGGATATACTCTTCCAGGCCATCGCGCTTGAGTTTTTCACAGATGTCGGCGGTGCGGCGGCACTGCCAGACAATGGCGTTATAAATCGGTTTACCGGTCTCTTTTTCCCAGACGATGGTGGTTTCACGCTGGTTGGTAATACCGATCCCGGCGATCTGGTCGGAACTGATATCGGCCTTGGCCAGCACTTCGACCAAGGTGGAACTCTGTGAGGACCAGATTTCCATTGGGTCGTGTTCTACCCAGCCGGCCTTCGGGTAGATCTGGGTGAACTCACGCTGAGAAACCGCAACAATATTGGCATCGTGATCGAGCACTACGGCACGTGAACTGGTGGTTCCCTGGTCGAGGGCGACAATATATTTTTTTTCGGTTGTCATCATTTTTAGTCCTACTGTGGTTAACCGTTTAAAGCCGTGCCAATCACGCTTTACGTTGTTCTGATTTAGGGGCGGGTTGTGCTTCCTCGACACAAACGTCACAAGGCAGATGGCGGCCGATCAGCGCGCGATAACCAAAGGCGCCCAAACCGGCACCGACGATGGGGCCGAAGATTGGCACCAGGAAGTAAGGGATGTCGCGAGCGCCGGTGAAGGCGACCTTGCCCCAGCCTGCCAGATAGGCGAACAGTTTCGGGCCGAAGTCACGCGCCGGGTTCAGTGCAAAGCCGGTTAATGGTCCCATAGAGGCACCGATAACGGCAATCAGAATACCGATCAGCAGCGGTGCCAGCGGGCCACGTGGAATGCCGTTGCCATCGTCGGTCAGCGCCAGGATCAGGCACATCAGGATGGCGGTGATCACGGTTTCTACCAGGAAGGCCTGGCCGACGGAGATATGCGCGTTGGGATAAGTCGAGAAGATACCGGCCAACTCGAGGCTTTCATTGCTGCCACGTACCATCTGATGGGCGGCTTCATAATCGAAGAATAAACTGTAATACAGCCCGTAGACCAGTGCAGCTGCGCAGAAGGCACCTGCAATCTGCGCAACGATGTAAGGGAGTACTTTGCGTCCATCAAAGCAGGCGAACAGCCACAGCGCAAGTGTGACAGCCGGGTTCAGGTGAGCCCCGGAAATGGCGGCGGTCAGATAGATGGCCATCGCCACCCCCAGGCCCCAAATGATGCTGATTTCCCACTGGCCGAAGCTGGCACCTGCCAGTTTCAGCGCTGCAACACAGCCTACGCCAAAGAAAATCAACAGACCGGTGCCGAGGAATTCAGCGATGCACTGGCCTTTTAAGGTCGGACTGATGGTTTGGCTCATAATGTTATTGTCCTGCAGACGACGGTTATAGGTTATCTAGGCTTGACGCGTTGGCGTTTTGGCCTTGGGCTACAGAGTTTTTCTTCACGTCCCCTTATCGGTTGAGGGCGTGATGTAAATTTATCGTTAACGAGCATAAACGAGAAATAGCGAAATCAAAATGTGTGTACCTCGTCATAAAATTGAGCGAATTCGCGTTGTTTGGTGTTCTTTCTGCACCATAAAAAGGTGATCTGACCAGTTATTTTGTCTCTATTTGTTAACAACCCTGCCGCTTGGCCGCGGTGACTTTCAGTTTTGACCGATAGCCACAGTGGGAAAATTGCAACAGAGTGCGCGTTGGGTCGGTATGTTGCTAGACACTGGGAGGCTGGCTACTTACAATCGTTTTTATTGCGGGAAAGGTTTTATCGAGACAGGCGTTGGGCCTGTTGGTTACGCGAGCATATTCGCAGTAGCTGCAGCTGATGTTGCGGCGCTACTTATGGATGTACGCCTTGCTATCATGAGGGGACTGAAGAATGTCATTTGAAGTATTTGAAAAACTGGAAGCAAAAGTTCAGCAGGCGATTGATACCATCACGCTGTTGCAGATGGAAATTGAAGAGCTGAAAGAGAAAAATAATTCCCTGTCTCAGGAAGTCCAGAGCGCTGCGGGTAATCACGAATCACTGGTGCGTGAAAACCAGCAGCTGAAAGAAGAGCAGCACGTGTGGCAAGATCGTTTGCGCGCATTGCTGGGTAAAATGGAAGAAGTCTGATCCATTAGCACCAACGAAAAGGGCGCCTCAGGCGCCCTTTGTCATTTTCTGCGGTTACTCGATATCGAGCGGATCTTCAGAAAGGATGATGCCGGTGTTGTCGGCATACAGATGATCGCCAGAGAAGAAGGTAACACCGCCGAAATTAACGCGGATATCACTTTCGCCTATTGCTTCGCTGGTGGCCCCTGCCGGGATCGCTGCCATCGCCTGAATACCGATGTCCAGTTCTTCCAGATCGTCCACCTGGCGCACCGCACCGTAAACCACGATGCCTTCCCATTCGTTCTGAGTCGCCAGACGGGCCAGCTCCGCGTCGATCAGGGCACGGCGTACCGAGCCGCCGCCGTCGATCACTAACACGCGGCCAAGGCCGTTTTCTTCGAGCAGTTCAAACAGCAGGCCGTTATCCTCGAAGCATTTCACCGTAGTGATTTGCCCGCCAAATGAAGTACGCCCGCCAAAGTTGGAGAACAGAGGCTCAACTACGTTGACCTCTTCCTGATAGATATCGCAAAGTTCGGAAGTATCGTATTTCATAGGATTTTACGTCTGTTTGCCGCTGGAATAACCAGTATATCCCTTTATTCGCCCCGTTGGCAAAATCATCAGTGCCAGTATGCGCTCTGGCACCTGAGTTTCACCTAACTGAGCACCACACCAATAGCAAACAGCACGTTGGCAAGCAAGGCGGCCTTGACCATATGTTCCAGCATCGGACGCATACCGACGGCCGTAGGGTCACGTAAGACACGCATACCGTGTCGATACAGAAACGGGATGGCCAGCACAAACAGCCAGCCCCATAGGCTGTGCAGGTTAAGCAGGGTGAACAGGGCAAAGCAGACCACGGCGGCAATCAGCAGCATTGCGTGGTAATAGCGCGCATTCTGTGGGCCAAGGCGAACGGCCAGAGTATTTTTGCCGTTGGCGCGGTCACTTTCGATATCGCGCAGATTATTGATGTTTAACACCGCTGCTGCCAACAGGCCACAGGCGGTGGCTGGCAGCATCACGACGCTGTCGAAAGTGTGAGTCTGTAGATAGTAAGTACCTGCCACGCTGAGCCAGCCGAAAAACACCAATACCGAAATATCGCCTAGCCCCAGATAACCGTAAGGTTTGGTGCCCACGGTATAGGTAATGGCCGCGACGATAGCTAACCCGCCCAGCACCAGAAAGCCCACCACATCGCTGGGTTTTTCACAGGCGACGGCGATTAGCCAGCAACCGGAAATGGCGATCAACACCACCGTCAGCATCAAGGCCCGTTTCATCTGGCTTTGGGTGATCATGCCTTTTTGCATGCCACGCAATGGACCGATACGGTCTTCTTTATCGCTGCCTTTTACTGCATCGCCGTAATCGTTGGCCAGGTTGGAGAGGATCTGCAGCAGACCTGCGGTCAGCAGAGCCAACAGCGCCACACCGGGCTTCAGGCTGCCCTGCCAGGCGGCAATCGCGGAACCGACAACGATAGAGGCAAAGGCCAATGGCAGGGTACGTGGTCGTAAACTTTCCAGCCAGGCTCTGGCCGGGGTGGTGGTGGTTGATGAGCTCATATTTCGCTTCAGTAAGTCAAAAGACGGTGTCCGTTAAAAACAAATGTGGGAGGCAATGCCTCCCACAAAGATAACTGACAGGACAGTGATAGAGCGATTATAGGATAAAACGACTCAGATCTTCATCCGCTACCAGTTCATCCAGATGATTGCGTACGTATTCGGCGTCAATTGTAATGGATTGGCCACCAATTTCACTCGCATCGTACGAAATATCTTCCATCAGACGCTCCAGTACGGTGTGCAGACGACGCGCGCCGATGTTTTCGGTGCTTTCGTTAACCTGCCAGGCGGCTTCGGCGATGCGGCGAATACCGTCAGCGGTGAAATCGATGGTGACGCCTTCGGTGGCCATCAACGCTTTGTACTGCTCGGTAAGCGACGCGCTTGGCTCGGTCAGGATACGCTCAAAATCTTCCGTGGTCAGCGCTTGCAGCTCAACGCGAATTGGCAGACGGCCTTGCAGTTCCGGGATCAGGTCGGAAGGGCTGGCGGTCTGGAACGCACCGGAGGCGATAAACAGAATGTGATCGGTTTTCACCATGCCGTGCTTGGTCGATACCGTACAGCCTTCCACCAGCGGCAGCAGGTCGCGTTGGACGCCCTCGCGGGACACGTCTGGGCCGGAGCTCTGGCCGCTGCGCTTACAGATTTTGTCGATCTCATCGATAAACACGATACCGTGTTGCTCAACCGCTTCCACTGCCTGCTCTTTCAGCTCTTCCGGATTCACCAGCTTGGCGGCTTCTTCTTCGATCAGCAGTTTGAAGGCTTCTTTGATCTTCAGCTTGCGGGGCTTCTGTTTTTGCCCACCAAGGTTCTGGAACATCGATTGTAGCTGGTTGGTCATCTCTTCCATGCCCGGAGGGGCCATGATTTCCACGCCCATCGGTGCTGCAGCCAGATCGATCTCAATGTCTTTATCGTCCAACTGGCCTTCACGCAGCTTCTTGCGGAATGCCTGACGTGCGGCAGAAGGCTCTTGATGTTCTTCTGGCTGGCCCCAATTGTTCTTGGCCGGTGGGATCAGCACGTCGAGAATGCGTTCTTCTGCCATCTCTTCCGCACGGGTGCGGTTTTTCTCGATCGATTGCAGACGCACCATTTTCACGGCGGCATCGGTCAGATCGCGGATGATAGAGTCCACTTCTTTACCCACATAGCCCACTTCGGTGAACTTGGTGGCTTCTACCTTGATGAAGGGAGCGTTGGCCAGTTTAGCCAGACGACGGGCGATCTCGGTTTTACCGACGCCGGTCGGGCCGAT
This sequence comes from Serratia silvae, assembly GCF_023282985.1. Lineage (GTDB taxonomy): Bacteria > Pseudomonadota > Gammaproteobacteria > Enterobacterales > Enterobacteriaceae > Chania > Chania silvae. The sequence continues at coordinate 45,458 of NZ_JAGQDC010000015.1, read as the reverse complement.
CATCAGAATATTTTTTGGGGTGACTTCGTGACGCAGCATCTCGTTGAGCTGCATCCGGCGCCAGCGGTTGCGCAGGGCAATGGCGACAGCACGTTTGGCTTTGTTTTGGCCAATAATGTAGCTGTCCAGTTCGCTGACGATCTCGCGCGGGGTCATTTCAGACATGGTATTCGATCCTTACGCTTTGGAAGGCAATTCTTCAATGGTGTGGAAATGGTTGGTGTAAATACAGATGTCACCGGCGATGTTGAGGGATTTATCCACGATCTCGCGAGCGCTTAATTCGGTATTTTCCAACAGCGCACGAGCGGCAGACTGGGCATAAGGGCCACCAGAACCGATAGCAATCAAATCATTTTCAGGCTGGATCACGTCACCGTTACCGGTGATGATCAGTGAGGCATTTTCATCGGCTACTGCCAGCAGTGCTTCCAGCTTGCGTAGCATGCGGTCGGTACGCCAGTCTTTCGCCAGCTCAACGGCCGCTTTCACCAGATGGCCCTGGTGCATCTCCAGCTTGCGCTCGAACAGTTCGAACAGGGTAAAAGCGTCAGCCGTACCCCCGGCGAAACCGGCAATCACTTTATCGTTATACAGGCGACGGACTTTTTTGACGTTGCCCTTCATTACCGTGTTGCCCAGTGTGGCCTGGCCATCGCCACCGATCACTACCTGGCCGTTGCGGCGTACGCTTACAATTGTTGTCACGAGCAGACCCTCGTTGCAGACGGAAAGAAGTCCCCGCAGCCTCTGCGTTGGCAGAGACTACGAGGCATATTGAGAGTATAGATGGGGGGAGATTGACGCTTTTCAACCCCCAACGGAGAGGGGAATGCAACTTGACATGCCAATGCCCTTCAGGCGCGACAGGGTTTTGTCTGCGGCTGCGCGGCTGCTGTATGGGCCGAGCATCACGCGATTCCAGCCACCGCCTGTGGTGACCCGGCTTTCAACCCCTTCAAACGCCAGCTGTGCCCGCACCGACTCGGCCTGATCGGCTGCGCGGAACGAACCACATTGCACCATCCACTTCTGCTTCGACTCAGGTTTGGTTTCCGGCTTGGCCGCTTCCGTTTTCACTTCTGGCTTCGGTGCTGCTTCCGGTTGACGGGTCTGCACCGGCGGAGTCACTGCCTGTGGTTTTGGTTGCTGTACCTGCGGCTTCGGCTGCTGCACCGGTTGTTGTTGAACGGGTGCAGCGCCGTTGTTGAACGGGTTGCGAGGCTGAGTGACCTGCTGTTGCTGCACTGGTGGCGCTATCTGCTGCTGTACCGGCGGTTGTACCTGTTGCTGACGCCCACCGTTACGCAGTTGTGAAGGATCGTTGTAAGGCACTTCAGACAGCTGCGTTGGACGCTGCTGCATATCGGCCTGCATCTGCTCCAGCAATTGGCGTTGTTCGTCGGTCAACTGAGTTTTGGAATTGACCTCTCCCCCAGCCGTCGGCTCGGTAGGTGTTTTGACGCCGATCTGGCGGTTCTCCAGCTCTTTGATGTAACGCCAACGCTCTTCCGGCTTCGGTGGCAGACCGTTGCCCGGGCGTGTGCCATGCGTAGGCAAAATCGGCGTTTCGTCCGGTTTGTTGTGGGTAATGAAATAAAGACCACCGATAAAGACAACCAGAATGGCGACGGCAAGCGCCACCACGGTTTTGGATACCTTTGGAGAACTGCGTTTTTTACGGCTGGGGGTCTTGCGCCGCGCTGCTCCTGAGCGCCCGCGGCCTACATAGTCTCTCTGTGCCACTATAATTCCGCTGTGTCGTGATGAGGTTAAAACCTATCCTCTAGCTATTTTATCGGCCATTTTGCGTCAGCTTGCTGCCTTGTCGGCAGGCTCCGGGGAGCAGTTCTGGCAAAATGACCACAACAATAATCATTACGCCGGTTTGGCAGGCGCTGGGTCAGCCATGTTACTTAACCCGAAAATATTTGACTAGCGTTTAGGGGCTGCGGTGCTGCCTCTGATGATCAATTCACTGTCCAGTAACCGGGAACCGCTGTTCACGGTTTGCCCATGCAACTGTTCCAGCAGCAGCAACATCGCCTGCTGGCCAATCTGGAAGCGGGGTTGTGCCACCGTGGTCAGCGGCGGATCGCAATACTGTGCCAGCTTGATATCGTCAAAGCCGACAATCGACAGATCCTGCGGTACTCGCAAGCCCAGCTTTTTCGCCTGGGACAAGACGCCGATCGCCATGACGTCGCTGTGGCAAAAGACCGCCGTTGGCGGTTTCGGCAGCGCCATCAGCGAGGCTAATGCCTGCGCGCCAGCTTCGTAAGTGAAATCACCCCGGGTAATATAGCTGCTTTCGACGGTAATGCCATTACGGCGTAGCGCCTGAATGTAGCCTTGCAACCGATAATGGCTCAGCGGCATCTGCTCTGGCCCGGCGATACAGGCGATCTGTTTATGCCCAAGCTGGTGCAGATAATGTACGGCTTCAAACGCAGCGGTCAGGTTATCGATATGCACCGTTGGCAGTTCCAGCTCCGGTGCAAACTCGTTGGCCATCACCATTGGCGGCAAGTTGCGCTGCTCTTCCTTGCTGGCGTCGAAAGGCAGGTTGGAGCCGAGCAGCAGCATGCCATCGATTTGTTTGGTGATGATCAGGTTAACGAAGGTGCGTTCCTGCTGGTTCTGCTGCGCGCAGTCTCCGATCAGCACCAGATAACCCTGCTGCGCTGCCGTTTGCTCGATCCCCTGGATCACGTCTGCAAAAAACGGATCGCAGATATCCGGGACGATCACCAGGATAGTGCGGGATTCATTGCGTTTGATATTGCGTGTCAGGGCATGAGGGGAGTAACCCACGGCCAGCACGGCCTGTTCCACTTTCTGGCGCGTTGGCGTTGACACCTTTTCCGGATTCATCAGCGCACGCGACACGGTTGCCGTGGAAACGCCGGCCATTTCGGCAACGTCTTTCATGGTCGCCATGGGTAGTTCTTGCTTGTGTTCCAACGCCTTTCTCCTTGCGTCAGCACCCAGCTAACGCGGTTACTTCAGTTTGCTCACAAATTCTGGCATGCGGTGGTGGTGTTATTTTTAGCGTCATCCACGTTCAAGCATTCCATTGCCTGGCTGAAAAATGCCTTCACCGACATTCTAAACAGATTACGGATCGCTTTTGTTACCTAATTTGCATGAAAAGTGTGACGCAGGAAGGTTTTTTCGAGTTCGCTCGCAAATTGTGGTGTAAACGTTTGCCTTTGCCAGTGCAATTGAGAATTTTCTCACTCAACTATCAATGGGATCAACGTCTAACGTCCATTTAACTTTACGCGCCTGTGGCAAGGTGCCAATCAATGGCAACGTGCTTTTTATTAGATGCTGTAACAGTTTTCTGGATGGGTGCTGCAACAACAGTTGCCAGCGGAAGCGACCCCCGCGTTTGGGTTGCAGGGCAGGAACCGGGCCCATGACCCACAGCGAATCATCCTTCAGCGGGCTGGCTTCCAACAGATTGCGTAGCTGCTGTAAGAACAGCGGTGCCTGCTGGTTATCGTGATCTTCCGAACGCACGATGATGTGGCTGGTATAGGGCGGCAGAAAGACGCTGTTACGTTCGGCCAGGGTTTGCTTGGCAAAGGCGTCGTAGCCCTGTTGCAGCAGGATTTGCAGTAGCGGGTGCTCCGGGTGATGGGTTTGCAGCAGCACCTCGCCCTGCTTGCCCGCCCGCCCGGCACGGCCTGAAACCTGAGTATAGAGCTGGGCAAAACGCTCGGCAGAACGGAAATCGGCGGAGAATAGCGCGCCGTCCACGTCGAGCAACGCCACCAGAGTGACATCTGGGAAGTGGTGGCCTTTGGCCAGCATTTGTGTGCCGATCAGGATACGTGGGCCGCCACGGTGAATATCGGCCAGATGCTGTTCCAGTGACCCCTTGCGGCTGGTGGTATCGCGATCGATACGGGTAATGGCGGTTTCCGGGAACAGGGGAGCCAGTTCGTTCTCCAGCTGTTCGGTACCGACGCCGACGGAAACCAGGTTGGTGGTACCGCACTGCGGGCACTGATGTGGCACCGGGCGCTGGCTGTCGCAGTGGTGGCAGCGTAGCTGGCGTTGATGCTGGTGAAACGTATAGTAATGGTCGCAGCGCTGGCATTCGGCGATCCAGCCACACTCATGGCACAGCAGCGCGGGGGCATAGCCACGGCGGTTAAGGAACAGGATCACCTGATTGCCGTTCTTCAGGTGATACTGCATGCTTTTCAGCAGGGGCTGAGAGAGCCCAACCTTCAGCGGCAGGCCTTTCAAATCGATCAGATGCTGATTGGCCGGTTTGGCGTTGCCCGCCCGCTGGGTCAGTTTGAGCTGCCGGTATTTGCCTAGCTGCACGTTGTGCAGCGTTTCCAGCGCCGGTGTCGCCGAGCCCATCACCAGTGGGATGTTTTCGGCGTGAGCGCGGAACACCGCCAGATCGCGAGCATGATAGCGCCAGCCTTCCTGTTGTTTATAGGAGCTGTCGTGTTCTTCGTCGATGATGATCACCCCAAGGCGCGAGAAGGGGGTGAACAACGCCGAACGGGTGCCGATCACAATGGCGGCTTCACCGCTGCGCGCGCGCAGCCAGACGGCCAGCCGTTCGCTGTCGTTCAGGCCTGAGTGCAGAACTTCTACCGGCGCGTTGAAGCGTTCGCGAAAGCGTGCGATGGTCTGCGGAGTCAGGCCGATCTCCGGCACCAACACCAGTGCCTGCTTACCTTTCGCCAGGATATTTTCCAGCACGCTGAGGTAAACCTCGGTTTTGCCGGAGCCGGTGACCCCGGCTAGTAACCAGGCGGCAAACTGGTCGTCTTCACTGCGGATAGCACCCACGGCGGTGGCCTGTTCGGTATTGAGCCGCAGCCGTTCACCGAGCACGGCAAAGCCCGGCCGCCAATCCTGCGTTGCCACTGTTTGCGAACGCAGGTCGATCAAGCCTTTGGCACGCAGCGCCTGGAGTGCGCTTTCAGTCAGCCCCAGTTCGCTGACCTGATGGCGATACACCGGGCGTTGCAGCAGTGCCGCCAGTGCCTGCTGCTGCTTTGGCGCACGCTTCAGGCTTTCCGGCGGGGTTGCGCGCCCCTGTTCGGTAGCAAACCATTGCCACAGCGGAGCGGCCTCTGCGGGCTTACCCTGACGCAGCAGAATAGGCAGCGCATGGAACAACACTTCACCGATCGGGTAATGGTAGTATTCGCTGGCCCATAGCAGGATGCGCCACAGGCTGGTGGTGAACAGCGAGTCGTTATCCAGCAGGCTATCGATGGGCTTGAGCCTTTCCTGCGGCAGTTCACTGCTCTCGCTGCTGCCGGTGATGATGCCTATCGCCCGTTGCTTTCCCCAAGGCACACTGACGCGCGCGCCGATGATCGGCTGCAGGCCTGCGGGCAGCAGATAATCGAAGGTGCGGGCAAGGGGAACCGGTAGAGCAACGTGTACAACAGGCATGTGGCTGTCCAGGTAGAAAAAAGTGTTGGCTAGTTTACACGGTAGGCTGGCAAATGTACGGATCCGATTGCGCGCTACATTTTATTCTGTATAATTTGCCGCCTTTGGTATAATCCCATATCAAAACCTATTATCAACCACGTGTGGTGTCTGGCGGAACAGGGCTGGATAGCGACACGGCCTTAACTGAGGTTCTCCCATGAAAAAAGGTATTCACCCTAAATACGACGAAGTTACTGCAAACTGCTCTTGCGGTAACGTGATCAAAATCCGCTCTACCGTGGGTCACGATCTGAACCTGGACGTTTGTGGCGAATGCCACCCGTTCTACACTGGCAAGCAGCGTGATGTTGCTACCGGTGGTCGCGTTGACCGCTTCAACAAGCGTTTCAGCGTACCAGGCGTTAAGAAATAAGTTTTCTTATCGTCAGATGAAAAAGGCGCCTTCGGGCGCCTTTTTTCGTTTTTAGAGCAAACTCAGTGCAATTCATTAGATTGCCGCCATGTTCAAAACACCCTCCACGGGGTCTGAGGGCCAATGGAGCGAAAACGTACGCTAACAATGTAATCATTGTTAATCTTGATATTTATTTCTCCACTCTCACCTTGCAAGTACTGCTTCCTTTTTTTTCTTCTGCCCAGCGTTTGTGCGCTCTATCTGTCTTTCATTTGCAATATTGACGAAATTTTTCAGTAACAATCGAGAGTCAAACTTTACTGTCGAATTAAAATTATTAAAAGGATTTGGTTTATTGTATGCGGACAGGTGAAATTTCTATTCAGAGAATACACCACGATCTGGCACGAGGGCGTTCTCCCTCATCCCTGCATAAGAAAAACATCATCATCAGCAAAATCGCTGATATCATAAAAAACTACCTGTGGTGATCCATGTATTATCAGCTTCTTTCCATTTTTCTGAATGCACTCTCCGTGCTACTGGCTAAAGTCAGCTTCAGCCGGGTCAGTGAAAATGCTTTTCTTATTATTTATTCCCTGACATTTATTGCTCTGGCGTTAATGCATGCCCGCCTGAGCGAGATGGCCCGGTATCTCTGTTCGCGCAATGGTATGGCATCGGTTATCTTCAATACGCTTGGTACCTGGTGTTTCTACAAGGGGCTTGAACAACTGACGCCGGGAACGCATTCCTTCATTGCACGTAGCTACATTATTTTCGGCACACTGATATCAGTGCTGTGGTTTCGCGAAAAACTGACAATGACAAAGCTTTTTGTGCTGCTGGCCTGCATTTCTGGGGTGGCACTTTCTTCTCTGCCTGACGCTACAGGTAATGTTACCTTCGAAGCAGTGATGTTTACTCTGCTTTCTTCACTGTTTTTTGCACTTAATTACGCCGTATTGAAAAAGAAAACTGCTGATGTTCATCCCTGTGCGCCTCTGGGAATCAACGGTTTTTTTCTGCTGGTACTGGTCAGTTGTTTTGCCGGTCATCAAGGGGAATGGTACTTCAGTGAGATTGCGATTCAGGGCGTCGTTTACAGCGTATTGAGTGCCGCGTTCATCTTTTACTCGATGTTTGCCTACATTAAATCAGCGGGAAGCATTGATTTTCATGTTGCCACAGCGCTACGTGCGTTGTCACCAGTGGTCGTCACGCTGATATCACTACCCTTTTTCGGCTATGCAGGCGGTCAACTCCAGCTGGCCGGTGAAATACTCGTCATCATTTCAATTATTGCGATGGGAATGACACAAACAATGAACAGGAGAGTCAGTTAAATGACAACTGAACGCGAACGTCCCTATTTGGCAATTTACTGCATCGTCCGCGATGGCAGTCATGTGCTTATGCTCAGGCGGGCAAACACCGGCTATGCTGATGGCAAATGGTCGTTCCCTGCCGGGCACGTTGATGAAGGTGAGTCTCTGACCGCTGCGGCCAGTCGCGAGTTAAAAGAAGAAACGGGCCTGAACGTCCCGGAAACGGACTGGGTATTTCACTCCATGATGCACCGCAGAACCGCAGATCGTCGGGTCATCGACGTATTTATGGAAGCTGTCAGCTGGCAGGGGCAACCCGTCAATACCGAACCACATAAATGCAGCGCACTAAAATTCATCTCACCGGCGGATCCTGACATCGACCTGATTGATTATATCACTCCGGTATTTCTTCCTCTGGCAGGTGATACAACAGACTCCTATCTTGAATGGGGATGGAGCAGCTGGAATGTGAACTGGAAAAAGGTCTGAAGGTGGTCATCGCCTGTGGAATGTGGGGGAATCCCGGTACGTCAAAAGCCATGCTGTCACTGTCTGAACGGTTTAACGTTCCTGTTCTGGAAGATGCAGCACAGTCTTTTGGTGCATCAACGCCCTGTGGAAGGGAAGGGTTAAAAGGTCGTATTGGTTGCTTCAGTACCCATGAGTACAAACTGCTTTCAACAGGGGAAGGCGGTTTTATTACCACCAATGATGCTGATATTGCCGAACGCCTTCGCGCATTTATTCGGCTCGGCTTTGACGGTAAGGGGTACGGTAATCGGCCTAGTGTGAATTATAAACTTTCTGGCTTTCACCCCCGCCTCTTTAAGCCCCTTGATCTGAATATCGAGGGACTGCTGGCTGAAGGCGTGAGCAGTGGAACACCAGAAACATGGAGTAAAGATACGTTTCTGCAGCCTGTTTAACTAAAAGCAAGTAATGGGCTGTGAGGTGAAGGTAGGGCGGGGAACAGTCAAAATGTATGAAGACGGCAGTTTGGGAGGAGGCGCTCCGTGAGGAGTGCCCCTCTCTTGATTTATGCCATCGGTATTCAACAGATAGCGGCCATATCAATATTCCCAGGTATCAGGGTCGACACCCAATTCTCGCATCAGTACTTTCGCGGCTTCCGGGATTTCATCGCTGCGTTCTTTGCGCAGGTCTTCATCGTTCGGCAGCGGCTGGCCGGTAAAGGCGTGCAGGAATGCTTCACACAGCAGTTCGCTGTTGGTGGCGTGGCGCAGGTTGTTTACCTGGCGACGAGTCCGTTCATCCGTCAGGATTTTCAGCACCTTCAGCGGAATGGATACCGTGATTTTTTTGACTTGCTCGCTCTTTTTACCGTGTTCAGCGTAAGGGCTGACATACTCGCCGTTCCACTCAGCCATGGGACACCTTAAAATTGTCTGAAAAATACAAAATTCTAAAAACCGGCCAATTATGCCCGATCTTCACTGTGCTCACTAAATAAATGTCAATCTTACACGATAAGGATCACTGATTCTGGTCGTTTAATATACATTCTGGATTAACATCTCATCGTCATCACAAACCGCCATAATTTTAGCGAGTATTGTCCCTTTGCTCAATCTATACGCAAAGAAGTTTAGATGTCCAGATGTATTGACGTCCATATCCGCTGCGGTTAATCTTTAGGCCTCATTCCCCCACTTTCCGAGAGCCGAGCCACCCTATGACGCGTAAACCAGCCACGATTGCCGTACGTAGCGGTCTGAATGATGACGAACAGTACGGCTGCGTCGTCCCGCCGATCCACCTTTCCAGCACCTATAACTTCACCGATTTCAACCAACCCCGAGCCCATGATTACTCACGCCGTGGGAACCCGACGCGTGATGTCGTGCAGCGTGCGCTGGCGGAGTTGGAAGGAGGTGCGGGTGCGGTGATGACCGGAAGCGGGATGTCGGCGATCCATCTGGTGACCACGGTACTTCTCAAACCGGGCGATCTGTTGGTGGCCCCTCATGATTGCTACGGCGGCAGCTACCGCCTGTTCGATAGCCTGAGCAAACGCGGGGCGTATCGGGTGCTGTTTGTCGATCAAGGGAATGAAGCTGCACTGCGTGAGGCATTGGCACAAAAGCCGAAGTTGGTGCTGATCGAAAGCCCAAGCAACCCGCTATTGCGCGTAGTGGATATTGCCGCCATCTGTAAAGTTGCCCATGAAGCCGGTGCGCTGACCGTGGTAGACAACACCTTCCTCAGCCCGGCGCTGCAACAGCCGATCGAACTGGGTGCCGATCTGGTCGTCCACTCTTGTACCAAATACCTCAACGGCCACTCCGACGTGGTCGCGGGCGCGGTGATCGCTAAAGATAAAGATCTGGCGGTTGAACTGGCCTGGTGGGCCAACAATATTGGCGTCACCGGCGCGGCATTCGATAGCTATTTGTTATTGCGGGGGATGCGTACCCTGTCGCCGCGTATCAAGGCGGCACAACATAATGCCGAGGCGATTGTCGGCTATTTACAGCAGCACCCCTTAGTCAAAAAGCTGTATCATCCTTCCTTGCCAGAAAACCCTGGCCATGAGATTGCGTGCCGTCAGCAACGTGGGTTCGGTGCCATGCTCAGCTTTGAACTGGACGGAGATGAAGCGCTGCTGCGCCGTTTCCTGTCTGCTCTGGAGCTGTTTACGCTGGCGGAATCCCTGGGTGGCGTAGAAAGCCTGATCTCACATGCGGCAACCATGACTCACGCCGGTATGGCGCCAGAAGCGCGTGCCGCCGCGGGGATTTCCGAAAGCCTGCTGCGTGTTTCCGTGGGGATTGAAGACAGCGAAGATTTGATTGCCGATCTGGAACAAGCCTTCCAGGCGGCGGCTACGAGGTAAGTCATGAATGCAATTGCGGTAGCAGGGCCGGTTAGCGGGCGTCAACTGCACAAATTTGGCGGCAGCAGCCTGGCAGATGTGAAGTGTTATCTGCGGGTGGCCGGGATCATGGCCGAATACAGCCAGCCGGGTGACATGATGGTGGTGTCGGCGGCGGGTAGCACCACCAACCAACTGATTAGCTGGCTGAAGCTCAGCCAGAGCGATCGTCTTTCCGCGCATCAGGTGCAGCAAACGCTGCGCCGTTACCACAGTGAACTGATCGGCGGGTTGTTGCCTGCGGAGACGGCGGAACCGCTGATTGCCGAATTTATCCACGATCTTGAGCGCTTGGCGATCCTGCTGGACGGCAAGGTTGATGATGCGGTGTATGCCGAAGTGGTGGGGCACGGCGAGATCTGGTCAGCCCGCCTGATGGCTGCGGTGCTGAACAAGCAGGACATGCAAGCGGCATGGCTGGACGCGCGTGATTTCCTCCGTGCTGAACGTGCAGCACAGCCGCAGGTTGACGAAGGCCGTTCCTATCCGCTATTGCAGCAACTGTTGGCACAACATCCGGGCAAACGTCTGGTGGTGACCGGCTTTATTTCGCGTAATGACAGCGGTGAAACCGTGCTGTTGGGGCGCAACGGCAGTGACTATTCCGCCACGCAGGTTGGCGCATTGGCTGGCGTGGAGCGAGTCACCATCTGGAGCGACGTGGCCGGGGTTTACAGCGCCGATCCGCGCAAAGTGAAAGATGCCTGCCTGCTGCCGCTGTTGCGCCTGGATGAGGCCAGTGAACTGGCCCGTCTGGCGGCTCCGGTGCTGCATACCCGCACCTTGCAGCCGGTGTCTGGCAGCGATATCGATTTGCAACTGCGCTGTAGCTATCAGCCGGAGCAGGGCTCAACCCGTATCGAGCGCGTGCTGGCTTCCGGTACCGGAGCCAAAATTGTCACCAGCCACGATGATGTCTGCCTGATCGAACTCAGCGTTGCGCCGCAGCATGACTTCAAGCTGGCGCAGAAAGAGTTGGATCTGGTGCTCAAGCGTGCGCAGATCAAACCGTTGGCCATAGGGGTGCATCCTGACCGTAACCTGATCCAGCTGTGCTACACCTCGGAAGTGGTGGGCAGCGTGCTGCGTATTTTGCAGGAGACCGGGTTACCTGGTGAGTTGCAACTGCGTGAAGGGTTGGCGCTGGTCGCGCTGGTGGGGGCGGGCGTGTGCAAGAATCCGCTGCATAGCCACCGTTTCTATCAGCAGTTGAAGGACCAGCCGGTGGAGTTCATCTGGCAGGCTGAGGATGGTATCAGCTTGGTGGCGGTGCTGCGTCAGGGTCCAACCGGTCTGCTGATCCAGGGCCTGCACCAAACGTTGTTCCGTGCGGAAAAGCGTATTGGCTTGGTGTTGTTTGGCAAAGGCAATATTGGTTCGCGTTGGCTGGAGCTGTTTGCTCGCGAACAGAAGAATATCTCTGCGCGTAGTGGCTTTGAGTTTAGCCTGGCCGGGGTGGTGGACAGCCGCCGTAGCCTGCTCAATTACGAAGGGCTGGATGCCAGCCGCGCGCTGGCGTTCTTTGAAGATGAAGCGCAGGAGCTGGACGAAGAGTCGCTGTTCCTGTGGATGCGGGCACACCCGTTCGACGATCTGGTGGTGCTCGACGTCACCGCCAGCGAGGAGTTGGCGGAGCAATATCTGGACTTTGCCAGCTATGGCTTCCATGTGATCAGTGCCAACAAGCTGGCGGGGGCCTCGTGCAGCGCCAATTACCGCCAGATCCGCGATGCGTTTGCCAAAACGGGCCGCCACTGGCTGTATAACGCCACTGTGGGGGCCGGGTTACCGGTGAACCATACCGTGCGCGATCTGCGCGACAGCGGGGACAGCATTCTGGCGATCAGCGGTATCTTCTCCGGCACGCTGTCCTGGTTGTTCCTGCAATTTGATGGCACGGTACCGTTCACCGAGTTGGTGGATCAGGCGTGGCAGCAGGGGCTGACGGAACCGGATCCGCGTGTTGACCTGTCTGGGCAAGACGTGATGCGTAAGCTGGTCATCCTGGCGCGTGAGGCGGGCTATGACATTGAACCTAATCAGGTGCGTGTGGAGTCGCTGGTGCCTGCAGGCACGGAGCAAGGCTCGATCGATCAGTTCTTCGAGAACGGCGATGCGCTGAATCAGCAAATGTTACAGCGCTTCGAAGCGGCCAACGAAATGGGCCTGGTGCTGCGCCATGTGGCGCGTTTCGATGCCAATGGCAAAGCGCGCGTTGGCGTTGAGGCCGTGCGGCCAGAACATCCGCTGGCTTCGCTGCTGCCTTGTGACAACGTGTTTGCCATCGAAAGCCGCTGGTACCGGGACAACCCGCTGGTGATCCGTGGGCCAGGGGCCGGTCGCGACGTGACTGCTGGAGCCATCCAGTCCGACCTTAACCGCTTGGCACAACTGCTTTAAATCCTCACTTTAGCCTCGGGGGTGGCGCTGCGCTGCCCCCCTTCAATCATTCAACATGAAATTCTCTCATCCTGCGTGAGGATTAATCATCGTATCCCCCTCACTTTCCTGTTGACTCTTCAGGCAACATCCGGCATTTTCTATCTAGACGTCTAAACGTATAGACGCTTATTATAACGAAGCAAAACAGTGATCGATAAGAGGCGGACAGGGTATGAGTTTTTATCACGCAAACCAGCGGGAAGCGCTGAATCAGAGTCTGGCAGAGTTAAACGGCCAGATTAACGTGTCGTTTGAGTTCTTCCCGCCGCGTACCAGCGAGATGGAAGACACCTTGTGGCAGTCGATCGATCGCCTGAGCAGCCTCAAACCCAAGTTTGTCTCTGTGACCTACGGTGCCAACTCCGGTGAGCGCGACCGTACTCACAGCATCATCAAGGGGATCAAAGAGCGTACCGGCCTGGAAGCTGCCCCTCACCTGACCTGTATTGATGCCAGCCCGGCGCAACTGCGTGAGATCGCTACCGATTACTGGAACAGCGGTATCCGCCATATTGTCGCGCTGCGCGGCGATTTACCACCAGGCGGTGGCAAGCCGGAAATGTACGCGACAGATCTGGTCACACTGCTCAAAGACGTTGGCGATTTTGATATTTCCGTTGCGGCCTACCCGGAAGTGCATCCGGAAGCAAAAAGCGCACAGTCAGATCTGATCAACCTGAAACGTAAAATCGATGCCGGTGCCAACCGTGCCATCACCCAGTTCTTTTTCGACGTTGAAAGCTATCTGCGCTTCCGTGACCGCTGTGTGACCGCCGGTATTGATGTCGAAATCGTGCCGGGTATTTTGCCGGTCTCCAACTTCAAGCAGCTCCAGCGCTTTGCCACCATGACCAACGTGCGGGTGCCAAGCTGGATGACCAGCATGTTTGCCGGGCTGGATGATGATGCGGAAACCCGCAAGATGGTCGGTGCTAATATCGCCATGGATATGGTGAAGATCCTCAGCCGCGAAGGGGTCAAAGATTTCCACTTCTATACGCTAAACCGTGCGGAAATGAGTTACGCCATCTGCCATACCCTGGGCGTGCGCCCTTGTGCAGTGGCTGGCTGATAGATTGCGGTTGCCGTTGCGGCAACCGCGCCATCATCAAGGAACGGCCGGGTGGGTGAGCATCTCCAGGAACCACTGCCGGAATCCTTCGACATCGATTTCCAGACAGACTTCGGCATTGGCTGGCAGTTTCAGACGGTTGGCCAGATCGACGCAGGTCGTTCCTCTAGTCAGTTCACCTTGCGTCTCTACCGCCACATGGCAGGCCTGAGTGGTAAATAACTCGGATTTTGCCAGATAGGCCAGAGCGCACAGATCGTGCATCTTCAACCCACGGCTCATACTCCCACCCCGATAGTGTTGGAACAGGCTATGCAGCATGGCCCCGGTGCGGTTCAGCGTGGGTAAGCTGGCGATCATCTCGGCGGTGAGCGTAGCCCGGTTGGTGACGTCCAGCCCGCACATGACAATCGGGATACCGCTGGCAAACACCATGCTGGCGGCCTCGGGATCCACGTAGATATTAAACTCCGCGTTTGGCGTATGGTTGCCACGGCTGGCGGAGCCTCCCATCGGCTTTGTTGAATAAATCGAACTTTTGGCCGCAATCAGGATCAGATCACCACATTCCTGCCCCTCTGGCGGTATCCCGTGGCAAAGCAAAAGTTCAAAATCACCAACTGGAACGCCTACAACAAGGCTCTCGTCAATCGGGGTTCACTGACATTCTGGCTTGATGAGTCGGCCATCCAGGCCTGGTACGACGACCCAAAAACCGCTTCACGAGGGCGTCCATAACGTTATTCTGCATTAGCTATTTCCACTGTACTGATGCTCAAACGCGTCTTTCGCCTCACGCTACGTGCCGCTCAGGGCTTCATTGATTCCATTTTTACGTTAATGAAGCTCCCGCTTCGTTGCCCGGATTATTCCTGCGTCAGCAGACGAGCGAAGTCCGTCTGCACCCCTTTTAAAAATCCCACACGCGGCACCTTTATGGTCGCCTGGAAACAGGCCGGGTTCCGCGTCGTCGGACATATGGTGTTTACCAAACCCTACGCCTCCAAATCGGCCTTTGTCGGCTACCAGCATGAATGTGCCTACATTTTGGCAAAAGGGCGCCCGGCGTTGCCGGCGCAACCCCGCTCTGATGTGCAGCCCTGGGAATACACCGGCAATCGTCATCATCCGACCGAAAAGCCGGTGTCCATTCTGCAACCGTTGATTGAGTCGTTCATGGTCAGGAATCCTCAAAAAATTTGATCCAGATTCCTAACCATCAAGAGAATAAGCTACCCGGTGGCTGTCAATACGGCCGTCGCTATACGCTTACGGATTGTCACCTGCGGAACAATTTTATCTGTTGGCTGCCTAAATAACCGGCAGCGCCACTTTTGCTAACTTCTTACGCTAATGTGACAGAGCCGATAAAAGTGCCCAAAGGTGACACTTTGAGCACACATGCATGTCTGACATTATTTGAACAAAGTATCGCCACTCTGATACTGAAGCCCTGGGTGACAATCAAAACGAACAACACCGACAACAGCCCTGCCTTCAATAGCACGTTTTACAGCTGCCACGCCCTCGATACCAAATCCACCGCATAATTCAATGGCTGTGATATTTTGTAAAACCAGTTTTTGAGAAAGTTCACAGGCTGCCTGATAACTCCTGACGGCATACGTGTTAACACTGACACTGTCAGTGACCACATTGCTATGGTGGATATCTGCATTACCTTCTGGAGCCAAGAAAATAAACGCCGCTTTAAGAGACATATCTATTCCTTTATTTAATGTTAAATAGCAACATAGTTGTCGCTGTTGTGAGAAGGAGTAGGTTAGTTCATGGCACAATGGGCGGATTGTAAAAATGCGAACAGAAGTTATGCTCCAGAAAAAAAACACTCGGCGTAGTTCCGATAAAATGACGAAAATCCTTTATGAAGTGCGACTGGTCGTAGTATCCATAATCTAGGGCACTGTCCAGATAATCCCGCTGGCAGTTAAGTAAAAGATGGCGGGTAAGCTGCTCTAAACGGATGATACGATGGAGATGACAGGGGGTTATGCCGAAATGTTGCCTAAATACCTGCTGAAAATAGCGACGACCAAAACCAGATAACGCAACAAAATCCTGCTGAGAGGCCGTTTTATGCTCGTAATACATCATTTTAGCTGCGGCATCTAACCAGGGGTGATTATCCCTATGATATCGATTTAGTTTCTCAGTTAAGAAATTTTCAATTATCTTAACTTGCCCTGTCAAATTTTGGGTCTCGCTGAGTTGATCTTCTAACTGTAAGATACTTTTTCCCCATATATCAGCCGGGTGAAGAAAGGTATCTGCCATTTCAACTTCATTCTGAGGACAAAAGTGACGTAATGCACTAACGCGAAATCTAACGGCAATGAAGCTTACAGGCACCTCGGAATGGAAATGAAAGTGGTTATTACGTGGTAGCAGAATGACGCTGCGCTGGTGGCTGCTAAAACTTTGTTTTTTATCTGAAATTTTAATTTTCTGCCGCCAGAAAAAAAAGAGTTCAGCCCCACTACCTGGTAGCAGAGGGGGGAGTTGTATCTCGTCCTGCCAGGACCAGTATCGACTAATCCAGGGGTGAAGGTGTGGTGAAGGTTTCAGTTCGGTAAATTTCATCCGTAATATCCATATCCCGAGAAAAAAACAATACGTTATATTAGCCTATCTGCCTGCACGGCATTTCTATCAAATGGGCTTCTGTCTATGATATTTTTACAGAAGTCTCTCAAAGGCATTTATTGGGTTCTGTCGCATTAAGGCGTCGTCAGGTAATATGCTGTTTTTTTACGATGTTGCCTGCCCATGTCTCTGATCCGAAAAGCCTTCCGTCGCCTGCATTACCCCACTGATGTTATCGCCCAGTGTGTTCGCGGGTATCTCGCTTACGCCCTGAGTTTGCGCAACCTGGAAGAAATGATGACAGAACTCGGCATTGTCGTTGACCATTCCACGCTTCACCGCTGGGTCATCCGCCTGGTGCCCTTGCTGGATAAGGCGTTTCGCCGACATAAACGCTCAGTGGGTCGTCGGTGGGGCTCTGTCGCATTAGCGTAAGAAGTTAGCAAAAGTGGCGCTGCCGGTTATTTAGGCAGCCAACAGATAAAATTGTTCCGCAGGTGACAATCCCTGCGTATTCCGCTCTGTTCGATCACGGATTGGCATCGAAGTTCGATCACGTATTTCGTATCCATTCGGTCAACCGGGATGCTCTAACTTTTTCTACTGCTTTTTAACCTGTTTTTTCCTCGCTTTCCACTGCTGTTTTGCTTTTCCTCATCGATTCTCCTTGCAGTACCAGCCTGTGGCCGTTATGTACCAGTCTGTCCAGGATCGCATCTGCCGTTGTCGGGCTTTCCATCAGCCCGTGCCACTTATCTACCGGGAATTGGCTCACCACCAGGGTGTCCGTACCGGTCTTCCACTATTTCCAGTAGGTCGTTACATTGCGCGTTGCTCAGGGGTTCCAGACCGAGATCGTCCAGGATTAGCACCTGCGTTTTTTGCAGTTGTTTCAGGTGCTTCAGCCAGCTACCGTCTACCCGGCCCTGCGCCAGCATTTCATCAACACCGCGAACCCGGGCCGTTTGGGCTTATCCCGCACCGTCATCGACAGCGCTTCGTAGACCTTCGGCAACAGTTGGCCCCGTTTGCGGTTGGCCAAAAAGCCGTAGTAACGCACCATCTTAAAATGCCGTGCCGGAATATGGCTGATATAGCGCCGCAGCATCTCTTCCTGGCTGATTTTCTGGCATTTGTGCTGCTGCGTGCGGTGGTCGTAATATTGATGAACCACAGCGCCGCCGCGGTAATGCCGGAGCTGGGAGGCCGCCACCGGCGGGCGTTTCAGATAACGGCCAAGGTATTTCACGCTGTGCCACGCGCCCCGGGTCTTTTTGGCAAAGTGCACTTTCCATGCTCGACGATATTGCGCATGGAGGTAGCGGTACCACCGCTCCTCGTTACGTATATGGCCTAGGCCCGGCAGGCCACTGGGGTTGATGCGCGCATAGTTGTCACGCAGCAGGTAAATAACGGCGTTGCGCCAGATGTGCTCTACCTGTTTCTTTTTAAAGAACAGCTGTCGCTAGGCGCTGTGTTTGACGTCGAGCCCGCCGCGGGTGACGGAGACGTGGATATGTGGGTGCTGATTGAGCTGTCGGCCGTAGGTGTGGAGAGCACAGAAGATGCCGACTTCGATACCCTGCCGGCGTGCCCAGCGGAGCATGGCGCGGGTCGCGCAGCGAAACAGGTCGTTGAGCAAGGGCCAGTTGTTATTGAAGAACGGCCACAACAAGTGGGGCATGGTGAAGGTGATATGCTGCCAGTCGCAGTCGGGCAGGATGTGTTGTTGCTCGGCAATCCACTGCTCGGTGGCCTTGAGGCCGCAACTGCTGCAGGCCTTGGACTTGCAGCTCTGGCAGAAGAAGCGGGAATGGGTACTGTGCTGTGAGGCACAGCAGTAACGACGAATGCCCATGAGGCAGGTGCCGCAGGCGAGCATGCGCTCGACGGCGAGTTTGGTCCAGTCGCTGAGGGTGTCGCCATGTTTATCCAGGTACTGGCTCCAGCCGTCGTCATGCTGGAACAGCAGCTTTGCGGGTCGCGGAATATACATTGTGCAGAGTATAGAGGGTGGCAGGGCATGGGAAAAGAGCCTCGGCGTCAGCCGGCTCACGTCGCAGGCGTGCTAATTTATGCGGGCGTCAACGCGGCAGTGGGGGGCGCCATCGCGAGGGGCTGGGCACGATCAGCTGCCGCCGGCGTTGATGTGAGGCAGGGTCTTAAGGACGGTTGAGGCAGCTTTGCTGCCGTGCTCGCCCCGAAGGGGCGCTACGTTCTGACATAGCCTGCGCCGGTACGCGTGGACATCACCACCGGGATACCTTGCTGGTGTAACTTGCCAATGGCCTCCTCCACACTGGTAGACACGTTCCCGTTGCCATTACCGGCGATGACAATGCCTTTAGCGCCGCTCTTTAGAGCCGCATTCAGGATGGCGGTGTCCTGTGCCTGGTAGGAATAGAGTATTTCAACCTTCGGCAGGTTGGTGAGTTTACTGATGTCAAAATAGCGCTTATCGATTGGCTGGGCGGCGGTGTAGTAGAATTTGGGTTGTCCGCTGACAAACAGCCCCAGATAGCCGGGTTCCGTGGCTTTAAAAGTGTCCAGCGTGGTGGAGTTGGTTTTGCTGGTGTAAAAGGCGGAGCCGATGCGGTCATTTAACACCACCAGCGTTCCCCGGTTTTCTGCCTGCTTGGCCGTGGCTAGCGTCACCGCTTCCAGCAGGTTCATTGGGCCGTCCGCACTGATGGCCGTTGCCGGGCGCATCGATCCAACCATTACCACGGGTTGTTTGCTATTAACGGTTAAATCGAGGAAGAAGGCGGTTTCTTCCAAGGTATCGGTGCCGTGCGTGATGACGACGCCCTGCTGCCCCTGTTGGTTCAACAGCTGATTGACTCGCTTGCTCAGGGTAAGCAGAACCTGGTCATTGACGTCGCCGCTGATGGTATTGGAGATTTGCTCACCTTTCACCTCGGCAACCTGCGCCATTTCAGGCACGGCGGCGATCAGGGTATCAATGCCGACGGCCCCCGCCTTATAACCAGTGGTGTCCGTCTTGGAGGCTGAGCTGCCCGCAATGGTGCCGCCGGTCGCCAGGATGGTGACTTGGGGTTTCCCCGTCTGTGCGGCTACCGGCAGGGCGAGTAGCGTGCTTGCCAACAGAACGGCCAGTGTCGATTTGTTCATTTCTCTCTCCTTGGAAAATAGGCCGCGTTCAACGGGCCAGCAAGAGGCGCTCAAGCAACTGGGTGAAGAGGGTATAGCCAGTGAACAGCTGGTCTTCGTCGATATCAAACTCGGATTGGTGGTGGCCCGCCTTCAGATCGGAGCCAATCACAAAGTAGGCCGCCTTGCCGCCGTGAGACTGCACTCGCTTGATCAGCACGGTGGCGTCATCGCTGCCGTTAAAGTTCATGCTGCGTTGCACGTGTTCCACTGAGGGGATGTCCCTGGCGATGGACATGATCAGCTCCGTCATTTCATCATCGGGCACGAAGTTGACCGCTTCCCCCATGATCTGGGTTTCGAGCTGCACGTCAAAGCTGAGCGCGGCCCCCTGGGCGCGGCGCATCGCTTCTTCATACATGAAGTTATTGATTTTTTCGTTCTCGCCCCGCACTTCGACCTGCATTTGCGCATGGCTTGGGATGACGTTGCGCCCTTCGCCGCCGTGTAGCACCCCGACGTTAACGCGCGTCATACCTTCGCCGTGTGTCGGCAGGCTAAGGAGTTGCAGCGTGGTGTGGCAGGCCGCTGCTAGGGCGTTTTTACCCAGATGGGGCTCCATACCGGCATGGGCGGCTTTGCCTTGGAAGCTCATGTCGATCTTCAGCGTCGAGAGGAATTTCTCCGGCGCAGCTACGATGGTGTTGCTGGGGATGTCACAGCCCAGGTGGCCGCAGGCAAAGAAGTCCACATCGTCCAGAATGCCGCTTTCAGCCATTGGACGCGCACCCCGCACGCCTTCTTCCGCCGGTTGGAACAGCAGCTTGACGCAGCCATGTAGTTGGTCACGGTGATCCATCAGCCATTGCGCCACGCCGAGTCCTATCGCCATGTGGCCGTCGTGGCCGCAGGCATGCATAAATCCGGGTTGGCTAGAGGCGAAGTTTTCCTGCTGCGGCGTATGGGACGTACAGGTTGACTCCTGCACGTTGACACAATCCAGTTCAAAACGCAGCGCCACCACCGGGCCAGGTCTGCCGGTATCGAAAACCGCAGCACAACCGGTGTAATCACCAATCCTGAGCAAAATGCCCTCATCAACGCCGGCGGCTTTAGCAGCGGCCTGCGAGTTCTTTACCGCCTGCTGATTGTAGCCACGGACAAAGTCGGGATTGATAACCTGTGTCCCGGTTAACACCTGATGCCCCATGGATTCCAACGTCTGGATCACGCGGGCGGTGGTGGCAAATTCGGTCCAGCCGGTTTCCGGGTAAGCATGAAATTGACGCCGCCAGTTAATCAGGGTGCGGGGGGCGATAGTGCTCATGGTCATTTCCTCAGAATGAATAGCGGATCAGCGTGAAAATCAGGGTGGCGACGAACCCGACTAGCAACGGCACCGAGGTTCTTTTGACCACCTCAATCGGGCTGACTTTGACTACTGATGCCACGATGATCACCACCGCAGAGACTGGCGATATCGCGCGGATCAGGTTTGAGGTCAGCTGCATAGGCAAGGCAATCATCACCGGATCGACGTGAGCCTGCGTGGCGATGGACGGAATAAGCTCAATAAAGGAGTAGAACACCGCATTACCGCTACCGCTGATCAGTGTGATCAGCGCGGTCAGGCCGGAGAAGATAAACATCAGGCCGATCCCGACGTTATTGACCTCTTTAACCAGCGAGGCCACAGTGCTGATGGCCCCGATGGCAGTCAACCCGGCTACCAGGGTGCTGGCAGCAACGATCAACACTACAACCTGTGAGAAACCTTGCCCCATGCCGGTGAAGAACAGCGATGAGTTCTTCATTTGCTCACGCAGGTCGCCTTTGCGGATCAGTTCGACAATAAAAGCCAAGGCAAAAGAGAACAGGGTAATTTCCACCAGGCCGATTTTGATCTGGCGGAAGAACAGGCCGAATAACACGATCAGGAATAACGGGATCAGCGGGAACAGGGCGTAGTAAGCCGGAGGGAGTTGGTTGTTGGTGGTCAATTTACTTTCATCGACGTCGGTAAATGCGGCTGCACCCTGGCGTTTATCCATGTACTTTTGCCAGAAATAGTGCGCGATGCCGATAATGACCAGCACCGGCAGTGAGATAACGGCATGGTGCATAGTGACGTAGTCCACCACGTGCTCGAAACCCAGGATTTTGGCTGCGACCACATTATCGCCACCCAGCGGTGTGGGCACGATGGTAGCGGTGGTGGCAATGACCCCAGCGGCGCTGAGTGAGGACATTTTTGCCACGCGCAGAATGGGGTAAAGCGTGGCCATTAAAATCACGGCAAGAGAGGCGGCGCTGGGAATGATCAACGACAGCAGTGACCCTATCCAGAACACGATTGGTACTAGAATATAGGGGGAGCGGATCTTGGCGATGGGTTTTGACATGATTTTAACCGCGACATCGTTTGCGCCAATGTGCGACATATAAGCGGAAAAGCCGAACAGCACCATGATGATGATGCCTGCCCGGCTAAACTGCTTGATGAAATCCAGCTCGATTTGTTTTAACGGATCCAGCCAGACGGTGCCTGTTCCTGTCCCGACACTCAAAATAGGTAAACCCAAGGTGGCTGCCGCCAACATGAGTACGATCCCTGCGCTAAACAACACCAGCTTGGTGTCGTAGTTCTTGGCAATGGCGTAACCGGCCACCACGAGCACTGCCAAGCTGATTATTAGTGCTACATCCATTTGCTTCCCCTGTCATCATCAATCTTCATGATAAATATCTTTCTGTGAAGATACTTTTAAGAAGGTAAGAGCTTTGTCTATTACCTGCAACGAATAGTACCGGTAATTTTGATCTTAATTGCATTTATTGTGGGTTCCTTATTGGGCAAGAAATTCGGCATTTACTATGCAAAGAAAGTATCTTAACGTGAAGATAAATTTCTACGGATGTTCTGCCTACGGATAAGCCACCAGTATGAAAAAGTTCTCTTTAATTGGCGTTTTGTTAACATTATCTGCTGCTTTCTTGTGGGGCACGGTGGGAACGGCGCAAAGCCTGGCACCCGGCTCGGCGTCGCCTTACTGGCTCGGGGCACTGAGGCTGGTGCTAGCTTGCCTATTCTTCCAACTGCTGTTTGCTTACCGCCAGGCTAAAAATACGGCAACGGCCAGCGACGAAGGGCAGCAGGTTTCGGCACAACGCCATCTGTACTGGGGCTTTGTGGTCGGTGCCGGGGTGTGCATGGGGCTATATAATCTGGCTTTCTTTGCCGGGGTAAAAGCTACCGGGATAGCCGTGGGCACAGCCACGACGATTGGTAGCGCGCCGATCTGGGCTGGCATATTGGAAGCCGTCTGGTTGAGAAAGTCACCGAGCGCATTGTGGTGGGGAGGGGTGTTGTGTGCCACCAGTGGTGGGATCTGGATGGTGCTTTCACAATCGGCTTCCTGGGTGATTAACCCGGTCGGGCTGATGACCTGTCTGGGGGCCGGTTTTTGCTATGCGCTGTATACCTTGCTTAGCAAGCGGCTGGTGGCCATCGCGTCACCGTTAACCATCACCAAACACACCTTTGCCATCGCCATGCTGATCGCCGTGCCGGTGGCTTGGAGGATGGCGGGTACGCCGTCACTGACCTTGCCAACCTGGCTGATCATCGCTTATCTGGGGATTTGTACCACCGGCATCGCCTACCTGCTGTTTACCCTGGCATTGAAACACATGAGTGCGGCGACCTGTGTTGCTTTGGGATTGTTTGAGCCGATCGTGGCCTTTGCGCTGGCGATCGTGGTGGTAAGGGAGCCGATCAGCATGTTGGCCTTTGGTGGGTTATGCCTGATTTTAGCCGGACTGTGGTTGGTATTGCGCGGTGAGAGAGCGCCCAATCAATAGATGCCCTCACCCTAACGAGTTTGTTGATATTATTAGGCTGATTTGGTTTTTTCGTTCAACTGTGATTTTTGCGAGAGGATCAATTTCTTCAGTAGATCCGCCAGCTGGTCTTGATCTTCTGCGCCCAGCCCCTGGATCAAGGCTTTTTCGATCGCCACATGAGTTTCTACCGTTTCCAGGGTTAATTTCCGGCCTTCCGGCGTGATTTTAACGATCACGCCGCGTCTGTCCGAAGGATCGGGCATGCGGACAATATACTTTTTATTTTCCAGGCGATTAATCCGGTTGGATAGGCCGCCGGAGGAAATCAGGATTTTCTCTTGCAGATCTTTGGGCGAAAGTTGGCGGTCGGGGTTGCGGGCCAGGGCAGCCAGCACTTCGAATTCACCAATAGTCAGGTTATAGCGTGCGAAGTTGGCATCGACAAACTGCGAGATATAGTGGCTCATGCGCACGATCCTGGCGATCACCGGCAGGCCAGACAAATCTAAAGTAGGTACCGTGTCTAACCATTCCTGGATTAAACGATCAACGAAATCTGTTTCAGTGATATTGGTCTTATCGCCCATCGTTTATCTCTTCCTGACTGAATTCATCGCATATACCCGTCGTCTTTCAAGCTGCAGCGTTGTTACCTGCGCTCACTCACTCCAGTCACTTACAATAGTAAGCTCCTGGGGATGGGTAAGCTTGTCGCCTAGCTGCAACTTGAAATCCATAGGGTATAAAAAGGTGCGGCCAAACGGAGCCTGGACTCAAAATGAGTGTCAGCAATAATAGCATTGATAACTCGCCCTGAGTGACGACTAGGACAAAAATCCGCAGATTAGGAACGGGGATAACCGGGGAGGGAAATAAGCACCGACGCCGATCGCATCGGTGCTTGCAGCAAATGATGAAGCAATATTAGCCGGTGTTGCGCATCCCGGCAGCTACGCCAGCGATAGTGACCATTAGAGCCTGCTCAACGCGGGCATCCGGTTGTTCCTGTTGGCGTGAACGGTGCAGCAACTCGGCCTGCAACACGTTTAGCGGGTCGGTGTAGACGTTGCGCAACGCGATAGATTCGGCGATCCACGGTAGGTCTTCCATCAGGTGATCGTCGTTGGCGATGGTCAGCACCGCCTTGATATCGCTGGCCAATTGATCGCGTAACTGCTGGCCGAGCGGCCACAGTGACTTGTCTACCAAGCGCTGGTCATAGTATTCCGCCAGCCACAGATCGGCTTTGGCGAACACCATTTCCAGCATTGCGATACGAGTAGAGAAGAACGGCCAGTTGTGGCACATGGCTTCCAACTGCTCCTGCTTGCCGGCCTTCACTGCTTCTTGCAGGCCCGCACCAGCACCCAGCCAGGCTGGCAGCATCAAGCGGTTCTGCGTCCAGGCGAAGATCCACGGAATAGCACGCAGGCTTTCAACACCGCCGTTCGGGCGGCGTTTGGCCGGGCGCGACCCCAATGGCAGTTTCCCCAGTTCCTGCTCAGGCGTAGCGGCGCGGAAGTAAGGCACAAAGTCTGGGTTTTCACGCACGTAACTGCGATACATGTTGCACGAGGTTTCGGACAATTCATCCATCAGCGTGCGCCATTCTGGCTTAGGCTCCGGCGGCGGCAGCAGGTTGGCTTCCAACACCGCACTGGCGTATAGCGCCAGGCTGCTGATGGTGACTTCTGGCAGGCCGAATTTAAAGCGGATCATCTCGCCCTGTTCGGTTACGCGCAGGCCGCCTTTCAGACTACCCGGCGGTTGTGACAGCAGAGCGGCGTGCGCAGGTGCACCACCACGGCCAATTGAACCACCACGGCCATGGAACAGCGTCAGCGCCACTCCTGCCTTCTCACAGGTTTTGATCAGCGCGTCCTGTGCACGGTATTGCGCCCAGGAGGCAGCCATCACGCCAGCATCTTTTGCCGAGTCGGAATAGCCAATCATGACCATCTGTTTGCCCTGAATAAAGCCGCGATACCAGTCGATGTTCAGCAACTGGGTCATCACGTCGTCGGCGTTGTTCAGATCGTCTAGGGTTTCGAACAGCGGGGCGACCGGCAGGGCGAATGGGCAACCCGCTTCTTTCAGCAGCAGGTGCACGGCCAAGACGTCGGACGGGGTGCGTGCCATGGAAATAACGTAGGCGGCGATCGAACCTTGTGGCGCTTCGGCGATCACCTGGCAGGTTTCCAGCACTTCCTGAGTGTCTGCACTCGGTTCCCACTTCAGTGGCACCAATGGACGCTTGGAGTTCAGCTCACGGATCAGGAACGCCTGTTTGTCGGCTTCTGACCAGCTTTCATAATCTCCCAGGCCCAGATAACGGGTCAGTTCGGCAATGGCTTCGGTATGGCGGGTGCTTTCCTGACGTACGTCGATGCGCACCAGCGGAACGCCAAAGCAGCGTACGCGGCGCAACGTGTCCAGCAGTTGGCCGTTGGCGATAATGCTCATGCCACAGGCCACTAAAGATTGGTAGCAAGCGTACAGCGGTTCCCACAACTGCTCGTTATTTTCCAGCAGATCGTGCGGACGCAGCACGCGTTCGCCCTTCAGGCGGCCTTCAAGGTAGGCCTGGGAGCTCATCAGTTGGCTGCGCAGTTGCTTCATCAATTCGCGATAAGGTTCTTGTACTTCGTCACCACCGGCAAGTTCGCGCAGCTCCGGGGTACATTCGGTCATCGACAGTTCGGAAACCAGCACCTGGATATCACGGGTGAACAGATCGCAGGCCTTCCAGCGGCTCAGCAACAGCACGTGACGCGTGATTTCAGCGGTTACGTTCGGGTTGCCGTCGCGGTCGCCACCCATCCAGGAGGTGAAGCGGATAGGCACGGCTTCTACTGGCAGGCGGTAATCAATGGAGTTTTCCAACTGTTCGTTGAACTCGCGCAGGAAGGCCGGTACGCCCTCCCACAGGCTGTTTTCCACCACGGCAAAGCCCCACTTGGCTTCATCGACCGGGGAAGGACGATTTTTGCGGATCTCGTCGGTATGCCAGGATTGCGCGACCAGTTGGCGCAGACGGCGCATGATTTTATTGCGCTCATAGTCGGCCAGATCGTTATGGTCCAACTGGCTCAGGCAGGTGTTCACCTCAACCAGCTTGTGGATCAGGGTGCGGCGGGTGATTTCCGTTGGGTGAGCGGTCAGTACCAGCTCGATGGAAAGATCGTCCACCGCTTTTTGCAGCTGTTTATTATCGAGTTTGTTGTCTTTCAGCTTGGTAAACAACTGCGCCAAGGCTTCCGGGTTGCTGGCCGCTTCGCCGTGCGGCGAGATACTGTGGTATTGCTCGGCAACGTTGGTCAGGTTAAGGAATTGGCTGAAGGCGCGGGCAACGGGCAGCAGTTCATCGTTAGACAGGTTCTGCAGCGTTGAGAGCAGCTCCTGACGATGTGCCTCGTTACCGGCACGTGAAGATTTGGAAAGCTTACGGATAGTTTCAACGCGATCGAGAATATGCTCGCCCAGCGCTTCTTTAATGGTATCGCCTAGCAGTTTGCCGAGCATACTGACATTACTTCGCATTGCCGAATATTGTTCGTTCATATAATCCCTGACCCAGTTCTTTGCATACTTATCATCCTCCGATCGTGGCGTTTTTCGCCACGACCTGAACACGATGAGTACGTGATTTTTCATCTTGTAAGTAAATTTCACGTGCCGTCGCAGCCTGCCGGTTTTCGTCGATCACGTGCCTGTCCAATCATCAATTGACACTATTTTTAGCAAAAAAACATCAAATTCGGCGTATTTTCTGAAATTTAATTACGCGCTGCCGGTTATCAGTCTGGCTTATCGGCTTAAATCACTACTTCTTAATAGGTAGGGATTGGTAACGCATTCCCATGTTATTACTAAGGTTTATTGTCGGCAGAAATGGTCGACTAACTGGCCCAGCAGCTTACGCGTTGGCTCAATAAACGCGGTGTCCAGATACTCATCCGGCTGATGCGCCTGGTTGATCGAACCAGGGCCGAGCACCAGCGTTGGGCATACTTCTTGGATGAACGGCGCTTCGGTGCAGTAGTTGACCACTTCGGTGCGTGAACCCAGCAGTTTTTCAATCACCGCCACCATGTGATGGTCGGTTGGGCATTCGTAGCCTGGGATCGGCGGATGTAGTTCATCGATCGTCAAGCTGCCTGGCCAGCGTTGGCTTACCGGCGCCAAC
The DNA here is from genome assembly GCF_023282985.1 of Serratia silvae. Classification (GTDB taxonomy): domain Bacteria; phylum Pseudomonadota; class Gammaproteobacteria; order Enterobacterales; family Enterobacteriaceae; genus Chania; species Chania silvae. The sequence continues at coordinate 18,143 of NZ_JAGQDC010000015.1, read as the reverse complement.
GCTTCATGCAGGAGTTCGTTGATGTTATCCAACGTCATCCCCGGCAGCGGGCGGATATCCATATGCAGTTCACAGCAGGCGCAGATACGGTTAGCCGCATCGCCGCCGCTGATATGGCCGAAGTTCATTGTCGGGTAAGGCACCGCAAACGCCGGGTTGTTGTAGCGCTCCTGTAGCGTTTTGCGCAATTCCATCAGATGCCCGATGGACTCATGCATCAGATCGATGGCGTTGACGCCGCGCGCCGGATCGCTCGAATGTCCCGACTGGCCGACGATGCGGATCGCACTGGAGATATGGCCTTTATGCGCGCGCACCGGTTGCAGTGAGGTTGGCTCACCGATGATGGCAAAGTCCGGGCGGATCTTGCTGGAGGCAGCAAAGTAACGTGCGCCAGCCATCGTCGTTTCTTCATCGGCGGTGGCTAAAATGTACAGTGGCTTGGTCAGCTTGCTGGCATCGATATCACGCACGGCATCCAGGATAAAGGCGAAGAAACCCTTCATGTCGGCGGTGCCCAGCCCGTACAGCTTGTTGTCGTGCTCGGTCAGGGCAAAGGGATCTCGTGTCCAGCGCCCCTGATCGTAAGGCACCGTATCGGTATGCCCCGCCAACAGCAGGCCGCCGCTGCCTTCGCCAAGGCTGGCCAGCAGGTTGAATTTGTTGCGGGTGTCCGGCACGGGCTGCACGTCGACGCGGAAGCCCAAATCGTTGAACCAGCCAGCCAGCAAGTTGATTAATGCTTCATTACTCTGATCGAGGGCGCCATCGGTGGCGCTGATCGATGGAGTGGCGATCAACGCCCGGTACAGCTCAATAAATGGAGGTAATTTCATCTTCACTGTTGACAGCCTTTGGTTAGGATAGTATCAATATTCATGCATTTATTTTGAATAAAAATACAGTAAGCTAGAGCGTAAGGGAACCTGCAACCCGGATGTTGATAAAAACATCACGCTCAACCACGTGGGTGAACCGCGCAACAACGCGACCAAGCCCTGCTACCAGGGTCGCCAGTGACTCTTAGATTGCTAGCCAAGAAGGTGAAAGGCCACATGTTGAATACGCTGATTGTTGGTGCCAGCGGTTATGCCGGAGCAGAACTCACGGCTTACCTGAATCGCCACCCACACATGAACATAACCGCTTTAGCGGTTTCAGCGCAAAGTGCAGATGCAGGAAAATTGCTTTCCGAACTGCACCCTCAATTAAAAGGCATCGTCGATCTGCCATTACAACCGCTGGTTGACGTTGCCGCAGCGGCAAAAGGCATCGATGTTGTTTTCCTCGCGACCGCCCATGAGGTGAGCCACGATATCGCGCCAGCATTCCTGGCCGCGGGTTGTGTGGTGTTCGACCTCTCCGGTGCCTTCCGCGTGCAGGATGCTGATTTTTATCAACAGTATTATGGTTTTACACACCAGCATGCCGATTGGCTGGCGCAGGCAGTTTACGGCCTGGCGGAGTGGCAGAGTGAAAAGCTCAAGCAGGCGCAGCTGATTGCCGTGCCGGGCTGCTACCCAACGGCGGCGCAGTTAGCGCTCAAACCGCTGCTAGACAAGCAATTGCTGAACCTGGATCAATGGCCGGTCATCAACGCCGTCAGCGGCGTGAGTGGTGCAGGGCGTAAAGCCAGCGTCACCACGAGTTTTTGTGAAGTCAGCCTGCAACCTTACGGCCTGTTCAATCATCGTCATCAGCCAGAGATTTCTGCCCATCTCGGGGTGCCGGTCATCTTTACTCCACACTTGGGTAACTTCCCACGGGGTATTCTGGAAACCATCACCTGCCGTCTTAACAAGGGCGTCACTGCGCAGGATGTAGCAGCGGCTTACCATGCGGCGTATGACGAAAAACCGTTGGTGCGGTTGTATGACCAAGGGGTGCCAGCACTGAAATCCGTGGTGGGCCTGCCGTTCTGTGATATCGGCTTTGCCGTGCAGGGCGAGCATTTGATCGCCGTAGCCGCAGAAGACAACCTGCTGAAAGGTGCGGCAGCTCAGGCGGTGCAGTGTCTGAATATCCGTTTCGGCTTCCCGGAAACCCAATCCTTACTTTAAATCAGCGTGAGTAAACAGCAATGAATCCATTGATTATCAAACTAGGTGGCGTGCTACTGGACAGTGAAGAAGCGCTGGAGCGTTTGTTTACCGCGCTGGATGTCTATCGCCAGGAACATCGGCGTCCGCTGGTGATCGTTCACGGCGGTGGCTGTGTTGTGGATGAGCTGATGAAGCAGCTCTCCCTGCCAGTAGTGAAGAAGAACGGCCTGCGCGTTACTCCCGCTGATCAGATCGACATCATCACTGGCGCACTGGCAGGAACGGCCAATAAAACCCTGCTGGCCTGGGCGGTGAAGCACAAAATTAATGCGGTTGGCCTGAGCCTGGCAGACGGCGGCAGCGTTGCGGTTACGCAACTGGACCCAGCGCTGGGCCACGTGGGCCATGCAGTGCCAGGAACGCCTGCGCTGCTCAATACCTTGTTGGGCGCTGGCTACCTTCCGGTGGTCAGCTCCATCGGCATTACTGCCGAAGGGCAACTGATGAACGTGAACGCCGATCAGGCTGCGACGGCCTTGGCCGCCACGCTGGGGGCGGATTTAATCTTGCTGTCGGATGTCAGCGGTATTCTCGACGGCAAAGGGCAGCGTATCGCGGAAATGACAGCACAAAAAGCCGAGCAACTGATTGCTCAAGGCATCATTACCGATGGTATGGTGGTGAAGGTTAATGCGGCGCTGGATGCTGCACGTACTCTTGGCCGCCCGGTGGATATCGCCAGCTGGCGTAATGCCGAAAAGCTTCCTGCTCTGTTTAATGGTGTGTCGATTGGCACCCGGATCCTCGCTTAAATTTAGAATTAACAAGGAATAACACAATGCAAAACAAAGGCATCAAGAAAATCGTTCTGGCGTACTCCGGCGGCCTGGATACTTCGGCCATCATTCCATGGCTGAAAGAGAACTACGGTGGCTGTGAAGTGGTAGCCTTTGTGGCGGACATCGGCCAGGAGCGCGGCGATCTGGAAGGCGTTGAGCAGAAAGCTCTGCAATCTGGTGCCTCTGAGTGTCATGTTGTCGATCTGCGTGAAGAGTTTATCCGTGACTACGTTTATCCGGTGCTGCAGACCGGCGCTCTGTACGAAGGCAGCTACCTGCTGGGTACCTCAATGGCGCGTCCGATCATTGCCAAAGCTCAGGTTGAGCTGGCGCTGAAAGTGGGTGCCGATGCGTTGTGCCACGGGGCAACCGGTAAAGGCAACGATCAGGTGCGTTTCGAAACCACCTATACTGCACTGGCTCCGCACCTGAAGGTGGTCGCGCCTTGGCGTGAGTGGAATCTGCGTTCCCGTGAGGCCCTGCTGGATTATCTGAAAGAGCGTAATATCCCTACCACCGCTTCGCTGGAGAAGATCTACAGCCGTGACGAAAACGCCTGGCACATCTCTACCGAAGGCGGCGTACTGGAAAGCCCGTGGAATGCACCAAATAAAGATTGCTGGGTTTGGACTGTCGATCCGTTGGAAGCACCGGACAAGCCAGAACAAGTGACCGTCACCGTAGAGAAAGGCTGCGTTGTTGCCGTTAACGGTGAAGCGATGAGCCCGTACAAATGTCTGGAAATCCTGAACGTGCTGGGTGCCAAACACGGCGTGGGTCGTATCGATATCGTAGAAAACCGCTTGGTAGGGATCAAATCCCGTGGTTGCTATGAAACCCCAGGGGGCACAATTATGGTTGCTGCGCTGCGTGGGATCGAGCAGTTGGTGCTGGATCGTGATAGCTTTAAATGGCGTGAGCAGTTGGGCCTGGAAATGTCCTACGTGGTCTACGATGGCCGCTGGTTTGCTCCGCTGCGTCGTTCTATTCAGGCTTCCGCCCAAGCGTTGGCGGAAGAAGTTAACGGCGAAGTGGTGTTGCAACTGTATAAAGGCCAGGTGACGGCGATCCAGAAGAAATCGGCCAACAGCCTGTACTCAGAAGAATTTGCGACCTTTGGCGAAGACGAAGTTTACGATCACAGCCATGCGGGTGGCTTTATCCGTCTGTTCTCGCTCTCTTCCCGTATTCGCGCGTTGAACGAGAAGAAAAAGTAACGTCGTTGGTTTAGCGTCAATTTGAGGGCGCAGCATGCTGCGCCCTTTCGCATACTTATTCAGGAGCAAGATTATGGCACTTTGGGGCGGACGGTTTAGTCAGGCAGCGGATCAGCGGTTCAAGCAGTTAAATGATTCCCTGCGCTTCGACTATCGCCTGGCGGAACAGGATATTGTGGGCTCCGTCGCCTGGTCAAAAGCGCTGGTGACCGTCAACGTATTGACGTCAGCAGAGCAACAGCAGCTTGAGCAGGCGCTGAACGTGCTGCTGGAAGAAGTGCAGGCCGATCCTCTGGCGATCGTCAACAGCGATGCAGAAGATATTCACAGTTGGGTTGAGCAGAAGCTGATCGATAAAGTCGGCGATCTGGGCAAAAAGCTGCATACCGGCCGTAGCCGTAACGATCAGGTGGCCACCGATCTGAAACTGTGGTGCAAGCACCAGGTCAGCGAACTGCATCAGGCGTTGGTACAGTTGCAACAGGCGTTGGTAGAGACCGCCGAAGCTAATCAGGATGCGGTGATGCCGGGTTACACTCACCTGCAGCGTGCCCAGCCGGTGACTTTTGCCCATTGGTGCCTGGCGTACGTAGAGATGCTGGCGCGTGATGAAAGCCGCTTGCAGGATACGTTGAAACGGCTGGACGTCAGCCCGCTAGGTAGCGGTGCTTTGGCCGGAACTGCTTATCCGATCGACCGTGAACAACTGGCTGGCTGGCTGGGCTTTGCCTCTGCCACGCGCAACAGCTTGGACAGCGTCTCCGATCGCGATCACGTGTTGGAGCTGTTGTCCAATGCCGCCATCAGTATGGTGCACCTGTCGCGCTTTGCCGAAGATTTGATCTTCTTCAACAGCGGCGAAGCGGCGTTTGTCGAGCTTTCAGATCGCGTGACCTCAGGTTCATCCCTGATGCCACAGAAGAAAAACCCGGACGCGTTAGAGCTGATCCGTGGCAAGTCTGGCCGCGTGCAAGGGGCTTTGACCGGCATGATGATGACGTTGAAAGGCCTGCCGTTGGCCTACAACAAAGATATGCAGGAAGACAAAGAAGGGTTGTTCGACGCGCTCGACACCTGGATGGACTGCTTGCAGATGGCGGTATTGGTGCTGGACGGCATTCAGGTGAAGCGTTCGCGCTGCCAGGAAGCGGCTCAGCAAGGTTATGCCAACGCCACCGAACTGGCCGATTATCTGGTTGCCAAAGGTGTGCCGTTCCGCGAAGCGCACCACATTGTGGGCGAAGCGGTAGTGGAAGCGATCCGCCAGGGCAAGCCGTTAGAAGACCTGCCGTTGAGCGATTTGCAGAAATTCAACAGCGTGATTGGCGACGACGTTTATCCGATCCTGTCGCTACAATCTTGCCTGGATAAGCGCGCGGCCAAGGGCGGTGTTTCTCCTCAGCAGGTTGCCTATGCGATCGCCGAGGCGAAAAAACGCCTGTTCTAAGTTACGCGAGGGCAGCGCAATGCTGCCCTTACCCTGCCAGCCGAGCGCACAAATAACGGTTCAGGCTAACGCCTTCATCCATAGCATTAATCGCCAGACGGCGATGTTGTTCCGGTGTCATCCGCAGTACCAGTTTCCCACTAAAGTTTTTCTCTGCCAGCGCTTCTGGCGGCGTTTCGCCCTGGGTGAGCATATCGGCAATCACATCGCGGACCAGTTTTTCAATACCGTCCAGCGCTGCCGTGCGGGTAGGTGCCAGCCATGACAGAGAGGGAAACTCCGTACAGAGGCCGACATACTCGCTATCTTCAGTTGACCAAGTGATGCGGTAAGTGTAGTGCTCATGTTTTTCCATGTTCTTCCTCCAGTTTGATCAGCGCGCTGATCACCTGTTTGACCTGATATACCTTTGCCATACCGCTATCTGCACGTTGGATATTCACGCGTGGATCCCCCGGCCAAGGCATTTTGTAGACCTTGTGACTGCCACCGTTCAAGCGGGGTGGCCCAAACCAGTAGGTGCAGATCTTTACCAATGCGTTGAATTTGATATTGGCTTGCCGCTGTTGCAGATCGTCAATGGTTTCTCTGAGTCCTTTCATTTAGCTGCTCCTATATTAGTATCAATAATAGTATCATTTCAAGATAAAGGAGCATAAAAATGACGCTAAAACCAAAACTCGGCAAGCAAGGAGATTCAAGGCTGGAATGCCATACGCAAAAAACCGGGCGCGAAGGCCCGGTGGCTGGTGGCTAATAGCGGAGCGAAAGGCTTATTCGCCAGGGCAACGCTGGCAGCGTTCCGCTTCGGACTCACCCAGTTTCAGCTTGGCTTGCAGATCGCGTAGCGCGGTACGCAGCCCTTCTTCGATCACCGGGTGGTAGAACGGCATATCCAGCATTTGGTCGATGGTCATCTGTTGCTGATGTGCCCAGGCCAGCAGGTGAGCGATATGTTCTACGTCCGGCCCCATCATTTCAGCCCCCAGGAAGCGACCGGTTCCTTGTTCGCCATACACGTGCAAGATGCCTTTATTGCGCAGCATCACCCGCGAACGGCCCTGGTTTTCGAACGATACGGCACCCACTTCAAAGCAGCCACAGGCGCTGAATTTCTGGTTCAGTTCACGGAAGGTTGAGCCGACCATGGCGATTTGCGGGTCTGAGAACACCACGGAAATCGCACTGCGGCGTAGGCCTGGCGTCACTTCAGGGAAGCTGCCCGCGTTGTGCCCGGCAATACGAGCCTGATCGCTGGCTTCGTGCAGCAGCGGTAATTGGTTGCTGGCATCTCCGGCGATGAAAATATGCGGCACGCTGGTTTGCATGGTTAAGCGATCGGCCTGTGGCACGCCTTTGGCATCCAGCAACAGAGTGGTATTTTCCAACCCCAGCTTGTCGACGTTCGGTCGGCGACCGGTGGCGGCCAGCACGTAATCCACCATCATTTCCTGCGTTTGGCCGTGCAGATCCTGGTAGCGGATAAACACTTTGTCGCCTTCACGCTGCATGATGTCTACTTTGACATCCGGGTCGAGATAGAACTCCTCGCCCAGCGTTTTAGCGGCATATTCCCGTACTACGCTATCGGTCAGCGGGCCAACAGCGCCGCCAACGCCGAACACTTTAGTGGCAACGCCAAGGCGATGTAGCGCCTGGCCCAGCTCCAATCCGATCACTCCTGGGCCAAATACCGCGATGGACTGTGGTAAATCATCCCAGTTAAACACATCGTCGTTGACGATCAGGCGGTCGCCCAGGTCGTTCCACGGCGCAGGCCAGCTAGGGCGGGAGCCGGTGGCGATCACGATACGCTGCGCGACGATGCGAGTATGCTCGTCAACCTGCAAGGTATTGTCGTCAATGAAGCGGGCATGGCCCTGAATTTTGTCTGCGGCCGGGATGCTATCGACCCCTTCCAGTACAAAACCAACAAAGCGATCACGTTCGCGTTTGACGCGATCCATCACTTCACGGCCATTGATGGTGGTTTTTCCCGCCGGGTGGATGCCAAACCCTGGAGCCCGTTCGATCTGATGCACCGCTTCTGCCGCAGCGATCAGTAATTTGGAAGGCATACAGCCAACGCGGGCACAGGTAGTGCCAAAAGGCCCGCCCTCAATCATCACTACGCTGGGGGTAGAAAGTTTTGCAGCGCGGTAAGCGCCTAGTCCGGCAGTGCCACCGCCAATAACGGCGACGTCGACATTCAACAGTTTCATATCCGCTCCTGGATACCCTATGGCGTGCCATCGGGTATAAAAAAAGGGCGGGTCAGCACCCGCCAAAAGTCACATTGCTTCTATGCCGTTGGTTTTTCAGGCGACAGATTGTTGAACTGTGCCTGAGACCCGTCGGGTTTACTTTTTATCATTCAGGCTGACAAGAAGTTTTCCAGGTCGTCGCTACCACCGATGTGGCGACCACCGATAAACACCTGTGGCACGGTAGCGCGACCGCTGACTGCGCGCAGGCTGACCGTGGTAGCGTCCTGGCCCAATACGATTTCTTCATATTGAACCCCGCGATCTTGCAGCATTTGTTTGGCTTTGGCGCAGAACGGGCAGCCCGGCTTGGTGAACAGGGAGACCGATTCCTGCACTTTGAATTCAGGTGCCAGGTACTTCAGCATGGTGTCGGCGTCAGAGACTTCAAACGGGTCGCCCGGCTTGTTTGGCTCGACGAACATTTTTTCTACCACGCCGTTACGCACCAGCATGGAGTAGCGCCATGAACGTGGGCCAAAGCCCAGATCGGCTTTCTCAACCAGCATGTTCATGCCTTTGGTGAATTCACCGTTGCCGTCCGGTACGAAGGTAATATTCTCGGCGTGTTGGTCCGCTTTCCAGGCGTTCATCACAAAGGTGTCGTTTACCGATACGCACAGGATGCTGTCAACACCGTGTTGCTTGAACACGCTGGACAGTTCGTTATAGCGCGGCAAATGGCTTGATGAGCAGGTTGGGGTGAACGCGCCCGGCAAGGAGAACAGGATCACGGTTTTGTCTTTGAACAGGTCATCCGTGGTGACATCGATCCATTGGTCGCCCTGGCGAGTATGGAAGGTAACCTGAGGGACTTTTTTGCCTTCTTGACTGGTAAACATGAATTAACCCCTTAATTAGAAAAATGAATTTTTTATGTTGGCGCCGTTGCGCTTCGTTGGTGGACATTATTCACTGCGGGGCTTGATAGTTCTAATCACTCGTTGCTATCTTATCTATCGCCATGAGCTATCATGGCCAGGAGGGAAACAATGAATATTCGTGATTTAGAGTATCTGGTCGCCTTGGCCGAGCACCGCCATTTCCGGCGCGCTGCCGACTCATGCCATGTCAGCCAACCTACATTGAGTGGGCAGATCCGCAAGCTGGAAGACGAGTTGGGCGTAATGTTGCTCGAACGGACCAGCCGCAAGGTGTTATTCACGCAGGCAGGCTTACTGCTGGTGGAGCAGGCGCGCACCGTGCTACGCGAAGTCAAAGTCTTGAAGGAAATGGCCAGCCAGCAAGGGGAAGCGATGTCCGGGCCGTTGCATATCGGCCTGATCCCTACCGTGGGGCCTTATCTGCTGCCGCAGATTATCCCGACGCTGCATAAATCCTTTCCCAAGTTGGAAATGTACCTGCACGAAGCACAAACCCATCAACTGCTGGCACAGCTGGACAGCGGCAAGTTGGACTGCGCTATTCTTGCCTTGGTGAAAGAGACCGAAGCCTTTATTGAAGTGCCTTTGTTCGATGAGCCGATGCAATTAGCAGTCTATTCCGACCATCCGTGGGCGCAGCGCGAACGCGTGGCGATGGCCGATTTGGCGGGCGAAAAACTGCTGATGCTGGAAGATGGCCACTGTTTACGCGATCAGGCGCTGGGCTTCTGCTTCCAGGCCGGTGCGGATGAGGATACCCACTTCCGCGCGACCAGTCTGGAAACGCTGCGTAATATGGTTGCCGCAGGCAGTGGGATAACGCTGTTGCCCGCCTTGGCAGTACCGCGTGAGCGCGAGCGTGACGGCGTCTGCTATCTGGAGTGCTACAAACCGGAACCGAAGCGCACCATTGCTCTGGTGTATCGCCCCGGCTCCCCGCTGCGTAGCCGCTACGAGCAGTTGGCCGAGGCTATTCGCGAACACATGCAGAACTATCTGGACGCGAACTTAAAACAGGCGGTTTAAGCCGTTTAGCGCTGCCACACGGTAGGCTTCGGCCATGGTCGGATAGTTGAAGGTGGTATTGACGAAATACTCGATGGTATTACCTTCACCTTTCTGTTCCATGATCGCCTGACCGATGTGAATGATCTCTGCCGCGCGCTCACCAAAGCAGTGGATCCCCAGGATCTGCAAGGTGTCACGGTGGAACAGGATCTTCAGGCTACCCACGTTCATGCCGGCAATCTGCGCCCGGGCCAGGTGTTTGAACTGGGCGCGGCCCACTTCATAGGGCACTTTCATCGCCGTCAGTTCCTGTTCGGTTTTGCCGACGGAGCTGATTTCCGGAATGGTGTAGATGCCCGTTGGAATATCTTCGATAAGATGCCCGCTGGCCTCCCCTGAGGAGATGGCTTGAGCGGCAATGCGGCCCTGATCATAAGCGGCAGATGCCAGGCTCGGATAGCCGATCACGTCACCCACGGCATAAATGTGGGACACGGCGGTCTGATACATGCTGTTGACCTTCAGCAGGCCACGGCTGTCTGATTCCAGACCCACGTTTTCCAGGCCAAGCGCATCGGTGTTACCGGTACGACCATTGGCGTAAAGCAAGCAATCTGCCTTCACTTTCTTGCCGGATTTCAGATGCACAATCACGCCATCGTCAGTGCCTTCGATCTGCTCGAACTCTTCGTTGTGGCGGATCACCACGCCGTTATTCCACAAGTGATAAGACAGAGAGTCTGACATCTCCTGATCGAGGAACGCCAGCAGCCGATCGCGGGTGTTGATCAAATCCACCTTCACGTTCAAACCACGGAAGATAGAAGCATATTCGCAACCAATTACCCCTGCACCGTAGATAATCACGTGGCGCGGTTCGTGGTTCAGCTCCAGGATGGAGTCGCTGTCATAAATGCGCGAGTGGTTAAAATCAACGCTGTTAGGATGATAAGGGCGCGAACCACAGGCGATCACGATATGGTCGGCGCGGATAGTATCCTGCGTGCCATCCATATAGCTTACGCTGACGGTGTTGGCGTCGATAAACTTGGCGTTACCGGCGAACAGCTTACACTGGTTACGCTCGTAGAACCCTTGGCGCATGCGCGTTTGCTGGTTAATCACGCTGTCGGCGTGGCGTAAAATGTCAGGGAAGGTGGCACTAAGGGTGCGGGAGTTATTGTAAAGCGGGTTCTGGTTGAATTCGATAATACGGCTGACGGCGTGGCGGAGGGCTTTTGAGGGGATAGTTCCCCAATGAGTACATCCACCGCCCACGTTATTGTACCGTTCGATCACGGCCACGCGAGCACCTTGTTTCACCAGACCCATGGCTGCGCCTTCACCACCAGGGCCGGAGCCGATGATAATGGCATCAAATTGATAGTGTTGTTGCATGTAGGAGAGACCTGTTCTTATACAAATTTACAACGGTATCTTAACATCATAGCGCTGTGTGCCCAATTACCATTAGCCTTTTTGTGGCAAAGCACAATCGGTGCGGCCCAGAACTGTGACAAAGCGCGTTTGTATCAATGCTGTTGCAATAAATTTGCTATATTGCCAGTTCTGCGGCGTTAGACTGAAGAAGGGAAGTCATCCGGATATGCAAATGGGCGTCAGAGCACAACAAAAAGAACGCACTCGTCGTTCCCTCATTGAGGCGGCTTTCAGCCAACTGAGTGCCGAGCGCAGTTTTGCCAGCCTGAGCCTGCGTGAAGTCTCGCGAGAGGCGGGCATCGCGCCCACGTCGTTCTATCGCCATTTTCGCGATGTGGATGAGCTTGGGCTCACCATGGTTGACGAAAGCGGCCTGATGCTGCGCCAGTTGATGCGCCAGGCACGCCAGCGTATTGCCAAAGGCGGCAGCGTGATCCGCACGTCGGTATCGACCTTTATGGAGTTTATCGGCAATAACCCCAACGCCTTCCGGCTGTTGCTGCGTGAACGTTCTGGCACCTCGGCTGCGTTTCGTGCGGCGGTAGCACGGGAAATCCAACATTTTATCGCCGAACTGGCAGATTATCTGGAGCTGGAAAACCATATGCCGCGCAGTTTTACCGAGGCGCAGGCGGAAGCTATGGTGACAATCGTGTTCAGTGCCGGTGCGGAAGCGCTGGATATTGATATTGAACAACGGCGGCAGCTTGAAGAAAGGTTAGTGTTGCAACTGCGGATGATCTCCAAAGGAGCCTATTACTGGTATCGCCGCGAGCAAGAAAAAGCATCTGTATCCCACGTATAACAAGGTGAAAGTCATGGAAAAACTAAGCCGTGAGAATGGTACTTTACTGCTGGCGTTGATTGCCGGCCTGTCCGTAAACGGTTCCTTTGCCGCGCTGTTCAGCTCGGTGGTGTCGTTTTCAGCCTTCCCGTTGATTGCTTTGGTGTTGGCGGTGTATTGCCTGCATCAGCGTTACCTGAACCAGCCAATGCCGGATGGCATGCCAAAACTGGCGGCCGGCTGTTTCCTGTTGGGCATCTTGGGATATAGCGCGATCGTGCGTGCGGAATACCCGCAGATCGGCTCGAACTTCCTGCCCTCGATTGTCTGTGTGGTGTTGGTGTTCTGGATTGGTTTCCAGTTAAAGAAACGCAATACCGTCACTGTTCAGCATTAAAAATGGTTTTATCGAGAAAAGGCACTCTGCGGAGTGCCTTTTTTTGTTTTTGAACCCGTCTAGATCAGCGGCGTTCGAGCAATACGCCACATTCCATATGATGGGTGTAAGGGAACTGATCGAACAGCGCCAGACGGGTAACGTTATGCGTGTTCTGCAAGGTGCTCAGATTGGCGCACAGGGTTTCCGGGTTGCAGGAGATATAAAGGATGCGTGGATAGGCCTGCACCATCTTCACCGTTTCCTCATCCAGCCCGCTGCGCGGCGGATCGACGAAAATCGTCTCACAGTTATAGCTGCTCAGATCGATCCCCTTTAACCGGTTGAACTCGCGAGCGCCGTTCATTGCCTGGGTGAAGTCTTCTGCCGCCATGCGGATAATCTGCACGTTGTCGATATGATTGGCCGCGATGTTGTACTGCGCCGCCGCCACCGAAGGTTTGGCAATTTCAGTGGCTAACACCCGCTCGAAGTTGCGGGCCAGGGCCAGCGAGAAGTTGCCGTTACCGCAATACAGCTCCAGCAGATCTCCTTTTGAACCTTGGGTCACATCCAGCGCCCATTCCAGCATTTGCACGTTCATCGCCGCATTGGGCTGGGTGAAGCTGTTTTCGACCTGGCGATAAATCATTTCGCGGCCACCAACCGGCAGCACTTCGTCGACATAGTCCTGATCGAGCATGATTTTCATTTTCGAGGCGCGGCCAATCAGCTGTACATCGAAGCCGTCTGTGCGTAACGCATCACGTAGTGCAGTGGCATCTTGCTGCCATTGTTCGTCCAGCTTGCGGTGATACAGCAGCGAGGCAATGATTTTACCGCTCTGCGTAGAAAGATAATCGATCTGGAACAGCTTGTGGCGCAGCACCGGGTTGGGCTTGAGGGCCACCATCAGGGCGCTCATCAGGCGGTTAATCAGCTCGCTGGCCGCCGGGAAGCTATCGACACGGATACGCTGCTTGGTCTGCTGATCGAACATGATGTGGTACATATCGTCCTCATCATGCCAGATGCGGAATTCCGCACGCATCCGGTAGTGACTGACTGGCGAGCGAAACACTTCCGGCTCGGGCGCCGTGAACGGTGACATCATGGTCTTCAGGCGGGCTGTTTTCTCCGCCAGTTGGTCGTCATAGCGTTCAATGGGCAAATTCTCGGGCGTCATGGTTTCTCTCGTCAGGCAAATTGGATCAGCGGGGATTGTAGGGAATCAGTCGGTGAAGTCCAGTTTTGTTGTGGTGCTATTTTGAAACACTGTTGGCAATCTAGACATCCATTTTCATTGATTGTAGCATTGCCGTCCGGTCTCAAGCAGCGAGTGAAAAGGGAATCCAGTGCAAATCTGGAGCTGACGCGCAGCGGTATGGGGAAGTCACGGCGATAGCGTTTTAATGACGCAGACACTGTCCACTGCAGGATGGGAAGTCATCGCCCGGTGCGGGTTGCCACAGGCAATCGGCAAATCCCAAGCCCGAAAACCTACCGGTGTACGTCGCAATATCCATAGCCGTCGCGAACTACCGGCCGTGGCCCTGCGGCATCCCCAATGAAGTTTGGATGCTTTTTATAATGACAATGATAAAAAATACACTGCTGGCGGTGGTCTCCTCCGTGACGGCATTTTCTGGATGGGCGCAAGAAAACACTACGGCTAAAAGCAGCGATGATTTGGTGGTTACCGCTAATCGCTTCCCTCAACCGGTCTCTTCCGTATTGGCGCCTGCCGATGTGGTAACCCGCGAAGATATCGATCGCTGGCAGGCCAAAAGCCTCAATGATGTGATGCGTCGTTTGCCGGGTGTCGATATTTCACAGTACGGTGGTATGGGGCAGGGTTCATCCCTCTCGGTGCGCGGCACTGAAGCTCGTCATGTATTGGTACTGATCGACGGCGTGCCAATGGCCCGTTTGGGGATCAGCAACGGCGTCGATTTTAACCAGGTTCCGTTGGCGTTGGTTCAGCGTGTGGAGTTTATCCGTGGGCCACGCTCGGCCATTTACGGTTCTGGTGCCATCGGCGGGGTCATCAACATCATTACCCAGACGGATAAAGAGGGCGGCAAAGTTCAGGCGGGTATCGGTTCTAAAGGATACCAGCAGTACGATGGTGCCTTGCGCCAGCGTTTTGATAACACTGTTGCTACCGTTGCGGGTAGCTATCAGATGACCAACGGCTTCAATGTGAAGCCAGGCTCGCCTTATTCGGTCGACAGCGATCGTGATGGTTTCCGTAATAAAAGCTTCTGGGGCGGGTTGGAACAGCAGTTCAATCAGAATTTCTCAGGCTTCGTGCGGGGTTATGGTTATACCAATAACTCGGACTACGATGTCGGCAGTGTACCTTACAGCCCGCAGTACAGTAATGATGAAGACCGTCTGTATAGCCACACCTATGATTTGGGGCTGCGTTTCCTGTCTGGGGCTTTCTCCTCTCAGCTGACGGGCAGCTATCAGAAACAGAAGGATTACAACTACAGCAGCCAGAATGGCCGTTATGGCATCAGCACTACGCTGGATGATATGGATCAGCGTAACCTGCAATGGGGCAACACCTATGCTTTCGAGCACGGCAGCGTTACCGCCGGTGCCGATTTCCAGCAACAGCGCCTGACTTCTTCCGACAATTCCTTTGCCGATACCTATAAAAGAGACAACACGGGCCTGTACCTGAGTGGCCAGCAGCAGTTTGGCAGCGTGACGTTGGAAGCCTCTGGGCGTGAAGACAAGGCAGGTGACTTTGGTTGGCACGGCACTTGGCAGACCGCGGCAGGTTGGGAGTTTGTTGATGGCTATCGAGCCACCTTGTCTTACGGTACGGGTTTCCTGACGCCATCGCTGGGCCAGCAATATGGTTCAAAACGCTTTGGCATTGATTCCAATAGCAACCTCAAGCCGGAAGAGTCCAAACAGTGGGAAATGGGTCTGGAAGGTTTGACCGGGCCGTTGGATTGGCGTTTGTCTGCTTATCATTACAAAATCCAGAACCTGATCAACTATGATTCTGACCCGGTGACCTATCAGGGGCAGTATTACAATGTGGATAAGGCAACGATTAAAGGTGTGGAATGGACGGGTAGCTTTGATACCTGGATGTTCACCCACCGCTTGACGCTGCAATATATCGATCCGCGTAATGACCAGACCGATGAGGTGTTGGCACGCCGTTCGAAACGTCAGGCCAAATATCAGTTGGATTGGACGATGTTCAACCTGGACATGGATATCTCGTATCAATACTACGGTAAGCGTTACGACAATATCTCTTCTACTTATAACCCTGAGCAGCGCGTATTGCCGAGTTACAGCACGGTCGACGTGAGCGCCACATATCCAATAACCTCTCAGCTGACAGTTCGTGGTAGAATTGCCAACCTGTTTGATAAAGATTATGAGACGGCTTATGGCTACGCTACTCCAGGAAGAGAGTACTACCTCACTGGCAGCTATACCTTCTAACGCCACTGCGGCTCCTCGCCCGACGGCGCTGGTTTTTGATTCCGGCGTCGGCGGGTTGTCGGTGTACCAGGAGGTTCGGCAACTGCTGCCGGATCTCCACTATATCTATGCCTTCGATAACGTGGCATTCCCCTACGGTGAGAAATCCGAAGAGTTTATCGTTGAGCGCGTGCTGGAAATTGTCAGTGCGGTTCAGCAGCGCCATCCCCTGGCAATCGTCATCATCGCCTGTAATACCGCCAGTACCGTTTCCTTACCCGCACTGCGTGAGCGTTTTGCTTTCCCGGTGGTGGGTGTGGTGCCGGCGATCAAGCCTGCAGCCAAACTGACCGCCAACGGTATCGTCGGTTTGCTGGCCACACGCGGTACGGTTCAGCGTGCTTATACTCATGAACTGATCGAGCGTTTTGCGACGGATTGCAAAATCGAACTGTTAGGCTCTTCTGAGCTGGTGGAACTGGCAGAAGCCAAACTGCATGGTGAACCGGTACCGCTGGCAACGCTGAAGAAAATATTGCAGCCGTGGTTGAGTATGCGCGAACCTCCAGATACGGTCGTGTTGGGCTGTACTCACTTCCCTCTATTATCTGAAGAGCTGATGCAAGTCCTGCCTGAGGGGACGCGTCTGGTGGATTCGGGTGCGGCGATTGCCCGCAGAGCCGCCTGGCTTATCTCTAATCAGGAAAACCTGGTCTCAACTCAGGAAGATAATTTGGCGTATTGCATGGCGCTGAATGAAGACACCGATGCTTTATTGCCCGTTTTGCAGGGTTATGGCTTTAAATCGTTGAAAAAACTGCCGCTTTAATGGGATTTTGCTTAAACATTCGACGGTCAGCAAAAAAAATGAATTTAGGGGTTGCGGCGTTCTGAGAACTCCCTATAATGCGCCTCCACTGACCGGGAACAACGAACTCTTTATAGCAAAGAATGTCGCCCAGCCAGGAAGAAGCAACCCGGTGAAAACACCGCGTCTCGTAAGAGAAAAAGGTTGACTCTTCAGCGGGAAAGCGTAACATGCACCTCCCGCGTTACCGAGATACTTCCCGGTAACGAACGCTCTTTAACAATTTATCAGACAATCTGTGTGGGCACTCACAAGACGATATCCAGCTACTTCGGTAGCAAAAAAATATCAAGTCTTGAAGAGTGACCAAGCAGTAATTCATGCGAATGAATTATTACGAAAGTTAATTTTCGAGCATCGCTTCACGAGTTGAAGCAAATCAAGCTTTTAATTGAAGAGTTTGATCATGGCTCAGATTGAACGCTGGCGGCAGGCCTAACACATGCAAGTCGAGCGGTAGCACAAGGAGCTTGCTCCTGGGTGACGAGCGGCGGACGGGTGAGTAATGTCTGGGAAACTGCCCGATGGAGGGGGATAACTACTGGAAACGGTAGCTAATACCGCATAACGTCTTCGGACCAAAGTGGGGGACCTTAGGGCCTCACACCATCGGATGTGCCCAGATGGGATTAGCTAGTAGGTGAGGTAATGGCTCACCTAGGCGACGATCCCTAGCTGGTCTGAGAGGATGACCAGCCACACTGGAACTGAGACACGGTCCAGACTCCTACGGGAGGCAGCAGTGGGGAATATTGCACAATGGGCGCAAGCCTGATGCAGCCATGCCGCGTGTGTGAAGAAGGCCTTCGGGTTGTAAAGCACTTTCAGCGAGGAGGAAGGCCAATAGCTTAATACGCTGTTGGATTGACGTTACTCGCAGAAGAAGCACCGGCTAACTCCGTGCCAGCAGCCGCGGTAATACGGAGGGTGCAAGCGTTAATCGGAATTACTGGGCGTAAAGCGCACGCAGGCGGTTTGTTAAGTCAGATGTGAAATCCCCGAGCTTAACTTGGGAACTGCATTTGAAACTGGCAAGCTAGAGTCTTGTAGAGGGGGGTAGAATTCCAGGTGTAGCGGTGAAATGCGTAGAGATCTGGAGGAATACCGGTGGCGAAGGCGGCCCCCTGGACAAAGACTGACGCTCAGGTGCGAAAGCGTGGGGAGCAAACAGGATTAGATACCCTGGTAGTCCACGCTGTAAACGATGTCGACTTGGAGGTTGTGCCCTTGAGGCGTGGCTTCCGGAGCTAACGCGTTAAGTCGACCGCCTGGGGAGTACGGCCGCAAGGTTAAAACTCAAATGAATTGACGGGGGCCCGCACAAGCGGTGGAGCATGTGGTTTAATTCGATGCAACGCGAAGAACCTTACCTACTCTTGACATCCACAGAACTTTCCAGAGATGGATTGGTGCCTTCGGGAACTGTGAGACAGGTGCTGCATGGCTGTCGTCAGCTCGTGTTGTGAAATGTTGGGTTAAGTCCCGCAACGAGCGCAACCCTTATCCTTTGTTGCCAGC
>NZ_JAGQDC010000072.1 GCF_023282985.1 Serratia silvae | reverse complement strand
CGCAAGAACTCAGAGCGCTCGGCCATTGTGCCGGGTTTTTTATTGCGCTCAGTTTGTGCAAGGTCGAAAATAGAGCTTCCGACTATAAACTGGGAGAGCGTCATGGTTTTGCGTGGCATGGCACAGATGCATGTCGACGACTTGGCGGAACGGTTCAAGAAGTTGGTTGTAGGGCAGGCTGGTGAAGCGAATATTCAGTTTGCGTGGGTTGTTTTTTATCAGGGCCGAATGTTCGGGGCTTATTCAACGGCCGAGCTTGCGCTGGAGAAAATA
>NZ_JAGQDC010000071.1 GCF_023282985.1 Serratia silvae | reverse complement strand
CTCAGATGATTCAGGTACATATTCGCCCTGATATTCATCGGCACGCGGCACCAGGAAACCATCGATACCAAGGGCGTCGAAACTGGCACGCAGCGCCTCGACGCGGGCCTTGCCGAATTGCGGCGCGGATTTGTTTTCGAAGGTCTGGAACATGGGCATCTTTCGGGAACTGTCATGAGGAAAGCGGTCGGTAACGCCGTCAAATCATTGGCGCGCAACGACAATGCCATGCCGACAAACCCGGTTTCAAGCCATATGTGCCATCAACCATTA
>NZ_JAGQDC010000070.1 GCF_023282985.1 Serratia silvae | reverse complement strand
CCAATAGGCATTACTCCCTGTAAGCCGCTGCCTTGCTACCGCCTGATTTCTGTCCGTGTACTCCGTTGGCCAGTAACCTGCGCCGGCTCGCGGCGGGATCAGTGCCTTGATTTTCTTACGTCTTAGCTCGTCATGACACCGCTTTGTGTCATAAGCCCCGTCTGCTGAAGCCACCTTGATTTTCCGGTGGGTCTGCCGGATAAGACCCGGGAATGCCTCCGCATCGGTCACGTTGTTCAGTGACAGGTCAGCACAGATAACCTCGTGGGTATC
>NZ_JAGQDC010000014.1 GCF_023282985.1 Serratia silvae | reverse complement strand
ACCCTACGGGTTCGAGCTTAGTACGCCCCTCTGGGGCGCCAAAGCAATGCCGCCTTCTATGAAGGCGGATTTTTACTTTTTGTCCAGCAAGTGGCCCATTTTCGCGGCCTTGGTGGCCAGATAATGCTCGTTCTTCGGGTTACGGCCAACGATCAACGGCACGCGCTCGGAGATATTAATCCCCGCCTCGCTCAGGATCTCGACCTTCTTCGGGTTATTAGTTAGCAGGCGCACCGCATCCACCCCCAGCAGCTTGAACATATCGGCGCATAGCGTAAAGTCACGCTCATCGGCGGCAAAGCCTAACTGATGGTTGGCTTCCACCGTATCAGCCCCTTTATCCTGCAAGGCATAGGCACGTATCTTGTTCAACAGACCGATATTACGGCCTTCCTGGCGGTGATACAGCAGAATACCACGGCCTTCCTCGGCAATCTGTTCCAATGCGGCTTCCAGTTGAAAACCGCAGTCACAGCGCAGGCTGAACAGTGCATCACCGGTCAGACATTCGGAATGAACCCGTGAGAGAACCGGTGTTTCGCCGGTAATATCGCCGAAAACCAGTGCCAGATGATCGTGCCCGGTGGCCAGTTCTTCGAACCCTACCATCAGAAAATCACCCCATGGTGTTGGCAGTTTGGCTTCCGCCACACGTTTAAGCTGCATGTCACTCTCCAAAAACACTACCTGTCAAATCGCTGCGTGCATCCTACGACTGGGACAGGGGACTGACCAGCATTAAAACAGACGGCGACGATCATTATTTCATTCGTTACCGGCTATTTTGCCATAACTTGTGGTCGAGCGGTGCTCAGCAAAGCAGCATCCGGCATTTTACCGCCCCTATTGTTGCAATAGGTCAGTTATCTATCTAATTTCTCTTGTTTTGCTGAGTTCGCAAGATTGTTACACTGCGAGTTACCCTGAGTGAAAGGATAACTGGATGTTAAAGATAGTAAAACGCACGGCAACCGGAACGATTGTGCTGATGTTGTTGCCGCTGGCGGTCTGGCTTATTGGTTGGCACTGGCAACCCGGCGGCAATGTCAGCCTGTTAAAAGCGCTGTTCTGGGTTACGGAAACCGTTACTGCACCTTGGGGTATTCTTACCAACCTGATCCTGTCGGCATGGTTTCTGTGGTGTTTGCGCTTTCGGCTGAAAGCGGCGGTGGGGCTGTTTGTTCTATTATCTACGGCAATCGTGATTGGCCAGGGAGTCAAATCCGCCATCAAAGAGCAGGTGCAGGCACCTCGGCCGTTTGTCGTATGGTTGGAGTCAACCCATCAGATTGATGACAAATACTTCTACTCCTTGGACAGGAAGCAGCGTAGCGCCCTGGTCAAAGAGCAGTTGCGGGAGCAGTCGCTGGTGCCGGAATGGTTGAGCAAACACTGGCAGTTTGAGACCGGCTTTTCGTTCCCTTCTGGCCACACGATGTTTGCTGCTACGTGGGCATTGCTGGGGGTCGGGTTGTTGTGGCCACGGCGACATTATAAAACCGTAGCGGTAGTGATGGTTTGGGCGTTCGGCGTGATGGCGAGCCGCCTGATGCTTGGCATGCATTGGCCGAGGGATCTGGCGATGGCAATTGTCATTAGCTGGCTGTTGGTTACCTTGGCCAGTTGGCTGACACAGCGTTGGTTTGGGCCACTTTCCATTCCACCGCAAGAGCAGCAGGAAATTAGCGAGCGAGAACGCGAGAAGTAGTTTCAACAGTTAGCTGATGACAGCTAAGCGTGACGTTGTCACAAATTACGGCCCCAAGCTGGGGCCGTATCAACGCTAAGTTTACCCCTGCATTGCAATCCTCATTTTCGTCCCCATATCTTAATAATCCCGTGATTTTGAGAAGCTTTCTCATTACTTTGCTCAGGCGCTGCATTTCTTGCTGAATATCCCAGCAGATCTACGGTTTTATCGCCTGCCAGGGTTTCCCTGCTACGATAGGAAATGCTAACTTAAGTAACAGGGACGCCACTTAAAGGCAATTACCCGTGGGCTGCAAACCCCGTATTGGGTTCCGGTTTGTGGCCTAGAGGGTAGAATTCATCCGATTCACTCGGCATTGCGGGAAAGAATGTGAAATATTTACTGATTTTTTTATTGGTTCTGGTGATATTCGTGGCTTCAGTCACGCTGGGTGCGCATAACGACCAGGTGGTGACGTTTAACTATTTAGTTGCTCAGGGCGAGTATCCGGTATCTACCTTGTTGGCCACTCTGTTTGGTGCAGGCTTTGTGCTGGGCTGGATTATTTGTGGGTTATTTTATCTGCGTACACGCATCGCTCTTGGGCGTGCAGAGCGGAAAATCAAAAGGCTGGAACTGCAGCTAGAAGCACCTGCCGAGCCGGCATCGTTGCCCGCAGTCAGCAAGGAATAATCTGTTATGTTAGAGCTGCTGTTTCTGTTGCTGCCTGTAGCTGCCGCGTACGGTTGGTACATGGGGCGCAGAAGTGCTCAGCAGGATAAACAACAGGAAGCCAACCGCCTGTCGCGTGAATACGTGGCTGGGGTTAACTTCCTGCTTTCCAACCAGCAGGATAAAGCGGTCGATCTGTTTCTCGACATGTTGAAAGAGGACAGCAATACCGTTGAAGCCCACCTGACGTTGGGCAATTTGTTCCGTTCTCGTGGTGAGGTCGATCGCGCGATCCGCATCCATCAAGCCTTGATGGAAAGAGCTTCTCTAACCTTCGAACAGCGTCTGCTGGCGATACAGCAACTGGGGCGTGACTATATGGCCGCCGGGTTGTATGACCGCGCCGAAGACATGTTCAGCCAGTTGATCAATGAAGAAGACTTCCGTGTTTCCGCGCTGCAGCAGTTACTGGTGATCCACCAGGCAACCAGCGATTGGCAGAAAGCCATCGAAGTGGCAGAAAAGCTGGTCAAGCTGGGTAAGGAAAAGCAGCGCATCGAGATTGCGCATTTTTATTGTGAGCTGGCCCTGCAGGCGATGGGCAGCGACGATCTGGACAAGGCGATGAGCCTGCTCAAGCGTGCGGCCTCGGCGGATAAACAGTGTGCTCGCGTGTCGATCATGGTTGGGCGCATTTTCATGGCGCAAGTAGAGTATGCCAAGGCGATAGAAACCCTGACGCGCGTATTGGATCAAGACAAAGAGCTGGTCAGCGAAGCGCTGCCGATGCTGCAGGAATGCTACCAGCATCTACCCCAACAGCAGCACGACTGGGCAGACTTCCTCAAACGTTGTGTGGCGGAGAATACCGGGGCCACGGCGGAACTGATGCTGGCGGAAGTGATCGAGCAACGGGAAGGGAGCGATGTGGTGCAGGTGTATATCAATCGCCAGTTGCAACGCCATCCGACCATGCGCGTGTTTTATCGCCTGATGGATTACCATCTGGCCGATGCAGAAGACGGACGCGCCAAAGAAAGCCTGCTGTTGCTACGGGATATGGTGGGCGAACAGATCCGCACCAAACCGCGTTACCGTTGCCACAAATGCGGTTTTACCGCTCATTCACTTTATTGGCATTGCCCTTCGTGCCGGGCCTGGTCTTCGGTTAAGCCGATACGCGGGCTGGACGGGCAATAAAACCAACCTCGTCCAGCTCACTACAAAGGGGCGCAGCATATGAACTGTACCTCCAAATATCAGATATTTGTCCAACATTTGAGGGGCAGTTCATATGCTGCGCCCGCGTAGATTGATCAGCGTTATTTCTTCTTGCTGCTTTTTGCGCCACCTTTCAACAGTTGGCGCAGTTTCTTCAGTTCTTTCTGGCTAAGGGGCTGTTCAATCTCTTCTTCGATTCCCTGATTATCGATATCGTCATGATGCAGCGGAGCCGCTTTCTTGCTGGCTTTGGCCGGAGCTTCGAAGCTATGTTCCAGCCGTTGGCAAACCTCTGCACTCAATGAAAGCTGGTTCTCCAAGGCAATCGCCTTGATTTGCTCTTTCAGTGCTAGAGGGATTTTGATGGTCAGTGTCGATATCTCGCTCATTTTGCTGCCTTTTACGCTGGAAGTTACCATCAAGCTAAGCCAGCCGCGTAGATCTGTCTAGTGTGTAATAAAAATTTAATAATTACGTAACATAAATGAGATAGCAAACGCACCACGCGTTTATCATCTGCAACAGTTGTCTTTCCTCATTTTTCCTGCCGAGCTACTATGAGCCATGACTGAACCCGATCTCAATTTACTCATCGCCCTTGATGCACTGCTCGCTGAAGTCAGCGTGGTTGGTGCTGCGCGTCGTCTTGGTCTAAGCGCTTCGGCCATGAGCCGCACGCTGACCCGGCTACGCACCGTTACCGAAGATCCGTTGCTGGTGCGCGCAGGAAGGCACATGGTGTTGACGCCTTATGCCGAAGAGCTGCGGGAACGTACGCAAAATGCCGTATTTGCAGCGCGCTCGGTGCTGCGCCCTTCGGCTACAGAACTGAACCTCTCCACGCTGGAACGAACCTTTATCATTCGTGCTAATGAGGGATTTGTGGAGGCATTTGGTGCTTCATTGATTGCGGCGGCGGCGAGGGCAGCGCCTTTGGTGCGCCTGCGTTTTTCGCCCAAACCAGAGAAAACCTCAAAGCATCTGCGTGAAGGTCTGGTCGATCTTGAGATTGGTGTTTTGGGTACCATGGGTCCGGAAATACGCTTGCAGGCGCTGTTCAGGGATCGCTTTGTTGGCGTGGTAAGAGCAGGGCATCCGCTGACGCGGGAACCAGAGGTGACGGCCAGCCAGTATGCTGCTTTGGGCCACGTTGTCGCTTCCCGAAGGGAGCGCACCTACGGGCCGGTAGACGAAGCATTGGCTGAACTAGGTTTGCGGCGCAACATTGTCGCCGTGGTGCCGAGTTTTCCGGCAGCCTTGGCCGTAGCTCAGGAGTCCGATCTGGTGGCGTTGGTGCCTGCCTCATTCCTGAACAACCAACCGGTGACCAATATTGATGGGGTCGTCGCGACACTCTGGGCTTTTGAACTGCCGGTAACCACCAGGGCGATTACGATATCGCAGCTGTGGCATCCCCGCTCAGAGGCGGATCCGGCTCATCGCTGGTTGCGGCAATTGGTACTGAATGTCTGCCGCCAGTTGGTGCCAGAGTGCGGGTCGTAGGGGGCGCGGTATGCTGCGCCCGTTCAGATAATCTAGAGGGGGAGGTGAACTTATTTATAGATGACCGCGTTGCCGTGCAGCATGTTGTTACCACCGGCGGCGACAATGCGATAGCTGCTAGCGCCTTGGGCTGAGGCTTTGGCCGCCAGCTTGGCTTCAAGGCTGCTCAGCGTGGTAACGCCACTGGCAGAAACTACGCCAACTTCGGTCAGGTTTTGTGCCTGTTGCTGGCTGACCGGCTCAGCGGCAACGCTGGCAAATGAGCTCAGAGTCAGAATGGTAGCTGCTGCAAAATATTTGATGCCTTTCATAAGTATCTCCAATTTCGTTTTAAGGATGAAAGTGTTTCTGCTTTCGATGGTTTGAATAATAAAGCATTTATGAACGGATGAAATCGGATAGGCTTGAGTATGTTAATCAAATTATTTGATTGATAATTTACGCTTCTTTACTGCGTTTTACTTACCCTAGGTTAAGGGCGCAGGGTGTTATTGACAGTCGATGACCTACGCTGCATTAACATTACGTAACGGCAACGGGTTACGTGGCTGGGATTTCCGCTGTCTGACATGTAGAATGCGGCGGTCAGTTTTGCTGGCGGCTCACTCATGTTTGTCCATTTCACACAAGGTAGAAGCTATGAAGTCTGAAAATAACTCAAATAACAATGACTTAAAATCATCGCCCATCATCGTGGCTTTGGATTATGCTGACCGTTCCGCCGCATTAGCCTTTGCGGATCGCATCGATCCGCAAGATTGCCGGCTAAAAGTGGGTAAAGAGATGTTCACCTTATTCGGGCCTGAGATCGTGCGCGATCTGCATCAGCGCGGGTTTGAGGTTTTTCTCGATTTGAAATTCCACGATATTCCTAACACCACGGCGCATGCCGTAGCCGCCGCGGCGGAGTTGGGCGTATGGATGGTGAACGTACATGCCAGCGGTGGTGCCAGGATGATGAACGCTGCCAAAGAGGCGTTGCTGCCTTATGGTGCGGATGCACCGTTATTGATTGCCGTAACCGTTCTCACCAGCATGGAGGCGGAAGATCTGCGTGCTATCGGTATTGAACTCAGCCCGGCAGAACAGGCGGAAAGGTTAGCTCGCCTGACGCGAGACTGTGGTTTGGATGGCGTGGTCTGTTCTGCGCAGGAAGCTTCTCGCCTGAAAGCCGCCTGTGGCAGCCAGTTCCAACTGGTTACCCCAGGTATTCGCCCGGAAGGCAGTGCCGCAGGCGATCAGCGTCGCGTGATGACGCCGGTGCAGGCTCTGGCCGCCGGAGTTGATTATATGGTGATTGGCCGCCCGATTACGCAATCCGCCGATCCAGCGGCAGCGCTCAGCGCTATCCGAGCCTCACTGGCTTAAGGAACTCAATATGAATGATGACAATAGTCGCCTGGTATATTCCACTGACAGCGGGCGTATCAAGCAGGAAGAAATCAAGCCAGAGCGCACCAAAGGCGATGGCATCGTCCGTATTCAACGCCAGACCAGCGGCAGAAAAGGCAAGGGGGTTTGCCTGATCACTGGTGTCGATCTGGATGATGCGGCACTGGATAAACTGGCTGCTGAACTGAAAAAGAAATGCGGCTGTGGCGGCTCGCTGAAGGATGGTGTGATCGAGATCCAGGGCGACAAACGCGACCTGCTTAAACAGCTGCTGGAAGCCAAGGGGATGAAGGTAAAACTGGCTGGCGGTTAATAATACGGGTAAACGTTGCCGTAGTGGGGTTACTGCGGCAACGCTCGTCAAAAACAACGTGTGAATAGACCTGAAAGTATTCTCGATTAGACATCAAAGCTCAAAGCTTTTGCTAGCCTATCGGCAGAGGTATCAGCAAGCCGTGGCTTATTTGCCCACCTGGTGACCGATGACGCCACCAACAGCGGCTCCCCCGATGGTTCCCAACGCGCTGCCGTTAGTCAGCACCGCACCGCCTACCGCACCTGCACCAGCACCAATCGCCGTGTTGCGGTCACGTTTAGACATATTCGAACAGGCACTCAGCGACAGAGCCAGGGTAATCACCACTGCGGCGGTGGCAAAACGTTGATTAATGATCATAATGAGTTCTCCTTAGCATCGGCTATATGGAACTACTTAGCTGGCATAGCACAGCTTAAGTATAGGCAGTAATCAGCCAGCTGGCTTGGAGCTGCCTTCCAGACAACCTTGAAATAAAAAATGGCATTTTTTGCACAAAACAGAGCAATTAAAAAATCAGGGCGGTTTTATCGCCTTAATTCAGTATAAATATCTAGTGCAGGATAAATAGGGAAATAGTCTTAATTTGGGCCGGGGCGTCAGGCGATTATTCCGAATCCTCCGCCGCACATCTTTGAGCATCCAGCAGAAATCTACGTGGTCTTTAGCAATCTATCCCATACCGCCCAGTGGCATGCCTGCCGACAATATACCCGTCGTCTTTCAAGTTGCAGCGTTGTTACCTGCGCTATCTCACCTCAGTCACTTACGAAAAGTAAGCTCCTGAGGATGAGATAGCTTGTTGCCTAGCTGCAACTTGAAATTCATAGGGTATAGCAGTAGAGCCGCCACAAGGACAAGATCATGCTCAACGAACTGAAACAACAGGTGCTGGAAGCCAACCTCCAGCTTCCGCGCCATCATCTGGTGACCTTTACCTGGGGCAATGTCAGCGCCGTAGACCGCCAGCAGGGGCTGATGGTGATCAAACCTTCTGGCGTTGAGTACGATGCCATGACCCGGGACGATATGGTGGTGGTGGAACTGGAGAGCGGCAAGGTGGTGGAGGGGAGTAAAAAGCCTTCTTCCGATACGGATACCCACCGGGTGCTGTACCTGAACTTTGCTGCCGCGGGTGGGATCGTTCACACCCACTCGCGCCATGCCACCATTTGGGCACAGGCCGGGTTAGCCATCCCCGCTTGGGGAACGACGCATGCAGACTATTTCTATGGTGATATTCCCTGTACCCGGCCAATGCATGACGAAGAGATCAACGGCCGGTATGAGTGGGAAACCGGGAGGGTGATCGTTGAAACCTTCAAAGAGCGCGGTTTGGATGCCGAACAGATCCCGGCGGTGCTGGTGCATTCACACGGCCCGTTTGCCTGGGGAAAAGACGCTGACAGCGCGGTGCATAATGCTGTGGTGCTGGAAGAGTTGGCCTATATGGGGATCTTCTCGCGTCAGTTAGCGCCAGGACTAGGCAATATGCAGCAGACCCTGTTGGACAAGCACTATTTGCGCAAGCACGGTGTACACGCCTATTACGGGCAATAATCTCACCACGGGGCCGAATGGCCCCGCAGTCGTTATTCGTTAACCAAATCCAACTTGATACCTTGGCGTTTGAGCAACTGTTGGTAGTCGTTGGCGATGCGTGAATCGGTAATCACCCGGCCAATCTGGCTCATTGGCTCCAATGGATTGGGTTGGATCTGGCCGAATTTTGACGAGTCGGTCAGCACAATGTTCTCCACGCCTTTGGCTAACACCGCGTTGACCACGTCGGCACGCATCATATCGCGGCCGGTAAAGCCGGTTTCTGCGTGATAGCCATCCACCCCGATAAAGGCCTTGCTGAAGTGCACCTGTTGGATACACATGCGGGTTAACGGGCCGACCACGGTTTCACTCTTTTTCTGGTACATGCCGCCGAGCACGATCACATCGCAGTCGGTCTCTTTCAGCAGATGGGCGATGTAATGACTGACGGTGATCAGCGTGACGCGCTTGCGCTCGGCCAGATATCGGGCCAGCAGGGCGTTGGCACTGCCGCTCTCGATAAAGATGGTTTCGCCATCGTTGACCAGAGACGCAGCATATTGTGCCAGTTTCTGCTTAAGCGTGAAGTTGGACATCATGCGGGCATCGACGTCGTCGCTTTCCAGCGCAACGGCAGAGCCGTGAACGCGTTTAAGATAGCTGCGTTTTTCTAACAGATTGAGATCCTGGCGGATCGTCACCTCAGAAACGCCAGAGGCGCGCGCCAGTTCGCCGACGCTGATGCGCCGACGGTCATTCACCAACTGCAAAATGGTTTGTTGTCTTGAATTCATAGCGGCCTGATAGGCGGCCCCCAAAGGGTGACCGCAACGATTCACTGATTAAAGAGTATGTTCGGTACGCGCGATAATATCATCCTGCGCATCTGGGGATAATGCGGTAAAGAAGGCAGAATATCCAGCCACGCGTACCACTAAATCGCGATATTGGTCAGGATGTTGCTTCGCGGCCAACAGCGTTTCCCGCGACACAATATTATACTGCACGTGCCAACCATGGTAGGTTTCGAAGAAGGTGCGGAGCATCAGCATCAGTTTTTCGCGGTCACGTGGGTTCTCCAGCGTGGATGGGTTCAGCTTCTGGTTCAGCAACACGCCGCCCAGAATCGACTTGGTGGGCAGTTTACTCAGTGAGTTGAACACCGCCGTCGGGCCAAGATGGTCGGTGCCGGAGGCCGGGCTGGCGCCTTCTGCCAATGGCGTATGCGCTTTACGGCCATCCGGCGTGGCCATGGTTGCAGCACCAAAGGGTACGTTGGCCGAGATGGAGGAGGTGCCTGCATAGTAGGTACCACCGACCGGGCCACGGCCAAAGCGGGTGTTGTGATACTGTTTCAGTTCGTCGATATAGGTCTGATAGGCGCGTACCAGCAGCTGATCGACATCATCAACATCGTTGCCGTATTTTGGCGCAGCGTTGATCAGGCGTTGGCGCAGTTGTTCGCCGTCCAGCCCAGCAAAGTCGTTTGCCAGGGCTTGTGCCAACTGTTGCTGACCAATGACCCCCTGATCGAATACCAGCTTGCGTACCGCTTCCAGGCTGTTACCCAAGTTGGCGATGCCGACTTGCAGGCCAGATACCCAGTCATATTTCGCTCCGCCTTGTTTGATACTCTTGCCGCGCT
Source organism: Serratia silvae (assembly GCF_023282985.1). Lineage (GTDB taxonomy): Bacteria > Pseudomonadota > Gammaproteobacteria > Enterobacterales > Enterobacteriaceae > Chania > Chania silvae. The sequence goes on along the minus strand of NZ_JAGQDC010000014.1, from coordinate 133,346 downwards.
CGATGCAATCATCCACCAGGGCCGAGCACACAATGTCGTGGGCATTCTCTTCCAGCACGGTATCGACTACGCACTCAATCTCTATCGATTTACGGGTGTAATAGCGGATTTGCGTATCCCAAGCATCCAGCACCTGGTCAAACTGGCTAAAGTTGCCCTGAGATAGCGCCAACTCCTGCGGCAGGAAAATCTTGCCCGAGGTGGCGTCGCGCCCTTGCTCCAGCGCTGCCAACATCACGCGGGCAAAGTTGATAAAGCTCATCCCGGTACAGCGGTAGCCCCACTTGCCGCCAACCGCGGTTTCGATACAGCCGATAGCGGCGTAATCATAGGCATCCTGTGGTTCGACACCCAGTTTGATAAACTCGGGGATCACGATCTCATCGTTGTTAAACGCCGGCATGCCGAAGCCGCAGCGGATCACCTGCACGCAGGCGTCGAGGAAATCATTACTGATCCCGGCGTGATAGCGCACGCTGAGGTTGGGTTGCGTAGAACGCAGACGGCCACAGGATTCCAGAATGGTGTAAGAGAGCGGGTTGACCGCGTCACAGGGCTGGCCATTGACCAACTTTTGGCCGCCAATGGTGACATTCTGGTACAGCGGACTACCGGCGGAGGCTTTGGAGTGTGAGCCAGAGCGGATCTTGTTTACTTCCAGCAGTTTCAACCAGCAGCTGTGCAGCATCTCGATGGCTTTTTCACGCGGCAGGGTTTGCTCCAGCTCCACGTCACGGCGATACCATGGATACAGATATTGGTCGAGGCGGCCAAAGGATACGGAGTGGCCGTTGGACTCGATCTGCAGGAACAACTGAATGAAGTAGCACAGTTGCAGCGCTTGCCAGAAGGTCTGAGGCGGTTGATGAGCGATCAGTTCGCAGTTGGCTGCCATGGTCAACAGCTCTTCACGCCGCCAGATGCGTTGCTCTGCCTGGGCCATTTCACGGGCCAACTGGGCAAAGCGCAGGATATGCTCGCTCAAAGCGTCCAGCGAGATGTCGATGGCCTTCAGGAACTGTTCCTTATGCAGGTCGTCCCAGTCGGTCAGGTGCAGGCGCTCACGGCGCTCAGACACTTTCTCACGCAGGCCATCCAGACCTTTTTCCAGCAACAGCGGGAAGTTGACCGCCAGGTGCGCATCGCCAGACGTCATGTTGCCTTCGGCCTTGATGATACCGGTAGCCAGCAGGGCTTTCTGCTCGTCGGTGAACATGCCGTAGCAGCGATCCTGCACGGTTTGACCGCGCCACCAAGGGCACAGGGTGTGCAACACAGATTTATCCTGTTCGCTGACGGAGAAGCCAGCGCCGGGACGATCGGCCAACTCGTCAATTTCGCTTTCGATCCAACTGACGGTGTATTCCGGGAAGATTGGTGCGGCGCGTAGCTGGCTGGCCTGATTACCGATGATCAACTCATCATTCTTGATCCAGATACTCCGTTTGGCCAGATGGTTAGCCAACGCCATGGCACGTCTTACCGGCAGCGGTTTATCCTGATGCTGTTGGTAAGTTTCGGTGTAGTGTTGTGCACGTTCGGTACAGACCGGTGGCTTGACGATATGGATCAGCGCGTTTTTGTGCGCCAGCGTACGTTCGGTCAGGGTAGTCAGATCCAGCGTTGTCATCGTGTTATCCTCGCAAAATGGCGGTCAGACCTTTGGCGCTGGCGTAATCTTCGGCATAGGCCAGCAGTTCGGGGTCGTCTAGTGGGGTACGGGAAGCATAATAAGGCGCGCCGAGCAGATGGTATTTATTCATCCCCAGCGTGTGGTACGGTAAAAAATGGATCTCTTTGACGCCGATCTCATCGGCAGCAAAGTCGGTAATGGCACGGATTGAGTCACGATCGGCGTTAAATTCGGGAATTAATGGCACCCGCACGGTGACTTGGGTACCTGCGGCGGCCAAGCGACGGAAGTTATCCATCACCCGTTTGGCGGAGCCTTCGGTCCATTGCTTGAAACGAACTTCGTCAACGTGCTTCAGATCAGCCAGCATCAGGTCGAGCCAAGGCAGAGAAGGTTCAATATAGGACCAAGGCGTATGCAGGCAAGACTCTACGGCGGTATGGATACCGGCCTCACGCCCGCGTTTGAGCAACTCTGCGGCGACCTCTGGCTGCATGAACGGCTCGCCGCCGGAGAGCGTCAGGCCACCGCCGGTACGCAGATAGTAAGGCTTATCGCGCATCACTTCGGCCATCACCGCATCAATGTCGAGCGCGGTGCCACATACGCTCAGCGCGCCGGTTGGGCAACAGCCGTTTAATGCGTCATAATCGGCGGCGGTAAGTAACGAACGTTGCAGGCTCAGAGTGTTGTCGTCAACGCGAGTGATAGCGTGCGGGCAACTCTCACTGCACAAGGTACAGGCCGTCAGACACAGGCGTTCATCAAACAGCAGTTCCTGCTGGCGCGAACGGCTTTCCGGATTTTGGCACCAGCGGCAGCCAAGTGAGCAGCCTTTAAGGAACACCACGCTGCGGATGCCTGGGCCATCATGTGTTGAGTAGCGCTGTAGATTGAAAAGCATTCGTCACCTGTGAAGTCAAAAATCTTCTTACGTAAATTAAATGACTTTCGAATGAAAGTTGATTTGATTTTAATCAAATGATGGGGGCTTTTTTCGCTTATTATGTTCAGAGTTTGAATCTGCCCACAAAAGAATCAGGAGAAGGTTATGGAACTGTATCTCGATACTGCCGACGTTAGCGCAGTGAAACGTCTGGCGCGCGTTTTGCCGCTGCACGGCGTGACCACCAATCCAAGCATTGTTGCCAAAGAAGGCAAGCCGATCTGGGAAGTGCTCCCGGCCTTGCGTGATGCGTTGGGCGGTACCGGCAAGCTGTTTGCCCAGGTGATGGCTAACGACGCGGAACGTATGGTTGCCGAAGCCGTCCTGCTTAACCAGCGCGTGCCGGGCCTGGTAGTGAAGATCCCCACCACCGCAGAAGGGCTGGCGGCGATCAAAAAGCTGAAATCCATGTCGATCCCCACTTTGGGGACCGCCGTTTACGGCGCTGGCCAGGGGCTGCTGGCGGCGTTGGCCGGAGCCGAGTATGTAGCACCTTACGTTAATCGCTTGGACGCACAGGGCGGTGACGGCGTTGAGATGGTGCACGAGCTGCAACAGTTATTGTCGCTGCATGCTCCTCACGCCAAGGTGCTGGCGGCCAGCTTCAAAACGCCACGTCAGGCGTTGGAGTGTCTGTTGGCAGGCTGTCAGTCGATCACCTTACCGGTGGATGTGGCAGAACAGTTTATTTCCACCCCGGCAGTTCAGGCGGCGGTAGAGAAGTTTGAACAGGATTGGCAGGGGGCTTTCGGCACTACGCTGATGAGCTAAATTGCGTTAATAAGGGCGGCACCAGCCGCCCTTGTAGACATTTGGGGTTCAGTTCAATGCTGCGCCCGTTCAGTTAGACACGCCCGGTTTCCTCACGCAGTACAGTCGCGCTTTCACGCACCGTAGGCGTTTTGGAACTCAACGCACGGCGCACCACAAAGAAGGACGAAACCAGCATCGTCACCGCAACCAGCATAAAGAAAGCGCACAGCCCGGCGTTAATCTGATTGGCAAACACAATGGTCTGCATATCTTCAATGGATTTAGCCGGAGCGATCACTGTGCCAGATTCAATCCCGGCAGAGAATTTCTTCGCCTGCGCCAGGAAGCCGATGCTTGGTTTTTCATGGAAAATCTTCTGCCAGCCCGCCGTCATCGAGGTGATAAACAACCACACGGTCGGCAGAATGGTCACCCAGGCGTAACGCTGTTTCTTCATCTTGAACAGCACCACGGTGCCCAGGATCAGCGCCATTGAGGCCAGCATCTGATTACCAATGCCGAACAGCGGCCACAGCGTATTGATCCCGCCTAACGGGTCAACGACACCCTGATAAACGAAGAAGCCCCAGCCGGCCACGGCCACGGTGGTGCCAGCCAGGTTGCCGAACCAGGAGCGGTTATTCGCCAGCCGCGGAATGGCCACGCCAACCAGATCCTGCACCATAAAGCGACAGGCACGGGTGCCCGCATCCACCGCAGTGAGAATAAACAGGGCCTCAAACAGGATGGCAAAGTGATACCAGAAGGCCATCATCGCCCGGCTGTTAAACACCTCGCTGATGATATGAGCCATGCCAACGGCAAAGGTTGGCGCGCCACCCGCCCTGGACAGCACCGACTTCTCGCCCACATCATGGGCAATCTGCGTCAGCGTTTCCGGGGTGACCATAAAGCCCCAGCTGTTAATCATCTGCGATGCGCTCTCCACCGTGGTGCCGATCAGCGCCGCCGGTGAGTTCATGGCAAAGTAGACGCCTGGGTCGATCACCGAAGCGCAAATCAGCGCCATGATGGCCACGAAGGACTCCATCAGCATACCGCTGTAGCCGATAAAGCGGATATGGCTCTCACGCTCAACCAGCTTCGGCGTGGTGCCACTGGAGACCAGGGCGTGGAACCCGGAAATTGCGCCACAGGCAATGGTGATAAACAGGAACGGGAACAGTGAACCGGCAAACACCGGGCCGCTGCCATCAATAAAGCGTGACACCGCCGGCATTTTCATTTCCGGCATCGCGAACACAATGCCCACCGCCAGCCCAACGATCACGCCGATTTTCAGGAAGGTAGAAAGATAGTCACGCGGAGCCAGCAGCAACCACACTGGCAGCACTGAGGCGACAAAACCATAAATCACTAGCACCCAGGTCAGGGTGGTGCCGTGCAGGGTAAAGAACGGCCCCCAGTATGGGTGCATTGCGATATTGCCACCGTAGATGATCGCCATCATCATCAGCACAAAGCCGATCAGCGAAACCTCGGCAATCTTGCCCGGGCGGATGAAGCGCATATAGACGCCCATAAACAACGCAATCGGAATGGTGGCAGCAATGGTGAACAAACCCCAAGGGCTGTCTGCCAGCGCTTTTACGACCACCAATGCTAGCGCCGAAAGAATGATGATCATCACCCCAAGTGCGCCCAGCATGGTTACCACACCGGCAAAGGCACCTAATTCCTGTTTGGCCATTTCACCGAGTGAACGTCCGTCGCGACGGGTGGAGATAAACAGGATCAGGAAATCTTGCACCGCACCGGCCAGCATCACCCCCACCAATATCCAGATGGTGCCGGGCAGGAAACCCATCTGCGCTGCCAGGATCGGCCCTACCAGCGGGCCAGCACCGGCAATGGCGGCAAAGTGGTGACCAAACAGCACCCATTTGTTGGTGGGTACATAGTCCAGGCCATCGTTATGGCGTTCCGCTGGCGTTAACCGACGGTCATCGAGTTCAAAGACGTTCTTGGCTATGAAGCGGCTGTAGAAGCGATAGGCAATGCTGTAGCAGGCAACGGAAGCTACTACCAGCCAGACAGCGTTGACGTGCTCCCCGCGGCTTAGCGCCAGCATGCCAAAAGCGAAGGCACCGACCAGCGCCACCGCGAGCCAGATTAAGGCTGACTTGACGTTTTTCATGTTCCACAACTCCTTGTTGTGCAGAGGTAGAAAGGTAATTTTTATAGTTTGCGAGTACGTCAAAAAGTTAACGACTCATTAAACGTAGGAGGTTTAAACGTGGGCGGCGGCTGGTCGAATCAGAAATGTGAACTCAGTTGGAGTTTGGTGAAAGAGTCCTGTCATGCGGGGGAGGAATAGGTCGTTGCGGGCATAAAAAAGGCGATACCGAAGTATCGCCTTGATCGAACGCGGATAACGTTAGGCTACGGGTCTGGCAATTACGCTGCGGGTTTCCATACGCACTTCGGCAATGGTCACCTGTAGGCTATCGCTCTGGCGATAAACCACTTCGCCCTTCACCTGCACGGTGCCGGTCTCTTGGCTACACACCATCTCGTCGCGAACCGCGTGGATGAACGGGGCAGGGATAAAGGCCACTGCGCCGTTGTCCAGCAGGCGTACGCGCAGGCCGCCACGGGTCACGTCGATGATCTCGGCGTTGAACCGCTCATCGGTTCCGGCCTTATCCTTGAGGAAACGGGCATACAACCAGTCACCGACGTCACGCTCCGCCATACGGTTCAGACGGCGACGCTCGGCCAGTTGCACAGTGACGTCGTCCTGCGGTTTTTCCGCTGCCTGTTCGCTGATAATGGCTTTCAGCAGACGATGGTTGACCATATCACCATATTTACGGATCGGTGAGGTCCAGGTGGCGTACGCTTCCAACCCCAGACCGAAGTGCGGGCCAGGCGTGGTGCTGATCTCGGCAAAGGTCTGGAAACGGCGGATGCGGCTGTCCAGGAACTGGGTTGGCTGCGAGTCGAGGTGACGGCGCAGTTCGCAGAATCCTTCCAGGGTCAGCAGCTTTTCGGCATCGGCTTCAACGCCGTTGGCCTGCAATACGGTGACCGCTTGCTCAACCAGGGCCGGATCAAAGCCGTTATGCACGTTATAGATGCCAAAGCCCAGACGATCGCGCAGCACCAGGGCAGCACAGACATTGGCAGCGATCATACACTCTTCAACGATACGGTTGGCGGTGCGGCGCTGTTCGGTAATGATGTCCAGCACTTCGCCTTTCTCGCCGAGGACAAAGCGGTAGTCCGGGCGATCCTTGAACACCAGCGCATGTTGATGGCGCCAGGCGCTGCGTGTATCGCAAACCTGTTTAAGCAAGGTGATCTGCTGTGCGATGCTCTCGCTCGGTGGCTGCCAGCCAGCGACGCCGTCCAGCCAGTCAGATACCTCGTCATAAACCAGTTTGGCTTTGGACTCGATTTCGGCGGCGAAGAAATGGATATCGTTGCCCAGCGCGCCGTCTGCAGCGATTGTCACGCGGCAAGCCAGCACCGAGCGGCGCTCATTCGGGCGCAGCGAGCACAGGTTGTCGGACAGATCGCGCGGCAACATTGGAATATTGAAGCCCGGCAGGTAGTTGGTGAACGCGCGCTTGCGGGCGATATCATCCAGATTGCTGCCTTGCTCGACATAAGCGGTAGGATCGGCAATGGCGATGGTCAACTGCAGCGAACCGTCACCGTTGTCTTGCACGTGCAGCGCATCGTCCATATCTTCGGTGCTGGCGCTGTCGATGGTGACGAAGTCCAGCGCGGTCAGATCTTCACGTACCAGACCTGTTTGCTGCTCGGAGATAGCGACCATGTCTGGCGCTTCTTTTTCAAGATTATGACGAGCCAGCGTAACCCACCACGGCGCGAAATGATCTTCACCGTCGGTGATGAACTGAGTCAGATCGGCATTGAAAGCGCGATCGCCTTTCAGCGGATGACGGCGCATTTCTGCGACTGCCCAGTCACCAGCCTGGAAGTTATGGGTGACGTCACGTGCCGGACGGCATGGGATCGCGTCTTTCAGCAACGGATGATCGGGGATGATCGACAGGCGATCGTCTTTTTTCTGCACCCGACCAACAAAGCGCGACAGGAAAGGTTCAACCAGGGTTTCCGGCTCAGCGATTTCGCGCTCTTTTTCGGTATGCAGGGTGGCGACGATACGATCCCCATGCATGACTTTTTTCATGTACGGCGGTGGAATGAAGTAACTCTTCTGACCGTCGACTTCTAAAAAGCCAAAACCTTTCTCAGTCCCTTTTACTACGCCTTCAACACGCGGGGTTTGAGAGTGAAGTTGCTGTTTAAGCTGCGCCAGCAGCGGGTTATCTTGAAACATATCGTCCAGTGAATGGGTTGTGAGTGGCAAGATTTGCGGCTGACAGTTTTACGCGAATCACTCCTTGCGGGCAAGCCAAACGTCACGCTTTTCCGACGATGGCTCGCGATAATTGACGCAATACTGCTGTAGGGGCGCGGCATGCTGAGTCACATGTTACGCCCATTTAAACTAAACGATGCGCAACGCAGGCGGTTGAGCGCAGCGGCGGATGGTTACGGGAACCGACTTGGAAGTCGGCGTGCCGGTACCATCACCAAAACTGGCCAGCGGCACCAGCGGGTTGGTTTCAGGATAGTAGGCCGCCAGATTACCGCGCGGGATATCATAGCTGACCAGCTTGAAACCGCTGACTTTTCTGCTCACGCCATCATTCCACAAGGTTTCAATCTCCACCCGCTCGCCGTCCTGCAGGCCAAGATCGGCCAAATCTTCCGGATGAATAAACAGCACCTCGCGCTGGCCGTAAACGCCGCGATAGCGGTCGTCCAGCCCATAAATGGTGGTGTTGTACTGATCGTGTGAACGCAGGGTTTGCAGCACGAACGGCGCTTTTTCTGCCCCGATTTGCGGGAACAACGTATCGGGTAGCGGAGCGGAACTGAACTCGGCTTTGCCGCTCTGAGTTGCAAAGCGCAATTCGGCAGCGGCGTTGCCAAGATAGAACCCCCCAGGTAGCTCGCAACGTTGGTTAAAATCGTCAAAGCCGGGAATGGTGGCCTGAATATGCTGGCGGATCAGTGAGTAATCGTCGGCCAGCTCCAGCCAGTCCAACTTTTGGTTGCCCAGTACCGCGTCGGCAATGCCGCAGACAATTGCGGTTTCAGAACGTTGGGTGTCTGCCAGCGGTTTGCCGATACCTTCGGAGGCGTGCACCATGCTGAAGGAGTCTTCCACCGTGATGTATTGCGGGCCGCTGGCCTGCATATCCAACTCGGTACGGCCCAGCGTTGGCAGGATCAACGCGTCTTTACCGGTGATCAGATGGCTGCGGTTCAGCTTGGTGCTGATATGCACCGTTAAATCACAACGGCGCAGGGCTTGGGCGGTACGCTCGGTATCCGGTGCTGCTGCTGCCAGATTACCCCCGAGCGCAATCAGCACTTTGACTTCACCACGCAGCATCGCTTCAATGGCTTCTACCGTATTGTGGCCCATCTCGCGGCGCGGGCTAAAGCCAAAGTGCTGCTCCAGGCTATCCAGTAGTGCCTTGGGCGCTTTCTCATCAATGCCCATGGTGCGGTTGCCTTGCACGTTGCTGTGGCCGCGTACCGGGCATAGGCCCGCACCTGGCTTGCCCAACTGGCCGAACAGCAACTGCAGGTTGGTGATCTCGCGCACCGTCGGTACGGAGTGCTTATGCTGCGTGACGCCCATCGCCCAGGTGCAGATAACACGCTCTGCGCCTTGGTAAATCGCAGCTGCATGGCGCAGCTGGGTTTCACTCAACCCGGATTGTGTGGTGATCTGTTGCCATGAGGTGGCATCCACCTGTGCCAGATAATCCTCGATGCCCACGCAGTGCCGATCGATAAACGGCTGGTCAAACAGCCCTGGCTCGTTGGCGGCTAAACGCTGGCGGTGGGTTTCCAGCAGTGCCTTCACCATTCCGCGCACTGCCGCCATATCGCCACCCAGGTTGGGCTGGAAATAGGCCGAACTGATAGGGGAGGATTTGGGCGTCAGCATTTGGATCGGGTTTTGCGGATCGGCAAACCTTTCCAACCCGCGTTCGCGTAGGGTATTGAAACTGACGATGCGTGCACCACGTCTGGCCGCGTGTTTCAGGCTGTGCAGCATGCGTGGATGGTTGGTGCCGGGGTTCTGGCCAAACACAAAAATCGCGTCGGCCTGCTCGAAGTCATCCATACGGATGGTGCCTTTACCGACGCCAATGCTCTGCTTGAGGCCGACACCGCTGGCTTCGTGGCACATATTGGAACAGTCCGGGAAGTTGCTGGTGCCCAGCATCCGGCCAAACAGCTGATAAAGGTAAGAGGCTTCGTTGCTGGCTCGGCCAGAGGTGTATAGCTCTATCTGGTTGGGGTTATCCATCGCCTGGATATGGCTGGCGATAAGTTTTAGGGCATCCGGCCAGGTGATGGGCTGATAGCGGTCGGTCTTGGCGTCGTAGCGCATTGGGTGCGTCAACCGGCCTTGATACTCCAGAAAGTAGTCGCTTTGTTCGCGCAGGGTGCTGACGCTGTGGGCCGCAAAAAATGCCGGTTCAACCGCATTGCGGGTAGCCTCCCAACTGACCGCCTTGGCACCGTTCTCGCAAAAGCTGAAGGTGCTGTGGTTGTCATCGCCCCAGGCACAGCCGGGGCAGTCGAAACCACGCGCCTTGTTAACGCGCATCAGGTTGCGCAGATTTTTCAGCGCCTGTTTGCTGTCGAACACATAGCGGGTGGTGGCTTCCAATGAGCCCCAGCCGCCCGCCGCGCCGCGATAAGGCTTGATTGACGGTTTAAATTTCATGATTTTCTTCGCAGGTGATTGATGTAGCTAAAAGGTAAATGCTTTTTTAAGCATTTTGAGTGTTTATGTGGCAAGTCTAGGGGCGTGAGGGCTTGGCGTCTAATCGAATAGAGCAATGATGGGATAGACGACACTTATCGCCGCTGCCAGCAAGGCTGTAGCAAATGATATACTTCACACAGAAACCATTTTTCGAGCCAATACATGGATATTAAGCAACTTATCTACCTGTGTAATCTTGAGCGGGAACGCCACTTTGGCCGCGCTGCTGAAGCCAGCTTTGTCAGCCAGCCGACCTTATCCATGCGGCTGAAAAACCTGGAAAAAGAGCTGGGCGTCTCGTTGATCAACCGTGGCAACAACTTTGAGGGCTTTACTGCCGAAGGTGAGCGGGTGCTTGCCTGGGCACGGGAAATTGTTTCAGTTTACCAGGGGCTGAAGCTGGAAGTAGAGTCGCTCAAGCATGGGCTGAATGGGACGTTGCGCATCGGCACCGTGCCGCAGTGCAGCATTTCGTTAGCGCAGATGTTGAAGGCGGTCAGCGAGCGTTATCCGCAGTTGGACTATCGCGTAGCGGTATTGAGCGCCGATCAACTGTTGGAAGCGCTGACCGCACACACGGTGGATATCGGCATCGGTTTCTTTGAGTTACCCACGCTCAAAGAGCTGCATTTCCAGTCGCAGTCATTGTCCGATAGCGGTATAGACCTGGTGTTTCATCCGCAGCATTTCCCCGAGCTGGTGGGGGAAAGTCCACTGACGCTGGCAACCGTGGCGGAGCTGCCATTATGCCTGGCGGAGCCGACGCGTTACTTCCGCCGTTACCTGGATCAACAGTTTCGTGAGGTGGGCTTAACGCTGCATACCCGGATGGAAACTACCTCTATCTTCCAACTGCTACAGGGGATTTTTGTCGGCTTGGGATGCGGATTATTCCCCGGCGGTAACTTGCAGATGGAAATGATGCCGCAATTGCAGCGGCGCAGCGTTGCTATTGCGCCGATGTCACGTCATGCCGCCTTGGTGATTGCCGAACAATCAAGAGCCACGCCGTTGGCACAGCACTTTTTTGATGCGGCTCAGGCATGGTTATTGCGCTAGATCGGCTTCCACCGCATCACCAAGACTGTAACGCAGCCGGTTTTCCCAGGCGTACAGAGCGCAGGTTAAAATCACGTCTAATGCTTGCGACCGATCCAGCCCGCTGTTCAATAGCGGCAGCACGCTTTGAGCAGTGAATTTCTCCGGTGTTCGCGTCAGTTCTGCCGTCACGCCAATTATGGCCGCACTTACCGGATCGTCAGCTACCTCAAGCGCGCGATCAATCCCAGCCGCTAATGCCTGTGCCAATCCTGGATCGGCCAGGTTATTGGCTGCGGTGGCGACACAGTAATGGCTGCCATTAATGCGTGAAGTTACCAAAGCAACTAAAGCCCTCAGACGTGGAGATAACCCGTCAACTTGGTGGTTAATGCAGTTGAACACATGCAAGGCGGGCGCGTCGTGGGCCAACAGCAGATAATAAGACTCGTTGCGGGCATCCGGGTGGCTTTGGTCAAGAATGTCGAGCTGGCGAGCTTGGGCCTGCTCGACCATGATCTCCGGCAGGCGAGCTTGCCATAACCGTTCCGTACAGGAAAATCCTGCCAGTTCAGCATCTTCGAATTGGGGAAAGCCTGGCAGCACCACAGCGGGTCTGCCTGCCAGAGCGGCAATACCGGCGACCACTCGTGCCTGATAGCTAACGAAACCGATGACTTGCGAAAAGGTCACAATATCTTGCGTACTCAGGCCAACTTCAGCGAGCTGTTGTAACGCCTTGGGGCAAATCAGGGTGGGTTGGCTGGCGAGTTGGCGGGCGTATTGGGTGATCTGTGCCAGGCGGACATTGCTTTCCCGAGAGGCATCCGGGCTGTCCAAAGGGGCGAGGCGAGCGGCATAGTGGCTACAAAGCGATTGCACGCCGGTAACCTGCGCCACCGTCAAGGCCGTCGACAGACGGTCGTAATGTGACAATGTCACCTCACGCGAAACGCTGACCCGATCGGGGAATAGCACCGGATAGCAGGCTGAGGACGCAGTAAAAACGTCAATGCGATGGCTGAGGGCGGCATTCAATCCCTCGTCGGTAAACGTGCCCAGACCTAACAAAAATCGCTCCCGTAGGCTTGCAGCCTCTGGTTCGAGTGGAGAACTGTCGCCAGAGCTGCGCTGGGTTTCGTGGTACCACTGGAAAGGGGTTAGGCGATATTCCATCGGATTAAATCCTTCATCAATACCACAAGCCACCGCCGCAATCGGCAACGGCAGCAGGGTAAAAAACCACGGGGCAGGCGTCAGTCATGGCTGCATAGACCCTGGCCATAAAGAGAGAAGCCAGCGGCAAGGATAAGCATCAGTTGCGAGAAGCGTTGGTGGTGGGAGTGGTTCATCAGCGCGATATCCTGTTGTTTGCATGGCTCAACGTAGGGGATATCCTCACTGATTAGATTGGCGAGATAAAATAATGTTACGTGCTAATTAATAACTGAATGGAATAAAATATAATTGCATATTGCAAAAATATGATATGCATTTGCGATTAGTGGGGGAAGGGAAGCCATTTGCGACTTAAAAGCAAGTGACTTATGTCTTAATTACCGGAAAGAGAGCTCAGCAGATGGGGTAAAGGTTCAAAAATCCCCCGACTTTCGCGTCGGGGAAATGTGTATAAGAGACAGCAACCTTGTGGAGAGGGGGAGAACCCTAAAACCGGCCGCTGTCCCGTCGCCAGGCATCGGCTGTGAGCGCTTCGCCAAAATGGCTGGCGATCAACCGCTTGGTGAGGTCGTGCAGCGGTGCGGCCAGCACTTCGGCGGTACTGCCGCGTTCCACGATTTCTCCTTCATGCATCACCATCACCTGGTCGCTGATATGCTTCATCATGCCCAGATGCTGCGTCACATAAATGTAGGCAATCCCGTGTTTTTCCTGTAGCTCCAGCATCAGGTTGATGATCTGCGAACGCATCGACATATCCAACGAGGCCAGCGCTTCATCGGCAACAATCACCTTGGGTTGCAGGATCAATGCCCGTGCCAGCGCCACGCGCTGTTTCTGCCCGGAGGCCAGCATATGCGGGTAATAATTAGCGTGGTCCGGCAGCATCCCCACCTGACGCAGGGTCTGGTTGATGCGCATCTCGCGCTCTGCGGCTTCCAGATCGGTATTCAAACGTAGCGGTGCATCAAGCAGTTGGCCAATGCGTTGACGTGGATTGAGCGAAGTGCTCGGATCCTGGAAAATCATGCGGATACGCTGACTACGGTAGCGGTAATCGCCATAGGTCAGCGGGTGGTCGTCGATCAACAGCTCACCGGAGGAGGGTTCCACCATACCGGAAAGCATCTTCGCTAGAGTCGATTTGCCCGAGCCGTTCTCACCGATGATTGCCAGCGTTTGGCCTTCACGCAGGGTAAAACTGACCGATTTGACCGCTTCCACATGCTGGCGGCGGAACAGCCCGGTGCGATAGCGATAGGTTTTGGTCAGGTTGCGCACTTCCAATAGCGTTTCCATGTTATTGCTCCTCCATGTTCAGCGGGAAGTGGCAGGCGAACAGGTGATTCTTCACCGGACGCAGGCGTGGGGTTTCAATACACTGTTTTTGCGCATACGGGCAGCGTGGCCCCAGGCGGCAGCCGATTGGCAGATGCTCCAATGAGGGGATCGCGCCCGGCAGGGTATTCAGGCGGCTCTTATGCGGCAGCGAACGGCCAAAGTCCGGCATGGCGCGGATCAGTGCCTGGGTATAAGGGTGATGAGGGGCGGCAAGTAGATCCTCACATTGTGCACTCTCCACCGTCTGGCCGCAGTACAGCACGTTAACCCGGTCGGCCCATTTGCTCATCATCTGCAAATCGTGGCTGATCAACAGGATGGTGGTGTTATTGTTTTGGTTCAGACGCGCCAGCAGGCGGAAAATCTGCGCCTGCGTGGTGGGCTCCATGGCGTTGGTTGGCTCATCGGCGATCAGCAATCTTGGCTGATTGGCCAACGCAATGGCGATCATCACTTTCTGGCATTCGCCTTCGGTCAGCTCATAGGGGAAGCTGCCCATAATATCGAGGTGATCCTTGATACCGACGCGGTGCAACAGCTCAATCGCCCGCCGTTTGCGCCAGTTAAAGCGCTGCCACCAACGCCCCTTGTAAGTCCAGCCGGGAATGGCCTGGGCCAGCTGGCGGCCAATACTTTCTGAAGGGTCAAGACAGGATTGCGGCTCCTGGAAGATCATTGAAACGTTATGGCCCACCAGTTTGCGCCGTTCACGCGGGCTGAGCTGCAACAGGTCGATGTCATCAAAGCGGAATCGGTCGGCGGTGACGCGCCAGTTATCTTTGGTCACGCCGCATATGGCTTTGGCGATCAGGCTTTTTCCTGAGCCGGACTCGCCTACCAGACCACGCACTTCACCTTCTGTCAGCGTCATACTGACGCGATCGACGGCCTTCACCGGCCCTTCGGCGGTCATAAATTCAATCGTCAGATTGCGGATATCGAGTAACGGCATTATTCCACTCCCGCATTGATCGCGCGGCGTATTCCGTCGCCTAACAGGTTAACCAGCAACACGCTGATCAGAATAGCGGCACCGGGCAGCATCACGGTCCAGGGCGCGACATACACCAGCTCCAGCGAATCACCTAACATTGCTCCCCATTCCGGGGAGGGTAATTGCGCCCCCAGATCGAGGAAGCCCAACGCCGCGATGTCGAGAATGGCCATCGACAGCGCGCGGGTAAACTCGGTGATCAGTACGGCGGCAATGTTCGGCACCACGGCGTACCACAGGATCTGCATCGTCGAAGCCCCATCCAGACGCGCGGCGACCACGTACTCCTTTTCCAACTCATCGTGCACCGCGCTGTAGATGGTACGCACCATCCGTGGCAACAGTGCCAGCCAAACGGCCAGCATGGCGTGTTCCAGCTTCGGCCCGAGGAAGGCCACCACGATAATCGCCAGCAGCAGTGAAGGGATGGAGAGTAGGGTATCGAGAATATGGTTGAGCATCGCAGACAGCAGGCCGCGGGTGACCCCGGCAAACACGCCCAGGATCACGCCGCAGACGGCGGCCGCGATGGTAACAATCAGTGCCGAACCATAGGTGGCGGCGGTGCCGGTCAGCAAACGGCTGAGGATATCGCGACCCAGATCGTCGGTGCCCAGGAAGAATGACACGTTGCCGTAGCGTGACCAGGAAGGTGGTAACAACTGATATCCCAGGAATTGCTGATCGAGGGCGTAAGGTGCCAGCAGGCTGCCGAACAGGGAAAGCAGTAGCAGGCCGAACACCCCATAAAAACCAATCATCGCCAAAGTGTCGCCGTAGAAAATCCGCCAGGTATAAAGCAACGGGCTAGGCATTTTCTTTTCGCGGTATACGTTATCGAAGGGCATACCATTCCTTATGTTTCAGCGGGTTGGTCGCCGCGCCCAGAATATCGGCCAGCACGTTAATGGTGATCACCAGCGTGCCGATCACCATCACGCCTGCGGAGATGGCCGCGTAGTCCTGTTGGCGGATGGCATTGATCAGCCAGCGCCCCAGCCCTGGCCAACTGAACACCACTTCGGTGATCATGGCCAGCGTGAGCATGGTAGAAAACTGTAGGCCGAGCTTTGGGATGATCGGCGGTAACGCGTTGTGCAACACGTGACGGCGGATAATGGTAAAGCGCGACAGGCCACGGGTTGCGGCGGCCTTGATGTAGTTCTGGCTGAGAACATCGTCGGTGCTGATGCGCATCAAGCGGATCACCTCGGTGATCGGGGCCACCGCCAGCGCGGTAATCGGCAGCACCATATGGCGCAACGCACTGGCAATCATCTCATTGCGATAAGGCGAGTCAGACAGCCAGGCATCAACCAACGCCAGACCGGTGACCTGTTTGACCTGATACAGCAGATCGAAACGTCCCGACACCGGCAGCCAGCCAAGATGCAGTGAAAAATAGAGCATCAGCAGCAGCGCCAGCCAGAACACCGGAATGGAAAAACCCAGCAGGGCAAAGGTACTGATGGCGGTATCCTGCCATTTGCCGCGCATCACACCGGCAATAATACCCAGCGGAATGCCGATAAACAGCGCCATCGTGAAGGCTAAAATGCACAGTTCCATGGTGGCCGGGAACACTTCGCGCAACTGTTCGCTGATCGCCTGGCCATTGATGCTGGAGACGCCGAAGTCCCAGTGCAGCAGGCTGACGAAATAGAACTGGTAGGCATCCAGCAGGGCGGCACCGTTTAGCGGCGCGCGCGGGGTAAAGTAGCTCAGACTGAAGCTGACCAGCGTCAGCAAGAACAGTGTGATCAGCAGCAACAGGATGCGGCGTAAGGTAAAGATAATCACTTTTTCGCGGCCTCCGCCGGTTCACGGTACACCCCGGCAAATGATGAGTTGCCGAACGGGCTCAACACCAGTCCTTTAATATCATAACGGTAGGCCTGCAAGCGCAAAGAGGAGGCCAGCGGCAATACCGGCAGTTGCTGTTCGAGGATTTTCTGCGCCTGCTGATAATCATCGATACGCTGCGACAGCTGCTGCGATAACAGGGCGTCCTGCAACTTTTCATCAAAAGCAGGATCACACCAGTGAGCATAGTTGGTTTGCGAACGGATTGCCGCACAGCTTAGCAGCGGGCGGAAGAAGCTATCCGGATCGTTACTGTCGGTTGACCAACCGGTGAGCGTCAGATCGTGGTTCATCTCCATCAGCCGGGCTTCCTGGAAGCGGCCTTCTACCGGTACGATGGTGAGATTAATGCCGACCTGGGCCAAATCAGCCTGTAACAGCTCCGCCGTTTTCAACGGGCTAGGGTTATAGGATTGCGATGCGGTAGGCACCCATAGCTTCAGATCCAGTGGCCCCACACCGGCTTCGCGCAGCATTTCTCGCGCCTTGGCGGGGTCGTATTCGGTAACGTGGGCATCATTATCATAGGCCCAGGAGGCGCGCGGCAGGATCGAGGCGGCAGTTTCTGCGGTGCCGTAATAGATTGATTGCATCAGGCGCTGGTTGTTGATGGCTAACGCAATGGCTTGGCGCACTTTCAGATTATCCAGCGGTGGTTTGCGGGTATTGAAGGCCAGATAGGCGATATTCATCCCTGGGCGTAGCGTCAGGCGCAAACGCGGATCGTCGCGCAGGATCGAAAGCTGGCTGGCGGCGGGATAAGCCAGGACATCGCACTCGCCGGTCAGCAATTTGGACAAACGGCCCGTACCTCCGGCACCCATGTCGATCACCACCTGCGGCATACGCGGTTTCCCTTTCCAGTAAACGTCATTACGTGCCAGGCGGATATATTGCCCAGAGCGATATTCGTTTAACAAGAATGGGCCGGTGCCGACCGGTTCACGATCGATCATTTCCTGCAGGCCGTCCAGCGTCAGGTTGTCGGCATATTCTGCCGATAGTACCGGCGCATAATGGGTGGCCAGATGCCACAGGAAGGAGGCATCCGGTGTCTGCAAACGGAACTCGACGGTGTATTGATCCAGTTTTTTCACGCTTTGTACGGAGTCGGCAAATTGCAAACTGTCGAAATACGGGTATTCACCGCCGTTGACGTTGTGGAACGGATGCTTCTGGTCAAACACCCGTTGAAAACTGAACACCACATCGTCGGCGTTCATTTTGCGGGTAGGTTGGAACCAAGCGGTAGTCTGGAAAGGTACATCCCGGCGCAGGTGGAAGCGGTAGGTGGCCCCGTTGTCCAGCACTTCCCAGCTTTCCGCCAGTTCCGGGATCAGGCGATAAGTGTAAGGATCGACATCCAGCAGCCGATCGTAAAGCTGGGCGGCCAAGGTATCGACCGTCAGACCGCTGCTGGCCATCTGCGGATTAAAGGTGTTCAGAATGCCGCTGACGCAATAGACAAAGCCGCTCTGGCGGATGTCTGCTGGCGGTGGTGCTGCGCTGGGCACAGCCGGTGTCGCGGCCAGGGCAGACGTTGCCAGGCAGCCGAGCGACATTATCCAAAGAGGTAAACCACGCATAGACGCTTCATGGGTTATTAAGCAATAACGTTAGTGTATCGCACTCTGACCAACAGCCCAATTTCTTGAGCAAAATGGCTGAAATTTAGGCGGTTTGGTTAAGCTTGCCGCTGTTTTCTGGTGAGTCGGCCTCGGCATGAAATCAGTGCTGGTGGATAATTACCCAAGCTTAGTGTGGTAATGAGAAAAATTCTCAACAAAGTGCTTTACAGATGATACTGAGAACTATTATCATCGATTGGCAGTTCACGGAAGGCCACGCCTTGTGGCCCTTTGTGGAAGGCACGACATTGCTCACATTGCTTCCAGTATTACTTAGCCAGCTCGGGTGCTGGCTTTTTTTTTGCCTCTATTTCGTCCCGCATTTTCTGTTTGTGAAATCGGTGCTTGGTAAGACGGATCTGGTGGCGATGTTGCCCGAACGCCTGGTACGCGACAGTCCTGAAGTACAGATCGCCGAGCCGCCAGTGGAGATACCTGGCTATGAGCTGGCCATGCTGTGGGATGAGCGTTCGCATCGCGATCCCGCCCATCAGTGGTTACGCGAATTGATCGCCCAGTCGGTTTAACTTCCCTCTGGGTCGCTACCTTGCAGCAACGCATGCTTTTTCAACATGCCGCGCAGTTGGTGATAGGTTAATCCCAGTAAATCGGCGGCTTTACGCTGATTAAAGCGGCCTTGTTTTAATGCCATCTCCAGCAGGGCTTTCTCCTGTTGGTGCTGCCAGCTTTTAAAATCCAGTGGTAATGTGGGTAAGTCACTGGCCGGTACGATAGCCTCATCATCAAGCGGCTCTGAGCGTTTGGCAAAGGGGTTAATAATGATCTCATCCAGCTCATCCTGGCTTGAGCCGTGGCGGTAAACGGAACGTTCGACCACGTTTTTCAGCTCACGCACGTTACCCGGCCAGGAGTAGCCGAGCAGCGTAGCCCGCGCATGTTCACTAAAGCCAGGGAACAGCGCTAGCGAGAGCTCACGGCACATCTGAATGGCAAAATGCTCGGCCAATAGCATGATGTCTTGCTGGCGTTGGTGCAGCGGCGGCAGTTGCACCACGTCGAACGCCAGGCGGTCCAGCAGATCGGCACGGAATTTACCTGCGGCGGCCAGCGCGGGCAGATCGTCATTGGTAGCGCACACTAGCCGGACATCCACCTGCAGCGGTTGGCTACCGCCCACGCGCTCAAGATGGCCGTATTCAATCACCCGCAGCAGCTTTTCCTGTACCAGCATTGGCGCGGTTGCCAATTCATCCAGAAACAGGGTGCCACCATCGGCGCGTTCAAAGCGGCCAAGATGGCGTTTTTGTGCGCCGGTAAACGCGCCAGCCTCATGGCCAAACAGCTCCGAGTCCAGCAGGTTTTCATTCAGCGCCGCGCAGTTGAGGGAGATAAATGGCCCTTGCCAACGGTTGGAAAGGTAGTGCAACCGGTGGGCAATCAGCTCTTTACCTGTCCCGCGCTCGCCAATCACCAACACCGGTTTGTTGAGTTTGGCCAGCTGTGAAACTTGCTCCAGCACCTCCACAAAGGCGTTGGCCTCACCCAATAGATTCTCTAACGGTTCGCTCATGATGAAATTCGCCAATGTTTGGTGAAAATACTCACTCTACAGCAAGTGTGGCGAGAGTCAAAAATAAATAGTCATTGTATTTCAATGAAATAAAAGTTGGCACGCATCTTGATTAACTCTTTGGGCAAGTTGTATAACTTAACTCGGCGCTTCAGACGCCTTCAGAACCAAGAGGAAGTAAATTATGGGTATCTTTTCTCGTTTTGCCGACATCGTGAACGCCAACATCAATACTCTGCTTGATAAAGCAGAAGACCCGCAAAAGCTGGTGCGTTTGATGATCCAGGAAATGGAAGACACGCTGGTTGAAGTGCGCTCCACCTCAGCGCGTGCCCTGGCAGAGAAAAAGCAGTTGCTGCGCCGCATTGAGCAGGGTGAAAACCAGATCAATGACTGGCAGGACAAAGCCGAACTGGCGCTGCGTAAAGATAAAGAAGATCTTGCCCGTGCGGCGTTGATCGAAAAACAGAAAGTGGCCGATCTGATCGCCACGCTGAGTCAGGAAGTGGCTACCGTAGAAGAGACGCTGGCCCGCATGAAGAGTGAAATTGGCGAGCTGGAAAACAAGCTGACCGAAACTCGTGCACGTCAGCAGGCATTAACGCTGCGTCATCAGGCGGCTTCTTCTTCACGGGATGTGCGTCGCCAACTGGACAGCGGTAAACTGGATGAGGCGATGGCGCGTTTTGAACAGTTTGAGCGCCGTATCGATCACATGGAAGCCGAAGCGGAAAGCGTCAGCATTGGTAAAAAGAAAAGCCTGCATCAGGAGTTTGCCGAACTGCAGGCGGACGATGCCATCAGTGAGCAACTGGCGGCAATGAAAGCCAAGATGAACCGCCCGGAATAATGCTAAAGCGGCCACCCAGCGTGGCCGCCACACTACGGCCAAAAAGAAGGAATTGAAATGAGTGCTCTATTACTTGCCATCCCGTTGACAATCTTTGTGCTGTTTGTCGCACCGATTTGGCTTTGGTTGCATTACAGCAATCGGCAACAGAGCGGCGTTCAACTGAGTCATCAGGAGATGCAACGTCTGACGCAGCTGGCGGAACAGGCCTCACGCATGCGCGACCGTATTCAGGCGCTGGAAGACATTCTTGATGCGGAACACCCGAATTGGAGGCAGTCGTAATGCGCAGAGACCACAACAGAGGAAAGTATGGTGATCGCTCTCGCTACGACGATGATTACCGTGCATACAAAGGCAACTCGCTGGGCAGTAAAAAACTGTACCGGGTGCCTGAAGAAGGCATGCTGAAGGGCGTTTGCGCTGGCCTTGCCCACTATTTTGACGTGCCCGTACGTTTGATCCGGGTGATTGCCGTGTTGTCGCTGTTCTTCGGGCTGTTTTTCATTACGGTGGTCGCCTATATCGCTCTGGTCTTTGTGCTTGATGAAGCTCCAGCCAGCCGTTTTCAGGACGAACATTCTGACACACCGCGCCAGTTGCTCGATAAGCTGGAATACGAATTGAGCAGCGGGGAGCAGCAGTTGCGCAAGGTTGAACGCTACGTCACGTCTGACACCTTTGGCGTGCAGAGCCGCTTTCGCCAGCTGTAATCTCTGTTAACGATGCACGGGCCTGCTTACGTCGCAGGCCAGGCATTGCACCAATCTTTCTCCCAACATTTGCCAGAGGGCATCAACCATGAGTAAAACCTATGCGATTAATGCCCCAAAAACCGCTTCACCAAAATGGGGAGTAGGTGCATTGTTGAAGACCTTGTCGAAAGTCATCATCATAGTGCTAATGAGTTATGGCCCGGCGGGGGCAACCACGTGGTTGCTGAAAACCGTCAGCCGCAAACCGCTGCGTTACGTGTTGGCCCTGTTGCTGGAACCGCTGTTTCGCAAAGGGCTGAACAAGGCGTTCGGGCGCTATGCCAAGGAGAACAATGAAACGACTGCAAAATGAGTTAACTTCGCTGGTCAATCGCGGGATGGATCGCCATCTGCGGTTGGCAGTAACCGGCTTGAGCCGCAGCGGTAAGACGGCGTTTATCACCGGATTGGTCAATCAATTACTCCATGTTCACAGCGGCGCGCGTATGCCGCTGTTTTCCCCGGTGCGGGAAGAACGGCTGCTGGGTGTGAAACGCATTCCTCAACGCGATCTCGGTATCCAGCGCTTCACCTACGACGAAGGTCTGGCGCAACTGTATGGCGATCCGCCAAGTTGGCCAACGCCAACGCGTGGCGTCAGCGAAATCCGCCTGGCGCTGCGCTATCGTTCCAATGATTCACTACTGCGCCATTTTAAAGAAACCTCCACCCTGTATCTGGAGATCGTCGACTATCCCGGCGAATGGCTGCTGGATTTGCCGATGCTGGAACAGGACTACCTGGCTTGGTCACGTCAGATGGCCGGGCTATTGCAGGGCGACCGTGCACGCTGGGCCGAGCCTTGGCTGGCATTATGCAAAGATCTCGATCCGCTGGCCCCGGCGGATGAAAACAAGCTGGCGGCGATCGCCCAGGCCTATACCGATTATCTGCTGCGCTGTAAGGCCGAAGGGTTGCACTTTATCCAGCCTGGGCGTTTTGTGCTGCCTGGCGATATGGCCGGTGCGCCCGCGTTGCAGTTCTTCCCATGGCCAAACGTCGATGCGGCAGGGGAATCGCGCCTGGCTCAGGCAGACAAACATACTAATGCGGGCATGCTGCGCGCCCGTTTTAACTATTACTGCCAGTCGATCGTCAAGGCGTTTTATAAAGAGCACTTTGTGCGTTTTGACCGCCAGATTGTGCTGGTGGACTGCCTGCAACCGCTCAACAGCGGGCCGCAGGCGTTTAATGATATGCGTTTGGCGCTGACCCAGTTGATGCAAAGCTTCCACTACGGCAAGCGCACGCTGTTCCGCCGCCTGTTTTCGCCGACTATCGACAAACTGATGTTCGCAGCAACCAAGGCGGATCACATCACTGCCGATCAGCACGCCAACCTGGTTTCGCTGTTACAGCAATTGGTGCAGGAGGCCTGGCAGAACGCTGCGTTTGAAGGCATCAGCATGGACTGCGTTGGCCTGGCTTCGGTACAGGCGACCGAAAGCGGCATTGTCGATCATCAAGGGCAGCCTATCCCGGCCTTGAAAGGCCACCGCCTGGACGATGGCGCACCGCTGACGGTCTTCCCCGGCGAAGTGCCTGCGCGCCTGCCTGGCCCGACGTTCTGGCAGCAACAAGGATTCCATTTTGACCAGTTCCGCCCGCGCATGATGAGCGTTGACAGTCCGTTACCGCATATCCGTCTGGACGCGGTGATGGAGTTTTTATTGGGAGATAAATTACGATGAGCGAGCCGTTAAAACCGCGTATCGATTTTGCCGAGCCGTTGCAGCCACCACAGGAACCGGTATTGCGAGCTGGTTTGGAGTTTGACGAACAGCAGGCAGAGAAATTCTATCCGGCAGCGCCAGAGATGGAGCAAGAAGAAGAGGAAGGGCGCGCGGAAGGCATTGTTAACGCCGCGTTGAAACCCAAGCGCAGCCTGTGGCGTAAAATGGTTAACGCCGGGCTGATGCTGTTTGGCGTCAGCGTGGTGGCTCAAGGTGTCCAGTGGGTGCATACCTCCTGGGTGCAGCAGGATTGGATCGCGCTGGGTGGTGGCATCGCCGGTGGGCTGATCGTCTTTGCCGGCATCGGTTCGGTGGTGGGGGAATGGCGCAGGTTATATCGCTTACGGCAACGTGCAGAAGAGCGTGATGAAGCTCGAGAACTGCTGCATAGTCACGGCCTGGGGAGAGGGCGTGAGTTTTGTGAAAAGCTGGCGCGTCAGGCCGGGTTAGATCAAGGGCACCCCGCATTGCAACGCTGGCAGGCTTCATTACATGAGACCCAGAACGACCGCGAAGTGGTTGCGCTGTATGCCAAGCTGGTGCAACCGGTGTTGGATAATCAGGCGCGGCGCGAAATCAGCCGTTCGGCGGCAGAGTCGACGCTGATGATCGCCGTCAGCCCGTTGGCCTTGGTGGATATGGCCTTTATCGCCTGGCGCAATATCCGCCTGATTAACCGCATTGCGGCACTGTATGGTATCGAGCTGGGCTATTTCAGCCGCATCCGTCTGTTCCGCCTGGTGTTGCTGAATATCGCCTTTGCCGGTGCCTCCGAACTGGTGCGGGAAGTGGGCATGGACTGGATGTCACAGGATATTGCGGCGCGGCTGTCTGCGCGGGCTGCGCAGGGGATTGGAGCCGGTCTGTTAACGGCGCGTTTGGGCATCAAGGCGATGGAGTTATGCCGTCCATTACCCTGGTTAGAAGGCGATAAGCCAAAACTGGGTGATTTCCGTGGTCAATTGATTAATCAGCTAAAAGACACCATGAAAAAAGGCTCAAGCAAAGTCTGACTCCGCCAGGCTGCGTCAATCAGACGCAGCCTTATTGCCGCACTGCCAAAAAACTTCCTTCCCTTCGAACGCCTCTGTGACATCCATTGATTGTTAATTAAAAGTTAATAAAGTGTTTGTTTTGCGCCCTTGGTCACGAAAAATCCCACGGACAACGGCCAAGAAGACGGTATATTCGACGGACAATCAATCTGAATACATAACTGCGTCAGCGGAGTAAACCGCCGTATTGGTTCGCAATTTCCGCATCAAGACATAATCCCAAGGACAGGAGGTCATCAACATGCCGCACCAAGAGTCGAACTTAGAAACCTTCCAACCCTATGCCGATGAAAGCCAAACCCTCCGTCGACATATTCATCAGTACCCTGGGGGCGCAAGAACCCGGCGTGATCACCGTAGGTTCATTCCAGTCAGGTATGGCAAGTAATGTTATCGCTGATTCTGCGGTATTAAAATTAAGCGTGCGTGCGTTGGATCCGCAAGTCAGGGAGTTGTTGGAAGAACGTATCAAGACGTTAGTAGCGGCCTAGGCGGCCTCATATGGTGCCAGCATCGATATTGACTATGATCACACCTATCCGGTGTTGGTCAACCAACCGGAGATGACCCGCTTTGCCAAGCAGGTGGCGAAAAATTTAATGGGCGAAAGCCATCCGCAGCAGGTCATTGATATCCCGGAACCGTTAATGGGTAGCGAAGATTTTGCCTTTATGTTGAACCAGTGCCCAGGCAGTTATTTATTATTAGGTAACGGCCAGGGTGAAAATAGCTGCATGGTACATAACCCTGGTTATGATTTTAATGATGAAATTATACTCAGAGGGATCGCCTATTGGTCTGCGTTGACGCAAGAGTTTTTAAAGGAATAAACCTCGGCCAATAATACGTTGGTGATACTGCTGAACTTGTCGGGGCGCTGTGTGCCGCGCCCTATTGAGGTTGGTTACCCGTATTCGACGATTTGATAAGACAATCCTACCCAAATAGCGGATTCGATAATATCCACTCCGCAGCAGATATTTTTTCTTAAAAGGACAGGCGATGGATAGCGTCAAGGAAAAAAAGTCCCCGGCTAGGGCCATTGTGGCCACCACGTTAGGCAATGGATTAGAGTTTTTTGATCTGGTGCTCTACGCATTTTTTGCGACCTATATAGCAAAAGCTTATTTCCCCGCGTCAGACCCTTTGGTGAGCATGACGATGACCTTCCTGATCTTTGGGATGGGTTATCTTGCCAGGCCGTTGGGGGCGCTGGTCATCGGCCATTATGCCGATAAAAAAGGGCGCAAGCCCGCCATGACGCTGACGTTCCTGTTGATGGGGCTCAGTACCCTGACGATTGGTATCACTCCGTCATATGAACGCATAGGGATTGCTGCCCCGATCATCATTACCCTGGCCAGGCTGATACAAGGCTTCTCCGCAGGCGGTGAGTTAGGCGCATCAACCACCTTATTGGTAGAGTATGCCAAACCTCATAACCGTGGGTTTTACGGGGGATGGCAGGTTGCGAGCCAAGGTGCGGGTAGCGTATTTGCCGCCATGACCTTGGTGATATTGGTAAACACCATGCCAGAGGCGAGTGTGGAAGCCTGGGGTTGGCGTATTCCTTTCCTGTTTGGCATCGTGATTAATAGTCAGACGAGAATTACTATCATTTGTAACCGGCGAGTGGCCCTTTTTGCGGTTTGTAACCACAGATTGACGAAAGATTATCCCCCTGTGACTGCATTATAATCAGCTGCCAAAATAATGCGGAATGTGATAACACTCTAAAGATAAGCTAAAATTACGCCGATGGTATTATTGGGTGGCGTTTAAAACCACCAATAGCAGTGATAAACTGGAGCTCTGTCAACTTTTGCTGACAGATCGCTTCTTCCTTCCGGGGGGAGAGGGTATCATCATCATCAGACATCCCCGCACCTGCAGAGATAAGGCCAATACTGATGCGTTTGGAAGTATTTTGCGAAGACCGTCTCGGTCTCACTCGAGAGTTACTCGATCTTTTAGTATCGCGCGGTATTGACCTGCGCGGCATCGAAATTGATCCTATCGGCCGTATTTACCTGAATTTTTCCCAGCTGGATTTTGATACCTTCCGCGCGCTGATGGCGGAGATCCGGCGCATCAGCGGTGTGACCGATGTGCGCACCGTTAACTTTATGCCTTCCGAGCGTGAACATCGCGCATTACGTGCGTTGCTGGAGTCGATGCCGGAACCGGTGTTCTCCATCGATATGAAAGGCAAGGTGGAACTGGCCAACCCGGCGGCACAGACGCTGTTCAGCTTCAGCGAAGACAAGATCCGCAATCAAACGGCGAGCCAGCTGATCGGTGGCTATAACTTCAGCCGCTGGCTGGAGAGTGAGGACACTAAGCCGCATTCCGAGCGGGTGGTGATCCGTAGCCAGGATTTCCTGATGGATATTACCCCGATCTACCTGGAAGATGAGCAGCAGCAGAATGCTCCCGTAGGCGCGGTGGTAATGCTCAAATCCACCGCCCGTATGGGCCGTCAGTTGCAGAACCTGTCGGTGAATGACGATACCGAGTTTGATCATATCGTTGCCGTCAGCCCGAAAATGCGCCACGTGCTGGAGCAGGCGCGTAAGTTGGCCATGTTGGATGCGCCATTGTTGATTGTGGGCGATACCGGCACGGGGAAAGATATTCTGGCGCGAGCCTGCCACCTGCGTAGCCCACGCGGCAAACAACCGTTCCTGGCGCTGAACTGTGCTGCCTTGCCGGACGACGTGGTAGAGAGCGAGCTGTTTGGCCATGCACCGGGCGCTTATCCGAATGCGTTGGAAGGCAAGAAGGGCTTCTTTGAGCAGGCCAACGGCGGTTCGGTGCTGCTGGATGAGATTGGCGAGATGTCGCCACGTATGCAAACCAAACTGCTGCGTTTCCTCAACGACGGTACTTTCCGTCGAGTAGGGGAAGAGCATGAGGTGCATGTGGACGTCCGGGTGATTTGCGCCACGCAGAAAAACCTGACCGAACTGGTGCAGCGTGGTGAATTCCGTGAAGATCTTTACTACCGTTTGAACGTGCTGACCATCACTATCCCGCCGCTGCGCGAACGCCCGCAGGATGTCATGCCGCTCACCGAGCTGTTTGTGGCGCGCTTTGCTGATGAACAAGGGGTCGCCAGGCCGAAACTGGCCAACGATCTCAGTAGCTTCCTCTGCAAGTACGGCTGGCCGGGCAACGTGCGACAGCTGAAGAATGCCATCTATCGTGCCCTGACCCAAACGGACGGCTATGAACTGCGCCCACAAGATATCATTCTGCCGGATTTTGAGGTGGAGATAGCGCTAGGGGATGAAGTGATGGAAGGCTCTCTGGATGATATCAGCAAGCGCTTTGAACGCTCGGTGCTGACTCGCCTTTATCGCACTTATCCCAGCACCCGAAAACTGGCCAAGCGCTTGGGCGTCTCGCATACGGCAATTGCCAATAAACTGCGGGAATACGGCCTGAGCAATCGCAAGCTCACCGACGACAGCGAAGAATAACGCTGCTGCATTTCAGGCATAAAAAAGCCCGGCTTAAAAACCGGGCTTTTTAATTTCTACAGGCTTATTTCAGCGCGGCAAGCGCAGCATCATAGTCTGGCTCGGTGGTAATTTCGTTTACCAGCTCGCTATACAGCACGTTGTCCTGGCCATCCAGCACCACCACGGCACGCGCGGTCAGACCGGCCAATGGGCCTTCGGCGATCTCTACACCGTAAGCCTGCTTGAAATCACCGCCGCGCAGGGTAGATAGGGTAACCACGTTGTTCAGGCCTTCTGCACCACAGAAGCGTGACTGGGCGAACGGCAGGTCGGAAGAGATACACAGGACCACGGTGTTATCCAGGCCACTCGCCAACTGGTTGAATTTACGCACCGATGCGGCACAGACGCCGGTATCAATGCTTGGGAAGATGTTCAGGACTTTGCGTTTACCCACGAAGCTGCTCAGTGCAACGTCTGACAGGTCTTTGGCAACCAGGGTAAAGCTTTTTGCCTGCTCGCCCTGCTGTGGCAGTTTGCCTGCTACAGTGACAGGGTTGCCTTGAAAATGTACGGTCTGAGTCATTGCTCGGTTCCTTTCAACGATGTTTATACAAAGATGTGAAGCCGATTAACACCGGGTTCACAATCTCGAAGCAGTTTAAGGCAACATTCGCACCTTGGATAGATAAAGTTTCTAAACTGCAGGTATAGTGGACTGACTTTATGTGCTTTTTTCGCTCGGGAGCCATTATGAGAAGCATGCGTTTTTACCCTGAAGCCTGGCCATTGCATACCGCCTTTGTGATCGCACGCGGTAGCCGGACCGAAGCCAAAGTCGTGGTAGTAGAGATTGAACAACAGGGTATGCGCGGTGTCGGTGAATGCACCCCTTATCCGCGCTATGGCGAGAGCGAGACCTCGGTGATGGAACAGTTGGCCGAGGTGTCAACGGCCATCGCGCAAGGGGTAACCCGGCAGGAGTTACAACGGCTGATGCCTGCGGGGGCGGCTCGTAACGCGGTTGATTCGGCATTGTGGGATTTGGAATGCCGCCTTGCTGGCAAAGATCTATGGCAATTGAGCGACGTTATCGCACCGGAACGGGTTGTGATGGCGCAAACGCTTAGCATTGGCTCGCCGGAAGCGATGGCCTTTGCCGCTAAAGAGCTTGAGCAACAGGGCGCGACGCTGCTGAAAATTAAGCTCGACGATCACCTGATCAGCGAAAGGTTGGTGGCGATCCGCACGGCAGTGCCGCAGATGACGTTGATCGTCGATGCCAATGAATCCTGGCAGGCCGAAGGCTTGGCATCACGTTGCCAACTGCTGGCGGATTTAGGCGTGGCGATGCTGGAGCAACCCTTACCGGCCAGCGACGACAGCGCCCTGGAAAACTTCATCCATCCATTACCGATTTGCGCCGACGAGAGCTGCCATACCAGCGGCGATCTGCCGAGGTTGGCGGGGCGCTATCAGATGGTCAATATCAAACTGGATAAAACCGGTGGGCTGACCGAAGGGTTACGGCTTGCCGCACAGGCGCGGGCGCAGGGCTTTGAGATCATGCTCGGCTGTATGCTCTGCACCTCAAGAGCCATTACTGCGGCGCTGCCGTTGGTGCCTGGCGCACGTTTTGTGGATCTTGATGGCCCAACCTGGCTGGCTAAAGACGTAGTACCAGGTTTGGCCTTTGAGTGCGGTGCTATTGAGCTTTCACGCTAGTCAGCATAGGTCAGCAGCTCGACCATGGCGGCAAGGTAGTTTTCACTGGCGGTGTCGGCTGAGACCGGTGGGAACTCGGCGGTGATGCAGGGCAAAGACAAGTCTGCACACCAACTGCCGAATGACCCGGGCGTTTCATAGCCGACGCTGGTCACCAGCGGCAGGGCAAATTTATGCGCCAGCCAAACGCCCAGCGCGGAGCTTTCCGGGTCTTCTATACAGGCCAATGGCTCATGGAAGGACACCACCCAGCGTGGCTTCAGGCGATGGATTAAATGGCACAATCCCTGGGTTTCCGGTTCGGAACCGGGCCTGCCACCGGTGGAGAGTCGCACGTCACGAGCTTCCGCCGCACTGTTCCAACGATAGACTGTATCGCCAGAGCGCCAGTTGGCCGCCGGGAAATTGCGGTTCAGATCGACGCCATTGGCATTGGAGCGCAACCCAAGCTGGCAACCATCCGGATTGACCGCCAGGATCACATGATGGCGCAGTTGGGCGGGGGCGATACTGCGTAATGCGCAGGATAACGTCACCACTGCGGCCGTTTCATCCCCGTGGGTGCCTGCAATCACTAACCCGGTATCCGGGCCGCTTTTGGCCGCCGGGAAATACAGCAGCGGGGCGCCTAACATCGATTTACCGTAAGTTTCACCTGCAACTGCCAGCTGGCCACGCTCACTGCGCGGTCTGTGTTGGGTCATGGAGTTTCCCTTTAAGCTAAAGTCAGAAATAATTGCGATGTTATTGAGTGTATTACGCTTTAGCTCATCTTTCCCAGTCTGTTCAGCGAATAATTCGACGCTGATTGTTATACTATCGACAAAGTGCTAACGACAGAGAGGATTTATCATGCCAGTTGCCAGAATAGTCGCGCGTTACAGCGAAAACGAAAAAGACACCATCACCTTACTGTGCGGCGTGGATGCAGAAAACCAGATCCGTCAGGGTGAGTGGTTTGGCGTAGTGAAAAATGACGATGGACGTGGGGACGAGTCCAACTACCCGTTCACCCTGCACGTGGATCATCAGAAAGGGGAGTTCTTCCTCGACTATGGTTTTGACGACGCCGAATCACGCCAGTTGCAAAAGACCGATATCCAGCTCAACCCACTGGTAGAGAAAGGCTATTTCACCATCTTCGATGAAGAAGAGGGGGAAGAGTTCAGCTATAAGATCGCCAGTATTCATCTTTACGACTGATCCTGCCTAAGCAATCAGCCCGCATTGCCGATAATGGCTGCGGGCTTTTTTTTTGGATCAAACTTCCACTTTTGACATTCTTGTTACGCGTGGCTATAGGTAGCGGGTATCTTTGTGCTATATGATAAAAAATTCATGGGGTTAACTGGGGCATATCTAACATGACGAGAAGAAAAATTCTGGCGAGTTTTCGTTTAACGCTTTGCGCTGTCACCATCAGCGCGGGTATTAGTGGTGCTATGGCAGCTCAGGTTCCCCCAGGTACCTCTCTGGCGGAGAAACAGGAGATCGTGCGGCACATCAAAGATGAGCCGGCGTCGCTCGATCCGATTAAAGCCGTGGGCCTGCCAGAAGCGCAGGTGGCACGCGATCTGTTTGAAGGGCTGGTGAATCAGGACGCGCATGGCAAAGTGATCCCAGGTGTTGCTACGCGTTGGCAGACCTCGGATAACCAGACCTATATCTTCACGCTACGCAAAGATGCCCGCTGGTCCAACGGTGACCCTGTCACGGCGAAAGACTTCGTTTATAGCTGGCAACGGCTGGTCGATCCGAAAAGCCTGTCGCCGTTTGCCTGGTTTGCTCAGCTAGCCGGGATCCAGAATGCTGAAGAGATTATCGCCGGTAAGCAGCCCATCGATAAGCTTGGCGTGGTGGCGGTGGATGACCACACGTTAAAAGTACAACTGAACAAACCGGTGCCCTATTTTGTCAGCCTGACGGCGAATTTCAGCCTGTTCCCGGTTCCTAAAGCCGTGGTTGAGCAATACGGCAATGATTGGACCAAAGTGGGCAATCTGGTAGGCAACGGCGCATTCAAACTGCAAGAGCGGGTAGTTAACGAGAAACTGGTACTGGTGCCGAACGACCATTATTGGGATCATAAACACACCGTGTTGACCAAGGTGACTTTTGTACCGATTAACCAGGAATCCAACGCGACCAAGCGTTATCAGGCTGGTGATATCGACATTACCGAGTCCTTCCCGAAAAACATGTACCAGAAGCTGTTGAAGGATATCCCAGACCAGGTTTACACGCCGGACCAACTAGGCACTTATTACTACGCGTTCAATACCCAGCGTGCGCCAACCAATGATGTTCGGGTGCGTAAAGCCTTGTCTTACGCTATCGATCGCAAGATCATTGCCGAAAAAGTGCTGGGCACCGGCGAGAAACCGGCCTACCACTTCACGCCGGATGTCACCGCGGGCTTTAAGCCAGAAACCAGCCTGTTGCAGCAACAGTCACAGGAAGAGTTGAACGAACAGGCTAAGGCGCTGATGCAGGCAGCGGGTTATGGGCCGAACCATCCCCTGAAATTGACCCTGCTGTATAACACCTCAGAGAGTCACCAAAAGATTGCCATTGCCGTGGCGTCAATGTGGAAGCAAACCTTGGGGGTTGACGTTAAACTGCAAAATCAGGAGTGGAAAACCTATATCGACAGCCGTAACACCGGCAATTTCGACGTGGTTCGCGCCTCCTGGGTGGGGGATTACAACGAGGCCTCGACCTTCCTGTCGCTGCTGACCTCTTCACACAGCGGGAATATCGCCAAATTTAACAGCCCGCAATACGACCGCCTGCTGGCCGACGCCAGTCGCGAGACTAATCCAACGGCGTTAACCGCTGATTATAACAAGGCCGAGCAGATGATTGCGGCCGAGGCCCCGATCGCCCCGATCTATCAATACACCAATGGCCGTCTAATCAAGCCCTGGGTGAAGGGTTACCCAATCACTAACCCTGAAGATGTCGCCTATAGCCAGGAAATGTATATTCTGAAACATTAATGTTCAGAGTCTTGTTGCCTACCAAGCCTTCGCTAATGCGGGGGCTTTTTACTTTCAGATCCCGTTATGGCGTTGCCACTTTGATCCCTAAGGCAATAACGCTAGACTCTGTATCAACGGCAAAATAACGAGGGTTTTGAATGGATGTCATTGAAGGGCGCGAACTGCAGGTGCCCGACGCGGTCTATGCCTATCAACTCGACGGCAAGGGTGGTACTACGCCAATTGAGGATGACGATAAGATCACTAGCGAGGAGCCATGCTGGCTGCATCTGGACTATGCTCATCCGGCTAGCGCCGAGTGGCTGGCTAATACACCGCTGCTGCCAGATTTGGTAAGAGAAGCACTGGCGGGGGAAAGTACCCGGCCACGCGTCACCCGGTTGGGCGATGGGACGCTGATCACGCTGCGTGGCATCAACTTCAATACGGATTCACGGCCTGACCAACTGGTGACGTTCCGCGTGTACATCACCGATAAGTTGATTATTTCCACTCGTCATCGCAAGGTCTACTCAATCGATGAGGTAGTCAATGAATTGCGTAATGGCCAGGGGCCGATTAATAGCGGTAACTGGCTGGTGGAAATCGCTGATGCGCTCACCGACCACACCAGTGAATTCATTGAAGATCTGCACGACAAGATCATCGATCTGGAAGATGCGCTGTTGGAGCAGCAAACCCCGGAGCGTGGGCAGTTGGCACTGATCCGCAAACAGTTGATTGTGCTACGCCGCTACATGGCACCGCAGCGCGATGTCTTCTCACGTTTAGCGAGCGACCGCCTGCCGTGGATGAATGACGATGAACGCCGCCGCATGCAGGACATTGCCGACCGCCTGGGGCGCGGATTAGATGACCTGGATGGCAGCATTGCCCGCACGGCGATCCTGTCCGATGAAATCACTACCGTGATGGCCGACGCCATGAACCGCCGTACCTACACCATGTCACTGATGGCGATGGTCTTTTTGCCCACTACCTTTTTGACCGGGCTGTTTGGGGTCAACCTGGGGGGGATCCCAGGCAGCGATAGCCCACTGGCGTTTGCCTCTTTCTGTTTCATGCTGGTGGCATTGGTCGGGGGCGTTGCCTGGTGGTTGAGGCGGAGCCGCTGGCTATAACGATAAATAGTGGCGAAAACGCGAGTAAAGTTGAGCAGTATCAACATTTGCTCACGCGAACTACGGCATCCTTACTCTTGCAGGTGAATGCAACGTCAAGCGATGGGCGTTGCGCTCCATAATTGTTTTACTTTCTTATTTTTAGAATTATTGCATAGCACATTTAATTCAATACGATGCCGGTTTAATCACCGGCATTTTTTTATGCTTTTTTCCCTTCGGCTAATCCCAAACAACCGGTTCACTCCGTAGGGGCGCAGCATGCTACGCCCGGTTAACTACATGTCGCTCCGATTAGGCTAAGCCGCGCTTTCGTCCCAGAAACTGGCCTCTATCTTATGCCCATCCAGATCCCGGACGAAACAGCCGTAATAGGCGGCCCCGTAATGCGGTCGTGAGCCCGGCGCACCGTCACCTTGGGCCCCAGCGGCTACCGCCTGTTGATAAAACTCATCAACCTGCTGCTTGCTGGTGGCGAAGAAGCCAACATGCACACCGTTTGCGGTGCCTGCGGGTTTGCCGTCTATCGGCAGTTGCAACCAAAATTCAGGATAGTCACGGCCATAGCCGATAGCGCCAGGGTGTTCCAGCACGCGCCGGCAGCCTAACGCACCGAGAACCTGGTCATAAAACTGTGCGGCGGCATCGAAATTGTTGGTTCCCAGCGAGACGTGGGAAAGGCAGGGGGTGATATTCATCGTTGGTCTCCTTTGACTGTATAAATAAACAGTATAAGGTAAAAGCCGCACTGTCAGGCACTTTATGCGTGAATTGTGAACAGGATCTAAAATTAAGCGGGGAAAAAACCTCCGCCTGCGGGCACAGGCGGAGAGAGGGACTATTTGATTTCCAGCACGTTCAGGCGTTCAAACGCGGGTGAGCCGTTGTCATCCGAGTCTTCCGGCTGCCAACCCACCGGTTGCAGTGGAATATCTTCACGGTCAAACGCCAAATCGCCACCATCGACCACTTCGCTGCCGTGGTGAATGCCTTTGAAGTCAAACAGTTCGGTATCGCACAGATGCGAAGGCACCACGTTCTGCATGGCGCTGAACATGGTTTCGATGCGGCCTGGGTAGCGTTTGTCCCAGTCGCGCAGCATATCGCCAATCACCTGGCGTTGCAGGTTTGGCTGTGAGCCACACAGGTTGCACGGGATAATCGGGAATTCTTTCGCTACCGAGAAACGCTCGATGTCTTTCTCGCGGCAATAGGCCAGCGGGCGGATCACCACGTGTTTACCATCGTCACTCATCAACTTGGGTGGCATACCTTTCAGCTTGCCGCCGTAGAACATGTTGAGGAACAGCGTTTGCAGGATATCGTCACGGTGGTGGCCAAGGGCAATCTTGGTGGCACCCAGCTCGGTGGCGGTACGGTAAAGGATACCGCGGCGCAGGCGTGAACACAGGGAGCAGGTGGTTTTGCCTTCCGGGATCTTATCCTTCACGATGCTGTAGGTGTTTTCTTCAACGATCTTATATTCCACCCCCAGGCTTTCCAGATAGGCTGGCAGGATATGCTCGGGGAAGCCGGGTTGTTTCTGATCGAGATTCACTGCGACCAATGAGAAATTCACCGGAGCGCTTTTTTGCAGATTGCGCAGGATCTCCAGCATGGTGTAGCTGTCTTTCCCGCCGGACAGGCAAACCATGATGCGATCGCCTTCCTCAATCATGTTGTAGGCGGCGATAGCTTCACCCACGTTGCGGCGCAGGCGTTTTTGCAGTTTGTTGAGGTTGTACTGCTCTTTTTGGCTAATTGTTTGATTTTCTGACATTTAAATCGAGCTCGTTCTCATTTGGGTGCGCTACGGCGGTATGACACTTTTAGCGGGCAAGTTTAGCATTCTCTGGGAGGATTTGATCATTATTCGTTTTATCTCTTCAGGCTCGACTTTTTCACGGTTCTCTTACGCTTTGCCGTGATCATGTAGCTGGTTGGAAACAGGTTGTGGGGAAAAGTGTGGTGTATGGGATGATGACAATGTCAGCGCGTTTACAACAATGTTCTACTTGTTAGAAACGACGAGGGTAAGCAGACTACTGTAACTAGATTACGCTTATAATGTAGCCTGAGAAATCAGACTATGTATGATTGGCATTGAAAGCTTAAAGGGTAAATATGGCTCCTGAAAATGTTCGAATGATAATTTCTGAAATAGTACCCCAGTTAAAAGATATGCAAGCGACTACATATCTTATTGCGGGTGGGATTGGGTTGCTAGGTGCAACTATTGGTGCATTTGGTGGGGCATATTTCAAAAAGCGTGGTGAAAATAGAGCTAATGATGCGCATTTTTCAGAATTAAGTCAGCAATTAAGAGAGACCACGAAAGATACGGAGTGGATCAAAACCTCTTTATCTGGCAGTCACTGGGTAAGCCAACAAAATTGGATCAGTAAAGAAAAGTATTATACAACTTTGGTGACTCACATTGCTAACTGGTCCACGGCCATAGTAACGCAAATGAACTATTTCGAAGGCATTAATCCGCATGATGCATTTGAAATGCAGAATGATGAGTATGTGACTGCTCAGAGAGTTAAAGCTGAAGCTGCAAGCGAAGCTATAAGTGCGCTAAGAGGGCCGATTCTGGTCTTTCTTACCGAAGAAACAAACGCCTCTCTGGATAGGTTATCAAGAAGTCTATCCGAGGCCGGGAAAGGTTATATCTCGAATGATGATCTGTTGGAGATGATAAACGTTGCCTTAACAGCGGCCCTAAAGAGCATTCTTAATGAGGCTAAAGTAGATCTGAACAAACCGTTACTTACCATTGATTCGTCTTCGATTATAGTATGATAAAAGGGCGCGAAACCGCGCCCTCAACAGAGTTACTCCGAACTTGCCTTCTCTGACTTTCCAGCCAGCAAGCTAAGGAAATCGTATTTCTCCTTCAGTTCCTTTTCTGCTGCCTCATACAACGCGGCTGCAACCTCTGGCTGCTGCGTATTAAGGCGGCGGAAACGCTGTTCCTTGTTCAAGGTCGCCGTCAGCTCACTGTTCGGTGGCCGGGAGTCCAGCGCCAATGCGGCTTTGCCTTCCGCAGTACGACGCGGATCGAAGCGATATAGCGGCCAGAAGCCGGTCGCGGTTAGCTGCCGCATCTGGTCGTGGCTGAGCGCCAGATCGTAACCGTGTTCCTCACAAGGGCTGTAGGCGATGATCAGGGAAGGGCCAGGGTAGGCTTCTGCCTCCTGAATCGCTTTCACCGTCTGGTTAAGCTGCGCGCCCAACGAGATCTGCGCAACATACACATGGCCGTACATCATCATGCTGACGCCAAGATCTTTACGGGCCTTGCGCTTGCCGTGTTCACCAAACTTGGTGACGGCCCCCAGCGGAGTGGCCTTGGATTGCTGCCCGCCGGTATTGGAGTAGCACTGCGTATCCAGCACCAGCACGTTAACGTTTTCCGTCAGGCTCAGCACATGATCCAGACCGCCGAAGCCGATATCGTAGGCCCAGCCGTCACCGCCGATCAGCCAGATAGACTTATCTACCAGATAGTCGGCATCGGTAGCTAGCTGACGGGCGTCGTTACCTGCCACGTTAGCCAACAGGCTACGTAATTCGGCGATCTGCTGGCGGCGCGGGCCGGTGGCGATCTCTTCTGCCTGCAATGAGGCCACCAACTGGGCAGGTAATTGCGGTGCCAACGTGTCGAGCAGACGCAATACGCGGCGGCGGTGCTGATCCACCGTCAGGCGGAAGCCCAGACCAAACTCGGCATTATCCTCAAACAGCGAGTTTGCCCAGGCTGGTCCACGGCCGTCGGCGTTGGTGGTGTAAGGCGTGGTGGGTAGGTTACCGCCATAGATCGAAGAACAGCCGGTGGCGTTGGCGATCAGCAACCGGTCTCCATACAGCTGGGTCAGCAGCTTGATATACGGCGTTTCGCCACAGCCGGAACAGGCACCCGAATATTCAAACAGCGGAGAGATCAGCTGCGAGGTGCGGATATCGATGCGTTCCAACTGCGAAGCGTCGATCTCTGGCAGTTGCAGGAAGAAGTCGTAATGGGCCTTTTCCTCTGCCAGATGATCGAGGCGGGATGCCATATTGATCGCCTTGATTTCCGGGTTCTGGCGATCTTTTGCCGGGCAAACCTCTACGCACAGGTTACAGCCGGTACAGTCCTCTGGGGCGACCTGCAATACGTATTTCTGGCCGCGCATATCACGGGATTTTACATCCAGCGATTGCAGCGTGGCAGGGGCGTACTCCATGGCTTCTGGCGGAACCACCTTGGCACGAATGGCTGAATGTGGGCAGGCGGCGACGCAATGGTTACATTGGGTGCACAGGTCCGGTTGCCAGATCGGGACTTCTTCGGCGATATTGCGTTTTTCCCATTGCGTGGTGCCCACAGGCCAGGTACCGTCCGGTGGGAATGCAGAAACCGGCAGGGTATCGCCCAGTCCGGCCAGCATCACGGCGGTTACGGTTTTGACAAAATACGGCGCGGTGTCGGAAACCACCGGTGGGCGTATCGGACTGTTGCTGTCGAGTGGGCGCAGCGGGATTTCCGTCAGCTCACTCAACGTGGCACCCAAGGCCTGCCAGTTACGTTCGACCACCTCTTGGCCCTTGTTGCTGTAGCTGCGGGCAATCGCTCCCTGTAGCTCCTGCAAAGCCACTTCACCCGGCAGGATCTTGGTCAGATGGAAGAAGGCCATCTGCATCACGGTATTGATACGGGCACCCAAATGACATTCGCGCGCCAGCTTGGCCGCGTTGATGATATACAGTTTTGCCTGGCGCTGATGCAGGATCGCCTGGACCTCCTGCGGCAGGCGTGACCAGACTTCATCCGCGCTATAAGGGGTGTTGAGCAGGAAAATGCCGCCAGGTTTTAGCCGCTCCACCATTTGATACTTGTCGATAAACTGCCATTGGTGGCAACCGACAAAGTCGGCGCGGTTGATCAGGTACGCCGAATTGATCGGCTTATCGCTAATCCGCAGGTGTGACACGGTCAGGCCGCCAGCCTTTTTCGAGTCGTAGACAAAGTAGCCTTGGGCAAACATCGGCGTGCTGTTGCCGATGATTTTGATGTTGTTTTTGGTGGCAGAAACCGAACCATCGCTGCCCAAACCGTAAAACAGCGCTTCCAGCGAGGCCCGCTGAGGGAGAGTTTCTTCGCGCAGCGGTAGGGAAAGGCCGGTAATATCGTCGAAAATACCTACGGTAAAGCGTGGGCGGGGCTTATCCAGCATCAGTTCACGGAAGATAGCTAACGCACAGTCTGGGCCAAACTCCTTGGAAGACAGCCCATAGCGCCCGCCAATCACTATCGGCATGCTGGCGCGTTCGCCACGGCTAAAGGCTTCTGCCAGCGCGGTCATCACATCCAGGTATAAAGGCTCGGCCAGAGCACCCGGCTCTTTGGTGCGGTCAAGCACCGCAATTTTTTGTGCGCTTTCCGGCAGTACGGCGAGCAGATGTTTGGCGGAGAAGGGACGATAAAGCCGGACTTTAAGGACGCCCACTTTTTCACCGCGCGTCAGCAGGTGGTCGATCGCTTCTTCACAGGTGCCGATGGCGGACCCCATCAGGATCACCACGCGTTCGGCCTGCGGGTGGCCGTAATACTCGAACGGCTGATAGCTGCGACCGGTGATGGCAGCAAACTTGTCCATCGCCTGTTGCACATGTTGGTAGGTATTGTCGTACCACGGATTGGTCGCTTCCCGCGATTGGAAGTAGGTATCCGGGTTAGCTGACGTGCCGCGTATGACGGGATGATCCGGTGAGAGAGCCCGGCTGCGGTGAGCGTCGATGGCGTCTTGCGGCATCATCTGCTGTAGCGCTTCGTCGCTCAGCGGGGCGATCTTGTTGATTTCATGTGAGGTGCGGAAACCATCGAAGAAATGGATGAACGGCAGGCGACTGTTTAGCGTGGCCGTCTGGGCGATCAACGCGAAATCCTGCGCTTCTTGCACGTTACTGGCGCACAGCATCGCGCAACCGGTCTGGCGTACGGCCATCACGTCGGAGTGATCGCCAAAGATGGATAGTGCATGAGTTGCGACGGTGCGAGCGGCAACGTGGAGGACAAATGGCGTCAGCTCCCCGGCCAACTTATACAGCGAAGGGATCATCAACAGCAATCCCTGGGACGAGGTGAAGGAAGTGGAGAGTGCGCCGGTTTGCAACGCGCCGTGCACGGTAGCAATGGCTCCGCCTTCGGACTGCATCTCCACCACGTGGGGTACATCGCCCCAAATGTTTTTCCTGCCGTCACTTGACCAGGCAGCGGTTTGTTCCGCCATGGTCGAACTCGGGGTGATCGGGTAAATGGCAATCACTTCACTGGTGCGATAAGCCACGGAAGCGACAGCGTTATTACCATCTGTAGTAATCATCTGCAGTACCTTTCTGTGCTCACAAAGCTGCAAAAGTCAGCTTCTTATAATCATTAGTAAAGTCTAACAGAGGGGGTTATTTGTGCTTTATCGCATTTGTGTGGCGCACAAAATCTGGATGTAAGGTGATATTTCGTTAAAAAATAATTACTATTTGCTACGCAATGGTAAAGCGTTACCGCAGATTAACGGTAATTTAATCTCCGCGTTGCATAATGATTAACACGCTAAACAGAAAGAAGAAGTTGAAAATGACTGCATTTATCTATTTAACCATGGCGATTGTCGCTGAAGTGATCGCCACCACCTTGCTGAAAGCCTCTGAAGGGTTTACCCGCTTGTGGCCCTCGGTGTTTGTGGTATTGGGCTACGTAGTGGCATTTTGGGGGCTTTCGATGGTGGTAAAAACCATGCCGCTGGGGATTGTATATGCCATCTGGTCGGGATTGGGGATCGTGCTGGTGTCTATTGCCGCGGTGTTTTTTTACCAGCAGAAGCTGGATTTGCCAGCGGTGATTGGTATGGGTCTGATTATTGCCGGAGTGTTGGTGATTAATCTGCTATCCAAGTCGGCAGGGCACTGAACGGTAGCCAAAATGCTTTCAGGTCAAAAAAAAACCAAATTAATGGCTAATCATATTTCTATTATTAAGCTAACAAGCTAGATTACTAAAGTTGTCTTTCCGGTTGCCGCTTGTTGATGAATAGGCGGTAACTTGAAGTTCAACGGGTGGACATCAAAGATAACCAAACGGGCCCATCAGTTCCAGTGGCTCGGGTTATCAGCAATGGCAAAATTACACAGCATCGTTTCGGTTCAGGGGTACGAATAATGATCACAGCAAAATGGCTGCTTGCCGGCGCCATACTCTCTTTGGCTGCCTGCAGCAGCAATAACAACCAAGAACCACAGCAGATCGCCACCAGTGCCAATATTGGTGTGATACCTACCAGCGAAAGCTGTGCCAGCGTGGGCGGGGTAACGACCATTGCCCATTCGCTCAACGGCGATACGCTCAGAATGTGTCAGATGCCGAACGGCAAGCAGTGTGAAGAGTCGGCGCTGGGCCGTGGAGCCTGTGCCCGCTGAGTTTGTACCGGGCTAATGGCTAGCCCGGTATAATGCCAACTTAATTGACCCAGTCTTTCAGGGTATACACCAGTTGGTGATCGCTGCCGCTCAGGGTCAGCTGTTGGCCA
This sequence comes from Serratia silvae, assembly GCF_023282985.1. Taxonomy (GTDB): domain Bacteria; phylum Pseudomonadota; class Gammaproteobacteria; order Enterobacterales; family Enterobacteriaceae; genus Chania; species Chania silvae. Next base: position 92,311 of record NZ_JAGQDC010000014.1, on the reverse strand, counting down.
TTGAGTGAGACTTTTGCCCCGTTAGCCAGCAGCGTCCCAATGGTTTGATCCCATTGGTTACGTTGCGGATCGGCGCACATCATGCGGGTCGTGGCGAGGTTTTTCACCGTCAGCACGCCGTTTTCTAACTGGCCCTGGCCGAAGAAACGGTTGCACATAGATCCGGAAATATTCATTTTCTCGCCGAACTCAATGCTCGGGCCGCTGCCTTGTTTCGCCGCAACCGCCACACCATCCACGCTTTGCAACACAAAGTTATGGTGCAGCAGATCGCTTTCTACTACGGTTTGTGGTTTGGTTTGAGCGGTACTACAGCCAGCCAATAGCGCACAGGCCATTGCTAAAGGGATCAGTTTTTTCATTATTGCGAACCTATTTAGGTTTTGTCTAAAGAATTAGGGGCGCTTAGTGCGGCCCAAAGCATCAGGCATTAAGCTGATTAGGGCAGGCTTCACCCCGTGCAAGCTGTTCAATATTTTTCAACGTAGTTTGCGAAATACTGGTCAACGCCTCCTCCGTCAGGAACGCCTGGTGGCCGGTAAACAGCACGTTATGGCAGGCGGACAGGCGGCGGAAAACGTCGTCCTGGATCACGTCGTTAGATTTGTCTTCAAAGAACAGGTCGCGTTCGTTCTCGTACACGTCCATCCCCAGCGCACCAATCTTCTGCTGCTTGAGGGCATCGATAGCTGCGGAAGAGTCGATCAAGGCACCGCGGCTGGTGTTAATCACCATCACGCCGTCCTTCATCATGGAAAACGCGTCCGCATTCAGCAGATGATGGTTTTCCGGCGTTAATGGGCAGTGCAGGGTGATCACGTCCGCCTGGGCATACAGCGTTTTAAGATCGACATATTCGGCACCCAGCTCTAACGCCTGTGCGCTTGGGTAGGGGTCGTAGGCCAAGAGCTTCATGCCAAAGCCTTTAAGGATACGCATGGTAGCTACGCCGATCTTACCGGTACCAATTACCCCAGCGGTGCGGTTGTGCATATTAAAACCGATCAGCCCTTCCAGTGAGAAGTTGGCATCGCGGGTACGTTGATAGGCGCGATGAATGCGGCGGTTCAGGCACATCATCATACCCACGGCGTGTTCGGCTACGGCTTCAGGAGAATAGGCGGGAACGCGTACCACCTTGATGCCCAGCTCTTTCGCCGCATCCAGATCGACGTTGTTGAACCCGGCACAACGTAGGGCGAGGATCTCGACCCCGAGCGCGGCCAGCTCTTCCAGCACTTCCCGGCTACCGTCGTCATTGACGAAGATGCATACGGCCTTACAGCCGATAGCCGTTTTGGCGGTTTTCTTGCTTAGCAGAAAATCGAAAAACTCCAGCTCATAACCAAACTGCTGATTTACCAATTCAAGATACTTACGGTCATACTGTTTGGTGCTGTAAATCGCCATTTTCATCGTGGTTTCTCCCGCGTGATTATGTGATCAAATTAACATATTTTGCCAAATACGACAATGGTTTAGCGCCCTGTGGTGGCGCAGGTCTTTTAGGGTTTTATGCTGATAATCAGTGTATTAGCCATTTTCTATATTCACCGGGTAAATATCAAAATTGAGAAACCTATTATATTAATGATGAGAAGGGTTCACCTTCACCTGTCAGGGGATCCGTGTCATCATTGCGCCTGGCTAATCGATGTTTATCAGGAACTAAACCTGCGCTTAATGACAAAGAGATTAAAAGTATTCGTAGCGATCGTGGCGGGCATCATCCTGTTGATCATCGCGCTGTGGCAAACCATGCCGCGTTGGTTGCCGTGTGCGATCGCTCCTTGGTTGCCGCAGGGGAGTCAGCTGGTTTTGCAAGGGCCGTTGCGCTGGCAGCAAGGGGCTTTGTATCTTGATGGGCTGAAGTTCAGTGCTCAAAACTGCGCCATTGCTAACGTCAGCGATCTGAAGCTGTCCTACCAAACGGGCACCTGGCATGTGAACGGTGAACGGGTCGATGTGGATACTGCCTGCCTGTCAAAATTGCCCGCCGCCGAGGGTGACAGCGCACCGTTAGCGCTAGACCAACTGCAAGCGATGCTGCCGCCGTTTGACCTGAACATCAATCTTCTGACGCTTACCCCGTGGCAAGCCTATGCCGGTAAATTGCAGCTGTCGTCTGTGGCCACTGGCCAACGGTTGCATTATCAAGGCAAGAACGTCACCGCCGAGGCGCTGTTGGATGAACATCAGCAGCTAACGTTAAGCAAGCTTAGCATTACGCCGCCCAACAGCACGGTTCCTGTACAACTGACGGGCAAAGTCACCGTGCCGTTGGATATGGATAGTTTGCCAACCCAGGGGGCGTTGCAAGGTGAGATACAAACCGCCTATCTGGAAAAACCCTTGTTGCTGAATTTGCACTGGCAACAGCAGCAAGGTGTGTTGACCCTGACGGAAAAGGGCAGCGACCAACCGTTGGCTACGCTCCCCTGGGCACTAACGCCAAAACAGATCAGCATCGAAAAAGGGGAATGGCGCTGGCCCTACCTGGAACAACCGCTCAGCGGTGGTTTGAATGTGGCGTTACATGACTGGAGTCAGGGGTTTGACGAAACCCAAATTACCGCACGTTTGAACGTGATCACCGCCGGGCACAACGGAAAGGGCAACGCGGTGCTGACGTTGGGGCCGGGGAATCTGAGCCTGACCAACAGCGATCTGAAATTCCAGCTTACCGGGCAGGCAAACCTGGCCAATCTCTCTCTTACGGCGTCGATCCCCGGCATTATCAGCGGCTCTATCCTTAATCCAACGCTGGTGCTACAGCCGGGATCGTTATTGCGCGCCTGGGGCAGCCCGGCACCGGACATGAAGCTGGAAGAGGCCCGTCTGCCGCTGGCCGGGGTAAAAGTCACAGCTCTTGGGATCACTGGCCGTTTGCAGGCGATTATCAGCGCCAGTGAAAGTTACTGGGGTCGCTTCAAGCTGCATCTGGACGGCCAGGCACAGAGCTTCTGGCCAGACCATGGTCAGTGGCAATGGCGCTCTTGGGGTAACGGCAAGTTACCCCCGCTACAGGCCGCCTGGGATGTCGCAGGCAGTGGCCGTTGGCAGGACAGCTCCATTACCCTCGATCGCCTGTCCACCGGTTTTGATCGGTTGAAATACGGCATGGTCACGGTCGCAACGCCGCGCCTGACGCTTAGTCAGCCGATCCAGTGGCAGCGGGATGGCAAAGCACCGAGCCTTACCGGTGGTGTGCAATTGAAGGCTGACAAAACCAGTTTTGGTGCAGGCAGTTATTTGCCGCCTTCGGTGCTGGATTTGCAGTTGCAGGGTGTGGGGCCAGACAGTTTTCAATGGCAAGGCGCGTTGCAGGCCGAGCAGATTGGGCCAATCAAGTTGCGTGGCCGTTGGGACGGTGAACGCCTGCGTGGGGAAGGTTGGTGGCCAAAACAGTCGTTAACGGTATTCCAACCGCTTATTTCACCCGATCTGAATATCAAGCTGCGCGCGGGCGAGTTCTACGCCCAGTCGGCATTCTCGGCGGCGCGGGTGCAGGGGTTCGAAGCTGGTGGACACTGGGTGGTGCGCAACGGCGGCATGTGGCTGCAAGACGGCGAATTGAGCGGGCTGGATTTTGTCTTGCCCTATCGGTTTAAGAACCACCGGTGGCAGCTTGGGGCCAAACGTCCGATCATGCTGCGGATCAAATCCATCAAGACGCTGTTTGAGATGCAGAATATTACCGCCGATCTGCAAGGTACCTATCCGTACAGCGAGGCGTATCCATTGACGCTGAGCAATATTGGTGTCGATATGCTGAACGGCCATATCAGCCTTTCGGCATTACGTATGCCACAGCATGATGCAGCGGTGCTCAAACTGGACCAAATCGACCTCAGCGCACTGTTTACCGCGCTTAAACCGAAGCAGTTCGCCATGTCTGGCCGCATCAACGGCGAGTTACCGCTCTTCCTGAACCACCCCAAATGGTTGGTGCAAAACGGCTGGATCGCCAATGCAGGGCTCATGACGCTGCGGCTGGATAAAGATATGGCCGATGCCATTGGCAGCAATAACCTGGCCACCGGTGCCGCCATCGATTGGTTGCGCTACATGGAAATCAACCGCTCAAAGGCGCGGGTCGATCTCGATAACCTGGGCGAGCTGACGTTAAAGGCGCATATCGATGGCGTAAATCCGCAGAAAAATGCCAAGCGTGAGGTTATCCTTAACTATAGCCATCAGGAAAACGTGTTTCAGCTGTGGCGCAGCCTGCGCTTTGGCGACAATTTACAAGAGTGGCTGGAGCAGGCGCTCTCTAAACCCGAGGAACAACGATGAAGAACGCGACCATGCCATTGCTGGTAGCCGTGTTGGGCGCATCCTTGCTGAGCGGTTGCGTACCGCGCATTGAGGTGGCGACGCCTAAAGATCCCATCACCATTAATATGAACGTCAAAATTGAGCATGAGATCCATATCAAAGTGGATAAGGACGTTGAGAACCTGCTGAAAGACCAAAGCGGTCTGTTCTAGGAGCCAGCATGAAAAAGCATTATCTGTGGTTGATTGCCGCCGGTTGGTTATTCAGCGGCATGGCTCAGGCGTTGACGCTGGATGAAGCCAAGCAGCAGGGGCGGGTGGGCGAAACGCTCAGTGGCTATATCGCTCCGGTGAAGCAGGACGCGGAGACTCAGGCGTTGGTGAAGAAAATCAATGCCGGGCGTGCCGAGAAGTACCAACAGGTGGCAGCCAGCAATCATATCGCCATCGATGAAGTTGCGCGGATGGCGGGCCAGAAACTGGTGACACGAGCGGCTGCAGGGGAGTATGTCCGGGGCATTAACGGCCAGTGGTTGCAGAAATAAAAAAAGCGCGCCCTAGGGCGCGCAACGGAATTTAAACGACTTATTTTTATGAGGGTAAAACGGATTTTGCAGGTATGTTTTACTTCCCAGAGCGCAATCTCTGCGCCCTGGCATCGCGATTTAAGCGGCGATCACTTCGGCCAGTAACGCTTTGGCATCGGCCTGGGCCTTGGTCGCAACGTCTGGACCGTAGGCAATCCCTTCGGCAAAGACGAACTCAACCTCGGTAATACCGATAAAGCCCAGGAACAGACGCAGGTAAGGTTCTACCAGGTCGGTTGGGGTGCCTTTATGGATGCCGCCACGGCTGGTCAGAATGATGGCACGTTTGTTTTTTAGCAAGCCTTCCGGGCCGTTCTCGGTATAGCGGAAGGTGACGCCGGCACGGGCAATCAGGTCAAAATAATTCTTCAACTGGGTTGGGATGTTGAAGTTGTACATCGGCGCGGCGATAACGATAGTATCGTTGTCTTGCAGCTCGGCAATCAGTTCGTCTGACAGGGCCAGTGCTTCTTTCTGGCGTGGGGTCAGCGGGGCATCTGATGGACGCATTGCGCCAACCAGTTCGCCATCCAGCACCGGAATTGGCTGTGCCGCCAGGTCACGCACGGTGATGGTATCGTTGCTGTGAGCATTGGCCCACTGCTCAACGAAGAAATCAGCCAATTGGTTAGACTGAGAATAAGTTGCCAGGATGCTGGATTTTAGAACCAATACTTTGCTCATCGATAATTCCTTTCGTGTTGACTGTGACTTCAGGGCTGGTCGCCCGTTGCATGAGGTACACTCTATTCATATTGTTCCAACAGGGATAGCGGAATATTTCGAGATCTACGTTCGATTTTATTGAACAAGAAAATCCAGGCTAAGCGGATGGATTATGGGGAAAAATATCATTGTGATATTCTGTACCGCTTCTACCCGTCGTCTTTCAAGCTGCAGCGTTGTTACCTGCACTATCCCACCCCAGAAAAGTAAGCTCCTGGGGATGAGCTAGCTTGGCGCCTAGCTGTGCTGTACAGGGATGTACGAATGCCGCGAGCGCATGGATGCGCAAGAGCGGCCAGCTCGAAATCCATAGGGTATAGTCAAGTCAAGAACAGACAACCCAATTCAAAATCGTTGCTTTACCCGACTATAGGAGCGGTTCCATCTTTATAGATAGAGGGGCCAACCATTTTAAAGCAGCGAAGAAACAAGGAACACCGAACGTGAAATCTACGCTCGCGGCATTGTCATCCCAACTGGGTGACCTGATGCTCCGTGATCAGCAGCGCCTGCAACGCCGGTTGCAAGGTGCGCGCAAAGTCAAAAGTCCCGAAGCTCAACAGGCGGTTGCCGCAGAAATAGCGGGTGATATTGAGCAAGCCCTGCAGAAGGTGCGCTCTCGCGTTGCCTCGTGCCCGAAAATCACTTACCCGGAAAGCTTGCCCGTCAGCCAGAAGAAGCAGGACATTTTCGCCGCCATTCGCGATCATCAGGTGGTGATCGTGGCGGGTGAAACCGGCTCAGGGAAGACCACACAGCTACCGAAAATTTGCCTGGAGTTAGGGCGCGGCGTCAAAGGCCTGATTGGCCACACGCAGCCGCGCCGCCTGGCTGCACGCACCGTTGCCAACCGCATTGCCGATGAGTTGGAAACCCCGCTGGGTGGCAGCGTGGGCTACAAGGTGCGCTTTAACGATCAGGTGGGTGAGAATACCCTGGTCAAACTGATGACCGATGGGATCTTGCTGGCCGAAATCCAGCAGGATCGCCTGCTAATGCAGTACGACACCCTGATCATCGATGAAGCGCATGAGCGCAGCCTGAACATCGATTTCATCCTGGGATATCTGCGGGAGCTGTTGCCAAAACGCCCGGATCTAAAGGTGATCATCACCTCGGCCACTATCGATCCGCAGCGCTTTTCTCGCCACTTCAACAATGCACCGATCATTGAAGTTTCTGGTCGAACTTACCCCGTGGAGGTGCGTTATCGCCCAGTGGTAGACGACGCCGACGATACTGAACGCGATCAGCTTCAGGCCATTTTCGATGCAGTGGAAGAATTGGGGCGCGAAGGGCCAGGCGATATCCTGATCTTTATGAGCGGCGAGCGTGAAATCCGCGACACCGCCGATGCGCTGACCAAGCTCAACCTCCCGCATACCGAGGTGCTACCGCTGTATGCCCGCCTGTCCAACAGTGAACAGAATCGGGTGTTCCAGTCGCACCACGGCCGCCGCATCGTGTTGGCGACCAACGTGGCGGAAACCTCGTTGACCGTGCCGGGCATCAAATACGTTATCGATCCAGGCACGGCGCGTATCAGCCGTTACAGCTTCCGTACCAAAGTGCAGCGTTTGCCGATCGAACCGGTTTCACAGGCTTCGGCTAACCAGCGTAAGGGCCGCTGTGGGCGTGTCTCGGACGGTATCTGTATTCGCCTGTTCTCGGAGCAGGATTTCCTGTCACGCCCGGCGTTTACCGATCCGGAAATTCTGCGTACCAACCTGGCCTCGGTCATTTTGCAGATGACCTCGCTGGGGTTGGGCGATATTGCCGCCTTCCCGTTTGTCGAAGCGCCGGATAACCGCAATATTCAGGACGGCGTGCGCCTGCTGGAAGAGTTGGGCGCGATCAAAACTGCGGAAAACGGCCACTATCAGCTGACCCCGCAGGGCCGCCAGTTGGCGCAGTTGCCGATTGACCCACGTTTGGCTCGAATGGTGTTGGAAGCCCAGAAGAGTGGCAGTGTGCGTGAGATGATGATCATCACCTCAGCGTTGTCGATCCAGGATCCGCGTGAGCGGCCGATGGATAAGCAGCAGGCCTCGGATGAGAAACACCGCCGTTTCGCCGACAAAGAATCCGATTTTATGGCGTTCGTGAACCTGTGGGATTACCTGAAAGAGCAGCAGAAGGAAAACTCCTCCAGCCAGTTCCGCCGCCTGTGCCGCAACGATTTCCTCAACTATCTGCGGGTGCGTGAATGGCAGGATATCTACACCCAGCTGCGCCAGGTGGTGAAAGAGTTGGGCTTGCCGGTCAACAGCGTGCCTTCGGATTATCGCAGCGTGCATACCGCACTGCTGAGTGGCCTGCTTTCACACATTGGCCAGAAGGATGCGGACAAGCAAGAGTTTACCGGTGCGCGCAACGCCCGTTTCTCCATCTTCCCTGGCTCCGGGCTGTTCAAGAAGCCGCCGAAATGGACGATGGTGGCAGAACTGGTGGAAACCAGCCGCCTGTGGGGACGTATCGCCGCGCGTATCGAACCAGAGTGGATCGAGCCGATGGCTCAGCATCTGGTCAAACATCATTACAGCGAACCGCACTGGTCAAAATCTCAGGGCGCGGTGATGGCCAGCGAAAAGGTTACGCTGTTTGGTTTGCCAATCGTCGCGGCTCGTCCGGTCAACTACAGCACTATCGATCCACTGCTGTGCCGTGAACTGTTTATCCGCCATGCGTTGGTGGAAGGTGATTGGCAGACACGGCACCCATTCTTCGCCGCCAACCTGAAGCTGCGGGCCGAAGTGGAAGAGCTGGAGCACAAATCGCGCCGCCGCGACATTCTGGTGGATGACGAAACGCTATTCAGTTTCTACGATCAGCGAATTGCGAGCGACGTGGTATCCGGGCGTCACTTTGACCAGTGGTGGAAAACCGCCGGTAAGCAGAACCCTGAGCTGCTCAACTTCGAAAAAGAGATGTTGATCAAGGACGGGGCCAACAAGGTCAGTGCGCTGGATTACCCGAACTACTGGTATCAGGGCAACCTTAAACTGCGCCTGACCTACCAGTTTGAACCGGGTACAGATGCCGATGGCGTGACCGTGCACATTCCTTTGCCGATCCTCAACCAGGTGGAAGAGGCCGGTTTTGAGTGGCAAATCCCCGGTATTCGCCGTGAACTGGTGATCGCACTGATCAAATCGTTGCCTAAGCCGATGCGCCGCAATTTTGTGCCAGCACCGAACTACGCTGAAGCTTTCCTTGGCCGGGCAATGCCGTTGGAAATGCCTCTGCTGGATTCGCTGGAACGCGAGTTACGCCGCATGACTGGCGTGACGGTGTCACGTGAGGATTGGCAGTGGGATCAGGTGCCCGATCATCTGAAAATGACTTTCCGCGTGGTGGGCGAGAAACACAAAACCCTGCGTGAAGGCAAAGATTTGGCCGCGTTGAGGCTCCAGCTCAAAGACAAGGTGCAAGAAACACTGTCGGCAGTGGCTGATGATGGCCTGGAGCAGAGTAATCTGCATATCTGGAGCTTTGGTAAACTGCCTGAGTTTTATGAGCAGAAGCGTGGTGGTTACTCGGTTAAGGCTTACCCGGCGCTGGTGGACGAAAAAGACAGCGTAGCCATCCGCCTGTTTGACAGCGAGCAGGAACAGCAGCAAGCCATGTGGCAAGGTACACGCCGCTTACTGTTGTTGAATATCCCTTCGCCGATCAAATATCTGCATGAGAAGTTGCCGAACAAGGCCAAGCTTGGGCTGTATTTCAACCCGTATGGCAAAGTGCTGGATCTGATCGACGACTGTATCTCCTGCGGTATCGACAAACTGATTGCCGAACACGGCGGGCCGGTGTGGGCGGAAGAGAACTTTGCCCGGCTGCAAGAGCTGGTGCGGGCCGAGCTGAACGAAACCGTGGTGGGCGTGGCTAAGCAGGTGGAACAGATCCTGACGGCGGTCTTCAACATCAACAAACGCCTGAAAGGGCGCGTTGATATCTCGTTGGCGTTGGCGCTGTCCGACATCAAGGCCCAGCTTAACGGCCTGGTTTACCGTGGCTTTGTCACCAATAACGGCTGGAGTCGCCTACCGGACACCTTGCGTTATCTGCAAGCGATTGAGCGCCGCCTGGAGAAGCTGGCGATCGATCCGCACCGCGATCGCGCTCAGATGATCCGTGTGGAGCAGGTTCAACAGGCTTGGCAGCAGTGGTTGAACAAGCTGCCGCCAAAACGTCAGCAGGATGAAGAGGTGAAGGCGGTACGCTGGATGATCGAGGAGCTGCGCGTCAGCCTGTTTGCGCAGCAGTTGGGCACGCCTTACCCGATTTCTGAGAAGCGTATCTTGCAGACCATCGATCAGCTTTCGGCGTAACGTTTAAGCCTTGCTGAACCGGCAAGGCTTAACAAGCTACATCCCTGCAGCGTTAACGGCAGGTGCTGGCCCATGGCGGCCAGTGCCAGGCCGCCAGCGATCAACAGATAATAGAGTAACCCCAATACCGCGCTGGCAGCACCCAGCCGGTTGCGGTAACTCTTCAGCGCCTGGCTGAGAATATTGGGAATGGCTAAGCCAAATGCCACGGTCACCGCCATGCAGGGCAGCAGGATCATCAGACTTGCCTGCCAATACCACGCACCAACTGAGGCTAACAGCGCTAACAGGCTGGCCATTTGGATCTGCCGGTAAACGCATAACCTTTTTTGCAGAAGGTAGCGGTTCGCCATTGCGCCGCACAGGCTGCCAAAGGCCAAAACAATCCCCGAATAACCAAACTGCTCGCTGGTTAGCTCCAAGGTCTCAAAAATAAACGGGGCCAGACTGAAGTAGCTGAACGCCATGATGTTAAAACTGGCAACCAGCAACGCCGAGCACCAGATTTGCCTATCGCGCAACATCTCCTGCAAACAGGGGAGTAACGCGATACCGGCGGTTTGTTGGCGGGTTTCTGGCAGCGCTCGCCAGCACCAGATCAGCAGCAACAGCGCCAATCCTGCCTGCGCGGAGAAAATGGCCATGCGACCGCCCCAAAACACCAGCATACCGCCGCTAAACATGCCCAACACCGGGCTTATCGACAACGCCATGCCAATTATCGCAAACATCTTTGCTAACGCCTGCCCCTGATAGACATCGCGCAGCATGGTCTGTGTCACCACAGAACCAACGGCGGCACCAAAGGCGATAACGGCACGCGAGACGATGAGCAACGTGAAAGAACTGCTCAGCAACGCCAGCAAGGCTCCGGCCGTATACAGCACCAAACCGGCCAGCATGGCGGTTCTACGGCCATATTTGTCACTGATTGTTCCCCAAAATGCCACGCCGAAAGCGAAGGCGAAAAAATAAACCGATAGCGTGTGGCTGGCCTGCGTGGCATCGATTTGGTAATCAAAGCGGATAGCGGTTAACGCCGGGCTATAGAGCGTTTCCAGGATTTGTGGTGCCATGATCATCACGATGATCAGTGGCAGAGGTAGATTTTTGACGGACATGACATTCTCCCAAATAAGTGACGGCAGTATAGGGAGATCGTGATTGTTCGATTACAATCATCAGGACAAAAAACAATGAAAATAGGACTGTGGCATGGCGTTGATTGCTCAACATCAGGTGTTTGATCCGGATAGTTTCACTGCTCCAGTGGTGGGGATTAGTGCCGAACTGGCGGATCATGATTCTGGCGAACATCAGCATCAACGGGCCCAGATCCTCTATGCTCCACGTGGCTGTATGACGGTGACGTTAGCCGAACGCTGGCTGATCCTGCCGCCAACGCGCATTATCTGGATACCGAGCGGCGTACGACACCGCGTGCAACTGCGCGGGCAGGTGGCTTACCGTTCGCTCTATTTTGCGGATGCCACAATACTGGCAATGCCGCACTGTGCCGTGTTGGCCGCCAATCCTTTGCTGGCAGCGGTGATAGAACGCATCGCGCATTGGCCGTTTGACTACGCGCAGCAGCATCCCCAGGCGGAAGATCTGTTGCGAGTCTTGCGCAATGAACTGAGCGTGGCGGAGCAGGAAAATACCAGCTTGACGCTGCCGAGCGATCCTCGGGTCTCAGCCTGGATTGATAGCTTAAACGGCGTCGATCAGCTACCCGGGCTGGTGGTATTGGCCAAGGCGATCAATCTGCATCCTAAAACGTTAACGAGAATTTTCCTGCGGGAAACGGGGCTGAGCTATCAGCAGTGGTGTCAGCAATGGCGTTTGATGCACGCGATTGAGCTATTGGCTCAGTTGCCTTCCGTAAGCGCGGTTGCGCAGCGGCTGGCCTTCTCTAGCGACAGCGCGTTTATCGCCTTTTTCCGCCAGTATACCGGTACCACGCCAAAGCGGTTTATGGCGGGTGGGGAACGAGGGATTGATAGATTACTCCCTCCAAGCGTTGATAAGGTATTGCAGCACAGTTTGCCTGCCACCATTACCCTTCAATGGGATAACGGTGGCCTGCGCTGTTCGGAGGAGTTACTTACCGGCGGCTAAGAGATCCAACGCATCCCGAATCGCGGTGACAGAAAGCGCGCGGTTATCGGCTCGATAGCGATCCTGCGCGGCGGGTGCAGAACTCTGGATAGCAATAAGTCGCCAGCCGTCGTCGGTCTTCAATATCAATGGGGAGCCGCTGTCACCCGGCAAGGTATCGCACTGGTGTGATAGAACGCCCTGTTGCGCCCAACCGGTGACTTTACAATTCTGATGGCTGTACAGGTCGTCCAGATGATCCTCCGGATAACCGGCCTGGGTGACCAGGCGTTTCGCCCGCTTTAAGGTTTGTGTTAACGCTTTATCGTCACCTTGCCATAATGGCAACGGCTTAATGGGTAGCGCCGCCTTATCTTTTAACTCGATCAATGCAAAATCATACGCCGCCGCTGCCGGTGGCACGATCCAGCCGTCGCCATCCGCCTTCAGCTTCTTGCCTAATGACTTATCGACCAGCGTTTCGATATTTTCCGTCTGGTATTGCCAGCCTTTGCTACCGGAAATAAAGCGCAGCGCTACGGCCTTATCAAGATTGCCGGGAGGGGCCAGTACGCAGTGGCCAGCGGTGAGGGCCAGATGCGGGGAGATCAGCGTCGCGGTGCACAGGTTGCCACTGGCGGTTTCTACCTGGCCAATGGCCTGCCACGGCCAACCGCTGGTTTCGGTGACTTTAATACGGTCATCTTTGCCAAAAAACAGACGGGTTTGATCGGCCGCAGACGCCTCGGAAGGGCTATCAGCATGCGCAGAATGGGATAAAGCCAAAGGAAATGAGCACAACAACAGTAAAACAGAGATGCGCATAGGTTTCTTGCCTGACAAATTCGGATCATCCATAGACACACTGAATGCTAACTATAGACTGATTTCGCCGCTATGTAGATGGTCGGCGATTGATTTTCCGATAATTTTCTGAGAAAAAGCGGAGGTTACAGATAAAAAAAGCTGGCGATCAGCCCGCAAACGATCAGGGTGCCAAGGATGATTTCGAACCGATAGCGACGCAGCATAGACAACCCCCCGATGAAAAAACACCCGGCGAACCGGGTGTTGGACAAATCTTACCAGAACAGGTGAGGGGTGCCCCACGCCGGTTGGCTATCAGGCAGCCGGCGTTGCTGCTTTCTTGCTGGATTTTTTGTGATGCTTTTTAGCTGCCTGAGCTTTTTGCTCGGTAGTTTTCTTCGCGTGATGTTTTTTCGTCTGGGTGACTTTTGCCGGAGCAGCCTGGGTAGTGGCGGCTTCAGCGGCGAAAGCGATAGATGACAAGCCCATTGCAGCGGCAACAACCAGAGCTAATACTTTTTTCATCGTTAGAACCTCAAATGTCTGTTGGTTTGTAACCCCACTGCGGGGCTGTTGAAATAATCTTATGCAAACCGAGGAAGAGTTTCCGTGAGTGATTGGTTTCGGCGTGTAACCTAATGTACGAGTGCAGAACTCGTGGCACGGTAGGCCAGGAGGGATTGATTGGCCTGTTTTATCGTTTCTTTAGTTACAACATACATTACTGATATTGTAATCCACCAACCTGCGGAACCGGTGCTTTGGGGAAGGGTGTGCACTATGAGACATCGCTAGTTATTAAGGGCTAAGTTCGGCAATATAACGCTTATCATTCATCTCGCCAGACTGGTGTGTAGCAAGCAGATCATCGAACTCATCCAGCAAAGGAGCAAACCGTTCATCCGGGTAAACGAAACAGCCGAAATCTTCCTATACTTCAAACCGGAAGTTGCTGTTCAAATGCTCCCGCTGGTCCAATATTTCCTCTCAGCCACTTTCTGCGGCCTGTTACTTCTGATTCGGAGTGTTTCTTGATAGTCCCCCACCCTGAAATCTGCAATCATTGTACGATTTCGCAACTTCGCGCATGAACAATATTCATGCACTCAACAAAGAGGGAAATGAATGCCAATAAATTCTATTAGACATGATACCGCAGTGTCTGTGAATGACATACGGCAAGACATAGCCGTATTAAGCAAAGATAGAAGCGAACTATCGCAAAAGATCTCAAGGATTAAAAATACCGTAACCGAGATAACTCAATCTATTGCTGCGCATAAAAAGAATATTGCCGGCAACCAGTCATTACTTAAAAGCCTTCGGTCAGTCTCAGGAAAATATGGTGAGAATGCCGCTGTACGCCTGAAAAACGATCATTTCAAATACGGTCAGGCGAGTAACTTTGTTAACAATATGTTTCATGGTAGCCGTTATCAGACTGAGCGCGAAGCAGCAGTCAAAAAAATCAATGCTGAAGGGAGTACAGTATCTGCCGGACAGGCGATAAAAGCGCTACAGATAGGAATTGGTAGTGCCTTAAAGGAGGTTAATGGGCTAAAAACGGAGGTCGCCAAGAATGCTGAGAAAATTGATAAGAACGAGGCGAAAAAATACAGTATACAGAAAGAAATAGACAAGCTTGTTGAAATTGAAACCGATGCGAAAAAGGCTGATGAAGAAAACCTCAAGAACCGACAAAAATTTTCCTCGGTCTATCAAAGCAACGAGGGATGCAGAGGGATCAACGAGCAGGCGCGTTATCAGTTTGGCAACGGCCGCTCAGCGGGCAAAGTGAGCGGGAGTAAAGTCGTTGAAGAGTACCGCATGGCTCATGGTGATGATATTTTTAGCCGTGGCAATAAGGCGCTTGAATCGACTATTAAGGCAAATTGTAGCGATCTGAGCGCAGTGGTGGCAACGGGCGCTAAAGTATGCTACACCCCGACAGCAAAAAATATGACAACTTTCCGTGGGCAAGGCATGACACAGAGCGGGATTAACGCGTTAATCTCAGGATTTAATACCGATAAACTTAATAAAACTGAAACCGTGTATAAACTTGGGCAATTCTTCTCCACATCCAGATCTGAAGACGTTGCCCACGAATTTGCCAACCTCAGTCAGGATGAGGTAAAAGTTATATTCAGGGTGAAAGGCAATAGCAGCAACGGGTTATCCATCCCGGGTGGTCTATCATTTAAGAATAAGGAGAAGGAAAGACTGTATTCCCCGCTGGCGAATTTCAAAGTTACAGCCGTATCCGCAGGAGCGTCGAATAGTTACAATGTCTCGTTAGAGGAAGTCACGAAGGTTGACAGGGCGCGGATCCTGCCCTATTAACTGAACAAAAAGATGTGAACGTAGCGGCCTTACAGGGCGCTACGTTCACAAAGAAGAGTGAAACCGTAAGTTTCTGTTCAAATGTTCCCGCTGGTCCTATACGGAATTAACCGCTAGATTTGGTGCGCGGTCAGCCAAAATGGTACAAGCGCTGGCGGAAGCACTGCTGCCCTCAAGGGCCAGTGCAATGGCAGCCGTCCGCCCCGGCAGCCAACCGGCTTTCAAGTAACACATTGATGGTTAAGGTCATGCGGACTCTGTTTTGCAAATCCGTACGTTAAGCTATACCAGCAACACCTTAACGTACGGAGGGTTCGGAGATTACAGGTAACGGCTTTCCAGATGCCGGCGGAAGTAGCTTGGGTCTAACGCCTTGCCCGTGGCGTTGGTGATCAAGGTATCGGTAGAGTAACGGCTGGCATGACGCCAGATATTTTGCTGTAACCAATGGAATAGCGCGCTCAAATTACCGGCGGCAATATCTTCGCTCAGTTTTGGCATTGCGGTGCGGGCACTGTCGAACAGTTGTGCCGCGTACATGGCGCCTAAAGTGTAAGTTGGGAAATAACCAAAGGCGCCATCCGTCCAGTGAATGTCTTGCATACAGCCGTTGCGATAATCCCCAACGGTATCCAGGCCAAGGTAGCTGTGCATCTTCTCATTCCACAGCGCCGGAATATCGTCTACTTCGATCTCGCCCTCAATCAACGCACGCTCGATCTCATAGCGTAATATCACATGGGCAGGGTAGCTGACCTCGTCGGCATCGACGCGGATCAGGCCAGGCTTCACCCGCTGATTAAGGCGAATAAAGTTGTTTTCTTCCAGGGCGGGTTGTTCACCAAACTGATTGACGATCAGCGGCCGCAGGACTTTCAGGAAGTCGCTACCCCGGGCCAGCTGCATTTCAAAGAACAGGCTTTGCGATTCATGGATTGCCGTCGAGCGAGCTTGAGCAATAGGTTGGCCCAGCCACTCACGTGGCAGATTCTGTTCGTAGCGGGCGTGGCCGGTTTCATGCACGATGCCAAGCAGTGCGGTAAGAAACTCTTTCTCGTTATAGCGCGTAGTGATGCGCACATCTTCCGGCACGCCGCCACAGAACGGATGAGCGCTGACGTCAACCCGGCCACCGTCAAAGTCAAAGCCGAGCAGCTTCATCACGCTCAGGCTCAGCTTACGCTGGGTGTCGACATCGAACGGGCCTTGCGGGATCAGGCAAGGCTCCTGCTGCTGTTTGGCGACCACCCGTTGCAATAAATCGGGCAGCCAGGTTTTCAGATCGCCAAAGATACGGTCCAGATCGCTGCTGCGCATGCCGGGTTCATACAGATTGAGCAACGCATCATAACGGCTGACGCCTGCGGCCTGCGCACGGATCTGCGCTTCTTCACGGCTCAGTTTGACCACTTGGCGCAGGTTATCGTTAAAGCCTTCCCAGTCATTGGCCGGGCGTTGGCTGCGCCAGGCATGTTCGCAGCGTGCACCGGCTAGCGATTTGGCTTCGACCAGCGCCTCGGGTACCAGCACGGCATTATCATACTGGCGGCGCATTTCGAGCAGGTTGGCCCGGTCAAATTCATCGAGTGCTTCCTGCTGCGCGTGATCGAGCAGTTCACCCGTTTTCTGTGCCGTCAGGATTTGATGCTTCAATACGCTCAATTCCGCCAGGGCTTCGGAACGCGCCTTATTGCCACCCGGCGGCATCATGGTTTGCATATCCCAGCCGCTGATGGCTGAGAGGTGGTCAAAACGCGAAAGGCGGGTGAATAGGGCGCGAAGTTGGCCGTAGGCCGTAGAGGATGATGCAGATGTCATTTGTTCAACTCCATAGTGGATCCGTTGAGCCAACGGGGCCGGATCGTTATGCCGGTTCTGTTTTGGTATCTAAAAAGGGTTTAATCGGCCAGCAGAAGCGGAAACTGGCGCCGCCCAAAGAGCTGGCCTGCACAAAGACCTGGCCTTGATAGGCCACGGCGATGGAATGCACGATTGCCAATCCAAGCCCGCAGCCGCCGGTAGCGCGATCGCGGCTGGGATCGAGGCGGACGAAGGGTTCGAATACCCGTTCACGCTCTTCCGGCGGAATGCCTGGGCCATCGTCTTCCACCTGCAGGCACGCGGCATCACCGTCAAACCATAGGCCGACCCGCAAACGCCGTTCGCAATAGCGCAGGCCATTGTTGACCAGGTTGTCTAACACGCGCTCCATCAGCCGCAGATCGACACCGCCAAAGTCACCGACATGCGGGATGTTCAGTTCAATGTCGTGCTCTGGGTGGATCAACTTGATATCGGCCACCTTATCCTGTAGCCAGCCGGGCAAATCGATAGGCTCGATATTTAGCGCGACCTGTGGCCGATCCAAACGCGCATAGGTCAACAGCTCGTCGATCAGAGATTCTAGCTGGCCGATATCCCGATTCAACGCTTGCTGTTCGCCGTCGGTCAGATTATCGCTCATGGCTAACCGGTAACGCAGGCGTACCAGCGGTGTCCGCAGCTCATGGGCAATACCGTCAATCAGCTGTTTTTTACTGACGATCAACGTGTTGACGTTATCGGCCATCTGATTAAAGGCAACGCCAAGCCGGTAAAGGCTCGAGGTGGGCACAAAGTGTGTACGTTCATCGAGATGCCCGGCCCCCAAACGTTGGGCGGCATTTTCCAGTTTCAGCAAATCTTGCCAGTGCGGGCGCATCCACAGGAATACCGGCAGGGCCAGCGACATGCCGATAAAAATCAGCAACACCAAATCCAGGATGCGCATCTGGTGCAGATAAAATAGATAAGGGATGGGGCCGACGACCAGCACGTAATGGCTGCGTGGGATACGCTGCATGAAGGTATAGCGGTCGTCCAGTGCGATAATTTCACCCAAGCGCAGCCGCTTGGTGAGGTCTTCATTCAGGTTTTGCTTACCGAGCGGTTCGATATGCAGTTTGAACGACAGGTTTAAATCCAGGGTGGCGATGGTTTTATTCCAGTCCCTCAGCGGGATCTCCCGCAGCTCGCTGCGCATCAGATACAGCGAACTTTTCATCAGGTCGTCCATCGATTGGCGCCCGGCACGTTCGGCGGTAACTTTGTAAACCAGGCCGACCAGCATCGCCATCACCAAAAAGCAGACGAACAGCAGTAAAAAGAACTGCACGAACAGTTTTCTCATTGCTGCACCGATGCCCAGGCGTTGGGGGCAAACAGATAGCCCTTGTTGCGTACGGTCTTGATGCGAAACGGCTCCAGGGCATTGTCGTACAGCTTGCGGCGCAGGCGTGAGATGGCCACATCGATACTGCGGTCCATACCGTCGTAGCTGACGCCGCGCAGGTTTTGCAGCAATGCTTCACGGGCCATGATTTGCCCGGCATGGGTCGCCAGTTCCCACAGCAGATCGAAATCCGAGGTGGAAAGGGTGACGATCTCTTCCCCCAGAGTCACCTGACGGTTGACCGGATCGATGCACAGCAAGCCAAAATGCACGGCATTATGTTGGGTAATGTTCTGTGTTTGATCTTCTTTTGGCTGGTTACCCCCGTGTTGGCGCAGGTGTAAACGCAGGCGAGCCAGCAGCACTGCAGGTGGCGTGGTCTTCAGGATGTAATCATGCGCACCCATCTCCAACGACAGGATGTGATTCATATCGCTGTCCAGCGAGGTGAGCAATACGATCGGGCCGGGATACACCGGGCGCAGATCGCGGCACAGCGTCATGCCGTCCTTGCCGGGCAGCATGATATCCAGCAGCACCAGGTCAGGCTGTTCCCGCTCAATGCAGGCCTGTGCCGTATCGCCACGCGGTTCGATGATGACGTCAATGTCATGTTTGCCCAGATAGGCGGCAATCAGTTTGCCCACTTCAGGATCGTCTTCTACAAAAACAATTTTAGTCATAATAGGGGGGTTTTATAGGAAAAACGGCATCCAGCATAGCGCGCTGCTCGGTGTTGCGCCATGCCCATTATTCAGCGCAGCGGTCGCCCGCCATCGACGCCGTGGGTGCGCCCGGTGACGTAGCGGCTGCCCATCAGATAATCCACCAGATTGACCACTTCACTTTCCCCTGGGGCGATCTGCATCAGGGATTTGGTCAGCGCCTGCTGGCGATAGGCTTCATCGTCACAGGTGTTGAACATAATCAGTGCCGGGGCGATAGCATTCACTTTGACGTCGGGGGCCAATTTGCGGGCAAAGGAACGGGTCATGTTATCCAGCGCGGCCTTGCTGGCGGCATAGGCAATGTGCTTGTCACTGCCTTTCTCCACCACATAATCTGTCAGATGGATGATATCGGCACCGGCTTGCCCTTGGCCAAGCAGGCAGGATTCCAGCAGTTGGTTTAACAGGTAGGGGGTATAAACGTGGATCTGAAGCATGGAGGCCATCACCTGCTCCGGTGGAGTATCCTCCGCCTCTGCCAACCAGGCGCTGGCGTTATGGATCACGGCACGCAGCTTTGGGGCAACCTGTTTTACCTGATCGGCAAAACGATAGATCCCTTCGTGGGCAGAGAAATCGCCCTGTAGGCAGATCGCGCCAAGGTCTTGGAGTTCGGCTAAAGCCGGGTATTCACTGCGATAGGCAATAATGACCGGAACGCCCCGTTGTAAGAACGACTTGGCCAGAGCCAGCCCAATTCGGCGGGCACCGCCGGTGATCAGCACAGGGGCCGAGTTGTGAGAGACCATCGAGTAAAGCTCCTGAGCAAACTGGCAAACATGAAAGGAATTATGCCATTATACGTCAGAAAGCGAATAGCGCTTCCCATCGATGACATTTCAGCACTGGCCACCAGAAGGGTAACGAAGATGAACAACCATCATCTTGCATTCGTCGCGCGCAGTGAGAGAGTCTGTTTTGACTACACCCATTTTTTATCTGCCTCCTGCAAGAAGCAGTGGCGCTTTATTGATGCAATCTATGGCGTGATGCCCATCTTTGGCATGGTAGTTAAATCGCGCGTGACAGGCTCACGTTCGCGCCAGGATCAGTTGAAAGAGTTGGCGTTACAAGTGGTTTCGACGCAGGTCAGCGATGAGGTCAATATCGTTCGCCTGATCGATCTGGCCAGGCAACAGCAGTTGGTGGTGTTTGATATTCAGCTACCATATCCGCTGGTGGCGGAGCAGCTGGCCGGCATTGAGAAAGAGTGCGGCGAATCGGTGGTGGTGACGCAGGTCGGTGAGCGGATCACCATTAACACCCAACCGATGGGGGGGAATTAACCGGGTGAGGCCACCCGGTTAATTGGGTCGATCAATGCAACATAAACCACCCGGCCGGGATGGTTGCGGCCAACAGTAGCATAACGGTGCTTTTCTCTAGCCGGTTGAGCAATTTCACGTTCTGATGCCCGCTGCGGGCATACATAAACACCAGCAGGCCAGGCGCATACAGCAGCACCGACATCAACAAGTGCATCAGGCCCGAAGCATAAAGCAGCCACAGCCCATACAGGCAGGCACCGCTGGCGGCGAAAATCAAACGCTTGTCCTGCCGCTGACGGGCCACTTTGAACAGGAAAGCTCCCACCAGGAAATACGGCACCAGGATCATCTCGGAAGCGATGGTCAGCAGCGAGTTGTAGTTGCTGCCGGTCAGCCAGATAATCACCAACGCAATTTGCACCGCCCCATTGGTTAGCCACAAAGAGGCTGATGGAGCGTGGTTCTGGTTTTGCTTGCGGAAAATTTTAGGGAATGCGCCGTGTTGAGCCGCCAACAAAGGTACTTCGGCGGCCATGATGGTCCAGCTCAGGTAAGCCCCGCAAACCGAAACGATCAGGCCAGTGGCGATGATTACATCCCCCCAAGGGCCGATCAGGTCTACCATCAGCACCGCCATTGACGGGTTACGCATTTCAGCCAGCTCACTACGTGGTACCACGCCGAGTGACAGCAGGGTGATCACCAGATACACCGCCAAAGCGGAAACCACGGCCAGCATGGTGGCGCGGCCAACGTCTTTTTTCTGCCGGGCGCGGGAGGAGACCACCACAGCACCTTCAACACCGATAAACACCCATAGGGTGATCAGCATGGTGTCTTTAACCTGCTGCCAGACTGGCGTACCAAGGGCAACGCCGTGGAAGTCCAGGGTGAAGGTATCCATATGAAACGCGATAGCGGCCAGTACGGCAAACAGGCCGATTGGTAGCAATTTGGCGAGGGTTGCCACCAGATTGATGCTGGCCGCTGTCTGCACGCCGCGCAGTACCAAAGCATGGACGATCCACAGCAACAAGGATTCGGCGATCAGCGCCTGCCAGGTATTGCCATCGCCCAGGATCACCGCGCCGCTTCGGTCAGTAAACAGGCTTAGTGCGGCAAACACGATCACCAGATAAGAGACGTTGGCGATCACCGCACACAACCAGTAACCCCATGCGGAGCAGAAGCCCACCAGTTCACCAAAGCCTTCTTTGGCATAGGTGAAGATCCCACCGTCCAGATCGGGGCGCAGTCGGGTCAGCAGCAGCATGGCAAAGGCCAGGAACAGAATGCCGACGCCCGTGATGGCCCAACCGATCAGCAAGGCCGCCGGGCTGGCAACCTCGGCCATATTCTGCGGCAGGCTAAAGACGCCTGCGCCCAGCATCGAGCTGAGTACCAAGGCGGTTAACGCGGTAAGACCAAGTTTTCTTTCCAATGAGGGATCCCGAGACAGAATAAACAACTATCCCCGTCGCCTTTCAAGCTGCAGCGTTGTTACCTGCGAGCATGAACCCCAGTCACTTACTCAAGTAAGCTCCTGGGGATTCATGCTCTTGTCGCCTAGTTGCAACTTGAAATTCATAGGGGATAAAAATCAGCCGTGCAGACTAGCCATAACGTCATGGCAATTTACCGCAAGGGCAGGCAATGGAGCTAAAAATTGGCGCAAATTCTAAGGGGAGATGCTTGTGGATGCAATGATTGGTTATGCGCGATGGGTAAAAACTTATTCAGCAGTGACATAAAAAAGGGCTGCGCAATTGCAGCCCTCAGATATCGGTATCAACAGGGATTATTTGAACAGGTCGGCGCTAACGGTCAGGTTGCCGCCGCTCTTGTTCTGCCACTGGCGCGTCACGTGGTAATACTTGGCGCCTTTCTCTGCGGCACGTTTCGCCACTTCGGTGGAAACGTCGGTCATGCTGTTGAAGTGGCCGGTGAAGGTCACGGAATCAAACGGCACCATCTGCGCGGCGGTGACGTTATTCACTTCCTGGATCTTGGTCCCGTTCGGCAGAGTTACAGTGTAACGCTGACCGGTAGAGGACTGGGTTTCGAAGAAGCGGCCAACGTCACGGGTTGGTGAGCCAGAAGAGGCGACGCCTGGGATCTCCACCTTGGCGGCTTCTGCACCACCAGCAGCCAGCATGGCTTTACCGGCTTCGGAATCGGCAGGCACGGCATCTGGACTCTGCACGACACGTTTCGGCGCATCGGCTTTATAGATGTAAGCGGTAATGAACTGGTTGCCGCCCTGGTTGGCATCCACCTGACGCACGATAAAGAACGAGGCAGCGCCTTTCTTCTGTGCGGCTTTGGTTATGGCGTCGTTGATGTCTGGCTGGCTGCGGTAGAAGCCGCTGACGGTGACGGTGTCGTAAGGCTCAAGCAGGAAGGCTTCGTCTTTTGGCAGCTCTTTCACGCCGTTAATCACGCGGTACTTGGTCTCTTTGCTGACTTCTGGAGCATCTTTATGATAGACGTCTGCGGTGACGCGCCAGTTGCCGCCATTGTTGCTGTTGTTGATGTCCTGGATATAGAAGGCGTCGGCCCCCATTTTATCTGCACGGCGGGATACGGCATCGGCAGCTTCGTTGATGGCAATAAAACGGCCGGTAATGGTGATGCGATCAAACGGCTTGATGGCCGCTGCTTTCTCAGGAGTTAACTCTTGCGCGGCATGCACAGACAGCGCAGTAAGTGATAACAAGGCTGATGCGATGATCGTGGTCTTCAGCTTCATAAAAAATCCTTTCGCCAAGCGCAGTAACGTTTATAACGTGCTGAACAGTTTAGGTGTAATTCAGCCGCAGATTATGACATGTAATCTTGCCGGGTGTCTCAGCATTTTATGTGATGCGATGCGGCAAAGCCGAGCCACGGCAGGTGAGTCACACAGGGGCCAATAGATCATAAGTTTCAATAATAAAGCGTTTAATCTCATTAATGTTAATTATTCACAATTTTATAACTTTTATGCTTACTGCCTACGGCTGGCAGGAAATGGCCTGGGGTAAGCTCTGCACAATAGTACGCTGAAAAGGGCCTTCTGGGCCGTTTTTCCATCCAGATTTGAGATTTGTCATAGCCTTAGCTGCATTTTTATGTAAAAACTGACGGGTAAGCGTAAGCAATTATGGATCATCGATCACATTTTCAGTAGGTTATAGATGGCACCTTAATTTGCAGACAGGCAAGGCTGATAAAAAACTTGCCAGCCGGTGCTATTGCTATGGGTAAGACGATAATAAACATCATCAGAACAGGTGAGAAGGGAACATTATGCGTATTGGTGTACCAAGAGAACGGTTGGCCAATGAAGCCCGAGTTGCAGCAACACCGAAAACGGTAGAACAACTGCTGAAACTGGGCTTTACCGTCGCGATTGAAAGCGCGGCGGGAAAACTGGCAAGCTTTGAAGATGCAGCTTATCAAGCCGCAGGGGCAACAATTACCGATACTGCCGATGTGTGGCAATCGGATCTGATCCTGAAGGTTAACGCGCCGCTAGAGGAAGAAATTGCGTTAATGCGTGAAGGCAGTACGTTAGTCAGCTTTATCTGGCCTGCACAAAATCCGGAATTAATGGCGAAGCTGGCGGCCCGCAACGTGACCGCTATGGCCATGGATTCCGTGCCACGTATTTCGCGGGCGCAGTCCCTGGATGCTCTGAGCTCAATGGCCAATATCGCAGGCTATCGCGCTATCGTTGAGGCAGCGCACGAGTTTGGGCGTTTCTTCACCGGCCAAATCACCGCCGCCGGTAAAGTGCCACCGGCAAAAGTGATGATTATCGGGGCTGGGGTTGCTGGCTTGGCCGCTATCGGTGCGGCTGGCAGCCTGGGGGCGATCGTTCGCGCCTTCGACACCCGCCCGGAAGTGAAAGAGCAAGTGCAGAGTATGGGCGCCGAATTCCTCGAGCTGGATTTTGAGGAAGAAGCAGGCAGCGGCGATGGCTATGCCAAAGTGATGTCTGAAGCCTTTATCAAAGCGGAAATGGCGTTGTTTGCCGCCCAGGCAGAAGAAGTGGACATTATCGTGACCACGGCGCTGATCCCTGGCCGTCCGGCTCCGAAATTGATCACCAAAGAGATGGTGGCTTCCATGAAGCCGGGCAGCGTGATTGTCGATCTGGCAGCGCAAACCGGTGGTAACTGTGAGCTGACCGTGGCTGACCAAGTGACCGTCACCGAAAACGGCGTGAAGATTATCGGCTATACCGATCTGCCAAGCCGCTTGCCGACGCAGTCCTCACAGCTTTACGGCACCAATCTGGTGAACCTGCTGAAACTGCTGTCGAAAGAGAAAAACGGCGAAATTGATATCGACTTCGAAGACACCGTGATCCGCGGCGTGACCGTGGTTCGCGATGGCGAAGTTACCTGGCCTGCACCGCCAATCCAGGTATCCGCTCAGCCGAAGCAGGCTGCCGCCGCGCCAATCGAGAAGATTGAAAAGAAACCAACCTCACCGATGGTGAAATACGGCCTGATCGCACTGGCGATCATCCTGTTCGGCTGGTTTGCCAATTCGGCGCCGAAAGAGTTCCTGTCTCACTTTACCGTGTTTGCGCTGGCCTGCGTGGTAGGTTACTACGTGGTCTGGAACGTCAGCCATGCATTGCATACCCCGTTGATGTCGGTCACTAACGCGATCTCAGGGATTATCGTGGTCGGTGCGTTGTTGCAGATTGGTCATGGTGGCTGGGTGAGTTTCCTCTCCTTTGTCGCGGTACTGATCGCCAGCATCAACATTTTTGGTGGATTCACCGTCACTCAGCGCATGCTGAAGATGTTCCGCAAAAACTAAGGGGTAGCAAAAATGTCTGGTGGATTAGTTACAGCTGCATACATTGTTGCCGCTATTCTGTTTATTTTCAGCCTGGCCGGTCTTT
The DNA here is from genome assembly GCF_023282985.1 of Serratia silvae. Classification (GTDB taxonomy): domain Bacteria; phylum Pseudomonadota; class Gammaproteobacteria; order Enterobacterales; family Enterobacteriaceae; genus Chania; species Chania silvae. Next base: position 67,036 of record NZ_JAGQDC010000014.1, on the reverse strand, counting down.
CGCGCCATGAAACGTCCAAACAGGGCAACCTGTTCGGCGTGGCTGGGATGGCGATCGCCTTGATCGCCACCATCCTCGGGCCGGATTCCGGTAACGTGGGCTGGATCATTATCGCGATGATCATCGGTGGTTCCATCGGCGTGTATCTGGCGAAGAAGGTCGAAATGACCGAAATGCCAGAGCTGGTGGCGGTGCTGCACAGCTTCGTGGGGCTGGCTGCGGTGCTGGTGGGCTTCAACAGCTACCTGGATCACGGTACGGTCGCCATGGAGCCGGTGATGGAAAATATCCATCTCACCGAAGTGTTCCTCGGCATCTTCATCGGTGCGGTGACCTTTACCGGTTCTATCGTGGCTTTTGGCAAACTGCGCGGCATTATCTCTTCCAAGCCGCTGATGTTGCCTAACCGTCACAAGCTGAACCTGGCTGCCCTGGTGGTTTCCTTCCTGCTGATGGTGCTGTTTGTGCGTACCAATAGCGTCGGTTGGGAAGTGTTCGCACTGCTGATCATGACCGTGATTGCCCTGGGCTTCGGCTGGCATCTGGTGGCGTCAATCGGTGGTGCAGACATGCCGGTGGTGGTGTCGATGCTGAACTCCTACTCCGGTTGGGCAGCGGCGGCGGCAGGTTTTATGCTGAGCAACGACCTGCTGATCGTGACCGGTGCGCTGGTCGGTTCTTCCGGTGCGATCCTGTCGTACATCATGTGTAAGGCGATGAACCGCTCCTTTATCAGCGTGATTGCCGGTGGTTTTGGTACCGATGGTTCCTCAACCGGCGACGCAGAAGAGATGGGCGAGTACCGCGAAACCACGGCGGAAGAAGTGGCGGAACAGCTGCGTAACTCCACCTCGGTGATCATCACCCCAGGCTACGGCATGGCAGTGGCACAGGCGCAGTATCCGGTAGCGGAAATCACCGAGAAGCTGCGAGCGCGCGGCATCAAGGTGCGCTTTGGTATTCACCCGGTGGCGGGCCGTTTACCGGGCCACATGAACGTGCTGCTGGCGGAAGCCCGCGTGCCGTACGATGTGGTGCTGGAAATGGACGAAATCAACGATGACTTCCCGGACACCGATACCGTCCTGGTCATTGGTGCCAACGACACGGTAAACCCGGCGGCGTTGGAAGATCCGCGCAGCCCAATCGCCGGTATGCCGGTGCTGGAAGTGTGGAAAGCGCAAAACGTTATCGCGTTCAAACGCTCGATGAATACCGGTTATGCCGGGGTGCAGAACCCGCTGTTCTTTAAAGAGAACACCCAGATGCTGTTTGGCGATGCCAAGGCCAGCGTGGAAGCGATCCTGCGCGCACTGTAATCAAACTGATTTAGAAAACACAATGCCAGTCACCTCTCGGTGACTGGCATTTTTTTAACGGTTGATTGCCCGTAATACGCGTTTAACGCAGCAGGTGTTACCGTTTATCTGGCCGTTGGTTATTTCTCCAGTGAATCAACAAATGACCGATACCAGTGGCTACCAGTAGCTGGCAGCGTAATTTCTGCCTGAACCAATAGCTCCTGCGTTCGATTGCTATCGTAACTGATAGTGGCTATCTCCAGAGATTGATAGAGGTTATCCAGTTCATCATCATTGGACATCATCATGTCCTGGATCAGCGGGGTGATCGGTAAAATTTCCCCTTGCTGATAGCGGCGACGAGCCTCTTGTAGCCACTGACGATGTGAAACCACCGTCATGGGTTGCGGCAGATGAGCATTCAACTGTTCAATGAAATCGCGTCGTGGAATTCCCTCCATGGCGGAAAGATGGAAGATGTTTTCCGCAGGATCATGTAACAAGCCCAAATACGCTAACGCTTTGGTGGTGTAATCTACTGGTGTCAGTTGAATATCGCCATAGGCGTCTTCAAACGCCATTCCCATCTGAATACTGCTCTTAAACAGCCGATAAAAAGCTTGCAGCTCGTCATAACGTGCAAGCTCAGAATCGGCAGTAATCAGCCCCAGGCGGAAAATATTACAAGCCACACCCCGGGCAACGGCCAGATTGACAATTTCCTCACCGACCCATTTACTGGCCACATAGCCCTGATCCGCAATGTGTCGTTCATCCTGAATCGACGAGGTCTCGTTAACCACACGATGGCCTGTCTGAGCAATAGGGCTGAACACGCTAAGCGTAGAGGCAAAGTTCAGAATTTTGTTGGTTCCCTGAGTGGCTAAACGTAACAGTTCAATCAAGCCAGCAATATTTGCCTGATATGCCATATCGAATGATTCAAGGTGGTTCATGCTGACGGCTGAATGGAATATCACGCCAACGTCCTGGCTGAGCTTGGCGTAAGCCTGATCATCCATTCCCAGCCGATACTCTTTGATATTCCCCCTGACAGCGATGATTCGTTGTTCATCCCCCTCTCGCCACAGGGACCATTTATCCAGAATGTTCTTCAGGCGTTGCAGGCTGTCGGCCTGATCCTGACCGCGCACCAGGCAATAGATTTTACTCTGGGTGGTATCCAGTAATTCTCGCAGTAAGAAACGGCCAACAAAGCCGGTAGCGCCGGTAAGTAAAATGGCACCGCTTTGCTTACGCTCACTTGGCAACGGCTGAATATCCTCCGGCAGCTGTGCTTTTTGCCGTAAATCTATCTCCGTACTGGTACGAACCCGCGTTTTTATCCGATTCGCCAATTGCTTAACCGTCGGTGCGATAAAGACATCGCTAACGCTAACCGTATCGTCGATTGTACGATTCGTCAGATTTACAGCGCTAACAGCAAGTAATGAGTGTCCACCCAGTTCGAAGAAGTGGTCATGGCGACCGACTTTATCCACGTCGAGCAGGGATTGCCAAATATTGGCAATGGTGCTCTCCAGCCCCGGTCGCGGTATTTCATAGGGCTGATGCAGGAATGCATTTTCCTGCGGTGCAGGCAGAGCTTTTCGATCCAGCTTGCCGTTTGGCGTGATAGGCATCTGTTCCATCAATACATAGGCGGCAGGTATCATATAGTCAGGAAGGCGGCTTTGCAGATACTGACGCAGTGCCATTGGTTCTGGTGCCGATACATCTGCAGTAGCGACCATATAAGCGACCAATCGCTTACTACCTTTATGGTCATCCAGTGCCAGCACTGTCGCTTCTTTAACCTGCGAGTGGCTATTGAGCTGCGTTTCTATTTCGCCTAATTCGATACGGAAACCACGGATTTTCACCTGATGATCGTTCCGTCCGTGGAACTGTAGCCGTCCATCGGACAAATAGCTGGCCAGATCGCCGGTACGGTACATACGTGCTCCGACAACGGAACTGAAAGGATCGGGCAGGAAGCGTTCGGCGGTCATAGCTGGCAGGTTCAGGTAGCCACGTGCGACCCCCGGCCCGCCGATATAAACTTCGCCAATTACGCCACGCGGTACCGGATGACCTTCATTATCCAATAAGTAAATGCGAATATTGGCCGTCGGGCGTCCGATAGCATCAATATGATCGACCCCCAATTTTGGTGAGTGGGTCGTGGCGGTAATGGTGGTTTCCGTCGGGCCATAACAGTTAACCAACTCAGGCTTGTCTGGGTACTGTTTCAGCCAGCGCTCGAGCATTTCCGGTGCGGCGGCTTCTCCACTGATACAGACCAGACGTAGGGCAGGAGGCAGTGGCCCGCGGCTTTCTTCACAGAGTTTGCGCCAAAACTGGTAAGGAATATCCAGATAACTGATGCCGTATTCTTGGCATAGCTGCCAGAAATCAGTGCTACCTGCTAGCCACCTGTCATCGCGCAGCACCAATGTCGCTCCAGAGGTCAATGCCGAGAAAATCTCGGAAACTGAAACGTCAAAGGTGGTATTACAGAACTGCAACACTTTGTCCTGTTTACCCAACTTCCACTGCTGGCACCAGGTCACCATCTGTTGCACCAAATTGCCGTGTTCTACCAATACCCCTTTCGGGTTGCCGGTGGAGCCGGAAGTGTAGATCACATAGGCCAGATTGTGCGGCGCTAGCTGAGGCTGTGGATTAGCCATTGTAGGTATAACCTCAGAATTAACCTCTGGGAGCAGGCGATGAGTAATACCGCAGTCTTGGAATAGCGCTAGCGTTGCCGGTTCGGCCAGAATAATCACCGGTTTGGCATCGTCCAGCATAAACTTCAGCCGTTCGGCTGCAATATCGTGTGGTAGAGAAAGGTAAGCGCAGCCAGCTTTGAGTATTGCCAGAATACCCACAATCATTTCCGCGCTGCGATCGGCGCAGATAGCCACGCGATCCTCTGCTTTTACCCCTTGCTCCATCAACTGATGGGCTAAAGCATTCGCCCGCAGATTCAGTTCCCCATAGCTTATGACGCAGGTTTTATTGACCAGAGCAACGGCGTCGGGGTCATGCTTGGCATGTTGCTCAAACAGTTGGTGGATACAGCATTCTGACGGGTAAGGTTTGGCGGTCTGATTCCATTGTTCCAGCAGAAGATGGCGCTCGTGTTCGCAGATCAAATCAATCTGGCCGATATGTTGGTCTTCATTGAGCACCATCGCCTCGAGTACTGCGATCAGATACTGTTGGTGACGTTGAACGGTTTCCAGGTCAAACAGTGCGCTGGCATAATTCAGCGAGCCGGTGATGATTTTATTACGTTCACCCAGGCTCAACTCCAGGTCAAACTTAACGCGGCTGACCGGCGGTTCCAGCAGTTTTACCTTTAATTCGGCCATCTTCGGCGCGATATCATCGACGTTTTCCAGTGCAAACATTACCTGGAACAGTGGCGTCTTGTCCAGGCTACGCGGCGGTTGGGTTATTTCAACCACTTGCTCGAACGGCAGTGCCTGATGTTCCTGTGCATCAAGGGTAGTTTTCCGTACCTGTGCCAGCAACTGGGCCACGGTCGGTGCCTCGGATAAATTAATCCGCAGTGCCAACGTATTCACAAAGAAACCGACAACTCCATCACACTCGGCCTGATTGCGGTTGGCGACCGGCGTACCGATCACCACATCATCCTGACCCGACAGGCGGGACAATACGATAGACCAGGCGCTCAGTAACGTCATAAACAGCGAAGTGCCTTGTTTGGCACTCAGACGCCGCAACCGTTCGGAAAGCTGGCTACTCAGCACTATCGGCAGGCTGGAACCAATAAAGGACTGCTGCTCAGGACGCAGTCGATCGGTCGGCAGCGTCAGTCGTTCAGGCGCACCGGCTAACAGGCGTTGCCAGAATTGCCCCTGCGCCTCCCAGAGTGGGCTATCAAGCCACTGCTGTTGCCATACCGCATAGTCTGGATAGTGGATCGGTAACGCTGGCAACGGATCGGGCTGTTGTTGCAGTAATGCTGAGTAAAGGCAGCCCAACTCGTGCACCAGGATTTCCATCGACCAACCATCGGTAATAATATGGTGTAGCGTCAGCAACAGAACGTTGTCGCAATCTCCCAGGCGCAGCCAGCTAGCCCGTACCAGCGGTTCGGCGGAAATATCAAACACCCAGCGTTCTTCCTGTTGGTAAATGACCTGCATCGGGTCAGCGTGGTCTTTCCGTTCGCGTAAATCGTATTCAATCAGCGGGATGCCAGGCTGGGCATCCCGCAGGATCACCTGTGGTTCCTCCTGGCCATGGGAAACAAAATTGCTTCTCAATGATTCATGGCGGGCATATAAAGCGTTAAGACTTTGCTGCAATATCGGTACATTCACGGGGCCACTTAATGCCAGCGCCATCAGCACGTTGTAGTTCGAATCGTTGTCGTTGAGTTGCGACAAGAACCACAGGCGTTGTTGAGAGAAGGACAGCGGTAGAGGCTTGTTTCGTGGCGCAGGCGTAATGACAGTGGGAACGGTGGCGTCACATAGGCAGCCCGGATGACTGATAGCCTGTGCCAGTTCCCACAGCAGAGGATAATCAAACAGCGCCGCCAGCGGCACGTTGATATTGAGTTTTTGCTGCAACTGGCTGATGACCCGAACGGCCAATAGTGAATGGCCACCCAGTTCGAAGAAATGGTCCTGTCGTCCTACTTTCTCGACTCCCATTGCCGTTTGCCAAATTTCAGCCAGCGTGGTTTCGATCCCAGCCAGCGGGGCTTGATAGTCGCGATGCACATAGGCGTCGTTCTGTGGTGCAGGCAACGCTTTACGATCCAGCTTGCCATTGGCGGTAATTGGCATCTCGGCCAGCAGTACGTAAGCGGCAGGCACCATATATTCCGGTAATCGAGCGACCAAGTGGTTGCGTAATTCAACGATATCGGGCCGTGGCTGAGTCGAATCAGCGACCACATAGGCTACCAGACGTTTACCCTCCTTGTGATCATCCAGGGCCACTAGTGCCGATTCTTTTACCTGCGGATGGGCGTTGAGTTGGGTTTCGATTTCCCCTAACTCAATGCGGAAACCACGGATTTTCACCTGGTGGTCATTGCGTCCGTGGAACTGTACCCGTCCATCGGGCAGATAGCTGGCCAGATCGCCGCTGCGATACATACGGGCATTCGGTTGAGGGTTGAAGGGGTCCGGCAGGAATCGTTCCGCCGTGAGCTCTGGCAGATTCAGATAGCCGCGCGCCACGCCTGGCCCGCCGATATACAGTTCGCCAATCACGCCCTGTGGAACTGGCGTGCCGTGGGGATCCAGTAGGTAGAGTCGATAGTTGGCAATGGGATAACCAATACTATCAATATGAGAACGGCCTAAGCTCGGTACATACGCGGTCGCTAGTACCGTGGCTTCTGTTGGGCCATAACCGTTAATAAGTACCGGCGAATCGGGATAGTGGCTTAGCCAGCGTTGCAGCATTTCCGGCGCGGCCGCCTCGCCAGCAAAGGCGATAGATCTCAGGGATGAAGGCAATGGCCGAGTGCTTTCTTCACATAATCGCCGCCAGAATTGATAAGGTAGGATCATTTGGCTGATACGGTGTTGTTCACACCGTTGCCAGAACTGTTCTGTGCTGGTCAGCCACTGGTCATCTCGCAGAACCAAATTGGCACCGGAAGTGAGGGCGGAGAAGATCTCGCAGACCGAGACGTCAAAGGTCAGATTGCAAAATTGCAGGTAATTATCACCTAAACCAATGCCCCATCGTTCACACCAGCGGTTGACTAATTGCACCAGATTGCGGTGTTCAACCATCACGCCTTTCGGGTTACCCGTTGAGCCGGAGGTATAGATCACATAGGCCAAATTATGTGGCGCGACAGCGACCGAAAGATGAGGGCGCTCAGAATAGCGTTGAGTAACGTCCGGCAGCGGGCAGAAGGGGACATCATACTCACTGAAACGAGCCTGCTGAGCGGGTGCTGCCAGAACAACGGCGGGTTTGGCATCTTCCAGCATAAAGCGCAGCCGATCGGTAGCAATATCGGGCGGAATGGAGAGATAGGCGGCCCCCGCTTTCAGCGTTGCCAGCATGGCCACGATTATTTCAGGCGATCGCTGGCTGCAAATGGCCACTTTATCCTCCACCTTGACGCCCAGGGCTATTAGTCGTTCGGCCAGATGATCCGCCTGATTATTCAAATTGGAATAGCTCAGGGTGAACTGCTGATAGGTGAGGGCAATGGCATCCGGATGACGACGGGCCTGTTGCTCGAACAACTGATGGGTGCAGATATCCTGCGGATAAGGTTCCGCGGTTTGATTCCACTGTTCGAGCAGTCGATGCTGCTCCTGTGCGCAGAGCATTCCAATACGATCAACCGGTTGTTGGTCGTCACGAACCATGGCGTGTAGCACTGCGATCAGATACTGGCGGTGACGTTCAATGGTACTGGTATCAAACAGCGCAGTGGCGTAGTTCAGCGAGCCAACGATGCTGCGATCACGGGGGCCGAGACTCAGTTCCAGATCGAATTTGACGCGGGTGACTTGAGGATCGTTCAACTTCACATCCAGCCCGGTCAGCGTGGGGGCAACGGCGTCGAGATTCTCCCAGGCAAACATCACCTGGAAGAGCGGCGTTTTATCCATGCTGCGCTGCGGCTGAATTAATTCTACCACCTGATCGAACGGCAGCGCCTGATGTTCTTGTGCGCTGAGTGTGAGTTCCCGCACCTGTGACAACAGTTCCGCCACCGTGGGGGCCGCAGATAAATTAATGCGCATTGCCAGAGTATTGACGAAGAAACCGACCATATCCTCGCTTTCTGCCACCTGACGGTTAGCAACTGGCGTACCGATCGTGAGATCTTGCTGCCCGGCAAGGCGCGATAGCACGATAGACCATGCGCTCATTAAGGTCATAAACAGCGTCGTGTGATGTTTACGGCTCAGTTGGCGCAGGTTGTCAGCCAACTGCGGCTCCAGCACGATGGGAACCGAAGCCCCCAGAAATGATTGCTGCGCAGGTCTTGCATGATCGGTCGGCAGGGTCAGCCGCTCGGGTACGCTATGCAACTGCTGAAGCCAGAACTGAGCATGAGCCTCCCACTCATTACTGTGCAACCACTGCTGCTGCCATTGGGCATAATCGGGGTACTGCAACGGTAAAGCCGGCAGCGGATTGGCCGCATCCTCAATCCAGGCACTATAGATAATTCCCAGTTCACGTGCCAGGATCTCCATCGACCAGCCATCGGTAACGATGTGATGAATAATCAGCAGTAAATAGTGCTCATCGGCTGCGGTTTTTGCCAGCGAAGCGCGCAGCAGCGGGCCCTGTGCGATATCAAATTTATGGACAATTTCACGCTGATATAGCTGTTCAACGGCGGCGCGGGGGTGAGTTGCTGCGGAAAAGTCGTATTCATCCAACGTAACCTGGCTGCCAGTTGGCCGCAGTTTGCAATAGCCAACGCCGTTTTGAACGAGAAAAATCGAACGTAATGAGGCATGACGATCGAGCAGATGATTAAGGCTGCGTTGCAAAACATCAGTATTAAGCGCGCCGCGCATTTTCAACCATAACGGAACGTTATAATTTTCATCACTGTTTCCCAGTTGCTCAATAAACCACAGGCGATTCTGGGCGAAGGACAGTGGAATATGTGCATCGGGCGCTAAGGGAGTCATCTGGCCAGCGGTTTGTCGCGCAGACTGTGAAACCAATTCTGCCAGTTGCGCCAACGTTGGTTGGGCAAAAAAAGCGCTCATTGCGATTTTGCTGTGCCAGCGGGATTGCACCTTGCTGAGTAATTTCATGGCCATCAATGAGTCGCCGCCAATGTCAAAGAAGCTGTCGTTGCGGCCTATTTTGTCAACACACAGTATTTCTGCCCAGATGACGCACAGCGCTTGCTCGGTTTCTCCCTGTGGTGCCTGATAGGATTGATGTACATAGGCGCTAAAACCAGGGGACGGCAGACGTTTGCGGTCAATCTTGCCATTCGGTGTCAAAGGTAATTGTGCCAAGGGCTGGTAGGCGATAGGCAACATAAATTCAGGCAGTAAGCTACGCAGATAATCCCGCAGGCGGCGAGGTAGCTCTTCCGTTTCAGCGCTTTCGGCCATCACCAGATAACTGGCAAGCTGTTTCTCTCCCGAAGGCGCTTCATACGCGATAACCACGGCTTCATTAACCTGGGAATGGCTGAGGAGTTTCGCCTCGATGTCTCCAGGCTCAATGCGGTAGCCGTTGATTTTGACCTGCTGATCGTCGCGGCCCAAATATTCCAGATAACCCTCGTCCAGATAGCGGGCCAAATCGCCGGTGCGGTACATGCGCCGGTTTTTATTGCAGAAAGGATCGGCGCTAAAGCGTTCTTCGGTCAGCTCGGGATGATCGAGATAGCCACGGGCCACGCCGTCACCACTAATGTACATGTGGCCAACTGCACCGAAAGGCACCGGTTTTAACCGATTATCCAGCAGGTAAATTGCGGTATTGGCGATAGGGCGGCCAATGGTTGGCAGCGGGTGTGATTCAGTTATTCTAGCCACTGTAGCGTCAACGGTGCACTCCGTCGGGCCGTACAGGTTAAAGGCAGTAAAGTGCTTTATTGTACACAGGCGCTGCCAGGTCTGGGATGACAACGCCTCACCACCAATCAGCAGGATCAGTGAGTTTATCCGTTCAGGCAGGTTGGAGAGCAATAGCATTTCCAGCTGGGTTGGCGTGCAGTCAAATACATCAATAGCATGCTGCTGGATAAACTGTACCAACCTAACGCCATCAACCCGTACATCGTGCGGTACGATATGCAACTGGTGGCCGTCAAGCAAGCTGAGCAGGCTTTGTAATGACGCGTCAAATGAAAGGCTGGAGTTCAGGCAAACCTTAGATTGCGGTGGGTAATGGGAGAAGACGTCGCTTTTGAGGGCGTAATACAGGTTCATCACCTGCGCATGTTCAACCATCACGCCTTTAGGGCGCCCTGTCGAGCCGGAAGTGAATATCACATAGGCCAGATGATTGACGGAACACGCGTTAAGCGGCGGTGTGGTGCTATCTGGCGGCTCCCTCTCTAACAAATGGGTGACATTATAAGCCGTCGCTTCAGTGCTGCCAGCAAGAATGGCCTGGCCCGCAGAATCGACCAAAAGTACCGAGGGATTAGCGTCATGCAGCACATCGTTCAAGCGTTCGCTGGGGTAGGTAGGATCCAGCGGCACATAACACCCGCCAGATTTCAAGATACCAAACAGCGTGGCGATTTGTAAGCAACTGCGCTCCATACACATGGCAACGCGCATGTCCGCTTTAATACCCAAACCAATCAGGTGATGAGCAATGCGATTAGCGATCTGGTCAAACTCGAAGTAGGTTAACTTTTCCTCACCATGACAAATGGCGATGGCGTCAGGCGTTTTTGCAACCTGTTGCTTAAAGACGCTATGAATACATAGATTATTCTGATAGTCGTATTCCGTGCGATTCAGTGTCTCCAGTAATAACGTTTCTTCCTCTTTAGGAATAAAGCTAATGTTATCAACAGCAAGGGAGGCATTTCTGAGCTCAATGGTGCTTTTTAATCCTTGTAAGATATGATCATTTATTGCTTTGATTTGGCCTTCAGACAAGTATGCTGCATTGTAAACCCAACGGAAATGACCGTTGTTAGCGTTGATTTGCAATACCAATAATGGGAAATCGTCAGGGTTTATCCCCGGCTCTGAATGAATGCCACTATCACCATTTGTAATAGCCATTGCGAGTGCATATGCAGGCTTGTCCTGCAGTCTGGCATTTTTTCTTAATTTTTCATGACGTAGCACAATATCTTTAGCAAAACCATGAGACTGTTCTAACCGTTTAATTTCTGTAGCTAGATTATTCTCAATCTCGTCAAGGGGGAGCTGCTCGTGAATGTCAGCCACATCCAAAGGAACCCATGAGGAAGCAAGCTGTGAGCAAAGTTCAGAATGTGCAGGAATAACCTGATAACCAAGTTGGAAACTCTGCTCGCCGGACAGGCTATGCAGATAAGCAGCAAAGATAGCCGCCACTTTCAGGCTACTGTCATCAACATCCTTGAGCACTTCGGATGATTGCCATTGACTGGCTAACAAGTGGGTGGGTTCCTCGGTTTTTCTTATCCAATAAGGGAAAGCAACGGGATTAAACCGCTCGAGTTTAGCCAGCCAGTATGGCTCATGAACGACAAGTTTGGTCAACTCGGCAGAAAGTGCCGTTGACTGCTGCTCGGTCAATGTAGGCAACCTGCTCCCTGGAGCCAGATTTCCTTGCTTCGCCAGCATTGTCGCAGAAAGGGGCGCACCTTCCAGGGTGGCGAAATCGCTGAGAATAATATCGTTGGTATGGGTGGAAAGCTGCCAGGTGTCATTCTGGTCGTCCAGCCGCACCAGTGTGCCGGGAGAATAGTTCGATTTTTCATCCAACACATTGATTTTATTCACTATGTAGAGTTGATGGTTTATCAGTATTTTTAATTGGGTTGTTGGCGGGGTGATGCCTGATTTATTGGTTAATGATAGAGAAAGAAGAGCGATTTGCCGTGCATCCTGCACTGCCCAGTTAATCACTGCAGCAGAGAGAGGAGCCCTGATGTTCTCAAACAGATTTCGGCGCACACAGGTGGCCCGAGAGGCTAAAATCTGGCGGTCAATTACCGCAATCGGCTGTTGTGGGTTGGCGACCACCAGCTCAAGAATTGAGCGAAATCTGTCATGATGATCGAATATATCTTCAAGGGTATGTAGTTTATCACTGCCATAAAAACTGATGGATAAGCCTTTGCCGTAGCCCTTATCATCCAGCACGATAGCAAAACCGTGAGTCTGAGAACCTTTAGCCTTGATCCATTTTGTTTCACAATGCTGGAAGGGGGCGCCGCGGTCAAATAGCATCAAGTTAATAGATGGTCCAAAACCAAAATCCTGTTTATTTTTCCTCTGAATGTTTTCGCCGCGATAGCGCTGGTGCTTCAATATACCAGTCATTTCTTTACTGACAGTTTTAGCTACGTCAATAATATTTGACGTTGGTTCGATAGTAATTTCAAATGGCAAGGTGTTTGAGGTCATGCCTTTAAGCATCCGAGCTTTGCTTTCAATGCCGGCGACCGGAAGGCTGAATGAGAGTTTTTTTATTCCCGTAAGAGTGTAAAAATGAGTGGCAATGGCTGAGATATATAGATGATTAGCCCTGATGTTGTGAGTTTTAGCAATGAATGCTATTTCTTCGTTAATGCCATCGTCGATGCATTGCTCTTCTTTTAATATGTTTCTGTCATAGGGGGTGTGACTTAGGAAGGATAGTCGACTTGATTCGTTCGATTCGTTGCAGTAGCCACTCCAAAATGTTTCATCGAGAGAAAATCTTTTTGATTGTAGATATGCAATGTCTTTTCTTGCGAGTAAGTCAGCGCTGTAAGATAATACTTCCTGGGGTTCTTTGTTGGAGATTAACTCGTCATATCTTTCACTGATACGCTGAGAGATTAATACCATGCTCCGACCGTCCATCAGCACGTGGTGACAACGATGATAATAAATGAATTTATTTTTCGCTAAGCAAATTAATGAAAAATTGAACAGCTCGGCATCCTCAACGGAGACCAGGGTGGTGATGTCTGCCTGAACCCAGGCTTCTAAATCAAACGTTTGCTCTGAGTCATCGGTGAGGTCAATGAGCTGTAACTGGCCGGTGATGTTGCTATCGGTAAACTGGTATAAGTCGCCTTCGACAACGGCAAAGCGACTTTTCAACCCGGGTGTTTCTGCCACAATATCGCTGACTGCTTTTTCGAATGTAGGGACATGTAAATCCCCATTAATTTCTGCATATTCTGAAATATTAAAGGGTAGGTCTGGCGACAGTTGTTGCATCAGCCAAACCTCTCTTTGCCCTAAGGTTACCGGGGCGTAAATACAGCTTCCATTATTCTGCTTGATATTGTCCATTTTTATTTCCATTTTGGATTAATACAGATGCTATTCATTTGGTTAATGAATGATTTAAGTTGATACTATGGATGTATCTCTTGTTAAAGTGAGGCGCAAATTCAACCTTGAAATGCAACGCTAACTATAAGCATACAGCCGCAGGTTGCGCGGTATGTTTTATACCGGTATATAGGCTGTATTGCGTGGGACTTTTTATCATTAAAATCGAGGTAATACACTAAAAATATTAAACGTAACCTTAATAAGGTGACTTGCATTATGGCTACTGGGATGGGGGTTGATTAATTTTTATATAAAAAAACACGGTTTTTATATTAAGATAACTCCTGGTTAATTGTCATTTGATTTTAAAAAACACCTGACCAGATAGGCAATTAATAGTAGTCATTTTCTGAGTTACGGGAGTTCCATCTCCCTTGTTTTGAGCTGTCCCCAGAACTTGAGCCAGAAATAGCGTTACGTGATCGACTGGATTGGACAACTCATTCATTATCGAAGCTTGAGCCTTGGATTATGCTGACTGCATCCCTGATTCGGATCGGGCGTTCAATACATGTTCGGCCTCTAACGACATTTTGGGGCTTGCATAAACAAAAAAAGTGGTGGTTTTTTAGTCAAATAAGGTGATGTTTGTGCTTAATCTAACAAAATATGTTCATAAAATGTGCAATTCAACACATCAGATCACCATAAAGGAGCACAATGAGGTATCTTATATCCTGATTTCATCCCTTTAACGGATCCTAGACCCATTATGATTATCAAACCTAAGGTTCGCGGCTTTATCTGTACCACCACTCATCCGGTCGGTTGTGAAGCCAATGTTCGTCGTCAGATTGCCTACACCAAAGCGCAGGGCAAGATTGCCAATGGCCCTAAACGTGTGCTGGTGATCGGTGCATCTACCGGTTATGGTCTGGCTTCCCGTATTGCCACTGCCTTTGGCAGCGACGCCGCCACCATCGGCGTATTCTTCGAGAAAGCGGGCAGCGAAGGTAAAACGGCCACCGCTGGCTGGTACAACTCAGCTGCTTTTGACAAAGCCGCTAAAGAAGCTGGCCTGTACGCGAAAAGTGTCAATGGTGATGCCTTCTCCAACGAATGCCGGGCCAAAGTGATTGAGCTGATCAAAGCCGACCTGGGCCAGATCGATTTGGTGGTTTACTCGCTGGCTTCGCCGGTGCGTAAAATGCCGGAAACGGGCGAAGTCGTGCGCTCTGCACTGAAGCCAATCGGTGAGGTTTACACCACCACCGCTATCGACACCAACAAAGACCAAATCATCACCGCCACGGTTGAACCGGCGAGCGAAGAAGAGATCCAGAACACCATCACCGTGATGGGTGGCCAGGATTGGGAACTGTGGATGTCGGCGCTGGAAGAAGCGGGCGTGCTGGCCGACGGTGCCAAGTCTGTTGCCTACTCTTATATCGGTACCGATCTGACCTGGCCAATTTACTGGCACGGTACGCTGGGCCGCGCTAAAGAAGATTTGGATCGTGCTGCTACTGCCATCCGTGGCGATCTGGCTGCCAAGGGCGGCACCGCTCACGTTGCCGTGCTGAAATCCGTGGTCACCCAGGCTTCTTCTGCAATTCCAGTGATGCCGCTGTATATCTCTATGGCCTTCAAGATCATGAAAGAGAAGGGCATTCACGAAGGCTGCATGGAACAGGTTTCCCGTTTGATGCATACCCGCCTGTACGGCGAAGAGATGCCGCTGGACGATCATGCCCGTATCCGTATGGATGACTGGGAACTGCGTGATGATGTGCAGCAGGCCTGCCGCGATCTGTGGCCGTCAATCACTTCAGAAAACCTGAGCGAACTGACCGATTACACTGGCTACAAGCAGGAGTTCCTGCGCCTGTTCGGTTTTGGTCTGGAAGAAGTGGATTATGACGCTGACGTTAATCCAGACGTACGTTTCGACGTGGTAGAGCTTTAATTTCTACCCCAGAATGTCAAACAGGGCCCATTTGGGCCCTGTTTGTTTTATAACGCACCGAAATCAATCTTCATCGTCGTGCTCGTCGTCTTCATCCATGATGATCGGGCAGTCGAAGTCATCCGGCTTGAGCACCAGCAGGTCACATTTCAGATGGTCGATCACCTGTTCCGCGGTATTGCCGATAAACGCGGCAGAAATACCGGTGCGGCCCAAAGAACCTAACACCACCACGCCCGCTTGCAGATGCTCGGCCAAATCCGGGATCACTTCCTCCGGCAGGCCTTTCTCCACGTGGGTGAATTCTTGGTTGATATGGAATTTTTGCCTTAGCGCCTTCATGGCGATCAGGTGTTGCCCGCGGATCGCATCGTTATAGATGCTGGGGTCAAAATCGGGCAGTTCGATGGCGATATTGATCGGGGTGACCGGGTAGGCGCCTACCAGGTGCACTTCGGTTTGATTGACGTTTTGCGCCAACTCGAGCGTTTCTTTCACCAGTCGAATATTAAGTGGGTCATGATAAGGCTCTTCGCTGGACAGGTTGACCGCCACCAGCGCTTTACCCCCTTCTGGCCAGGGTTGGTCTTTCACCATCCATACCGGGCAAGGGCACTTGCGCAGCAGATGCCAGTCCGTCGGGGTGAAGATCACCGATTCCAGCCTGTCGTGCTGATGGGCCATTTTCAACAGTAAATCGTGGTTGCCGCTCAGCACTTCCTGAATGATCGCCTCATAGGGGCGATTGTGCCACACCACTTTGATTTCAATGGGGACACCGTCTTCAAGATAGAATCGGCATTGCTCCTTAATCCACGCCGCCCGTTGACTGATCACCCCTTGCCGCATCGCCGTCCTTTCGTCTGGTGAAAGCAGGGTGGTCATTTCGTAGGAGAAATCATAGATAGGAAGGAAAGCTTTAATCCGCCCGCCGTTCCGCTTGATCAGATAAACCGCCCGGCGCAGCGCCGGTTGATCGTCCTGATTGGGGTCAATAGCCACCAGAAGATTCTGATACTTCGCCATAGGGCCTCCTTACAGCTGTAGATCAACAGCCTGTTCAACTACAGAGTAACCTAACATTGAAAAACAGAACAGCGGCAGAAAGGGGCCGGGCCAACAATTTCAGCGAATCATTGGCCCAGAAGAGGGTCAGGCGCTAACGGAGACGTTGATGCGCGAAGCGCCAGCCAGGTGCGACAGGGCGTCTACGTTTTCGATGGTGATGTATTTGCCTTTCACGCTGAGGATTTCGCTTTTTTGGAAACGCCCCAGCAGGCGGCTGATGGTTTCCACCGTCAGGCCCAGATAGTTGCCGATATCGCCACGGGTCATGGTTAAACGGAACTCACGCGGTGAGAAACCCCGTTCGGCAAAGCGGTGCGACAGATTATAAACGAAAGCGGCCAGGCGCTCTTCGGCGTTCTTCTTCGACAGCAGCAGGATCATATCCTGGTCGCCTTTGATCTCACCGCTCATCAAACGCATGATTTGCTGGCGGAGATTAGGCATTTTGCCAGAGAGATCGTCTAAGGTTTCAAACGGGATCTCACAGACCATGGAGGTTTCCAGCGCTTGCGCGAAGCTTGGGTGCTTCAGGCCACCGATGGCATCAAAGCCCACCAGATCGCCCGCCAGATGGAAGCCGGTGATTTGTTCGTCGCCCTGTTCGGTGATGGTGTAGCTTTTGATGGTCCCGGAGCGGATGGCGTACAGTGATTTCAGTTCGTCACCGGCTTTAAACAGCGTCTGACCTTTCTGGATCGGCTTTTTCCTCTCGATGATATTGTCGAGTTGGTCGAGCTCATGCGTATTCAGCGTAAAAGGAATACATAATTGGCTGATGCTGCAGTCTTGGCAATGGATCGCACAACCACCTGACTGGATACGACGAATCACGCGTTTTTCCGGGATCATAGATTAAGCTCACGCAATAATTGATATGAGTCAATTTTAACATCTTTTACGGCAGGTGATAAGTACAGCAAGAACAAGAACGGCGACATTTTGTGTGATATTTAAACAGGCCTATTGCTCATTATTCCGTAGCATACTGATGTTTAGTGATTTATCTATTTCGGAAAAACCAAGTTGCTGTCGGCTAAAGATATATAAAAAACGAATAAATCCCACAGTATCATCGGGTTTTTATGATTAGTCTTAGTTTATATAGGGGTATTAAGGGTGGAATTGCCTTCATCTGTGATTATCACGAAGGTTAACGAGTAAATATTTCAACACAAATTTGTGCGGTGAATGGGCTAGGCAGTGATGACGGTAAAGTGCAGCGCCCGCCTTTAAAATCAGGCGCTATTTTTTACCAAACCGTCGTTGGCCTGGACATAATGCGGGACGTTGTTATGCCCTGGCTGGTCGACCTTGACGACCAACGTCAACACCGCCGCCACCAGATACAGACCGGTATACACCCACACCACGCCTTCAATATCAAAGAACAATCGTCTTAGTGAACGCTATGGCTTAACGCTGTGCCAGGTTGTGCCTAGCCAGGGAATGGAGAGTGCCGGGATAAACCGCGCGGTGGCGGTAGCCGGGGCTGAAGTGATGGCGCAGTTTTTGCGCAGTGAACAGCCATTGAATATTGGGGTTGGCTCAGGCCGCAGCCTGAAGGCGGCGATTGACGAGCTGCCGGAATTGGAGCGGCCACAGCATAGCTGCGTCTCGCTGATTGGTGCAATCGCGGCCGACGGCTCCTGTACTCGCTATGACGTACCGCTGTGGATGGCGGAGAAAACCCAGGGCCGCTACTTTATCCTACCTGCACCCTTGTTTGCCGATAGCGAACAGGATCGCGCCCTGTGGTGCAATCACCGCATTTACCGCACAGTGAACGACAAGGCCAGCCAGGCCGATGTGACCTTTATCGGCATTGGCACCATCGAATATCACTGCCCGCTGCACAAGGATGGATTTATCACCGTGGAAGATGTCGATCGCCTTCGCGCATCTAACGCGGTAGCAGAAATGCTGGGCCATTTTATCGATCCGCAAGGCCAGCGGGTGGCCAGCGAACTCGATGGGCGGTTGACCAGCGTCAATCTGCGCCAACGGCCGGAAAAACCGGTGATTGCGCTGGCTGGGGGGGCGGAAAAGCATCAGGCCATTCGTGCTGCCTTGCTAGGCCGTTGGATCAACGGCCTGGTGACGGATGAGGAAAGCGCGTTGACGCTGTTGGCCGATTAAATCAGATCCTGGGGCAGAAAACCTTCATGTTTCAGCAGCCATTGCTTGCGTTGCACCCCTCCGGCGTAACCGGTCAGCGCTCCCTGTGAGCCGATCACTCGGTGGCAGGGCACCACGATACTGATTGGGTTAGTGCCGTTAGCCATGCCAACTGCACGCGAAGCGGTTGGCCTGCCAATGCGCTTGGCCAACTCCCCGTAGGTGATGATCTCCCCACAGGGGATTTGCCGCAGTTGCTGCCAGACGGTGCGCTGGAACTCGGTGCCAGCGGTCATCACCGGCACTGTGTCGATAGCTGCTAACTCGCCAGCAAAATAGCGCTGTATCACTTCCGTCAGGCCGCCTGGGTTGGCTTGCTGCTGTATCATGAAGGGAGAGGCTCGATAATGGCTGTTGAGCAGCTTCATCAGACGATCTTCATGATCGGTCCAGTCCAGTGCACGCATCCGTCCTTGCTCATCCCCAATCAACACCAGTTCACCGACCGGCGTCGGCATACGATCAATAAAAAAGGTCTGCATGTTGTTCACTCCTTGTGTTTGGTAAGGCGATTATTGCATGAAAAAGCCAGATGTGATGGCGGATTTCGGACATGCTGATGAGGTGGGGTTATAGGAAAAACAGGGTACACCCAAGTAGGTATACCCCTAGAGGCGAAACGCTAAAAAATGTTTATAAAACAACAAATTTATTTTTATGGGAATAATCGTATTACAATGAATTTCGTCGATTAGGATTAATTGTAAATTAACGTAATTCGTTGTAGAGAAGGGTCATTAAACACCGATTCACGAACGGGTTTGCCCATTAATTCTGAACCCATATCATCCAATGGCATTTGGATAAACTCATTGGTGTTGACGGCGGTTTCACGATAGCAACTGGATGTATATTGACCGCCATTGCGCGTAATCTCACAGGTTGGGGCGCTGATCTTGCCGGAAAACTGGATGCTCCCTGAGATGGTTTTATGGCTAAC
Organism: Serratia silvae; assembly: GCF_023282985.1. Taxonomy (GTDB): domain Bacteria; phylum Pseudomonadota; class Gammaproteobacteria; order Enterobacterales; family Enterobacteriaceae; genus Chania; species Chania silvae. Next base: position 47,638 of record NZ_JAGQDC010000014.1, on the reverse strand, counting down.
TTCTTGTTTTGAATGGGCTGGAAGTGGTAAGGCTGCCAGTATGGCCAAAGCCGTAATAATAGATTTCATAAGCTATTCCTATTAGCATAAAGTAAAACCATCCATTAACAAAAAAGTAGATTATTGTCTAAAAAATAAACTTCCATTGTCTGATGATTTAATTTCCAACGTTACTATAATGTATTAAGTAAATAATAATAACAGCAATCGTTCGTTAATTGAATTTAATAGTAGGGATGGGCAGGCAGTAAAACCATGATTTAGATCATAGTGGGGGGATTTAGGGGGCGATGTGAGAATTATTACTTTTAATGCTGCTTATAATAACGGGGGTGACTTTAAATGGCGATATTAATGTTAAGGCCGCATATCGTTATTCTGCGGCCCTTAACCTTACTCTTTAGAGTTACAGCATCCCTGCACTGCCACAGATACGGATCTTTTCTGCTACCACCTCTTTCATCGCCAATTTGCCCGGGACGATGTATTTACGCGGGTCGTTGGCCTCTGGATGTTGGGAAAAATAGCTCTTCACCGCGTCGGCAAAGGCGATTTTGAGTTCGGTGGCTACGTTCACCTTACAGACCCCCAGCGAGATAGCTCGCTTGACCATCGCTTCAGGGATCCCGGAGGCTCCGTGCAGCACTAGCGGGATCTCCAACTGTTCGCGGATCAGCGCCAGACGGTCAAAATCCAGCTTTGGCTCCCCGTGGTACAGCCCATGAGCCGAACCGATGGCGACGGCGAGGGAGTCTATCCCGGTAGCCGCGACAAACTCGCGGGCGGCTTTTGGGTCGGTATAAAAGCCGTCTGCGGCATCGACAATCAGATCGTCTTCCTGGCCACCCAGGCGGCCTAGCTCCGCCTCTACGCTGGCCCCATAGCGATGGCATAGCGCGACGGCCTGCGCAACCAGCGCGATGTTCTGCTCAAAAGGCAGGTGTGAGCCATCGATCATCACCGAGCGGATCCCGGCTCTGACCTTGGTGGCGATATCCTCGATTTCTTCGTGATGGTCAAGATGCAGCGCCAGCGGCAGATCGTAGCGCTGGGCTGCTGAGCGGCAAATTCCCACCAGATAGTCGGTACCCGCATAGCTGAAGGTGCCCGGCGTACCGGCCATGATCACCGGGGATTGCAGTTCGGCGGCGGTTTCTGCCACCACTTGTACTGTTTCAAGATTGTGTACGTTGAACGCCGGCACGGCATAACCCTGTCTTTGCGCTTTCAACAACATTTCTCGGTTGGATATCAGGTACATAGCGGCTCCTTACAGCTCGGTAGCAGAGTAGGGATAAAGGGTCACGCCTTTTACCACGCGGTTGACTTCCCCAGTTGGGCAAGGGTTATCCGGCGTCAGACTGTGCGCCAGAGAGGTTTCAAACGCCAGCATCTGGGCGAACAGCAGATAGGGAAATAACAGCCAGATATCATCGTCGGCATGATGCAAATCGGACTGGCCCGTTTTCTCCGTTGGCGAGTTGCCAAGGCCAACCATCTGCTTGGCCAAACCATCACGCTGAAGTTCGTCCCACAGATCCTGCTCATAACGCTGGGTATAGCGATTACAGGAAAGCATCAACAGCACCAACGTCTGCGGATCGACCATAAATTTAGGGCCGTGACGCAGGCCCAGCGGCGAGTCGTAGCGGGTGACGATCTGCCCGGCGGTCAGTTCCAGCATTTTCAACGACGCTTCCTCTGCCAGGCCGGTGAAACAGCTACTGCCGAGCACGATGTAACGGCTAAAGCCGCTGCTGGCCAGGGCCTTCACTTGGGATTGCAACGTTTCACGCAGTTCTCTACAGCGCTTGATCATCTGCGCCAGCGGTTGATGGGCGGCGTCAAGGGAATAGGGGCCTAACAGCAGCGCGGTGCTCAGCATCATGCAACTGAAGCTGGAGGTCATGGCAAAGCTCTGGTCGTTTGATCCCTGTGGCATCACCAGGGCACAGACGTTCTTACGGCCATGCGCATAGTTTGCCAATTGGCTGTCTGGGTTGCACACCAGCATCAGGTGATAGCACTGAGGTAGCAGCTGATCTGCCTGCGCCACTGAGGCGACGCTTTCCGGGCTGTTGCCGGAACGGGCGAAGGACACCAGCAGCGTCGGGCGTGAGGGGGCGAGAAATTGCAGCGGGTTGGCGACGATATCGGTGGTGCCGTAGGCCGCAACATCCCGGCCGGTTTTTTCCCTCAGCCACGGGGCCAAGGCCCGACCGGCAAAAGCTGAACTACCCGCACCGCACAGCACAATGTGTAGGTGCGGGTTTTGCAGCAGCGGCGTCAGGAAAGCGGAGCATTGCTCCTGTTGGGCGAGCAACTGCTGGTGCAAAGCAGCCCAAAGATCCGGCTGCTGCCAAATCTCACGGGCGGTATGCAGCGCATGATGTTGCTCCAGCCAGTCCGCATCGTAAGAAAAATAACCTGTCATGATGGTAACTCCTTAAAAAATAATCGGTTAACGCCTAATAAATGCCTGTTGATGCGGAGATTTATTGGTCGGCGATTAATCACCTCGACCCCCAGATTTTGCAGTGTATGCAGGTAATTGGCCGGAATGCGGCTGTCGGTAACCAATCGGTGGATCTGGCCGATCCCGCGGATCATGCAGAAACTGCTGCGGCCAAACTTGCTGGCGTCAACCACCGCAATCACTTCACGGCATAGCTGGTCGATAATTAATTCCCGCCGTTTTACGGTATTGATCATGAATAGCTGACTCCTGATTTACCCGTAGCAAACTCCAGCCGTGGCATGAGAGCCACAGCAACCGTTACAGGCGTATTTTCAGTCTTTCGTTGCAAATTACAGCAAACGAAACCGCGCAACGCAATCGGAAAATTTAAATATAATCTTATATTTCAACCGTTTATTCTCGATTTCCCTTTCGGTTGGTAATAAACTGAAAGCAGCATGGAAACCGACTGAAAACCGGTAATGTCTTATTTATTCGGCTAATATCCTCTTGGCCGTGCCGATTAAATCCGCCGTGGGTGAAAGCCACCCACGATGATTAATGCGGGTGAGCTTTCCTTAATTTTTTATTGCCAGCTTTGGCGCAACAGTGCCGCACCGCGTACGCCGCTGCTGTCGCCATATCAGGGGCTGCAGGATCTGCGGGCGTTGCAGTTATTGGAGAGCCTGACCGATCGCGCCACGGTGGAGCCGTTGATCGATAAGGAATTAGGGATGCGCATCACCTTCAAATGTTACCCTCACCAGGCTTCTGCCTTACTGCGACTGAGGGAACAGGTTAATGCCTGTATTGAAGCAGCGCTGTAACGACAAACGTCACCGGCTCATTGCGTAGGGCGATGTTCCCCCTTCGTGCCTGATTTCACCTTTCCTTCATCAAACGGTCATGTTCAGGTCATGGCGCTGGCATAAGTTTGCAGCGACTAGGCCAGGAGATGACCCGATGTTTACTTTGGATAGCCTGCTGCAAGATGTCTTCCCACAGCGTTCGCCCCCAGCCTGGCAGCGTAGCCTGCTAAGAACCTTACTGCGTGAAAAAGAATTCAAACAGTTTGCTGCCGAATATCCGCACCTGAAAGGGTTGGATCTGATCGAGCAGGTGGTGGACTACTTTGCTTTGAGCTGTGAACTGGTCGATGGCGATTTGGAAAACATCCCCAGCCAGGGCCCGGTGGTGTTGGTCGCCAACCATCCCATTGGTTCGCTGGATGGCTTGGTGCTGCTGCGGACGGTGGCGGCGGTACGGCCAGACGTCAAGGTGGTGGCAAACCAGCTACTGAGCTGTATCGAACCCTTACGCAATCTGTTTGTACCGGTTGATAACCTGGGCAACCGTACTAACCGCCAACAGATAGAGGCCATGCAGGCCCAGCTGGATAATCAGGGTGTGCTGATCCTGTTCCCGGCGGGGGAAGTATCCCGCATGAGTCCGAAAGGGATACGCGATGGCCACTGGCATACCGGATTTTTGCGGCTGGCCGCCAAGGCGCGGGCGCCGATCGTACCCATCCATATCAGCGCCCGTAACAGCGGCCTGTTCTATTTAACCTCGCTGATTTATCGCCCGTTATCCACCTTGTTGTTGGTGCGTGAGATGTTCAAACAGCAGGGAGGACGGATCAAAATCCGCGTCGGCGGGCGCATTCCATTTGCCCATTGGCACGATGGCCATACTCAAGCACGCGATCTTGCCGAGCGTTTCCGCCGTCATGTCTATCGGCTTGGTCAGGGGAAGCCTGGGCTGTTTACCAGTGAATCGGCCATCGCCTTGGCGGAAGATCGTCTCGAGCTGAAAAAAGCGTTGGCCGCCTGTGAGAGACTGGGTGTTACGCCGGATGGCAAAACCATTTTCCTTTATCGCCGCCAGGGGGAGGCCAGAGCACCGATCCTGCGGGAGCTTGGCCGCCTGCGTGAGATCGCTTTCCGTGCCGTGGGCGAAGGCTCGGGGCGGCGGCGTGATTTAGACAGCTATGACGACGACTATTATCACCTGGTGCTGTGGGATGAGGAGGAACTGGAGATTGTCGGTGCCTATCGCTTTATCCCCACTGCGCCGCAATTGGCCAGCAAAGGGCTGGAAGGCATCTATAGCAACAGCCTGTTCCATTACGATCGTGATATGGCACCGATCCTTGAACAAGGGATTGAGTTGGGGCGCAGCTTTATTCAACCGGCCTATTGGGGGAAGCGCGGTCTGGATTATCTGTGGCTCGGCATTGGTGCCTATCTGGCCAAATATCCGCAGTATCGCTACCTGTTCGGCCCGGTATCCATTTCAGGAGGTATGCCGGTTGCCGCTCGCGATTTGTTGATTGCCTTCTATCGCCTCTATTTCTCTCCAGACCATGCTATAGCCCAGTCACGGCAGCCTTATCCGGCCTCTTTGCCGCAGATATTGGCTCAGTTTGCCGGTGATGATTATCAGCAAGATTTGCTGCGCCTGAAAAGTCTGTTGAGCAACCTCGGTTGTTCGATCCCGACGTTGTACAAGCAATACACCGAGCTGTGTGAACCTGGCGGCGTGCAGTTTATCGACTTCGGTACCGATCCGGCGTTCAACCACTGTATCGATGGTTTAGTGTTGGTCGATCTGACGCGGCTGAAGCCTGCCCGCTATCAGCGCTATATTGCCGCTCATCTTTAGATCGATTAACAACGTAAGGGTGGCACATGTTGCGCCCATTCAGACAATCAATGGGTCATGACACACCGGCTCCGTTTTGACCGAAAGTGCGGCCGCGCCAAATTCTCCCATTAGGATATTGGTAGCTGGTGAGAGGATCGCCTAGAATTAGCGCTTTCTCGCGCCGGAGTGCCCTATGTATCCCCCCTATACCCCAACTTTGTTGTTTGCGGATGAGCCTGCGGCCGTCAGCGTTGAGCTGCCACAGGCGACTTCTCCTTTCTTGCTGCTGTGCGATCATGCGGGGCAGGCCATTCCAAAACGACTGGGCGATCTTGGTCTGGCCAGCGGCGATATCGATAGGCATATCGGCTGGGATATCGGTGCGCTGGCGGTTTCACGCCTGTTGGCTCAACGGCTGAATGCGACATTAATTCATCAGCACTACTCGCGTTTGGTGATCGATTGTAACCGAACGCCGGGTATTGCCAGTTCGATCCCACTGGTATCTGAGTTCACGCCGATACCCGGTAATCAGGGGATTAGCGCGGCGGAAGCGGTGGCCCGTGAGCAGGAAATTTTTCAGCCTTATCACCAAGCCATTAATCACACGCTGGCTGCTCGCCGCGTCAATAACCAACCCTGCGCGGTGATCGCCCTGCACAGCTTTACTCCGGTGTTTAAAGGCGATGCGCGGCCGTGGCAGGTTGGGCTGCTGTTTAATCGCCATCCACAATTTGCCTTGCTGTTGGCAGATCTGTTGCGTGCAGAAGGGGATCTACAGGTCGGCATCAACGAACCCTATGCGATGACCGATGCGACCGACTACACGCTGCCGGTGCATGCGGAACGCCATGAATTACCCTATGTTGGCATCGAGATCCGCCAGGATTTAATCGGGGATAGTGCAGGCCAGGCAGCATGGGCTGCTCGTTTTGCCCGGTTATTGCCATTATTATGGCAACGCTGGGAAATTTGACTTTAGTATTGATGGCGGTGATGATTGGATAAGGAAAGCGTTAGCGTCGATGGACAATGCTGGGAGTGGCGGGTGGAACATATTGATAACGGTCGGTTTATCAAGCAGGAGCGTTTTGAGGTGCTGGCAATTTTGCGCGACATCTATAAGCAAAGAACGCCGCTGCGTATCGCTAATCAGCAGCATGAATTTAATGGCCAGCTATTAAGCGTGGGCGCTGATAACATCGTCTTTGATTGCGATGCCCCAGAGCAGATCCCTGTAGGGAAATTCAACATTGTGATTGAAAGCCACGATGCAAAAATCGAATTTTCCGTCGAACAGGCGCAACTGATCGAGCATAACGATACGCCGGTTTATGAGGCGCGTCTGCCGAAGCAGCTGGTTTATATTCAACGCCGCCGCCAGTTACGCATCACCACGCCTTATTGGCGTGAATTTTTCTGTAACGGGGAACACAGCGATGGCACCCCGTATCAACTGCGTATTCACGATCTTTCGCCGGGCGGCGTTGGCCTGCGTATCGACGGCCCGGTGCCTGACTATATGCAGCCGGGGCTGGTGTTCAATAAGGCGCATCTGGATTTGGGGGATTACGGTAAGTTTAAGGTCAATATGGAACTGATCGCCGTGAATGAAGATCATGTTATTGATGAAGACGAAATGCATCATTTTTCGCGACTATCCTGTCGTTTTCTCAAGATGGGGATGCTGACCGAACGCAAAATTCAAAGCGCGGTGTTTGCTTTTGAGTTGGATTTCAACAAGAAGAAAAAACGCTGAGCCCCTCACCCAAAGGGTGAAGGGCCACATAGCTACTTCAGCGCCCGCAGGTGGCCGATCTCCTGCCAGCCGTGACGCGCTGCATCTTCCAATACCGCGCACACTTCATGGATCGCCGTCGGCACTGCCTTGCTGAACGATTCCCCCTGTAGCAAATGGGCAATTAACAGTGCGGTGAACATATCACCAGTGCCTTTCACCGGCGAATCGATTTTGGCATGGGTGAAGCTTTGCGCCTCTTCGGCGGTGACCAGCAACAGGCCAACTTCTTTATCGCCGTTTGCCACGCCAGGTGCGCTGGTGACCAGTATCCACTGCGTATTGCCTTTGAGTAGCGCCCGTGCAGCCTGTTCGGTTTGCTCACGCGTGCTCAGCGCCATGCCGCACAGTTGTTCAAGTTCGAAACCATTCGGCGTCAGGCCATGGGCCAAATTGAGGTACGGCGAGCGATAACGCTCAACCAGACGTTTATCAACGTAAACCCCTTCGCCGTAGTCTCCCATCACCGGATCGATATAGATCTTGATGCCCGGATTGAGGGCAATTACGCGCGGTAGCCAGTCGGCCAGAATATGGCACTGCGCCACGTCACCCAGGTAACCGATAATGATGGCACGTGCGCGACAGACAACTTCACGGGCAATCAGATCTTCCAGAAAACCGCTGAACCATTCGCTGGAGATGGCTCCCCCGTGCGGCGCGCCGTAATAGGGCGGGCAACCAAACAACACGCTCGGTACCTGCAACACCTCCAGGTTCTTCTTCAACAACGTGCGGTAGGCAATGCCATTCCCCACGCTACCGTAGACCACCTGCGACTGAATGGTGATCACATCAATTGGCGGCGGCCGCAGTTTAGAGCCTTGTTGCATGTGGACATCCTTGGTTCATTGTTATTCAAGCATAACGGTCGGCAGTGATAACTCGCCGAGGCAGGGAAGTTTAACCTATTGAAGGGCATGGCTAAAGTATGTCGCGGGGGAGTTTGATAAATTTTACCCATACGCCTTGCGGGGGCCCTGGTAACTGTTCGTGTTGCTAGTCACAAAGCTTACCGTTACCGGTTGCCTGGCGCTCGCGTCCGCGCTATTACTTGCGCCGTAGCCTAATCAGCTACTAATCATTTTGTTACTGCGCAAGCAGGCAAGATCAATTAAGCTCGGTCTACAGCGCGTTCGCCGTTTCTGTTACCAACTGGCGGAATCGGCTAATCAGCGGCGATTGCCGGTTTTCACGCAGTGCCAGGTACAGTGGGGCGCTGAGTTGCGCCTCTTCGGTGATGCTGCGAAACACGATCCCATCGCCACGAGGCGCCGCATGGAAGCCGGAACGATCGACAGCCCCAGATCGGCACCGACCAGGCTAAGCGTTGCGGGCAGGCGCGGAGCCTCCTGCACAATGCGTGGGCTAAAACCGGCACGGTGGCAAGCGGCCAGAATGGCATCATATAATCCTTGGCCCGCTGGGCGACGATAAAGGATCAGTGGTTCGTGGATCAATTCGCTTAAGGGCAGTTTCTCGCTACTGTCCTGCGCCAGACGATGGCCGACCGGTAGGGCGATCAGCATGGGTTCTAGCAACACAGGCTCGATGGTCAGTCCTGGGATACCGCTGACCGGCGAGCGTACAAAAGCCACGTCCAGACGTTCTTCCACCAGGGCTTCCATCAGTTCTCCGCTGCCAGCCTCGTCCAGCAACGTGGTAATACCGGGCAGAATATCGCGATAGCGGCGTAACAGATTGGGCACAAACGGATGCAACGCCGCCGAACTGGTAAAACCAATCGCCAAATGCCCTTGTTCACCGCGTGCCGCGCGATGGACCCAAAAAATTCACTAATCGGGACCATGGCCGGTGGCAACAGCAAAAGCACGCAGCTTTATCCGGGTGGCGTTCTGACCGGCACTTAAGGGCAAATCCTACATTATTCAAACTACGCGCCGCCGCCAAGGCGAAGTAAACATCCCCGGTTTGGAAAACATCACCAGGTTGCCCAACAGGATCAGGCACAGGCCGATCACCGCGTTCAGATGCCACTGATAATCCTCATACAGCGTGGAGATCGTCAGCGCGACCAGCGGAAACAGCAAGGTGCTGTAGGCGGCGGCCCCTGAGCCGATACGGCCAAGCAGGGTGAAATAGGCGGCAAAGGCGATCACCGAGCCAAAGATCGCCAGATAGAACAGTGAACCCAGATAGCGAGTGGTGAATTCGAGCTGAAGCGAAGCTCCCTGTGCCAGTGCGATGGCAAACATCAGCAGTGCGCCGTAGCTCATGGCGTAGGTATTGGTGGAAAGCATATCCAATCCACGGCGTTGATGGCGCGTGCTGAGCATGTTCCCCAACGAAAAGCCGTAGGTGCCCAGAGCGCTCAACCCGATCCCTTTGAGCAGTTCTGGCGCCATTTGGGTCGCCATCAGATCCTGCCAAAACAGCGCAACGATGCCGGTCATCCCCAACAGTGCCGCGGGCAGCAGGTTAGGGCTGGGGCGTTGGCGGAAGAAAATCATGCTATTAACTGCGTTGAACAACACGGCCATTGAAAAAATCACCGATTCCAGCCCGCTGCTGATATAGGCCGCCGCCAGGTAGAAACAGTAAAAGTTAAAGCCAAACACACAGCAGCCCTGCAACATGCAGAACAGGTGGTCCCGCAGGCTGATGGCCCGCAGGCGGCGTAATGCCAACATAGCCAGCCACATCATGGCGGCAGACAGCAGAAAGCGGTAACCGATCGACACGGGGATCGCCACCGTGCCTTGTTGCAGAGTAATCGCAATCCAGGTGGTGCCCCAAATCAGCACTACGGCAAGATACAACAGCGTATTCATGAGTTCTCCTGTTAATGATGCAGGGAGTATTCATCTTTTAGCGCCATAAGGCTTTCAGCCTTTTGCGGCCAATTGCATATTCTTGCGCTTATTTTGTTAAAAGCGCCTGGCGATAGCTAGCATCCTGTGCCGCCACTATTTAAACTGAATCAGCTTGGATAACAGGAATAGGGCGGCTATGGCATACCTGGCATTTGAAACACTGCACCAACATAAAGCCCGGTTGCATAACAGCGTGCAGCTGGGATCTGGCGTGCAACTGGCGGCCTGGTCCAACTGTAACGACCGTATCACCCAGGAAAGTGCCGATCACCACACCCTCAGCCTGTACGTGGCGGATGGTTACGAGTGCTATCAGAAGGTGCCAGGGGGCTGGCAGAACGGCGGCGGCCCGGATCGTTTTTGCATCATGCCGCGTCATTACGAATCCACCTGGGATGTACGTAGCAATCTCTCCTTTGTTCATCTGTATTGTACCGACCAGCATTTGCGCCATTTGGTGGAGCAGACCTGGGATCGCAGCCCCGCGGCCATTAACGTAGAGCCGCTGTCGTTTGCGGAAGATCCGCAGATCACGCTGCTGTATCGCCAGTTTTTACTTAATCACGACTGGCAAGACCGCGCCAACCAGCTGGCACTGAGCAGCGCCTCCACGCTGTTGATGTCCCATATGCTCCAGCGCTACACGCAGTTGCAATGGCGGCTGCCCAGCGTGCGTGGGGGGCTGGCTCCGGCCGTACTCAAGCGGGTGCAGGCGTTTATCAATCACCATCTCGATCAGTCGTTGGTGCTGGCAGACTTGGCCGCTCAAGCAGAATTGAGCGAGTTTCATTTTGCCCGCATGTTTAAACACAGCACCGGGCAGGCACCGCATCAATATGTGATGCAGGTGCGTTTGCAACAGGCGGAGAAACTACTGCGCAACACGCTAATGCCGCTAACCCAGATTGCGCTGGACTGCGGTTTTAGCTCGGCCAGCCATTTCAGCCACCGTTTCAAAGCGAACTATGGCTATACGCCGATACGGCTGCGGCAACAAAACCGCTAATATTGACAGTAAGGAGACAGGATATGGAACAACCCTTTTGTGGTGTTGAGGTACTTTTTGTCGCGGGTTTTGGCCCGATCACCCAGAACAGCAGCCAAAGTGTCGCGTTCTATCAGCAAGCGCTGGGTTTGCCCCTGAAGCCAATGGAAGGGAATGAGGATTATCTGCTGACCGAACACGATGCCTTGGCCGGCGTGAAACACTTTGCGTTGTGGCCTTTGGCACAGGCGGCACAATCTTGCTTTGGCCAGGATCAATGGCCACAAGACCTGCCAGTACCGCAGGCGTGGATGGAGTTTGACGTTGCGGATATGGAGAAAGCCACCCAAACGCTGCTGGATCAGGGCTATCAACTGCTGGTAGCCAACCGTTTGGAGCCGTGGGGCCAGAGCGTCACCCGTCTGCTAAGTCCGGAAGGCTTGCTGGTCGGTGTGACCTTAACACCCTGGATGCGAGCTAAGGCTTAACCTACTATTTATGCCAAATCATTATTCAACGCGTTTGTTTTTACTTTCTTACAAACTGCAACCTTCTGGCAATCTGTCTCAGGTTAGACTTAACTGATAAATAATAAGTTAAATCGCAGGCTTAACAGTGGCTCCTCCAACCAAGAAAAACGGTAAAAATTACTCGACAGCGCGTTTTGGCTGGATTTGTGCAGGCATCCTGGTCTGCTTCTTTCTCTTGATGTTCCGGGTCGGCTATTTACAGTTGCTGGAACACCAACAGTTGGCCTATCAGGCTGACCAGCGTTCAATCCGTACCCAGGTGGTGCCCACCAACCGTGCGATGATCACCGATCGTAACGATACGGCGCTGGCGGTCAGCGTTTCTTCCAAAGATATCGTGTTAGATCCCAAACATATTCTCGATACCCAAACCGATACCGGCACCGAGCGCTGGCAGAGTTTGGCTAACGTGTTGAAAATGCCGCTCGCTGATATTCAGCACCTGATCCAGGCCAACGGCCGTAAGCGCTTTGTCTATCTGGCGCGCAAGGTGGAGGATGACAACGCGGCCTATATCAGCAAACTGCACCTGACCGGCGTTAGCACCGAGCAAGACTTCAGCCGTTTCTATCCCATGGGGCAAGACGCCGCCGGGCTGATTGGTATTGTGGGGCAGGATAATCAGGGGTTGGAAGGGATTGAACTGGGTTTCAACCCGCTGTTACAGGGTAAAAACGGCCTGCGTGTCTATCAGAAAGACGGCAGCGGTGCGGTCGTCGGCGTGATCAAAAGCGTTGACCCGGTGCCGCCACCGAATGTGACGTTAAGTATCGACAAATTTATTCAGTACGTGCTGTTTTCCCAGATCCGCGATGGGGTGATTGCCAACCAGGCCGACTCCGGCTGTGCGGTGCTGGTGAAGGTGAATACCGGTGAGATCCTCGGTATGGCCAGCTATCCCTCTTTCAACCCCAATAACTACGCCAATACGCCGGTGAAAGACATTCATAACGTCTGTAGCAGCGATAGCTTTGAGCCTGGCTCGACGGTCAAACCGGTGGTGGTGATGGTGGGGTTGGATCACAAACTGATCCGGCCAGATACCGTACTGGACACCACGCCTTATACGGTGAACGGCCATCTGATCAAAGACGTGGGCCATTGGTCGAAACTGACCATTACCGGCGTGCTGCAAAAATCCAGCGATATTGCGGTTTCGCATATTGCATTGGCGTTGCCTGCCACGGTGTTGCCCACCGTTTATCGTAGCTTTGGGCTTGGGCGGCCAACCGATCTGGGGATTGGCAACGAAAGCAGCGGCTATTTACCCACTCACCGCGCCCGCTGGGCCGATATTGAACGAGCTACCTTCTCCTTTGGCTACGGCTTACGTGTCACGCCGCTGCAGATGGTGCGTGAATATGCCACTATCGGTTCATTCGGCGTTTATCGTCCGCTTTCCATCACTAAAGTGACACCGCCGGTGATAGGGCAGCAAATCATGTCCCCCGAGGTGGTCAAAACCGTGGTGCATATGATGGAGAGCGATGCGTTGCCTGGGGGGAGCGGCCTCAGTGCCGCCGTGCCGGGTTATCGCTTGGCGATCAAGACGGGGACCGCTGAGAAGATGGGGCAAAACGGCAAGTATGATGGTGGCTATATCAACTACACCGCAGGCGTGGCACCGGCCAGCGATCCGCAGGTGGCGCTGGTGGTGATGGTCAATAACCCCAAGGCAGGCAAACACTTTGGTGGCTCGGTGGCAGGGCCGGTATTTGGCAAAATTATGGCCCAGGTGCTGGAGCATATGAACATCCTGCCAGATGCCCAGCCGTTGAAGGTGGTAGCAGAAGCAAAAAGTTAAGTGTGCTTTACTCTTGATCCCGGATGGGGAGGAGCGGTCTTCAGAACGCTCCCTTCATCAAACAGCAGCATACATCGCCAGTTCCTCGGTAGAAAGCGTCAAATCCTGGTTGTCCCTAAGCCGCTCAACAGCAAGTTCAATAAACTTTCTCACCCGCAGGGGCTGAACCTCTAGGTCGATATTATTTGTCGCCACTGTAGGCGAAAATTCTCGTGTCTGGATCTCACCACCAATATCGACATACCACGGGAATATCTGCCCAGAACTCGGGTGTCGAAATACGCTGCACCGATGCAGCGCAAGTTCGTCAAGAGAGCGAGGGACGCCATGGCGACTGAGATTGTAGGACGCGTGGCTGCGGTCGGTGCCGGTGTGGCCCGGCATAAGGTTGGCGATATTGTCGCGGTGGGGTGTCTGGTTGATGCCGATCCAGCCTGCCCGCACTGTTGTGCGAACCGTGAGCAGTATTCACCAAGCAAGGTACTGACCTACAACTCACCGGATAAATATGGTACCGCACCAGTCACATACGGTGGCTATGCGCAAAGTATTGTGGTTGACGAGCACTTTGTACTGCAGGTGCTGGACAATCTGGGATCGGTGGAATTGCGCAAACGCAGGAAATGCTTGATTTTTGTGGGCAGCACAACATTACTTCAGACGTGGAAGTTATCAGCATCCAGGAGATCAACGACGCCTATGAGCGTCTGGAGAAAGGGAACGTCAAATACCGTTTTGCCATCGACATGTCCACGCTTAAGAACGTCTGACGAGCGATACCAGGCTGAGACACTGCCAAGTCATAAGTCATGCTGACACCGGGCTATCCGGTTGGCCGCGCATTACTTCTCAATCACCCGCAGATCGATTCTGCGGTTTTTGGCGCGATTGGCCTCGCTATCGTTTGGCACCAAGGGGTAAGCAGAGCCGTAACCTTCGGCGCTGATACGGCTTGCCCCAATCCCCATTTTTACCAATGCCATTCGTACCGTATCGGCACGATCCTGCGATAAACGCAGATCCATCTGTTCATTAGCCGACTTATCGGTATATCCCCCCAACTGGATCTCCACATTTGGGTAGGCGCGCAGAATATCGACAATATTCCTCAGTTGTTCCTGTGACGCAGGAGTTAACTCGGTGCGGCTGATATCGAACCGCAGGCGATCCAGTGTAAACCAACGCTTTTCGCTAGTGGGAGCATTGCTTTCAATGTAGGTGATCAGCAGGTTCTCGACGCTACGCTGCGACAATAAGAGCTGCTTGCCATCGGCCAACCGGCGGTAGGTCACATCGCTCTGACCGCTGGCCTGCATGGGTTGTAACACGCTAAAGCCCCGCAGCGAAAACAGCAGCGATACCAGCAATAGCAGCACCAACGTTAGCCACGGCCAGATACGGCCTTTGGGGGGCGGTAGCGATCCGGTGCGGGAAACCGCCGGATCGGCTGGGATAAGAGCAGGTAGCTGGTTGAGCACTGCCGTTGGCTGGGCTGCGGCAATCCGTGGCAACTGCCACTCGAGCCAGCCTTTCAATGACGGTGATTGTAGAGAACGTTGGCGGAGATATTGGCCCAGCAGGCCAAATACCACAGCAGAGGCCACGGAAAACAGCCGTTCGGCGACCTGTTTCTCCAGCACATAAAAGCTCACAAACAGCTGGGTGAGGTGCTTCAATTTGTGGCCAAGTACCATCGTCAGCAATGCTGGGCTGAATTTGCCCAATGCTTCATCCAGAAAGCGTAATTCGAAGTGAGGAGTGTGTCCGACTTGCTGGCGGAAACGGAGAGAGTTGTCATTGCGATGCAGGTAGTCGCGGGTTTTTTGCAGGATCAAGGCCCCCATGCCGTTTAGGCATAGCGCGATCTTTTCCTGAGCCGTTGCCAGCTTTTGTTCCAACACCGTCAGCACCTGGGGCGAGAACGCCGCCGTCTGCTGGTTAATGACATTTCCCATCTGGTACATCTGGAACCTCCATTTAATCTGCGCGCATTCTGCACCGCAGAGTATGGTCAGTTCAACTTATTAAATTCTGAAATTATCATTGGATATATCTGATGTTTCAGCGTGATTATGGGGATTTTCTTAGTGCGGCCGATTCTGCTGCTGAGCCTAGACTGGCAGAGTAACAGATTGGCCCGAAATGCCGAAGAGATTACTGCTTAAAAATTGACTAACAAGCAGAAAGAGTTGGCTACCAGGATCGCTTGATCATCGCTACCAGGTTAGGGAGTTCATCTTATTTCAATTGCTAATCATCAATTCCATGGGGGAGTAACAACTGGCTGTAACAAGAGTTATGATTAAAATCTTCATGATGAGAATTAATGATTACAATGTTATTTTATTCAAGTGGAATATAAGCCATGATTAAATGGGTTAATTCTATTGTTTATCTTGATTGATTCTTATTTTTCGCGAATAATCCTGTTTGCATGGATTATTCTCAAGAAGGTAAAGTCTCGCTTAGTTAATAAAAAAAAGGCACATGCAGCAATTTCATCTAATGAAATGAATTTTAATTCTGAAAATTTTTACAAAATCAGTTAAAAATACCATTTTATTCATTGTCGGTGTTTTTTAATGGTGCTTTATTGATTGTATTTGACATTTTACGATAATATTCACACCAGACAATTACATGCAGGGAAAATATCAACCTTAATTTAGCGCAGAGAAAGTCTGTTGAGTGTCGCTATATTCCACCTGTATATATTTTGCTTTCACGCGAAACTGCTTCAATGGACTTGAGGAAGGGAGTCGGGACGGATGAATCTTGGTGTGGATATTATTGAGATCGCACGGGTAAACACCGCGTTAACGCGAAGTGGTAATGGGTTGGTACAACGTTTGCTAACCCAGACAGAGCAGCAGGTTCTGGGGGATTTGGCCGAAAACGTCGAACGACTGGCTGGTTTCTGGGCAGCCAAAGAAGCTGCGGTGAAAGCGCTTGGTACCGGGTTCCGCCTGGGGATCCTATTCCATGACATCGAAATCAGACACGATGATTTGGGTTGCCCTTATTATTTCTTCAGCGGTGAATTTGCCAGATTGATGCAGGAGAAAAAACTGACTCACGCCACGCTGAGCATTTCTCATTGTCAGTCGCATGCCATTGCCGCTGCGGCATTGGGTTAATTATTAAATAAGGGAATATCTATGTCTCACTATCCCGATATCGGGGGGAAGAATGTGGTTATCACTGGCGCCAGTGGTGATATTGGCTTGGCTATTTGTGAGAAATATCTTGAGCAGCAGGCTAAGGTTTTTGCTATTTACCATCATGATAATAGCGGTCTGGAAAAATTAAAAGACTCCCATCCGCAGGGTGACAATCTGCAGATCTTGCAGTGCAATGTTGCTGATGTCAGTGAGGTGTCCAGCCTGGCCGAAGAGCTTGAAAAACGAGCGCATGCGGTGCATGTGCTGATTAATAATGCCGGGATCTACAAAGACAACGTATTTTCCGCACTGACGTATGACGAGTTTGATCAGGTTATTAAGGTCAACCTGTATGGCACCTTTACCATGACCAAACAGTTGCTGCCATTATTGCGCCATGCCCGCAATTCGACGGTGGTAAATATATCTTCGGTATCCGGTCTCACCTCCAGTTTTGGCCAGACCAATTACAGCGCTGCCAAGGCCGGCATCATCGGCTTTACCCGCACTCTGGCCAATGAGATGGCTGCCAAGGGGATCCGCGTTAATGCCGTGGCACCGGGCATGATCGAATCCAGAATGGTGAAAAAGGTGCCGCGTCAGATTGTGCGCACCGTAATGTCAGCCATCCCGTTGAAGCGTCTTGGTCGTGTCGACGAGATCGCCAATGTGGTGGCATTTTTAAGCTCAGACGCATCCAGCTATATCGTTGGCCAGACTTTGGTGGCTGATGGTGGCTTGGTGATGCGTTAATCGACAGGAATGTTGCATGGCTAATTATAACAAGAGCTTAGTCTCATCCACTTTGTTGCTGAAGATGGGAGCTTGGCGTGCACCGATATTTATGGTGGATCGCATCGTGGATTTTACGCCGGGTGAAAAGGGATCAATCACCGTGATCAAGCATGTCACCTTTAATGAATCCTATATCCCAGGGCATTTCCCTGATAACCCGGTGATGCCTGGGGTGATGATCGCCGAGATCTTTGGCCAGTCCAGTGAGTATCTGAGCCTGCTGAACGATTTCTGCCAACTGCATGAACGAGAAACCCAGCAGCCATTGAAGAAATTCGATGAGGTGTCGCGGGCACTGCATACATCAGAGGGCGCTGCGCGGGTGATTGCCGAGCGTGCACGGGTGATCGGCGTCCTGGCTTCTCAGGACGTCAAATACAAGAATATGGTTTCGCCGGGTGACACTATTGAAGTGAATAGCCGCCTGGCCTTCGCCGATATCAACGGTTTCCACCACTACGAGGTGGAGGCTCGAGTTGGCCGTAATGTGGTGTGCGTTGGGCGTATTGTCAATTTCCGCACCGATCGCAGTCAGGCTGAAAGCAAAGGTATGCACGTTAACTAACAGGGAGAAATGCCGTAATGAGTAGCATCGCGCTTAATGCAACGATTGAACAGCGCAAGTCTGTGCTGGAGACGATCAAAACAGGCTTGATAGAGCGCCTGAACCTCTACCAGAGCGTCAAACAGATTGACGATGATACGCCGCTGTTTGGTAGTGGGTTGAAGTTGGATTCGGTGGATGCCACCGAAGTCATCGTACTCCTTGACGAGACCTTCGGCATCCGCGTGAAAGAAGGCGACGATCCTTCCTACATGCGCAGCATCAACACCTTGGCTTCGTTTGTTATCGCCAAGCAGGGGGAAACCACCAACGAATCAACAGCAGCAGGAGCGGACCAGGAATGAGCAGACTCACTGAAATTCATCAGCAGCACGGCGCGGTAATGGGGGAACGCAACGGTGTCGCCATTCCTGCTAGTTATTGCACTGCAGATGAGGAGCACCAGGCTGTACGTAAAAATATTCTGCTGTCCGACTACTCTCATTTCGGCATCGCCGCTATCAGCGGGGAGAGTGCCTGGTCGTTGCTCAATCAGTTGGTTTCCGGCGATGTTTCGTCAATCCGCGATGAACAGGCGATGTACAGCCTGCTGCTCGACGAGCAGGGCCATATCATCACCGATCTGTATATTGCCTGCGATGACGAGCGTTTTCTGCTGCTGTCGGAGTGGGTCAGCGGTGAAACGTTGTGTGAGATGCTGCGTGCCAAGCTGGCAGGAAATGAAGAAGAATTTGAAGACATTGAGTCGATCGAATCGCTGACGCCTGAGTGGGGCATGTTGCATTTTGAAGGCCCTTACGCTTGGGAGCTATTGGCCGAAGTCTATGGCATGGACGTTATTGGCCTACCGTTCCAGGAACATATGCACGTTGAGGACGATCTGATCCTGCTGCGCAGCGGCAAGCATGGCGAATACTCCTACAAGCTGATGGGTCCGCAGGAGTTGCTGGCCGACGTCTGGAAGCAGATGTTGGCCGCTGGTGAGAAATACGATATGCGTGCCGGTGGGTTGAACTACCAGCGTATGGCACGGTTGGAAAACCCTTGCTGGGAACCTGATGTTTTCAATGCCTACACGAGTTGCCCGATCGCGCTGCAGATGCAGTGGGCCGTGCGTTACGACAAGGACGGTTTCACCGGTCAGGAAAGTTTAAGTGGACGCGTAGAGCAGGGTGCCAGCCACCGGGTAGTGGGAATGACCATTGCGGGTAAGCCGCAAGCCGTTCCCCAACGCGGTGACAAAGTGATGTTCGAAGGTAATTGCATCGGTGAAGTGATCGTCTGTGACTATTCGGCGGATCTGGAAGCCTGTCTGGGCCGACTGTTCCTGACGGACGCCTGGGCCTGGGCCGATATTGATGCCTATCAGGTGGTCACGGCCAGCGGCCCGGTCGCGGTGATGACGTCAGCGGTGCCTTTCGCCCGCAACTACAGCTTCCTGATTAATCCCTCTGAACACAGCTATGTTGACAGCACGCGTCCGCGCGACCTGTTGCAGCAGTTTGAGTGGCAAAAGCAGAAGGAAGAGCAAGCTCAAGCTGAAAAAGACGCGCTTGCCGCAGCCGTTGATAACGCACCGAAAGCGTAACGTTCTCTTGCGCCATGGCAACATGGCGCATCCACTTTTGATTCATTGTTTGCTGACACGGAAGACACTATGACAGTCACGCGCAAACGAGTGGTGATCACCGGTATGGGTCACCTCTCTTCCATTGCCTCCAACGTTGCCGAATTCAAACAGGCGCTGCTGAATAAAACCTGCGGAATAAAACCCAGCAAAAAATATCTCGAATGGTTCGAGGATGCGAACGCCTCTGAGGTATTACAGCCGTTGAGCTGGCCCGATCTTTCCGCTGAAACCGTCGCTGCGTTGGATAATGCCGCACTGTGGGCTTATAAGGTCGGTCATGAGGCCTTAGATCAGGGGCAATTACCTCGTGGCAAACTCCGTGATAAGACCGGCCTGATCATCGGTGTCTCCTCCGCCGGTACTGAGGCGTTTATTCCGCTGATCGAGCATCAGATGGAGCGTTTTTCGCTGAAAAAGGCCATGGTTTCCGGCAGCTTTGCCTCCTGTAGCGCTATTGTTTCCTCGCTGCTGGGGCTGAAGGGCGGTTTTGAACTGGTTGCGACCGCCTGTACGGCCAGTACCAACGCGATGGGTATTGGCTATGACCTGATCCAGAATGGCAAGAATGCCACTGTTCTGGTGGTCGGCACCGAGCCTATCTATCTGCCGACATTTGCCGGTTTTTATGCGCTACATGCCATGAAACGTACGCCGTCCAGCCCGTTCTCTGGCACACCAGGAATGTCGATTGGTGAAGGTGCGGGGGCGTTGCTGTTGGAAGAGTACGAACACGCCGTTGCTCGTGGTGCCACAATCTATGGCGAAATGGTGTCTTATGCCACCTCTTGCGATGCCTATCACGAAACGGCACCGGATCCTCGTGGCGATGGTGCGGTGCAGGTGATGCGCCATGCTATGCAAAATGCCGCTATCGGGCCACAGAATATTGACTACATCAATGTTCATGGCACAGGAACCGAGGCCAACGACCGTTGCGAAACATTGGCAATGAAAAAGGTCTTCCCGAATATCATGGATATTCCGGTCAGTTCTACCAAAGCCTATGTCGGTCACAATATCGGCTCCGCCGGGATTATCGAACTGATTGCCTGCTTCCTGACGTTGCCTGATAACCAGATCCTGCCTACCCTCAACTTTAGTACGCCTCGACCGAACTGCGATCTCAACTATGTACCCAATGAGTTCCAGCAAGGCGAAGTCAAAATGTTCATGAAGAACAACTACGCCTTCGGCGGCAACAACTGCTGCGTGATTGCCAGCGTGAAACCCGAACAAAGTCCGGCCAGTCACTACCAACGTAAACGTGTGGCTATCACTGGCATGGGCGCGGTGACGTCGGTAGGACACACCTTGCAGAGTATGCTGGAGAAAATGTGGGCCAGGGAGCCGTTATCACAGCTCTATCCACTGGTGCTTGAGGCCAGCACCCGCGAGGAGTTCCGCGGAATACTCAACACCATGCGGAATAACCGCGAAGTGGTTGACTACATGCACAGCCATTTCGGCGGTCTGGATGTGGAAAGCGAGTTGAATAAACCAACCGGGGTGCATCAGGTGCAGGGCCTTGATGCGCGTAAAATGTTGCGTCGTTTTGACCCGCGTAAAGCCAATACCATCAGCACCTTTGCCTTGCTGGCCATCACCCAGGCAATGACCGACGCCGGGCGCAAGGTCAAGCGTGACGGTCAGACGCTAGGCATGATCCTCGGCATGTCCAAGGGGCCGCAGGCGACGGTGGATCGTTATCTGCAAAGCCTGTTCCCAGACCCAACCAAAGTGCGGACCTCGGAGTTCCCAGGTTCGTTGATGAACGCGATCTCAACCTTCTGTTCCATTTCTGAAGGGATCAAGGGCTATAACACCTCGCTGGCCACCGGTATCAACGCCGGACTGGGGGCACTGACTTACGGCTACGAGTTGATCCGCCAGGGTCTGCAACCGCAGATGATTGTTGGTGGTGCAGATGAAAATATGAGCACCTTTGCTATTTATCTGCAAGCGCTGAACAGCGATCTGCAACTAACGTGTGATCCGGCCGATTTCAAGATCTACAGCAAGGACGCCAAAGGCTATGTCCCGGGTGAAGGGGCTGGCATGCTGCTAATTGAAGATTTGCAGCATGCACAGGATCGCGGCGCCCATATTCACGCCGAGATTGCCGGTTACGGCAAATCTAATGATGGTTGTTACTTTGCGCCGGAAGATATGCCTGCCAGGGTTGAGTCCATGACGGCGGCAATTTGTCAGGCATTGCAGGAAGCTGAGATTAACCCGGAAGAGGTGGATCTGATCTGCGGCACCAGCGACGGCACGCCTAGCCGTGATGCTGTTGAGATCGGCGCGGTACGCCGTGCATTCGGTGCGGCCAGTTGTAATATCCCTTTTGTTAACTACAACGCTTGGTTTGGCCTGGTGGAATCCAGCATCGGCATCCTCAATATCGCGGTGGTCACGGAGATCATGAAACGCGGTGAAATCCTGCCAATCCCGTATACCGAAAACTTCAGCGCGGATGATATCGCCTTTGTCAGCCAACCGTTGCAGAAAACCGTCCGTAACGCGCTGATGCTTGGCGCTACGGAAGGGGGTAACCACTATGCCGTGCTGCTGAGGAGTATGGCGTGAGCCAGAACGTCGTCCTTAGCGGTTGGGGCGTCAGCAGTGCCTATGCGCCGGATTTTCCGGCGCTGATCGACGGGCTGACAAAACAGCGCTTGGTCAGTACTCAACCCTGGTTTGCCACCAAAAGCGAATGGCAGGACTTACGCTTGAGCTGTAACCCGCACTATGCCGCAGAATCTCAGCCATCAGGCACGCCTTTTGAGCGCTTACAATCAGTGATCGTCCAAGCGCTTGGCGTAGCTGAATCAGATGTGGCGCAACTACGAGGGAAACGGGTTCGGGTTTATCTGGTGGGCCATGGTGAGCGTGCCAATATCGCCGATTTTCTCGGTTATCAGGATCGCAACGACCAGGAAGAACTGCTGTTGTTCCCGCAAATCAAGCGGCTTCATGCCTCCAGCTACGATCAGGATCGACTGGCGCGGCAGTTAACGCAAGCTTATCAGCTTAGCTGGCCACCGACTTCGCTGTATTGTGCCAGTAACTCCTCGTTAGCGGCGGTGCATCTGGCTCAGGCGACGGTAGCCGCCGGAGAAGCCGATCTGGTGCTGGTTATCGGCTGGGTAGACACCCTGATGCAGGACGTTATTTTCCTGGGGGGGCAAGGCATGTTAGGGGAAGGTAAGGGGCAGCCGTTCAGCAACCACGACAGCAGCATTCTGCCTACCAACGGTGCCGTAGCCTTGATTATGGAAAGTGAACAACACGCCCGCCAGCGTAATGTTGTTCCCACCGTCCGCCTGCGCAGTTCGGTTTTTTGTCAGAGCGGTGGTGCCCGGGGCAGCAGTTCCTTTACTGCGGATTTCCGCACAATCGCCCAGACGCTGGAACGCGCGGTTCAGGAAGCGGGCCTCACGGCACCAGAGATTGCCTGCGTTTTCCCCCATGCCAATGGCGTGATCGCCAGCGATAAAGCGGAAGCCATGGCGTTGCAAAAGATCTGGGGGAAATCAGGTATTCCGGTGGTCAGCTACAAAGGTCAGGTTGGGTACATGGTCACCTGTTGCGGCCTGTTGGACCTGATGCTGATCGCCGATGCGTTACAACAACGCCGGTTGCTGGCGCTGACCTCCCGCTATCCTATCGACGAAAGCCTGCAAATCCACGTCCATGCCGACTGCCCGCCGTTGGCGCTGGAGCAGGCTCACATCTTGAAGTCTGGTATCGGGCTAGATGGCTCGGCCATCGCCATGGTGATCTCCCGATGTCAGGAGGATAGCGATGAACATGGTTAAACGAACCGTCCCCGCGACGGCCATTAATCTGGTGGGCTTCTCGTTGCTGGAGCCACGAATGTCGATGCAGCGTTTTTCCCCCAGTTGGTACAACGTGTGGGAGGCTTGGCTACATAAAAAAGCCAATGCCAAGGCGGGCAGCAATCAGTGGTTATTCAAGCGGTTCGGCGTTGACAGTGAAACCTTGCCTGAAGAAGCGCTACGCAAAGCCAATTACCGCGACTGGCTAAACGGGCTGAGTGCTGCCTGCACCCAGGCGGTAGCGCAGCTGGGCAGCAAGGACGAGTTTCGGTTACGCCATGAACGCAATGCACTGATTTACGTTGATGCCTGGGGGGAAACCTCCGTCTTTGAAGGTGCCAACAGCTGGCGCGACTCATTGAGCATCGACATTCTGCCAAAGAACATCGTGCGGGATTACGGCATCAAGGATTTCACCTGCAAACTGCGGGGGGAGCGCAACGGCTTAATCAACGCTCTGCGGGTGGCACAAGACTGCCTGAACAGCAATATGGCCGATAATGTGATTATCTGCGGTCAATTTCGCAGTTTTCCGGCGATGGTGTTTTCTGAAGCACAGCGATTCCCCGCATCAACCGAGCACGGGCAGATGCCTGCCAACAGTCAGTTCAGCGTTGAGCGCGTCGGTTGCATGATCCTCAAGAAACTGCCTGGTCAAGGCGTAGCCTTGCAGTTGAGTGACTATCAGCTCCTGCCCGATTCAGCGCTTCAGCGTGCCATGTTGCTGGCCGATCGTTGTAAACAGTATCTCGGCGCGGATACCCGCGCGGTATTGGGGATCACACCACCCGCGCAGTCACTGCGAGCCGTGCAGCGGAAGGCATTCGAACAGTTACCTGCCGGTCTGTCCTGCGTATCGCTCTCTGAGCTATACGGTGACAGCGGCTGCATGAACCCGGCGCTCGCCTGGCAATACCTGTTACAGGGCAATATCACCGGGCATAGCCTGTTGAGCGTGCTCGATGGTGAAGGGGGAGCCTGGCTATTGGAGAACTGGGTTGCGGAGACGCAGCCATGATGATGCGCTATCTGTTTCCACTGGTGGTGGCGTTGATCGCTATGCCGCTGCAGGCCCGCCCGTTCAATGACTACCTGGCGGTTTACCGCATTCTGCCTTTACAGGGGGAAACGCCGATCGGTGAATACCGGGTTGCCCAACGTTGGGATGCACAGCGCAACCACTATGTCCAACAGGCAAGCATTACCTTTTCCTGGCGGATACTGCTGAGTACTCATCACTATCGCTATCAGGATGAGGTGTGGTATGGGCTAGACAACAGCCTGAGCTACCGTCTGCATGAAGACAACGATGGCAAGATCCGCACGGTCAAGGGCGAGTTACCCGCGCAGGGTGCGGCGCTGACCCTGAACATCAATGATCAACAGGGAAACAGGCAGATAATCATTGAGAAGAACCAGTTCGATTACACTCTGTTCGCGCTGCGTTTTCCTACCCCCTGTAACCCACAACTAACGGGCAGCCAACGCCGGGTTCGTTCGCTGGCCCCCATCAGCGGGGATATTGCTTCAAGCCTTAGCCGTTATCTCGGTATGACCGATCTACGCCTGCCGGGCCTGACTGAACCATTCAACGATCTGTGCTTGATCGAGACGACCAGCAGCAGCAAACAGAGCAACCGCCGTTCGTGGGTGGATCGCGACGGCTATCTGGTGTACGAGACGTCGGCCAGCTACCGCCTGTTGCTGGTGCCGGAAGCCTCTCACTTACCGCCAAACCATCAGGAAAAATCATGACCATACATACCGCGCAACCGCTGCCTGTGGTGTCGATGCAACAGGCCAGCAAACAATTTGGCAAAGGGCCGGGTGCCATTGTGGCACTGGGGGCGATCACCACTGACATTCATGACGGCGAGTTCATCGCCTTGTGCGGGCCTTCTGGCAGTGGCAAAAGCACGTTGCTGAATCTGATGGCCGGGATCGATTATCCCACTGGCGGCCATGTTTATCTGTTGGGCAACGACTTATCGACGCTCAATGATAAGCAAACCGCTCGTTTGCGTGCCGATGCGATCGGCTTCGTGTTCCAGTTCTTCAATCTGTTGCCGGTACTGAGCGTGTTCGACAACGTTTACTACCCGCTGATGCTAAACGGTTTCAGCCGCCGCGTGGCGCAGGATCAGGTCATGGACATGATCGAGAAGGTTGGGCTGGCGGCGCACTACAAACGTCCGCCGGGTGAGCTTTCCGGCGGGCAACAGCAGCGGGTGGCAATCGCTCGTGCGCTTGTGAAACGCCCAAGGCTGATCGTGGCCGACGAACCCACCGGCAATCTGGATACCCGCACCGGGCAAGAGATCGTCGATCTGCTGCTCACCATGAATCAGGAATTGAAAACCACGTTTGTTATTTCCACCCACTCATTGCAATTGCGCGATCGGGCCAAACGGGTGTTGGAAATCAGAGATGGGGAGTTGGAAAATGATTATGTTACGGCTTAAACGTTACGCTGTCACTTTTTTGCTATTAACCTGCAGCCTGGCGCAGGCGACCAGTCAAGCCCAGATGCAGCAGGAAGCGCAGAGCAACCCGCGGCTACAGGCCATCTTGGCGATAAATTCCCAGGCGGCGATGGGCCAGTTAGCCGGCGCGACCAGCCAGTTGCAGGCGTTGTATCAACAGCACCCGGACTACCGCATTGCCAAGATGTTTTATGGTTACGGGCAGCTGTTTATGGCGACGGAGTTTCTGGCCAAGAAGAACTACCTGCGTGCGGCGGAATCCTCAAAGCTGGGTTTCTTTTATATTGACGAAGCGGCGGAAAGCGATGAACACGACTGGCAGATGCGCTTCCTGCGCGCCCGGATGGATGCCTTTGTGCCGACCAGTAATGGCCGCTGCGTCGTTGCCTTGAAAGATCTGACCTATCTGCACCAAAACACGGCAGTGCCCGCAGAGCTGAAGCCGATGATGACGCTGATGTCGGCACACGCGCTGGGCAGTTGCCACCGAGAGGCCGATGCCAAAGCGGCCTGGGCGGCATTGGCACAGCAGGGCGAAGAGGGCAAACGGCTGTCTGAGTTGAAAGGCCGCGGCGCACCTGAATGGACGCCTGCCGAACTGAGCGCCATTATCCAGCCGCTGGCGGAGGTGACGCTATGATGAATGCCCTGTTCTGGATTTCCAACGTCATTATCGCCTATGCATTGGTGGTAGTGATCGTGACCATAATCCGTAAGCCCACCGATATCCGTTATACCTTCCTGAACCTGTTCCGCCAGCGTCGCCGCTCCGGGGTCACATTACTGGCGATCACGCTGGGGGGCGTGGCGGTGTTTATCTTCGGTGGCTTTGTCGATTACTCGTTCTGGGCGCTGCGGGAGCAGACCATCCGCACCAACCTCGGGCATATCCAGCTGTATGAGAAAGGCTATCTCGACAGTGGGGCCAACAACTCGTTGCAATACACCATCAGCAACTACGATGAGGTGAAAAATCTCCTGCAGGCCGACAGGATCATCGCGCCGAACATCGCCACTATTACCGGCCAGCTGGCGTTTACCGGCATTATCTCCCAGTACGACAAGGGGGCTTCCACCTTCTTTAGCGGCGTAGGGATTGAACCCCAAACCTCACTGGTGCTGGGATCGCTCGACAAAATCATCTCCGGCAGCGATCTATCGCGGGTGGAGCAGCAGGACATCACCATCGGATCGGGTATCGCCAGTGCCTTATCGGCAGGCTATGGCGACTGGGTCGATATGTTGGTGGTCAACCCGGAAGGGGGACAGAACGCCATGTCTTCTCAGGTACGCGGTGTTTTCCAGTCCGGGATCAAAGAATATGACGATACGGCGATCAAAATGCCCCTGCAAACTGCCCAACGGCTGTTACAGACCAACGATGTCAGCAAAATCATCATCATGTTGCAGAACACGGAGCAAACCGAGGCGGTGCTGGCACGCATAAACCAGCTAATTGCTGAACGTAAACTCAATCTGGAGGCACGCTCCTGGGATGAGCTGGCGATTTTCTATCATCAGGTGGTCAATCTGTTTGAAGGGATCTTCCTGTTTATCAAATCTATCGTCAGCGTCATTGTGGTGTTTATGATCGGTAACACCTTGATGATGAACGTCATTGAGCGTACGCGGGAAATTGCTACGCTGCGCGCGCTGGGCCTTAACCAATCCTACATCGGCCGCCTGTTTGTGCTTGAAGGGATCATCATCGGCATTATCGGCTCACTGCTGAGCGTCAGTTTCGGCATTCTCATCGCCTCGCTCATCAATATCAATGGCATACCGATGCCGCCCTCACCAGGGTATACCCAGGGCTATCTGGCCTTTGTGATGTGGGATCAGGATATCAACCTGTTCTGGTTCTCCTGTGCGTTGCCCTTGGTCACGGCATTGATCGCGTCAATTATCCCGGCACGCCGGGCGTCGAAACTGGTAATCGCGGAAGCTTTCCGCTTTGTTTAAACCCTCAGGGAGAAAATTCATGTCAAAAGGACAAACGGTACTTATTACTGGCGCAGGCCGTGGGATCGGGATGGCGATTGCCGAAAAGCTGGCGCAAGAGGGTTATGACCTGATCCTTAACTATCGCAAGGATCAGGGCAAAAGTGCCGCCAATCTGCAACGTTTTATGGCGGCGGAAAGCAGAGTGAAGGTCACGTTGGCCAAGGCCGATATCGCTGAACCCCGTGATATCAGTGAAATGGTGAAAAAGCTGCGCCAGGAGGGGATCGAACGTATCGACCATCTGGTGCTGAATGCGGCCGCCGCGCCGTTCAAATCCTTTATGGAGATGACGCGCAACGACTGGAAACTGCTGCTCAACACCAACCTGATCGGCAATAACGCCTGCGTACAGGAGGTGGTACCGATGATGACTCAGGGGGGCACGATCTGTGTGATCTCCAGCCTCGGCAGCCAGCGCGTGTTACCGAAATACCCGCTCGGTATCGCCAAATCGGCGCTCGAGAATCTGGTGAGCTATCTGGAAGTCGAGCTGTATGGCCGCAATATCCGCGTCAACGGTATCTGCGCCGGGGTGGTGAATACCGATATGGCGCCGTTCTTGCAAGAACTGTGGCCTGAAATGTTCCAGCGTTACGGAAAAGGGGCGCGCCGCTGGATGGTGGAACCGGAAGAGGTGGCCAACATTGCCGCGTTTCTGGTTTCCGAGCAGTCGAGCGCGATATGCGGCACCACGCTTATCGCCGATCTTGGCATGACGCTCCAACCTTAAACACGCCTACAAGGACTGTACGATGAAACGTCAAATAACCGGATGTTTGATATTGCTGGGTCTGTCTGGCCTGGCCCAAGCGGTGGATAATCCGCCGCTCTCACTGGATCGTGATCGGCTAAGTAACCTGGCACAGGAAGATCAGCGGGCGCGCGAGATCATCCGCCGCGCCGACCGAGTGCGTGCTCCTGATCAACCTTTCCGCTACACACTGACGTTGCTTGAGCATAAAGGCGGGCGTGACGTAACGGAGAATCAGCAGGTGCTGGATATCTCCATGCGCTTCTACAAACCTTCTGAACAGGTGGAAAAAGGGGACGCACGAGCGCTCGTGCGCTTTGTTGCCCCGGCGCGTGACAAAGGTAAAGCCTTGCTCTCCGATCTGGATAAAATGTGGTATTTCGCACCGGATCTGCGGCGCCCGATCCCGATATCCCGCCAGCAGCGTTTGATGGGCCAGGTTTCCAATGGGGATGTGGTCGCCGCCGACTTTGATTACTCCTACATCTCTACCTTGGTTGGCGAAGAGGCCTGCGAACAGCAGATCTGCTACAAGCTTTCGCTACAACGCCGCTGGCCTTATGTAACCTATCCGGCCATCAACTATTGGGTAGAGAAAGACACCGGTTTTCCGCGTCGGGCAGATTTCCTGTCTGCCGACGGGGTACTGATCAAGCGCTCGTACTACCGTGACTATCAGCCAGTGCTGGGGCAGATGCGCCCGACGACCATCGTGGTGGAGGATGCGCTGCGCAAGGATAATTACACCACCATGCGCTACAGCGACGTCAGGCTGGAATCGCTACCGGAAAGTAATTTCCAGAAAGAGTACCTGTTGAGGCTGAACGGATGAGAAGGGCAACCCGGCTTCCCTTTAGCGGGATTTTGCTATTGGCGGGTAGCTACAGCAGTGGCAATTGGGCGGCGGAATGTCAGATCCAGCGCGGTTACGCGGGTATTGAGGGGATCTCCTCTCATACCTCCGATTCGCTGTGGCAGTTCGACGGTCCCTCATTTCGTAATAACACCATTGCCAATCTGTATCTTTCCGGCGTTGGACGCTGCACGTTGACGGAAACCCTCAGCATCAAGGCGCAGGCCAGCGGAGAATATGCCATACAGGCACATCAACCGGGCGCCCTTGAAGATAAACGCCATCAGGGGCTGGGTATACTCAACGAGGCCGTAGTCAGTTGGGCCGCCAGCGACAGCCTGTATATCGATGCCGGTAAGGTCCGCAAGACCAGTGGTTATCTGTTCTCCGTCACGCCACTCGATCTGCTGAGCAATATCAGTGGCAACATACGCGGCGTGCGTGTCTTTGGCCTGGGGGATCGCTGGCGCAATTTCTATGACGAAGGAGCCTACGGTATCAGCAGTTCACTGTATCGTAATGAGGGCACCTACACGCTGGCGGCGTTTCCGCGTTTGAAACGTAACGATCAGCGGCAGGAAGCCGGCTCGGAGTGGAATGCGTTACTACGAACCAACAGCACTGACCGGTATTACGCCAGCTACACGGCAACCGGTTTGAAGGCGTTTAATCCGACATTCTCCATCTTGACCGGCAATCAGAAGACGCTGGCGCTGGGTACCAGTGGCAACCTGACGGACAGCCTGATCCTTAGCGTTGAAGGATCGCTGTCTCACGGGCAGACCTGGCGTCATCTGGATGGCGATGCCGCACGAGCCATGCGTCAATACGACTATATGCAGGAGCCATACAAGATCCGTTCTAATGGCGTCCAGGGGGATATCGGTGTGGGTCTGCGTTACACCACTACCGATCAAACCGAATACGGTGCAGAGTATTACGGTCAGAGCCAGGGCTACAGCCGCAGCCAGTGGCAAGATAACTTCGATACTATCCGCTTCGTCAACGGCGGCTATGGGAAGTTACTGTCACCACAACAAGCTGCGGGTTTACGTCCCAGCTACCAACAATATTCCCGCATGATGGCGGCAGAAACCGATAACGTCGGGCGGAGCGGCAACCTGCTCGGCAAACATTATCTCACTCTCTATACGCGCACCAACAAAGAACAGGTCGGCAGTATTGATTGGTCGGTCTCTGGCATGGCCAATCTGGTGGATGGCAGTCACGTGTTGAATCTGCACCTGAGCACGCCGCTCAAACATAACATTGAGGTTTATACCGGCGTCGCGGCCAGTTTTGGCAGTAAAGAGAGTGAATTTGGCACCTTCGGCGAAAAAGGAAATATTTATGCAGGTATGCGAATCAATTGGTAATAAACCCACTGCCGCTCACGTGGCTGATGGCTGGATGATGATTTTCCCAGGGCAAGGCTCCCCGGCCATTGGCATGGGCAGCGATGTGTGCGATATCTCACCAGGAACGACAACAGTGTGGGACTGCGCCAGCGATGTCTCAGGGGTGGACGTACGTAAACTGTGTCAGAAAGGGCCGATGACGCGCCTGACCAAAACCGTTTTTCAGCAGTTGGCCGTCACGACGGTTAATGCCGCAATGCTGACCGCGTTGCGTGAGCGTTGTTGCGTGCGGGAAACTGGCTATGCTGGGCACAGTGCAGGGGAATATACCGCGCTGTATGCTGCTGGTGTCATGGATCTTGAAACCCTGTTCCGCGCGATCACCCTGCGTGCCACCATCATGCAAAATCTGGCCGAGCAGCGCAAAGGAGCGATGTACGTGGTCAAACCGTACAGCCATGATGCCCTGCGTGACCAGATTGAGAATATGGGGTTGGGTGAGGTGCTGAATGTGTGCTGTGATAACGGGTATCAGCAGCAAGTGGTTGGCGGGGAACTGGCGGCGGTCAAAACGCTGGTCAATCATCTGGCTCGCTCCGGCTTGAATACCATCAAACTGGGTGTCAACGGTGCCTGGCATACGCCGTTGATGGCCGAAGGGGTAGAGCAGATGCGTCTGGCGTTGGCCGGCTTGCCGTTCTCCTCGCCAGTTTGCCCGGTGATCATGAACAGCAGCGGCAAAGCGGAATATAGCGTGGCGCAAATCAAGGAAAACCTGGCGCTGCATCTGACTCACACCGTGCGTTGGCGTGAAAGCATGGATCGCTGGGCGCAGATGGGGCACCGTCGCTATCTGGAGATCAGCAACAAGAAGATACTCAGCCATTTGCTGTTGGAGCATTATGGCCATGCTGAGGATTACCATATTCAGCACTACTACCATCTTGCTGGTAGCAGTGTTCAACAGGCGGGGTAAGGGCGTTATGATCCCAAGGTTTTCCACCTTCAGCAAAAAATATCTACGGCTCGCCGCTGTTCCGGTAGTGCTGATCTCAGGCATTTTGACTTCATCACTGATGCGTAACGTCATTGACATCAGCCTGCCGGAGATGATTGCCGGGTTGGGCGCGATTGCGTTGTCCATCGTCTGGAGCATGATGCGCGATGGCCGCGGTTATTGGACATATAGCGTTTATACGCTACGGGTTTTTGAAAGCCCGGAGGTGATTGCGGGCTATATGCAGCGTAAAACTCAGGGATGGGCCAAGCTGTTCTACAGGCCATTCTGGGCCTCGCTGGTGACGCTGTGCCTGGTGACTGCGCTGAGCGGGCTGATTTGGCTGTGCGGCACGCAGTGGCGTTATGCCTTGATCGCACTGCTGGGCGTGCTGGTCTTGCCTGCATTGATGCTAGCCCAACTGTACAGATCAATCTCGTTTAATATCCTGCTGGCATTTAAATCCCACACTGAACCAGAGGCGAATCGTCCAAGGTTACGTCGCCTGCCTGGCCTGGTGGCGGAGGATCTGTTGTTAAGCCTGTTGATTAACTTTGCGCTGGTATTGCCAATCGCCCGTAAGCCCGCGTTCAGCCTGGCCGCTGGCTATGCGCATCCGGCATTTATTATCGCGTTTATGATCCTGATGGGCGTGGTGATGCTGTTTATGCTGGCGTTTGCCAACCGCACACGGCGCTACGTGGTGTTTGGCGAGTTGCTCAATGGCACCTTGGATGCCCACTCTACGCCTTGTGCTCCCTGGTCATTCACCGGCAGGCTTACGCCTTGGCTCCGTGGTCTGATCTGGTTACTGGTCTCGCAGTTGTGGAGTATCGCAATCTGCCTGATTTTTGCAGCATTACAGATCACCCCGCAGTTTATCCCGCTGTATCTCTGCGCGCTGTTACCGCTGATAATAGTTTATTGCCTGGAGCGCTATCAGACTTTGTACAGTAACTTCAACGAGGCGCTGGAAATGCGTCAGCGCCACCTGGTGCACGCCAATAATTTTGCTAAAACGATGAGGTAGGTGCCATCGTGGGGGCGTATACCGCGCCTCCACGTATCCCGGCAGAAACTATCCAATACATTATAAGCAGAATCAGTTAGCGTTAGTTACCATGATGTTCATCCCGTACCGATCTAAAGGTTCAGACACTGAATGAAATTTTCTAATTTAACCCAGCTTAATGCATTCATCATGAGAATATAATTAGGCGATAATAGAAGAGATCGCTGAGCGTTATTTCCCGTCCTGTCACGTTCTAACCATTCACACAGCGTAATTTCCTCCATGATTAAAAAACCTGATGGCTCTCGCATTGGTGAGAGAAATTTATGGGATTGTGACAAACAAACTCATATACTGTGTTGACTTAGGCTAAATCGAGGGACTGAAGGCTTATGAGATACGATCCGGTTTCGCAAACTTTTGTTGAAGATGACTACCGCCTGCAAGATCACCTTGATTTTAAGCGGCAACACGCGGATATCAACTATCAAAAGCTGCACGCTCAGCTCAATGAAATGAAAGATGAGAATATGTATGCCTTGCTCACGGTAGAGGAGGCGCAGTATTTCTTAAAAACCTTGTGCGATCCCAATGCCAATCAGTCGTGGAAGGATGCGATGTTTTCCTGCACCGATCCGATGTCGTCTTTTGCTGGCAATATCGCCGAGTCACTGTCCGTGGGCAGGATTGCGATGGAGCTGAGAGGGTATGGCGTCACGGCAACCGAATACGTGGGGAGAAATGGCAATCGCTACATCCGGTTGTCGGGATACCCTGGCATCAGACGATATTTAAATGCTACCCGCTACCTGATTGATAACCAGAGAATATTAGATATAGGCATCGGGACCAGAGGTATTGAGAATGGCATTATTGGTGGGGCAAGATTCTGTATTGTATTTTCCGCAGCTTATCGTGCCGTTGAGTTGTTGCTAAAAGATGAGTATGGTTTGACCGATTTCTTTGTAAATTTAACTATGGATATGGCTAAGTTGGCGGTATCTGTTGGGGCTGCATGGTATGCAAAAATGGTAGCTACCAGTCTTATGATTACTGGAGGCAGTGTTATTGCTATAGCTGGTGGTATATTTTTACTTGGGCTTGGTATTAGTTATGGTTTATACTGGTTGGATAGCGAATTAAAAATAAGTGAAAAAATCATTAAGCATCTGAAGTCATATAAAGAGCATAACGCCCCGTATCATCCAAATCAATTCTTTAACACTTGGGGGAGATATAGCCGTGGTTAAAATAAATAGACCGATAGTTGGGTTGTTTGGAGTCTTTGTCTTCCTACTATCATGTTGGCTTAGCTGGGTTTCTCTAAGTGGATATTTGTCTTTTTTTAAATTAAATGATGTCATCATCTTCTCTTGGAAAGTAGGTCTATTCATATTCGGGACTCCTTTACTGTTCTACTTTTCATATTTGGCATTTTTGTGCGTAATAAAAAACAAGGTTCCAGTGATGAATAATAAACTCGCTAACTCATTAACTCTATTAGCCATGTTTGGCGCGATAATAAGTTTGTTTTCCTCCATATATATTGGGCATAATCTTAAGGGTAGTGGGTATAAAGTATGTTCAAAAGCGTCTTGGGTAGCGCCTAATGAATATGTAAGAGATCTAAAGCTCTGTCCATAGTGAAATTGTTAGTTCTTCAGTTAATGAATTATCTGTAGTACAGATTACCTATAAATAACAGGCCTTGTCTATAAAAGCGAATGTGTAGCAATTTCTGTTATTTGAATTTCAAATGTCATTCCGTTATCTCATTATAAAAATATATGTTATTGCCGGTTTTATTTGTGCCTTACTATTTACCTGGCGGCGGTGCGGGAGGCCTGAGCCGAGTGGCTCACAAATCCCGGTGGACAGAGGCCGTGAAAAAGCGACAATAAGCGGGTTAACTTAATCAAAGGACATGAAACATGAACACTCTTGATGCTATCCAACAACGCCGCGCGACCAAGCAGTTCGATACCCAGCATGTGATGACGCTGGATGAGAAGAAGGCGCTGCTCAATATTGCCCTGCAAAACACCCCTAGTGCTTTCAACCTGCAACATTGGCGCCCGCTGCTGATCGAAGATCGTACCCAACGTGAACATATCCGCGAGGTGGCTTGGGGCCAGGCGCAGGTAACCGATGCCTCGATGCTGGTTGTGCTGTGTGGCGATCTGTCTAGTTGGGAATCCCAGGTGAAAAACATCTGGCGTGAAGCGGCAGAACCGGTGCAACAGTTTATGCTGCCCGCTGTCGACCAATATTACCGCGGTAAGGCCCAGGTGCAGCGTGATGAAGTCATGCGCAGCAGCGGCCTGTTTGCTCAGACGTTGATGCTGGCGGCCAAAGCCCAAGGTTATGACTCCTGCCCAATGGACGGCTTTGATTTTGACGCCGTCGGCAAGATCATCAATAAACCCGAACACTATCAGATCGCGCTGATGGTGGCGATTGGCAAGGGCATCGGTCAGCCTTATCCACGCATTGGTAAACTGCCGGTTGATGAGATTGTGCAGATCGATCGCTTTTAATTGAGTTAGCCGTTAACTCTCTCAAGAGAGAGTTAACGGTGTTACGTTAATGATTAACCCATTTCACGCATAATCTGGCCCAACTTTTCACGCTGCGATCCACTGAGCGCCTGCGCGCCGCCGTGGCCCGCATTTTCAGCGATTAATTGATATAACCCCACCAGCCAATCGTAGATATACAGCGCCGTGTTATTGATCGGTTCTGCTGGTAATGCGGTCATACGTAGCTCGGCGCTCTGGCTGGGTTTGGTAAAGATCTTATGACCACGATTAATGCGGCTTTCTGGCCGTTGAGCCTGTGGGCGAAGCGGGAAGCCAAGCCAGGCGACAAAATCCCCCAGCACCGTCAAGGTACAGGCGATTTGCCGCTCGACGTGATTATCCTGGCTGTGGCCCGCATGTCCCGGTTCGGCCAGGGCATTCCCTAACCGTTGCCAGATTTCCAGCCGGAAACTGGCGGTGATCAACTCATCGGCCAGCGTGGTCAATGTGGCTGTATCAACCGCCAGTAGGCTGACTAATGCACGATTGTCAGCCAGATTGCGCAATTGGGTGATCCAGACTTGTTGCACCTTTAGCACCGCGTTAGCGTCAGACTCCAGCGGAGATGCCGCTGTAGGTTGCTCGTCAAACAGATCTAGCACGACCGCTAAAGGGTCGTCGTTATGCGGGCGATCTTGTTGTTGGCAAAAGAGTGGCTGTAGGGCATTACGGTCTGGCAATAAGTGCTCCAGCAGTTCGCCATGCAGCGTCGTGCGGTCTTGCAACGCTTTTACCGTGGCCTTGGCGATGTGCGCTTTATCCTCGGTTTCCGCGTTGATCCAGCGGCCAAGTAGGTTGTGCCGTAACTCTTGCTCGAGCCGATCAAAACGCTGTTGCAGGCGGTTATGGCGGGCGACGACATTCACCGAAGTGAGCAGATAGTCGGTCATACGCCGGACTTCATCTTCATTCATCGCCAGCAGCGTTCCCCAAACCTCGCCAGGATGGCCAACGTAGCGTTGTACGGCTTGGTCAAAATGGGTCGACGATCGCCGATCATACGGGGTAAATGCCCAGATCAACTCGGGATGGCCACGGCTGCCTGCTTCCTGATGTTGTTGTACCCAATGATCCAGCGCTTGGCCGACCATCGTGACTTCTTCACGGCTGGCCGCCGCATGGCAGACGATCAAGGCTTGCATGGCCTGTTGGTCGCTATAACGTTGCAGTAGCGTGAGGCTCTTGGCCTGCTGCAGACGCCGATTGGCAGGGGAAAGGCTCTCGTCATCTGCCCTGTAAGCAGGAAGGTCTAGATAATCTGTCGACGCAAAGCCGCTATGGGCTGGATGGCTCTGTAATGGGATCAGCAACTCTGCGGCCAATAACCTCAGCTCTGCCACGGGCATCGTCATCACGCCGTTATCGAGTTTGAGCTGAACCTTGTCATCGCTCTCTTCCAGGTTTGCTGGCGTCAGGATGCCATCGCTGGGCTGCTGATTTTCATTCGTCAGCAGGCTGAGCGGAGCCAGCACGCTTGCTGCGCCCCCCAACTGATCCCGCCGGTAAGCCAGACGGCGATAACATGCGGTTAATGCCGGTTCTTTCCCCCACAGCGGTGCAAACAGATCCGCCCGGTCATCAATGGAAAGATAGGGAGCGATAGCCAAGGCGTTTGGCCAGTATTCACTGTCCCAGCGCTGTTGTAACTGCGGGGCGTCTGTGCGCAGGCTATCCCAGAGTGTGACGATATCCTCGGCACCGAGACCTGGCACAGCCTGAGGTTGGCAACGTTTTGTCAAAGAGGCGATGAGTTCTTCGATCTCTGTTTTTTCTATTGCCTGCTGTGTATGACTGCAACGCGCCACCATGCACACCAGCTCCGCCGCCGTCAGCAGTTGAAGCTGCACCGGATAATCAGGATCTTGTTGAGCTATGGCGTGGCTAAAACGGATCGCCACTCCGACGGCGGAGTCCCCTGGGCGGATATGCTTCAGGTAATCCAGCGTTTTACCCGCGAAGGTGGTAGCCAGACAGTTCGCTTCTGCCGTAGCCAGCGAGGCGATCAGATGATTTTTTGCCGCTTGCGAACGGCCATAAAAGCCCAATGCTCCCCGTTGACTGGCAGCAACCGCCAGCCGCTGAAGTTGGATGCGGCTACGGCGCAGGTTAAGCATTAAGGTTGGTGCTTCCAGCGCAAAACGGGGTGTCTGTAGGCGGGTATTTTCCGCCCAGACCAGCGCCTGAGCGATACCTTGATTTAATAGCGGCCAGCGCTGGGTAAGTGGGGACGTTGGGGGAATAGCTGACTTCATGCAAAAACGCTCCCGCTGTCGATCCAATAGTGGGTCGCCCCGGTTGCACTGTCGATCAGCGTATTCAATTTGAGTTGCAGATGTTCGGTTGGCACCGGGCTACCGTCTTCCAGTTCGGCGCTAGTGATGCTCCAGCGAGCGGGGGAATTCGGCTGCGGGGCAATTTTAACCCGTAACAGGTTATCGCCAGCCAGGTTACGCGCCAGCTGCGGATCGATAATCGTCAGGGTAAACAGCGGGGCGGCGGGCCAGTGCTCGTTATCCAACTGGCGGAATCCCAGACACAATGCGCCGTTGAGGGCAAAGCTGACGCTGTTGTCCAAGCCGCCATCCGGGGTATCCAGATCGAGGTCGGCATAGAAAACCTGATTGGCAGGCAGGCGATTGTCCCCATCCAGGCGCCCCAGATAACGCACCGTTGAATAAGGGCGGAAATCCGCCGCTTTGAAGTAAACGCCTGGTAAACGTAACTCCAGCGCTAACAGGCACAGCATGGCACCCACCGCCGCGGTAGAT
Source organism: Serratia silvae (assembly GCF_023282985.1). Taxonomy (GTDB): domain Bacteria; phylum Pseudomonadota; class Gammaproteobacteria; order Enterobacterales; family Enterobacteriaceae; genus Chania; species Chania silvae. The sequence goes on along the minus strand of NZ_JAGQDC010000014.1, from coordinate 9,788 downwards.
TTGGGATTTTCGATCCGCCCTTGCTGGTTGAAAGGATACCAGCCGCTGGTGTGATAACCATCCAGCGAAACGATGCGGTTGATCGGCACCGGCTGTAGCTGCCGGAACAGGGCCTGAATGCCGGGGAAACGAGAAGGGCGGCCAGTGAGCAACAGTACGTCGCAGTTGTGCAGCGCGATCACCTCGGTTAACAACCGCAGATTACGGGTAAGCGCCATGCGTGGTGCAAGGAATTCGGCATGCAATTGGTTCAGCCGCAGAATTAGCGGCGTCCGCAAAACATCGAACAGTTCCGCCTCTGCCGGTAAACCGCGTTGCACCGCTGCATTGATATATTTCAACACGTTATCGGTAGGCTTTTGCGTCAACAGTTCGCCCAACACGACGTCGATTTCGCTGCGGGTCTGCACCGGAGTGAAGCTTTCATAGCGTTCCAGGATCGCCTGCGCGAGCGGGATGAAAAGTTGCAGTGTCACTTGTTGCTGTAACGCCGAACCCTCTTCCTGGCCAAACAGTTCGGCCATCAGCGCTGCCGGTTCTGCCACGCCGACGCGTTTGAATTCGGCCTGCAGGGCGGGCAGCAGATACAGGCGGATCACGTCCAGCAGAATGTCATCGCCCGCGACCTTGAACCCTTCGCGGAATAACAGATGCGGGGTCACCTTGACGTTGTTGCCAGCTGTCTCTTCCAGGCGGTACTGGGTGATCGCCAGATCGGTGGTGCCGCCGCCGATATCCACCGAGGCAATACGCAGCGTTTTCCCCGGCTCAGCGGAGTCAGGGCGTGCCATGGCACTAAAGAACGCCTCGGCCTGGCCCGCAAAGTTGACCTGGATTTCGTTATACAGATAGACCATCTGGCCGCAGGTGGCTTCATCCCACTCCATCTGTACGGCGGGGACCGGCACCGAGCTGGCGATGCCGATAAAGTCTTCATTCGCCGAATGCCAACCCATTGCCTGCCACACTAGCGCGATCGCCTCATGCATCCGCTGGCGGAAGATTTCACGCTCCGGCACTGGCATAGCGGAAGGCAGGGTCAGAATGATATTACGTAAACGGCGAGGTGCCGCGCCGTCACGTAAGGTGAGGCGCTGGGCCACGCTGTTGATTTGCATTAGCGCCTGAGCCAACAACTCGCTAAGCATCAGGGCCATCAGAGAACTGCGGCTGTAGCTTGGGGTGAAAACCGGCAGACGCTCTTCCAGTGGCAGGTTGGCTAACGGCTGGCCCTGGTCATTGATCAACTGAGCCAGCGGTGTCGCGAAAGCAGGTGGTTCCTGTAGGCTATTCTCTGCCGTGCGGTTGAAGCGCCAGCCGGGGGTGTAACTCTCTTCATCCCAGAGATAGCGTCGTGGACTGGAAAGGCCGGTAGATGCCGTATCGCCCTGCCGCTGCTGCGCCAATCGGCAAGCTTCATGGCCCACTCGGGTCAGGGAGGGCCAGAGAAATGCATCATCGCGGCCACTTTCAAACGAGTAATTAGCTTTGCCAAAATTGGCGGGGGCAAACTCCGTGCGGCTGGAAAACAGGCCTTGGTGCAGATAATGTGGTTCGCTGAGATCGCGTAGTTGCAGCTCATAGCTGTGTTTCAAGCCGTTGCGTTCCGCCGGGTGATCTTCTACCAGGATGCCGCAGGTATGGGAGTTGCCAACATCGAGGATCAGATCCACATTCACTGCAGGTTGCTGCACATCACTGCCTAGCGTGATAGTCGGCACGTTTAGCTGGCTGGCCAGCAGTTCCAGCAGGTTCAGGTAATGCGCCTGGTATTCAAATTCACGCAGCGAAGCATTGATATTGCGCTCCGGGCGCTGTTCCAGGGCGATGGCCTGTTGGGTAAAGACCTCGCGCAACCAGCCGTCAACCCAGGTGGCATCCAGGAAATCACCCAGATCCTGGCTATGGTGCACCAGCGCAAAGCTCAGCCCGGTGGCGATGTCCTGCTGATTAGGGGCCAACGGTTGGTTTTCATGCCCTGCTGGATAGACTTGGGTATCAAATGCCAGCGTGATGCGCAGCGTATGACCTTGCCGATCCGGCTGTTCCAATCTTCTGATTTGTATACGCGCCCAGTTGTCCGGGCCGCTGAGAAAACTGTTGGGCGGGTTGAAGCGCATGAACGGCAGCGGTAACCAGACATGATCGAGCAGCTGCAATGACTGCTCCAAAGGGAAACTGAATTCGGGGCGCACCATTTCGGCGGGTTCGCCGGGGGCCACCGGCAGAAAATAGCGATCCTTGGCCTGATGGTAGTTCAGCCGCAGCAATGGGCCGTTGGCGGTCTGTCGGACAAATTTGCCTGGGCGCTCGGCATCCAACATCGGCGTAAGGGAGAAGTCCAGAAATTGGATCCCGCTGTTGGGTATCAGCGTAACGCGCTGCGGATATGCGATGGGGGTCGCCAACATTATTTACTCTCGCGCTTGATCGTCATAGGGAATACCGTTTCGTTGTTGCCGTAACGACCGGTGCATTCTGCGGCTGCGGTGTCACCTTGCTTACACACCAGCTCCGGCATCTGATAGCGGGAACCGTCGCTGCAACGGGCCTTGGTACGGCTATTGATCACCAGATTGCCGGACTGCATCAGGCCAGCGTTGACTTCAACCCGGCAGGTGACTTTGTCACCCTGAACGATCCTGGCGGTGCCTTTGCCGCGATTAAACTGATACAGCAAGCTCGGCGGTTTACCGGTCAGCGGATCCTTGATCGCCAAAGTGACGCGCCATTTGCCGTTGAGGAACGCGGTAGAACCGGCTTTTACCGCCTCGGCAGGTAACGTCAGCGCCAGTTTATCGACCACCACTGGCGTAATGACCGGCGGGGGCAGCACCTCCGCGTGGCCTAATGGCAACTGAAATGCGACGGGAGTAATAACCGGCTTGGGTTGTACCTTGGCTGGCTCAGCAATTTCTATTATTGGCTGGGAGGTTGGCTTAGGGATCAACAGCCAGATCGCGGCGGCCAGTATGAGCGCTGCTGGCAGTAGCAGTAACCACCAGGCGTTGTGAGGTTTATCATCCACCACCGGTGGCAGAGGTGCGGGCGGTGGCAGTTCAGCAATAGGTTCAGCAACGATTTCAACGAGTGGTGGGGCGATGGGTGGCGCAGGGCGATCTTTCGGGCGCAGGCAATCCAAAGGCGCGGGGCGGATCTGGCTATCGGCTTTCACGCAGCCCCAGAAGGTGATCACCGGTTTGCCATCCACCAGGAAAACCGCGTTCTGATCCGGAAACTGCATGGCTTTGCTGAGCAGTGCCGCAAACATTTGCAGGCTGGCTTTGCCGCTGTGGCGAGCGCGCAGGTTGATGGCTTCAGCGGTGGTCTGGAAATGTTCCAACAGCGGCAAGGCGGCCGCCCGTGCGTCGTCATCGGCGGCATGCCAGGAGATAGCCCGGCCAGCAATGGGCGCATACCAGTCAATACGATCGTCTTGCGCGTTGGGGATCGGGATCGCCAGGCAATCCGCTACGGCAGGCTGTTGCTGGAGGCGCAACGCCTCACGTAACTGGGACGCCAACGTATAAACAGGTTGCCCATTTTCGCCCAATGTAAGAACGTCATCTAGATTGCCACTGCGTAAAAAGGGTTTTGCCACACCGGATGCCTTGCTTTTATGCGATACCCTATGGATTTCAAACAGCCGCTTGAAAGACGACGGGTAAAACGGCTAGTTTAGGTGGCAACGGATAAATCAAACGGCTGAAAACAGGGGGAAAGTGGCATCTGTTTTGTGCATCGGATTGCTAGCGGTGGCGAACGAGATTATCCTGCAACAGACGGTTTTGCTTTCCCGAGAAAGACCTTGGGTTTAATTGGAGTGGATGCAGAGATGAAAACGCCTGAGATACCTGCCAATGAAGTACAGCGATTGAAGGCTCTGCATTCCCTACGTCTGTTGGATACACTGCCAGAAGAGCGCTTTGATCGGGTAACACGCATGGCCCGGCGGCTGTTCGGAGTACCCATTGCCTTGGTAAGTCTGATTGATGAAAACCGCCAATGGTTCAAGTCCAGCAGTGGATTGGTGGCGGCTGCCGAAACACCAAGGGATCTTTCATTGTGCGGCCATGCGATCCTGGGCAACGATATTCTACTGATCCCCGATACGTTGCAGGATGCGCGCTTTGCGGATAACCCGTTTGTCAAAGACTCGCCACACGTCCGATTCTACGCCGGTTGTCCACTGAGTTTCTCCGGCAATCTCAAGATGGGGACCCTGTGCCTGATCGACAATAAACCCCGGCTGTTTGATGCCGAAGACGCGGTGGCGCTACGCGATCTGGCCTCGATGGTGGAAGATGAACTGCGTGCATTTCAGGCATCGACCTCTGATGAACTGACGCAAATTTCTAATCGCCGTGGTTTTATCTCCTTGGCAGACCATATGCTGCATCATTGCCAGGTGAAAGGGGTTAAGGCCAGCCTGGTATTTATCGATCTCGACAAATTCAAGATGATTAATGACACCTATGGGCATGGGGAAGGCGACCGAGCGCTGGTCTACTTTACCGAGCTGATGAAACGGGTGTTTGGCTACTTCGACGTGATAGCCCGGTTGGGCGGTGACGAGTTTGTCGCGCTGATGGGCAGCCGCAGTAAAAGCGAAGCCGAGCAGGGGGTTTTAGCCCTGCAACGTTGTGTGGATGAACATAATGCCTCACAGATCACGCCTTACCAACTGGCGTTCTCCTATGGCATCGTCGAGTTTGATCCCACCGCGCCCCACAGCCTGGAAACCTTGCTGGCAGATGGGGACTCCACCATGTACCGGATCAAGAAGTCCAAGGTCATGAAGGGATAACCTCAAATGACCTCTGGGAAGATCGGCGGTATTTCAATGAGCTGCTTTTCTTGTGAGTTGGCATCAATCAACGCAAACGCGGCCTGCAACATCTTGTTGACATCCTGCCTCACCATCACAATGTCATGACCTAACAGCAGTACGAAAGGATCCCAGTCAAAACAGCCCATCACGGGCTGTTTATCACCGCGATAGCCAGATGCCACCAACCAGCTCATTACGCCTTCAAGCGAGATCGTCGAGTTGACGAACAGCCCGGTTTGCAGATCGCCGCCTTGAGCAATAAACGTTTTCAGCGCCAACTCGGCCTTGTCTGGGGAATAACCGCAGGCCAGCAGGTTCTCTTCGATGACCTCAACGCCTAACTGACGGTGGGCATCTCTGAAGCCGCGCTGGCGTTCTGTGGTGTTATGGTCAACCCCACGCCCCCCCACGAAGATCAGTGGTTTGAGGTAGCCCAGCCGTTTTTCACAGTTGGCCAGGATACGTAACGTCAACTCTTTGGCCCCGGCATAGTTATCGGTGATCACCGAAGGGGCGAGAGTGCCAGGCAGATCGAGATTCAGCGTTGAAATACCGGAGGCGGCGCAGATCTCGGTGATATTGTCGGGGGCAGTGGCACCGGTAGAGATGATCCAGTCAACCTGATAGGAAAGCATGGTGCGTGCCGCTTCGATTTCCAATTCAGGATCGCGGCTGGTACAGGTGATCACCGGGAATAGGCCGCGTTCACGGGCCATCGACTCGAACCGCTCGACGATCGACCCGAAATAACGGTTGTCATATTTGGGGACAATCATGCCGATCATCGTCGATTTTCGGCGGCGCAGCAGGCTGGCCTGTTGATTGACGGTATAGCCTTGTTCTTCGGCGAGGCGCAGGATTTTCTCTGCCAGCTGAGCGCCGATGCGGCGCTTTTTCCAACTGCCATTGAGCACGGCGCTTACCGCGCTTGAGGAGGCTCCGGCCAGTTCGGCCAAATCATAAATCGTCGTTTTTTTTGCTTTGAACCCAGTCACAAATTTCGCTCCCCAATTTTCTATATCTTGACAGTAAAAATAAAAAGTAGCAATTATGCTCAATCGATTGAGCGCTGTGAGCAAAGGGTGTGGGAAGGCGTTGGTACGCAGCTGTTGGCAGGTGCGGTGGTTACCGCGCTGCTGGACGATTGGCCAAAAGCCAAGATGGAAGAGGCTCTGGCCAACGGCAGCCTGATGCAGCCAAGGGAAGTGGCCGAAGCGGTGTTATTTATGGTAACGCGCTCGAAGCATGTCACCGTGCGTGACCTGGTAATCCTGCCAAACAGTGTCGATCTTTGATAGGTGAAAATGATGAACAATCAACAGCAGGTCGTTATCGGTGTCGATGTGGGTTCAGGCAGCGCACGGGCAGGGGTGTTTGATCTCTCCGGTACCATGTTGGCGCATGCCAGCCAAGAGATCACCTTGTTCCGCGGCCCGGAAAATTATGTTGAACAATCCAGCCGTGAGATATGGCAAGCGGTGTGCGCCAGTATCAAACAGGCGGTTGCCGCATCCGGCATTTCCCCAAGTAATGTGGCAGGCATCGGCTTTGATGCCACTTGCTCCCTGGTGGTACTTGATGCAGACGGCAACCCCCTGGCGGTAGGGCCATCCGAAGATCCAGACCGCAACATTATTGTGTGGATGGATCATCGGGCAACGGAGCAGGCCGAGCGGATCAACGCCACCGGGCATCCGGTACTTAACTATGTTGGCGGAAAGATCTCCCCAGAAATGGAAACGCCCAAGCTGCTTTGGCTGAAGGAGAACCGGCGTGTGATCTACGATAGTGCCTGGCAGTTCTTCGATCTGGCCGATTTCCTGACCTGGCGGGCCACCGGGGATCTGGCACGTTCCGTCTGTACCGTGACCTGTAAATGGACCTATCTGGCACATGAGAAACGTTGGGATCCGGACTATTTCCGCACCATCGGCCTTGAAGAGTTGGCAGACGAAGCGTTCCGCCGCATTGGGGAACATATCAAAGAACCTGGTACGCCTTGTGGCAACGGCCTGACGGCAGAAGCGGCCAAAGAAATGGGATTAGTAGCGGGCACGCCTGTCGCCGTGGGCTTGATTGATGCCCATGCTGGCGGTATTGGTACTGTCGGTGTTGGCGGTGGCGTCACCAATAACCTGGCTTACGTGTTTGGCACGTCGTCCTGCACGATGACCACCACGCAAAACCCAGCCTTTGTTCCAGGCGTTTGGGGGCCATATTACTCTGCGATGGTGCCTGGGTTCTGGCTTAATGAAGGTGGGCAGAGCGCGGCGGGGGCGGCGATCAAGCAGCTGGTCTCGTTCCACCCCGCGGCACCAGAGGCTGCGGAGCAGGCTAAGGTATTGGGTATTTCACTGCCAGCCTTGCTGGCCGATTTGGCGCTGGCCAAAATGATATCTGCGTCGGAAGCGGCAAAACTCGCCAATGGCCTGCATGTGGTTCCCGAGTTCCTTGGCAACCGCGCCCCCTTTGCCGATCCCCATTCCCGTGCCGTGGTTGCCGGGTTGGGTATGGAGAGCAACCTCGATAACTTGGTGGCCCTGTATATTGCCGGTATTTGCGGGATTGGCTATGGGCTCAGGCAAATCCTTGATGCCCAGTCCCAGATGGGCGTCACCGTTGAACAGATCGTGATCAGCGGCGGGGCGGGCCGCCATCCCTTGGTGCGGCAGTTGCTGGCGGATAGCTGTGGCTGTGCCGTGCTGACAACCAAGGCGGAGGAGCCGGTATTGCTGGGTTCGGCGATCCTGGGGGCCGTGGCTGGCAAGGTTGCGGTTTCAGTGGAGCAGGCGATGGCGCAGTTTTCCGAGTTGGATAGCCAATACCATCCGAATGCGGATTTCAGCCAGCTGCACGCCAATCGCTATGAGGCCTATAAGTTGCTGCAAAGCGCGGCTAAACGGATCCGCGAAGAGCTGTATTAAAGGCACTGCCAAAGCAACAAGCGTTAAACGGGCGCATACAGCGCCCCTACGTAATATCTTCTGTTCCCGCTTCCTTCAGCAGCCATTGGCTAAATATTTCCATCGCCGGGGTCATTGTCTTCGATTTTAAATGGGTTAACCAGTAGCTTCCCATGTTGATTTCGGTAGCAAACGGGCGCACCAGATGCGCGGCGGCGAGCTCTCGGGCAAACATGCTCGGCGGGGCTAAAGCCACACCACCGGAATGGATGGCGCTCTCGATCATCAGACGGGATGAATCAAAGATGGCGCCATTCACTCTCACCGCCTGCAGGCCGGCGGCAGCAAACCAGTTTTCCCACTCTTCAGCACGATAAGAACGCAGCAGATCCTCATGCAGCAGATCGGTAGGGGTAACGAGCCGCTTAGCCGTAGCGGGCGTACACAATACGGTCAATGGAGCATCAAACAGCATTTCGTTATGGGTGGATGGCCACAAACCCGTGCCAAAACGGATGGCGAAATCCAGCCCTTCGGCGGCCAGATTGACAACGTTATTGTTGGTACGCAGCCGCAGTTCGATAAAGGGATGCTCTTGCCTGAACCGATCAAGACGCGGCAACAGCCAACCCACGGCAAAGGTGCCAACGGCGGCGACGGTGAGCACCTCCTGGAACTGCCCTCCTTCAAACTGCCGGAAGGCTTTCTCAATATGGCCAAAGGCGTCGGTTAGCACGGCAAATAGCGCCCGCGATTCCTCTGTCATTTCTAAACCACGGGGTAAGCGTTTAAACAGCACCATACCCAGGCGCTCTTCAAGTAGCCGAACCTGTTGGCTAACGGCGGCCTGGGTAACGTAGAGTTCCAGCGCTGCCCGTGTGAAACTCAAATGTCTGGCAGAGGCTTCAAAAGCGCGCAGCGCGTTAAGAGGAAGATTAGAGCGCATAGGTATTATCCAAAAGATTTTCTTTATGCTAGAGAAAATTCTTGTCGCTTGTCAATAACGGCCCAACAGAGGATATTTCCCGCCATCTGAAGAGAACTCCGCTGCGTTAATCCATTTTATGTGAGGCAAAACATGGTTAAACATACACTACGTCAAACCACCCTGATGGTCGCTACGGTTATGCCGTTGCTGTTCGGTAGCGCACCGTTATGGGCGCAACCCGCTAATGCCAAGGCGAATATTCAGCAGCAACTGTCTGAACTGGAGAAAAGTTCCGGTGGCCGCCTGGGTGTGGCGCTGATCGATACCGCCGATAATTCGCAGATCCTGTATCGCGCGGATGAACGTTTTGCCATGTGCAGCACCAGCAAGGTGATGGCGGTGTCGGCGTTGTTAAAACAGAGCGAGACGGATAAAAATCTTTTGGCTAAGCGGATGGAGATCAAGCAATCCGATCTGGTCAACTACAACCCGATCGCCGAAAAACACCTGGATACCGGGATGACCCTGGCCGAGTTCAGTGCCGCCACCATCCAGTACAGTGACAACACGGCGATGAACAAGATCCTTGATCATCTTGGCGGCCCGGCAAAAGTAACAGAATTTGCCCGTACCATCGGCGATAAAACCTTCCGTCTTGATCGTACCGAGCCCACCTTGAATACCGCCATTCCGGGTGATGAACGTGACACGAGTTCGCCGCTGGCGATGGCAAAAAGCCTGCAAAACCTGACCTTGGGCAAGGCGCTGGGTGAACCACAGCGTGCTCAACTGGTTGAATGGATGAAGGGGAATACTACCGGCGGAGCCAGCATTCGCGCAGGTCTGCCAACCACGTGGGTGGTCGGTGATAAAACCGGCAGCGGTGATTACGGTACCACTAACGATATCGCCGTGATTTGGCCAACGAACCACGCACCGTTGGTATTAGTAACCTATTTCACGCAGCCACAGCAGAATGCCGAAGCCCGCAAAGACGTGTTGGCTGCGGCCGCCAAGATTGTCACCGAAGGCCTGTAATTTCCCCACAGAGTAAAAATCCGCCTTCATAGAAGGCGGCATTGCTTTGGCGCCCCAGAGGGGCGTACTAAGCTCGAACCCGTAGGGT
>NZ_JAGQDC010000013.1 GCF_023282985.1 Serratia silvae | reverse complement strand
TCCGTGCATTGAACAAGATGACGCTCGCGGGTATGCCAAAAAGTGTGCGCGTTGCCTGAGGTATATGCACATTCAAGAGGTTCTTTTGTCCAAATCTGATTTATTCAACAAAGCCCCTGGCCAACCGGTCACAGTAAATATTGAACAGGGAAGATTGATTATTCAAGCGGAGGGGAATGTATGAACGGAAGCACTATTATACAGACAACCACGGGCGGGATTATTCCTGAGCTGATTATCGATGGCGAGGATATTACCAAGACGGGGTTTTTGGCAGGGGCTGTATTTAAGATTGAACCGTACCAGGATGGGCTGATAATAAAGTTGATTTCTAATGAGGGAGAGATTGAGCGATTATTATTGGAGATGGATGCTCATCCCCATATCGGCGTGGACTGGATACGGGATAACGGTGAGCTGTATCTGGCGGGAGACTGGCTGACACAGTGTGGTCTGACCGGGCAACCGCTGGCGATCAGCGTGATGCCCGGCAAGGTGGTGATCTGGGTGCAGAAGCGTAACACACTAGCATAACAGCAAAAAACGGGAAAGATCAGCAGAGGATCTTTCCCGAGTCTAAATCATATTGCTGTTATAATTCTAGTCCTCTTACATTATTTTCAATAAAAAAATCCCTTAAGGCATTGGACATTACAATACATTGCTTATACTCCAAGCATCTTGCAATGCAAAACTCCTCGGTTAAATTTTCCTTGAAAACTATTTCATTAAACCTCTTTGGCCCATCAGGTAAATAGCTTAATATTGGCTGACTGTCAGATTTCTCCATGTCTATACATGATAACGAGCGGATAACATTTATTACCTTATAGCCAAGATGGTTGACATTATTAATAACCACCACTGCATCAAGAAATTGGACACCTCGGAGAAACCCCTTATCATTTAAAAGCAGACCCACTAGTCTTGGCGATATAAATATAGGGCCATCACTAAAGCAGAAATCATAAGATAGTAAGCTTTTTTCACTAACCGTTCTTGTTACTTTAAAAACAAAATCATTACTGGACTTAATTTCCTTGCATTGGATTAAATCATTATTAGAAACTTCACCCTGCTCATATTCGAACCAGTAATTATTAGGATAATCAGGAGATATTTTCAGTTCATGTATCATATCAACACCCACTTGCTCTAATTGAGTTTTTATTCAGCTTTGTTGTTCCATTACGTAACCCGGCTCTTTCATTCTTTATTAACTCATTTACGGTATTTTTATAATCAGTCTTAGTCCAATTATTGCTTTTGCCATAGTCAAGTAAAGCATCCATTTGCGTTCCTATGCCCTTTGAATATATTGAGTGAGAACCACTATGAATAGTTCTTGTCGGATGATTTCGGAAGATAAATCATATTTTTAATGTCATGAATGTTTAAACCAGCAGCCTTAATTAAACCATGTCCTTTCAATTGCTGAGGAATAATATAATGTTTTTGGAAGCCGGTAATGCTCGGCATCGTATTATACGTCCATAACCCTAACGGATCGGTCCAGGTAATAGGATTCGGTGCATATTCGTATAAGTTAATGCCCCCGCCAGCCCTATCGGGTCCGGCATCAGATAACAACCTCCCTGTGGATCGTAATATCAATTTCGTCTGTAAATAAACAAAAGCTTTGCATCGTAGTACATACGCTACCGCCCTACCTTGATAATTTCACCTGCACAAAGTTATTGTAAATAAAATGGTAATGCAAATACAGACTGATTGAAGTATGGGAACATCCTCCACTGAGGACACAGACTGGTATGGGATGATACAGCTGTTTCTGTTGGGGAAATGGCTTACACTGTGTGGCCTGACCGAGCAACCGCTAGTATTCAGCGTAATGCACGGCCAGGTGGTGACTCAGGTGCAACAGGGTAACATTTACTCTTTAATAAACTCTATATAGCTTTCTTTAATGCTTCAATTTGCCCTTCCATGAGCCAGTTTATCTCTAGCGTAGAAAGTTCACCTTTTTGCGAAAATCCAAATCGCACCTGATCATCTCGAACATATTGCACTGGGCCCTCTGCATTTTTGAAAGATACAACAAGAAAGTTGCTGCCAATTGCTAATGAAATGCCCGAACAGAATTCATCTTGAAACCTATTTGAATACTCCGAAGTATCATTGACATTCCAGTCAGTTATATCAAAAATAGGCAATCCTATTTTTTCCGGTAGACTTTTAGTATATTGCTCTTTCGTTTCACTAACATCCATTGGGTTTATACTGACCAATGATACACTATGAATTGCACCACTTTTCATATTAAGCCCTATTTCAATTAAGGAAAGCGTTCCATCACCACCTCTCCAATAAATAAGTTGCAATGGTTTCGATCCAAACTCAATAGTGAAAGGCACATACTCATCCATTTCCAGCGTCTGACTGTCACACTCTACTATATTTTTTAACATAATCATCATATATACAACGCATGTTTAATTACTGATAAAACTTCGCCTGGCCGTCCTTTACTAAATATTAACTCCCAACGACCGACATTCATCATTTCTCCATATTTTATCCCTTGAGCTGTTGCTTGATTAACTGCTTCACGGAAACTAGTTAACATTGCTTGGCTACCGACAGATGTACTATGGGCAAGTCCATTACGAGTTAAGTATTCGGCCATGTGCTTCGTGGCATTTGGATGAACCCAATAATTCCCACCTTTAGCTACGAGTTCGAAGGACTTGGGAACAGAAGTCCCCCCAATAGTAGGTTGCGTTGCTTTAATAAAATCGTAAACCGTACTTCTTTTGAAGTTAGATGCTTCCCGAGCAGCTCTACTCGCAGCAATATTATCTAAAACGCGCTGTTTGATTATCGGACATGTTGCCAGCCCTAGCGGATCTACATACCCCGTCGGATTATGTACATACCCGTAAGTATTCCCTCCCCCCGCCAGCCCTATCGGGTCATAGGAACGATCCCGACGTCATCGTACTTTTTAACACGCGGCAACCCGCGTTATTCCTCGCTTTTTAAAGAGCAGTATTCACACTTTTAACACACTCGTAACCCTCTGGCCCCGACGTGCGTTTTTTCACCTGAACGCAGTATAGCGCCAGCCCCGACCTCCGTTAACCCCTTGTTTTGTCAGCATCTGCTTTTGTGACCTCCATCATTAACCGTTTCGTTACTGCGTTACGCTGGGCGTTCCGGCTCCGGCCACGGCACTCCGGCAGCCCCAATGGCGTTCCACTGCGTAGCCCGGACGTGATTTTACGCCCGTACATCTCACGGATCTGCCCGTTCAGATCGATCACCGGCACCACCAACGATCCGGTGAAGTGCTCGTGACCGGTTTCACGCATGATCCCCGCCGCCTTGAGCCGGGCGCGGATCTTCGCCCCGGCCTGCACTTGCTTGATCGGCAGACGGTAGGCCAACGTGCGGTTGGCGAAGCCCAGCCGGAACTGCGCGACTAACTCAGGATGGTTAAGGCGGCGCCTCTCCAGATAGGCCACCGCCTCCGGGGCATTCAGCAAGGTGTGATGGTAAAACTCCACGACCCGGTTAAGCAGCGCCTGGCGGCCCGCCTCGTCCTCTTCCAGGATCTCCGGCTCGTCCTGGGTGACCAGCGGGGCCACAACCGGGTTTTCGCCCAACTCACCGCGCAGCCGCTCCACCGCCTTGCGCAGACTCAGACGCTCGGTGTGCATCACCCAGTCCAGCACCGAGCCGCCCGCATCGCAGCCGAAGCAGTGGTAAAGATTCTTGCCCGGCGACAGCACACAGGACGGGGTTCTCTCGTCGTGGAACGGGCACAGCACCGTAAAGTTTTTGCCCTTCTTGAACACTTGCCGACCTTGCGCCCGTACCACGGCAACCAGGGAGATAGCGGCTTTCAGGTGTTGCAGTTCTGCTTCGGGGATACGGGCCATCACTTCGCTCCTTTAAAACCTTGTCAATGGACACTTATGTGATATGTGATAATCACATTATTAGCACATTACAACAGGCAGTTAAAAAAGGGGGCATACAATGACAGCTATTGATTTCCTGATGACAGGTCTTGATATGTCCGTATTTTCCGAACGCCTGAAGGCCCTGAGAGAAGCCAGAGGACTGACCCAGACACGCCTGGCCGAGATGATTGACGTCCAGCCCAGAGCCTATAACCGCTGGGAACGGGGGCACATCTCACCGCAGCTGGATACGCTGCTTAAGCTGGCCGACGTCTTGCAGGTTTCGCTTGATGAACTAGTTGGTCGGGTCGATGCCAGCAAAGATGTGAAGATCCGCAACGCCGAGTTACACGAACTCTGGCATCAGGCCGATGCCTTGCCGGATGAAGAGCAGAGAGCGCTGATTATGGTCATTGACAGTTTTGTGACTAAAGTCAACGTAGAGAAGGCCGTTAAGAAGAGAGTGAGACAACGTTAAAATAGCGCGGCGGCACTGGGTTGCACCCCACTACCGCCGCTCACCACAAGCAACTACGTAGGAGTTGATTATGGCTAAGAGCGATTCTAAGTCAGGCACCCCCGTAAATAAAGCACCCAAGACAACACGCCGCTACACCGTGGGCTATTCGCCCAACCGGGGTATCAAGAAACCCGCGCCGCAGCTGCTTATCAAGGGGTATTGGCTGGAAGAACTGGGCTTTTTAACCGGCCAGCAGGTCACGGTAAATATTGAACAGGGAAGATTGATTATTCAGACGGAGGGGAATATATGAACGGAACGCATATTATGCAGGCAACCACGGGCGGGTTTATTCCTGAGCTGATTATCGATGGTGAGGATATTATCAAGGCGGGGTTTGTGGCAGGTGTGGTATTTAAGATAGAACCGTACCAGGACGGGCTGGTAATAACGTTGGTTTCTGATGAGGAAGAGATTGAGCGATTATTATTGGAGGTGGATGCTGATCCTAATATTGGTGTGGACTGGATACGGGATGACGGCGAGCTGTATCTGGCAGGGGACTGGCTGACGCAGTGCGGACTTACCGGGCAACCGCTGGTGATCAGCGTGATGCCCGGTCAGGTGGTGATTCGGGTACAGCAGGGGAATATGCTGGCATAGTGGCATATAAAAATAGCAGGGAAGATCTAAAGAAGATCGTCCCTGTTACTCTATCTATACCTCTTCAACCTCAAAAAATATATTGTTGTCACTTAACACTTTTTCGATAAATGATAATATTTTCTTCGAGTTACCGGAGTGGATTTCAATAACAACCCGCCCGTCAGAATAGGATATTTCAAAATCAGCACCCCAACTAGAGGACGAACCATCTATCGACAGCCCAAAAGAATTACTATTAGAGTAGCTTAATTTATATAGGCCACTATTTTCAAAAGAGTCTTTTATTTTATTAAGAACATCATCCAATGATGCGTTTTCAATAAGCAAATGATATTCGATACTCATATTATCTACCACTTCCGTGAGGTCTTCCCCGAACTGTTGGATAATCCACTGGATTTCTAATTCCAATGTGGGTTAGATCCGGGTTTGTTGACACATGCCCTAAATCATTCAATTGATCACCTGAAGGATTTTGTTTATGTATATGGGCATTTAATCCAGATTTAGGAGTTAATTGTCCACTCTTCATATTCATTGATTGGTTACCATATGGGTGAATTCTGACCTCAGATCCGTCAGCATGACTCCACACCTGATTCTTCGCAGCACTATTACTAACTTTGGTTTGAGTAAAACCATGTTGCGAAAGCGTTTTTTCAACTTGATTAACTGATTTACCTCTTAATTCAGGAAGTTGTCCTGATTTGCTCGGACATCCAGCTAACCCTAACGGATCGATCCATGTCAGTGGGTTCGGAACGTAAGCATACAGGTTCATCCCCCCCGCCAGCCCTATCGGGTCCTGCGTCGTAAACCGGCCTATCTCCGGATCATAATACCTAAACGTATTATAGTGTAAACCCGTTTCTTCATCATGGTATTGCCCCGCATAACGCTACCCAGGCCGTTTTGTGCCGAGAAGAAGGTTTCGCGGATCTTCTGCGCCTGTGCCAGCTGTTGCAGCACATCCGGGCGGATCAACAGTTGCCCGTCGCTGCCGCTGCTCAGGTTGTTCTCCACGAACGGCTTCAGGTTCTGCTGGTAGAAGCTATCCAGGGTGCCTTTCGGGCCGAAGAAGCGTTCAAACTCGCTCAGCGGCACGTCCTGCTGCGATCTAGGATCGAACGGATAACGGCCAGCCAGATAGGTCTGATACTGTTTCACCACCGTCTCGTTCCACTCGACTTCCAACGATTGGATGGCTTCCATCATCACTACGCGCCAGGCTTGTTTTTGAGGGTAAACGTTCAAAGCCTGTCAATAGGTATAGAGTAAAAATAACCCTAAAAAAGAGTACTCCACTATAGAGTTTATCTTGAGTAAACCAGCCAAATCCATGGGTGATTCGCTTTGTAAAAAAGAGTAAAAACTACTTTAATTACTCCATATTGGATTATTGTTTTCAGGTAGGTAAAAAACAGGGGTTATCCTCATGGCTACATTGAATCAACGACAGCAAGAAGCCATGAATACAAAAGACGAACTGTTTTTCAAAGAGCTTGGAGCGCGAATTGCTGTGGCACGCAAAGAGCAACAACTCACGCAACAGCAACTGGCCGAACAGCTAGGAATTGCACAGCAGACGATGGCTCATTACGAAGGTGGGCGACTCAAGGTGTCCGCAGCACTGCTACCTACGTTGTCTCAGATATTGAACCTGTCGTTAGACGAGCTTTTAGGTTTGCCAACGATACGGCGACTCAACAAACGAGGCCCGACTTCGCGGCTAGAACAGCAGATTGAAGTGATTAGTCAGTTACCCAAAGCAAAGCAAAAATTTGTCTCAGAGATGTTAGACATGGTGATTGGTAAGACGCTGGAAGAATAGAAAATAGCGCGGCTACTACGGGTTGCACCCCGTAGTAGCCGCTCACCACAAGCAACTAAGCAGGAGTTGATTATGGCTAAGCACGATTCTAAGTCAGGCGCCACCGTAAATAAAGCCCTCAAAACAACACGTCATTACACTGTGGGCTATTCGCCCAACCGAGGCATCAAGAAGCCCGCGCCACAGCTGCTTATCAAGGGTTATTGGCTGGAAGAACTGGGCTTTTTAACCGGCCAGCCGGTCAAGGTAAATATTGAACAGGGAAGATTGATTATTCAGGTGGAGGGGAATGTATGAACGGAAGCACTATTATACAGACAACCACGGGCGGGATTATTCCTGAGCTGATTATCGATGGCGAGGATATTACCAGGGCGGGATTTGTGGTGGGGACTGTATTTAAGATAGAACCGTATCGGGATGGACTGGTAATAACGTCAGTCTCTAATGAGGGAGAGGTTGAGCGGTTATTATTGGCGGTGGATGCTCACCCTCATATCGGTGTGGACTGGATAAGGGATAACGGTGAGCTGTATCTGGCGGGGGATTGGCTAACGCAGTGTGGCCTTACCGGGCAACCGCGGGTTATTAGCGTGATGCCTGGCAAGGTGGTTATTCAAGTACAACAGAGTAATATGCTGACGTAGCCATTGATAAAAGCCCGGAAGGACCTTTATGGGATCATTCCGGGCTTGGTTTATAAGAAAGTAAAGCCAAAAAAGTTATTAGGATCTAATGTCAGCACTCTTTCAATATCACCTTCCTGGTATGTAATAGACATACCCGAAAGAGGTGTTTGTTCATAACTAACTTTTGACACGCTTATTTCATTTTCAGTTTTAAATAACTGAGAGTATATTGACATTAATGAAAATTTATCATCTTCGTCAACATCAAACCATACATTTATTTCATTGACTCTATTTACTTTAATCAATCCGTCATCTAAATACACTTCATAAGTAAGATCACTAAAGACAAAA
The DNA here is from genome assembly GCF_023282985.1 of Serratia silvae. Taxonomy (GTDB): domain Bacteria; phylum Pseudomonadota; class Gammaproteobacteria; order Enterobacterales; family Enterobacteriaceae; genus Chania; species Chania silvae. Next base: position 138,586 of record NZ_JAGQDC010000013.1, on the reverse strand, counting down.
AACAATCTTTCATACATAGGATGAAAAACAGGTAATTCCTCATAATCAATATAGCCGGTAACAATAACGTCATTCAGCGTTTCTTGAGTGAGGTAATTAATAAAACTTTCCATGATTAATCCTCTACGGTAACAAAACAATTCCGAGGTCCATTCCCTTACCTGACTCGATAAGAGTTACAAACTCTTCCGTACCATTAGGCAGTTTTTTAGATACATAAGTCATACCTTCACCTCTATATATCTCCATAACTGGTTGGCCTTTTTTAATCGTCCCCTGCCCAACATGAGTTAGCTTCCCACTATCTCGAAGCATTTCAATATCCTTAAGGAACTCAGCACCTTCACTAGTTTTCCATTTTGGATATTTCTTACCGAGGTATTTTTCAAGAATATCTTTATGCCGAATAAAGTGATCTTTAAAGTTTTTACCCGCACTTATACTACAAGCAGTTAATCCAAGAGGATCAACATAGGTCAGTGGGTTTGTGACATAGGCATACAAGTTCAGCCCCCCCGCCAGCCCTATCGGGTCATAGGAACGATCCCGACGCCATCGTACTTTTTAACACGCGGCAACCCGCGTTATCCCTCGCTTTTTAAAGAGCAGCATTCACATTTTTAACACACCCGTAACCCAACGGCCCCGACGTGCGTTTTTTCACCTGAACGCAGTATAGCGCCAGTCCTGGCCTCCGTTAACCCCTTGTTTTGTCTGCACCTGCTTTTGTGACCACCGTCATTAACCGTTTCGTTACTGCGTAACGCTGGGTGTTCCGGCTCCGGCCACGGCACTCCGGCAGCCCCACCGCCGGGGTGACGGGGCCGGATTGCGGGCGCGGGTGGCAGAGAACCCGCAAGCGACGTTCTGCGGCGCTCTGATGCACGGAGATTGAGGGGGAGGCAAGGCTTGCATGACCACACCGTACCAGGGTGGGGAGCGTGAGCTGGCGAGACGGTAAGGAGTGACCTGCTTCTTCACCGCAGGGCACGACCCGGCGTAGCCAGATTGCGCTGGGCGGGTATCAACGCTTTCAGCGGAGGCCTTTGGCCGACCTCCCCTTGGCCGTTGACCTTGGCACACGACACCGCACTCACCCCGCCAGGGATGGCGGCACACCCCGTCGCCCAGGTGAGCACCGAGGCCAACAGCGGCGGGAGTTTACGAGCGGCGCGCCACACCGGGCCAGGATGCCGACTGCGGGGGCGCACGACATAATGCGGATTATACGTTGTAAGCCACACTCAGCGGCTAAGGTAGGATATCAGTGGCGGGCGGCGCACTACGTATAATCCCCCCGCATTATGTTTAATGGACGCAAGCCGGGAACCCAACATGCAGAGGACACCGCAGTCTCCCCCCGGTGCGCGGCCATTTACCCCCGCACACACCGATGCCAGAACAGGCAGGCGGGAGCCAGGGAGGGCGAGCGGCTGCCTGGGGCACCGCCCGCCGATCTCACCGGCAGCGGGCAGGCTATCCGACGATGCCGGGTTTCAGCTCGGCTCCTGGCTGTCCGACTGCTTGCCCTTTCTTGGCTGCACCTCGCGTTCCGCCGGATGCGTCCGCTCATGTACCGCTTTCAGTTGGCCTATCGCCACCCGTGTATACACCTGCGTCGTCTCCAGCTTCTCATGACCCAGGATCGCCTGGATATGTCGCGTATCCGCGCCGTTCTCCAGCATCTGCGTCGCCATTGCGTGCCTGAACAGGTGGCAGGCTCCCACCTTGTTTAACTGGGCATCCACCCGGATCGCCCGGCCTGCTATCTCTGTCAGCGTGGCACGTTTCAACCCGACTCCCTTCACCGTCACGAACAGGTGGCCGCTGTCATGCCGCTGCGTCAGCTGTGGCCGTACCGTATTCAGATAGCGCTGCACCCAGGCCAGCGCCCGATAGCCTACCGGCACCACCCGATCTTTCCGCCCCTTGCCCTGCCGCACTACCAACACGCCCCGCCCGGCGTCGATGTCTGCCAACAGCAGGTTGGCCAGCTCCATCCGCCGTAGCCCGGTGCTCCACAGCATTTCCAGTAGCGCGCGATTACGCAGCCCCAGCAGCGTCTCATCATCCTGCGCCGCCAGTACCGCCTCCATCTCTTCTTCACTCAGCACCTGCGCCGGTAGCCGTTTCTCGGTCTTCGGCAGCGTCAGCTGCTCCGCCGGGCTGTACAGGATATGGTGCCGTTTCAACAACCAGCGCAACAGCATTTTGATGGCCGAGAGCCGGTTCAGTTGTCCGCTCTGTGCCAACGGTTTGCCGTCCGCCTTGCGGTAGCTACGCAGATAACGCTGGTAACCTTCCAGCACCACCAGGCTCACCTGCGGCGCGGTCATCATCCCGCGCTGCTCGCACCAGGTCACGAACGGCAACAGCCGTTCCTGGTAACCCTCCAGGGTGCGCGGGCTATAACCGCCAGCTTCCAGATGGGCCAGATACAGAGTGGTGTGTTGGCGTAACGTGGTCAGTGCTGAAGGGGGCTTCATGGCGGGCGCTCCTTGCCGGGATAGGTTGTGGTGTTGAAGGGGCTATGATTACGGTATCGGGGACATATTTCGGGCTGGAACAGCATTTATGGCACAGGTTCGACTTGCACCCCGTAAGCCCTTGTCCAGCATGGCCTGAGCGGGTTTTTCCACCCCAGACCTAGCCCGGACCTGGGGCAGACTTGACCTCGACTTACTCGCTACAGACCCAGACTTGCGGATATCGTAGTCCAGAGCTTCGTAGCAATGAGCGATCAGATGTCAGCCCCTGACGGGCTATCGCGGATGCGGTTGGCGTTATGATTACGATGCGTATTCTTTTCTTTCATCGGAACCGTGTTTTTGGCCTTGCCGCGACTTGCCACCGGCAACCCCTTGCCCGGCTTGGCCTGAGCGGTTTTCACCTTCCCAGACTTGGCCTCGACCTGGGCCAGACTTGACCCCGACTTACCATTCACTGACCCAGACTTGCGTGCGTCATATTCCTCTTTTTTAGCCGCTTCCGGCACATCGATCAGTCCACACAGGTGCGCATCGTCTGGCGTCTGCCCGTCCCACAGCAGTTCATACTGCAACAGGTGGCCCCGGCTACCGCCGTGGATCAACAGGTACTCCATGTCACTGAGCCGCTGACAGTGCAGTTTGAGCTGGCTGTCACTCCAGTTTGTGGCGTTGCGGATATCCCGCCGCGTGAACCGCACCTCGCCCGGTTGCTTGTTCTGCGCCAGCGCCAGCTGCGCCACCATGCCCTGTATCAGCAGCAACAGCTTGCGCGTCTGCGGCGGCATCTCGTCCAGGGTGCGCCCCAGGATCTCATGCGCCAACCGATTCGCCAGCGCGATGTCCTCCCGCGTCACCTCGAGGTATTCGATCACCTGGCCCCGGTGTTCGACCCGCTTCACCTCCCGCTGGTACTGGTGCAGCAGCGCTATCGATTGGATCAGGGTGAGGTATTTCATATGGTCGCGCCGGGTGCGCGTTTTATCGCTCATGAACGTGAGTTGCGAGGCGAACGGATTGACCACGTTCAGCGGCCTTAACAGCCGTTGAGCATTCTGGTGTAACGCGGTGAGGTAGCCTTTTTCGCTCTCGGCCAACAGGCCTTCCAGCGTCTGGGCGTAGCGCTGCCGGGCATGGATCGCCTCGGTCTGTTCGCGGGACTCGTTCACCGTCAGCACCAGACAGCGGTTTAACAACTCCTCGTCGACATCGATCGCCGTGGTGGTCAACATCAGCATCACCGGCCCTTTCACGGTATATTGTTTGGTGACCAGGTTCCCCGTCGCCTCTTCCTTGCCGGTACTGGCGATGGTCAGTTCACCCTCCGACTGCAACAGCTTGAGCGCATACGCCGCCTGCCGTACGCCTTCCTCTTCCGCTATCGCCAGGATCTTGTGCTGGAGATTGGTTTCACCCAGGTAATACAGGCTTTGTCCGGTCATGGCCGAGTATTGCAGCCGTTCCTCCGGTGGGATCAGGTTCAGCACCGCGTCCATCAGCGACGACTTGCCCGCCGCACTGGACGACTGGATCAACACCGCCAGGGGCCGATCCAGTTTACGACTCACCGCAGCCAGGTAACCCGCCACCAGATTGCTCGACTCGCCCACCACCCCGCAGGCCGCCAGATCGGCGGTGATACGCCCGATCAGATCCGGATCTTGCAGCAACGCCAGCGCATCCGCCCTTTGGGCCTCATCCAGCTCCGGCCCAGCGCTCTCCGGCTCCGGTTCGCTCTGCCGCTCCAGCACCAACAGCACCCGCCCCAGCGAACGCTTGAGGTCGCCCTCGGCCAACCCCAGTTCAGCCGCAGCCATCCGGGCATAGCCCGCCCGGCTGCGGGCGCTCATCATGTCCACGCTGTCCGCGAACATCACGCCGCTGGCCGTGTCGATCACCTGCGCATTGATTTTCATCACCGCCGATCCGGCCTTCACCTGCGCCAGCCCACGGATGCGCCATTGCTGCCCCGGCAAGCCGATCTCCAGTTCACCACTGGGCGAGGTTTCCACCACCACGCCCGGTTCGGCAGGGGCAGCAGCTAAAGAAGAGGCGGTTTCCGACTCCGGCACGGTCTGGTGCTGATGTGTTGCCAACTTTGCCACCTCAACGGCCTGCACAGGCTCCCCCATCGGCTCCGCCGACTCGATCAGCAACCGGAACGCCATGTCCGGCTCGGCCACCTGGCACAGGTAACCATTGGCATCCATGCCCGCCGGGAACACGACCCGGAACGTCTCAACCCCCAGCCCGGCAAGCCGGGCCGCCAGTTTCACCGCCGCTTCATTACCCGCCGCGTCGTTATCGAAGGCGATCAACACCTGTTTGGTGCCGTACTGTTGCAGCGCTTGCACATGGGCCGTTGTGAAGCCGTTCACCCCGTAAGCCGCCGTGACATTGCGGTGACCGGCCACCCAGAAGCTCATGGCGTCGATCAGCGATTCGCACAGGATAACCACTTGGCTTGCCTGCAACGCCGCTTCGTTCCACACCCCGCCATGCGCCCCCGGCAGATACAGATGTAACGGCGTTCCACTGCGTAGCCCAGACGTGATTTTACGCCCGTACATCTCACGGATCTGCCCGTTCAGATCGATCACCGGCACCACCAACGATCCGGTAAAGTGCTCGTGACCGGTTTCACGCATGATCCCCGCCGCCTTGAGTCGGGCGCGGATCTTCGCCCCGGCCTGCACCTGCTTGATCGGCAGACGGTAGGCCAACGTGCGGTTGGCGAAGCCCAGCCGGAACTGCGCGACTAACTCAGCATGGTTGAGGCGACGTTTCTCCAGATAGGCCACCGCCTCCGGGGCATTCAGCAAGGTGTGATGGTAAAACTCCACGACCCGGTTAAGCAGCGCCTGGCGGCCCGCCTCGTCCTCTTCCAGGATCTCCGGCTCGTCCTGGGCGACCAGGGGGGCCACAACCGGGTTTTCGCCCAGCTCACCGCGCAGCCGCTCCACCGCCTTGCGCAGACTCAGCCGCTCGGTGTACATCACCCAGTCCAGCACCGAGCCGCCCGCATCGCAGCCGAAGCAGTGGTAAAGATTCTTGCCCGGCGACAGCACACAGGACGGGGTTTTCTCGTCGTGGAACGGGCACAGCACCGTAAAGTTCTTGCCCTTCTTGAACACCTGCCGACCTTGTGCCCGTACCACGGCAACCAGGGAGACAGCGGCTTTCAGGTGTTGCAGTTCTGCTTCGGGGATACGGGCCATCACGTCGCTCCTTTAAAACCTTGTCAATGGACATTTATGTGATATATAATAATCACATTATTAGCACATTACAACAGGCAGTTAAAAAAGGGGGCATACAATGACAGCTATTGATTTCCTGATGACAGGTCTTGATATGTCCGTATTTTCCGAACGCCTGAAGGCCCTGAGAGAAGCCAGAGGACTGACCCAGACACGCCTGGCCGAGATGATTGACGTCCAGCCCAGAGCCTATAACCGCTGGGAGCGTGGGCACATCTCACCACAGCTGGATACGCTGCTTAAGCTGGCCGACGTCTTGCAGGTTTCGCTTGATGAGCTGGTTGGTCGGGTAGATGCCAGCAAGGATGTGAAGATCCGCAACGCCGAGTTACACGAACTCTGGCATCAGGCCGATGCCTTGCCGGATGAAGAGCAGAGAGCGCTGATTATGGTCATTGACAGTTTTGTGACTAAAGTCAACGTAGAGAAGGCCGTTAAGAAGAGTGTGAGACAACGTTAAAATAGCGCGGCGGCAATGGGTTGCACCCCACTACCGCCGCTCACCACAAGCAACTATTAAGGAGTTGATTATGGCTAAGCACGATTCTAAGTCAGGCACCACCGTAAATAAAGCACCCAAGACAACACGCCGCTACACCGTGGGCTATTCGCCCAACCGAGGTATCAAGAAGCCCGCGCCACAACTGCTTATCAAGGGCTATTGGCTGGAAGAACTGGGGTTTTTAACCGGCCAGCCGGTCACGGTAAATATTGAACAGGGAAGATTGATTATTCAGGCGGAGGGCAATGTATGAACGGAAGCACTATTATACAGACAACCACGGGCGGGTTTATTCCTGAGCTGATTATTGATGGTGAGGATATTACCAAAGCGGGGTTTGTGGCGGGTGCGGTATTTAAGATAGAACCGTATCGGGATGGACTGGTAATAACACTAGTTTCTGATGAGAGAGAGATTAAGCGATTATTATTAGAGGTGGATGCTCATCCTCATATTGGCATGGACTGGATACGGGATAACGGTGAACTGTATCTGGCAGGGGACTGGCTGACGCAGTGCGGCCTTACCGGGCAACCGCTGGCGATCAGCGTGATGCCCGGTAAGGTGGTTATTAAGGTACAACAAGATAATATATTGGCGTAGCGAAAATAAAAAACCGGAAAGACCTTCTTAGATCTTTCCGGTTTTTTTAAACCATCCCTATTAAAAGAGCTTTATTTTTTTGCCCCCCCCAAGAATCATCTAATAAATACATCGGTTTTATTGGCTCTTTAGAAGGGACAAAGGTTAGTTTATAAAATATTTCATCACCTTCACACACTTCATAATATAGAGAGTACAAGTTATTCTCAAAGTTTAGTTCTACTTTAAACTTCTCTGACGCCGAAGCCACCTCTACATCATTCTTATTTTCAATATAAAAAGGAACTACTATACAACGCTGAGAGTTTTCATCCAACTCAAATTCGTTGGTTAAAATAAGATGAACATTTGCACCAAAAGCATCGTCTGGCAAAGGATCAAAAATCACATAATCCTTATGAATAATAGCGCCTTGTTCTAAATTTACTTTTCCCCACTGACATAACCCCTCATTAAATGACCTAGAACGAATTTGAATCTGGCTATGAGATATAAGCAGATCGACTACTTGTCTATATTTAGAATCCATTGACAACCTCTATTTTTATTCTAGTACCATCAGGCAAGTCTGATAATATATTACCTATACTTGAACCAGCCCCTCTATTGTCGCTAGGGTTAATATATCTTATACTTGCTCCATCTCCACCTTCCTTAAACATAGCCATTGGCCATTCATCCCGGTCTGATCCAGTTTTAGTCTTAACGCCTTTCAGACTTAGCTTGCGATTAGATTTTGCTGACGCTCGTTGGATTGTAACCATATTAGGATGTCCATTCCCTATTGCATCATCTATGTGCCCGAAGGTTTGTGGATATTCCGAGCGTTTTAATCTCAAGAGATAATCATGATCAGGTGCATTAACTTTTGTTAAACTACACCCTGCCAACCCCAGCGGATCTATCCATCCCAACGGATTTTTGACGTAGGCATACAGGTTCATCCCCCCCGCCAGCCCTATCGGGTCCTGTTGCGTAAACTGGCCTACCTCTGGGTCGTACTACCTATTTGGGTTGTAATGGGTCAAGGATTTTGCATAGTAGTTCATATGCTACCGCTCTTCCGTGATAATTTTATCTGCACAAAATTATTTGAAATCAATTAGTAATGAAAATACAGGCTGATTGAAGCATCATAGCATCCCATATCGGCGCGGACTGGGTACGGGATAACAGCGAGCTGTATCTGGTAGGAGACTGGCTGACGTACTACGGCCTGACCGGGCAACCGCTGGCGATCAGCATGAGGCCCGGCAAGGTGGTGATTCAGGTGCAACCGGATAATATATTAATGTAACAAAAGAAGAAGAGAAGAAAATCCATGAAGGTTACTCCTCTCTTTCCTCCACTAATCCCCAGTTACTCTAATTGTTCTAACCTCATTACTGCGAAGAATATCAAGTATTTTTTTTAGCTCATCTTTATTAGAGTCAATTCTATTACTTATATCCACAAGGTCATTAACAAATAGAATTGCATCCTTGTTTTTCAATAAAACATCCGATTTATAATAATCATTTATTTTTTTTAATTGTTTACAACTACTCCACCTTGTAGATGAATTAAAGATAGAAGAATGTAGTAGTTCACTCATGATGAAATGATTTTTCTCATCATCTACAAAGACAACATGGAAATCCAATCCCATAACTTACCTCGTTAACATAATAACATCTGTTGACTTTACATCTCTAAATACCCCTTGAGGGAAGGATGTAACCAAATCACCATTAGACTCAACAACAACCCTAACTTTATTTAAAGATTCACCACTAGGTGTTACGCCTATTGTTTTATTGTTATATACTTTTTCATAAATGAACCGGTCGCCATCTTTAATTACTCTATCTGGGTTTCTGAAAACATCTCGTACGGTACTTTTCCATTCGCCATTACTAAGAGTCCACTTACTTTTATGTTCCCAACCTTCTTTGTTACCAACATGTCTATCTTTTACATGCTGAACGCCGTCTTTAGTTAAATCTATTGTCACTGGAGGACAATTTGGAACCAACCCAAGTGGATCGATCCACATCACCGGGTTATGCACATACCCATACGGATTCAGTCCCCCCGCCAGCCCTATCGGGTCCGAACTGATATACTGTGCAGTCTGTGGATCATAATACCTAAATCGATTGTAGTGTAAACCCGATTCGCTATCTTCATATTGTCCAGGGAAACGCCACTGACAGCTTGGACGGTCATCATCATTGGCCGCTAAAGCCCAAAGATGGCATCGGCCCCATGTCTTGTTTCGGGCCAACCACACTGCTTTACCTTGTTCGTTGAACAACTCTCTGGCGGTTCCCAGATGGTCACTCACTACATAGTGCAGTTTTTCCTGTTCATAGCGAGCAAAAGGACTCACTGCGCCAGGTTGATATAACCATTGAATTCCGCCTTCAGTCGCTGGGGTTCCATCGGCATACAGAGGAATTTCCTCGACCATTTGTTCCCCGCGCCAGAAATAGTCGTAGCCCACTATCCGTTTATCTTCTGGCTGGGTAACGTCTCCCACTTCAACTTCTTGCGGTGCCAACGGTGCCCGTAATGCATTAGCTCCGGAGATAACCTCAAACTTGCGAATGCGCCGACCAAAAGCGTCATAAGCATATCGCCACTGCCTCCGCTCTGGGGTCAACAGTTCGATCAATTGTCCCTGACCATTCCAGCGATATTTCCAGATTAACGGCCTAAAACCATCCCGGTGTTCATTTTTCTCGATCAATTGTCCTTGAGCATTATAACGGTAACGGCAACGACCAGAATCAACAACACGACCTCCTTCCTGGAACTGAACAAGAGTATTCTCCCTACTCCGGATTGCGTCTGATGCAGGAGAAAAAGACTGCTGAAGGTTCAGGTTTAAGTTTTCATCATACTCAAAACGTGCACTCTCTTGGTAGATGCCTAACAAATCAGCCTGGACGATCTGATCGTTCGCATTATAGTGGTAACGCATTTCTCCCCACTGGCTGTCACTTATCCCAGTAATATTGAAAGCCTTGTCATACTCATAGTGGCGGTTGACTGCGCTACCGACTAGCGCCTCTTGCGAGTTATATAGCCCGGGCTGGCTCTTAAACAATGCCGAGTTCCGCCCTGCTGCCTGGCTAAACAACAAACCATTCTTGGTGTAGTTTTGCGCGAACACAAATCCACATGCGCTATGACGCGCTTTTTCACGACCAAGGGGGTCATACTCAAAACTTAGAGGTTCATGTCGATTTAACTGCACCTTTTCTAACCGACCAGTCTCTGCGTCATAGCTCAGGTTAAGGTTGGTACTACCCAGGTTCTGATTAATAACCTGTCCGGTATCCGCATCACGTTGATACGTGATTTCACGCCCGTTGATCCGCTCACCGACCAACTCTCCGTGTTCGTTATAATCAAACACCACTGTGGCAGAATTATTAACTGCCGAGACTAATTGACCTTTTTGGTCATAAGTAAAATTAATACACTCCTCTAACGTCGAAACGTTTTCTTCCACCAGCCAGTGTTGCTGTTGAATCAGTTGGTCACTGAGCGAATAGCGATAAGTCGCAATCTGTTGGCCACTCTGCTTTCTCGACAATCGTCCCACAGCATCATAAACATAGTGCTGACAACGCCCGGTAAAATCTTGCTCTTCTATGACCCGCCCCTTGGCATCACGTATCAGACGATAGGATTCACCACTGGCATTCGTCAAACCCGTCAGTCGGGTCAAACGGTCATAATGATATGATATCGTCTTTCCATCTGACCGCTGTTGAGCTAACAGCAGGTCAAAAGCACCGTATTGATACGTAGTTTCTTTACCTTCACCATCTGTCTGCTTCTGGATCCGTCGCTCACTGTCATAACGGATCTGCTGCCTGGTGTTGTCGGGGTAAACCACTTCAGTGAAACTTTGGCCGGGTCTGGCATGTTCTATACTATGCAAATAAACAGTCTGTTGACCAAAGGCATCCTCAACACTCAATAAACGACCAAGCACATCGAAATGACAACGTTTTGCAATATTACCTGGTTCAACAATTTCTGAGAGTTGTCCATACGGGCCATATCTATAACGCCATTCTCGACCCGTAGAGTGTTTTTCCATGACTACATTGCCGTGGCTATCATAACGATATTCGATTGCCAGACCTGCTGGATATAATACCTTGCGAAGTAACCCGGCATCATCATATTGATAATGCCATTCTTGATCGTCTTTTTTAGAAACCTCGGTTATCTGACCATTAGCGTTATACTTATAATGGATTGACGAATCATCGTGTAGTGTAACCTCTAATAGATCACCCAGCGCATTATATTGATAAGATGTCACCCGACCTAATTCATCCGTCGTACGCGTGAGTCGAGTCAGATCCCATTCAGATGAGGTTACCTCACCTAATGGATCGACAACCTTCGTCACCAAGGCCATTTCATTATAATAATAGTGTGTTTTACCGCCTTCGGCATCAATATAGATATTATGATTATTCAGGTCATCATAAATAAACTGATCGCCATAATAACCTTGCGTTGTGCTAGTCGACGTTACACGACCCTTATCATCATAGGCGATGTAGGCCTGAGTGAGATCGGTATCTCTCCAGTGCTCCATGAAGCCTTTATCATTATAATCATGATAAAGCCTGCCAAATTGGAAGCTATGGCAGTCAACAAGGTGCCCTTGAGAATTGTACTTGCAAGTCAGTAACACTTGTCTAAACTCATGGGTCACTAACGTGACTGAGGCTATTTTCTTCTCTTCCGTTTCAACTTGCAGACTATAACCCGCGCTATGTTCAATAGCATGCAAGGCATTCTCATGGTAGGAGAAATGTATCCAGTTGCCTTTCCCATCTTCAATTCTGTTTAAAAGTCGTTTATTTCCCTCACAATACTCAAAAATAAACTTCCGTTGGGTTTGACGGTCAAAAAGTACCAACTCGCCGAGTCTGTCACCAGAGAGTATATAGTTAGGCTGCCGTAAATTAACCGCATAGACATCATTCTCAGGCGTATGATATGTGAGGACAACCCCTTCCTCATCAAGATAATCAATGCTTTCAGAGTGTATATCCAGATGCTGTGACCAACTACTTGCCCATTTGGTCCCCAATGAACCATTAATGATAAAACCTTCTGTTGAGCGGTACGTGCGGTTCAACTTTAGAGGCATTATCCCTGGGAGTTCAATAACGGGCCATTGCTGTAAGAAATCCCCGGTAACGATATCTACAGGTTCTCCTACACTGCTCAACTGTTTAAAACTATTTCTTATCCCACCAACCGATGACTTTAACCCCATGACAACAAAGACTGTGTTAACAACTGCCGAGGTCACTCTCAGAAATATATTTCTGCTGTCTTTTATTTCCGCGACATCCTCCCCTGTTTGTTGCGTTTCCACAATATTCCCGCTGCCCGAGTTTATATTCCCATCGCAACTGGTTTTGTGCCCTAACCGTGCAATAGGCTTCCCATTGGCAAAAACCGTTTTAGCGCCTTGTGCAATTACTGGTGGCGGACTCCACGTATGATCAGAGCATTGGATAATATCGCCAGCTCGGGCTACCCCTTTACCATTGAACATAACATTGGGAGATCCCTGCATAATCTCCCCTTTCTTATCACCGTATTGGCCCAGAGCATTACCCACCCCCGCAATAATACCGCCAACTGCTGCTGCAGCCCCGACGGTTGCTAAAGAACCCAAAAATGCAGACCCCATGACAACAAGCCCTACACCTCCAGTCAAGATGCCTATTGCAGCAACCACTGCAACACCGGCGATAACTCCAGCAATGGCCCCAATAACCCCCCAACTCGACCTTTGATGAGCTATGTCATCGCCAACCCTGGCAGGAGCCTCACCTTCAGTAGCAACTCGCTTGATACCGGCCATGTCGGCAATACCATGTACTGCCCACTCACCTACCTTAAATCCACCGATTCCCGCAGCAATCCCCACAGCGAGGGGAGCCAGCGCTGTACCAACCCCCTGCGCAATCCCTACAGCTGCCGCTCCTGTGGATAAAGTACATGCTCCACCAACAGCACTTGCCGCTGCTGCATACCCTGTGACCGCCCCCTGCACCACGGCCAATGAGGCAAAAGTCCCCATCACACCGTAGTTGTATTCGGGGCTTTCAACAAAATCTAACACCGATTCTGTTGTTCTTTCCCACGGTGCAATTTGTGTATTGGTTGCGGTAGCTGGCGTATTTGACTCAGAAAGCGATGCACTGCTCCCTTGAGTAGCACTGACCGCTCCTATCGTCGCACCTATAATAGCCGTCATGATAAGTTTTCCCTTTCTTTAAAATCACGTCTAAATAACACCACGATGCTATTTACCTCTTAATACCAATGTTTTTAACATCGAGAGGATTAACACTTTTTGACTCTCCGACAAGACTGTTGGCATAGTTGCAGTAAGAATGAGTACATTCTTCTCAGCATTAACAAAAAACATTAATTGGTGAATACTCCCCTGGGTAGAATCCCAGGTAAATTCACTGCTAACCGATTCATAGTTCTCTAAAGGATCAAACACCCTTTCAACTTCATTGAACTTCTTAAGCTGAGTACCCAACAGTTTTATTTCCCTTTCGGCAAACTCTTTGAATGCCATTCCCCAAGGGGGCGTATCCCGGGAAATAGTAAAACTCAATCCGCCAGCATCATCTTTAGAAGTACTGAGCACATTAATAGTGACATCTTTCCACTCATTAGGTAAATCAATCGTCCCTTCATTAAAATGATACATTTTTATTTATCCTTATTTAAATGGACAACGGGTCCTTCTACAGACACTCCGCCACTATTAATTATTATTTTACTGCCTTCACCAAAGCTTAAGGTTATTGACTCTGTCGTCATAACAATTTTACTTTCGCCGACTTGTAAATCGAGCTGATCTGATGCTTTTAACAACTGAGTTCCCTTGCTGCCGCCGTCGGCATTTGCCTCAAACTCAATCGTATTAGCTTTGGTGATCCGCTTAAGCTTTATTGTTTCTTTCAGGTTGCCTTGTTGCACATGTGTAACTTCATCCCCGGTAACGACCGTGACCTTTCGGTTTCCCATTTCCACCGTTAGATCTTGGTTATCTTTAACCGTCGTACTCATATCCTTCTGGGCATGCATAAACAGCCCCTCGCCCCCCTTGGCATCCTCGAACCGCAACTCGTTGAAGCCCTCGCCCTTATGGGTCTTGGAGCGGAACGCCATCTGGGTCTTGCTGGCAGGCAGCGATCCCGGCGGGATATTGTTGGCGTGATAGGTACGCCCAGTGACGATCGGTTGGTCCGGATCCCCATGCAGGAAATCCACCACCACTTCCTGGCCGATACGTGGGATGGCCAACATCCCCCAGCCCTGCCCGGCCCACGGCTGGGTCACGCGGATCCAACAGGAACTGTTGTCGTTGCTTTTACCGTAGCGGTCCCACAGGAATTGCAGGCGGATACGACCGAACTCATCACAGTAGATTTCTTCCCCGGCTGGACCCACCACCATGGCGATCTGCGGGCCGTCCATCGCTGGTTTGGGCATCGGCGTCGGTCGCCAGGTTTGGGTGTGCGGCAGGAAGACGAACTGGTTGCTCAGCGTGGTGCCTTGCCCACCCGACTCCTGCTCCAGCGCCTGGGGCTGGTTGCCGCTGTGCTGAATGCTCAACAGTTGCCACGGCCGGTTCAAATCGCCACGCGGGTGGCTAGTCAGCGTGAACAGCAGCCCCGGCTGCAGGGTAAAGTCGTTACTCTGCCCATTCCCCAGGTTGGCATCGTTGCGCAGGGCCTCTAGGCGGTAATGGGTAAAGGCCTTGCCGTGCTGTTCGTCTTTGAAGCGCCCGGGGAAGTCGAAGTGTTCGTAGTCTGGCCGCTGGTTTTGCAGTTCGCTGGCCTGCTCATTAAAGGCCGCTGACCACTGCGGGTTTTTAAAGGTGTAATCCTTCAGTTCCACCACGGCGGTGCGCACCTGCGCGCTGCGGGTGAAGGTGGTGACGCACAGCTCCAGCGCCTGAGCGGCCACGCCCGGGTTATACGGCAGCACCGCGCCCAGCGGCAGGGTGCCTACGTCATCGGTATACACCACGATATTCTTGCCTTCGGGGTATTCGAAGTAGTAGAACATCCCCTCTTCGGCGGCCAGCCGCTGGATAAAGTCAAAATCCGATTCCTGATACTGCACGCAGAACTCACGGGCCGGGTGCGGGTTGCGCAGGCCAAAGGCAAAATCGGTGATACCGTTCTCTTTCAGCAGGGTGGTGATGATGTTTTCGATGCTCTGCTGCTGGAAAATACGCGCGTTACGCCGCAGCGTGGTGCGCCACAGGGCCGGGCGGATCACCATGCTGTAACGGGTCTGGTGCAGGCCGGTATCGCCCTGTTCAAAGCTCGCCACCATGCCGGTGATGCTGCGTTGCACCACGCCTTCGCGTTTGATCACCAGCGTCGCATCTTCATCCAGCACCGCAGCAAAATCGATGGACGGATCGGCACTGGCCAGGCCCACGTTCAGTATGAACGGTGAGGAGAGCGTCTCGGTCAGGCTGAAATCCACCACCACAAAGGTCTGCGGAGGCAGGTTCGCCGTGGAGAGCGTAAACTGCAACCCACTCGTTTCAGCGCCGCCCAGCAGGGCACTGGCTGCCGAGGACGCCATCGCCGTGGCGCTGCCGCCGCTGGCAAAGTTCATCGGCTTCACGCCTGCGGATGAGGCGATGCCCGCAGCGCTACCGCCGCTGACCATGTTCTTCGGATTGATGCCTACGGATGAGGCTATCGACCCTGCCTTTTTGGCAATATCCGCCGCCTGCGATACTACCTTGCCCGCCTTGCCGCCTACAGCGCCAGCCGCGCTCCCCACCATATCCACTACCTGATCGCCGCTTATTGACGGCGTCTCCGTGGCCACAATGTTCTTCGGCTGCACACCCCCCTTGGGGGCGTTTTTCTTATCATCAGCAAACATATCTTTTCCTTCCTGGAGATTAACGGGCAGGTGCTGCCTGCTGCGTTAGTTGGTGATAACGACTGAGCAATGCATTCCAGCGCTCGTCTATCTGCTTGAGCAGCACCGGTGAAGCCGGTTGTTGTTGTTCCACCGACACCGCCAGTTGCCGTAGCAACTCTTCCAGCGGCGTTTCACGATTCAGTTCACTTTGCATCTGATAAACCTGCGTTTTCAGATAGGAAAGCGTCAGGCTGCCGCGTGTTTGTTCCTGTTCAAGCAACTTGTCCGACAATGCCTGCAAACGCTGCTGCACCTGGAAATAGCTGCTGTCTGCCCGCTCGCTGCCGAGCCGCGCCTGTAGCAGTTGTTGCCAACGCTGGCTTTGGCCAATCTGCTCCGGATCGGTCGGCCACAGCTGGCTGGCCAGCGCCACCGAGGCATCGGCGGTGCGCAACCCGGCCAGTGGAGAAAGGTTTTCCAGCTGGCTCAGTTGCTGGCCGTAGCCGTCCAGGGTGGGTTGGGCCAGCCAGAGCTGCACCGAACCGTCCGGGGTAGCGGCCAGCCCCGCCAATCGCTCCTGCATCGGTTTGACCTGCATCAGGTAAGCCGCCCCGGCCACCACCAGGCTGCACAGCACGCCGCCGCCAAAACCCCAGGCCGCCGCAGCGCGTTTGGCCGCCTTGGGGACTGCCGGGGGTGGCGGTGCAAAACGCACTTCCACCTTGGGCAGCGGTTGTTCTTTTGGCTGCGGCGCAGGTTCTTCGTAAGCCGGAGGGGCTTCATGCGCCGCCGGTTTTTCCCCGGAGAACAGGGTGCGGATTGGCTCCGCATCGGGCACCGAGAGATACACCATCGGCGGCATCTTCAGCGGTTGCGCTGGCGGCTGCTTGGCGGCCTCATGGGCGGCTTGCAGCCGTTTGGCGGTGTTCTGCATCAGGTACAGCAGGTTTTCAATGCGCGGTACGCGCTTGAGCTCCACCTGCTGTAGCTTGTCGCACAGCAGTTGCAGCGCCCGCTCGGCGCGGTACACCAGGCGCAGGTCATCAATCACAAACTCATGCTGGCGCAGTTGGCTACCGACGCGGGCGTTGAACCACTCCAATATTTCCGAGCGGGCCTGCGGCTGCTCTGGCCACAGCCGATCCCATTGGCTGACCACCATGCCAGCCAACAGCTCGCAGCTTTCGGTAAACCCGGCCAGGCCGTGCTTTTGGGTACGCGCCAGGGCGTAATACACCGTGGTTTGCAGATCGACCCCGTTGGTGCGGAACAACGTCAACGCCAGCGACTCAATCAGGCGCCAGTTGACCTCTGGCCTTGCCGGGTGGTTGATCTTGTTGATCTCTTCACGAATGGCGCTGAATTCCGGCCAATGACGCGGATCGCCACCGGTTTGAATAATGATATTTTCTGAGGCTTCGCTCATGCGGACTCATCCTTAAAGCGCCTCTCTGCCCGTAACGACAGAGAGGCGGGATAACAACGATTAATACAGCGTGTCTGGCAAGCTGAACCTGCTGAACAGACCGCCCGCGAACGGGTTGTCGGACTCATCCACATGAATGCGGTAGGTCATCTCGCCGCCGTCCACCTTGAAGCGGACATCGAACGAGTTGGTGCCGACGTTGGTCAACTCACCGGCGTTGATCAACCGCAGCTGTGCCCAAGGGCCACTGAAGGTGATGCTGCGCGGGGATCTGCCGTTTTCATCGGGTACCAGCGTTACCTTGCTTTCTACCCCGGCCCGCATGGAGTTAGGCCAAACCAGATGCACCATGTTGCTGCGGCCATGGGCGTAGTCCAGCAGTTGCCCATCCAGATTCAGCACGCTGCGGCGTTTGTTGCCGCTCAGCACCACCGGCTCGATGGCGAACTGGGTACCCAGGCCGTTTTGTGCCGAGAAGAAGGTTTCGCGGATCTTCTGCGCCTGCGCCAGCTGTTGCAGCACATCCGGGCGGATCAGCAGTTGCCCGTCGTTGCCGCTGCTCAGGTTGTTGTCCACGAACGGCTTCAGGTTCTGCTGGTAGAAGGTATTCAGGGTACCTTTCGGGCCGAAGAAGCGTTCAAACTCGCTCAACGGCACGTCCTGCTGCGATTTAGGATCGAACGGATAACGGCCTGCCAGGTAGGTCTGATACTGTTTCACCACCGTCTCGTTCCACTCGACTTCCAACGATTGGATGGCTTCCATCATCACTACGCGCCAGGCTTGTTCGGCCAAATCCCCTACCCAGCGGTTCAGCGGTTCCGGCAGGTTTTTCGCCAACTGCTGAACTTCGAAGATCGGGTCGCTGCTGTTTTGATCCAAACGCAGCTGTACCGCCTTCATGGCCGCTTTACCCGGTGCCGGTGAGTTTTGGATCGCCAGCAGGTAACGGTGCAGTTCGGTCAGTTTTTGGTAGACGCTTTGCAGCACGCTGCCTTTGTCACCGTTCTCCACCAGCGCGCCGGTTTCTGGCGCAAACTCGCGATTGATGCGGCCCAGCAGCCGGTAATCGGATTTTTGCAACAGTTCCTGGCGCTCTTTACCCTGCAACGCGTCAGGCACCGCAGGCAGCCGGGTGTTATCACTCAGCGTTTGTAAGGCACGGCGGAAAGGCTGCTCGCCGCTGATCACCTGCTCAATGGCGCTGATCGCCTGCGGCAGATCTTCAAACTCACCGACCGACAGGTTATTCATCACCGCACGCCAGGTGGCGGTATAGTCACCGATGTACTGCTCGGTCACCTGCCGCTGGATCTCTTTGCGATCCGCCTCGCTATATTCGACGTTCTTGCTGAGATTCAGCACCCAACTATCCATCACCGTCAGATCCACCAGTTGGTCATTCTGCTTGGTAAAGTAGTTCTGCAAACCGTTGCGCGTCAGGAACTGCGGCACCACCAACAGGCGATCATTGTTGGAGACAAAGATGTCGTCAAAGCTGGCACCGATCTGATCGCGCAGGTTCAGGGCCGGAGGCAGCGCATCCTGTGCCTTGATGCGCAGGTTCTGGTACACCCGCTGATAAATCGACAGTTTGCTCAACTCACGCTGTGCCAGCTGGATCGGCTGGCGATAGGGGATAAAGCGCTTGATGGCAACCTGATCGCCACTTTCCCGCGCGGCATGCCAATCGGTGTGCTTGAGCGCATAGTCCAGATGGCCCATCAACTGCTGTTGCAGTTCGCGCTGGCCGTTAAACTGCTGGCTCCAGCGGTCGCCCATAAATTGTTCCACCAGCGCCACGTTACGGCCACTGCCGTCTTCCAGCATGCGCATTACACGCAGGATCTCAAGTTTCTCTTCGCTGCCCGGCGGTGCGGCATTCAACTGCTCCAACAGGCCACTCATCAACGCCGGAACAAAGCGCTGCTGCAACAGTTGCAGATAGGTGCTTTCCACATAAGGGCCGATGTTGTTGCCTTGATACAGCCCCATGTCTGCCAACAGGCTGTTTCGTTCATGGTAGTTGCCGTAAGCCAGCGTGGCGTCACGGATCGGGTTCAGCAACGGCAGTTGCAGGTTGCCATAGCGATCGTCACCCTTCGGCGTCGGGATAGAGAGGAAGGTTTTGGCCTGGGTAAGTACCTCTTGCCCGGCCCGGTAATTACTCTGATAGTAGTAATGCCAACAACCCCACAGCGTCAACGCCACCGCGGCTCCCACGCAGGAGAACACCATCAGGCGTTTTCTGGCGTTACGCAGCCACAGGCCGTTTTCGCCCGCCAGATTCGGTTCCGCCAGCAACACCTGATTAAACAGCTCTTTGGTGAAGTACGGGGTCGTCTCGGCGACCGGCCAGGTTGGGAAGGCCTGCGGCGAAAGGTGGTACTGCACGGCGGCAGACTGGGTAAACACGTCGTCCATCTGTCCGCGCTGTTGGGCAGAAGTCAGGTAGATGCCGCGTAACAGCGGCTGTTGATGATCGCCGCTGTAGAGGATCCCCTCCAGCAGTTGCACCACATACTCTTGCAGACCCTGCATCTGGCGGGTAAAGCTGAACAGCTGGCTACGTTGCCCGGCATCAACGCCGTTGAGCATCATGTCTGGCATCGCGCCGTTCAACTGAGCAACCCATTGCTGCCAGAACTGCTGCAACTCTTTGCGCCACACCTCCGGCTCGGCGGCGTTCAGGCTGAATGTCACCCCCAGCACCGCTTCGCGTTGCGCCTTATCCAGCGTCTGGTACATCGCTTCGAACCCATACATCAGGTCCAGTTTGGTAAACACCACGTACAGCGGCAATTGGCTGTGCAGCGCCTGGCGCACATCCTGCAAACGCTGATGGAGGCTGGCAACCATGTTTTCGCGCTGAGCCTTGTTCGCCGTCAGCAACTGATGCAGATCGACGGTGAGGATCAGACCGTTCAGCGGCTGGCGTTTACGGTGTTCAACCAGCCAGTTCAGCAGGCTTTGCCATAGGCGGCTATTGAGCGCCGCTTTGCCCACCACGGACAGCGTTGGCTGTTCGATCAGCTCACCCGCAGGATCGATCAGCACGGCCTGCTCACCCAGCCAGCAGCGCACGCGCAGCTCACCGGCGTCTTCCACGCTGGTCAGTTCCGGGCTGGCGATTTCGGTCAGCTTATAGCCTTCTTTGATCAGGGTGCTTTTGCCGCTGTTGCGGGTGCCAATCACCATGTACCAAGGCAGGCGATAGAGATAGGCCGGGGTATTCAGACGCCGTTGCAGCTGCTGCTTCCAGACGCCCAGATACTGGTTCTGCTGTTCGATATCGGCCAGGATCGGATCGTCAACCTGCGTTTTGGCTTGTAGCTGCAATTTTTCCAGCTGCTGCAAACGCCGCACCATTTTGAGCGTCAGCCAGCAAACCGCCAGCAGCACCACCAACGCGGTGACCAACCAGCGGCTCAGCAAAGGCTCGAACGGCTGGTAATCCTTCAGCTTCCATTCCGGTCCGTAAATCCAGACCCAAATTAGGCCGATACAGGCCAACAGCGCCAACACCACCGGCACCGAGGCTTTGATGCGCGGAATGGCTGGCCGGGCAAAATGAATAAAAGAGGGCAATTTCATGCGTTAACGCTCCTGTTTCCTTCCCTGGCTATCACGGCTTGAGCTGCCGTTGTTTGTCTGTTAGCAAGGCGATCAACGCCGGTTCCCATTCGCTTAGCTGCACTTGCTGCCCCACCTGCAACAGGTTGTGGTAATGCTGCTGCGCCAGCGCCGTCATCCCCGCTTTTTCCAGCAACTGGGCGCTGAGCAATTGCAGGTAAAAACGGTCCCTGGGTTCGGATTGCTGCGATTGCCGATCGATCATTTGTAACGCGGCTTCCAGTCCTTGCTGTTGATAGCATTGCCAAATTTCATCCTGTTCAATAGTGTTGCCTCCCCCTTTGGCACCCGTATCCTGCTGTAACCAGCTGGCAGATTCAGGGGAGAGGAATGGCGTCATATCGGTAAAGTAGAGGGTGGTTAACGCCGGCATCCGCGCGATAAAGGCGATCAGTTCATCACGGATGGCCTGCGCGACCCCTGCGTATCCCAGCCGAATAGCAATCTGTGCCGAAAGTGCATGGCCATCCAGCCAGTACGGTGCCAGCGCCAGGCTCTGTTCTACCTGTTGCCACAGGGCCAGATCCGCAGTGGCCACACGCCCCAGGTAATCGGCCATACGATCAACAGAAAAGGCAGCCAGCGGCGTGCGCCCATCGGCCTGCGCTATCGGTGGCGCGGTCAAACTGCCCCACAGGGCATGGCGACGCAGGCGGAAACCAATGGCGGCGTCGGGGTGTAGTTCACACAGCAAATCCGCCATTTTCAGCAGCGTTTGCCGCCAGGCTTTATCGCTGGAGTTATCAATGCTCAGGCTGGGGCTGATCGTTCTGCTGGCAGAGGCCGATGCAGATGCCGAACCAGACTGCGGGCGTTCTTCCTCCTCAATCACCGGTTCAACGGTGCGAGTAGGCAACCGCGCATAGCTGGTACGCAGGCTATCCACCTCTGTCGCCAGCGCCGGTTCATCGCTGTGCCAGACCTGGGCCAGATGCGCCAGCAGGCCTTGCACATCCTGGCGCTGGGCATCCGTCGCCCGTTGGCTGAAGCTGCCGCTGGCGCTGTCAAAGCGTTTGAGGATCTGCTGGGCAAAGCGGCGCTTATGCAGCGGATTCAACGGCCAGGCGCTGGTCCAGAAGTGCTGCACGTAAGCGGTCAGCAAGGAGATCGCCAGCATCAGGTCGCTCGGTTCGCCGCCGTGCTGCAAGGTACGCAGCAGGTGCACCACCAGCCGGAAGTCTTTGCTTTTTTGCGACAGTAGAGCCATCGCCTGCTGCTGAAGATCATCAATATTCAGCGAGCTATGGGTCAATGAGCCTACTTTGACCATCTGGCTGTCGATATGCTCCCATTGCGGATCGTCATCAGCCAACGCCTTGGCGGTCTGCTCGGGCGTCAGCGGCGTCAGCAATAATGCATGCCAGGGATGTTGTGACGTGCTATCCATAGTCCTCACCAGTGGCAGGCGTTACGCAGCGGTTTCAGCGCTGGCGTTAACTGCGAAATATTAAATGTCAGACGGGGTAAGCCGCCGTTGGTGCCGTCGATCGTCAGCGTTTGTGCCGACATCAACCGCTTGATCTCATCAATGCCAGCCAGGCCCCGGCTGGATTCCAGCAAATAGCCGTTTTCACGCAGGAACCACTGCACGTTAAACCGATCGCTATCCGCCGTTAGCGTCACCGCACCGTCTTTTTGCGGGCCGACCAGGGCGATCTGTAAGCGGGTAATGTTGTCGATGCAGCTCAGCATCAGCACCGGCCGCGGTGGTGGCATACCAATCGCTGGCGTGGTCAGCACCACCTGCGGATTGTTGCCCTGCCCTTCGCTTATCAGGAATGCCGTTGAGTGATCGCTACGGCCTTTCTCCTGCGCCATGGCTCGCTGCCAGGCTGGCCCGGCCTGTACCTGGCCAGGGTTGTCGCCGCTTGCCGTTGACAACGCGTTGTCATAACAGGCCAAACGCACCAGCGGCGAGCTTTCACTGCGGCAGTTCATCAGCAGCGCCAACTGATGCGCATCCCCTTCGGGCTGCGACAGCGAGAGGCCGCTTAGCCACTCGGTGGCTGAATTGCTGCCGGA
This sequence comes from Serratia silvae, assembly GCF_023282985.1. Taxonomy (GTDB): domain Bacteria; phylum Pseudomonadota; class Gammaproteobacteria; order Enterobacterales; family Enterobacteriaceae; genus Chania; species Chania silvae. The sequence continues at coordinate 115,708 of NZ_JAGQDC010000013.1, read as the reverse complement.
AATCAGTAACGAACCGATCAATAACCACGTATTCATAGCTAACACCTGTATTTCGCCAACTTGTAACCCAGGGTGCGCGGCGTGATCCCCAGGCTGTCAGCGATGCGGTTTTTGTCATTGCCGTACAGACGCTGGCGCTGCGTCAGTACCGCGGCTTCAAAAGCCTCCACCGCGGTAGACAGGTCATCTATCTTGCTGTAATCGCGTGATAGCTCTGGCGAGGTGGAGACGTCGGAGGTGCTTAGCGAAACCATCAGCTCATCCAACTGTTTTTCACGCACCTTGAACATCGAACGCAGCTGGACCAGCTGCGTTCGCAGATGATCCATCTCTTGCAGTTTGTTGAGGCGATGCTGAAAAACCTGGCAATAGATGGCGAACATGCCGCGGCTGTCCACAAATCGCTCGATATCTTCAGCAAACACCGCAATCACCCCGCAGGCCCGCTCCTGAAAATCAAATAGCGGTACGCCATACATGCTGCAACCGTTGGGCAACGCCTCAATAAAGCCGCGAAAGCCGTCATCTTCGATGCGCACCCCGCGATTGAGCGCGTACCAGACGTCGGGCGCGCCGTTGCGCAGCACCCGCACCAAAGGGTGATTGGTGTCTTCAATATCGGCTTCCAGCTTCACCATGGCGCGCCGGTTGGCATCAGACAGACGGAGACACTCCAGCTGCCCCTCGCTGGCGTTGAACATCGCCACCATCAAGCCATCGAACCCGTGACGGTGGTGATCCAGCATCAGAAAGCCATGAACCAATTGTTCGACCGAATCGTTTTCCAGCAGTGCCAGTAAGCATTTCAGCCGTTGCCTCATAGCGCCTCCTCGACCTCTGCGGTAAACGCATTTCCCTCCGTGGCGATACGGATATGGCTAATCGCCGTACCTGCTGCCATTTTTTGCAATAACAGTAGGGAAACCGGTGGCAGCAACGCCCCGTCGATAATCGACTCCAGCATGCGCGCCCCGTTCTCGGCGCGGGTGGCGCGCAGCAAGATCTCTTCAATCACCTCAGGCTCGATCACCACTTCGGCGTTGAAGCGCTGGCGCAGCAGGTTATCCAGGCGTTTGAGCTTGCCGTGGATGATAGTTTGCAGCGTGTCCTTGCCCAGTGGCAGATAAGGCACCACTTCCATACGCGCCAACAGGGCCGGTTTGAAGAAAGCCGCCAGCTCGGGGTACAGCAATTCGCCCAGCAGTTCCGGCTGTTCGGCGTGATCGACAATGGTCTGATAGCCCAGGTTGGAGGTCAGGAAGAACACGACGTTCTTGCAGTCAATGATGCGGCCTTCACCGTCGGCCAGTTCACCCTTGTCAAATGCCTGGTAGAACAGGTTGAGCACGTCGGGATGGGCTTTTTCGACTTCGTCGAGCAGCACTACCGAATAAGGTTTCTGGCGGATGGCCTCTGTCAGCACGCCGCCTTCGCCATAGCCCACATAGCCCGGCGGTGAACCGATCAGGCGCGAAACGGTGTGTTTCTCCTGGAACTCGGACATGTTGATGGTGGTGAGATAGTGGCGGCCGCCGTACAGCAGCTCAGAGATCTGCAATACGGTCTCGGTTTTACCGACGCCACTTGGCCCCACCAGCAGGAAGGCCCCCATTGGGCGGCCCGGACGACGCAGATCGGCTCTGGCGGTCAGCAGATGCTGATGCAGGCAGTGGATCGCGGTTTCCTGGCCTTTGATCTGTTCGCCAAGATACGTGGGCAGCTCGGTGACCACCGACAGTTCGCTCTGCGACAGGCGGTTTAACGGCACGCCGGTCCACTCGGCGATCACCGCCGCGATCTGATGTTTATCCACGTGTGGAGAAACCAGGGTTTGATGCTGCTGCAACTGTTCCAGCTCGGCACCCAGCGCAGCCAGGTTGATGACCTGCTCTTCCGTGGCATTCTCTTCCTGCGTCAGTAGTTCCGCCCGCAGGGCAATGATCTGCTGCACCAACTGCTGCTGGGTTTGCCAACTGGCGTTCAGATCCTCCAGTTGCTGTTCGATCTCAGTGCGCTGTTGCTGCAACACGGATAAACGCTCATCCGGCTGGCTCAGGTTGAGGCGCTGTTCACGCTCCAACATCTGGATTTCCATCGCCTGTTGATGCAACTGCGTTTTCAGTGCCGATACCTGGCGCGGTGCCGAAGTCAGGTTGATCGCCACTCGCGCGGCGGCGGTGTCGAGCACGTCGATGGCCTTGTCCGGCAGTTGACGGCCCGAGAGATAGCGATCGCTGAGCACCGCCGACGCCTGTAACGCCTCGTCGTCGATCAGCACGCCATGCGCCTTTTCATAGATAGTGCGCAGACCACGCATGATCACCGTAGCCTCTTCGGCACTCGGCTCAGAGACCTTCACCAGTTGGAAACGGCGCGACAGCGCGGCGTCTTTCTCGAAATACTTTTTGTATTCGCTCCAGGTGGTGGCGGCGATGGTTTTCAGCTCACCGCGCGCTAACGCAGGTTTCAGCAGGTTCGAGATATCCAGGCCACCCTGCTGATTGCCCGCGCCGATCAACGTATGGGCTTCATCAATAAACAGGATGATCGGCGTGGCCGACTGGGCAACTTCCGCCATGATCCCCTTGAAGCGCTTTTCGAACTCACCTTTTACCGCAGCACCAGCCTGCAACGCGCCGAGATCCAACGTCATCAGTTCGCTGTTGCGCAGCTTTTCCGGCACCTGGCCGTCTACGATGCGCAGCGCCAGGCCTTCGATCAGCGCGCTTTTCCCCACGCCTGCCTCACCCACTACGATCGGGTTGTTCTTGCGGCGGCGGCACAGGATATCGATCATCAGGTCGATTTCCTCATCGCGGCACAGCACCGGATCCAGCGTGCCTTTACGGGCCTGTTCGGTCATGTTGCTGGCATAGCGAGCCAACAGGCTTTCACCATTGGCGGCGGCAGTGGTTTTATCACCCGCTTTCGCGACCCGAGGGGCTTCTGCGGAGTCTGCGGTCCAGTCAGCAAAGTTCTGGCGCAATAGCTCGCGATTCACCGGGGATAACAACCGGCTGGCCGCCGGCGTGAGATAACGCATCGGGCTCAGCAGTAGGGTCAACAACATCACCCCACCGCGCAACTGGCTGTGATCCATTTCGGCCGAGGCTAATAACCAACTGTCCTGCAACCACTCCACCAGTAAAGGGGAGAAGCTGGGATAAGCCTGAGTGATCGTCTGATAGCCGGAAATACGTTGATCGAGCAACTCACGCAATGCGTCAGTGTCTACGCCAGCATGATTAAGGATTACCCTGACATCACTTAAGGGGCTGGCGATCATCTGCATTAATACCTGCGAGACCGTTACCTCCGATTCCTGCAGGCTGACGCAGTGCGCTGCAGCGGCCTCCAGGGCATGGCGGGCGATGGGATTAAGGCGGTTTACCAGCGTGGGCAAGTCAATTTGAATCATCTGTGCTTCCTAGCTCAATAAATTGTTTAGCTGCTGCAAAATATCCTGAGTCTGGTTATGCAGGTGGATGGCATAAAACAGGTAAATCACCGCCAACAGGCCTAAACCACCCCATAACAGATGCTTGATGGTCAACCGTTTACTCAGGTAATAACGCCCACCGAGGCGGCTTTGTTTCTGGTGCAAGACGGTCGCTGGTGCTTCACCGCGCAACTGGTGCAGTTGGTGATGCAGCCGGCGGAACAGCCGTTCAAAATCATCGCTGTTTTGCAATGTCACCTTGTAGCGGCCACGATAACCCAGGCAGAAACACAGGTAGATGAACTCCAACAGATCTTGATAGCGTTTGGGTTCTCCCATCAGGCGTTCCAGCAGGACGTACACCTTCTCACCGCCCCAGGTTTCGTTATGGAAATGCACCAGCAAGGACTGCTGTAACCAGCCGTTTTGCGTATTCCAGCCGTGCCCTAACGCCGTCTCATCGATAAAGGTACAAAGCACGTAGCGGAACGAAACGATCGCCCCAGGCTCGTAGCCTTTGGTTTGCAGGAACTGCTCAATGGCGCGGATATCCGTCACCACCTGCTGATAAAGCTGGTCTGGCAGCGGCTGGTTTTCCATGTCCTTCAAGCGCAGCACCATGCCGAGTAACGGCGTGGCGGCATCCACCATCGCATTCAGGCTCTCACCGCGCAGCGGGAGCTGATACTGCCGATATGCGGTGACGGTTTCCGTTTCGGGAAGCGCTGGGTTATCCGTGACGGCATGCATTTTCATTAGCTGCTCCTAATCGCCCAGAACTGCATATCCAGCTCAGGGAAGTCACCCGAAACGTGGAAGGCAATCGCGTTGCTTTGCAGAACCTCTTTCCAGGTCGGGCTTTGTCGATCCAACATGAAGTAGGTATAGCCGGAATGGTAAGGCAGCTGACGCGGTGCGGCAGAGAGCGCCACCAGCGGTACACCAGGCAGTTGCAGGCTAACCAGCTCACGGATTTTCTCCAGCGAGGTGATCTTGGTCTGCTGCACGAATTTCCGCCGTAGCTCTTCCTGCGGGATCTGCGCCCGAACAGCCAACACAAAGTCGGCGCTGCGCAACAGATCGCTGTCGTTGATCGTTCCCACACGAATGCCATTAGGCTGTGGTTGCAGCTGTACCGAGATAGCACGCGGTGTTAGCACCGTGCTGAGCGTTTGGCGCATCGCCAGGAAGAGCGGCTGGAAGCAGTCGGTCAGATTGTCGTGGTTATAAACGATGAAAGAGCCTGCCAGACGTGACTCGTCGGTAAAAGTGCGCAACTCGCCGCAGGTTTGCACCAGATGGCTATAAAAATCCTGCGGGTGCAGCACCGCCTGATGGGACAGATGGGTGAACAAGGGCTGCATGCGGTTAAACACTTGCAGCATCATAAATTCAGCTACGTCGGCGATCCCCTGCTGGCCCGGCGAACCAATGCGTTTGGCTAACAGCCGGGCGCGCTCCACCAAGGTGCCCTCCACTTCATCCATGAAGTCTTTCAACTGTACGGAAGCGTGCAGAGTGGTGCAGGTAGGAATAAATTCTTCATCCAGGATCAGCGAGCCATCCGGGTGTTTCTCTTTGATGCGGCATACCGGCAGCACGGAATAGGCGCTGAGATCTTCGGAGCCCTGCATCAAACGCGGTGCCAACTGGGCTAACAGCAGTTGGCTGACATCGCCACCGTCGGTGTGTAAATCGCGCACGTCATCGGTATGTTCGGCGTAGCGGATCGCGCCAGGCATCTGGCTGTGCGGGCTGGCAACCTCATTGATAGCGTCGTTGAGCATCGGTAACGCCAGATAGATATCGCGGCTGGCGGCATCGTTGCAGTTCAGTACGTCCAGCGGCTTAGGCGAACGATCCTGATAAGGGATATCAAACACCGTGCCATCTGCCATGCTGCCGCTGGCGTTGGTCAAACCGATACGCCCCAGCTTCAGCAGTTCCTGATTGATCAGCAGCGAGTGGAAGCCATAGGTGTAATTGGTCAGCGCGGTGATACGACGCTGCAGCTGGTAATCGTTATGTCTTTGTTGCTGTTGAAAGTGTTGGGGCTTAATGAACAAGCCTTCGCGCCAGATCACTCGATTCTTGGTCGGCATGGTTATTCTTCCTCTTTCCTTAAGTCAATTTCATCCGCTTTAACGTGGATCAGCACGCCATAGTTATGACCAACATCTTTGATCTTGATGATTTTTTTCCATTCAGCGCGATCAACGTCGGCATAGTAGGCAATCACTCCCAGATAGTGGGTCTTCTCTTCCAGCTCAATGGACGGTAACGGTTTATATTGGCTCGGCAGCAGGGTGTATTCCTGGTGGTCGATGTAGTTCTTGCTGAGCGTTTTCTTCAACAGTTCCGTGTCTAGCTGGTCGTAGTCAGCCGCCAGCAGTTTGGAATCATCGCTCAGGTACACCACCGCAATCTCGGTCGGTGCGGCCTCGCCTTTCTCATTGGGGTTGATATTCGCGTCTGCCAGCAGCGTTAGCCGCAGCGTAGAAGGCTGCTCGGTAACACGCTCTGGTTTCTTGTTTTTCCATATCGTGCATCCTGACAACATCAGCACCAGGCATAGCGCAGTCGTCAGAAAGTAACCTCTGCCACCTTTCATCGTTCGCTGTCCTTCATCCCTTGACGCAGCGCCTGGTCGTAAGCCTGTTCATACACTTCGCCAAACAGCTTTTCGAAACCCTGCTGGCGGCTGGAGGCTAATTCCTGGTAGTAGTTTTTGTACATTTCCCAGGCCCAGGCAGAGTCTTGATCCTGACGTTCGTTGCTGCGCATATAATGGCTAAAACGCGTCAGCAGGCGTTCCGGGGAGAAAGCTTCCAACATGGTGTTCAACGCCTGGGCGATCGCCTGTTGATTAGCCTGATGGTGCAAGCGCAGGTTATGCAGGCTCTCGGCCACCGCCGCCGGGGCGGAAAGGTGTACCGGGCTTTTTTGATCGGCAAACAGCAGGCTGAGCGTGGTGTCATAATCCATATTCAGGCGCAGCGGGTTATCTTCGATTGGCCGCAGATGCTTGTCCCGCAAGCCGTGTTGGCTGCGCTGCAAGGCCAATAACCCTTCAATGGCGGCCCTGAGCGTTTTACCGGCTTCCTCAAGGAAGTCATTGGCTTCCTGGCTGTTGCGGATCGGCAACTGCGCACCAAAACCTCTCATCAGCGGCGTGATCGCCACGTGCTGCTGTTCCATATTGTTGTCTGACGGTGCCTGCTGGCCGGAAAGAAAACTGCTGATTTGCGGCAGATCGATAAACTCCTGATCCATGGCGCTGTCCTTGGTGATATCAGAAAGTGGGGAAGAGAACAGCGGATCGCGGTAGCGATCCTGTTGTAACGATTGATCGGCACCGGTAAGGGTGCTCAGAGGTTCGTGCATCGTCAGGCTTTCGGTTTCCAATACCCGCAGCGGATCGTGGCTGAAACCGTTGGCGACCGTGGTGGCCAGGCGGTTGTCCTGTTCATAGTGGGAAGCCTGTGCATTCCCCCCTTCCATCATCGCTTCCAGCGGGTTGCTGTAGCTGGAGACCAGGGATTCCGGTGAAACCATCAGCGGATCGATCATATCGGCGTTCGAGCGGCTGATATGGCTCTTGATGGCCAGATTGCCCACGCTGATCTCATCACCTTGCTGGATGCGCACCAAACCGGAGTTTGCCGTCAGCATCGACTGGTTAATACTCACCGCACCGTTGAGCACCCGCAGGCAAAAGGAACCGTCGCGCCATTCAATGGCAAACTGTGAAGGACTGATATTACCGCCCTGATCCTGAATAGACCAATGATGGCTGCCGTCACTGCCAACTACCCCACCCTGTGTATTAAATAGGCTACTGGCCGGTTTGCCACTTTCCAATCTGTCGCTATTGACGACTCGCAATGATAGCGTCGGTTGCTGTTTATCCATGATCTCTCTTCCTGAATCTTGATTATCATTCCATAACGCTGATGGTTACGTGGGGCTGTTGCTCGGGATCTCCGAGGAAGCTGGTCCAGCCCAGCAGGTTGTTTTGTTCGGTCCCCAGGATCATGCCGCCCACCTGCTGCTCTGCCAGCCCCAGGCGTAAATCCCACGAAAACTGGTCGCGCATAATGAAGGCCACAAACATCTCTAACGGTTGGTAATTCTCCCCGTTAGGTAAAAATGACAAGAACTGTTCACGCGTCAGTTGGTTGAGGCACAACTGATACTTGCCGCTGCGATCCGCCACCTGCGAACCCAAAGAGAAATTGACGCCAAGCACCGATTTCCCCTGGTATTTCTGGCCGCTGACCTTCACCCTGCCGCCCAGGCGATTCTGCTGTTCCGGGGCGATCTTGACCTTGCGCAACTGCCAACTTTGCAGCGTCACATCCGCCAGATTGAAACAGTGCGCCACCAGGCTGCAAATCACTTCCGGGGCGCGCCCAGGGCTGGCCAGCAAGCCGGCATAAGCCAACATTTTGCCGTGGTGGATGCGCAATTTATTGCGGGTCGCCTCGTTACTTAATCCCACTAACGCAAACATGCGCTGCGAGACATCATCATTACCGCCCTCGTCAAAGCAGATGTAGTAGCGGTATTTGCGCCAAATCTGATGCAGCAACGTTAACAATCGGTGATTGAACACGTTGAGAAAATCCGTCAGGCGGTTTTCATTCTGGGCATCTTCCCAGGCCAACGAGTCCAGGTAATAACCGGGCAACGGCGACTGGCTGCCATGCAGACCAAGAAAAGAGACCTCCAGCTCATACTGGCCGCGAGCAGAAGTCTCCAACGCGATCACGTCACGGGTTGGAAAAGCCAGGCTGGCGGTCGATTTAAAGCGGATCGCCTCATCGGCGGGCCTGGCTGAACCGGGAGATTTTTGCCACGCTACCGCCATTTGGTTGAGTAACTCGACCAATTGGTAAAAGTTATAGCGTGAAACATCCAGCACTGGCTCAGGCGGTGCGCCTTCACCCGCGCTTACATCAATGCATGTTGACCCGTCTGTACCGGCCATTGGTAACATTCCTGATTATCAAGATTGATGACTTTCAAAAGGTGGAACGAGTTGACGCTGGCATACAGGGAGAAGAAGCGTGCCAACACCGTACCAAACAGGTAAAGCTCACCTTCAGAACCAAAAGCACTTTGCTCCAGCCAGAGGATGGTTTGCAGACCTCTAACCGGCAAACCACGGAACAGCCTGTCGATCGGCTGGGTCTCGATACGTGAAATAGCGTCCAGCTTTTTTTGCGATGACCGGGCGGATTGCCGGTTGTGCACGCTGGGGAAATCATAGGTCTGCAGGATCTGCTTTAACGAGTCCTTGTCCAATAATGACATGTAGTTCAATGACATATTAGACAGTAACGACCATTGCAGGCTGCCATCCAACACCGGATACAGCGGTACCGAGGGCCGGGTAATATTACGGAAGGTGGCGTATGAAGGGCCGTTCTCCGTCCGTTGGCAGATATCACCCACACGCAGCGCCAGCGGTAATTCGCGGTTGGTACAGGTCAGGCTGACCGACACGTTTTCTTGAGACAGCGCCACCTTCGACTCATCGCTGCGCACAAAGGAGATGTAATGCTCAAAACCCTTACGGAACAAGGAGTTCTTCACTCGCAGGCGGTAATAGAGCATATTGCGTTCCTGCGCAGGCTCCACCTGATGATGGAAACTCTCAAACGCCGGGTAGCTTCTGGCCTGCCCTCGCCCGCTGCCCTTGGGATCCTTGCTTAACCAACTTTCCACGCGGTCGACCGAGAAAATCTCGTAACGCTCAGGATCATGGAAACTAACGCACAGCGGATATTCGGTTTGTGTGCCATCCAGCGCTATCGCCTCGCTGTCACGTTTGAACAGGTTCACCGCAGGGGTGCAGTTCAGGCGCAAAGTGGTTGGCCGTATCTTGACCTCAGGCGGCAATGGCTGGGAGAAATGCAGATTGAGGGTGAATTCGCTGGCTTTCAGATGCGCGGGGAAATCCACCACACCAGCCACGTCAAAGAACAGGAAGCCTTCTGGGAAGCAGAAATACTCCTGCAGGATACGATAGCCGACATAGGCATTTTTCGGATAGGGCAACAGCGCATCTTCACGCTCAAAGCCCACCGGGTTGAAGTCAAAGTCCGGCATCGGAATGGTGATACCGTTGACCACCAGGTCGGCCCGTTCGAAATAGTGACTGATCCAGAAATAGAGCTGGCTGCTGGTGTAACCGTCCTCACCCAGATAGAAACGCAGTTTATCGAGCCGCATTTCCTGCACATTCAACTCCGCCTTGGCACCGAAGTGAATGCTCAAAATCCCCTGTTCGTTGCTGTTGTTGACGGCGATATCCTGGATGCCCATCGGGAACAGCCAGACATCCCGGCACAGCGTGAAGCTACATTGGGGACCGTGTAATTCTTGATCTTTATGCAACGAGCCACGTTCCGCCCTTTGCACAATCGGCAGGCTCTCGATCTGGCTACCGCGCTCGATCAACGTCGCTTCAGTAAGCGCGCTGCTGTTCGGCGTGTATTCGATAATCGTCATGCTGGGCACTGGCCGCAAATAGTTCGGCCACAGCATATTGAGCAAGCCGTGTGTCAACTCTGGAAACTGGTCGTCGATCTTTTCACGCAGGTTGCCGGTCAGAAAGGCAAAGCCTTCCAACAGGCGCTCAACGTCTGGATCGGAACCCTGTTCAGATAGAAATGCGGCAAGATGCGGCCGTTCGATTGCGGCATCCCGCCCTAGTTGCCGGAGGTAATCCAGCTCATCCCTGAAGTACTTTTCGAACGACATTATGCTTCCTGGTTTAGGCAGTAACGGCGGTTACTGTCCAATTGAATATTGAACTCAACCACATCGCCGATATTGTCGAAATCAACGTGAGCACTGATATGGAAACTCAATAACAGTGGGTCCCCCTGATCCACCAGGGATTGAACGGCGACCTGAGAAATTCTTGGCTCGTAACGCTCAATACACTCCTTGATGGCCTGCTCAATATTCTTTCGGAAATCAGACGTGGTTGCCGTGGCATCATTGAGATCAATAACCCCCAGGTCTGCGGCACTTTGGCAGGCTCCGGGGCGCGAATTGAGGACTTCGTTCAAATGCTGCTTGATTGAGATTAATAGCTCTTGAACACGGCTATGAGAGGAAGGGCCAAAGCCCTTCCCCTGGATACGCTCAAACAAGCTGGCAGAACTTCCCCGCTCCCAATTAAGAAGCGCAGCCATAGCCCGTTATTCCTTATCCAAACGACCAACCAGCGAGAGCTCGAAACTGGCTCCCATGTATTTGAAGTGTGGACGCACCTGCATCGCCACCTGATACCAGCCCGGATCGCCTTCGACATCCAGCACCTGGATCTGAGCAGAGCGCAGAGGGCGGCGGCTGCGAACATCGGTCGGTGGATTTTCCTGATCGGCAATGTATTGCTTGAGCCAAATGTTCAGCTCACGCTCCAGATCCTGGCGCTCTTTCCACGAACCAATCTGCTCACGTTGCAGCACTTTGATGTAGTGAGCCAGACGGTTGATGATGAACATGTACGGCAGTTGGGTACCCAACTTGTAGTTGGTTTCCGCCATCCGCCCTTCATGGGTATTCGGGAACACCTTCGGCTTTTGTACCGAGTTGGCCGAGAAGAAGGCGGCGTTGTCGGTTCCTTTGCGCATGGTCAGGGTAATAAAGCCCTCTTCAGCCAGCTCAAATTCACGACGATCGGTGATCAGCACTTCAGTCGGGATCTTCGCCTGTACCTGGCCCATCGCCTCATAGAGGTGAACCGGCAGGTTGTGCACCGCACCACCGCTTTGTGGCCCGATAATGTTCGGGCACCAGCGATACTTGGCGAAGCTGTCTGTCAGGCAGGCTGCCAGCAGGAATGCGGTATTGCCCCACAGGAAGTGTTCGTGATCCTTGCTGACGTCTTCGTAGTAGTTGAAATTCTTGATCGGATTCTCAACGGTGGAATACGGCAAACGCAGAAGGAAACGTGGGGTGGTCAGACCCAGATAGCGGGAGTCTTCCGACTCGCGCAGCGCACGCCATTTGGTGTGTGCTGGCCCTTCGAACACCGACTTCATGTCTTTGATGGCCGGCAACTCGGTAAAGCTGCTGATACCAAAGAAGTCAGGCGCAACGCTGGAAAGGAACGGCGCATGGGCCATTGCCCCAACGGCGCTGACGTATTGCAGCAGCTTCATATCCGGCGTGCTATTGCTGAACGCATAGTTACCAATGACCGCTGCGGTAGGTTCGCCGCCAAACTGGCCGTAACCGGATGAATACACGTGCTTGTAGAAACCAGACTGGATAATCTCCGGCGAGAACTCAAAATCTTCCAGCAGCTCTTCTTTCGTCGCGTGCATGATGTTGATTTTGATGTTTTCACGGAAATCGGTGCGATCCACCAGCAACTTCAGTGAACGCCAAGAGGATTCGATTTCGCGGAACTCTTTGGCATGCAGAATTTCGTCCATCTGGGCACTGAGCTTTTTATCCAGCTCAATGATCATTCTGTCAACCAACAGCTTGTTGATCGGCTCTTCGTTGGTACCGGTGTCCAGAATGCTGCTTATAAATGCGGCAACGCCCTGTTTGGCGACATCATAGCCATCATTCCCCGGCATCATGCGGGTCTGAGACATGATTTCGTCTAGCAGGAAAGTCGCACTGGTAGGCTCGGCAGCTAAAACCGCATTTTCTTCATGTAAAGACATACGTAAGATTCCCTCTTTCCGTCTCAATTATTTCTGATTAAGAATGTCCAGTTCCTTTAGCAACTGCTCACGCATTTCTTCATTGCCAAGGAGATCTTGCAGACGAGAACGGAAGGCAGGAATGTTGCCCAGAGGCCCTTTCAGGGCGACCAGCGCTTCCCGCAGTTCCAGAATTTTTTTCAGTTCGGGGACGTTTTTCGCCACGTTGTCAGGTGAGAAATCGTCGAGGGAATTGATGGCCAATGTCACCGGCATCTCTTCTTTCCCCTCACCTTCCAGGTGATTGGGTACACTGAACGAAAGGTTGATATTGGCTTCGTTCATCACCGAGTTGAAGTTGTTCTTGCTGACGGAAACAACCTGACGTTCTTCAATCGGGGTATCTTCACGAACTCCTTTGAGATCGCCAACGACCATCAGGTTCAGAGGCAATTCAATTTCTGCGGTTTGATCGCCCGTGTTAGGAACGTACTTGATGTTGATCCTTTCCTTGGGGGCAACACTGCTTTGATTATTCTTACTCATCACTCGTCCTTTTAGTCACAATAAGGAATACCAGCTAATGTTTGTTGAATGAACACCGGAAAATGACATTCAGATATCATCCATGCTAATAGCGCTAGCGCCATCTACTCAGATAGTAAATCTATCACCGCAAGCCTAAACACCTTCATTTATGTCGCACCGAAGTTTGGGAATAATCCCAAACAGCACACAAAAGCGGGAATTTTCCTATTACGCACTGAAGCCTGAGAATCATCCTAAATAATACAAAAAACCCGACAAAATAGCTTATGGCCCACGGTAAAGCCGGACAGATCCTGCATTAGCATAGCTTCACTGAATGTATCGTCCCCGATCTGACGTGCAAAAGTCCATAAATTTTTCTTTACTAAGCTTCCTAGGGATTTATCACCTGGTGAGAGCAGCATTCTGCTTATGATCATAAAAAATAATTTTAAAAAAAATAATCAATAGAATAAAAACAACAACTTAAAAAATAAACCAATCATTGCGGTTATGATTAACCACAAATACATAACCCATATCAATACTTAAGCCAGCATAAAACTCCAATATTACAAATATTATAATCATTTATACCATTAACGCAGGGAATAAATTTTGTAAATTTGTGGATGGCTTGGCACTAAGGAAAGACCTGATTATAGTGATGGCCGAAGTGAGAAGTGGGGCAAGTGACATTAGGCCGTTTATTATCGGCCGCCTATATGTGTGACTAGCATTGAGTTAATTCCAAGCAAACTGACAAGGATCTTTAAGATGCCAACTCCAGCTTATATCTCTATCACAGGGAAAACCCAAGGTAATATTACCGCCAGCGCATTTACTGCTGAATCTGTCGGTAACATCTTTGTTCAAGGCCACGAAGACCAGATGCTGGTTCAGGAATTTGAACATATCGTTACCGTACCAACCGATCCGCAGTCTGGCCAGCCGTCAGGGCAGCGTGCGCATAAGCCATTCCGTTTCACCGTGGCTTATAACAAAGCCGTTCCATTGCTGTATAACGCATTGGCTTCAGGCGAAATGCTGCCAACGGTTGAATTGAAATGGTACCGCACCTCGATCGAAGGTAAACAAGAGCACTTCTTTACCACCAAACTGGAAGATGCCACCATCATCGATATCGACTGCAAAATGCCACACTGCCAGGATCCTACCAAGGCTGAGTTCACTCAGTTGGTTCGCGTTTCACTGGCATACCGTAAAATTACTTGGGAACACACCACCGCCGGGACTTCTGGTTCTGACGACTGGCGTGCCCCAATCGAAGCCTAAGCTCAGCCTTAGCTTCACTCAGCAGCCAATCGAAAGATTGGCTGTTTTTATTCAGCCTCGTCATCGCCATCCCTTCCCAATTCCAGTATCAGATTCGTACGCCCAGCCTTAACCGCAGTCAAGATTGTCGATATACACGCCGCTGCAATATGCCCCTATTGACCCATCGGCGTGGAGGACGTGCAGAAAATTTTCCAGGCAATCACCCGGCTGGCTGCCAAGGGCAAAGACATCATTTATGTCTCGCACCGCCTGTCCGAGATCCTGAGGATACGGGTCGGTGGGCACCGGGTGCAGCGAGCTCCTCGATCTGATCTTTGGCATTCAACATGCCGACAACAGTGGCACCATCTAGATCGGTGAGCGTCAGCTCGCTAAGCATTCACCACAAGAATCAATCAGCAGAAAGTGGTTACGCAGAAAAATCAACGAACTCTATCGGTTCCCACTCCCTTTGAGAGAGAGTCAGGATCGCCAACGCGAGGCCGCTGCGGGCTAACCTGTAAAAACCGAACCTCAGGGACGAGGTTCGGTTTTCCACGCCTCTCTCACCACCCGCTATTTATCCCTCCACTTCCAGCTGCGACAACCATACTAAAATTCCCAACAGGCAATTTATCCCGTGGCGAACAAGCCCACAGAAACCCCTTTCACTTGCAACGGATTGATCGTTTTCAACGATCAGTTTGATCTTATTGATCTGTACAACCAATTATCTTTGTCCCTCCGCTACCTATAAGATCGTCTTGGGTATCGTGGGACTTTCTGCATCTTGAAACCCATGCTTTAACACGTCGACCACAAGCATAGAAACAACGGGTTTTCAATGAGTAGGAAAGGTGAAGATGGCAGATGGAAAGGTCTACTCGATAGGTTATCGAACTATGGGATACATCAGCAAAATATGACGTTCGTGACGAGTACTGGCAAGGCCGGGTTACCTGATCGCCACTTGCCCAACCGGTTACTGCACCGCGAACGGATGCAGCGCATCCTGGTTATCAAGCTGCGCCACTTTGGTGACGTCCTGCTGACCACCCCGCTGATCGGTACGCTACGCGCCAATTATCCCAACGCCCTGATTGACGTGCTGGTGTATGACGGCACTGAGGCGATGTTGGCGGGTAATAGGGATGTCTATCTGGCCTTTACCGTCGATCGCAATCTAAAACGGCAGGGCTACAAGGCGCAGTATCGCGGTGAACAGGCCCTATGGAACAGCCTGCGCACCGGCCACTACGATCTGGTAATCAATCTGTCCGATCAGTGGCGAGCGGCACTGTATTGCCGCTTTCTCAAACCGACGTTCAGCCTGGGGTTTGCTTACCCTAAGCGTAATAATCGGCTGTGGCGGGCTTGCCATTCGTTGCTGGTGCCGGTGGATGGGCATGACCAACGGCACACCGTGCTCAATAATCTCGCTATTCTCGCCCCGTTGGCCTTACCTACCTTGGTGACCAAGGTGACCCAGGCTTACCGGCAGTGCGATATCGATGAAATTGACCGCCTCAGCCAACTTCATCACCTGACAGATTTCGTGCTGATCCAGCCTACCGCACGCTGGGCATTCAAAACCTGGTCAGTGGCAGGATTCACACGAGTTATCGACCATCTCACCGCCAGCGGAGAAACCGTGGTGCTTACCGGGGGACGCTCTGCCAATGAGATCGCCATGATAGCCACCATTTTAGCCCACTGCGCCATGCCACAACGAGTGGTCAATCTGGCTGGTCGCCTGGATCTGCCGGAGCTTGCCGTATTGATCGATCGGGCGAAACTGTTTATCGGTGTGGATTCGGTAGCGATGCATATGGCCGCCGCTTTGCAAACACCTTCCGTCGTGCTGTTCGGCCCCAGCAATCTGCAACAGTGGTCGCCCTGGCAGGCTCCGCACGTTCTGTTATGGGCAGGTAACTACCGTTCGCTACCGCAACCCGACGCCGTGGATACCGCCACTCCAGAACGTTATCTGGACGCCATTCCCACCAGTGAGGTTATCCGGGCCGTAAATCGCCAACTTATCGGCCTGCAAAGCTCAGCTTACCGGACGGTGGCTGACACCGTATTTAATTAATCCTGATATGAGCTACCCCATGCCATCCACCGACCTGTGTTCTGTTTCGTTACTTTCCCCTGCCCGCTTTCGGCTGTTTGGCTTCACCGCGTTTTTGCTCGGCGCATCTCTCCCGACTTCCAACGCGCTGATGAATACCTCACTAGTATTGGCGGCGATCTGTCTGCTGTGGCAGCGTGACTTTCGCTACCTGATACCTTTGCTCAAACAACCGCTGGTATGGCTACCCGCATTGATGTTTGCACTGCTGGCAGTCTCGTTATTGACCCAGCACCACGAGTACGGCCCGAAGATGGTCGGCAAATATCAAAAGCTGCTGTATGTACTGCCTCTGGCGCTGTTCTTTCTTGCCGACTCCAAGCTTATCACACGCTTTATCAGCGGCTTTTTGCTGGCCAATGCCGTGATTCTGGCGATCAGCCTAACGGCGGGCATCGGGCATGTGACGCTGGGTGGCCTCGACCCGCAGAATCCAACGGTGTTTAAACTGCAGATAACCCAGAACGTGTTTATGGCGTTTGCTGCGTTGATATGGCTAACCCGCGCTTTTGCGCAATCAGGCGCGCACCGTTGGTGCTATGGGGCGTTGGTTCTACTGGCAACGGCGAACGTGCTGCTGATGGTACAAGGGCGTACCGGCTATGTGGCGCTATTAGTCAGCGTGGGGCTTTGGTTGCTGCTGACGCTGCCCCACTGGCAGCGGTTGGGCGTTCTAACCTGTGGCTTGCTGCTGGCCATTATGCTGATTTTTATCCCCAATAGAGCGACGGAGCGCCTGACGCTCGGCCTTGCTGAAGTGCGCAATTGCGTGTTGGCTCCAGCAGAACAGGCCTATCAGGCTTGCGATAACTCGATGGGGCAACGCACCGCCTTTGCCCGCGAATCACTGCGCCTGATTAAGCAGGCTCCGCTGCTGGGTAACGGGGCCGGGAGCTTCTGGTATGGCAACGCGCAGACCGGTTACGGCGTGCATAATCCGCACAATGAGTATCTGCTGGAAACGGTGCAAAATGGCTTGCTGGGGCTGGCTCTGTTTTTGGGTTGGATGTGGTGTTGTTTCCGAGCAACCTGGCGGCAACCAACAGCCTGCCGCAATCTGCTGGTTGCAGTGCTAGGTAGTTATCTGGCCTGCCACCTGTTCAACTCGTTCCTGCTGGACTCCGCCGAGGGGCATCTGTTTATGGTGTTGGCCGCCGTACTTGCGGGCTATCGGGTAGCCCGGCGGCCTAAATAACCTCAACCGATTCTCTGTGTTTTGTTGGGGCGCCACAATGTGTGCGCCCTACAAAGTGAGCAACCTCAGCTCAGCAGTAGCCCATCATCATCCAGCTTTTCGCCACGTGTTTTCTCAAACATCGCCAGCAGGTCGGTTACCTGCATGTTCGCCCGTTGCTCACCGACAACATCCAGCACCACCCGTCCCTGGTGCAACATCACGGTTCTATGACCATGATCCAGAGCCTGGCGCATGGAGTGCGTCACCATCAGTACGGTCAACTGCTGCTCGGCGACAATACGATCGGTCAATGCCAGCACAAAAGCCGCCGTTTTAGGATCGAGCGCGGCAGTATGCTCATCCAGCAAGAGTAAACGAGAAGGCTGCAGCGAAGCCATCAGCAGGCTGACCGCCTGACGCTGCCCGCCAGACAGCAGGCCCATGTGATCCCCTAAACGATTTTCCAACCCTAGTTCCAACGTGGCCAACTTATCGCGGAACAGCTGCCGCTGTTTGCTCTTGACGGCACGCTGAAATCCTCGGGTTTGACCGCGCTGCAGAGCCAGGGCCAGATTCTCCTCAATGCTCAGCCCCTCGCAGGTTCCCGCCAACGGATCCTGGAATACACGGGCGACCATGCCGGCACGGCGCCAGGCGGGCATCAGGGTAACGTCCTGTTCTCCAATAAACAACTGGCCACGATCGGGCGTAATATCACCGCTGACCGCATTGAGCAAGGTAGACTTCCCTGCCCCATTACTGCCAATGACCGTCACAAACTGCCCTGCCTCGATGTTCAAAGACAGGCCACGTAATACCGGGTTTTCCAGCGGAGTTCCAGGGTTAAAGGTTTTAAACAGCTGCTCGGCACGCATCATGATGGCTGCCTCCCCCGCTTGCTTTTCAATTTTTGTTTCAACTTCGGCAGGACCAGCGCCAACGTCACCAGTAGCGCCGTGATCAGATTCAGATCCTGCGCCTGCAGGCCGATAAAGTCTGCATTCAGGGCCAGAGCGATCATCAGGCGGTACAGCAATGCCCCTAACAGGGTCGCCATTGTGATCAGGAACAGGCTACGGGCAGGCAACAGTGTCTCACCGATGATCACCGCCGCCAGCCCGACGACGATGGTACCGATCCCCATGGAGATATCGGCGCCCCCCTGAGTCTGAACGTACAGCGCCCCCGCCAGCGCTATCAGCGCATTGGAGACCGCCATGCCGATCACCGTCAGACGACTGGTCGCAATCCCCTGAGCGCGCGCCATGCGCGGATTCGCTCCGGTAGCCCGCAGCGCAAGGCCGATTTCGGAGGTCAAGAACGCGTCGAGCGCCAGTTTGACGACCACCACCACCACCAGCAGCAATAATGGTTGGATCAGCCAGGCGTTGTCCTCAACCTGACTGATGAAAGGAGTGAAAACGCTAGGTAAGCCGATCAGGGCCAGATTTGGCGCCCCCATAATGCGCAGGTTGATGGAATACAGGGCAATCATTACCAAAATGCTGGCTAGCAGTTGCAAAATACCGAGCCGCACATGCAGCCAGGCCGTCAAACAGCCAGCACCAGCACCCGCGATAGCCGCCAGCAAACACGCCAGCCAAGGGTTATAACCGCTGACAATCATCACCGCGGCAACCGCGCCCCCTAAAGGGAAGCTGCCATCGGCCGTCAGATCGGGAAAATTGAGTAAACGAAAGGAAATCAATACGCCCAACGCGACCAGCGCAAAGATCAGGCCGATCTCCAAAGCGCCCATCAGGGAAATTAACGACATGCGAACCTCATAAACATCTTGGCCCGCCACCTGCGGCAGGCCATTTACACCCGATGTAAACCATCATTCAACGCAGATCGTTATTTGATGACTTCTTGTGCTGATTGCACCAATTCCGCCGGCAGAGTGACACCCTGCTTCTGGGCAGCTGCAGGGTTCACGCTCAGGCTGAGCTTGTTACCTACCTCAGGAGCGATAGTACCGGGTTTTTCACCCTCTAACAGACGGACGACAATTTTACCGGTCTGGCGGCCCAGATCGTAATAGCTCATCCCCAATGCCGCAGCCGCGCCACGTTTGGCAACGCTATTGTCACCGGCGATCAACGGGATTTTAGCCTGATTGGCAATGCCAACCAGCGACTCGTAGGTGGAGATAACATTGTTATCGGTATTGGTGTAGATCACGTCGACTTTGCCTACCAGGCTTTTCGCCGCTGGGGCTACGTCGATGGTACGTGCGGCAGGAACCTCAACCAACGTCATCCCACGTTTGGTTAATTCATCTTTCAGCTCTTTGACTACCACCGTCGAGTTGACTTCCCCTGGGCTGTAGACCATGCCGACTCGCTTGGCATCGGACTTAACCTTCAAGATCAGATCGACCTGCGGGCCGATGGCAACGCTGTCTGATACACCGGTAACGTTAGTGCCACTCGGCTGCCAGGTACTGACCAGCTTGGCCGCCACCGGATCGGTTACCGTAGTAAACACCACCGGAATGGTCTTGGTGGCCGCCACCACCGACTGGGCCGCAGGCGTTGAAATTGCCACTATCGCATCGGGCTTGTCACCGATAAATTTACGCGCAATCTGCCCAGCAGTAGCCGTATTTCCCTGCGCGCTTTGGAACTGAATCTTGACCTTATCCTTGTCATACCCCGCTGCTTTTAGCTCATCAATCACCCCATCACGGGTGGCATCCAGTGCCGGATGGTCAACGATAGAGAGGATCGCCACGGATTTCGGCGTAGCCGCGTAACTGCTTACTGCAAACAAGGCGGCGGCGAGGGCTACAAAAATATTTTTATTATTCAAAGGCATAATAATGTCCTTTCAGGTTAGAGTCAGTGCCCGATGTGGTGGTCAGCCATCCTAGCACAGTGTTTTACCACCCACCTAGAATGTAACGTTTTGTTATCATGACATTAACATGCAGAATTGAAAGAAAACACTCGCTGCGCTTACACGGGCAGTGATTCGGGTCACAAACCGCCACTTTTGGCCTCTCGTTGTTCGATACACTGGCTTTTGACACCAGGTCATAGGGATATTTTTTCTACTGGAGAAGAAAAATGCGGTCTGGTAATGACAAAGATGAAGGCAAGATGCTGACCCGACACAGGGGAGCATTACGGTATTTCCAAAAAGGATTTATTACCGATTCGGGGATAGGGTCTGGAGTTAACAGGATGAGATGGCGTAGAAGCTATATCAAAGGAGTCACGAGTTCTTGGAATGCACTGAAAGGACTGCGGCCAACATCAAACAACCTCAACACCCAAAACGAAAAACCCCAAGCCTTTTGAGCTTGGGGTCATTCATAATATGGCGGAGGAGCAGAGATTCGAACTCTGGAACGGTTTCCCGTCGACGGTTTTCAAGACCGTTGCCTTCAGCCACTCGGCCACCCCTCCGTAATGCAGCGCACTATAAACACAGCCGATCCTGTTGTAAAGCCTGAAACCGCTCAACCGGACGAAAAAACGGCAATGGCAATCTGACCGATGAAGAAATCAGCAATCAGGGTTCGGCAATACCCCAATAGTCACGTAGGGTAAAGAATGGTAAACAATCTTTAATCAATGGCTTGCACTGCACTATCATCATGATCAATTTTGTGATGACCTGATAAGAGAGATCATATGGACCGCATTGTCGTCTCATCCTCCTCGCGCGACTCTTTGCTAAGCACGCATAAAGTCCTGCGTAACACCTATTTTCTGCTGTCGTTAACGCTGGCCTTTTCAGCACTGACCGCAACCGCCAGCACCATGCTGGGTTTACCGGCTCCTGGGCTGCTGTTAATGCTGGTCGGTTTTTATGGTTTGATGTTCCTGACCCATAAGCTGGCCAATAGCCCTGCCGGTATTCTGGCGGCCTTCGCCTTCACCGGCTTTATGGGCTACGCCCTTGGCCCGATCCTGAGCTCGTTCCTGAACGCTGGCGCAGGTGATTTGATCATGCTGGCGCTGGGCGGTACCGCAGTGGTGTTCTTCTGCTGCTCGGCTTATGTGCTGACCACCCGTAAAGACATGTCGTTCCTGTCTGGCATGATGATGGCGGGCTTCGTGGTGCTGTTGGTGGCGGTTATCGCTAACCTGTTCTTGCAGATCCCTGCTCTGCACCTGGCCATTAGCGCATTGTTTATTCTGTTCTCTGCCGGTGCCATGCTGTGGGAAACCAGCAACATCATTCATGGCGGCGAAACCAACTATATCCGTGCCACCGTCAGCCTGTATGTCTCGCTGTACAACATGTTTATCAGCCTGCTGAGCATCCTGGGCTTCGCCCGCAGCAACTGATACAGCGCTTTTGTTTTGGCCAGAGCCCCGCAATGCGGGGCTTTATTTTTGCCAGGGCAAAAGTTTGCTAGACTGTGGCCCGCAATGAATTACCGATTACCGAGGCTGTATGTTGGAGTTTGAAGGTCAGACGATTGAAACTGACGCCCAGGGCTATCTGAAAAACAGCGCCGACTGGCACGAAGGGCTGGCCCCGCTGTTAGCGGCACAGGAAGAGATTGAACTGAGCGAAGCGCATTGGGAAGTCGTACGCTTTGTGCGTAGCTTCTATCAGGAATTTAATACCTCACCGGCTATTCGCATGCTGGTAAAGGCGATGGCGCAAAAATATGGCGAAGAGAAAGGCAGCAGCCGCTACCTGTATCGCCTGTTCCCGAAAGGCCCGGCCAAACAGGCGACCAAGATCGCAGGGTTGCCAAAGCCGGTGAAGTGTATCTAGCCCCTGTTTAATAGCGAATACTAAAGCCCTTATACTCGGCAACTCCACGCGGTTCCACCAGCACGCGGTCAACGCGGGCGCTGCGTGGGCCGCCGCTTTTCAGCCACGCCATCAGTTGGTCAACCGCCTGTTGTTCGCCACAGGCCAGCACTTCCACGCTGCCATCATCCAGATTACGAGCATAGCCGGTTAACCCCAAAACCATAGCCTGGCGTTGGGTGTTATAGCGAAACCCGACCCCTTGCACCACACCATAGACATACGCGGTAATACAAACTTGTGTCATAATCGGCTCCTGATCGATTTCATTACAGGCATTCTCTGCGCTGATGCCCAGAGTGTGTCACTCTTTTTTCTCTATCTGGCAGCATACTTAATTATGACCGCACGCTTGATCCTTGCAAAAGGACGTGAAAAGTCCTTACTCCGTCGCCATCCGTGGATTTTCTCTGGCGCTGTTCTCCGTGTCGAAGGTAAAGCCCAGTCCGGCGAAACCGTCGATATCCATGACAGCCACGGTAAATGGCTGGCACGCGGTGCCTATTCACCAGAATCGCAAATTCGCGCACGCGTCTGGACCTTCAAGCAGGATGAAGAAATTGATATCGCTTTCTTTATCAGCCGATTGCAGCAGGCACAAAGCTGGCGTGATTGGGTCGCAAAACGTGATGGGCTGGACGGTTATCGCCTGATCGCCGGTGAGTCTGACGGTATGCCGGGGATCACCATCGATCGCTTCCAGAACTTCCTGGTTTTACAGTTACTTTCCGCCGGTGCCGAATATCAGCGCGCCCCGCTGCTTTCTGCTCTCCAGCACTGCTATCCAGATTGCGCGATCTACGATCGTTCAGACGTTGCCGTACGTAAAAAAGAGGGTTTACCGCTCACCCAAGGCCCGGTGCTGGGCGATCTTCCTCCGGCCCTGCTACCGATCACCGAGCATGGTATGAAACTGCTGGTGGACATTCAACAGGGCCACAAGACCGGTTTTTATCTCGATCAGCGTGACAGCCGCCTGGCAGCGCGTAACTATTCCGCAGGCTGTCGCGTGCTCAACTGCTTCTCGTACACCGGTGCTTTCGCGGTGTCTGCCTTGATGGGTGGGTGTGAACAGGTCATTAGCGTAGATACATCGCAGGCCGCGCTGGACATCGCCAAGCAGAACGTCGAGCTGAACCAGCTGGATTTGAGCAAGGCCGAGTTTGTGCGTGATGACGTATTCCAACTGCTGCGCAACTACCGCACGCAGGGTGAGAAATTCGATCTGATCATCATGGATCCACCGAAGTTTGTCGAAAACAAAAATCAGTTGGCCAGCGCCTGTCGCGGTTATAAAGACATCAATATGTTAGCCTTCCAGTTGCTGAACCCAGGCGGTATTCTGCTCAGCTTCTCCTGCTCTGGCCTGATGCCGACCGATCTGTTCCAGAAAATTTTGGCCGATGCTGCTATAGATGCCGGGCGTGATGTACAATTTATAGAGCAGTTCCGACAGGCTGCCGATCACCCGGTGATTGCGACTTACCCTGAAGGCCTGTATCTGAAAGGGTTTGCCTGCCGGGTGATGTAACTTGAAATGCGCTGTTTTTGTCCTCATATAGAGTTCAATGCACTGTTTCTCAGGAGGTCATATGATAGCCAGCAAATTCGGTATCGGTCAGCAGGTTCGTCACCGGCTGCTGGGGTATTTGGGGGTGGTGATTGATGTCGATCCAGAATACTCTCTGGAGCACCCAAAAGCAGACGAGATTGCAGCCAACGACGAGTTGCGCCTCGCCCCGTGGTATCACGTGGTGATGGAAGACGATGAAGGCCAGCCGGTTCACACTTATCTGGCCGAAGCGCAATTGGCGGGGGAAGCACAGGATGCGCACCCAGAACAGCCTTCTCTGGATGAGCTGGCAGAATCCATTCGCAGCCAGTTGCAGGCCCCCCGGCTGCGTAACTAAGCGTCAAGCCTGAGAAACCAACACCGAGCGGGCGCGGCGTGTAGCGCCCCACTTAGCATAACGGGTTTAAGTCTATCAAAACGCCAGGGCCAACCCTGGCGTTTTCGCTCAATCAGCTTGCCAGCCCCAGGCGCGGGATCTCAATCTTCGGGCAACGATCCATAATCACCGTTAACCCGGCCTGTTTGGCCAATGCTTCCGCCTGTTCGTTGATCACCCCGATTTGTAACCACAGCACCTTGGCACCTATCGCAATGGCCTCCTGCGCCACCCCGTAGGCCGCCTCCGAGTTACGGAACACATCCACCATATCAACAGGGTGAGGAATAGCCTCCAATGTGGCATAAACCTCCTGCCCAAGCAGCGTCTGCCCGGCCAGCTTCGGGCTCACCGGAATGACCTGATAGCCTTGCGCCAATAAATAAGCCATGACGCCATAGCTGGCTCGAGCCGGTTTATCACTGGCGCCCACCAGCGCAATGGTCTTGACTTGTTTCAATACCTCTGCAATTGCTAGGTCTTGCATTTTTTGCTCCTGATATTTTGCCAGAAATGCCCTTTCATCAGTGTAACCGAAACGCCAATATCGGTTAAAACTTGTTATCAGTTCGCGGCTATACTGTTCGCAGGCTGGTTTGGTCCAGCGCATTATTTCAAATATTATCCAAGTATGTATAAATGTAAATTAAACGACGTTTTGAAAAGATTTGACATAACTAGTGGCGTATCCAACACTAGTCATCCTGTTCCACGAAAAGGAAGTAACGATGAAATTTGGTCTGGTGGTTGCGGGGCTGCTTGGAATATCGCTGAGCGTTTCGGCCGCAGCTACGACCCTGAAGCTTTCCCCGGACATCGAGCTTATGGTGGTCGACGGCAAGCAAATGACGGGCTCGTTGTTAAAAGGGGCCGATAGTCTGGAATTGAATGACGGGCAGCATCAACTGCTGTTCAAAGTCACCAAATCCATACCTAAAGAACAACGCTCTCAGGTACTTTACACTTCATCCGTACAGATTGTGGTGTTTAACAGTCAAAACGTCAGCGCCGTTACCATTGAGCTACCGCGTATCGAGAATGAGCAGGATGCCCAGCGGTTTGATAAAGCACCGAATTATAAAATTCTGGGTAACCACGGTAAGCCGTTGGCGATCAAACACGATGTATTACCGCTAGCAACTTCACCCAATGAGCATAACCTGGAAAAGATCGTTGCCGATTATAACGTTCAAAATCACCAGGCCTCCGTCCCGGCGTTAGCACATCTGCGTGCCAGTGTAATCGCAGCGGCGCCGGGTAGCCCAACGGTTACCCCCTGAGCGGTGACAACGTTACCGAGAAAATGCTGCAATACGGGTTCCTGTACACCGATCACAAGACGCAAAAACGGTTTATCGCCTGGGCTGGCCAATCCCGCAACCGTTAAATACTGCCAACCACGCTTTTATCCCGTAAAGGCGTGTTTTGTTCGCAATTTCCCGCGTTAAGACTAGGCAGTGAAATACAGTTTCAGTAATCTGTGGCGAATCATTCGATTTTCCAAGGATAGCGACATGGAACAAACCACCCGCACCATCGCAGCACGCAAGCATATTGCGCTCGTTGCTCACGACCACCGCAAGCAGGCCTTGCTGAAATGGGTTGAAGACAATAAAGAGATACTTGCCCAGCATCAGCTGTATGCCACGGGTACCACCGGCAATTTGATCCAGCGGGCCAGCGGTATTCCGGTGCAGAGCATGCTGAGTGGCCCAATGGGCGGCGATCAGCAAGTGGGTGCACTGATCGCCGAAGGCAAGATTGATATGCTGATCTTCTTCTGGGATCCGCTAAACGCCGTACCCCACGATCCCGATGTCAAAGCCTTGCTGCGCCTAGCCACGGTCTGGAACATCCCAGTAGCGACCAACCGCTCCACCGCCGATTTCCTGATCGACTCATCGCTGTTCAAGAGCGAAGTGGTGATTGCTATTCCTGATTACGAAAAGTACCTTGCCGAACGCTTGAAATAATGCCCAAGGCCTGGTGTAGTGCCAGGCCTGTGATTTACGGCTTTCTCTGCGACGGCACGCCAATCTCTTGCAACTGCTCGATAAATACCGACGGCCGTTCACGATCTTGTAATAACCAAACCTGATGCCTGGCCCGAGTGAGGGCGACATAGAGCAAACGCCGCTCCTCCGCATCCGGGAAATCCTCTGGCTGAGGCAACAACACCTCTTCGAGTACGGATTCACGGACTTCCGCCGGGAATCCATCCTTGCCTTCATACAGCCCAGCAATGATCACGTAGTCTGCCTGTTGGCCTTTGCTGGCATGGATCGTCATAAACTCGATGTTCAGCTTTGGCCAACGCGTTGCCGCCTTTTGCAGCACCTCCGGCTTGAGATGATGGTAGCGCGCCAGCACCAGGATACGTTCCTGCGGCTTCGCATAGCCACTCAGCTTGTCCAACAACGCCTCCAACTGTTCCTGCGGCAGGATAACCACCGACTTCTTGTTGCCCTTGGTCAAGCTATTGAGCGGCTTTTTCAACTGATGCGGGTTCTGCTGCACAAAACCGTTGGCCACTTCACCGATCCGATCGTTAAAGCGGTAGGTAGTATCAAGCGCACACTGATCGCCTGCGCCAAAATTCTCGGCAAAAGCAGTGGTCAGCGACAGCTCTGCCCCACTGAAACGGTAAATAGCCTGCCAATCATCACCAACGGCAAACAGGCTGGTCTGCTTGTTCTGCTTACGCAGTGCCGCCAGCAACTGCGCACGCTGCGGTGAGATATCCTGGAATTCATCCACCAGAATATGCTTCCACGGGCTAATAAAGCGCCCCTTTTCCAACAGATTGACGGCTTGATGTATCAGCCCGGCAAAATCGACTGCCCCTTCGTCCTTCAAGGCGGTTTTCCAGGCTTTCAGCAGCGGGGCCATCAGGCGAATGCGTTTGCTGAACAGATCGCGGATCTCTTCGTCGGCCTGCTCTATCATTTCTGCCTGACTACTTCCGTGGGTGCGCATCAAGCCAAGCCAGCGCTCCAGGCGCCCGCTCAAACGCTCCGCCAGACGCAAGTCATGCCAGAAGTCGCCATCGGGTAATTCCCACTCCAGCTCTTCCGTTAACCATTGCCGCCAGCCTTTGGCCTGCGCCTTTTTCTCGCTGCACTGTTTTTGCCAGTGGGTGATCAGCAACGCCCGGCGCGCTTTGCTATCGGTTTCCAGCTTGCTGATCGCCGGTGCCTTGCGGCTACCCTGCTGGATAATCTGCAGCGCCAGCGCATGGAACGTTTTAGCTTGGATCGCCACGCTGCCCAAGCGTTCCTGAATACGTTCGTTCATCTCTTCGGCGGCTTTACGCCCGAATGCCAACAACAGGATCTGCTCAGGTTCGGCCTCTTGACGCAGCAGTAACCAGCCCGCTCGCGCTACCAGCACCGAGGTTTTGCCACTGCCAGCTCCCGCAAGTACCAGCACGGCATCCTCGCCGTTTACCACGGCCCTGCTTTGCGATTCATTCAACGGTGAAGTTTCAACGGTCTGGAAGAAATCCTGATGGGTTTCCAACATCCGGTCGCACCACCGTTGATTGCGTTGCGCCACGCTGCGCAGACCAGACTTGAGCCACTGCAGACACAAGTGATAACTTTCGCGGCAGTTTTCAAACTCATCCATCCGTGCCACCGGCATTGGCAATGCGCTAAACGACTGACGGATCTGCTGCTGCAAATTGCTCAATTCAGCACGCTTGAACCACTTGTCCTGTTGCTCGATTTGGCGGATACGATCAACCTGCTGTTGCAGTACCTCGGCGCTCACTTCACTCATCTCGCTGCTCCACTGCTGCCATGACTGCTGCAGATAGTGGTAAAAGCGCTGTGTTTCCTGCCATTCGGTACCGTGCAGGCGCACGACTTTTTCATCCGGCAGTTCGAACTCGAGCTCCCCCCAGACGATCCCACGTTTACAACGCACCTGGATCAACTGGTTGAAAGGAATAAGGTATTCATGCTTTTCGCCGCTCACCTCAACGCCGGCATGCAATAACCGTACGCGGTTGTAAGGATGCTGTGCCAGGTGCTTCCCCAGCGATGTCGCCTTTAGTTCCATATACCCACGCCATAATCATGTTGAGATATACCCGTCGTTTTTCAAGCTGCTTGAAATCCATAGGGTAGAATTGCTATCAGTTTACCCGCGTTAAGCAATGGCACTCTAGCGTTAAAAAAAGGGTAGAATAGTTTTTGCGTTAAGCTTGTGAATACTTCCCCGTGCCGTTTGGCCATCATTAGAGCAGAATGACGACTATGCGTACTGTATTGAACGTTCTTAATTTCGTGTTGGGTGGTTTTTTCACCACGCTTGGCTGGTTGATTGCCACCTTCTTCAGCGTCGTGCTGATTTTCACCCTGCCATTGACCCGCTCCTGCTGGGAAATTACCAAAATATCCCTGCTGCCATTTGGCAACGAAGCGATCCATATCGATGAATTATACCCAGAGAAAAGCAATGCCCTGCTGGCTGCCGGCGGTTCTTTGCTGAATATCGTCTGGCTGATCCTGTTCGGCTGGTGGCTGTGCCTGTCACATATTGTTGCGGGTATCGCCCAGTGCATCACTATTATTGGTATTCCGGTAGGCATTGCCAATTTCAAGATAGCCGCTATCGCCCTGTGGCCAGTCGGCCGCCGCGTCGTTCCCGTTGAGGTGGCCCAACAGGCGCGGATCGAGAACGCCCGCCGCCGATTTTAATCGCGTTAACTTTTCGCCCATTTAGGAGCTTGTCGTGCTCTCTTTTGCACCCAAAATTCGGCGTTATACCTATAACAGCAACCTGCTTTATAACCTGCGTATTTTTATCGCTCTGGCCGGGGCTTCTGCGGTGCCATGGTGGTTGGATATCCCTAAACTGACCATTCCGTTAACGCTGGGGGTCGTTGCTGCCGCGCTAACGGATCTGGACGACCGGCTAGCAGGAAGGTTGCGTAACCTGCTCATTACGCTAGTGTGCTTTTTTGTGGCCTCGGCATCAATTGAACTCCTGTTTCCTTACCCTTGGCTGTTTGCCGTCGGTCTAACGACCTCAACCTGCGGCTTTATCCTGCTGGGAGCATTGGGTCAGCGTTACGCCACCATCGCCTTTGGTGCCTTGCTGATCGCCGTCTACACCATGCTTGGCACCTCCATGTACGACGCCTGGTACCAGCAACCTGCCCTGCTGATTATCGGTGCCGTTTGGTATAACCTGCTGACGCTGATCGGTCATCTGCTATTTCCTATCAAGCCCCTGCAGGAAAACCTGGCCCGCTGCTATGAACAGTTGGCCAACTATCTGGATGCCAAGGCCAACCTGTTCGATCCGGATGCCGAATCGGACGCCGATCTGCCGTGGGTGGACGTGGCAATGGCCAACAGCACGCTGGTGACCACGCTAAATCTGACCAAGACTTCACTGCTGACCCGCTTGAAAGGCGACCGCGGCCAACGCGGCACTCGCAGAACGCTGCACTACTATTTTGTTGCACAGGATATCCATGAACGTGCCAGTTCTTCTCACGTACAGTATCAGGCCCTAAGCCAACAGTTTCGCCACAGCGATATTCTGTTCCGCTTCCAGCGGCTGCTGACCAAGCAGGCTCGTGCCTGTCAGCAACTGGCACAGTCGATACTACTTCGGCAAAAATATCTGCATAACCCGCGTTTTGAACCCGCTTTTTCGCGCCTGGAAGAGGCGCTAACCCGGATTACCGTTACCCCAGAAAATCGCGAGCTGACCAGAGCGCTATCCCACCTGCTGAAGAATTTACGGGCGATTGACGCCCAGTTGGCCAATATCGAGTCTGAACAGTCCTTGGCGAGTGACCAGACCGAGGAAAACAGTCTGTCAGACGATCGACTCACTGGTTGGAGCGATATTCGCTTGCGTATCAGCCGCCACCTGACGCCACAATCCGCCCTATTCCGCCACGCCATCCGTATGTCCGTTGTGTTGTGCGCGGGCTATGCGTTTATTCAACTGACCGGAATGCAGCACGGTTATTGGATCCTGCTGACCAGCCTGTTTGTCTGCCAGCCCAATTACAATGCCACCCGCAGGCGTCTGGCATTACGGATCATCGGCACTCTGGCAGGCATTTTGATCGGCCTGCCAATACTGTATTTTGTGCCCTCAATGGAAGGGCAGTTGATCCTGATCGTTATCTCTGGAGTGTTGTTCTTCGCCTTCCGAACCGTGCAATATGCCCAAGCCACGATGTTTATCACCCTGTTGGTCTTGCTATGCTTTAACCTGTTGGGCGAAGGGTTCGAAGTGGCTGCCCCGCGCGTCTACGATACCCTTCTGGGTTGTGCCATTGCCTGGGCAGCGGTGAGTTTTATCTGGCCGGACTGGAAGTTCCGTCAGTTACCGGCCATGGTGCGTAAGACACTGAATGCCGACTGCCGCTATCTGGATGCCATTATGGTGCAGTACCATCAGGGCAAGGATAACGGCCTGCCTTATCGTATTGCCCGCCGCGATGCCCACAATAGCGATGCCGAATTGGCGTCGGTGATCTCTAACATGTCTGTCGACCCCAAGGCTGATAAAACCATTCAGGAAGCGGCATTCCGCCTGCTGTGCCTTAACCATACCTTGCTGAGTTATATTTCCGCTCTGGGTGCCCACCGTGAGCGCCTGGAAAATGCTGCCGTGCTTGACTTGCTCAACGATGCGGTTTGCTATGTTGATGACGCATTACACCACGACGCTCATGACTATCAACGTTTCACGCAGGCACTGGAGGCCCTCTCCGAGCGTATTACTGCGCTAGTTCCGGAGCCGGAAAGTAAAGAACAGCTGGTGTTGCAGCAAATTGGTCTGGTGCTCGAGTTGCTACCAGAGCTGACGGCACTTAACACACAAATTGCCAAAGCGGGTTGATAGTTTAAGGGGGTGGGCCGCAGGCGCGGTCTTCCGACCGCCCCTCAAAACAGGGAAGTAGCGCGTTGTTTTCGAACCATTCAGCCAACGCTTCCCTTTGAAGGTTCGGTAGAGCGGCATGATGATAGCCCGCCATGGCACCCGCCAGTGATATCAGCACTTTCATGCCCAGATTTTTTTGCTGTTGCAGCAGTTTCAGATAGCTATCTCTGGCACCCAACAGGCGAAAATCATAAATATTGCATATGCCTGCTCGCCACAACTGCCGCTCTAATGAGGCATCTATATTCGGTAAATCTTTCAATCTGCCATTACAGCGTTTTTTCACCTTAATCTCTTTACGCGTCTCACAGAGAGACTGCCTGGCAAGCTCACACAGTTCACGACGCCGCCGCCACAGCCCGTCATTTACCCAGTAATAGCGCATGACCATAGGGACCCCCCGCTTTAAATAGGTCATATTCACCATACCAAGCTCACGGAACGCGGTCTCCAGGCTTTCTGTTGCACGTAAATACAACTCACCTTCGGCAATGACCGCAAACATTGTGCCGTCAGCCAGCAGGCCATAGCCACCAAACTGCGAGCGTATGGCAATATTTCCCAGGGCGGCAAAGCAGGCCTTTGCCTGTTCGATCCTCATTAGCGAACCTCCATTCATTTATATCTCCTTATATAAATCACAGCCATCGGGCATTTTTGGTTGAAATAAACGTAACCGGAACAACTAATTAAAAAAAATACGCATTATGCCCAGCCGTGCCAATCATAAATTTAGGACGTACAAAAGATAATCTCAATTATGCGAAGCGTTACGAAAATTTGGGTTGATCTTCTGTTTCGATGGCTATACTGTATATACATACAGTAACACTACGGGCGGGAGACGACATGCGTACTCAATCACTTTATCAACCTCATTTTAGCCAATCCTCAATGCCTGCGGAGCAAGCAATGATCCCTGCGCAAGAGGGCAACGAAAATGGCCTAATCAGTGAGCTTGTTTACAATGAGCGGCAACCCGCCGTAGCCCAGTTATTGGTGCCTCTGTTACAGCAGTTGGGCAGGCAATCACGTTGGTTACTGTGGTTGACCCCGCAGCAGAAACTGAGCAAAACCTGGCTGCAACAGGCCAAGCTACCGGTTGATAAGGTCATACAGCTTAATCAGATCAATCCACTGGCTACCGTAGACGCCATGGAGAAGGCTTTACTGACAGGAAATTACAGTGTAGTACTAGGCTGGTTACCAGAATTGACGCAAGAGGATCGTTTAAGGCTAAGTCGAGCGGCTGAGTTAGGCAATGCCTATGGGTTCATTATGCGGCCACAACGTGACATCGTTGCTGCCGACAGACACTGTTCAACCTTAAAAATTCACTCTCCTTTGTATCATTAAGTAAATTTAGGACTTTTCCCATCAATTTTATCGGTTGGTCTGGCAACTCCAGAGGGATCAAGCGAAAAGCGAGGTTGGCTGCGGTTCAGCGCCATTTTCCATGGAAAGAAAATACCTCGTTTACCCCCCCGATATGTTAGAGGATATGTCTAATTCCATGTTTTTTTTTAGAGCTTTATCACATCACACTTGTAACTTTCGCGCCACGTTGTAGACTTTACATCGCCAAGGTTGCTCTATAACGCCAGAAAAACTGGCAGAGTAACAAACGAGGGCTCAAACCTTGGCGAAGGAATTTAAACCAAGGGCTTAAAGCAGCTTTAAAGCTCATTGCCTATTTGGATGATAACGAGGCGCAAAATGAAAAAGACAGCTATCGCATTAGCAGTGGCACTGGCAGGTTTCGCTACAGTAGCGCAAGCCGCACCAAAAGACGACACTTGGTACACTGGTGCTAAACTGGGTTGGTCCCAGTTCCATGACACCGGTTTCTACGGTAACGGTTACACCGTTGATAACGACGCACGCAAAGACCAGCTTGGTGCTGGTGCGTTCGTTGGCTATCAGGCAAACCAATACCTGGGCTTCGAAATGGGCTACGACTGGTTAGGTCGTATGAAATATACCGGCGCTAACACCGGTTCTTTCAAAGCTCAAGGCGTTCAACTGGCAGCTAAACTGAGCTACCCAATCGTTGACGATCTGGACATCTACACCCGTCTGGGCGGCATGGTATGGCGTGCAGACAGTGATGGTGCTGGCTCTAACGGTGGCAACCATGACACTGGCGTTTCTCCATTGGCAGCAGTGGGTGTTGAATACGCACTGACTCGTGACTGGGCTACCCGCCTGGACTACCAGTGGGTTAACAACATCGGTGACGCAGGTACCGTTGGCGCACGTCCAGACAACGGCATGCTGAGCGTAGGTGTTTCCTACCGCTTTGGTCAGGAAGACGCAGCTCCAGTCGTTGCTCCAGCTCCGGCACCAGCTCCAGTTGTTGAGACCAAGAAGTTCACTCTGACTTCTGACGTTCTGTTCTCATTCGGTAAAGCAACCCTGAAACCAGAAGGCCAACAAGCTCTGGATCAGCTGTACACCCAACTGAGCTCACTGGATCCGAAAGACGGTTCTGTTGTAGTTCTGGGCTTCACCGACGCAGTAGGTTCAGCTGAATCTAACCAACGTCTGTCTGAGCGCCGCGCACAAAGCGTTGTAGATTACCTCGTGTCTAAAGGTATCCCTTCAGACAAGATTTCTGCACGTGGCATGGGCGAAGCTAACCCAATCACTGGTGACACCTGTGGCTACCGTTCAGGCCGCGCAACTGCAGCTCAGATCGCATGTCTGGCTCCAGATCGTCGCGTAGAGATCGAAGTTAAAGGTATCAAAGAAGTTGTTTCTCAGCCTCAGGGCTAAGTAAGCGCTTCTTAGTAAAAAACCCCGCATTGCGGGGTTTTTTTTCGACCTAAACATTCGGTAAGCTATTTATCATTCTTACCCAGGATCGCCTGTAGATCCTGTTTCAGCGACGACATCTGGGTGGCATACTTCTCTTTGCGCTCGGCATCTTCGATCAGTTGCACGACGGTTTCCGACAGAGTGACGCCACGGCGATGCGCCAGCGCAGCCAAACGTTGCCAGACCAGGAACTCCAGATCGATCGATTTCTTGCGCGTATGCTGATGTTCTGAGTTAAAATGACGCTTACGCCGGGCGCGTATGGTTTGCTTCATCCGGTTATCCAACGTCGGATTCATATGCTCATCGACCCACGCCAGCACTTTTACCGGTTCATTTTCCAGCTTCAGCAGTTCGTCAATGACCTCCTGAGCAAGGCTGTTTTCAATGTAGCGGGTGATGGCCTCACCTTCCCGGTGCTTTTTGACCAGGTACTTCCATTTCCAACCGCTCTCCAGATTTTCCAGTTGCTGATATTTCATCGTGAACTCTGCTGTGACCGTGTAACTTTAATAATCATAACAGCTTTAGCCAACTTTTCCTCGCCAATTACCTGCCGTTTTTGACTGTTTTTTGCACAAAGATCGGGCTATGTCAAACTCCAATGCTCAACAATGACTCTGGATCTATCAAGCTGGCGTTATTCTTGTATAATCGCGCTTTCCCTTTTTGACGATTGCATCTAACACTTTGACCAATAACCGACTTGAATGGCAATCTCTGTTGCCTGCTGCTACGCCTTATCAGGCGATTTTCGATTCCGCTGCTCAATTGGCACCCGTGGCCTTTTCTGCAATCCAGCCCCGTTTGGAGAATGCGCTGACGCTGTTTTTGCATCCGCTGTCTCTGCCACGTTTTATGCTGTTGAAAGCACAGGAAACACGTGAGTATCTGGCGTTGATCGCCCGAGCGGCAGAAGAGTTGCAACCGCGTAATACCGTTAAAGGCAGTCACTATGTGATTGAAGGCGACATCATCAGCATTAAAGATGCCATTCACGGCGATGAACCTTTTGCCGCCGGCGGTGCTTGCGTTTACCAGGAATGGGTTGAGCCAGAACAGTTATTTGGCTGTGTCAGAATGCACAATGGTGCTATCACCTTGCAGCCGGGTCTGGTCCATCAGGCTAACGGCGGCGTGCTGATCCTATCGGCGCGTGCCCTATTGGCACAGCCGCTACTGTGGCTGCGTCTCAAGCAGATGATTACCCAGCGCCAATTCCAGTGGTTGACGCCAGATGAAACCCGGCCACTGCCGCTTTCCATCCCCCCAATGCCGCTGGAGTTACGCCTGATTGTAGTGGGAGATCGCCATGGCCT
This sequence comes from Serratia silvae, assembly GCF_023282985.1. Lineage (GTDB taxonomy): Bacteria > Pseudomonadota > Gammaproteobacteria > Enterobacterales > Enterobacteriaceae > Chania > Chania silvae. The sequence continues at coordinate 80,701 of NZ_JAGQDC010000013.1, read as the reverse complement.
GGCTGATTTCCACGATATGGAGCCGGAAGTCTGCGGGCAGGCCGTCTACGGTGAATATGAAGACGACCTGCAGCTCACCGAGCCAGACAATATGGTGCAATGGTGTGGCTATATCAATAGCGTGGTCGCCGAGCAGCAATTACCGCCGCTGGCAGCCGACGCCTGGCAGCCTCTGATGGTTCAGGCTGTGCGCCATACCGGTGACCAGGGTAACCTACCGCTATCGCCACTGTGGGTCAGCCAGCAGCTTTCTGAGGCCGCTCTGTATGCCGAAGAGGAGCAGATCACCGCTAAAGCGTTAGAAGCGGCGCTGAATGCCCGTGAATGGCGTGAAAGCTATCTTGCAGAACGCATGCAGGACGAGATTGAGCTGGGCCAGATCATGATCGAAACCGAAGGTGAGGTGATTGGTCAGATTAACGGCCTGTCGGTGCTGGATTATCCAGGGCATCCGCGCAGCTTTGGCGAACCTTCACGCATCAGCTGTGTGGTCCACCTGGGCGATGGCGAATTCACCGATGTGGAGCGTAAAGCCGAGCTGGGAGGCAATCTGCACGCCAAAGGAATGATGATCATGCAAGCGTTCCTGATCTCCGAACTGGATCTCGATCAGCAACTCCCCTTCTCCGCCTCGATCGTCTTTGAGCAATCCTACGGCGAAGTTGACGGGGACAGCGCCTCGCTGGCCGAACTCTGCGCCTTGATCAGCGCATTGTCACAGCAGCCGATCACCCAGCAGATCGCCGTGACCGGTTCCGTTGACCAGTTTGGTAATGTGCAACCGATCGGCGGCGCAAACGAAAAAATCGAAGGTTTCTTCGAAGTCTGTCTGCGCCGTGGCCTAACGGGCAAACAGGGCGTGATCCTGCCAGCAAGCAACGTGCGGCACCTTTGCCTGCGCCCAGACGTCGTCGAAGCGGTACGTGAAGGGCAATTCCATTTGTGGGCGGTGGATAGCGTTGCGGAAGCCTTGCCGTTATTGACCGGTTATCCGTACGCCGATGAGCAGCAGCCTAGCTTGCTGACCGCCATCCAGGAGCGGATTGCGCAGGCCATGTTGCCAGAACGGCGTCCGTTGCCGTGGCCATTGCGCTGGCTTAACTGGTTCAGCCGTGGCTGATCGGACTTGTTCAGCGTACACGTGTAAGTTAAGCTGCGTCCTTCATCAAAAAAAGGTTTACTGAGAACATGGTAGATAAACGCGAATCCTATACAAAACAAGATCTCGAAGCATCGGGCCGTGGCGAACTGTTTGGCGCCGGTGGCCCTCCGTTGCCATCAGGTAACATGTTAATGATGGACCGCGTGGTCAAAATGACCGAAGACGGTGGTAGCCACAATAAAGGCTACGTAGAAGCTGAGCTCGATATCAATCCGGACCTGTGGTTCTTCGATTGCCACTTTATTGGCGATCCGGTGATGCCAGGCTGCCTGGGTCTGGATGCCATGTGGCAGTTGGTAGGGTTCTACCTCGGCTGGATGGGCGGCGAAGGCAAAGGCCGCGCGTTGGGCGTTGGCGAGGTGAAGTTCACTGGTCAGGTGTTGCCAACAGCCAAGAAGGTTACCTACCGCATCAACTTCAAACGCGTGATCATCCGCAAGCTGATAATGGGCGTTGCCGATGGTGAAGTGCTGTGCGATGGTAAAGTTATCTATACTGCCAGCGATCTGAAAGTAGGCCTGTTCAAGGACGCCGCGGCGTTCTAATGCCCTACTGCGGCGGCCATTCTCGGTCGCCGTTTATTGTGCACAAAAAACCTCCGCTTGTTTGGCGGAGGTCGTTCCTTAATTCATGACAGAGAGCCGCTTAAGCGGTCACAGCCCTGTCCTCCATGGCTTGTCGCCAACCTCCCAGCCAGTTAGCCCGGGCGTCTAAAGATTGGTAGGGACAAAGTTCCCTTGAACGCCCAGCAATACCTGCTTGGTAACCACGTGATTCAGCCCGTTCCAAACGATCTCTTTTCTGTCTCTTCATGCCTCGTTTCCCTCATTGTTACTTTGGTGGAAAGAAAACAATGGCCGCACGAAATACAGCCACCTTTAAGAGATAGCGCTAAATGGCGGGAAGATCAATGTTCAAATTTCATACGGCTGCCATATTTGTGAGCTATGCACGGCGAAAATGCTAAGTGGCTGATATTGCTAATCTCGATATATTCACATGATAATAAAAGAAAAAATCCCGGAAAGGCTTTGAGTTTGCCTCTCCGGGATTGCTTTAGACCGTATTATTACAAACGATGATTAAAGACGAGCCGCCTGTGCGGCAATCTCCTGAGCTTGCTGCAACCAGCCCTGGGCCAAGGTGCGGACTAAGGCGTCATAGCCATCTTCACCCTGTTTCAATTCCAGGTTGAATGGCCGCTTGATAAGCCTACCTTGATGACTCAGTACCCATTCACCACGAATGATCGCTTTGCCATCGTAGCGGCCATGAAAGCCGCTAATGGTGACATTGAGCACATCCTGTTCGCTGCTCATCGGCTGTGATGACACCACCCAACCCGGCAAGGCGCTGCCCAGGTTGGTCACCAGCGTTTGTTGCAGCTGCTGATCCAACGGGCTGGCCCACAGGTTGTTTTGCCCGATCACAAACTGCACATCGTTGGTCTGATACACCACCCCACTCTGGGCCAGGAAATCCGCCACACTGACATGCTCCAGCCACAGCTGGCGTGATGCCGGGGTGCCAGTCACCTGAACCGGCGTACCCAACGCCGGTAACTGATAGTAAGTCTTGCTCGGCGTACTGCTACAGGCACTCAGCAACAGCGCCAGAACTACCGGGATCCATTTTTTCATTTTTTGGCCTTCTTCGGCTGAGGGTCATTACTGCCCGCGGCTTCAAATACCAGGGCGTTGCTCTTATCGTTCAGGGTTCGCAGCACCGGTTGCAGCTCACGCAGCACCTGATCGAGGCGTTGCATATCGCCAACCATTTTGTTGTAGGCCGGAGAACCTGGCTGGAACCCTTTCATGCTGCGATTGAGTTCTTGCAGGGTCTTCTGCATATCTTCCGGTAATGCCTTCATCTCTTTACTGCTGATGATGTCATTGAGCGACTGCATGGTTTTCTGCGTTTCTTTCATGGTCTTCTGGCTTTCGGCCAGCGTTTTGGTCGCTTCGTTGATCATTGGATTGATCGGCATCGAATTGATCTTATCCAGCGTCTGTACCAGTTTATGCTGGATCTGCGCCAGGCCACTGCCGGTAGTTGGCAACAGCGGATAACCGAACAGCTCGCGCGGCCCCTTCCACGGCTTCTCATTTGGATAGAAGTCCAGATCGATATATAACGCTCCGGTCAGCAGGTTAGCGGACTTCAGCGAGGCGCGTATACCCCGTGCTTCTGCCTCTTTCAAATGCTGTGCTACATCGAAACCCTTGCCTATCTCTTGGTTAAAGCGCTCTGGCTCAATACGGATCAGTACCGGTATGCGATAGTCATTATCCAGTTGCTGGCGCATGCCTTCTTTGTAGAACGGCACTTGCCCCACGGTACCCAGGCGAATACCACGGAACTCGACTGGCGCCCCCGGCTGCAAGCCACGGATCGATTCGGAGAAGAACACCAGATAATCGACATGCTCGGTATACAGCGAATCCTGAATATTACGCTGGTTATCGAACAGGGCAAACTCGGCCTTTTCTCTCACCGCTGGGCCACGCTCCCAACCTTCTGGCACGTCAAAGCTCACGCCACCGCTAAACAGCGTCGCCAAGGATCCCATTTCCAGACGCATACCTTGTGCGGACATATCGAAGGTAACACCGCTGTCTTTCCAGAACCGGACGTTGCTAGTGATCAACTGATCGTAAGGCGCGGTAATAAACAGCTGATAGCGCATGGATCGCAGCTTGGGATCGAAATAGCTGGTTTCCACCGAACCGACGCGGTAACCACGGAACAGCACCGGATCGCCAGAGTTCAACTGACCGGACTTGTCACTGTCGAGTATGACGCGTAACCCTTTGGCATCAGGAGAGGCAAGCGGCGGAGAATCCAGCAGTTGATAATCTTCTTTCCCTACCTTGCCCTTGCTACCCGGCTGCAATTCAATATAGGCACCGGAGAACAAGGTTCCCAGCCCGGAGACGCCCTCACGGCCAATCTGCGGTTTCACGACCCAAAAGGCGGAATCATCGCGCAGCAGCTTTCCCATTCCGGAATTCAGGCGAGCCTGCACCAGCACTTTACTCAAGTCATTACTTAAGGTGACGCTTTCCACCGTGCCAACATCCACACTGCGGCTTTTTATCTTGGTTTTTCCTGCCTCCAACCCTTCGGCGGAGGTCGTGACCAACGTCACCTGCGGCCCTTGGTGGCTGAAGTGATAAAACAGGATCCACGCACCAATCAACGCCGTGACAATGGGAATGATCCACACCGGCGACCAGCGCTTGATCTTCTCAACATCCGCGACGCCATGATTACTTTCCATCACCTTGCGGCTCCTTCTTTATTGTTTCATTTGCGCGATCCCAGGTTAGACGGGGATCAAACGCCATAGCAGCAAACATGGTGAGAATAACCACCATGGCAAACAGTAGTGCACCAATGTCTGGATAAATACTCATCAGCTGTCCCATACGTACCAGCGCCGAAAGCACGGCGATAACAAATACGTCGATCATTGACCAACGGCCAACAAACTCCACCACTTCATAAATCAGATGCATACGTTCGCTATCGGCGTTGGCCTTACCTTTGCCATTGGCATCCAGGCATAACCAGCCAATCGCCAACATTTTGAGCGACGGCACCATAATACTGGCAATGAAAATCACCATCGCCACCGGATAGGATCCTTCGCCCCATAGCAACACCACCCCGGCCATGACCGTTGATGGCATTTTATTTCCCAACGCCTCGGTGATCATAATCGGCATCGACATCGCCGGAATATACAATATGATCGAGGTGACCAATAGCGCCATAGTCCATTGCAGGCTGTGACGTCGGCGTACATAGCCCACTGTGTGACAACGTGGACATTTGGACTCCTGGGCGGGCAGGATGGCCGTACAGCAAGAGCAGGAACGTACTCCTTGAAGCAAGCCGGTACGCCCAGTCTGCAACGGTTGTTCAATCACGGGGGCCGGTTCAATATCCTGCCACAACCAGCGACGATCAACACATTGAAAGGCTCGCACCTGCAACAGGCAAAACAGACAGTAAGGGATGAAACTGGCACCAATGCCGATATCACCATAAGCCATCAGCTTGACGAAGCTGACCAGCACGCCAGCCAGGAAGATCTCGACCATGCACCAAGTCTTCAACTGGAACAGCACCTTGGCCATCCAGACCTTCCATTCTCGTGGCAACCGCACCCTGGCACACAACAGAATGATCGCCAACATGCAAAACGCCGGGATCAGTTGCACAAACACCATAAACAGGGTGGCCATGCTGGCATAGTCTTCTGCCACCATCACCTGAGGAATTTGGATCAGTTTGATTTCATTACCCAGACCGGCAACGCGCATATTGATAAACGGGAAGATATTGGCTAACACCAGCATGAATAACGCGCTGAGGGCAAAGCCAATCGGCTGTTTACGCGGTTCTGACCAGCGGGCGCTGAGTGTCGTTTTACAACGGGGACAAACGGCTTTGGAACCTGATTGCAAAGGCGGCAGCGCCACCAGCATATCGCATTGTGGGCACAGTATCAGGTTATCCTGTTGACGCTCGCCATGCATTGCATGACTCTGCTGCTTATGACTTTCGTGAGAACACACCATTTTCCTCCTTAAGCGCGTCGCAGATCGGTACTGCGTGAGTTGCCCGCAGCAGCGTACGGGCAACGCATTATCGATCAGCCGTTTTTCATTGCTTCCAGCTCTTCCCAACGAGCAAAAGCTTGTTCCAACGCCTGCTCTGTAGTGGCAAGATCGGCCAACACCTGCTGGGTTTCGCTATGCGGGCGGGAGAAGAACCCTGCGTCGCTCACCTGTGCCTGCAAGGCTTCAATATCCATTTCCAGCTGTTCAAGGCGCTGCGGCAACTGCTCCAGTTCACGCAGCAGGTTATAACTCAGTTTGGCCGCTGATTTCTTAGGCTGCTCGTTTTTTTTCTCCACCGCCGCCTTGGTTTGGCTGGTGGCTACCGTGCGGATCGGCTTGGCGGTAGCACGTTGATGGTGCGCATCGTAGTAGCCCCCGACGTACGTATCTATCACGCCATTGCCTTCAAAAATCCAGCATTCGGTCACGGAGTTATCAACAAACTGACGATCGTGACTCACCAGCAATACAGTGCCCTGATAGTTATCGATCATCTCTTCCAACAGTTCCAACGTTTCGACGTCCAGATCGTTGGTTGGTTCATCGAGGATCAGCAAATTACTCGGTTTAAGGAATAATTTAGCCAGCAGTAGGCGGTTACGCTCCCCGCCCGACAACGCTTTGACCGGTGTCATTGCCCGTTTAGGATGGAACAGGAAGTCCTGCAAATAACCCAGTACATGGCGCGAACGGCCATTGACCATCACTTCCTGCTTACCTTCCGCCAGATTGTCCATCACCGTGCGTTCTGGATCCAGCTCAGCGCGGTGCTGGTCAAAGTAAGCCACTTCAAGCTTGGTGCCGCAGTGCACTCGCCCGCTGTCGGCTTTCAGTTGACCGAGCATCAATTTCAGCAAGGTAGTTTTACCACAGCCGTTTGGCCCCACCAGCGCGATTTTGTCACCGCGCTGCACCTGGGCGCTGAAGCCCTGCACCAGCACTTTGTCGGCGACCTGATAATTGACGTCTTCCATTTCGAACACAATTTTGCCCGAACGCACGGCCTCTTCCACTTGCATCTTGGCGGTGCCCATCACTTCACGACGCTGTGAACGCTCGTTACGTAACGCTTTCAAAGCGCGCACCCGGCCTTCGTTACGCGTACGACGTGCCTTGATGCCCTGACGGATCCAAACCTCTTCCTGTGCCAGTTTGCGGTCAAATTCGGCGTTTTGCAGTTCTTCGACCCGCAGCGCTTCTTCTTTACTTTCCAGATACAGCTCGTAGTTGCCTGGCCATGACACCAGCTTGCCGCGATCGAGATCGACAATGCGCGTGGCCATATTGCGGATAAACGAACGGTCGTGCGAGATGAAGACAATGCTGCCCTGGAACTCTTTCAGGAACCCTTCCAGCCAGTCGATGGTGGTGATATCCAGGTGGTTGGTAGGTTCATCAAGTAGCAACACGCGCGGTGAACTGACCAACGCCCGGCCCAGTGCCGCTTTGCGCAGCCACCCACCGGATAGGGAGGAAAGTTCCGCATCACCGTTCAGCCCCAGTTGCAACAGGACTTCACTGATACGGCTGTCCAGCTGCCACAGACCCTGGTGATCGAGGATCTCCATGACCTGCGCCATACGCGTCAGGTTCTTTTCACTTGGATCCAGCTCCACCAGATGCGAGATGGCGTGATACGCCTTCAGGTGTTCCGCCTGCTCGGCCACGCCTTCGGCCACAAAGTCGAACACCGTACCGCCGATATTGCGCGGAGGATCCTGCTGCAAACGCGCCACAATCAGATCCTGCTCGTAAATGATGCGCCCATCGTCCAATGGGATCTCTTTACCGAGGATCTTCAGCAGGGTCGATTTTCCGGCCCCGTTGCGCCCAACCAGGCAGACGCGTTCATTATCTTCAATATGAATTTCGGTGTTGTCTAACAAAGGTGCATCGCTGAAAGAGAGCCAAGCACCGGACATGCTGATTAACGACATAGTAATTATTTTCCTTCGCCGGCGTGGGTGACCAGCCAGCAGTTGTGGATCTGACGGTTACGGGCAAAGTCTTCTGACTGCGTCTTGGCGGTAATTTCTTTCGCCTCCAGACCCAGTGCGTTCAGACCTGCCAGATCCATCTGGAAACCGCGTTTGTTGTTGGAGAACATGATGGTCCCGTTACGGCGCAGTATCCGTTGTAAATCTTTCATCAGCGCCAGATGGTCGCGCTGTACGTCAAAGGTGTTCTCCATCCGCTTGGAGTTGGAGAACGTCGGCGGATCGATAAAGATCACATCGAACTGTTCGTCGGCATTGTGCAGCCAGGACAGGCAATCTGCCTGGATCAAACGGTGCTGTCTACCGGTCAGGCCGTTAACCCGCAGGTTCTTCTCTGCCCATTCCAGATAGGTGCGCGACATATCCACCGTAGTGGTGCTACGTGCGCCCCCCAATCCGGCATGTACGCTTGCGGTGCCGGTGTAGGCAAACAGGTTGAGGAAGTCTTTACCTTTGCTCATCTCACCCAGCATACGGCGAGCGATGCGGTGATCGAGGAACAACCCGGTATCGAGATAATCCGTCAGGTTGACCCACAGCTTGGCATTGAACTCTTCTACCAGCAGGAACTCGCCCTTCTGTGCCAGTTTCTCATACTGATTCTTGCCCTTCTGGCGCTCGCGGGTTTTCAGGATCAGCTGATTCGAAGGCAGCTCCAACACCGCCAACGTGGCGTTAATCACGTCAAACAGACGCTGGCGGGCTTTCTGCGCGTCGATGGTTTTCGGCGGCGCGTATTCCTGCACCACCACCTTACTGCCATAGCGATCCACCGCCACATTATAGTCTGGCAGATCGGCATCATACAGGCGATAGCATTCGATCCCCTGCTGCTTCGCCCATTTGTCCAACTTCTTCAGATTCTTGCGCAGGCGGTTGGCAAAGTCTTCCGCCACCTGCACGCCACCCGCACCCTGCGGATTTTCTGCCAGCTGGTAGTTTTTCTGTACGCAGTCCAACGGGCCGTTTTTCGCTTTGAACTGGCGCTCGGCGCGCAGTTGCAGGCAACTGAGCAATTCCGGTGAAGCGCTGAACAACGAAAGCTGCCAGCCACCAAAGTGGCTCTTCATGATGCGCCCCAACATATTGTGCAGCGCAATCAGGGCCGGTTCGCTCTCAAGGCGTTCACCGTATGGCGGGTTGCTGACCACCGTGCCTACCGGGCCTTCCGGCAGCGGGTTGGTCAGTTTGCTGACGTCATTAACGTTAAAGGTGATCAATTCGGCCACGCCAGCGCGGCGGGCGTTGCCCTTCGCCATTTCGATGACGCGACGATCAATATCCGAACCGAAGAAGCGTGACGGGGTTTCTTGCAGACCACGTTTCGCCCGCACCTGCGCTTCGGTGATCACTTCACGCCACAGTTCGGCATTGTGGCCACTCCAGGCGGTAAAGCCCCAATGTTGACGATGCAGGCCTGGCGCACGATCAGAGGCAATCATCGCCGCCTCGATCAACAGCGTGCCGGAGCCGCACATCGGGTCTAACATCGGCGCCCCTGGTTGCCAACCGGAACGTTGGACAATCGCCGCCGCCAGGTTTTCCTTCAGCGGAGCCTGGCCGGTAAGATCGCGATAACCACGCTGGTGCAAACCTTCGCCGCTCAGATCGAGCGCTACGCTGGCCATATCACGCTGTAGGAAAACGTTCACGCGAATGTCCGGCTGCTGTTTCTCTACCATTGGCCGATCGTTGAGCTTGCGGGTAAAGCTGTCCACAATGGCGTCTTTGACCTTCAACGCGCCATATTGGCTATTGCGGATCTCTTCATTGAGGCCGCTGAAGTGCACGGCAAAGGTTTTATCCAGGCCAAATATCGATGGCCAGTCAATGGCCTGCACACCGAGGTACAGATCCAAATCACTGTGCACGCGAAATTCATTCAGCGGCAACAGAATACGCGAAGCCAGGCGGCTCCAGAGCAGGCTTTGGTACAGAAGACGATCGTCACCCTGAAAATGTACTCCCCCCTGCACCACTTTGCAGGAGTGAGCGCCAAGCCGCTCCAGTTCGCTTTTTAACAGTTCTTCCAGTCCACGCGCCGTGCTGGCAAACAGAGTGTTCATATCGTGCTTATCACCAAAAAGAAAATTGTTGCGCATTATAGCTAATCCAGACCGCTTGTCATAAAGTTGCTCCCTTCTATTTCATTTATCGCACGGAGGCAGGGGTGATCACGCTCTCCCGACTTTACGTTCATCCGGTCAAATCACTACGGGGTTTGCAGCTTTCTCACGCCCAGGTGGCCAGCAACGGCCTGGCTTTTGATCGCTCTTTTATGATCACCGAGCCAAACGGTACTTTCATCACCGCACGCCAATACCCGCAGATGGTGTTGTTTACACCGGCGTTGTTGGCCGATGGCCTGTTTCTGACCGCTCCGGATGGAGAAAGCGCGGCGATCCGCTTCATTGACTTCGCACCCGATGCGCAGCCAACCGAGGTGTGGGGCAACCATTTCACTGCGTTGATTGCACCAGTGGAAATCAACAGCTGGCTGAGCGGCTATTTTCAGCGTGAGGTGCAGCTGCGCTGGGTTGGGTCTGAATTAACCCGTCGGGTAAAAAAGCACCCGGAAATTCCACTCTCCTTTGCCGACGGTTACCCTTATCTGCTGATTAATGAAGCCTCGTTTCAGGATCTGCAGCAACGCTGCCCAAGCAGTATCAGGCTAGAGCAATTCCGCCCGAATCTTGTGGTGACTGGCGTTTCAGCCTGGGCAGAAGATGGTTGGCAGGTGATCCGCGTCGGCGACGTGATGTTCGATCTGGTAAAACCTTGCAGCCGCTGCGTATTGACCACGGTCAGCATCGAGCGTGGTCGCAAACACCCGAGCGGCGAACCGTTGAGTACGCTGCAACAGTTCCGCACTGCCGATAATGGCGACGTCGACTTTGGTCAAAACATGATTGCCCGTAACAGCGGTATTATCCGCGTCGGCGATAGCGTTGAAGTGCTGGCAACCAAACCGCCGCGGCCTTATGGGGCAGGCAAGGTCGTCGAAAGTTTGCAGGCACCGCAGGATGGCACCACCAGCGTGACCATTGAGTATCAAGGAAAGGTGTTTGCCGGTAATAACCAGCAGATTTTGTTGGAACAGTTGGAGCAGCAAGGCATTCGTATCCCTTACTCCTGCCGGGCTGGCCTATGCGGTAGTTGCAAGATAACGTTGGTCGAGGGCGAAGTTGCACCGCTAAAGAAAAGCGCAGTGGCCGCCAACGGCACCATCCTCTGTTGCAGCTGTATTCCTAAAAGCGATGTGAAGTTGATGTAGTGCTGATTACACTGCCCTGTCGTAAGCCGGGGCAGACTGTTCATCCGGCACGCAAGGTTTCAGACGATCGTGCATCACTTTGATCGCATCCCCCAGCACCATGGTGCGCCCAGCCAGCACCAGCTGATTTTGTGCCAGCAGGCACAGGCTGGCATTATCCCCTGCCTCTACCACCAACAGACGCGCCTCATCTCCGCTCTCCATCACCTTTACCGCCGCCAACTCGCCATTTTTAGGGCGTAGCGGGTAGTGCTGCTGAGCAAAATGCCAGCTCTTGGGCATCAGGGGCTTGAGAAAACGAAAGGCCACCAGCGCATTTAATACCAGCTCGGCACGTTGTTCATGGCTGAGTTTTATCTGTTTGCACTGTTCTTCATAATCAAAATAAAGCGCCGCATCATCGACGCAAAACGCACATTCAGCGAAGGCGTCCGGCGTTAGCATTTTTGCCGGGAAGCGCGAACGGAAGATCATACCATTGGCTAAATCGAGCATCAGTCGATCGTGCTCAGCGTCAAAATACCAACGCCAATTGTCGTCAGGTTTTATCTTCATCGTTTATCCTTCTCACCACATGCCAACGCAGTATTACGCAAAAGGCGATTTTATCACCAGAAAAGTTGCTTAAACATCGGATAATTCCGCTACCGAACAAAATATAGTCGAGCCGGGGGCAGAAATAAACCCCCGGTCGAAAATGAAAGGCAAAATATTAGATATGGGTAACGATATCTTTAATCAAACGCGGCCCGTGGAAGATAAATCCGGAATAAATTTGTACCAAAGTTGCCCCGGCCTCCATTTTTTCCCGCGCCGCCGTCAGGGAATCAATTCCGCCAACGCCGATAATTGGCAAGCGCCCTTGCAACTCTTGCGATAGACGACGGATCACTTCGGTGCTGCGTAACTGTACCGGGCGACCACTTAATCCCCCGGCCTGATCGCAGTAATTCAGTCCCTGAACCAGTTTACGATCGAGGGTGGTATTGGTGGCAATAACCCCATCTATATTATGACGCACCAAACTGTCCGCTATTTGGATCAGTTCTTCCTCTGAAAGATCCGGTGCGATCTTTACTGCAACCGGCACATATTTGTGATGGCGAGCCTGTAATTGGGCCTGCTTATTTTTTATCGCCGCTAGCAGATCGTCCAGTGCTTCACCATACTGTAGAGATCGTAATCCTGGGGTATTAGGTGATGAGATATTAATCGCGATATAGCCAGCATACGGATAAACCTTATCCATACAGATCAGATAATCGTCTTTGCCCTGCTCGACCGGCGTGTCTTTATTCTTGCCGATATTAATCCCCAGCACGCCGCCAAAATGGGATTTCTTAACGTTTTCAACCAGATTGTCTACGCCGCGGTTATTGAACCCCATGCGGTTGATCAGCCCTTCGGCTGGGACCAGGCGGAACAGACGCGGTTTATCATTGCCCGCTTGCGGACGCGGAGTAACGGTACCGACCTCAACAAAGCCAAAGCCCATCGCGCCAAAGGCATCAATACACTCGCCGTCTTTGTCCAGACCGGCAGCCAAGCCTAACGGGTTGTTAAAAGAGAGCCCCATGCAGCTCACCGGCTTGCTCGGTACCGACTGACGGATAAGAAACTCTAGCGGGGTGCCGGTAATACGGCGCAGTTGACTGAAGGTCAACTCGTGTGCGCGCTCGGGATCGAGCTGGAACAAGGCTTTCCTGACGATGGGGTAGTACATGTACTCTCCTGATTTCCCGGTTATACCCTATTTACTTGAAGTCGCTACGGTGCTAATGCACTTCATACCGCACCACTGGAGCCTAAGACTGGTGGGCATTTTGCAGAACACCGACACGCCGTAAACCCATCCCTGGGGGCTCGAATCGCGCATTCATGCGCTCAACGGTCGGTTAAGCTGCATAATGCCCATCTGTAACAGCATCACCTGCAGCAACTTCAACGAATTTGGGTAGGTCTGTCGACCGGGGGCGTATTATCCGGTATCCCCTCCTCAATTGGAATTGATTAAAGGCAAAAAAAACGCGTTTAGCGCAATCGTTTTCCTTACTCGCCGCCATTTCCCCGTTTTTCCCCATTACGCATACCAAAATCAAAAAATGAGATTTAAAAATCGCCTCCTTTTGCTGTTAGTTTTAAAACACTTTGCGAACATTAATTTAGCAAAATCAACCTTTCTTCCTGGTGGCTCTTGGTACGATACACCAGCGTCAAGAATATCGATCGTGGTCTGCTGGAAATGGCGCACAGCTACGGCTTTAGCCTGTTCACGCAGGTGGTGCTACCCGGCGCGCTGCCTTCGATCATGGTCGGCGTGGGTTTTGCCCTTGGGTTTATGTGGCTGACGCTGATCGTCGCCGAAACCATGTCAGCCAACTCTGGCATCGCTTATCTGGCGATGAACGCCCGCGAATTCCTGCAAACCAACGTGGTCGTGGTCGCCATCATTCTGTATGCCCTGCTTGGCAAACTGGCCGATGCCAGCGCACGGCTATTTGCAACTACGCATTACCACAGACCAGTTTGTGGCCGTGGTTGGCCGCAGCGGCTGTGGTAAAAGCACCTTATTACGTCTGTTTGCAGGGCTGGAAATCGCCAACAGCGGGACACTGCTGAGTGGTGCAGAGATATTGGCGAGAGTGTTGATACTACCGCAAGCCATTGAGACTTCGCGCCATCAGGGGACGGCAAATGCCGCCCCCTGCTATTTTACGCGTCCAACGCCTTGGTGATCTTCTCAAACAGATCGCCAGACAAGTTTTCCAACCCTTTCAACTGCTCCAACGCCTGACGCATCAATGCCTGACGAGAGGCATCGTAACGCTTCAGGCGGATCAGTGGTTCAATCAGCCGCGCGGCAACCTGTGGGTTACGCTTATTCAGATCGCTGAGGATCTCCACCAGGAACTGATAGCCGCTGCCATCTGCCGCATGGAATGCCGCCGGGTTGGCCGAGGCGAACCCACCAATCAGCGAGCGGGTGCGGTTTGGATTACTCAGGCTGAATGAACGGTGCTGCAGCAGCGAACGCACCTTACTGAGCACGTCTGCCGCCGGGCTGGTGGCCTGGAGTATGAACCACTTGTCCATCACCAGACCGTCCTGATGCCAGCGCTCATCAAACTCGGCCATCAGTGCATCGCGGCAAGGCAACTGCGCCCCCATCGCCGCAGCCAGTGCCGCCAGCGAATCGGTCATGTTGTCGGCCTGCTGGAACTGTTGCACCACCAGCTTGTCTGCCTGCTCTGCATCGCCGAAAGCCAGATAATGCAGGCAGGTATTACGCAGCGAACGCTTGGCAATATCGCCGTGTTCAACCCGGTACCCTTCGGTTTTGTTAGCGTGATATACCGCCAGCCACTCATCGGCCAACTCTTTAGCCAGGCAACGGGTGATCGCTTCATGCACCGCAGAGATCGCTTCCGGATCGATGGTAGCGAACAGCTCGGCAATTTCGTTTTCCGATGGCAGCGTGAGGATCTGCGCTGCCAAGGCCGGATCCAGCTTCTCATCCAGCAGCACCGCACGGAAGGCATCGGCCACATGCAGCGGCAGCGACAATGGCTGCTTCTGCTGATATTTGGCGACGTTCAGTTTGATATAGATGGCCAGCAGGCTCTGCGCAGCATCCCAGCGAGCAAACTCATTGCGTGCATGTTGCATCAGGAAAGTCAGTTGCTGATCGCTATACGGATAATCCAGCTTGACCGGTGCCGAGAACTCACGCAACAGCGAAGGAACCGGTTTATGTGCAACGCCATCAAACACAAAAGTCTGTTCGGCGGCGGTGACGTTCAACACGTTATTGACCGGGGAGCCGTCTTTCTGCAAGGCAACGACATTGCCTTCGCTGTCGTAAAGCTCAATATCCAGCGGGATATGCAACGGCAGTTTTTCTGGCTGATCGGCCGTTGGCGCGGTTTTCTGACTGACGTGCAGGCGGTACTGCTGATGCTCGGCGCTATAGTCATCACGCACCGTCAGCAGCGGCGTGCCAGACTGGCTGTACCAGCGGCGGAACAGCGACAGATCAACGTTGGAAGCGTCTTCCATGGCCTGCACAAAATCATCGCAGGTGGCCGCACTGCCGTCGTGACGTTCGAAATAGAGCTGCATCCCCACCTGGAACTGTTGTTCCCCCAGCAGCGTGTGCAACATGCGGATCACTTCGGAACCTTTCTCATACACCGTCAGAGTGTAGAAGTTGTTCATCTCGATCACTTTATCTGGCCGGATCGCGTGCGCCATCGGGCTGGCATCTTCGGCGAACTGCGCCCCACGCATCACCCGCACGTTATCGATGCGGTTGACCGAACGGGAACCCAGGTCTGAACTGAACTCTTGATCGCGGAACACCGTCAGCCCTTCTTTCAGGCTAAGCTGGAACCAGTCGCGGCAGGTCACTCGGTTGCCGGTCCAGTTATGGAAATATTCGTGGCCAATCACCGCTTCAATATTCAGGTAATCCTTGTCCGTGGCGGTTTCGGCTTTTGCCAACACATACTTCGAGTTAAAGATATTTAACCCTTTGTTCTCCATCGCCCCCATGTTGAAGAAATCCACGGCGACGATCATGTAGATATCCAGATCGTATTCCAGGCCAAAGCGGGTTTCGTCCCACTTCATCGAATTTTTCAGTGAGGTCATGGCCCAATCGGCACGATCCAGGTTGCCACGATCGACAAACAGCTCTAATGCCACATTACGACCTGAGCGAGTGGTGAAGCTATCGCGCAGCACGTCGAAATCACCCGCGACCAGCGCAAACAGATAGCTAGGTTTCGGGAACGGATCCTGCCATTGCACCCAGTGACGGCCGTCTGCCAGGTCACCTTCAGCCACCCGGTTGCCGTTCGACAACAGGAACGGATAACGTGCTTTATCGGCAACGATGCGGGTGGTGAAACGGGCCAGTACATCTGGGCGATCCAGATAGAAGGTGATATGACGGAAGCCCTCGGCCTCGCATTGGGTGCACAGCGCTTCGCCAGACAGGTATAACCCTTCCAGCGCGCTATTTTTGGCCGGATGGATGTCGTTCACGATGGTCAGGGTAAACTGGGCCGGTAACTGTTCAATCACCAGTTGGTTTTCCTGCTGGCGATAGGCGCTCCACGGTTGCCCATCCACCTGAATACTCACCAGCGTCAGATCTTCGCCATTCAGCGTTAGCGCGGCACCGGCGGCACCCTGCCGTTTGATCTGGCTGACGGCGGTAACGCGCGTGGTATCTGCATCCAGTTCAAAATCCAGGTCGATATCGGTGATGGTATAATCTGGGGCGCGGTAATCGTGGCGATACTTCGCCTGTGGCTGTTGTGTCATAAAAACCCTTTGACGTCTCAGTGAGTTACAAGTTCCAGGCTCGGAGCGTACCGCCGCACAGGACGACGCCGTACCTCAATGGCCTGATTGTGAATAAACTGTATCACAGCTATAAAAAAAACCCAGAGATGGCAGCAAGTCGCACCAAGAAATCACATGACTAACGCAGACATTCGCTGTTGTTTGCTATGCTCCTGCTACCATAGCGCTTTGCTTAACGTAAAAATCAGCATTTTATTCTTAAACAAGCGCAGTATCGTACCCTTGGCAACCGAATTGCGGAGGAAAGCCAGCGGTGGCAATGATATAATTATCTTAGAGCCAACAGGAGAAACGGATTGGCATGAAAGTAAAATACCTGATCTATTTCTTCACCTTAACCATCATGCTGTCCTTTGCGGTTTTTATTGCCAATGGGCTGATAAAGGCTCAAGCCAGTTATGACCAAAGTCTGGATAACCTGTATAAAATCAGCAGAACCAAAGAAGTTGCCGAAGCTTTTCAGGCTACGCTGATGACACATCGGTTAAAAAGATTAGGCCTGGTTGATCAATCTGTGACCAAGGCTCAATGGCAACAGGCCGATAAACAGGCGCGTGAAAAAATCGCGGTGGCTAAATCCCATATCGACGGCGAGCTTACCCTGCGCTTGGGCATTCGGCAAAAGGTTGCCATACTTTCTATGCTCGATTGGATGGAAAGGCTGCTGGATAACGATTCGCGTCAGGTTTCCCACATCAACGGCACCAACAGCAATCTGTTCAATATCAACAGTGCCTACTATATCGCCCAGACTTCCAAAGCCTTCTACCGCTATACCTACGACACCCGGCTGATCAAAGCAGACTCCTTCATGTTTTTGGAAGGCATCCGCCTGAATAACCGCCTGAATATGTCCCTGAC
Source organism: Serratia silvae (assembly GCF_023282985.1). Taxonomy (GTDB): domain Bacteria; phylum Pseudomonadota; class Gammaproteobacteria; order Enterobacterales; family Enterobacteriaceae; genus Chania; species Chania silvae. The sequence goes on along the minus strand of NZ_JAGQDC010000013.1, from coordinate 63,409 downwards.
CGAGTTGATCGATCAGATTATCGACGTCAACCTCAACAGCCAGGAACGTAAGAATGCTTACCTGAAGGCTATTCAGTTGACTGGCGTTATCAACATGCTCGGTGACCGCTTAGGCTTTATGAAACAGGCTTATACCGACCCACAGATTTCCGAATTGGTGGATAAGATACTGCATAGTATCTCAAACGATCGGATCATCAACATTTCCGACGAGTTATATCAAGCCATCAACCATAATAACGTCTACGACATCGACTTGATCGCTGGCTATATTGAGGAGATGGACCGGCTTTTCCAGAAGCTTTATGAACGCAGTTTTGAGCTGGAAATAGCCGCATCCCAAGCCAAAATGTATGATAGCCAGACGGCCATCTACTCCATGATCTCCCTGGGCGGGCTTATTACCCTGTTCATTTTGTTGCCGTCTCTGATCTTCTGTTCCAACATCAGCCGCTGGCTGACCAAGACGCATAACAATATTCTGCGCCTGTCAAAAGGCGATATGAAAATTGATGACAACGAACCTTTTTACAGCAAAGAGCTGATCGCCATCAGTGATGCCATCACCCAGCTCAAACAATACAATCAGGTCAAGCTCGCACTGGAAAACGAAAAGCAGCAGCTCATCAAAGAACTGGAAGTCTCGTCGTTCTTCGATCCGTTGACCAACATTTATAACCGCCGCAAATTTTTCCTCGAGTGCGAAATGCTCACCCAGAGTAACTACCCGCAGGCGTTCTGTTTGATCGATATCGATAACTTCAAACGTCTCAATGATACCTATGGCCACGATATCGGCGACCGAGTACTGGTGATGTTCGCACAGTCGTTAAGTAACTCCTTTCGTTCCAGCGATATCTTTTGTCGCTATGGCGGTGAGGAATTTGCCCTGCTGCTCGGTCACTGTTCCCTGGAAAATGCACGCAGCATGATGGATGTGCTGCGTGAACAAACCCAACAGATGTGCCTGGAGTTACTCAACGGTAAACGGGTGCGCTTTACCATCAGCTGTGGCATCGCCGCCGTAGGCGATCTGGCAGGACTGCATCCGGCCATCAAACAGGCCGACGAAGCGCTCTATTTTTGTAAGAAGAGCGGGCGCAATCGGGTCAGTATTTATACCCCAACCGGCTTTATCTGAATCTGTGTTTAAAATAATTAACCTCATAATTTTTATCAGTAAATCGACTAAGTTATTCAGTTTATTGGATTATCTGGCATTTTCCGTCTGACGTTGCGCCTCCGGTAAAATAAAGGCACGTTTAATCCTCGACCCATTCCGGCCATTTGTGGTGTGATGAGGCTTCAATAACAGGATAATCCGGGTATACTCCCCCCACTTTTATGATTATCCGGATTTGGACACGCGCCTGACGAGGATGCTGTAACGCGATATGACTCTATACGCTTCCCCGATTTTGACTTCACTGCTTGATACTGATGCCTACAAGCTTCATATGCAGCAAGCAGTGTTCCATCGCTACCCCGCAATTACCGTTGCGGCGGAGTTTCGTTGCCGTGGCGACGAGCTGCTGGGCGAATATGCCGATGAGATCCGCGCGCAGGTTGCCATGATGAGCGAGTTGGCGCTAACCGAAGCCGAATACCGCTATCTCTCCAGCCTGCCATTCTTCCATCAGGATTACCTGAGCTGGCTGCGGGAGTTTCGCTACGATCCGCAGCAGGTCACCATTGACAATCACGACGGCAAATTGCATATCCGTATCGCTGGCCCCTGGCGCGAAGTGATTATGTGGGAAGTGCCATTGTTGGCGGTGATCAGCGAAGTGGTGCACCGCCACCGTTCGCCACAGGCTACACCAGAGATGGCAATAAGCCAGTTGCGCCAGAACCTGGCGCAGTTCAAGCAACTGAGCGGGGATATTGATATCTCACGCTTCAAGCTGATGGACTTTGGCAGCCGTCGCCGTTTTTCCCACGATGTGCAACAGGCCATTGTCAGCACGTTGAAAAACGAATTCCCCTATCTGGTCGGCACCAGTAACTATGATTTGGCGCATCGGCTGGATCTGGCACCGGTCGGCACGCAAGCCCATGAATGGTTCCAGGCACATCAACAGATTAGCCCGGTGCTGGCCAACAGCCAACGTGCCGCCTTGCAGGCCTGGCTGGATGAATATCCCGATCATCTCGGTATTGCACTTACCGACTGCATCACTATGGATGCGTTCCTGCGTGATTTCGGTAAGCAGTTTGCCCAACGTTATCAAGGGCTGCGCCACGACTCTGGCGATCCGATCGAATGGGGTGAAAAAGCCATTGCCCATTACCAGCAATTAGGTATCGATCCCATGAGCAAGACGCTGGTGTTTTCAGACAATCTGGATCTGGATAAGGCATTGGCGCTGTATCGCCACTTTGATCGGCGCATCAACCTGGTGTTCGGCATCGGCACGCGTCTGACCTGTAATATCCCCGGCGTCAAACCGTTAAATATCGTGATCAAGCTGGTCGAGTGCAAAGGCAAACCAGTGGCCAAACTGTCCGATAGCCCTGGCAAAACCATCTGCCAGGACCCCGCATTCGTCAAAGCGCTGCGCAAAGCCTTCGATCTGCCGCTGGTTAAAAAAGCCAGTTAAGGCTCCCTTCCCCCAGCCCTCTCCCCAAAAAGGAGAAGGGCTGTTACGGTGCAGGGGTGAGGTACAGGAGCCAACCGGTGATACAAACCGTGTGGGCATTTCTCGTCGGCTGTTCCTTTCTTCCTTTATATACCTCCTGTTTTTTACCCCACTTCAATAAATGTTGTCCCATTCTGATGATTTCTACTTGTGCTCTGCAACGCGGCAAGTAACATAGCAATATCCCCAAATTCTTGGGTTGTTAGCCTATTTCTGAAACAAAACTTATAAGAGAGAAATCTATGAGCGTAGTGCCTGTAGTCGACGTACTGCAAGGTCGTGCTGCGGTTGACAGTGAAGTCACCGTGCGCGGTTGGGTACGTACCCGGAGAGATTCTAAAGCTGGTATCTCCTTCCTCGCCGTTTATGACGGCTCCTGCTTTAATCCGTTACAGGCCGTTGTTAATGATTCTCTGCCGAATTATCAGGACGAAGTGTTACACCTGACCACCGGCTGTTCCGTTGAAGTGACCGGTACCGTGGTACCATCGCCGGGTGAAGGCCAGAGCTTCGAGCTGCAAGCCACGGCCATCAAGGTGGTAGGTTGGGTTGACGATCCAGACACGTACCCAATGGCTGCCAAACGCCACAGCATTGAATACTTGCGCGAAGTTGCCCACCTGCGCCCACGCACCAATCTGATTGGCGCTGTTGCTCGCGTTCGCCACACATTGGCACAGGCGATCCACCGCTACTTCCACGAGAACGGTTATTTCTGGGTTTCCACCCCGCTGATCACCGCTTCAGACACCGAAGGCGCCGGTGAAATGTTCCGCGTTTCCACACTGGATATGGAAAACCTGCCGCGCACCGATAAAGGCGCTGTCGATTTCAACCAGGATTTCTTCGGTAAAGAGGCCTTCCTGACCGTATCCGGCCAGTTGAACGGCGAAACCTACGCCTGTGCACTGTCAAAAGTGTACACCTTTGGCCCCACCTTCCGTGCCGAGAACTCGAACACCAGCCGTCATCTGGCGGAATTCTGGATGATCGAACCGGAAGTCGCCTTTGCCACCCTCGACGACGTTGCCGGGCTGGCCGAAAGCATGCTGAAGTATGTCTTCCAGGCGGTGCTGGATGAACGTGCCGACGATCTGCAATTCTTTGCTGAGCGGGTAGATAAAGACGCCATCGACCGTCTGAAGCGCTTTGTCTCTTCCGATTTCGCCCAAGTGGATTACACCGAAGCGGTAGAGATCCTGATCGCTTCCGGCCAGACCTTTGAGAACCCGGTTTCCTGGGGTATCGATCTGTCGTCTGAACACGAACGCTATCTGGCAGAGCAACACTTCAAAGCTCCGGTAGTGGTGAAAAACTACCCGAAAGATATCAAAGCCTTCTATATGCGCATGAACGAAGATGGCAAAACCGTAGCGGCGATGGACGTATTAGCGCCGGGCATTGGTGAAATCATCGGTGGTTCACAGCGTGAAGAGCGTCTGGATGTGCTGGATCAGCGCCTGGCAGAGATGGGCCTCAATAAGGAAGATTATTGGTGGTACCGTGACCTGCGCCGCTATGGTACCGTGCCACATTCAGGTTTTGGTTTAGGTTTTGAGCGTTTAATCGCCTATGTAACCGGGGTGCAGAACGTCCGCGACGTGATTCCGTTCCCGAGAACACCGCGTAACGCAAGCTTCTAAATCATAAAACCAAACATAATTTAAACTATTTCCTTACATAATAAAGGCCAGCTTAGCTGGCCTTTCGCATTTTTGATTATTGACCTGCATCACAAAGTTCCCTAAAATACACAAAATGTTACACATCGTTGCTTTCTGAAACCAGATTGCGACATTGGTAGCATTTTCGTTCTAGATAAACCTGCCCGTGAATGGAACACTGCGTGCAGACACAGGACGACACCAATCTATCTACAATAGTTCCAAAAGAATTATTGGCGGCAGTGGCAAGGTGTCCGAATAAAACCAATGAGGGTAATAATGATGATGAAGCGCAACATTCTTGCAGTAGTGATCCCAGCTCTGTTAGCAGCTGGTGCAGCCAACGCAGCTGAGATCTACAACAAAGACGGCAACAAACTGGATCTGTACGGTAAAGTTGACGGCCTGCACTACTTCTCTGACAACGACGGTAATGATGGTGATAAATCTTACGTTCGTTTCGGCTTCAAAGGTGAAACTCAGATCGCTGACCAACTGACCGGTTACGGCCAGTGGGAATACAACGTTCAAGCCAACAAAACCGAAGGTGGCAGCGATGCTACTGACGGCACCAAAACCCGTCTGGGCTTCGCCGGTCTGAAGTTTGCTGACTACGGCTCACTGGATTATGGTCGTAACTACGGTATCGTTTATGACCCAATGTCCTGGACAGATATGTTGCCAGAATTCGGCGGCGACTCAGCTTACAATGACAACTTTATGGTTGGTCGTTCTACCGGTCTGCTGACCTATCGTAACAAAGACTTCTTTGGCTTGGTTGACGGCCTGAACTTTGGTCTGCAGTACCAAGGTAAAAACGAACGTAGCGATATCAGCCGCGCGAATGGCGACGGTTGGGGTATCTCCAGCACCTATGAATCAGCAATCGGCGTTGGCGTGTCTGCCGCGTATGCTTCTTCTGACCGTACCGATCGTCAGGATGCCGCAACTTATGGCCACTCTAGCAAAGGTGATTCTCGTGCCGAGCAATGGGCAACTGCTCTGAAATATGACGCGAACAACGTCTATCTGGCAGCAATGTACGGTGAAACCCGTAACGCCACCTACATTGAAAACCAAAATACTAACAGCCCACAGAATGGCACCACCGGTTTTGCTAACAAAGCACAGAACATTGAATTGGTAGCCCAGTATCAATTCGATTTCGGCCTGCGTCCTTCTATTGCTTATGTACAGTCTAAAGGCAAGAAAATCGATGGTATCGGTGACGTTGATCTGATCAAATATGTAGAAGTGGGTGCGACTTACTACTTCAACAAAAACATGTCTACCTATGTTGACTATCAGATCAACCAGTTGGATGACAACAACGCACTGGGTCTGAACACTGACGACACCGTTGCTGTTGGTCTGGTTTACCAGTTCTAAGTTATTGCACTTGATGACGGCTCGCCGTCAGCTAAGTTAAAAACAGGGCTTCGGCCCTGTTTTTGTTTGTAGCGCTTTGTACCATTTTTTATTCTGCCAATCCGCCCTTCCCCGTCATTTTTTGTGCTGAACCTACCGCCGTCACAAGATCGAGGTGTTTTTCTCGCAAACGGTTGGCAAAGGCGATAACTGGCGCTACCCTGATGTTTCTGTCTGCTTAACTCTAGGCCATGGAAGCATCTGACATGTTTGAAAAAATCACCGCTGCACCTGCCGATCCAATTCTGGGTCTGACTGACATTTTCCGCGCCGACGCTCGCCCGAATAAAATCAATCTGGGCATTGGCGTCTATAAAGACGAAACTGGCAAAACGCCGGTGCTGACCAGCGTTAAAAAAGCTGAACAGTATCTGCTGGAAAATGAGACCACCAAAAACTACCTGGGTATTGAAGGTATTCCTGAATTTGCCAGCTGCACGCAAGAGTTGCTGTTCGGCAAGCAGAGCCCAATCATTGCCGACAAGCGTGCCCGTACCGCACAAACGCCTGGTGGCACCGGTGCCCTGCGTGTCGCGGCCGACTTTATTGCCAACCAGACCAGCGCCAAGCGTATCTGGGTCAGCAACCCAAGCTGGCCAAACCATAAAAACGTCTTTGGTGCCGTTGGCTTGGAAGTATTGGAATATAACTATTACGACGCAACCAACCATGCGCTGGACTTCGACGGCCTGCTCACCAGTCTTAACCAGGCTCAGTCCGGTGACGTGGTGCTGTTCCACGGCTGCTGCCATAACCCGACCGGCATCGATCCAACCGAAGCGCAATGGACTCAGTTGGCTGAACTGTCCGTGTCCAAAGGTTGGTTGCCGCTGTTCGACTTTGCTTACCAGGGCTTCGCCAAGGGCCTGGAAGAAGATGCACAGGGTCTGCGTATCTTTGCTGCCAAACATCAGGAACTGATCGTTGCCAGCTCCTACTCGAAGAACTTTGGCCTGTATAACGAGCGTGTCGGTGCCTGCACCGTGGTGGCTGGCGATGCAGAAACCGCCGAGCGTGCCTTCAGCCAGGTGAAAGCCGCGATCCGTGCCAACTACTCGAACCCGCCGTCCCATGGTGCAGCCGTCGTTGCCACCATCTTGGGCAACCCAGCGCTACGCGCTATTTGGGAACAAGAGCTGACCGACATGCGCCAGCGCATTCACCGTATGCGCCAACTGTTCGTCAATACCCTACAGGAGAAAGGGGCGGAGCAAGATTTCAGCTTCATCATCAACCAGAACGGTATGTTCTCTTTCAGTGGCCTGACCAAAGAGCAGGTTCTGCGTCTGCGTGATGAATTTGGCGTGTATGCCGTTAACTCCGGCCGCGTTAACGTGGCAGGTATGACGCCGGACAATATGGCGCCGCTGTGCGAAGCCATCGTTGCCGTGCTGTAAGCAGATTTAGCATTGAAAAGGGGCGCATTTGCGCCCCTTTGTTATTTTGCAGGAAGGCCCTTACCAGATGGCAGGTTCTTCGCGCAGGAAGGGGTTGGTTTGACGTTCTTGGCCAAAGGTAGACATTGGGCCATGTCCTGGAATAAACGCCATGTCGTCGCCCTGAGGCAGTAACTTGTTGCGGATCGACGCAATCAGCGCCTGATGATCACCGCGTGGGAAATCGCTGCGGCCAACGCCACCGTTGAACAACACGTCACCCACCAATGCCAGGCGCGCCTGTTCGTTGATAAAAACGATATGGCCGGGCGTATGCCCAGGGCAATGCAGTACGTTCAGTGACATCTCACCTATCTGAACTTTATCCCCCTCTTCCAACCATTTGGTCGGTGTCAGAGCGGCGCATTCATCCAGGCCAAACATGCGACTCTGAGCTGGCAAACCTTCAAGCCAGAAAGCATCTTCCTTATCCGGCCCATAGATTGGCACTTGATAATGCTCAGCCATTTCTGCCGCCGCGCCTACGTGATCGAGATGGCCGTGCGTCAGCAGGATCTGGCTGACCTGCACACCCTTTTCGGCAATGGCCGCCTTCAGTTTTTCCGGATCACCGCCAGGATCGACCAGCGCCGCCTGTTTGGTCACGTCGCACCAGATGAGCGTACAGTTCTGGCTGAACGCCGTTACGGGGATAATATGGTATTTCATAAAACTCCAACGACAACAGCACCACGCCCAGGGGGCGGGTGTCATTCACCGATCATGATGCACAATGATTACCAGGTCCGCACCGGGCCGGTATCGATGTGCACAAAGTTACTACGTGGATAATAGCCTACCCCACCGGCACGCATTTTTAACGCGGCCTTACGGATATTACTCAGTTGGATCCCTTCGATATGGAAATCCATCGCCTGCCCTTTGGTGTGGTAGCTCTGCTTAGCCACGCCACGGCTGTGCGCACGCATTTCGGTGTTGGTCGCCATTGAACGGTAGCCAGAAATCAGCTGTACCGGTTTGCTGGTACCCAGCATCACCTGTAGGCGATAGAGATGATCAAACAGAGCCGGATCGATGCTCTTGACCTTATTGGCCCGATAATCACGAAAGATATGGTTCAGACGTGCCAACTCTTCTTTATTGTAACCTTTACCGTTGAAGAACTCGGCCTTGATGGATTCGCCGGTATTGAGGTTGTTCAACAACAAAATACGTGGGCGAGAGGTAGAAATACTGGCAAACGCCTGCCCTGGAAGCAGCGCGATACCCACGGCGGCGCTACCTAACGCCAGCCATTTACGGCGATGATGATCAATTTTGTCCATGACTCTTTAAACCCGGCAAGAATGTCAAAATATATGCACAAAACTGCGCACTGCCCGAACCATAACCGCCAGCGTATGCGGAGTCAACCCGCGATACGCTGTGGTTTACCTGCACTCACAAAAAACAGTGCCCGTTACTGGCCAGACATTCAGACCGTTATTTATCTAGAATTACTGCATTTATTGCATCAATTTTTCGGCCTGAGCCAAAATTTGTGCACCCGATCTCACTGTCGCATCATAATTGTAAATATCTGTGCGGAACTGTGGCTTGCCGTCATCCGAGATCCAGGCCGTCAGGTAATACAGCTGAACTGGAATATGCTGGCGGATGTTCACATACGTAGTGTTGCCCTGTTTCAGCGTTGAAGAAACGCGGGTGTTGTTCCAACCGGCATCCTGCAACAGCATGTTGGCCAGATCGGAGGCCTTGTTGACGCGCACACAGCCAGAGCTTAACGCCCGGATATCTTTCTGGAACAGGCCGTGGTTCGGGGTGTCATGCAGATAGATAGCATCCGAGCTTGGCATGTTGAATTTGAAACGCCCTAACGAGTTGCTGGTCCCCGGTGCCTGCTGGATGCGGTACGGGAAATTGCGTGGGGAAACCACGGTCCAGTCAATCATGGCCGGATCGATCACTTCCGCATCGTTACTCCAACCAGAGAACACCCGGTAGCCGTGTTTTTGGAAGTAGCTGGCATCATGCATGGCCTTGGGCACGATATCTTCACGGATCAGCTTGGTAGGCACGTTCCACGGCGGGTTGACCACCACGTTATTCAACGCGCTGCTCATCAACGGTGTCTTGCGGCTCGGGCGGCCGACAATCACCCGCGAAGATAACACTTCATTACCATTCAGATAGTAGGTGAGCGAGTAGTTCGGGATGTTGACCATAATGCCGGTATCAACGTGTCCTGGCAGAATGCGCAGGCGCTGGATGTTCAGCGCCAACAGTGAAGCACGAGTTTGCGGTGAAACGTTCAGCCATTCACGCGTTCGGACACCAATAACGCCATCAGGCGTCAGCCCTTGCCAGGTCTGGAAACGTTTGACCCCTTCCACCAGATCTTCTGTATAACGATTATCCGTTACCGAAACTGTACTGGCAGGTTGTACCTGCGAGGTCGCCTCTGGAGAGGGAGCAAGATCTTTGATCGATGCCGCTCCAGGGCTAACGACAGCCGCTGTGGTATTACGAGTTTTCTCTTCATCTACCGACAGGTCATCATCCGCCGCCGGGATCGTCGCGCTGGCGTTGGTGACTTCAAGCTCAGGTGAAGCAGGTGCTACCGCCGGAGTGGCAATGAGCATTCCGGTACGCGCCAAGATATCGCGCAGCGCAGGAATATCGTCGCTGAGCTGACCTGGTCTCAGGCTTGAACCATTGGTCATTTGGGGCCACGGGCGCCCATCCGCCAGCATCCCGCGCAGCGCCAAATGCATTTTTGCGTACTGAGGATGCTGCGGGGCCAACGAATTAATATAAGCCAGCGTTTCGCCCTGATGCATCGAGAGTTGCCACTGGTTGATCACCGTATTCGCTGGCACCTTCAACTTGTAAGGAACATTGCTGTAAAGCCAGTTGTTGCCGTTGGCCCCGATCGAGGAGACAAACTGCAAATAACCCAGCATTGCATCCGACAGCACAATATCACGCGCCATATCGGTGATGACCGGATCGGTCAGCAGTTTTACCCATTGGGTAAACTGCGGCTGTACGCCAGAAATAGCCAACTCAGCCAGTTGCTGTTGAAATTGCAATACCGCTTCCCGATCTTGCCACATAGGCTGCATCTGGTTGGCTGCATACAACGGCGCCAAGGTGGAAAGATAATACGGCACAACGCTTTTCGGCAGCGCCGCAAGCAGCTCGGCACGACTTTGTGCCACGGACATCCCCGCCGACGATGACGTCACCGGTAACGCCGGTACAGTTGCCCATGCGGAAAACGACACGGCAAAACCACACGCGATTGCGCAACTCAATGCCAGACGTCGTACTGAGTTTCCATTTTTAAGCAACATCCCTTGCCCCCTGTAGGCTCACAAAAATACCGCACAGACTATTATTAGTTTCAGTATACAAACAGAACCGCGCTTTTGCTCTCAGCACCGTAATTTACTGTTTCATCCCAGTTTACCACTGGCAAAAAAAACAGACCTATCATCCTCGTCATGCAAAAAAATAGCCACCTTCAGGCGGCTATTTTCAGATTTATAGGGCATTTATTTTAGCTTTGTGGCGATTCTTCCGCCACCGAGCTTAAAGCCGGTTGTTCGCTGGCAAACCCGCGCAGGCCAACCACGTGCACATGCTCATGGTTCTGGAACACCTTACGCACCAGTTTATAAGTGGTGCCTTTTTCCGGGCTGATGTTTTCTGGCGCAGCGATAATCAACTGCATCTCCAGACGATCGCACAGCTCAAACAGCGTAGCGATGGATTTGGCATCCAGACGCGCGGCTTCATCAAGGAACAACAGGCGGCAAGGTGAAATATCTTTACCCCGCAGGCGACGTGATTCCTCTTCCCAGCTCTGCACCACCATGACCAGAATTGACATACCGGTACCGATCGCTTCCCCGGTAGACAGTGCACCACTTTCCGCACGCAGCCAGCCGTCAGAACCACGGAAGACTTCAACTTCCAGCTCCAGGTAGTTACGGTAATCCAGCAGCTCTTCACCGATGGTTTGCGGCGTGCGCTGGCCCATATCGATCTGCGGGTTCAGGCGCTGATACAGCTTGGCCAACGCTTCAGAGAAGGTCAGACGGTTGCTGTTGAACAGATCCTGATGCTGTTCCTGCTGCTCGGAGAGCACATCCAGCAAGGTGGCATGTGCTTCCCGTACATTGACGTTCAGGCGCACGCTCTTCACCTGACCGAAGGAAACCGCTTGCAGCCCCTGGTTGAGCATCCGAATACGGTTCTGTTCGCGTTGAATAGTCTTGCGGATAATGTTCGCCACACTCTTCGAGCTGATCGCCAGTTTCTGTTCGCGCGCGGTCAATTCTTCGGTCAGACGGCCCAGTTCGATCTCCATCTGTTCGATAGCTTCGACCGGATCGTCGGTGCGGATAATATCCTGGCGGATACGCTCGCGCAGATGCTGATAGACCGCGATAAAGAACTGGATCTTGCGCTCAGGGCGTTTCGGATCTTCTGACAGGCGCAGCACGTCACGTAAATGTTCGTTATCCGCCACCGCCAGACGCAGCGCACCCAGTGCCTTATCCGACATCGAACGCAGCTCGTCACCGTCCATATAGGCCAGTTCACGACGGTGCAGACGGCGTTCAACCCCATTGTCTTTCACCAAACGCATCACGGCACACCAGCCCGCCTTAGCGGTCACCACCTGCTCACGCAGTTGGTAATAATCACGCTCCAGCTTGCGCAGTTTCTTTTGCAGGCTGTCCATTTCCGCTTCGCAGAAGGTCAGCTGTTTCTCCAACTGGTTGCGGCGGTTACGATTATTACTCAGCGAGGTATGTAGTTCATCCCGACGCTGCCGCGCACGGGCTTCGGCATTGGAATCAGCCTGCACGCCAATGTCCACCAGCTCCTGGCTCAGCTCTTTAAGCATGTCGCGTTTGGCGTCATAAGAGCTTTTCAGCGAGGCCAACACCTGGCTGTATTGCGTAAACTGAGTCTGGTACTGGCGCAGTTGCTCGCGGGCCCGTGTACGTTCCGCTTCAGCATGTTCCAGGCGTTGACGCAGTTTATCGTTGAGATCGTTATCAGCATTCTGCATACCGGCAGAGTCGGTATAGCTGAAGTGTGCGCGGCGCTGCACCACTTCCGTCAGGGAAAAGGCTTGCTGCTTGGCCTGGCGTTGGGTGGCCTGGGCCTGTGTATAGTCCTGCTGCAACTGCTCATGCTGCTCCGGATCGCTTTGCAGCACCGACAACATCGGCTCGAGCTTGGCCAAGGAGATGCCGTGCTGTTGGATATAGCGCGCAGCATCCTGCGCCTCTTCCATTTCCTCGCGGATCTCTTCGACACGATCCTGCAAGGTTTCATCATTCAGCAGTGAGACCAGCGGCATCAGGCGGTTGAGTGCGGAAATGCCCTCTTTGGCCTGATCGTGTTGCTGACGCTGCTGTTGGTTCTGCGTTTCGTGGTTATTGAGCGCACGCTCAATTTCACCACGGCGGCTGTTCAGAGCACGGATATCCGCTTCAGGATCTGCGTCAAACGCCACGGCAAGGTGCGAACCGATAAAGCGGCTGAACGCTTGATGAGAACGCTGGGTTTTCTGTACGTCAAATGACAAGGTGGCGTAGCGCTCGGCCAATGAGTCACGTTCCGCGTACAACACTTCCAGGCGATTTTCCCGGGCAGCACGGCCAAACAGCGGCACCTCAGGGTAGCGCGAGTAACGCCACTGGCGATCGGCGATTTTCACCACCACCGCTTTTTCTTGTTCTTCGACGGCAAATACGCTGTCGTCAAACGACTGCGGATCCCCTTCGATCAGGTAGAGATCTTCCGGGCAATCTTCCAACCCTTCCAACATCTCACGCACCAGCGACAGATCCGGCACCACAATGGCGTGGCGCGATGGGCCATACAGCGCGGAGAAGTACGGGGCATCGTCAATGGTGACATCGTCATAGATTTCTGACAACAGCACGCCGCCAAAGCGCTCCGCCAGCGTCACCAGACGCTGATCTTCTGCCCCGCTCGGCTGGCTGAGACGTTCAACCTGCGCTTCGATTTCACGTTTGCGGCTGGCTACTTCGTCGCGCTCAACGGTAGTTTCACGTTCGCGCTCCAGCAGTTGCTGCATGTATTCGGTAACTTGCTGGCTATCTTCGAAGGCTTCACCACTCTGCTCGCTGAGTTGGGTCAGTGAATCCTGTGCGGCCAGCCAAATCGGTGCCCTGGCGGTCAGCTCTTTGATGCGCTGCTGGATCTGCTCCAGCTCCTGGCGCATTTCCATCCGGCGCTCACCGGCTTCGCTGACGCTTTGCGACAGCGATTCCAAACGCTCTTCCAGCTCTTGCTGCAAGGCATCGAGCTCATCCGGTTGATAACTCTGCCCGTGGCGTTTACAGAACTCCTGCAACAGACGTTCAGCATCCTGCTGCGAGCGCAGACGTTGCTCCAGTTCGCTCAAACGCATCCGCAACGGTTGCACACGCTCGGCCTGATGCTGCTGCGAAGGCCAGTCACGCAATAGCTCACGTGCAGTTTGCCAGGCTTCACTGCGGCTGACTTCGCCCGCAATTTTACCCACCAACTGGTAGGCCTGCTCGAACTGGCTGTGAGCGGCATCCGCAACGCTTAACTTTTGTTCCAGCTGCAACAGGGATTCGGTCGCTTCTTGCTCACGCGCCTGGAAGGTATCCAACCACTCTTCCGCATTTTCGGCGGTGAGTTCCGGCACCTGGCACAGCGCTCGGGCACGCTCAAGCGCCTGGAGTGCCTGTTGATATTGAATGGCACGGGTTTGCTGCACATCCAGCGCCTGCTGGTAATCGGCGAGCTGGCTTTTCAGCTCATCCACTTCCAGTTCTGCGGCTTCGGCACGCGCTTCGTTTTCCGCCTGCTGCTCGCTCGCTTCGGCGACAACCTCATTCTGCTCTTCCAGACGGTAGGTCAGCTCTTCCAGATCGCCTTCATAGCGTTCGATCTTTTCCTGCTGGCGCATCGCGGTCTGCACCAGATTGAGGTGATCGCTGGCGGCCTGATAATCGGTTTCCAGATCGGATTCGGCACCGCTTTGCTCTGCCAACTCACGCGCCATTTCAACGTGGCGGAACTGCTCGGCAGCCAGCTGTTTGCGGCTACTCAGCAACTCGTTGCGTAATGCCAGTGCCCCATCCAGATGGATACGCCGTTCATTGGCGTGGCGCATGTAGTCTGCGGCAACATACGAGGTCGCTTCAGAGATCAGATGCTTGAACAGATCGCGGTCCGACTGGGTGACGCGGATCGCTTCCAGCGTCATGCGGTTCTCGCGCAGTGCGGCTTCCATATCCTGGAACGCTTTACGCACGCCGCCGTTTTCCGGCAGCAGGTAATCACGCAGAGAACGGGTGATGGCACTGGAAATCCCGCCATACAGCGAGGCTTCGATCAGGCGATAGAACTTGCTACGGTCGGAAGAAGTGCGTAGGCGCTTGGGCAGCACCCCCAGATCAAACATCAGGGCATGATAATCGGTGATAGAGTTGAACTGCTTGAACTGCACCCCTTCCATCTCTTCAACACGCTCTTTCAGTTCCTGCAACGAAAGGACTCGCGCCTGACGCTCACCCACGGTCTCGGTCAGCAGTTCAGTCGGTTGCACCGCCGTTGGCAGGCCCTGAATGGTGAAAGGTTTGATATCGACCTTACGATCGCGCCCCGCAACCTGTTGCAGACGAACCCCGACCACCACACGCTGGTGGCGTGAGTTGACTACGTCCAGCGTTGAGTAGCAGACACCGGCACGCAATTTACCGTGCAGGCCTTTATCGCGTGAACCGCTGGTGGCACCGGCTTCGGTAGTGTTACGAAAGTGCAGCAGCGTCAGATCCGGGATCAGCGCCGTGACAAACGCCGCCATGGTGGTGGACTTACCGGCCCCGTTACCGCCCGAAAGCGTGGTGACCAGCTCATCGAGATCAAAGGTTCGGGCAAAGAAACCGTTCCAGTTAACCAGCGTCAGTGAGCGAAATTTACCGCGTTCAATCATTCCTGTTCATCCTCTGCACTGTCCGGGGTGGTCTCTGCCTGCGCATCTTCCGCATCAATTTCATCGTTCAGTGACAGGCTGTTTTCAACCGGCATTGCCTCACCGTCGCGGATCATCCGCAACTGGGCTTCGCGCGGGTCGTCACCGCTACGCACATCGGCACCAAAGCGGAACACCGCCTCGGTAATGCGGAATTTGCTGTTGTCATTGCCCATGAAATACACCATGCCTAAACGGCGCAGGCGATTGAGCGAAGAGCGCACTTTTTCATGCAGCTTCTGACGATCAAGATCCGAACCGGTGGAGCGCTGGTTGACGAACTTCAGCAGCTTGCTCTCATCCGCCAGGCTCAGCAGCTCATCGTACAGCTCCTGTTGGCTGAAAATACCTTCATGCGCCAGGCGTTCGGGGCTCAGGTAGAGGTAGCACAGGATCTTGCCGACCATCATGTCCAACTCGGAAAGCACCGAACGTGGAATGAGCGTGGTCGAGCGCGGGCGCAAATAGAAGAACCCTTCCGGCGCCCGGATCAGCTCGACGCTGTAACGGGTATAAAACTCTTCCAGCTCGTCTTGAAAATCCATGAGGAATGCGTGGTTGTCCAACTCATCGATACCGATGTGACGCCCTGCGCGCAATTGGCTGTCCAACGCCGGAAACAGCGTATTAGACAATGCCTTGGCCAGCTTGACTGGCATTACTTGTTCAATATTTGTCGATGACATGGGCCTGTACCTTGGCTCCGTAATCATTGATTGCCTGCCACTGCGCGGGCAACCCTGAAAAATCAGCTTCAGCCACACCAAGGCGCACTGCCTGGTCGACCACTATGCGGGCAACGTCAAAGTGACGCACACGCGGATATTGCGCCAGATAATCGCGCATCACTGCCCCTAAATCGAGCGGCATTTTTTGTTCCTGGTAAACCTTCAGTGCCTGTTCGATCATCGCTGCCAGCTGTTCGCGAATTTCGCTGAACTCTTCATATTCCAGATCTGGCGGCAGCTCCCCGGTGACCTCTTCACTGCGTAACGCCAGCTCTTCGTCTCGCATATCGAGCAGACGAGAGGCTGAGGCATGGGTCAGCGTCCAAGGGTTATCGAAGTAGTTTTGTACCGATTGGCGCAGGCGTTGGGCGAACACGCGGTTTTTATCCATATCAATCGCGGTACGGATAAATTTGTGCACGTGGCGGTCATAGCCGATCCACAGGTCAATCGCCTGTTGGCCCCAACTGATGATGCGATCCAGCTTGCTTTGCAAATCAAACACCAGCTTATCGACAAAGCCCAGCTCCATCTCACCCAACGTGGCGTCCTGAATACGCAGCAGGTTGGCCTGGAGTTTATCACCTGCGGCCTCCAACGTATCCTGTAGTTCACGCAAGGTACCAGAAGTTTCCGACAACAGCATCTCACAGCTAGAGATCGCCGCACGCCAATCCTGGTTGAGCAGCGCCGCGATATCTTCTTTCACGCTCTGCTGCTGTTCATCCATCAGGCGCTGGGTCAGGTCGATACTGTCGAAAATCTCCGCTACCGAGTATTTCAGCGGAGCAAAGACGTTGCGGTGCCAATGGAAATCATCGCCGCCCTCTTCGGCAGCGTCTGCAGCACGCTTCAATTCTTCCGCCACGATCGACAGCTGCATGGAAAGGCGCAGAGTCGAAAACTCACGCTGGCGGATGTAGTAATCGGTAATCCCAATGCCCAGCGGCGTCAGACGATAGATGGCATTACCATCGGCCAACTCGCTGGTAAAACGGTTCAACAGGCGCTGGCGCACCATGTCGTTAATCGCATTATTGGCGCGCATCGCCACCGTTTCATGCGTCTGTTCAAACCCTTTGCTGACATGGCGAAATGCATCAACCAGCTCACCTTCGCTCATCTCGCCGTCCAACCGCTCACCATTTAACGTGGCGATAGCCAGCAAAAATGCAAGACGCTCGGTGGGGAGCGAAATAGAGAAATCATTTTTCCGTGCCCAGGCGACCAGTTCGGGTACTGTCTGGGAAAATTCACTCATAGTTCGTCCTTCAGGTTCGGTTTATGCGCCGAGACGTGAATATAGCGCCCCAAACTCACGTACGGCTCTTGCCGACAATAGAGCTGTTCAAGCGCCAGTAACTCTTCAAATTTTTGGGTCTGTAGCTGCCTGCTTTGCAGATAATCATGGAAAACCCTCACGCCGGTTTTCCCTGAAATCTGCATGCCCATCTGCTCCAACCAGCCGTAGACCAGCGGTGGGCTGTGGGGATACTGCGGCGACAGCGAACGCTTGCGCCGCCGCCTGACTTCGGGATCCACCAGTTGGAAATTGCCCAACACCACATTGCGCATCAACAACCCGTTGGCATTAAAGAACATCAGTGACAGTGCGCCGCCGGGCACCAGGCAGTCAAATAACGCCTGTAAGGCCGCCTGCGGTTCGGCGATCCACTCCAAAACAGCATGGAACAATATCAGATCGACCGGTTGTGCCAAATGCTGGCCAATCTCTTGCGCCGAACTTTGTATAAATTGCATGTTCTGGCTCACACCTTTCTGCTCGGCCAGCAGCGCAGCGCGTTGGATCATCTCACCAGAAAGATCGCACAACAAGACCTGATGTCCTAATTCTGCCAGTTGGCAGGCCATATGGCCTTCGCCTCCTCCGGCATCCAGAATGCGCAGCGGCCGCTGTGGCAACTGGGCCAGCAACGTGGTCAAATCCTGCCAGACCACCGCCTGACGGATTTTCCCCTTGGTGGTGCCGTAAATATTACGCGCAAACTTCTCGGCAATATCGTCAAAATTGCGATCCTGCATGGACAACGGCTCCGCTGATTTTATCTTGGCCGACGGCAAAGCGCCTGCCCATTCAAACCTGCTATTTTGGCACAGACTGGATTAGAATAGATCTTCTTGCAGCATGAATGCGGCCAGATGCCGTTTTTTCGCCCAAAAGGACCTGATTTTTGATGTTATTTCACTTAAAAAAGTTTATTGGCGGCCTGATGATGCCGCTACCTGCCCTGCTGTTGTTAATGGGGCTGGCATTATTGCTGCTGTGGTTTACCCGTTGGCAGAAAAGCGGCAAAGTCATATTAAGCCTGAGCTGGCTGCTGTTGCTGTTGCTCAGCCTGCAACCGGTCGCCGATCGCCTGTTGCGGCCGCTTGAGTCCAACTACCCGACCTATAGGGGTAACGGCCCGATTGACTATATCGTGGTGCTGGGTGGCGGTTACACCTATAACCCGGACTGGGCACCCAGCTCTAATCTGCTCAACAACAGCCTGCCACGGGTGACAGAAGGCGTCAGGTTGTACCTGTCACACCCAGGTAGCAAGATGGTCTTTACCGGTGGAAAAGGCGCGAAAACGCGAAGCAGCGCGGCCACCGCAGCACTGGTGGCGGAAAGCCTGGGCGTGCCTGCCAGCGACATCGTACTGGTAGATCGCCCGCGAGATACCGAGCAGGAAGCCGCAGAGGTCGCCAAATTGGTGGGGCAACAGCCGTTTGTGCTGGTGACATCCGCCAATCACTTGCCGCGTGCCATGCGCTTCTTTGAGGCCCAGGGCCTGCACCCAATGCCGGCTCCGGCCAATCAACTGGCTATTACTTCACCGCTGAATATCTGGGATCGGGTGATGCCTTCTGCCATGTTCCTTGGACACAGCGAACGGGCGGCATACGAAACGCTGGGCAGCCTGTGGCAACGGCTAAAAGGGGACGGTGAGACCAGCGGCGATTAGTGAGCCAGCCAGGGCCGTAGCTGTTGCGCGGCCTGATCAAACGCCGGGCGATCCAGCTTGCCGGTATGGATCATCCTGGCCACCGCTTCCCACACCACATAGAGCCAACGGCGAGCCAGGAAGGACTCCGCCACCGGCGCACGCTGTAGATAGTGGAACAGCAACTGATCCGGCATACCCGCCTCGCAGAGTCTGAACAGCTCATATTCCCGAGGCGCCCACAGTATCATGCCTGGGTTTAACACCGCCAGCAACTGGTCGGTTTTGGCATCTTTCAGCATGCTGCATAAACCCAAATTACCGTGAACCAGCACGCAAGGGTCGTCAAAACCGGCAAAAAAGCCGACCCGCATTTCGCGCGTGCGGTACAGCAGACGACGATCTGCCATGCTTAACAGCGGCGAGTTAAGATTATTCAGAGTTGACCAAAGCACCTCGATACGCTGCTGATACCAGCTGAACCAATCATTCTCCTGCGTGCTGTCTACCGAGCCCACGCAGCCGTGGCTGTCGATACGGTGCCAGGCCAGTATGCCGTCGACAATCTGGTCCATCAAAGCTTCCCAACGGGCCAAAGTCCGCGTTGGAGCCTCTACCGACACTCCACGCAGGCGTTCGATCAGCAAAATCTCTTTGTATGGCGCTTGCCGGGTGTAGACCACGCCAAATACCGTTGGCAGACGAATATCCCCTTCACGCGCCAGCATGGATAGCTTGTAAGCTTCCTGCTGGGCAATGCCCTCACAGACAAAGCTTTTCGCCATCAACGGGATCGCATGATCCTGGTGATCGTACAGTGAATACAGATGGGCATAAGGTTGTTCGCTGACGCGTTCCAGACGACCGACGGACTCCCCCAGCACAATACTCAATTCGGCGCGCAGCTGCTCCATGGGACGAAACCCTCCAGATTAAGGAAAAGCACCTGTCATCATTGAACGGTGAGCGGAGAAATTCTTCAATGCAGATCAATAAAAGGGGGTAAATCAGGAATTGAGATGGCCGGAGTCTCCGGCCAATAGATGACTCAACGCTTGATGCTGTCCCGCACTCGTTGCAGGTCTTCTGGGGTATCAACACCGACGCTCGGAATGGCCTGCGCCACCGCGACGTGGATCTTTTCGCCGTACCACAGCACACGCAGCTGCTCCAGCAGTTCAATCTGTTCCAGCTGGCTTGGCTGCCAACTGACGTAGCGGCGGACAAAACCGGCACGGTAGGCATAAATCCCGATATGCCGCAGCAGACTATTGCCAATACTCTCTTTTGACTGAGCAAAACGCTCACGATCCCAAGGGATGGTAGCGCGTGAGAAATAGAGCGCATAGCCTTGCGCATCCATCACCACCTTGACCGCATTCGGGTTGAAGGCTTCTTCTGCGGTTTCGATCGGCACCGCCAGCGTGGCCATTCCTGCACTGCTGGCCGCCAGGTTTTCTGCCACCTGACGTACGATAACCGGCGGGATCATCGGCTCATCACCTTGCACATTGACAATGATTTCATCATCGGCAAAGCCACATTTCTCGATCACTTCCGCCAGGCGTTCGGTGCCGGAATGGTGATCCGGGCTGGTCATGCAAACTTCTCCGCCGGCAGCCTCGACCGCTTTGGCCACTTCAGGGTGGTCGGTGGCGACAATCACGCGGGAAGCCCCTGATTCACGGGCGCGTTCCATCACATGTACCACCATCGGCTTACCGTGGATATCCGCCAACGGTTTACCCGGCAAGCGGGTGGACGCGTAACGCGCCGGGATGATAGCGATAAAACTCATGCGTGTTTCTCGTCCAATGGGATGGTGCGCGCTTCGTTTTCCAGCAATACCGGAATGCCATCACGCAGTGGGTAGGCCAGGCCGTCCAGTTTGCAGACCAATTCCTGATGTTCTTTGTTGAAATAGAGCTTACCGTTGCAAACAGGGCAGGCAATGATTTCGAGTAAACGGTGATCCATGCTTCCTCCAGGGGAAGATATGCTAACAGGGAAAGTGCGTGAGGATAGCATAACGCCATGAGGCCGGTTAATCACCGCCTGATTTGCTCAGACGGTTGCCGAGCGGTAAATTTTTCTGCGGGGGTTGAATCGACCTATCAGCCAGCGTAGAATTTTTTGTGATTTACATCACAAAAAAATGAGAATATGCAAATGATCAAACGTCTTCATAAAATCATCGCGCTGTTTGCCAACTACAGCAACTAACAAAGCTTAGGGCGAGGGGCGTTAGTTATTCTACTTCCCAGCCCTGCCCCCACTCTGAGGCCAGCAGCGCCGGAACATCGCCCAGCGAAATCTGCTGCGCCCCGTGCCATTTCGCCGTACGGGTGATTGCCTGACGAATATCCTGACAACGCTGCTTGCCCAGCTTGACCCCAGATTCAAGATGGAAACTGATTACTTCAAACACGCCCAGCTTGCGGTGCATTTTCGCATCCACCCGGCCAATCAGTTCGCCCCGCTGCAACAGCGGCAAGGTGAAATAGCCGTACTGGCGTTTTTCTTTTGGCGTGTAGCATTCCAGCCGATAGTCAAAGTTGAACAGTTCCAGCGCACGCCGCCGATCCCACACCACCGGATCAAAAGGAGACAGCAGACAGGTTACCGTGGATTTCAACTTCCCTTGTTCCGCCAGCGCCAACTCGACCGCCAGCGACCGGTGGACATAAAATTCGCCTGCCAATCCGTTGATAGCAACCTGGGAGATCTCCCCCTGCTGTAATAACGTTGCCAGCAACGGTTTGGGGGCAACACGTTTTAAGCGGTAATAATCCGCCAGCCATTCGGCTTTAAACACGCCGAGATAGCGGCAACTGCGGGTGAGCATCTGTAGCTGCGCTGTCGCCTGAGATAAGGCATGCACATCATCATCCCACTGCGGCAATAAACGTTCGGTAAGATCGTAGACACGGTGAAAATTACGGCGTTCAGCCACCATCAACTTGCCAGAGGTAAACAGAATTTCCAGATGACGCTTTTCCGGCTTCCAATCCCACCAGCCGTTAGCGCCTTTCTTTTCGGCGCTGAAATCGGCCGAACGCACCGGCCCCTGCACCGCGATATGCTGTAGCAGTTCATCGATAGCCTGCTGGTGCTGTTGCACCCATTCCTGCGAGTATTTCCACCCCATCCCCTGCGGTTGCAGCATGCGGTGGCGTAACAAACCAAAGTCATCGATGGGGAGAAAACAGGCTTCGTGCGCCCAGTACTCGAACAGTTTGCGGCTAGCCAAAGCCTGTTCCAGCCATTCTGGCCGATAATCGCCCAGGCGGCTGAATAGCACCAGGTAAGGACTGCGGGCCACCACACTGATGGTGTCAATTTGCAGCAACCCCATACGATCGATGGCGGTAACCATATCATCGGGGCGAGCCTGGCGTTTGATTGGGGATAGCAGCCCTTGAGCGGCAAGATGAAGCGCGCGGGCAGAGGAAAGCGAAATAACGGGGATTGGCATCCTGATATCCAAGGTCATTGAGCAATGGCCTGATGATAGAGGATCCTGGGGAAGTTTTCTTCGCCAGTGCGTGGGGTGGCGGCACCGGCACTGGCGAGGAAAGTTTGGGTCAGAACGCGATAACGTCTGCCGCTGACAGCCCGTGAGAGCTACGATAGATCGAGAACTCGACGTTCTGACCTTCGTTTAATGACTTGTTCTTGGTATTGGCGATAGCACGGCGGCTAACATAAATTTCGTCACTACCATCGACCGGTGAAATAAAACCATAGCCTTGAGCCTGATCAAACCATTTCACGTGGCCCATTTTTAGTACTGTATTCTTAAACATATTTTTATATCCTTTCACTTGAGCATCCTTAACAACGTTATTTTTGTTATTGTTGGGACGCTACCAGCCCATCCTAAAGTTTTTCGTAACAAACCTCTCGTGAGCAAAAATTAAAAAACCCGCACTACGGCGGGCTGGTTGAACTCAATATCTTCCGCATAACTCAGCATAAACGCGTCATTATGGTTGTATTAAGCTCTCTATACGCTATTCCCTGTAAACTTACAGAGCAACAACGTTGGCGGCAGCCGGCCCGCGCGGGCTGTCCTGAATGGTATACTCAACACGCTGGCCTTCTGCCAGAGTCTTGAAACCTTCGGTCATGATTGCAGAGAAGTGTACGAATACATCTTTGCCGCCATCTTGTTGTTCAATGAAACCAAAACCTTTACTTTCGTTGAACCACTTAACCTGACCAGTCTTCTTAGACATTACTATTACCTTTTAAATATTTACAAAACCTGCCCTATGGCAATGTGGCCGTTTTTCAGAATCATTACTTATGGGAGGTACTTAGGAGGTTCGTCTTTGAAGCGGAATCAGATGATAACGTCTTGGGAGAAACTACTTACTCTATACTCGTACATAAATAGCTCTGCATCACAGGCCGATATGCATTTACTCATAAACTCATCATCAAGACAAGAGGTTTATCACACTTTTTAACTACATCCGCCCAGAAGATTCCCATCTTGCTGATTTTAATAATTTAAATTTCTCTTATTTTAAACTCATTGATGGAGTATTTCGCTCATCACTCACCACTTGGGGTTATGCCTGCAAATGAGAGCTAACGCATAAAACACTAATATCGTTAGTCAATCGATAACAAATCACGAACCAACTGACTAGACTTGAGTCAAAAACACGGTGAGTGGTCATCTAGCCAGCACTATTGGCGGCCTAAACCACACTTTTCAGTTTTATTGAGCTAAGGAGCTAGCAGTATGATCGACCAGCACTTCGTCTCGCCGAATGAAATTCGCGCCAAATTTTCCCTGGCAATGTCGGCCATGTATCAACAAGAGGTGCCACTTTACGGTGAATTAATCGACCTGGTCGCAGAAACCAACCGGCAGGTGCTAAGTGAAGACTCAACCTTGGCCCATGGGTTACAGATTACCGGCGAAATCGGTCGATTATCGATGGAGCGCCACGGCGCTATCCGTGTCGGTACGGCGGCCGAATTGCAAACTTTACGGCGGCTGTTTGCCGTAATGGGGATGTCGCCGGTGGGTTATTACGATCTGACCGCTGCCGGCGTCCCTGTCCATTCCACCGCCTTTCGTGCCGTACATGAAGCCGATCTGCAAGTCAGCCCATTTCGCATCTTCACCTCGTTGCTACGACTGGAACTGATTGAGAATGTGGCGCTGCGCGAGCTGGTACAACGGCTACTGGATCGCCGCTGCATTTTTACCAAGCGGGCTTTGGAACTAATGGCGTTACATGAAGCTCAGGGCGGGCTGGATACCGAGCAAGCGCAAGAATTCGTTGCCCAGGCGCTCGAAACCTTCCGTTGGCACCGTTTGTCCACCGTCAGCGCCAGCGAGTATCAACAGTTGCACAATCAACATCGCCTGATCGCCGATATCGTCGCCTTCAAAGGGCCACATATCAACCACTTGACACCAAGAACGCTGGATATTGATCGGGTACAGGCGGCAATGCCGGAACGCGGGATCCCGCCCAAAGCGGTGATCGAAGGCCCGCCTACGCGCCACTGCCCAATTCTGTTACGCCAGACCAGTTTCAAAGCGTTAGAGGAACAAGTCCTGTTTATTGAACCTGACGGTCATCAGGTTGTGGGGCATCACACCGCGCGTTTCGGTGAGATTGAGCAACGGGGCGTAGCCCTGACCGCCAAAGGGCGAGCGCTTTACGATCGCCTGCTGCAGACCACCCAGGATGCATTACAAGTTCCGGCCACGGAAGATAACGCTCCGCGTTATTACCAACTGCTGGCAGAACATTTCCGGGCCTTCCCGGATGATTACAACGCACTACGCGTGCAACAACTAGCCTGGTTCCGCTATTTCCCTACCGAATGCGGGCTGGCGGCTAAAGACACCGTTGAGCAGCACAGTACGCTCGAACAGCTCATCGCTCTGGACTACATCCGCTTCCAGCCGCTGGTGTATGAGGATTTCCTGCCGGTCAGCGCCGCCGGCATTTTTCAGTCTAATCTGGGGGATAGCCGCCATGTGCAATACGCGACGGCATCAAGCCGTGCGGTGTTTGAACAGGCATTAGGGGCAGACGTCATTGATGAATTGAAGCTTTATCAGCAAACGCAGCAGCGCTCACTGCAAGCTTGTGCGCAAGCCTTGGGGTTGCGCGCTTTGGAAGCTTAGGTTATTTGATTAACTTCTGGATCCCTTGCAACAGTTGCTCGGCCTGCTCGGTGGGAAGTACCGCTTCAACCGGCAGATACCACCAATCAGGCTGGGCAAAGGCACGGCATTTCACCGCATCCTTCTCGGTCATCAGCAGCGTTTGGCCCTGACTCACCAGTGCGGCTAACTGCCCGTGGTTGTATTCCTGGTGATCGGCAAAGGCAATCTCACGATCGGCCTCAACCCCCAACTTTTCTAGCGTGGCGAAAAACCTTGGGGGATGACCGATCCCTGCCATCGCCACTACATGGGGCAATGCGATCGCCGGGCGGCGTTCACCGCTGGCGATATTTACCGCATCCTGTGCCTGGAGTTTCATGGCGATCTCCCCCGGCTGGGCAACACCGCCATTTGCCACACAGGCATCCACCGTTTTTAAGCGGGCCACACGCTCACGCATCGGGCCAGCAGGTAGCCACCAGCCATTGCCGAAGCGACGAACGCCATCGATCACCACCAGCTCAAAATCACGCTGTAAAGCATAGTGCTGAAGGCCATCGTCGGTGATGATCAAATCCAGCTCACCTTGGTTCAATAAGGCTTGCACCGCTTCGGCACGCTTTGGCGAAATAGCCACCGGCGCCCCGGTGCGTTGATAAATCAGCACGGGTTCATCACCGGCCTGCCGGGTCGTAGTCTGAGCATCCAGCACTAGCGGATAGACTGCCGACTTGCCGCCATAGCCTCTGGAAACCACGCCGACCCGGTAGCCACGCTGTTGCAGTTGCTCAACCAGCCAGATCACCATCGGTGTTTTACCGTTGCCACCCGCCGTGAGATTCCCCACGATAACCACCGGCACTGGCGCACGCCAACTCTTGCGCAGACCACAGCGGTAGCTAAGGCGGATCAGGCCGCTCACCAGGCCATACAGCCAGGAGAGCGGCAACAGCAGCAGGTAAACCAGTGAACTACCGGACCAGATGCGCTCTATCATTACTGACCAAACTGCATGCGGTGAAGTTGTGCGTAGGCCCCTTTATGCTCGATCAACTCGGCATGCTGGCCACGTTCAACGATACGCCCATCTTCAACCACCAGGATCTCATCAGCTTTCTCGATGGTCGACAGGCGGTGGGCAATCACCAATGAGGTACGGTTTTTTTGCAGTTCGTCCAAAGCTGCCTGGATCGCACGTTCGGATTCGGTATCCAGCGCGGAGGTGGCCTCATCCAGGATCAGGATTGGGCAATCTCGCAGCAAGGCACGAGCGATGGCAATACGCTGACGCTGCCCACCGGAAAGCATCACGCCGTTTTCGCCTATCACCGTATCCAGACCATGCTCCATTTTATCAATGAAGTCGGTGGCATAGGCCATACGCGCCGCTTTCTCAATCTCTTCACGGCTGTAGCGCTCTTCACGAGCATAGGCAATGTTGTTGGCAATGGTGTCATTGAACAGGTGTACGTTCTGTGAAACCAGGGCAACCTGATCGCGCAGCGAGGCCAGGGTATATTCCCGCAGATCGTGGCCATCCATCAGGATCTGCCCTTCCTGCACGTCGTAGAAGCGCGTCAACAGGTTAGCAATCGTCGATTTGCCCGAACCAGAACGGCCAACCAACGCCACCGTTTTACCTTCTGAAATGCTCAGATTGATATCACGCAGCGCCGGGATCTCACGCCCAGGATAAGCAAAGGTCACATGACGGAATTCAATATCTCCTTTGGCACGCTCAACCTGACGGGTACCGGTATCCTTTTCCTGTTCCAGATCCAGGATAGAGAACAACGTCTGGCAGGCCGCCATCCCACGCTGGAACTGGGCATTCACGTTGGTCAAGGATTTCAGTGGGCGCATCAAGGCAATCATGGAGGAGAACACCACGGTAATGGTACCGGCTGTCAGCGTATCCATAACGCTAGGGAAGCTTGCTGCAAACAGCACAAACGCCAATGCCAATGAGGCGATCAACTGAATAATCGGATCGGCAATAGAAGAAGCCGAAACCAGCTTCATCCCCTGCTGACGCATGCGGTTACTGACGGTGTTGAAGCGATCGGTTTCCACCTGTTGGCCACCAAAAATCAGCACTTCTTTATGCCCTTTCAGCATCTGCTCTGCACTGGTCGTCACCTGCCCCATGGTGTTTTGCATATTTTTACTGATATTGCGGAAACGCTTGGAGACCAGGCGGATCGCGAAGGAGACAATAGGTGCCAACACGATCAGGATCAGCGAAAGCTGCCAGCTGTAATAAAACATCATGATGAACAGGCCGATGATCGAGGCCCCTTCACGCACTACGGTAACCAACGCGCTGGAAGAGGATGAAGCTACCTGTTCAGAGTCGTAGGTAATACGTGAAAGCAGGGTTCCTGTTGATTGCTGGTCAAAAAAGGCGACCGGCATTCTCATCATATGGCCGAACAGACGACGGCGCATCTGCATCACTACCATGCCTGATACCCAGGAAATACAATAGCTGGAGACATAGCTGGTGATGCCACGCATCAGCATCAGGCCAATTACGACCAGCGGCATCCAATGCAAGACTCGGCTATCGACTTTACCAAAGTCATCTAATAACGGTTTGAGCAGGGACAGCATTAACGTGTCACCCGCGGCGTTTAAAACCAGCGCTACGGCAGCTACCACCAAACCGGTTTTAAAAGGAGTGATCATCGGCCAGAGGCGACGGAATGTCTGCCAGGTGGAGAGATCTTTATCATTCATCATGCAAATACCAGCATCGGAAGAAATAGCGGCCCATTCTACTCATTATCCCCCTCAACGCCAAACCACTGATGATACCAACGCGGATTTAGTTGTTCGCGAAAGCCTTTAACTTGCCAATCATTGCGATAAAAAAACACGCTGAGCTGCCCTGAGCGGGCCGTATCACGCCAGCTAATCGCGTTTTCCCGATAGCGTTTGACTACTTTTGCTGCCGGTAATCGCCAGACGTTGTAGCGAGAAGCTGAAGCCAATGCCAGTTCAGGGGCAACGGCACGCAAAAATGGCGGCGTTGAAGAGGTCTTGCTGCCGTGATGAGGTACTTGAAGGATAGTGCTGGGTAAATTCGCACGTTGTTTCAGCAAAGCCTGCTCGGCCCGACGTTCAATATCACCCGTCAGCAACAGGCTGAACCTGCCATCATCGACGCGCACTACGCAGGAATCATCGTTACCCGCTTGTTCTTTCCGCTCCGGCGGCCACAGCACCTGAAAGTTTAGCTCTTGCCAAACCCACCGTTGCCCTTGTACGCAAGGCAGGTGACCTACGTTGACGATCGGCGTACGCACGCTGGCCTGTGGAAACGCCGCTGTTAGCACTTGTAACCCGCCGATATGATCCAGATGGCTATGGCTGATGACGATTTGCTCCAGCGAGATCTGCCGCCAGCGTAATAAGGGCAAAATCATCCGCTCTGCCGCGCTGGAGGTCTGCCAGCGGTTGCCCGTATCAAAGATAACGGCCTTGCCTTGCCGCTCTATTACCACCGCCAGGCCGTGCCCCACATCGATCATATCGACCCGCCAGCGATAATCTGGCGACCTTTCCCGCCAAAGCAGGCAACCTAACACCACTACGGCGCAGCCAACGGGAAAGTGAAACCACCAACGAAACCGCCAGCAGACCACGGCTAACCAGCCAAGGGCGCTAAATTGCAGCAAGGCAGCCCCAACCTGTAGCCACCCTTGTTCCAGCCAGGGTAGCGGCCATAGGGCCCAACTAACGGTAAGATCGGCCAATTGCCAACACCAATAGCTTACCGGCGGAACAAAAAACAACATCAATGCCAACAATATCAACGGAACCGACAGCAGAGAAACGATGGGTACCGCCCAAAGGTTGGCGGGTAGCGATGTCCAACTTACTCCTTGAAACAGACCAAATTGTAACGGCATCAACAACAGCGTCATCCCCAGTTGAATGTGTAGCCAACGCAAAGGGGCCCAGCCCCAAGCTGCGCTAAAACGCCTTGGCAACGGTGCCCATTCAAACCAAAAGATTAAGGCCGCAACCGCCAGGGCGGAGAGCCAAAAACTGTCCGAAAGCACCGACATCGGATCGCAAAGCAACAGCAGGCTGATACACCACAACCAGATTTGCCAGGAAGTGCAGGAAACGCCGTTGAGGCGCAACCAGAACCACAGCGACAAGGCAATAAAGGCTCGCATTGCTGGAGGTTGCCCACCCGCCAGCCACACATAGCATAGCGCCATCAACCAACTGACGACCAGCGGCAAACGGTAGCCGATGTAACGCGCGGGCAATAAATACTGTATGCCACGCGCCAACCCCCAGGCAAAGGCGGCGGCAAGGGAAATATGCAGGCCAGAAATGGCCATCAGGTGAGCCACGCCGGTTTTCATCAGTTGCCCACGCAGATCATTAGCCATCAGAGCCCGCTCACCAAACGCCAGCGCCAGCAACACTGGGCGTTGCGTCAGCGGCATGAGCGATTGATCCATCTGCGTGACGATCTGCTGGCGCCAGTTACAACCCTTATCCAGTACCGTGGCGGAACGTATAAAGCCACGCAGCGGTTGCCGATTAGCAATAGCCCAACGCTGCCCGTCGAAACCCCCTTCATTCAGGCTGCTGTGTACCGGGCGGAAACGAACCTTCATTGCCCAACGTTGCCCGGCACAGGGCTTTCCGCCGCGCCAGTTTGCCGAAAAGGACAACGCAGGAACCAGCCAGCGCCCGCTAACCTGCTCAATACGCAGTTGAACCTGTGGCGTTTCCCCCCCGTCCAGCAAAATGCTACGCACGGAAGCAATCACGGCTTTATCACCGCTGGTCGTCAACGTTGCGACTTGCTGCATCACTAGGCTGGCACTGCCAGTGGCGTAGATAAAACCCAGCAGGCAGCAGCACAATGCCTGACTCCATGGGTTAGGTTTATGTCGCCACAACCGCAGAGCCACAACGGTTAGCCCCAACAATAAAGGCCACGGCGGTAATTGGGGCAAAAACAGTATTGGCAGCATCCCCATCACCAAAGCGATGGCGGCCCTATCCAGCGAAATCCTGATTTCCGCGCTCCTTGCCAAGTTTATCCTGCAACCAATGTTACTTCTCAGGCGGGTAACTGCCAGTTGCAGTTTGCTATCCAGGAAAGTATCTCGAAAACAATCGGTTGGCTATTTGGTATTTGCAGGAAAGGTTGCGTACTGGATCGCAAATTTTGGCAGGTATGGACGATTTTACAGCCGAAAAAAAACGGCACCCTAAGGCACCGTTTTATATTCTTTACAAGCAACAACACTATGGGTGGTCAGCGACTAGCCATAGATATTGGCACGGTCACGCAACTCTTTACCTGGCTTGAAGTGAGGAACGTACTTGCCGTCCAACTCAACTTTATCACCCGTTTTAGGGTTACGGCCGACGCGCGGAGCACGGTAGTGAAGAGAAAAACTGCCGAATCCGCGGATCTCAATGCGCTCACCCTCGGCTAGCGTAGCTGCCATGTGTTCGAGCATCTCTTTCACTGCATCCTCAACGGCCTTCGCCGGAATATGAGATTGCTGGCCAGCAAGTCTTTCAATAAGTTCAGACTTGGTCATAGTTCCTCCAAGCTTTGCAGCTAAACTACCGTATCGGGGCGGTCAGAAACCGCCCCCCGTCATTACTCGCCTTTAGCCGCTTTGAAGGCTTCAGCCATAGCGTTAGAGAAGTTGCTTTCTTCCGGTTTGCTGTTGTTAACCGTAGCAATTGCATCTTTCTCGTCAGCTTCGTCCTTCGCACGGACGGACAGGCTTACAACGCGGTTCTTACGGTCAACGCCAGTGAATTTAGCTTCAACTTCGTCACCAACGTTCAGAACCAGAGTTGCGTCTTCAATACGGTCGCGAGAGGCTTCAGAAGCACGCAGGTAACCTTCTACGCCGCCTGCTAATTCAACTGTAGCACCTTTGGCGTCAACTGCAGTGACTTTACCAGTAACAATAGTACCTTTCTTGTTCATAGACAGGTAGTTATTGAACGGATCTTCAGCCAGTTGCTTCACGCCCAGGGAGATACGCTCGCGCTCTGCGTCAACTTGCAGAACCACAGCTGCGATTTCGTCGCCTTTCTTGTATTCACGAACTGCTTCTTCGCCTGCAACGTTCCAGGAGATGTCAGACAGGTGAACCAGGCCGTCGATGCCGCCGTCCAGGCCGATGAAGATACCGAAGTCAGTGATAGACTTGATTTTACCTTCAACACGGTCGCCCTTGTTGTGGGTTTCTGCAAACTGCTGCCATGGGTTGTTTTTGCACTGCTTCAGGCCCAGGGAGATACGACGACGCTCTTCATCGATGTCCAGAACCATCACTTCCACTACATCGCCCACGTTAACAACTTTGGACGGATGGATGTTTTTGTTGGTCCAATCCATTTCAGAAACGTGTACCAGACCTTCAACGCCTTCTTCGATTTCCACGAAGCAGCCGTAATCAGTCAGGTTGGTTACACGACCAGTCAGCTTGGTGCCTTCTGGGTAGCGTTTAGCGATAGCAACCCATGGATCTTCGCCCAGTTGCTTCAGGCCCAGAGATACACGAGTACGCTCGCGGTCGAACTTCAGCACCTTAACAGTGATTTCGTCGCCCACGTTGACAATTTCGCTTGGGTGCTTAACGCGTTTCCAAGCCATGTCAGTGATGTGCAGCAGGCCGTCAACGCCGCCCAGATCCACGAATGCACCGTAGTCAGTGAGGTTCTTAACGATACCTTTAACTTCCATGCCTTCCTGCAGGTTTTCCAGCAGTTGATCGCGCTCTGCGCTGTTTTCGGATTCGATTACTGCACGACGAGAAACAACAACGTTGTTGCGCTTCTGATCCAGCTTGATGACTTTGAACTCAAGCTCTTTGCCTTCCAGGTGCAGAGTGTCGCGAACTGGACGCACGTCAACCAGGGAACCTGGCAGGAACGCACGAATACCGTTCAGCTCTACAGTGAAGCCACCCTTAACTTTGCCGTTGATAACACCGACGACAGTTTCAGCTTCTTCGTAAGCTTTTTCCAGCGTGATCCAAGCTTCGTGACGCTTAGCTTTCTCACGGGACAGCAGAGTTTCACCGAAGCCATCTTCAACAGCGTCCAGCGCAACGTCAACTTCGTCACCAACCTGGATTTCCAGCTCGCCCTGGGCGTTTTTGAATTGCTCAGCCGGGATGGCAGATTCAGATTTCAGACCGGCATCAACCAGTACGACATCTTTATCGATAGCAACAACAACACCACGAACGATGGAACCCGGACGGGTTTCGATTGTTTTCAGGGATTCTTCAAAGAGTTGAGCGAAAGATTCAGTCATGTTTAATCTTCAGGGTTCTATAGTTTAACGTCCATTTAGCATCCCGCCGAATGGGGTTGTTTCACATACCTCGCCATTGGCTTCCTGCCGACAAGGTTTAGGTTACAGGGGTAAAATTTTACCCGATATATTCAGTTACTGCTATGCAGTACGATGACAAATATAACAAAAAGCTAAAAACGCCGCCGCGCTTATTGCTGCGGCAACGCCAAAACTTCATGTGCATATGCCAACGCCCGCTGGATCACTTCCTCGATCGACATGCTGGTAGAATCCAACACGAGGGCATCGAGAGCCGGCACCAGTGGCGCAATAGCCCGATTACGGTCACGGTCATCCCGTTCCTTTATCTCGGCTAAAAGACGTTCAAAGTTAACATTAAAGCCCTTTTCCTGCAACTGTAGCATGCGACGATGCGCACGCTCTTCGGAACTGGCGTCAAGGAAAATTTTAACCGGCGCATCCGGGAACACCACCGTGCCCATGTCACGGCCATCGGCGATCAGGCCCGGTGCCTCGCGAAATGCGCGTTGGCGGCGCAGCAGCGCCTCACGAACTCGTGGGAATGCGGCCGTTTGCGAAGCCGTATTGCCAACGGTTTCGGTGCGGATCTCATTACTGACGTCCTCACCTTCCAAAATAACCTGCAGCTTGCCGTCCTGAGCAACAAAGCGGACGTCGAGATGGGCGGCCAAGGGGACTAACGCCTCTTCAGAGGTGAT
The DNA here is from genome assembly GCF_023282985.1 of Serratia silvae. Taxonomy (GTDB): domain Bacteria; phylum Pseudomonadota; class Gammaproteobacteria; order Enterobacterales; family Enterobacteriaceae; genus Chania; species Chania silvae. The sequence continues at coordinate 30,364 of NZ_JAGQDC010000013.1, read as the reverse complement.
ATCCACCTGATGGTGCAACGCTGCCAGGGCCAGGACGCGATAAATCGCGCCGGAATCCAGCAAACGCCAACCAAGGGATTCTGCCAGCGCTTTGCACAGCGTGCCTTTGCCTGCACCACTTGGCCCATCAACGGTTATCACCGGAACTGTAGCCGTCATTTCTCTCTCCTTCAGGTAGAAACCTCACAGGAACACGCCTGCTGTCTGCCCAAGTAGGAGCAGATTCGGGGGCGTATTATACGCGCCTGTGGAGTTTACTGTTACCGCGAACTGTCTGATTGCCGAAAAGATGGGCACCAATGCGCAAAAAAGGCCTCAAACGAGGCCCATTGATAACGGATATCGAGAAGATTAGGCCAACTGGCTGATACGCGCCAGCTGCTCAAAATAGTCCGGGAAGGTCTTGGCGGTGCACTTCGGATCAAGAATGGTCACTGGCGTATCGGAGAGTGCCACCAGCGAGAAACACATCGCCATACGGTGATCGTTGTAGGTACCAATCTCGGCAAACTGCAGCTGGCTTGGCGGTACGACATGAATGTAATCCTCGCCTTCATCGACCTCTGCACCGACTTTGCGCAGTTCTGTTGCCATCGCCGCCAGACGGTCGGTTTCCTTTACCCGCCAGTTGTAGATATTGCGGATGGTGGTCGGCCCAGTCGCGAACAGTGCGGTAGTGGCAATGGTCATCGCCGCATCTGGAATATGGTTCATATCCATATCGATGCCTTTTAGCTCGCCGCGGCTGCACTCGATAAAATCATCGCCCCAGGTGATGCGCGCGCCCATTTTTTCCAGCACGTCGGCAAATTTGGTATCGCCTTGCACGCTTTTCTTACCGATACCGGTAACGCGCACGGTGCCGCCCTTAATCGCCGCCGCGGCCAGGAAATAGGATGCCGAAGAGGCATCGCCTTCCACCAGATAGTCGCCTGGCGAACGGTAAATCTGCTGCCCACGGATATGGAACACGCGATAGTTGTCGTGCGTGACTTCAACGCCGAAAGTACTCATCAGGTGCAGGGTAATATCGATATAAGGTTTGGAAACTAACTCACCTTTGATATGGATAGCGGTGTCTTGGGCCGCCAACGGTGCCATCATCAGCAAGGCGGTCAGGAACTGGCTGGAAACACTGCCATCAACGCTGACGTCACCGCCGCGGAAGCCACCACGCAGGCGCACAGGTGGGTAATCGGTTTGTTCAAGGTAATCGATTTGCGCCCCGCCCTGGCGTAGTGCATCCACCAGATGGCCAATCGGGCGCTCTTTCATGCGTGGTTCGCCGGTCAACACCACATCGCCCTCTCCCAGGCACAGTGCCGCCGCTAACGGACGCATTGCCGTACCGGCATTACCGAGAAACAGCTCCAACGGCTGCGTGGCAACCAACGGACCCGCGTTGCCCTCAACGGAACAGGTGGTGCGATCGTCAGAGAGCTGGTAACTCACCCCTAGTGTCTGCAAGGCATTCAGCATATGACGCACATCGTCACTGTCCAGCAGGTTGGTCAGCCGGGTCGTTCCCCGCGCCAGCGCAGCCAGTAGCAAAGCCCGATTGGATACGCTCTTGGAGCCGGGTAAGTTGACGGTGCCATCGACCAAAGCAACCGGTTGTAACGTCAGGGAATCCACCATGTGAACAAAACTCTCCAGAATCTGATAAACGAAACGGCCCCGGGATAATGCCGGAGCCGCTTTAATGCAAAAGGACAACAGCGGTACGACCGCCCGTTCAGTACGGGCGGTGGCCATCAACCATGGCGGCGTTCGAAGTCGACCATAAAGTCAGTCAGGGTCTTCACGCCCGCCAACGGCATCGCATTATAGATGGAAGCACGCATGCCGCCTACTACGCGGTGGCCCTTCAGTGCCTGCAGGCCAATGGCTTCTGCTTCGCTCAGGAACACTTTGTCCAGTGCGGGATCGGCAAGCTGGAACGGCACGTTCATCCAGGAGCGGTTGGCAACAGCCACGCGGCTACGATAGAAGTCCGACTGATCGATGGTGCTATACAGCAACTCGGCCTTGGCTTGGTTGCGCTTTTGCATTTCCACCAGGCCGCCCTGCTCTTTCAGCCATTTGAACACCAGGCCAGACAGATACCAGGCGAAGGTTGGCGGCGTGTTGAACATCGAGTCGTTTTCTGCCAGCACGGTGTAGTCCAGGATCGATGGGACTTCGCGGCGCGCTTTACCCAGTAGATCTTCACGCACGATCACCAGCGTCAGGCCAGCAGGACCAATGTTTTTCTGTGCGCCCGCATAGATAACACCGAAACGGCTGACGTCCAACGGACGGGAAAGGATGGTCGAAGAGTAATCGCCAATCACCACTTTATCGCCAAAGTCTGGCGTTTCATCAATCGCCACGCCGTCGATGGTTTCGTTCGGGCAATAGTGCACGTAAGCCGCGTTATCGCTCAGTTGCCACTCTTTCATCGGCTTGATGCCGCTTAAGCCATCAACGGTGGTTTTAACGTCAATCACCTTCGGCTGGCAGTATTTTTCCGCTTCAGTGATCGCACTGTGCGCCCAGTAGCCGCCATCGATATAGTCGGCAGTGGTGTTATCGCCCAACAGGTTCAGTGGTAACGCGGCGAATTGCGCGCGGGCACCACCGTGGCAGAACAGCACTTTATAGTTGGCGGGGACTTTCAGCAGATCGCGTAGATCCTGTTCGGACTGTTCGGCGACGGCGATGAATTCTTTACTGCGATGGCTGATTTCCATCACCGAAGTGCCAAGACCGTGCCAGTTGCACAGCTCTTGTTCCGCACGACGCAACACTTCAACCGGCAGCATCGCCGGGCCTGAGCTAAAATTATAAACCTGAGTCATTTCCCCTCACCACATTCACTGTGCGCCGTAAAAACCGGCTTTCGACATATGCCCGAAGTTAACGCTGATGTTAACCAACTCTATCGGTTTTATCACTCACGTAACCCGGCTGCAATGCTTATTGTTCCAAGGGTGGGAAACTGACGAGACCGCAAATAACAGGCTCTGCGGCCTCAGGGTTTATTTGTGCCATAAAACGCTGTGACACTGGCGTATTCAGCGGGTTAACGCGGTTTTTTGTGCTGTATTCAGCTTACCCGGCTATGGGACAGGGCTGCGATCCATTTACGGTTGCCACAGCGTGGGCAGTCGTGTTCCGGTGATGGCGTCAAGGTGGAGATCAGGCTACACATCCCGCAGGCATAATCACCCTCCACATCAATCTCAACCACGCTTTTAACGCATTTTGCCGGTAATACCGGTAACCCGGGCCGTACCTGCTCATCCGGGTAGAAATACACCGATATGGTGCCGTTCACCTCAAGGATGGCCAATCTCACCTGCCCTAAGTGCTCAACACCGGCCTGACGGAGTTCCATAAAGAACTCATCGTGGGTGATATTTTCCCGGCACAGAATGTCCCAATCGAACAGCCCTTCACTGACCAGAATCAACGGCTCGCCCTCCATCCAGGTCTGGAGTTTTTGAAAACGATCCATCAGCCAGGTGGAAAAGCGATACATCACCATGATAGAAACAAACACCATCAGCACCGGTAGCAAAGGAACATCGTGATAAAACGCGACGTCACCGGCTGCGGAACCCAGAGTCAGGATGATTAGTACCTCAAACAGCGACATTTGGCGTACCCCACGCCGCCCGGTCATTTTTAAAAAGATAAATACCAGCAAAAAAGTGAACAGGCAGCGTAACGCCACCTCGGCCAAGAACTCTGGCGTGGTCTCGTCGAATGCCATTCTTTGGATATCAAATGCCTGCATGAAATCGTTCCTGCGTAATGGGGATTTCCTACAGCTTAGTCGGGACGGGGAAAATGGGGACATTACGCCCCCACTTGAGTCAGGAATCAATACTGATTAAACATCGCCTGGATCTGTTTGGCGTCTTTGGTCTGGGTCAATGCCAGCTGCAGCAGAATTCTCGCTTTTTGCGGATTCAGCGTGCCAGCAGCCACAAAACCGAGTTTGGTATCATCCACTTCCGCATCTTCGGTGGTGGAACCGGTAGGCACACGGGAAGAACGCACGACCGCCACGCCGTTATGGGCCGCGGTGGCCAGCGTATCAAACACGGTTTTATACAGGTTGCCATTCCCCACCCCGGCGCTGACGATCCCTTGATAACCTTCGGCGATCAGCGCCTTGGCCGGAGCATCGGACGCGTTGGCATAATTATAGATAATACCGACCTTCGGCAGCGTACTCATCTGGTCGACGTTAAACGGCGTTTCGCTGGTGTGCTTGCGCTGTGGCGAACGTTGGTAGTCGATTTTGCCGTTGTGGATGTACCCCAGCGGGCCAAAATTAGGCGATTGGAAAGTCTGTACGCCGGTGGTATTGGTTTTGGTCACGTCGCGGCCATCAAGCACCGTATCATTCATCACCACCAGCACGCCCCGCTTGGCCGATTGAGGGTCGGCAGCCGTGACAACCGCGTTATACAGGTTAAATGGGCCATCGGCACTCATGGCCGTTGCCGGACGCATCGCCCCGACAATGACCACCGGTTTTTCGCACTTGACGGTGAGATCCAGGAAATAGGCGGTCTCCTCCAGCGTGTCGGTACCGTGAGTGATCACGAAGCCATCGGTTTTGGCGCAGTCCGCGTTAATCTTCTTGACCAGCTTGAGCCAGACCTCGTCATTCATATCCTGGGAACCGATATTAACCACCTGCTCACCCTGCACGTTGGCCACCTTTTTCAACTCCGGCACGGCATCCACTAACGCCTCAACACCTAGTTTACCCGCAGTGTAATTGGACTTGGTGGCAGAGTCACCGCCGCCAGCGATAGTGCCGCCAGTGGCCAGCAAGGTGATATTAGGTAACGCCAGTGCCGAGCCGCAAGCCCCGGCCAACAGCAGTGCCAATACGCTGAGTTTCACTGATTTCATTACGTTTCTCCATTATTGTTAACCCGCTGAATTATCGTCTTTATCCCCATAAAAACTGTGACTTCTGATCGGCTTTCGGAATACGTGGAGCTTGGGAACAAAACCTCGTATCATTGCGCGTTTTTAGTACGCCATATAAGTGAACACAATGACGCAAACTTTTATTCCTGGCAAAGACGCTGCGCTAGAAGACTCCATCGCCCGTTTTCAGCAGAAACTAACCGATCTGGGTTTCAATATCGAAGAAGCCTCCTGGCTGAATCCGGTGCCACACGTCTGGTCAGTGCATATCCGCGATCGCGATTGCCCGCTGTGCTTCACCAACGGTAAGGGTGCCAGCAAAAAGGCCGCACTAGCTTCCGCGCTGGGCGAGTACTTCGAACGCCTGTCGACCAACTATTTCTTCGCCGATTTCTATTTGGGCCAACAGATTGCCGAAGGCGATTTTGTTCACTATCCCAATGAAAAATGGTTCCCGGTTCCGGCCGACAACTCGCTGCCACAAGGCATCCTGGATGAGCGCACTCACGCCTTCTACGATCCGGAGCAGGAACTGACTGCCAGCGATCTGATCGATCTGCAGTCTGGCAATAGCGATCGTGGCATCTGCGCCCTGCCTTTCACCCGGCAGTCGGATCAGCAGACCGTCTATATTCCGATGAACATCATCGGCAACCTGTATGTGTCCAACGGCATGTCCGCTGGCAATACCGCCAACGAAGCGCGGGTTCAGGGCCTCTCCGAGGTGTTCGAGCGCTATGTAAAAAACCGCATCATCGCCGAGTCCATCAGCCTGCCGGAAATCCCGAGCGAAGTGCTGAACCGCTATCCTGACGTGGTTGAGGCGATCGCCAAGCTGGAGGCCGAAGGCTTCCCGATCCTCTCTTATGATGCCTCATTAGGCGGCAACTACCCGGTGATCTGCGTGGTGTTGTTTAACCCCGCCAACGGCACCTGCTTTGCCTCCTTTGGTGCTCACCCCGATTTCGGTGTCGCACTGGAGCGTACCGTTACCGAGCTGTTGCAAGGCCGCGGCTTGAAAGATCTGGATGTGTTCACCGCCCCGACCTTCGATGACGAAGAAGTAGCCGAGCACGCCAACCTGGAAACTCACTTCATCGATTCCAGCGGTTTGATCTCCTGGGATCTGTTCAAACAGGATGCCGACTATCCGTTTGTCGACTGGCGTTTCAGCGGCAGCACGCAGGAAGAGTTCGCCACCCTGATGAGCATCTTTAATAAAGAAGATGCCGAAGTGTATATCGCCGATTACGAGCACCTGGACGTTTACGCCTGCCGCATCATCGTACCGGGGATGTCCGACATCTATCCGGCAGAGGATCTGCTGCTGGCAAACAACAGCATGGGCGCACACCTGCGTGAAACCCTGCTGCAATTGCCGGGCAGCGAATGGGAACCAGAAGAGTATCTGGCGCTGATCCAGCAGTTGGATGATGAAGGGCTGGACGATTTCACCCGCGTACGTGAATTACTGGGCATTGCCTCTGGTAAAGACAACGCCTGGTACACCCTGCGCGTTGGCGAACTGAAATCCATGCTGGCATTGGCCGGCGGCGATCTCGAGCAGGCACTGATCTGGGCCGAGTGGACGCAGGAGTTCAACGCCTCGCTGTTTACCCCGGAGCGCAGCAACTACTACCGTTGCTTGCAGACGCTGCTGCTGTTGGCGTTGGAGCCAGAACGCGACCCAACCCAATATCACACGGCCTTCGTGAAGATGTATGGTCAGGATGCGGTTGACGCGGCCTCTGCGGCCATGAGCGGCGAAGAGCGCTTCAACGGCCTGTTTGCCATCGACAGTGAATTGAAAGCCCTGCCAGCGCATCAAGCGCTGTTGGCGGCTTACGAAAAACTGCAAACCGCCAAACGCCGTCATTGGGCGCAGGCATAAGCCTGATTGATACGCCGGTAGAATTTTACCGGCGTTACTCCCAAAGAAGCAGTCTTGAGTCGGTCGCAGATCATAAAACGGGCTAATCATGGCGTAGAAGTTTTTTTAAAAAAGCGCACTTATCGGCCAACAGGGTAATTAAATCACCAATTGTTACGCCGGCGTGAAATATTAATTAACCATCAATTAATGCTTATTCATCAAAAAGCGACAATAAGTACAAAAATTTAACCCTTCCCAGTCCAAAACGGCACTGACTTCAAAATTTTTTGCAAACATTAAAAAATATTTTTTGCACAAAAATCAATAAGATAAGTCAATTCCCCTTACTTATTTTGCGGTTTTAAGCCGTTTTACTTCTGCGCGTTATGATCCAAGTCAATTTTTACCCTATACTGCTTTGCTAGTATCTCGGTGTGTTGTAATAACCCTTAAGAGCGAGAGTTAGTGTGAGAGCTGACAACCCCTTCGATATGCTGTTACCTGCCGCGATGGCGAAAGTTGCCGAAGATGCGGGGGTTTATAAAGCCACCAAGCGTCCGCTAACGACTTTTTATTTAGCGATCACTGCAGGTGTGTTCATTTCTATCGCCTTTGTTTTTTATATCACAGCGACCACCGGCACCGCCGCCATTCCTTTCGGCCTCGCCAAACTGGTGGGTGGTATCTGCTTCTCCATGGGGTTAATGCTGGTCGTCGTCTGCGGGGCGGACCTGTTTACCTCCACCGTACTGACCGTGATTGCCAAAGCCAGCGGGCGTATTACCTGGGGGCAACTGGCTCTTAACTGGTTAAACGTCTATATCGGCAACCTGATTGGCGCCCTGTTCTTCGTCGCTCTGATCTGGTTCTCTGGTGAGTATATGGCGGCTAATGGCCAGTGGGGTTTGAATGTATTGCAAACCGCCAACCATAAACTGCATCACACCTTCATCGAAGCCGTCTGTCTGGGTATCCTGGCTAACCTGATGGTTTGCCTGGCCGTATGGATGAGTTACTCCGGCCGCAGCCTGATGGACAAGATGTTCGCCATGATCCTGCCGGTGGCCATGTTTGTTGCCAGTGGCTTTGAGCACAGTATCGCCAATATGTTTATGATCCCTATGGGTATTGTGGTTAAACACTTTGCCACGCCAGAGTTTTGGCAAGCCGTGGGGGCAGCACCCGAGCAATTCGCTCATCTGACCGTAAGCAACTTTATCATCGACAACCTGATCCCCGTCACCATTGGCAACATTATTGGTGGTGGTTTGCTGGTTGGGTTGACTTACTGGGTAATTTATCTGCGTGGCGGCGAACAGAAGCACTAATCTGTTGGCTGGCACGGCGCCGGGTTTACAAAGAAATCCACATTAGAAGGTAGGTGTATAATGACCGAACTTAACGAGAAGTTAGCGACCGCTTGGCAAGGTTTCAGCGAAGGTGACTGGCAGAAAGAAGTCAACGTACGTGACTTCATCCAGAAAAACTACACTCCTTACGAGGGTGATGAATCCTTCCTGGCTGGCGCAAGTCAAGCCACTACCACTCTGTGGGATAAGGTTATGGAAGGGATCAAACTGGAAAACCGCACCCATGCGCCAGTTGATTTCGATACCAACGTCGTTTCTACCGTGACTTCTCATGATGCGGGCTATATCAACAAAGATCTGGAAACTATCGTTGGTTTGCAGACCGATGCTCCTCTGAAACGCGCGCTGATCCCATTCGGCGGCATCAAGATGGTTGAAGGTTCATGCAAGGTTTATGGCCGTGAACTGGATCCACAAGTGAAGAAAGTGTTCACCGAATACCGTAAAACCCACAACCAGGGCGTATTCGACGTTTACACCAAAGACATCCTGAACTGCCGTAAATCTGGCGTACTGACCGGTCTGCCAGATGCGTATGGCCGTGGCCGTATCATCGGTGACTACCGTCGCGTTGCCTTGTACGGTATCGACTTCCTGATGGCCGACAAGCTGAACCAGTTCAAATCTCTGCAGACCCGCCTGGAAAACGGCGAAGACTTGGAAATGACCATCCAGCTGCGTGAAGAAATTGCTGAACAGCACCGTGCCCTAGGTCAGATTAAAGAAATGGCCGCCAAATACGGCTACGATATTTCTGGCCCAGCTATCACTGCTCAAGAAGCCGTACAGTGGACCTACTTCGGCTACCTGGCCGCAGTGAAATCCCAGAACGGTGCAGCCATGTCCTTTGGCCGCGTATCTACCTTCCTGGACGTGTTCATTGAGCGCGATATCAAGGCCGGTAAACTGACCGAACTGCAGGCGCAAGAACTGATCGACCATCTGGTCATGAAACTGCGTATGGTTCGCTTCCTGCGTACTCCTGAATATGATGAGCTGTTCTCTGGTGACCCAATCTGGGCAACTGAATCCCTGGCAGGTATGGGTGTTGATGGTCGTACGCTGGTAACCAAAAACAGCTTCCGCTTCCTGAACACGCTGTACACCATGGGGCCATCTCCAGAGCCAAACATGACCATCCTGTGGTCTGAAAAACTGCCGTTGAACTTCAAAAAATACGCCGCGAAAGTGTCTATCGACACCTCCTCCGTACAGTATGAAAACGACGATCTGATGCGCCCAGACTTCAACAACGATGACTATGCCATCGCCTGTTGCGTCAGCCCGATGATTGTCGGTAAGCAAATGCAGTTCTTCGGTGCGCGTGCCAACCTGGCGAAAACCATGTTGTACGCTATCAACGGCGGCGTTGATGAAAAACTGAAAATGCAGGTTGGCCCGAAAGAAGCACCAATGATGGACACCGTACTGGACTATGACAAAGTCATGGAACGTATGGACCACTTCATGGACTGGCTGGCCAAGCAGTATGTGACCTCGTTGAACATCATCCACTACATGCACGACAAGTACAGCTATGAAGCTGCACTGATGGCTCTGCATGACCGTGATGTTTATCGCACTATGGCTTGTGGTATCGCGGGTCTGTCCGTAGCAGCCGACTCCCTGTCTGCCATCAAGTACGCCAAAGTATCCACCATCCGTGACGAAGACGGCCTGGCTATCGACTTCAAAGTCGAAGGTGAATATCCGCAGTTCGGTAACAACGATTCGCGCGTAGATGACATCGCTTGTGACCTGGTAGAACGTTTCATGAAGAAAATTCAGAAACTGCGTACCTACCGTAATGCGGTACCAACTCAGTCCGTGCTGACCATCACCTCTAACGTGGTTTATGGTAAGAAAACCGGTAACACCCCAGATGGCCGTCGTGCTGGCGCTCCATTTGGTCCTGGTGCCAACCCAATGCACGGCCGCGATCAGAAAGGTGCTGTAGCCTCTCTGACCTCCGTAGCCAAACTGCCGTTTGCCTATGCGAAAGATGGTATCTCTTACACCTTCTCTATCGTGCCTAACGCGTTGGGTAAAGACGACGACGTGCGTAAAGCCAACCTGGCAGGTCTGATGGATGGTTACTTCCATCACGAAGCGTCAATCGAAGGTGGTCAACACCTGAACGTGAACGTGATGAACCGTGAAATGCTGCTGGACGCGATGGAAAACCCTGAGAAATATCCTCAGCTGACCATCCGCGTATCGGGTTACGCAGTACGTTTCAACTCGTTGACTAAAGAACAGCAACAAGACGTGATTACTCGTACTTTCACCCAGTCAATCTAATCAATGTTTCGCCGGGGCGGATCGCTCTGCCCCGCAAAACAAGTCTTACCAAGGCCGGATATTCCGGCCTTTTTACTAAGTAATCCCTGACTCTGGTCTTGAGTCTGTTTTGCCAGATATCTACGCTGCTGCTTACTCTGCGAAGGGTATATAATGCATGGATAGCTGGCAAAACAGTGATCCGGTAAGTAACCGGCCAACAGGAATCGTTTTACCTGGCGCTTTTTTTCGCCACATCGTTGATCCCTGCCTGGCGGTTACCAGCCTATTTTAGACTGCGTTTGACAGTCAATTTTGGAGAAACCCGCAATGTCCTTGAAAGGCCGCATCCACTCTTTCGAATCCTGTGGCACCGTTGATGGCCCTGGTATCCGCTTTATCGTGTTCTTCCAGGGTTGCCTGATGCGCTGCCTGTACTGCCATAACCGTGATACCTGGGACACTCACGGAGGTAAAGAGGTCACGGTTGAAGAGCTAATGACCGATACCGTAGCCTACCGCCACTTTATGAACGCTTCCGGCGGCGGCGTAACGGCGTCCGGTGGTGAAGCGATCCTGCAGGCCGAATTTGTCCGCGACTGGTTCCGCGCCTGTCACAAGGAAGGGATCAGCACCTGTCTGGACACCAACGGTTTTGTCCGCCGTTACGACCCGGTGATCGATGAGCTGCTGGATACCACCGACCTGGTGATGCTCGATCTGAAACAGATGAATGACGATATTCACCAGAATCTGGTGGGAGTTTCCAACCATCGCACGCTGGAGTTTGCTCGTTATCTGGCCAAACGTAATCAACGTACCTGGATCCGCTACGTAGTGGTGCCGGGCTGGTCTGATGATGATAAATCGACGCATCTGCTCGGTGAATTCACCAAGGATATGACCAATATCGAGAAGATTGAGCTGTTGCCTTACCACGAGCTAGGTAAACACAAATGGATCGCGATGGGTGAAGAGTACAAGCTGGACGGCGTTCATCCGCCGAAGGCCGACACGATGGATCGCGTTAAGGGGATCCTGGAAAGCTACGGCCACAAAGTGATCTATTAAGCCTCTCCCGGCTCGCACAAAAAACCCGGCGCATCTGCCGGGTTTTGTATTTCACGCTGCGGCCAACGGAGTGTGATGATGGCCGGGTTTCTTCAGCAGCATCACCAGATAAACCAGCGCCACCACCGCAATCATCACAAACAGCAGCCGATCGGAGTAGCTCTGCATCAGCATCGACGTCATCGATGGGCCTAGCAAGCTGCCGACGGTATAGCTCATTAACAATGTCTGGTTCATCGCCACCAACTGATGCGGCAGCACCTTTTCGCAGGCCCAGGACATCGCCACCGGGTACAGGGTAAAGCCCGAGCACCCCAGAATAAACAACGCAGGAGCCATCGCATAGTTACCCAGCATCGCGATACTGGCAAGGATCACCACGAACACCTGAATGCGCAGCACCAGCAGGCGACCATAGCGATCGGCCAAGCGCCCTATTGGCCACTGACCCACGATGCCGGAACTGACCAACAGCGCCATCCAGTACCCCACGCTGGCATCACTCATCCCCTGATGGTTTAAATACAACGGCATCAGGCCGTACAGCGAGCCCAGCACTATCCCCGAGATAATACAGCCGTTAATGCCCAACCGAGCATCACGACGTTTAAACATCTGCCAGATAGAGGCCTGCTGCGGCTCGTCATCCTGGTGATTCACCCGAGCAAACAGCATCGGCAGCATGGCAGCCATTACAACAGCGGTCACCCATGGCACCACATCCAACAACTGGGTTGAAACACTGCTTAGTAACAACTGCCCCGCAACCGTACCGAGATAGTAAACCATCATATACGCCGCCAGCAGTTGGCCACGGTTACTCAAATTACCGCTGCGCAACAGCGCGCTTTCGACGATCACCCAAATCCAGGCACACCCTACCCCGGCAAAAAAGCGCCAGCCGACCCAGCTCCAGAAATCCAGCGACAGCACCATCCCCACGGTTGCGAGGGCAAAGACCAGACAGGCAAGATGATAGCTGCGGGTAAAACCAATCCGCTTGATCAGTTTGCCCGCCACCAGCGTTCCCAGCAGGTTACCGGTAAAGTAAGACGAACTGACAATCCCTACTTGCCAGGTTGGCAATTGGGCATGCGTTAACCAGAGAGGAACCAAAGTGTTCAAAACGGCGATGGAAACCGTAAGCAGCAATAGGCCGCAGAGCAACATTAGCACTGGGCGAGAATATGCGGACATAGTGAAATTGAAACCGAACAGACAGACTAGAGTGCGCGCATCATGCCACTGGCGATAAAAAAGTCAATCGGCGGTTAATGGGCGATCGCACAATATGTTTAGCAATGGGGTAAAACGGGTTTTATAGCTGTTCCGGCAACGATTTTTCACCCGAGGCAGCCAAGGAAATATGTCCATGAAAGCAGGATAGCTTGCACAACCCGCAGCCATTGCACAGCATATCGTCACACTGTAATTGGCGGGCACCACTTTCAGAAAGCTGGAAGGATAAAGCCTGTTGTGGGCAGTTGATGGTACACATCCGGCAGCTGTCTTGCCGCCCCAGGCAGCTATGGCTGATTTGCGGGCGCAGCAGCGTGTCGCAGGGCATTTTGTCACGCAGCGCCCCTGTTTGGCAGGCGGTGGTGCATTTGCGGCAGACATCACACTCGGTGAAATCGATGCTCAATACCGCCTTGCCTTGATCGATGCTCAATAAACCGTACGGGCAGCTGCTTACGCAGCTGCCGCAGCCGTTGCACAACGTACTGAACAACGCCTCCGGCAAAGCCTGAGGTGGACGAGCCACCACAGGCAATGTCACAGAGGACGCCCCCCGCTCCGGCAAGGCTTTATTACGATCAAGCCAACCAGTCAGCAACCGGCGTCGGCTATTGCCTTGCGCAGATAACTGCTGGTCGTTGTTCATCAGAAATACAGTTCCAGGCTCGGCACCGGTGTCGGGCACTCTTCCGCCCAGGCTGCCAGCGTGATTTGTGCCAACTGCGCCACGCCTTGGTAGAACGGATGTCCAGCATGTTGCTGCAGCAGCTCCAGATAACGCGGTGCCCACGGAAGAATGTGCAGCGCAATCAGCCCGGAAATCATTTTGTGCTGCTTCTCTTCGGCCAGCCAAGCCACCATCATCAGCAAGGTGCCAATATGGTCTTCTGGTTCATTCTGGTCGCGCTGGGCTTCGATACCGTTCACCCGCAGCCATTGGCGCAGGCGCAGCGTCGAATCACCAAACAGCACGCTTTCTCTATCCAGATAGACTGACCCCCAAGGAGGAGCAACTAGCGTATGAGGGCCAACAAACAGGCGTTGATAAGCCTCTGACAGCGTTTCCGACTGGTTTCCAGCCAAACCCTCAGCAATCAGGGCTGCGGCCTCTTGAGCGCCTTCATAAGGCCATTCGGTCAGCCACTGCGGATCGGCCAGAGAATCCAGTAAAGGCTGGCACTCTTTGCTCTCCGGTGGGGCATACAATAAAACACCTAGCACACGGCCAGTCAGGGCAATTTTTTCAAGCATCATAACTTGGGGCTTCTCCAGGGGCGCAGCCAGGCCGCGCCCAGATTAACGTTAGCCAGCCACGGCCATGCCAACGGTCATATGCAGGCCGTAGAATACGCCACGGCCAATCAACTCACCGGCAAAGACTAACACAAAGCCCAAGGTCAACCCCATCACACTGGCGTTACCACGGCGCAACTGCGGGCAAATCCAGCAACCCAGGCCGAGAACCAGCAATACCAGCCGCCATACCATAAGCTGGCCATATTCCGGGATCAGCGCCGACGCCTGCTGTACCGAGCTGCTGATGGTGGCCAACTCACTGCCCTGCAACAGCGCCGAACACAGGCTAAGCAGCAGCGCCAGCACGCTGATCATCATCAGTTGACCACGGCCAGCCACTTGCAAACCGGCCGCCCGCAGCAGCAATACACCCAACAACGGGCCGCCGATAAACACCGACAGGAAGAAGTTCAGTGTGGTGTAACCGTTATGCCAGGTCGGTACGGTATCGATCTGATAGACACGCGTCATGGCGTAGACAAACAGCAGGCCCAGCACCATGGTGACCACCAGCCAGACTTTACCCAGCGCCTGCGGCATTTTTTTCAACATGGCCAGCAGCCAATAGAGGCCACCTACCGCAAAAAATACCGAACCGCTGGCGATCTCGTTACTCAACGCCGACTCACCGATGCGATTGAGCGAGTTAAAGGCCCTGATCGGCGTCCCCAGGTGCATCACGGAGGCGATAAAGGCGATCCCCATCAGCAACCACAGGAAAAACATAGAACCGTGTACCGCCTTGCTCTGGCGATCGGTCAGATTACCGGCGATCAACGCCAACCCCATTACGATGATGCCACCCACCACAAACTGCCCTAATACGGTGAATACCATCAGCGGCCATTCATGCCATCCCGTTCCCATTTTAAACCTCCTTCGGATTAGCCAGATGGCCGGTAGTGTCACCACTCGGGCGGCTGTTGGCGTTAGGTTTCAGTACAATGCACGGTTTGGTGAAATGCGCGGCCGGTAACGGTGCCACTTGCGCCAGGGTGCCATGTTGTTTACGCAGTTCGTCTATCGGGCCAAAATCCAGGGCTCGCAGCGGGCAGGATTCGACACAAATCGGCTTTTGGCCAACGGCGACGCGCTCATAACAACCATCGCACTTGGTCATATGCCCCTTCGCTTCGTTGTACTGCGGTGCGCCGTATGGACAAGCCATATGGCAGTAACGGCAGCCGATACACACCTCTTCGTTCACCACCACAAAGCCGTCTTCCCGCTTATGCATGGCACCGCTTGGGCACACTTTGGTGCAGGCGGGATCTTCGCAATGGTTACAGGCGATAGACAGGTAATAGGCAAATACATTCTGGTGCCAGCTATCGCCGTCCTGCTGCCAATCGCCCCCGGCATACTCATAGATGCGACGGAAACTGACGTCCGGCGTCAGGTTTTTATAGTCTTTGCAGGCCAACTCGCAGGTTTTGCAGCCGGTGCAACGACTTGAATCAATGTAGAATCCATATTGCGTAGTCATCAGCTACTCCTTAAAGTTTGGCGACCTGGACCAGATTAGTGTGAGAAGGATTGCCCTTGGCCAGCGGCGACGGACGCTGGGTAGTCAGCACGTTGATACTGCCAGCATGATCGATGCGGCTACCGTCTGGCGCATACCAGGCTCCTTCGCCCATAGCTACCACGCCCGGCAACATACGCGGCGTCACCTTGGCATTGATGCGTACCTCACCCCGCTCGTTATAAATGCGGATCAGGTCGCCGTTGGCTATCCCGCGAGATTGTGCATCGATCGGGTTGATCCACATCTCCTGGCGGCAAGCGGCCTTCAGCACGTCGACGTTACCGTAAGTGGAGTGGGTTCTAGCTTTGTAGTGGAATCCGGTCATCTGTAACGGGTACTTGCTACTCAATGGATCGTCCAGGCTTTCAAAACCGGCCGCATACACTGGCAACGGATCGATAACGTCATCCTTAGATAATTCCCAAGTCGCTGCCAGCTCCGCCAGTTGGGCAGAATAAATCTCGATCTTGCCTGAAGGCGTTTTCAGCGGATTAGACAGCGGATCGGCCCGGAATGCTTTGTAAGCCACATGGTGGCCATCAGGATCGCGCTGCTTGAAAATGCCTTGCTTGAGGAACTGTTCAAACTCCGGTAGCGCCGGAATGGCTTCCCGGGATTGCTGATAAAGGTGACGCAGCCACTCTTCCTGAGTCCGCCCCTCGGTGAAAGCCTGCTCAACCCCCATACGCCGGGCAATCTCGCTGGTCATGTCATAAATGTTCTTACATTCAAACTGCGGTTTGATCGCCTGATCGGCGAAGATGACGTAGCCCATATTGCCGCTGGAGGCATCCAGACAAAAATCCATCTGCTCAGAGGCGGTGCAATCTGGCAACACCAGATCGGCATATTTCGCCGACGAGGTCATGTGATTATCAATCACCACAATCATCTCGCACTTCTTCTCGTCTTGCAGAATGTCATGGGTACGGTTGATTTCTGAGTGCTGGTTAATCAGGCAGTTACTGGCGTAGTTCCAGATAAACTTGATCGGCACGTCCAGCTTGTCCTTGCCCTGCACACCATCACGCTTGGCGGTCATTTCCGGCCCGCGCAGAATGGCATCAGTCCACATGAACATGGAGATGCTGGTTTTAACCGGATTCTCCAACGTCGGCATCCGAACAAACGGCAGGCTGTAGGATCCTTCACGCGCCCCCGTGTTACCGCCATGGATCCCGACATTACCGGTGAGGATCGGCAACATGGCGATGGCGCGTGAGGTCAACTCACCGTTGGCATGGCGCTGCGGCCCCCAGCCTTGGGAAATAAATGCCGGTTTGGTACTGCCAATTTCGCGTGCCAGTTTAACGATGCGTTCGACCGGGATGCCGGTAATTTTTGAGGCCCAGGCAGGCGTTTTCTCAATGCCATCATCACCCAGGCCCAGGATGTAGGCTTTATAGTGCCCATTGGCCGGTGCCCCGGTAGGTAACGTTTTCTCGTCATAACCGACGCAGTATTTATCCAGGAACGGCTGGTCGACCAAATTCTCGCGGATCAACACATGCGCCAACCCGGCAACCAGTGCCGCATCGGTGCCAGGACGGATTGGGATCCACTCGTCTTCTCTGCCCGCGGCGGTATCGGTATAGCGCGGATCGATCACAATCATGCGCGCATTCGAACGCTCACGTGCCTGCTCCAGCAGGTAAGTTACCCCACCGCCGCTCATGCGGGTTTCACCTGGGTTATTGCCGAACAGCACCACCAGCTTGCTGTTTTCAATATCCGTCGGGCTGTTACCGTCGGCCCAACCACCGTAGGTATAATTCAGCCCCATGGCGATCTGCGCAGTGCTGTAGTCACCGTAGTGGTTCAGATAGCCACCGCAGCAGTTCATCAGGCGAGCGATCAGCGTAGACCCCGGTGGCCAGGAACGGGTGACCGTGCCCCCCAAGGTGCCGGTGCCGTAGTTCAAATAGATGGCTTCATTGCCATAGTCTTTGATGATGCGCTTCATGTTGTCGGCGATCAGCGTGTAGGCTTCATCCCAGCTTATCTGCTTGAATTTTCCTTCGCCCCGCTTGCCCACGCGCAGCATGGGGTACTTCAGGCGGTCCGGGTTATACACGCGGCGGCGCATTGAGCGCCCACGCAGGCAGGCACGAACCTGATGCAACTCTTGGTACTCGTCGTTGCCAGTATTATCAGTTTCGACATATTTGATCATACCGTCGACCACATGCATCCGCAGCGGGCAACGGCTACCGCAGTTGACGGTACAGGCACTCCACACCACTTTTTCTTCGGGTTTGGCAAGGGCTGGTGCGGGAGAACTTTCGGCGCTGGCACGACGGCTAAAAGGTAAGGAAACGCCACCAACGGCGAGCGCAAGCCCGCCAATAGCACTGTTTTTAACCAGCTTTCGCCTGGAGCAGGCGAAACCAGCTAGAGGTTTTTTGGGGGACTCGCTCATAATATTTTCGCTCTGGGTTGCTTCAATCAGCCAGGGGTATGGCTACAAAAATCTGCAATCAACTACGCAGATCGGTTTTAAAATGGCAGGTAATGGTTTTTTTATTTTGACCCGCGTTAGGTGAAACTATCCTCCAAAAGAGGTAGCCCCACCTTGTTCACAATCAATAAATCGCTGATATTTCGGCATTTATTGATAATGATTGTTATTTCATATCTTTTCGATCTCGATCAGATTGGTATGCTGCGGGTTACCTTTCGCCAACGGCGATGGCCGGTGGGTGGTGAGCGTATTCATGCAGGCTCCGTAATCGATACGATCGCCGTTCATGTTGGCCTGATGCCAGGCTCCCTGCCCCATTGCTACCACGCCCGGCATGATGCGCGGCGTCACCTTGGCGGCCACGCGAACTTCGCCACGGCCATTGAATACCCGCACCGTTTCACCACTGGCAATGCCGCGTTGGCTGGCATCAAGCGGGTTGATCCACACTTCCTGCGGGCAAGCCGCCTGCAATACGTCAATATTGCCGTAGCTGGAGTGAGTCCGGGCCTTATAGTGGAAACCGAACATTTGCAGCGGATAGGTGTTACGCAACGGGTCATCCCAACCTTCAAAGGTTGAGGCATAGACCGGCAGCGGGCTGATGGTTTCGTCTTTCTCCAGCTCCCAACTGCTGGTGATCTCTGCCAGCTTGGCGGAATAGATTTCGATCTTGCCCGAGGGGGTTTTCAGCGGGTTGGCCGTGGGATCGTCACGGAATTTTTTATAGGCCACAAAGTGCCCATTGGGATCTTTACGCTTGTAAATACCCATGCTGCGCAAGGCTTCATACGACGGCAACTGCGGGTCCTTCTCCAGCATCTTGGCGTAAAGGTATTGCAGCCACTGCTCCTGAGTGCGCCCTTCGGTGAATTTTTGGTGTACCTCAGGCCCAAGGCGACGCGCTACCTCGCTCATCACTTCATAGATGGGTTTGCGCTCAAACTTGGCAGAGGTGGCCGGCTGGATAAAGATCAGGTAGCCCATATTGCCGGCATAGTCATTCGGGATGATGTCCTCCTGTTCGACCGTCATCAGATCCGGCAGCAGAATATCGGCATATTTCGCCGAGGAGGTCATAAAGTTTTCCAGCACCACGATCATTTCACACTGCGAGTCATCCTGCAGAATGTCGTGGGTTTTGTTGATATCGGAGTGCTGGTTGGTGATGGTGTTACCGGCATAGTTCCAGATGAACTTGATCGGCACGTCCAGCTTGTCTTTACCGCGTACTCCATCACGTTTGGCGGTCATTTCCGGGCCACGAGCGATGGCATCGGTCCAGCTGAAGCAGGAAATCTGCGTTTTTACCGGGTTTTCCAGCACCGGCATCCGTTCAATGGTGATGGTGTAGGTTGACTCACGCGCGCCGCTGTTACCGCCGCTGATCCCAACATTGCCGGTCAGGATCGGTAGCATGGCAATGGCCCGCGAAGTCAGCTCACCATTCGCCTGGCGCTGTGGCCCCCAACCTTGCGAAATATAAGCAGGTTTGGCACTGCCGATTTCACGCGCCAGCTTGATGATACGGTCGGCCGGAATGCCGGTGATCTGTGATGCCCACAGAGGGGTCTTTTCAACGCCGTCCGGCCCCTGCCCCAAGATATAGGCCTTGTAGTGGCCATTAGCAGGCGCACCTGCGGGTAAGGTTTTCTCATCGTAACCCACGCAGTAGTTATCCAGGAACGGTTGGTCGACCAGGTTCTCGCTGATCAGCACGTGTGCCAAGCCAGCGACCAATGCCGCATCGGTACCTGGCCGGATCGGGATCCACTCATCTTCTCGCCCGGCTGCCGTATCCGTATAACGCGGATCGATGACAATCATGCGCGCGTTTGAACGTTCCCGCGCCTGCTCCAGGAAGTAGGTGATGCCACCGCCACTCATGCGGGTTTCTGCCGGATTGTTGCCGAACAGTACGACCAGTTTGCTGTTTTCGATATCAGAGGTGCTATTGCCCTCATTGCTGCCGTAGGTATAAGGCATGGCGCAGGCGATCTGAGCAGTGCTGTAAGTGCCATAGTGGCTGAGAAAACCGCCGTAACAGTTCATCAGGCGGGCAACCAACGAGGCATAAGGCGAAGAGCGGGTGATATTGCCGCCGACAATGCCGGAGGTATAGTTGATGTAAACCGCTTCATTGCCGTACTTGGCGACGATACGTTGCAGGCTGGCGGCAATTTCGCTGTAAGCCTCTTCCCAACTGATGCGTTTGAATTTACCTTCGCCACGTTTGCCGACGCGCTTCATTGGGTAATTCAGACGTTCCGGGTGGTTCATTCGCCGGCGCATGGAGCGGCCACGCAGGCAGGCGCGCACCTGATGGTTGCCATAGACATCGTCGCCCGTATTGTCGGTTTCAACCCAGTAAACTTCGTCATCGCGCACGTGTAGCCGCAAGGCGCAGCGGCTGCCACAGTTAACCGAGCAAGCGCCCCACACCACTTTGTCCTGCGGCACAGGTTGCACTGCGGTGCCGACCGTTTCTGCTACTGCATGGCGGCTAAAAGGCAACGAAAAACCGCCAGCGGCCAGGGTCAACCCCGCTACCGTGCCAGATTTCATCAGCGTACGGCGGCTGATACCAGTGGATGATGATGTTGCGGATTTTTGCTTCGACATAGCTCACTCCTGGTTTTGCCCCAATAACGGGAAAAGTCATGCCTTGGTAGGCAGAGACAGGAGGGAGCTGAATTAGCGCTGGGTGATTTGATGTGGAAAATAATACCCCTCCATAAGTGAGGATATTACTCATTAGGGGGTAGTAAACTTTGTCTGCTATCAATAAATATGGCTTTCATTCGTAAATGAAAATTATTCATACGAAAAAAGCGCCCGTAGGCGCTTTCGATACACTATTTTGCTACCACAGTGAAACGGATTAACCGATATATTCCAGGCCGCCCATGTAAGGAAGCAATGCTTCTGGCACCTGAATACGACCATCGGCCTGCTGGTAGTTTTCCAACACTGCGACCAAAGTACGGCCTACGGCCAAACCAGAACCGTTCAGCGTGTGTACCAGACGTGGCTTCTTCTCGATCTTGCTGCGGCAACGAGCCTGCATACGGCGCGCCTGGAAATCTCCCATGTTGGAGCAGGAAGAGATCTCGCGATAGGTGTTCTGCGCAGGCAGCCACACTTCCAGATCGTAGGTTTTGCAAGCACCAAAGCCGATATCACCGGTACACAGCAGCACTTTACGGTACGGCAGGTTAAGCAGTTGCAGCACTTTCTCCGCATGGCCGGTCAATTCTTCCAGCGCATCCATCGAGTCTTCCGGGCGTACTATCTGCACCATTTCAACCTTATCGAACTGGTGCATACGGATCAAACCACGGGTGTCACGACCATAAGAACCCGCTTCTGAACGGAAGCATGGCGTATGCGCGGTCATTTTCAGCGGCAGATCTTCTTCATTGAGGATCTCGTCACGCACCAGATTGGTAACAGGCACTTCTGCCGTCGGGATCAGCGCATAGTTGCTGCTTTCAGATTCTTCTTCCAGCGGTTTGGTGTGGAACAGATCTTCACCAAACTTTGGCAACTGACCTGTGCCGTATAACGTGGCATGGTTTACCAGATAAGGCACATAGGTTTCCAGATAGCCGTGCTGTTCTGTGTGCAGATCCAGCATGAACTGGGCCAGCGCACGGTGCATACGGGCAATTTGGCCTTTCATCACCACAAAGCGCGCACCGGTCAGTTTCACCGCAGCGGCGAAATCCAGCCCACCGGCCATTTCGCCCAGCTCAACGTGATCGCGCACCGGGAAATCGTACTGACGCGGTTCGCCCCAGCGGCAGATTTCCAGGTTTTCACTATCGTCTTTGCCATCCGGCACCGCATCGTCCGGTACGTTCGGCATCACCAGCGCATAATCACGGATCTCGTTCTGTAGCTTATCCAGTGCGGCCTTGGCAGCATCCAGCTTGTCACCCAGTTCGTTCACTTCGCGACGCAGTGGCTCGATATCTTCACCGCGCGCTTTGGCCGCGCCGATGGATTTCGATCGGGAGTTACGTTCTGCCTGCAGTGTTTCAGTTTCTACCTGCAGAACCTTACGGCGCTCTTCTTGCGAACGCAGCAGATCCAGATCGAGTTTAAAGCCTCTGCGAGCCAGTTTTACGGCGACTGCGTCTAGCTCATTACGCAGCAGATTGGGATCGAGCATGCTAATCCTGTGCTTGTTGTTATTGAAAGAGAAATTGTGTTTTATGCCGCAATGGTATAGCCGCATAAAAGAAGTGTGATACCCGCTAACCTTACCGCAACGGCAACGCTAGCGGTAGCGTTTTGTCTGGCTATTTTGATCCTGCTCAGCCAGCCATGCCAACTTTTCACCGATTTTACCTTCCAGCCCACGCGAGGTTGGATGATAGTAGCGCGTCGTGGCCATTTCCGCCGGGAAATAGCTCTCTCCGGCCGCGTAGGCGTTGGGTTCGTCATGGGCATAGCGGTATTCTGCGCCCAGCCCCATTTCTTTCATCAGCTTGGTCGGTGCGTTACGCAGATGCTCTGGCACGTCATAGTCCGCCATCTCCTTGGCATCACGCATAGCCGCTTTAAAGGCCGTATAGACGGCGTTACTTTTTGGCGCGCAGGCCAGATAGACGATCGCCTGAGCAATAGCGCGTTCGCCTTCCGCAGGGCCCACGCGAGTGAAGCAATCCCAGGCAGCAATGGCCACTTGCATTCCACGTGGATCGGCATTGCCAACGTCCTCAGAGGCAATGGCCAGCAGGCGGCGCGCCACATACAGCGGATCGCCACCGGCGGTAATAATACGCGCATACCAGTACAAGGCGGCATCCGGTGCCGAACCACGCACGGATTTATGCAGCGCAGAAATCAGATCGTAATAGCGATCGCCTTTGTTATCGAAGCGCGCACTGCGTTCACCGGAAACCTCTTTGAGCAACTCCGGGGTTAATACCCGCATGCCTTTGCCGTCGATTTCAGCCATATCGGCCATCATCTCCAGGCTGTTCAAAGCGCGGCGGGCATCGCCACCTACCAGTTCCGACAGCATACGTCTGGTTTCTGGCGGCAGCTCGATGTTTTGATCGCCAAAACCACGCGCCCGGTCTTCCATAGCCTGATCCAGCACCTGGCCGATGTCGTCCGCCGTCAGCGCTTTGAGCAGATACACCCGCGCACGGGACAGCAACGCCGAGTTCAGTTCAAAGGAAGGGTTTTCCGTAGTGGCACCGATGAAGGTAATGGTGCCGTCTTCAATGTGTGGTAGGAAAGCATCCTGCTGGCTTTTATTGAAGCGGTGGACTTCGTCAACAAACAGGATGGTGCGACGGCCAGCATCGCGATTTTGCCGGGCGCGCTCGATGGCTTCACGGATCTCCTTAATGCCGGAGGTCACCGCTGAGATACGCTCAACATCGGCCCGGCCATAGCGGCCAATCAACTCTGCCAGCGTCGTTTTCCCGGTTCCCGGTGGCCCCCACAGGATCATCGAGTGCAACTGCCCCGCCTCGATGGCGCGTGGCAACGGCTTGCCCGGGGCCAGCAAATGCTGCTGGCCAATGTATTGCGCCAACGTGGTTGGCCGCATACGCGCGGCCAGTGGCTGGAACTCATTGTGGGAAAAATCGAGTGACATGTTGCTCACGTAGACCTCACTGGCGCTGGTCGTCCAGCGTCACCCCCTTCGGTGGGGTAAATTTGAATTTGGCCGCATCAACGCTGCTGCTCTGCTGGCTCTTCAACTGATAAGCGCTGCGCTGGCCATCCTGCTCAACCGCGGCAAAGCTCTTGATGGTGCCGCTATTGGTCACGGTGATGGCAAACTGCTTCAAATTACCGCTGCTGGCCTTTGGCGTCAGTTCGAAATCATCGCCTTTCTGCTTCACGTTGTACTGTTTCCAGTCGTTAGCATCGTTACGAGTGATCAGCATAAAAGGCGTATTGCCGGTGGCATTTTTCAACCAGGTAGCCGTCACCTGCTCAACGAACGGGTTGTAGAACCACAGGGTCTCACCGTCCGAAACCAGTATGCTTTCATCAGGCGAGGTCATGTGCCAGTTAAACAGATTGGGGCGTTTTACCCATAATTCGCCTTCCCCTTGCTGCACAGCAGCGCCGTCACTACTGGTGACAGATTGGGAGAAGCTGGCATGGAAACTGTTTACTTTCGCCAGACGACTTTGCAAATCTTGCGCCGCATCCGCCAACACGGAAGTAGACGCGAATCCCGAAAGCAGACAACAGGCAATCAACAGTTTTTTCATTATTCCAGATACCTTATGAAATGCGTTTACCGCAAGCTGGGTCAATATAACCCTGAACACCTCCACTCTACCCGAAGCACTCGGCCGACAGCCAGAGCACTATTCCGATAAAGCAGGGGTTTACGCTTCTTTGCACAAGGGCCGCAAAGCGGCCCTTTTATTATGGTTACAGTGCCTGGTGGCAATCAATCATGCCGTGGCGGAGCGAGTACCTCACGGTTACCATTATGCCCCTGCTCGCTGACAATGCCCTGCGCTTCCATCTGTTCGATGATCCGCGCGGCACGGTTGTAGCCGATGCGGAACTGACGCTGTACGCCAGAAATCGAGGCGCGGCGTTTATCCACCACAAACTCGACCGCCTGATCGAACAACGGATCCAGCTCTTCATCACCATCCAGACCACCGCCTGCCCCCCCCTCACCGTCTTCACTGGCGCTGAGAATGCCCTCTTTATACTGCGGCCGCTCACGCGCTTTCCAGTCTTTGACCACGGCATGAACTTCCTGATCGCGGACAAACGCGCCGTGCACACGCACCGGTATTGAGGAGTTCGGTGCCAGATACAGCATGTCACCCATCCCCAGCAAGGATTCCGCTCCCCCCTGGTCGAGAATGGTGCGGGAGTCGATCTTGCTGGATACGGTAAAGGCAATACGCGTCGGGATGTTGGCCTTGATCAGGCCGGTGATCACGTCCACCGAAGGCCGCTGAGTTGCCAGCACCAAGTGGATCCCCGCAGCACGCGCTTTCTGTGCCAGGCGAGCGATCAGCTCTTCAACCTTTTTACCCACCGTCATGATCAGATCGGCAAATTCATCCACCATCACCACGATGTACGGCTCTTTTTCCAACACCGGCGGCGTGATATCCATGCTGTCGCTTGGCTTCCAGAATGGATCCGGGATTGGCCGCCCCATTGCCTCAGCCTGATCGACCCGCTCGTTGTAGCCTGCCAGGTTACGAACCCCCAAGGCAGACATCAGCTTATAGCGGCGCTCCATCTCGGCCACGCACCAACGCAAGGCATTGGCGGCGTCTTTCATATCGGTAACCACATCGGTCAGCAGGTGTGGGATGCCTTCATAGACCGACAGTTCCAGCATTTTCGGGTCGATCATGATAAAGCGCACCTCTTTCGGCGTGGCCTTATACAGGATACTGAGGATCATGGCGTTGACCCCGACCGACTTACCGGAACCGGTGGTACCAGCCACCAGCAGATGCGGCATTTTACCCAGATCGGCGACCACCGGCTGCCCCGCGATATCTTTACCCAATACGATCGCCAGAGGTGATGGATTGTCGCGGAAAGCTGGGCAATCCAGCACTTCACGCAGATACACGGTTTGCCGTTTGACGTTCGGCAGTTCCAGCCCGACGTAAGGCTTACCCGGGATCACCTCTACCACACGCACGGCGGAAGTTGACAATGAACGTGCCAGATCGCGCGACAGGTTGGAGATGCGCGCAGCTTTGACGCCAGGAGCCAAATCCAGTTCGAAGCGGGTAATGACCGGGCCAGGCAGAATATCGACCACGTCGGCCTTGACGCGATAATCCGCCAGGCTGGCTTCCACCAGCCGCGCTTTCTGTTCCAGCGCAAAGGTATCGACCGGTTCGACCTCTTTCGGGGCCTCGGTCAACAGATCCAGCGTTGGTAGTGGCGTAGTCGGCTTCTGCAGCGGCATATCATTACGCATCAGGAACGGATGGATCAGGCTGTCCATCGCAGGCGCTGACGGTTGCTGTTGAGCGGGTGGCTGATAAGCCTGTTGCGGCTGGTAACCAGGCGCAGGGGAAGTTTGCGGACGCGGTGCCTGATAAGCGGGCACCTCAGGCTCAAACTGACCGAAAGGCACGTCATCTTCCAGTTCGCTTTCCAGCTCGATGCTGTCCTCAAGCTGTGGCGAGAGGGTGAACAGCGGCTCGGTTGGGCCGTCATCCACCAGATCCGCCATCGGTGAGAAGCTATAGGCCTGGCGAGTATCCACCGGGCGAGTCACCGGGGCCGGTACTGATTCTGGCTGCGGTTCTTCTACGCCATAGCGTGCCTGTTGCTGCGCGGCAAATGCCTGGCCAAGTTCAGCCTCACGCAACGCATCTTCGTCATCTTGTTGGTGCTCTTCTTGCGAATACTCTTCGCCATAGCGCTGGCTTTGCTGTTCGGCAAAGGCCTGACGCAATGCAGCCTCCTGCAAGACTTCGTCTTCTTCCTGCGGATTGCTGACCGGCTCTGGCTGAGGCTCATCCCCTCGGTTGCGCTGCTCCTGCTCCGCTATCCGCTGCGAAGGCAGCTTAATGCCGTAGGAGGCCAGCTCACGCCGGGTTGGAATACGCACTGGATTTGGCCGCGGCAGTTCCGGGCCGATGCCCTGCTTGACCTGCGAGCTCGCATCGCTGGTAGCAGTAAACGCAGGCATGAAGGTATTATTCACCGCGCTAGCAGTCGCTGTCGCTGCGGCAACTGCCGCTGGCTTCGCTACTTCTCTGACGCTGAAGCCCGTTGAGCCAATGACATCGTCGCTATCCCGCTGGGCCGCAGAGAAATCAAACGGTGACGGCTCTGGTTTTGGCGTAACTGGGGCCTGCCAGTCACCTAGGCGCGGCTCATATTCTTCACGATAAGGCTCCGCTACGCGCGTCGTTCTCGGTGCCGGTGTCTCTTCAGGCAATTCAAACGAATACAGCGGCGGCGTGTCTTGTGGCTGCGCAGGGGTTAATGAATGCTGACTAACAGTAGCGGGCGCTACCGGGGCTACGGTGACCGGAGCCTGAACTGCCGCGTTTGGCATTACCGGGATATCGGTAACGACCAGCGCTGGCTCGGCAGGTACGAGGTCATCATCGCTGGCGCGCAAACCACTCAATAAAGGATCGGCGGCATCTTGCGCTTCTTCTTCCGCGGTTTCGGTCACGGAAGGCGCAGAGAACAACACGTCATCCTCATCTGCCATGGCGGCAGTCGGGGCCACATTTTGACCGCTTTCCTCGCGCTCATCGAACACGACATCGTCATCGTCGTGATAGCGGTCTTCACGGCGTGAACGGTTAGTCATAAAGGTAGCGGCTCCCAGCACCACACCACCAATTTTTTCCGCAATGACCAGCCACGACCAACCGGTGAACAGGGTCAGCCCCACCGCCCAAATGCCGAGCAGCGCCAAAGTGGCACCAATACCGTTAAACCACGGCAACATGGCATTGCTTAACAGGCTGCCAATCACCCCGCCAGAAGCGAAGTAATAGAGGTCGTCAACGTTAAGCGCCGCCAGGCCACACGAGGTAAGCACCAGCGCCAATGTGCCGATCAAACGCAACGAGAGTCCAAAGAAATCGACGTAATCGCCGTTATCGCGCCGACGGTAACCCGACAGGCACAACACCAGCATAATCGGTGGGATCGCATAGGCAAGGACCCCAAAGGTGAAGAACAACGTATCGGCCAACCATGCGCCTACTCCGCCGCCCAGATTGTGGATAGGCTCATGCCAGGCTGTTTGCGACCAACTAGGATCAGAAGGATTGAAACTGACCAACGCAGCCATGAGGTAAACGGCAAAAATTGCCACCACGATCAACACAGCCTCGAGCAAACGCCGCCCACTGCTGAGTTTTTTCAGGGTAACTTCTTTATCTTCTGTGTATTCCTGGCTCAAGAAAGGCACTCCAGGTTCCTGTTGACGGATAGAGTAACAGCGCCGAGAAGTTTCCTCGGCGCCAAAACTGTATGAATAAACAGGAGTGTAACGAATTTAATCAGGTTTTGCACCTGCACCTTACCGTGTTTTGATAACCAGACGGTTACTCTGTTTGACTTCTTCCATCACGACGTAAGTACGGGTGTCATTAACCCCCGGTAAACGCAACAGAGTTTCGCCCAACAGCTTACGGTAAGCTGACATATCTGGCACACGGGTTTTCAACAGATAGTCGAAATCACCGGAAACCAGATGACACTCCTGAATTTCTTCAAGTTTTTGCACCGCAGAGTTGAATTGCTCAAACACATCCGGCGCACCGCGGTTCAACGTGATTTCCACGAAGACCAGCAGGGAAGCATCCAGATAATGCGGGTTAAGCAATGCGGTGTACCCATGAATAAAGCCTTGACGCTCAAGACGACGTACACGCTCCAAACAAGGAGTTGGGGATAACCCCACGCGCTTCGAAAGTTCGACGTTCGAAATGCGCCCATCCTTCTGCAACTCATTAAGGATGTTGCGATCAATACGGTCGAGATCTTTACCCGGGCGTTTTTTAGTATCTACCATTATTATTGTCTCTCTTATGTTCTTCCCTGCACTTGCCACACCCTAGCCAACGTCAATGTGCAAGGATTTGTTCCAAGCGAAGACTCGATGCCTATGTTAAGCGGTTCACTCCCCAGAGGGGAACAAGATACGTAATACCCACCGCCCTTGTGCTTCGTCACTATTCGTCCCTACCATCTTCCGCCGTTGCCCAGCCTGTCTGTCACCTCAGGGCAACGAATTCAAATGATTTACGTTCAGAAATCCATCAACCACCGCCAGGGCAAACTCTCCCTCACCCATCGCGACCCGACAATGCTCTGCCTCGGTGGCGAAAATGCCTACAGTTTGCTACTGGCACGGGGTTAATTTCTTCTTCCTATGATGTTTTCGCAAATGCGCAGCGGATTGTCAAAGTAAAAGAAGTAAAATCAGTAGAACGTACCGCCAGCAAAAGTGAGTACCTGATTTTTTGTTAGGAATTCCCCCCATTCAAAACCGGGCAGTTACCCACATAAACCCGACAAGAACCGCATTTTTAACCTATTGCTGTACAAAATTATTGCTGTCGTTACCCCCCCTCCCCGTTGATAAAATATCGGCTAATAGGTGCTGGTTATCAAACAAATCGGTAACAACATCCCCTGGCGCTTTTTTTACTGCCGCATTTTCCCTACAATCGGTTCTATTGTCCGCCATTGTGGGAAACGAGGTTATTCATGGGCACGGCTAAACATAGCAAATTATTGATCCTGGGCTCTGGCCCGGCTGGCTACACCGCAGCGGTTTATGCAGCACGCGCGAACCTGAATCCGGTATTGATCACCGGTATGGAGCAAGGTGGTCAGCTGACCACCACTACTGAAGTCGAGAACTGGCCAGGCGATGCCGAAGGCTTGACCGGCCCGGCGCTGATGGAGCGGATGCGTGAGCACGCAGAAAAGTTCGACACCAAGATCGTGTTTGATCATATCAACAGCGTCGATCTGCAGAACCGCCCTTTCCGCCTGTTCGGTGATAGCGGGGAATATACCTGCGATGCCTTGATTATCGCTACCGGCGCATCGGCCCGTTATTTAGGCCTGCCATCGGAAGAAGCGTTCAAAGGCAAAGGGGTTTCAGCCTGTGCCACCTGTGATGGCTTCTTCTATCGCAACCAGAAGGTCGCAGTGGTCGGTGGTGGTAACACCGCCGTGGAAGAAGCACTGTATCTGTCGAACATCGCCTCTGAAGTTCACCTGGTGCACCGCCGTGACACTTTCCGCAGCGAAAAGATCCTGATCAATCGCCTGATGGAAAAAGTGAAAAACGGCAACATCATCCTGCATACAGACAGCACGCTGGACGAAGTGTTGGGCGATCAGATGGGCGTCACCGGGATGCGTTTGCGTAGCACCAAAGACGCTGAGCAGACCAAAGTGTTAGAACTCGCTGGCGTCTTTATCGCGATCGGTCACAGCCCGAACACCGCGATCTTTGGCGGGCAGCTTGAGCTGGAAAACGGCTACATCAAGGTGCAGTCCGGTATTCACGGTAACGCGACCCAGACTTCCATCCCCGGCGTATTTGCCGCAGGCGACGTCATGGATCATATTTACCGCCAGGCAATCACCTCAGCCGGAACAGGCTGTATGGCCGCACTGGATGCCGAACGCTATCTCGACGGTATCGCGCAGGCCGAATGCAAATAACCCTTCAGCGATAAACGTTACCGAGGCGGCCAATTGGCCGCCTTATTTATTTCTAACTGAATACCACGTCCTATGGACGTGGTTATCGGCTTTTTGGCTCTGCCAGTAATGCTACTCATGGG
>NZ_JAGQDC010000012.1 GCF_023282985.1 Serratia silvae | reverse complement strand
CGGTAGTTCAGTTGGTTAGAATACCTGCCTGTCACGCAGGGGGTCGCGGGTTCGAGCCCCGTCCGTTCCGCCACTTATTTAAATTATGCCTGCTACTCTTAGCAGGCATAATGTTAAGCGTAATTTAGGGGCGTAGCTCAGTTGGTAGAGCACCGGTCTCCAAAACCGGGTGTCGCGAGTTCGAGTCTCTCCGCCCCTGCCATATTAGAAACCCTTTGCGAAAGCGAAGGGTTTTTTTTGCTTTCTACGTACCTAAAATTGACCGTCCTCCCGCTAACGCGTACAAAATTCCCGCCGAAATCGTTCCCAATTTAGACATTTCTAGCTGTATCTATGCACAAAATGGTTGTAATCCCGCGCTGTGATATCGCTCATCATTCCTCCCTGTATTTCAACTACACCTTATAAGCCCCACGAGTTTTTGGGCTCACTCGATGAAAGCGAATACACCCACAGCCATCTCTGTCTGACCGATTCAGGCAGAGCGAGGAGAAAAACATGGTTAAGCGTTTACTGTTAGCGGCCGCCGTAAGCGGTGTGTTGATGGGAGCGGCACAGGCTGCCCCCTTGGTTGTCGGCTTTTCTCAGATTGGTTCTGAATCAGGATGGCGTTCGGCAGAAACCAAAGTGGCGAAACAGGAGGCGGAAAAACGGGGTATTACGCTGAAAATCGCCGATGCACAGCAAAAGCAGGAAAACCAGATCAAGGCGGTGAGATCCTTTATTGCTCAGGGCGTTGACGCCATTTTCATTGCGCCAGTGGTGGCCACCGGTTGGACTCCGGTATTGCAAGAAGCAAAAGAGGCCAAAATTCCGGTCTTCCTGCTTGATCGCATGATCGAAGTGAACGATCCCTCGCTGTATACCGCAGCCGTCGCTTCTGACAGCGTCCATGAAGGGAAGGTCGCAGGCGAATGGCTAGTGAAAGCCGTTGCGGGCAAGCCCTGTAACGTGGTGGAACTACAAGGCACCGTCGGGGCCAGCGTGGCCATTAACCGCAAGAAAGGCTTTGCGGATGGTATTGCCTCTGCCGACAACGTCAAAATCATCCGTTCGCAGTCCGGTGACTTTACTCGCAGCAAGGGTAAAGAAGTGATGGAAAGTTTTATCAAGGCTGAACAGAACGGCAAAAATATCTGTGCCGTTTATGCACATAACGACGATATGGCCATTGGTGCCATCCAGGCGATCAAAGAAGCTGGCCTCAAGCCGGGTTCGCAGATCAAGGTAGTTTCCATCGACGGCGTACCAGATATCTTTAAAGCGATGATGGAAGGGGAAGCTAACGCCACGGTTGAACTGACGCCAAATATGGCAGGGCCTGCGTTTGATGCCCTGATTGCATTGAAAAAAGACGGTACACAGCCACAGAAATTTATCCAGACCGAGTCGAAACTGCTGCAGCCTGAAACGGCCAGGCAGGAATATGATATGAAGAAAAGCATGGGATATTGATCGTTAACAGGCGGAGCAGATAATGGTCACACCTCAGGCAGCATTATTGGCGATAAGCGGGTTATCCGTGGAGTTTCCAGGAGTCAAAGCGCTAGAGCAGGTTGATTTCACACTCCAGCGCGGTGAGGTGGTGGCGCTTCTGGGGGAAAACGGCGCGGGCAAGTCCACGTTGATTAAGGCATTGACCGGTGTTTACCAACGCTCCGCCGGTGAGATCTGGCTAGAAGGCACCGCGATTGCGCCACAGAATACGGCCCAGGCGCAATCTTTGGGGATTGGTACCGTCTATCAGGAAGTTAACCTGTTGCCTAATATCTCGGTGGCCGCCAATCTGTTTATCGGCCGCGAACCTACCCGTTTTGGCCTGATCGATCAAAAAACCATGTTGCGTAATGCCTGTAAGCTGCTGGAAGGCTATGGCTTACCGCTGGATGTCAGCCAGCCGCTGGGTAACTACTCTATCGCTATTCAGCAAATTGTCGCAATTGCTCGCGCCGTCGATCTCTCCGCCAAGGTGCTGATCCTGGATGAACCCACCGCCAGCCTGGATGCCAAGGAAGTCACCATGCTGCTGGATATTCTCAGCCAACTGCGAACTCAGGGAATGGGGATGATCTTCGTCACCCATTTTCTCGAACAGGTTTACCGCATCAGTGATCGTATTACGGTGTTGCGTAATGGCAAGCTGGTCGGGACCCGTGTCACCGCCGAGCTACCACGGCTCGAATTGGTGCAGATGATGCTTGGCCACAGTTTTGATGAGACGCTGCTCAAACGCAGCGAACATCAGGTCGTGCAGGCCCCGCCGTTAGTAGAGTTTAGCGGCTATGGCCGACGCGGCATGGTTGAACCTTTTGATCTGGCGATCCGGCCTGGGGAAATAGTCGGCCTGGCTGGTTTATTGGGATCGGGACGTACCGAGACGGCACAACTGATCTTCGGTATTAAGGCTCGGGATAAAGGTATAGCGAAGGTTGAGGGCAAAACGGTAGCGATCCCGACGCCCCGTAAAGCGGCTAGCCTGGGATTTGGTTATTGCCCAGAAGATCGTAAGACCGACGGCATTGTCGGCGCGGCCACGGTGAGGGAAAACATTATTCTGGCATTGCAGGCGCAACGTGGCTGGTTACGGCCTATCCCGCTACGCGAGCAAACCCGAATTGCGGAGGATTTCATCAAACTGCTGGGGATCCGCACACCGGGGCCGGAGCAGCAAATCCAGTACCTTTCCGGCGGTAACCAGCAGAAGGTGCTGCTTTCCCGCTGGCTGGCGACTAAACCCCGTTTCCTGATCCTGGATGAGCCAACGCGTGGCATTGACGTAGGGGCCCATGCGGAAATTATCCGCCTCATTGAGCGGCTTTGTGAAGAAGGGTTGGCACTGCTGGTTATCTCCTCCGAGTTGGAAGAGCTGGCAGGTTATGCCGATCGCATCGTGGTATTACGCGATAGAAAACATGTGGCGCAGCTTGAGCATGATGCCATTACGGTTCCCGCTATTATGCAGGCCATTGCTGTGCAACAGGGGGCAGCATGAACCACAGGAGTTTTCCCATGACCGGTGGACCGCGCAAAGTAAGGTGGGTAATGCCCGCGGGAGCGACGCAGTTGGGGGCGCTGGCGGTAATTTTGCTTATCGATAGCCTGGTCGCTCCCCATTTCTTTTCAATCCATATTCAGGATGGCCGCCTGTTCGGCAGCTTGATTGATATTTTTAATCGCGGTGCCCCCGTTGCGCTGCTTGCCTTGGGTATGACGCTAGTGATCGCCACCGGTGGTATTGATCTCTCCGTCGGTGCGGTGATGGCGATTGCCGGGGCAACCGCCGCTACCATGACCAGCGCTGGCTACCCATTAGCTTACATCCTGGGGGCCGCATTAGCGGTGGGGGCGTTATGTGGTCTGTGGAACGGCTTCTTGGTCGCGGTGCTGCAAATTCAGCCGATCGTCGCTACTTTGATGTTGATGGTGGCCGGGCGCGGTATCGCGCAGTTGATTACCGAAGGGCAAATCGTCACCTTTGAGAGTGAAGGATTAGCCAAGCTTGGCAGCGGTGCGCTGATGTATCTGCCGATGCCGGTGATCATTGCTGCCGTCATGCTGTTGCTGATTTGGTTACTGACACGCAAAACCGCTTTGGGGCTGTTTATTGAGGCTGTCGGTATCAATTTGCGCTCAGCACGTAATGCTGGCGTCAGTACTCGCTGGGTGATCATTGCGGTATATATCATTTGCGGCCTGTGCGCGGCGGTGGCAGGGGTTATCGTTACGGCGGATATCCGCGGTGCGGATGCCAACAATGCGGGCCTGTGGCTTGAACTGGATGCGATCCTGGCCGTGGTGATTGGCGGTGGGTCACTACTGGGTGGCCGTTTTAATCTGCTGCTTTCGGTAGTGGGGGCATTAATCATTCAAGGTATGAATACTGGCATTCTGCTTTCGGGCTATAAACCGGAGTTTAACCTGGTGTTGAAAGCGGTGGTGGTATTAGCCGTACTGCTGGTGCAATCCCCAAGTGTGTCATTACAGCGGCTGTGGCGGAGACGTAAATCATGATGAAACGTAACCTTCCCCTATTGATCACTATCGCGGTTTTCCTGCTGGGCTATGCCTTTTGCCTTAGCCAATTCCCCAGCTTTGCTTCCAGCCGCGTCTGGTGCGATCTGCTGACCGACAACGCCTTTCTCGGCATTGTGGCCGTGGGCATGACTTT
This sequence comes from Serratia silvae, assembly GCF_023282985.1. Classification (GTDB taxonomy): domain Bacteria; phylum Pseudomonadota; class Gammaproteobacteria; order Enterobacterales; family Enterobacteriaceae; genus Chania; species Chania silvae. The sequence goes on along the minus strand of NZ_JAGQDC010000012.1, from coordinate 160,870 downwards.
TGTGATCCTTTCAGGTGGAATCGATCTTTCGGTGGGGTCAGTGATCGCCTTTACCGGTGTACTGTTGGCCAAGCTGATAGGCACTTATGGTATTGCTCCAGGTTATGCATTTGTCATTGCCTTGCTGATGGGAGCCTCATTTGGTGCGCTGATGGGCTGGATCATTGACGTGCTGAAATTACCTGCATTTATCATCACGCTGGCGGGAATGTTCTTCGTACGCGGCATGAGTTTTATCGTTTCGGAAGAGTCTTTGCCAATTGATCACCCGCTGTATGCCACGCTGGCAAACTATGCCTGGAAAGTCCCCGGTGGTGGCCGATTTACCTTATTGGCGTTGGTGATGTTGCTGGTCGTGGCGATGGGTATGATCTTGGCGCATCGCACCCGTTTTGGCCATAACGTCTATGCCATCGGTGGTAATCCGGTCTCTGCTGCGCTGATGGGAGTGCCAGTGCGGCGTACCACCATCCAGATTTACATGCTTTCCAGCACGCTGGCGGCTCTTTCCGGCATTGTCTTCTCGCTATACACGTCCGCCGGTTACGCGCTGGCTGCCAGTGGTGTCGAACTGGATGCCATTGCGGCGGTCGTCATTGGGGGAACGTTGCTGACCGGCGGCGTCGGCACCATTTTGGGCACCTTGTTTGGCGTGTTGATCCAGGGCTTAATCCAGAGTTACATCACTTTCGATGGCTCACTCAGCTCCTGGTGGACAAAAATCGTCATCGGCATCCTGCTTTTCTGCTTTATCGGTCTCCAGAAGGCGATGAGCGCCTTTTGGCAGACCAGACGGGAGAAACCCCGCCATCCACGCCTGAAGCCGTCATAGCGGCTCAGGTTGCGGTATTTAAAGGTATTATTTTCAGCAGTTGGCGGATTAACGGCTGCTGGTCGCTGTTTTGCAGCCAGACGGCATAAAGCGGGCGAATGATCGGCTGGGTGTCAGCAACAGCGATCAACTGAGGGTACTCTTTTTCCCACTGGCTGGGGAGAAATGCGCAGCCGCCGGTCGTCTCCAGCAATTGGCGCGTCAGATGTGCCGAAGTGGTGGTCAGAACGGGCACGTTATCGCCCTCAAGCATGCGGGCTTCCTGCTGGTGAAAATCGGCACCCCATTCCAGTTTGATGTAAGGCATTGGGGTTGGCCTGTCGCGAAGCGACGAGGAAAACAGCCGTAGCGAGAAGTTACCCAACAGCTGGCTGGCCAGTTCATCCATCTTTGGCGGTTCGGTAGTGATTAGCAAATCGAGCTGTCTTTCATGTAGCTGCTTCACCAAAGAATGGCGCAATGCCACTCTGGCTTCCAGCTGCAAGGCCTCCCGCTGCTGGTAGAGCGATTGTAGCCAAGGCGTTAGGTAAGCCTCCCATAGTGACGCGGTGGCACCGATAGAAAGTTCGCTGTGCTGTAGCGATCGCACCACCTCTTTCTTTGCCAGTTGCCAGGTGTTCATCAGGCTCTCGGCATAGGGTAACAGCCGCTCTCCTGCAGGCGTCAGGCGGATGTTGTTGCGGTGACGGGTGAATAAATTCGCCCCTAATTGAGTTTCAAGCTGGCGGATACGGAAACTCACTGCAGACTGCGTTAAGTACAGGGATTCCGCTGCGCGGCCAAAGTGTCGTGTTCTACTGACCTCCAAAAAGGTTTTCAGTAATTCGGTGTCCACACCTATCTCCAAAATTTTTTATCGTTAAGATTTAAATGTTTTGTTTTACACGATGTCAAGCCTATCTAATACTCCGCGCCATAAACAGCACGGCCATGAGAGAATTAGGAGCGTGTCAGATGGCGGATAGCTTCACCACCAACAGTCGTTTTTTTGATAATAAAAACTATCCTCGCGGGTTCTCCCGTCACGGCGATTTCACCATTAAAGAAGCGCAATTGCTAGAGCGTTTCGGGTATGCGTTCAACGAGTTGGATGCTGGCAAGCGCCAGCCAGCCACTGAAGAAGAGCAGTTGTTCGTTGCAGTGTGTCGCGGTGAGCGTGAACCGGTAACCGAGCAAGAAAAAGTATGGTCTAAATATCTGGCGCGCACCCGCCGCCCGAAAAAATTCCATACGCTGTCAGGTGGCAAGCCGCAGGCTGATGCGGTAGAAGACTACACTGAAAGCGACGATTGATCATCATGGGGTCATTCGGCCCCATTTTTTATTCTAGGCTGCGGTGTAGCTGCAGCAGCAGGCGATCCATACTGCGATAGCTGAGCGCTTCGCTGAGATGGCGTTTATCAATCTGTTGTTCCCCCGTCAAATCGGCCAGCGTGCGTGCCACTTTCAGGATACGATGCCAGGCTCGAACCGATAATCCCAGTTGGCTCAGCGTTTTCTCCAAAAACTCCGCTTCCGCTGCAGGCAAATGGCAATCCCGATCCACCTCGCGGTTACTCAACAGCGCATTCACCTTACCAGCCCGTGCCAGCTGCCGTTCGCGCGCCACCAGCACCCGCTGACGAACCTGTTGGCTGCTTTCCCCCGCATGGTGCTGCTTGGCCAGTACGCCTGGAGGCAGCAGTGGCACCTCAATCGATAAATCAAATCGATCGAGGAAGGGGCCGGAAAGCCTGCCGAGGTAGCGCAAGATTTGCTGTGGTGGCGTGCGGTTGTGTATGCCCTGATAGTGCCCGGTTGGGCTGGGGTTCATCGCCGCAATCAGCTGCACCCTGGCAGGGAAGCGTACCTTGGCGCTGGCGCGGGAGATGACGATTTCACCGGATTCCAGTGGCTCACGCAGCGCATCCAATACTCGCCGTTCAAATTCGGGTAACTCATCCAGAAACAGCACGCCGTTGTGCGCCATGGAGATTTCCCCTGGCCGCGGCAAGGAGCCGCCCCCAACCAGGGCAGCCATCGAAGCGCTGTGGTGCGGGGCGCGAAACGGCCGCTGGCGCCATGGCAGGGTTTCATCTGGGTGATGCAGTAAGCTGGCAACGGCGACGCTTTCCAGCGCCTCCTGGTCGCTTAACGGCGGCAGCAAGCCGTTGAGGCGGCTGGCCAGCATGGTTTTGCCGGTACCCGGGGGGCCAAGCAGCAATAGGTTGTGGCCCCCGGCTGCGGCAATTTCCAACGCTCGCTTTGCCTGCTCTTGGCCAATGACTTCCTGCAGGTCGGCAGTTTCCGTTGACGTGGCAGCCGCAGGAGGCGCTACGGCGATCGGCAGATCCCCCTTACCCTGCAAAAAAGCGCAAACCTCCAGCAAATGTTCCGCAACTCGGGTCGTGCTGTTGGGAAGCAACCCCGCCTCTTTGCCGTTGGCCGCTGCGAGGATCAGCTCACGCTTAGCCTCGGCTGCCGCTATTGCCGCCGGAATGGCGCCGTGCACCGCCCTCAATGCGCCAGAAAGCGCCAATTCACCCAGGAACTCATAGTGCGCCAACTTATCTGCGGGCAGCTGCTCTGAGGCCGCCAGAATGGCCAGCGCAATGGGTAAATCATAGCGCCCCCCTTCCTTCGGCAAATCGGCCGGTGCCAGATTGACGGTGATGCGTTTGGCCGGAAAGGTGAAGCCGTTGTTGATCAGTGCGCTGCGTACCCGGTCACGGGCTTCTTTCACCGTGGTTTCCGGCAGGCCGACCAGTGTAAGGCCGGGTAATCCGTTGCTGATATGGACTTCAACCATGACCGAAGGCGCCTGCACGCCGATCGTGGCACGGGTATAGATTACCGCCAGTGACATATTGCTCTCCTCGCTGAAGGCAACATGATGCGGGAACTGCCGGATGGCCGCGCACTGATAATCATCAAACTGCGTAGTGCTACAAAATTAAAAGTAATTTATTTCATCATGTTATTGCTATTTTTCGAGCCGGTACGCATTTCACTGTAATACCCATTAACAATTACGGGAAAGCTGAAACACATTAGCAAGCTAACCAAGTTGCAACAGCAGGGCTAATGGGTGTATTTAACAATTGTTTAAAATAAAAAATCACCTCATTAACAAAGCCCCGACCGCTACCGCACACGCTGCGGCCGCCGCTAAACCTTATGACCTCGTACTCTACGGTAGGGATAACACTATGTTTGGTTGGACTCCGCAGCAACGCAACGCGGCAATTGCCAGCTTTGCAAGCTGGACGCTCGATGCTTTCGATTTCTTTGTGCTGGTCTTCCTGCTCAGCGATATTGCTCAGGCTTTTCAGGTAGGGATGGAAGAAGTCACCCTGGCGATCCTGCTGACGCTGGCGGTGCGCCCGATTGGTGCGCTTATCTTTGGCCGTGCGGCGGAAAAGTATGGCCGTAAACCGATCCTGATGTTGAATATCGTGTTTTTCTCGGTATTTGAGCTGTTGTCGGCGGCCGCTCCTTCTTTGACCGTTTTTCTGTTGCTGCGCGTGCTTTACGGCGTGGCGATGGGGGGCATCTGGGGCGTGGCTTCTTCGCTGGCGATGGAAAGCATCCCAGACCGTTCGCGTGGACTGATGTCCGGTATCTTCCAGGCAGGGTATCCGTTTGGCTATTTGCTGGCGGCGGTGGCCTACGGGCTGCTGTTTGAAGTGGTCGGCTGGCGCGGCATGTTCGTGATCGGGGCCGCACCTATCCTGTTGCTGCCCTTTATCTACTTCTGTGTGGAAGAGTCGCCGGTGTGGTTGGCGGCGCGGGCACGCAAAGAAAGCACTGCCTTACTGCCAGTGCTGAAGAGCCATTGGAAGCTGTGTCTCTATCTGGTACTGCTGATGGCGGCGTTTAATTTCTTCTCTCACGGCACCCAGGATATGTATCCGGCTTTCTTGAAAATTCAACACGGTTTCGATCCTAAAACCGTCAGTATCATCGCCATTAGCTACAATATTGCCTCCATTATCGGCGGTATTTTCTTTGGTGCCCTGTCGGAAAGAATTGGTCGTAAGAAAGCCATTATTATTGCGGCCCTGCTGGCGTTACCGGTGATCCCGCTGTGGGCATTCGCCAGCGGTTCGCTGATGCTGGGGCTGGGGGCATTCATGATGCAATTTATGGTGCAGGGCGCGTGGGGGGTTATCCCAACCTACCTCAACGAACTGGTGCCAGCGAATACTCGCGCGGTGCTGCCGGGGTTTGTTTACCAACTGGGTAACCTGATTGCTTCGGTGAATGCCACCTTGCAGGCCACGATTGCGGAACATCATGGGCAAAACTACGGTCTGGCGATGGCGATGATCGCCGGGACGGTGGCGATCGTGATCGCGGTGCTGGTGTATTTTGGTAAGGATACGCGCGGTAAAGCGATCGCGGTGGAAAGTAAAGCGCCTGGTGCCGGTGTTAACGTTTGAATTTAATGCACTTTGTTGCAGCGTTGACCAGGCGGTGCCGAATAATAACGCAAAAAAGTGTTGTCATGTTACCGGCTGCTATGGTAACTCTGTAGGTATTAGTTCGAAACGAGCACAGTGAAAAACCCGATTATGAAAGCCCTAGCCCAAGTGATTAGCCTAGTCGTGATTAGCGTGGTGGTGATTATTATCCCACCGTGCGGGGCTGCACTTGGACGAAGAAAGGCTTAGAAAACAAGCCGGAATCGCAAGATAACCCCCGCACCCAAAAGGTTCGGGGGTTTTTTTATGCCAAGAAAATGTGAACAAGGAGCAGAGAATGACCAACAGAATAAAATCCTGCATTTCCCGCAGCAAGGCGGGGAAATAACCATGAATGGTGCTCAGTGGGTAGTTCAAGCGTTGCGTGCACAGGGGGTAGACAAGGTATTCGGCTATCCCGGTGGTGCGATCATGCCGGTCTACGATGCGTTGTATGACGGCGGGGTTGAACATCTGCTGTGTCGTCATGAGCAGGGTGCGGCGATTGCGGCTATTGGCTATGCCCGTTCCAGCGGCAAAGTTGGCGTCTGTATCGCCACCTCTGGCCCTGGCGCGACCAACCTGATCACCGGGTTGGCGGATGCGCTGCTGGACTCGGTGCCAGTGGTTGCGATCACCGGTCAGGTAGGCTCTGCGCTTATCGGTACCGATGCTTTTCAGGAGATCGATGTTCTGGGCCTGTCTCTGGCCTGTACCAAACACAGTTTCCTGGTGGAGTCGCTGGAAGCGCTGCCAGGGATCATGGCAGAGGCTTTTGCCATCGCCACCAGCGGCCGCCCAGGCCCGGTACTGATCGACATCCCGAAAGACATCCAACTGGCGCTGGGCGATTTGCCTCCTCATCTGATGCCGGTAGAAGACCCGTTTGAACATCCTACGGCGGAGCTGGCTATGGCCACGCAGCTGCTGGCACAGGCGCAGAAGCCGATGCTGTATGTGGGCGGTGGCGTGGGGATGGCGCAGGCAGTCCCGGCATTACGGGAATTTGTCGAGCTGACGCAAATCCCAACCGTGGCGACCTTGAAAGGCCTGGGCGCGCCGGATGCCAACCATCCGTATTATCTCGGCATGTTGGGTATGCATGGCACCAAAGCTGCCAACTTTGCCGTGCAGGAGTGTGATTTGCTGATCGCCGTGGGCGCACGTTTTGACGACCGGGTGACCGGCAAGTTGAACGCCTTTGCGCCGCAGGCCAAGGTGATCCACATGGATATCGATCCGGCGGAAATGAGCAAGCTGCGTCAGGCGCATGTAGCCCTGCAAGGGGATCTGAAAACGTTGCTGCCAGCGCTGCAACAGCCAATGCAGATCGCCCCTTGGCTGCAACGGGTGGTGGAGCTGAAAGAAACCCACCCTTGGCGTTACGACCATCCGGGCCAACCGATCTATGCTCCGTTGCTGCTCAAGCAACTGTCTGAACGTAAACCGGCCAATACCGTGGTGACCACCGACGTGGGCCAGCACCAGATGTGGACCGCGCAGCACATGAGCTTTGAACGCCCAGAGAACTTCATTACTTCCAGCGGGCTGGGGACGATGGGCTTCGGTATCCCCGCAGCGGTAGGTGCGCAGATGGCGCGCCCGGAGGACATGGTGATCTGCGTGTCTGGGGATGGTTCCTTCATGATGAATGTGCAGGAGCTTGGCACCATCAAACGCAAACAGTTACCGCTGAAGATCGTGTTACTGGATAACCAGCGTTTAGGGATGGTTCGCCAGTGGCAGCAACTGTTTTTTGATGGGCGTTACAGCGAAACCAACCTCTCCGATAACCCCGATTTCCTGATATTGGCCAGCGCCTTCGGCATCCCCGGCCAACGTATTACCCGCAAAGACCAGGTCGCAGACGCGCTCGATACCTTGCTTAACAGCGAAGGGCCTTATCTGCTGCAGGTTTCCATTGATGAACTCGAGAACGTCTGGCCGCTGGTACCGCCGGGCGCAGGCAACGAAACCATGTTGGAGAAAGTATCATGATGCAGCATCAACTCTCGATCCAGGCCCGCTTCCGCCCTGAAATGTTAGAGCGCGTATTGCGCGTTGTCCGTCACCGTGGCTTCCAGGTCTGTGCGATGAATATGGCTTCGGGCAGTAATAGCGGCGATATTAATATTGAATTGACCGTTGCCAGCCAGCGCCCTGTGGATTTACTGTCATCTCAGTTAAGCAAACTGATGGATGTCTCCAGCGTTGAGATCCAGCAACAATCATCACAACAAATACGCGCCTGATTGCGCAGAAGGAACAGAACAATGACGAAGAAAGCCGATTATATCTGGTTCAATGGTGAGATGGTTCCCTGGGCCGATGCCAAGGTTCACGTAATGTCGCATGCGCTGCATTATGGGACTTCGGTATTTGAAGGAGTTCGCTGCTACGACTCCCATAAAGGCCCGGTAGTATTCCGCCACCGTGAACATATGCAACGTCTGCATGACTCGGCCAAAATTTATCGCATGCCGGTAACGCAAAGCGTCGATGAGCTGATGGAAGCCTGCCGTGCCACGCTGCGTAAAAACAATCTGGTCAGCGCGTATATTCGTCCTTTGGTGTTTGTTGGTGATGTTGGTATGGGCGTTAACCCACCGGCTGGCTATAAAACCGACGTGATTATCGCGGCGTTTCCTTGGGGCGCGTATCTGGGTGAAGAAGCGCTGGATCAAGGTATCGATGCGATGGTTTCTTCCTGGCACCGTGTGGCACCGAACACCATTCCTACCGCGGCGAAAGCCGGGGGTAACTACCTTTCTTCACTGCTGGTGGGCAGCGAAGCACGCCGCCACGGCTATCAGGAAGGTATCGCGCTGGACGTTCACGGCTACATCTCTGAAGGTGCAGGCGAAAACCTGTTTGAAGTGAAAGACGGTGTGCTGTTTACTCCACCGTTCACCTCTTCCGCTCTGCCTGGTATCACGCGCGACGCGATTATCAAGCTGGCAAAAGACATGGGCTTCGAAGTGCGCGAGCAGGTGCTTTCCCGTGAGTCTCTGTACCTGGCGGACGAAGTGTTTATGTCCGGCACCGCGGCGGAAATCACGCCGGTGCGCAGCGTGGATGGCATTCAGGTGGGGATCGGCAAGTGCGGCCCAATTACCAAGCAGATCCAGCAGGCGTTCTTTGGCCTGTTCAGCGGAAAAACCGAAGACAAGTATGGGTGGCTGGACCCAGTTAACCAATAATTTATCCGTCGTCTTTCAAACTGCAGCGTTGTTATCTGCGCTCACTCACCCCTGTCGCTTACTAAAAGTAAGCTCCAGGGGATGAGTGAGCTTGCCGCCTAGCTGCAGTTCGAAATCCATAGGGTAAAAATAGCAGATCAGACACGACTAGACGGGTGGTTCGTTCGCCATCCGTAAAATGACTATTTTTTGGAGTGAAGAGCATGCCTAAGTACCGTTCCGCCACCACCACCCACGGCCGCAACATGGCGGGTGCCCGCGCATTATGGCGCGCGACCGGGATGACCGACGCCGATTTCGGCAAACCGATTATTGCGGTGGTCAACTCCTTCACCCAGTTTGTGCCGGGCCATGTGCACCTGCGCGACCTGGGCAAGTTGGTTGCAGAACAGATCGAAGCCTCCGGCGGCGTTGCCAAAGAGTTCAACACCATTGCGGTGGATGATGGGATCGCCATGGGCCACGGCGGCATGCTTTATTCTCTGCCGTCGCGCGAGCTGATCGCCGACTCGGTGGAATATATGGTGAATGCCCACTGTGCTGATGCGATGGTGTGTATCTCCAACTGTGACAAAATCACCCCAGGGATGCTGATGGCGTCACTGCGCCTGAATATTCCGGTGATCTTCGTTTCCGGCGGCCCGATGGAAGCCGGTAAAACCAAGCTTTCCGACAAAATCATCAAGCTGGATCTGATCGATGCAATGATCCAGGGTGCCAACCCGAACGTCAGCGACGCCGACAGCGCGCAGATCGAGCGTTCCGCTTGCCCAACCTGCGGTTCGTGCTCCGGGATGTTTACCGCCAACTCCATGAACTGTCTGACCGAAGCGTTGGGCCTGTCCCAGCCGGGTAACGGCTCACTGCTGGCGACCCACGCCGATCGTAAAGACCTGTTCCTGAACGCCGGTAAGCGCATCGTTGAACTGACCAAGCGTTACTACGAGCAGGACGATGAGAGCGCACTGCCACGCAGCATCGCCAACAAGGCCGCGTTCGAAAACGCCATGACGCTGGATATTGCGATGGGCGGCTCCACCAATACCGTGCTGCACCTGTTGGCGGCAGCGCAGGAAGGCGAGATCGACTTCGCCATGGCGGATATTGATCGCCTGTCCCGCAAAGTGCCGCACCTGTGCAAGGTGGCGCCAAGCACTCAGAAATACCACATGGAAGACGTACACCGTGCCGGTGGCGTACTGGCCATTCTTGGCGAGCTGGATCGCGCTGGGCTGATGAACCGCGATGTGGATAACATCCTGGGGATGAAGCTGCCAGAGACTCTGGAAAAGTACGACATCATGCTCACCCAGGATGAGGCCGTGAAGAAAATGTTCCGCGCAGGCCCGGCAGGTATCCGTACCACCCAGGCATTCTCTCAAGACTGCCGTTGGGACACCTTGGACAACGATCGCGCAGATGGCTGTATCCGTTCATTGGAAAACGCATTCAGCCTTGAGGGTGGCCTGGCGGTACTGTATGGCAACATGGCGGAAGACGGCAGTATCGTTAAAACCGCAGGTGTGGACCAAGACAACCTGACCTTCCGTGGGCCAGCCAAAGTTTATGAGAGCCAGGATACGGCCGTTGAGGCGATCCTGGGTGGCCAAGTAGTGGCAGGCGACGTAGTGGTGATCCGCTACGAAGGGCCAAAAGGCGGGCCGGGCATGCAGGAAATGCTCTACCCAACCACCTATCTGAAATCCATGGGGCTGGGTAAAGCCTGTGCGCTGATCACCGATGGCCGCTTCTCTGGCGGCACCTCCGGTTTATCCATTGGTCACGTTTCGCCGGAAGCGGCCAGCGGTGGCCTGATTGCGCTGGTGGAGGAAGGGGACATGATCGATATCGATATTCCGAAACGTAGCATGGTGCTGGATGTGCCGGAGAGCGTACTGGCTGCACGCCGTGAGGCGGAACTGGCACGCGGTGATGCGGCCTGGACACCGAAAGCGCGTGAGCGCCAGGTATCTTATGCGTTACGTGCTTACGCTACGCTGGCCACCAGTGCCGATAAAGGCGCAGTGCGGGACAAGAGCAAGCTGGGAGGCTAACCACCATGGCGGTATCACAACCCCTATCCGATGCCCCCTGCGGCGCGGAATATTTGCGAGCGGTGCTCCGCTCGCCGGTTTACGAGGTGGCTCAGGTCACCCCGCTACAGACAATGGGCAAGATCTCTGCGCGCCTCGGCAATACCATTCTGGTGAAGCGCGAGGATCGCCAGCCGGTGCACAGCTTCAAGCTGCGTGGGGCTTACGCGATGATCGCCAGCCTGGATGAAGAGCAGAGGGCGCGTGGCGTGGTCACGGCCTCTGCGGGCAATCATGCCCAGGGCGTCGCCTTTTCCGGCAACCGTTTGGGGATCAAAACCCTGATCGTGATGCCGGTGTCGACGGCGGATATCAAGGTTGATGCGGTGCGGGGCTTCGGCGGTGAAGTGTTACTGCACGGTGCCAACTTTGACGAAGCCAAGGTCAAGGCGATTGAGCTTTCGCAGCAGCAGGGCATGACCTTCGTGCCTCCGTTCGATCACCCGGCAGTGATTGCTGGGCAGGGCACTTTGGCGATGGAGCTGTTGCAGCAGGACGCGCACTTGGATCGGGTGTTTGTCCCGGTTGGCGGTGGCGGTCTGGCGGCCGGAGTGGCGGTGCTGATCAAGCAGCTTATGCCGCAAATCAAAGTGATTGGCGTGGAAGCTGAGGATTCGGCCTGCCTGCGCGCAGCGCTGGATGCCGGGCAGCCGGTCGATTTGGCGCGCGTCGGGCTGTTTGCCGAAGGTGTAGCGGTCAAGCGCATCGGTGATGAAACCTTCCGCTTGTGCCGTGAATACCTGGATGACGTGATCACCGTAGACAGCGATGCGATCTGCGCAGCGGTGAAAGATCTGTTCGAAGACGTGCGGGCCATCGCCGAACCTTCTGGCGCACTTGCGCTGGCGGGGCTGAAAAAATACGTGCAGCAGCACAATCTTCAGGGAGAGCGGCTGGCCCATGTGCTTTCCGGTGCCAACGTGAATTTCCACGGCCTGCGCTACGTTTCCGAACGCTGCGAGCTGGGCGAACAACGCGAAGCGCTGCTGGCAGTGACCATTCCAGAACAGAAGGGCAGCTTCCTGAAGTTCTGCCAACTGTTGGGTGGCCGCTCGGTAACTGAGTTCAACTATCGCTATGCCGATGCTGACAACGCCTGCATCTTTGTCGGTGTCCGCCTGACCAGAGGCCATGCCGAGCGGCTGGAAATCATCGATGAGCTGAACCGTGATGGCTATCAGGTGGTGGATCTGTCGGACGATGAGATGGCAAAACTGCACGTACGTTACATGGTCGGCGGGCGGCCTTCGAAACCGTTGCGTGAGCGTCTGTACAGCTTTGAGTTTCCGGAGTCACCGGGCGCATTGCTCAAGTTCCTGCAAACGCTGGGCACGCACTGGAATATTTCGCTGTTCCACTACCGCAGCCACGGCACCGATTTTGGTCGCGTGCTGGCGGGGTTTGAGCTTTCGCAGACCGAGCCAGAGTTTGAGCAACACCTGCAGGCGTTGGGTTACGACTGCCATGATGAGACCGACAACCCGGCCTTCCGGTTCTTCCTGCAGGGCTAACATCGGCGACAAGGATAGCGTATGAGTAATGAGTTCACCGGGTTCAGCCAACAGGGGCTGGACTTCCTGCAACAGGTGCGGATCGAGAACGACAAAGAGTGGTTTGACGCCAATCGAGGCGTGTATGATCGTGAGCTGTTAACGCCGTTCCGTTCGCTGGTGGATGCGCTGAGTCCTGCGATGCTGATGATTGACCCGCAGTTTGAAACCCGTCCGGCCATTGGCAAAACGCTGTCGCGCATTCATCGCGACACGCGTTTTTCCCATGATAAATCCCGCTACCGTAGCCGTATGTGGCTGACCTTCAAGCGGCCAAGCAAAGACTGGAAGCAGGCACCGGTATACTTCTTTGAACTGGGGCCGGACATGCTGCGTTATGGCCTGGGCTATTACAGCGCCGACAAAGCCACCATGGATCTGTTTCGCCATACCTTGCTGCGCAGACCACAGCCGTTTTTGGAGGTGGCCGCGTGCTGCCGTGCGCCGTTCGAGCTGGTGGGGGAAAGCTATAAGCGCCCGCGAGTGTTGGAGCAGGCACCGGAGATTGCCACTTGGTACAACCGCAAATCCTTTGCGGTGATGGCCACAGATAATCAGGTGGAAAAGCTGTTCAGCGCCGATCTGGTCGCTACCCTTACGCAGAGTTTCCAGCAGTTGGAGCCGCTGTACCAGTGGCTGATGCAGGTGGAAGCGATGAAGCAGATCGACCCCGCAGACCTATGAATACCCGTCGTCTTTCAAGCCACAGCGTTGTTGGCTGCACATAGCTATTCGGCCCATCCGTGGGCCTCACCCCTTCGGGGCCGCTGTGTACAGCGTTCAAATCTGTTCCCGACAGATTTGTCACCCCAGTCACTTACCCAAAAGTAAGCTCCTGGGGATGAGCGAGCTGGCCGCCTAGCTGTGACTTGAAATCCATAGGGTATTATTAAGTTGTGATAAACAACCTCATTGAGTTTTGAGTGGGAATCGCACTTCTATTCACAAAAGTTGCCAGAACGCCTCAATCAGCGGTTCGTTGAGGCGTTTTTTCGGCACGCAGACCCCCAGTTCGAACGGTTCGACCATCGAGATATTCTCCAACTGAGAAATGCGGTTGCGAACCGGCTCCGGGCTGTTGTCTACCACCACGCTGGGGATCAGCGCGATACCGCAGCCTAATGCCACCATCGAAACAATCGCCTCATGCCCACCGACGGTGGCGTAAATCAGCGGATTGGTGATGTGCTGGCGGCGGAACCACAGTTCGATGCGTTTTCGTGACGGGCCATGCTCCGGCAGGATAAACGGCATATTGGCCCAGTCTGGCTGCTCGGCAAAAGCCTGCGTTCTTACTGCACACGGTAGAGCGGGAGCAATCAGCACCAGCGGGATCTCGCCGATTTGGGTGAAGGCAACGCTGGTGGGGAGGGTTTCAGGCCGCCCGGCGATACCAAGATCGGCCTCGTTGGACTGCACTCTGTCCACTGCATCGGCGGCATCACCCGTGGTCAGCTTGATTTCAACCAGAGGATGCTGGGCACGGAAGCGATCGAGGATCGGCGGCAGATGGCTGTAAGCGGCAGTGACCGAGCAGAACAAACGCAGTTCGCCGCTCAGCGATGGGCCGTGCTGGCCAAGCGAATGTTTCAACTGCTGATACTGCAGCAGCGTTTGTTGAGCAAACACTTTCAGCTGCTCGCCGGCATCGGTCAGCTCTACGGTGCGGTTATCACGCAGAAACAGCGGTTGCCCAAGCGTTTCTTCCAGCCGTTGGATCTGGCGGGAAAGCGTGGAGGGGCTGACGTGCATCGCCTTGGCTGTGCGGCCAAAGTGATGGCTTTCAGCCAAGTGAAGGAACAGCTTGAGATCACGTAAGTCCATAATCAGTACGCTCGCAGCGGGGTGTTGCAGAAATTGCAACGTCACGTTCGTAATATATCAATTTAAGCAACGCAATTCCTGTTATACATTGGTTTCAACGGGTCCCGTACCGACAGGGTTGGGATGAGAATAATATTGCACGACACAACATTAACTGGAGCATCACCATGGCTAACTATTTCAACACATTGAACCTGCGTCAGCAGTTGGCGCAATTGGGTAAGTGCCGTTTCATGGCGCGTGACGAATTTGCGGATGAAGCCGGTTACCTGAAAGGGAAAAAAGTGGTGATTGTCGGCTGTGGTGCTCAGGGTCTGAACCAGGGTCTGAACATGCGTGATTCCGGCCTGGACGTGGCTTATGCGCTGCGTAAAGAAGCGATTGCCGAGAAGCGTGCCTCATGGCGCAAAGCCACCGAGAACGGCTTCAAGGTGGGCACTTATGAAGATCTGATCCCGCAGGCCGATCTGGTAGTTAACCTGACTCCAGACAAGCAGCACACCTCCGTAGTTCGTGCCGTACAGCCGCTGATGAAAGACGGTGCTGCGCTGGGCTACTCCCACGGCTTCAACATCGTTGAAGTTGGTGAGCAGGTTCGTAAAGACATCACCGTCGTGATGGTTGCACCTAAGTGCCCAGGTACCGAAGTGCGTGAAGAATACAAACGTGGCTTTGGTGTGCCAACGCTGATCGCGGTTCACCCGGAAAACGATCCAAAAGGCGAAGGCATGGCGATTGCCAAGGCATGGGCAGCAGCCACCGGCGGCCACCGTGCAGGCGTGCTGGAATCTTCCTTCGTGGCAGAAGTGAAATCTGACCTGATGGGCGAGCAGACCATCCTGTGCGGTATGTTGCAAGCGGGTTCTCTGCTGTGCTTCGACAAGCTGGTATCTGAAGGTACCGACCCAGCTTACGCAGAAAAACTGATCCAGTTCGGCTGGGAAACCATCACCGAAGCGCTGAAGCAGGGCGGCATCACCCTGATGATGGATCGCCTGTCCAACCCAGCGAAACTGCGTGCCTATGCACTGTCTGAGCAATTGAAAGGCATCATGGCTCCGCTGTTCCAGAAGCACATGGACGACATCATCTCTGGCGAGTTCTCCAGCGGTATGATGGCAGACTGGGCCGCAGACGATGTGAAACTGCTGACCTGGCGTGAAGAGACCGGCAAAACCGCTTTCGAAACCGCGCCACAGTTTGAAGGTAAAATCAGCGAGCAGGAATACTTCGACAATGGCGTACTGATGGTAGCAATGGTGAAAGCGGGCGTTGAGCTGGCCTTCGAAACCATGGTGGATTCAGGCATCATCGAAGAATCTGCTTACTACGAATCACTGCATGAGCTGCCGCTGATCGCCAACACCATCGCACGTAAGCGTCTGTATGAAATGAACGTGGTGATCTCCGATACCGCAGAATACGGTAACTACCTGTTCTCTTATGCGGCGGTACCGTTGCTGAAAGAGTTCATGACCACTCTGCAGGCGGGCGATCTGGGTAAATCTGTTGCTGGTACCACCGTTGACAACGCGCAGCTGCGTGACGTGAACGAAGCGGTGCGCAACCACCCAATCGAATCCGTTGGCCGCAAACTGCGTGGTTATATGACCGATATGAAACGTATCGCGGTAGCCGGCTAAAACCCGTACCAATTGGGTCGAATGCGAGGTATGAAACCGTAGGGGCAGCTGTATGCTGCGCCCATTCAGATCGGCTCGATTTACCGGACCAACTAAAAAGGCCAGCATAGTTGCTGGCCTTTCGCATTTTTGGGCCTGGTGTGGCGCACTGCGCCTCAATGGGCCTGTCTTTAACTTTGGTTGAATAGTAAATGGTAAAAAATAAACGTTCTCGTTAAATTAAGGGTTTAATTTCACACAATTGCTATTGTATTAACGGGAAGCGTTAAACTAGGTACCATATCTAAACGGAGGTGCAATCGAATAAATAGTTCTAGTGTGATAGGTCAGTATGAATTGTTGTGCCATCTTCTACAAAACTCAGTTTTATTTATTTGAGCTGATTTCCCCAGGATAATAAGTCTGCCTTAATAATAATTATTAAGGTTCAAATTATTAAATAAGGGGATGTATCATGGGTAATTCATACGATAATGCAAATATTGGGCATGTACAAGATGCTGTGAATGCAAGTTTTGGTAATGGAAAATATTCCGTTTCCTTCGCGGATGACTCATCGAGCAGCAGTGGTGGTTCTGGAGTTCATTGGGGAGGCGGTTCTGGTAATGGTAATAGTGGTAATGGCAGTTCATCATCTGGCGTTAGCTCTAAGGTGGCGTATAAAGCCCAAAATATGTATCTAGACTCCGGGGCGACATGTTATAACGTTAGCATTTTTGGCTTAATGTATGCCGTTGATTATAATAATACAACGGTTACAGGAGTTCGTGCTCTTTCCGGTACGGAACGCATGGATAACGAACAGAATCGCGTTAATATGGCAAGGGGGCAGGTTGAGGACTTACTACTTTTTGTTAGTGCCTTCAATAAATCAACTATCGAAAAATATGGACAACAATATAAAGCCACCTTGGAAGGCTTAAAGGCTAATATCAAAGGAAAAAAAATAAAAAACTATCAGCAGGCAATGGCCATATTTGAAAAAGTCCGAAGTAATCCCAAGTTTGCCCTGAATTCGGCTGATAGAAATGCGTTAAAACTTGCGTTGATTTATACCGATGCCAAGGTGTTTGGCGATAACTTGTCACGACTGGCTCGTTCCTTTGGTGTCTTATCTATGGCGGTGAATGTCAATAAGCTCATCTATGCAGCAATTGATGGTTACGTGCGAAATGATTGGTCGCCATTTATGTTACAATTGGAAGCCATTGGGTTAAGTGCAGCTGCTTCTACAGCCGCTGGAGCCATCGCTGCCGCAGTGTTTGCTGTCATTGCTGCGTTTGTCGCAGTTCCGGTTGCAGTGAGTACCATTGGTGTCGCGCTTATAGCAGCGATGGCGGGGGCTTTCTTTGATCCTGAGCGTGCAGAGCAGATTAATAATTGGGTGATCACACGTTAAATTAAATAAATTAGCGGGGAGTGCTGCTCCTCGCTTTTCATTGTGCTATACTTTTCTTCATTTAATGAAATTGGAGAAGGAGAAGGTAATGGATGGTGTATCAAAGCCAATTAATATCCCCTATCGATTTATGTTCATGAGCCTGATTCCTGTTTTTTTATTCTCGACTGTTATTCCGGAGGTTCCTAACTCCGAATTTTATATGTCATTGAACCAATTCCTAGATAAGTTTTTTTTAGGGATGGTTGGCTTCACCTCTGAGCTCTTTCCTTTTACAGCGAAAGTGATTAGTAATTATGTAGCTGTCACTACCCCTTTCCTGTCCGTTTACGTTATGGTTATCGTTGGTAAAGAAGCTGTAATTAAATCAAAGTCTGGAATTAAGAATACATTTTCAATTCTGTATCTTTGTATGACAACGATAGGTTTTATATTACTGACGGCTCTCATTATTTACATGAGCTACTTTTCTGTGACAGATCTGTCGCAGCACAACAGAATGTACCGAATTTTCGGCTTCCAGCCGTTCTTCTTTGCACTTTTTTCAGCCATTTGGATGTTAGCACTGTACCTTATCATCGTACTGAATTTCATTTATTTCTTTGTGCTTCCTTATATCATCTTGGTTAAGAAGCCGTTTGCGCCCAAGTGACGGGATTGGCTGGGATTGCTCGCAATACTAGATGCGAAACCAACTTCGCCGAATAACTTGAATCTCCGTATATGAAACCGTACATACAGTGGAATGAGAGGACGGCGGGAGTGGCCCCGCCTCCTATTCGGTTCAGGAACTGGAATTATTGCGGCATTGCCTCGCGTGGGATAATAGCCCCGCGATACTGGATCACCGTGCTGGCGGTCAGGTGGCCACGTTTGGCCGCGCTAACTGCATCACCGCCGGTCAGGCGCACAGCCAGATAGCCGGCGCTGAAGGAATCCCCGGCGGCGGTAGTATCAATCACTTTCTCTTTTGGCAGTTTGACCGCCGGTACGTCGTGGGTTTCCCCATCGGCGCTAAACACCAGGCAGGAATCTGCGCCACGCTTAATCACTATCTCACCCACGCCAAAGTCGCGGGTACGGCTTACCACCTGCTCAACTGGTTGTTTGCCCCATAGTAAATCTTCATCATCCAGCGTCAGGAAGGCGATGTCGGTACAGGCCAGGATCTCGCGATAGGCCTGCTGAGTCTCTTGCTGGCTTTGCCACAGCCGTGGCCGATAGTTGTTATCGAAGATCACTTTACCGCCGTTGGCCCGGCATCGGCGCAGCAGGGTCAGCAGTTTTTCCCGGCTGGCAGGGTTGAGGATCGCCACGCTAATACCGCTCAGATACAGGTAATCAAACTGCGCCAGTTGGGCGCACAGGCTCTCTGCCTGCGCGCCATCTAGCCAGTAGCGGGCGGCAGCATCGTTGCGCCAATAATAGAAGGTGCGCTCGCCGGTAGCGTCGGTTTCGATCACGTACAATCCCGGTAGCTTGTTATCCAACTGCTGGATCAGATCGGTTTTCACCTGCTCCTGCTGCCAGGCTCGCAGCATTTCCCGGCTGAAGCTGTCGGTGCCAAGTGCGGTGACGTAATGCACGTTCAGCGCCTGTTGCGGCACTTGGCGGGTGATATAGACGGCAGTGTTGAGAGTGTCGCCACCGAATCCACGGCTGAGATCGGCGCCTTTCTGCGACAGTTCGATCATGCATTCGCCGATCACGGCGAGGTTTTTGCTGTTCATGATAATCCCTGACTTGATAATGAGTCTGGTTGCTGCGAATACGTCCAGTCTCAACGCAAGGGCGAAGCGAGTCAATAGGAATAAAACAGCGTTTTAATTAGTTTATGATCGTGATCGGGAAACGCGTGGTTTCCCGCCGCTGAGGAAGGAAAACTACTTGGCCGCCGCGCGCAGATCGGTGACGCATTGACCACCAATCCCCCAGTTATCGGTTTCCACTTCATCGATTACCACCACGGTAGTGGCGGGGTTTTTGCCGAGCGTATCGACCAACAGCTGGGTAACGCCAGCGATTAGCTGTTTTTTCTGCTCCGCGGTTGCACCCTCGCGGGTAATTTTGATATTTACGTAGGGCATTCTACTTTCCTCTTGTTATAAAAACGCTTACCCGTCGTCTTTCAAGCTGCAGCGTTGTTACCTGCGCTCGCCCACCCCAGTCACTTACGAAAAGTAAGCTCCTGGGGATGAACGAGCTTGTCGCCTAGCTGCAACTTGAAATCCATAGGGTAATTTTAGGACGGGTAATGGCTTAATGTAGAGGGCTTTGAACGGGGCTTAAAGTTTTATTGTGCGCTGCCGATAACAAGATCGACGAATTTCAGGCAACATTATCGTTTCCATTCCCTAATGGCGATAGTACCGATGATAACCAACATGATCTCTGGTTTACTGACGCCATTGTTTGCCGCCTGGCAGCGCGCCAAAGTGTTCCGCTACTGGCGGCAGTGTCGGCGTTTGTATACTTTCCAACCCATTTACCGCACCTGCGGCAAACTGCTGGCGGTGGAGTTGCTTACGGCGGTGCATCATCCGGCGGCACCGGGCAAACCCGTGTCCCCAGAGGACTACTTTGCCGCGCTGGGGTTACGCCAGCGTCTGGCGGTCATTCAGGAACAGCTCCATTTACTACAGCAATGGCAAGCCATGTTTACCCGCCATGCGCTGATGGTCTCCATCAATATCGACGGCAAGGCCTTGCAGGCCCTACAGCGGCACCCGGCGATACAGCGGCAAATCAGCCTCATGCCTTACCTGCGTTTTGAGCTGGTGGAGCAGGCAGACAGGGCGTTGAATGGGCCACTGCAGCATATCCCCGGGGCGGAGCGCCTGTGGTTGGACGATTTTGGCAGCGGGCTGGCGAATTTCTCTGCGGTCAGCAGTTGGCGCTATCAGTATATCAAGGTGGCTCGCGAACTGTTTATGCTGCTCAAGCAAAGCGATGAGGGTATCCAGTTGTTTTTTACCCTGGTGCGCCTAATGAGTCAGCACAGCGACGGGGTGATTGTCGAAGGGGTAGAAACAGAGCAGGAATGGCGGCTGGTACAGCGCTCTGGCGCGTTTGCAGCCCAAGGCTATTACCTTAGCCGCCCTGCACATTTTGACCAGCTGAAAACGCTGCCTACGCGGTTTATTGCCCCCACCCACTAACCCATTAGTTCCCAAGGCGTGAACTCTGGCCTATCCTCGACTAGGCTTTTAAGTAGGCTGTGTCCCTCAATTGGGTCAGTGAGCTATCGCCTCAAGGGAGCTGTTATGACAAGAACAGGCAAACGAGCTGCAGCGCCCGTTTGCTATTCGTGGCGATCTGGGCGTTAACTGGGAACGTCACCAGGATGAGCAGCTGTGATCCTGGATCTCCTCGGCTGAGGCCAGATTCAGCTGCCACAGGTTACGTTTCACGGCCAGCAGTAGGAAATCCCCTCCTGGCAAGGCCGTCATCGCCATACCGTAGCTACCCATGTTTTCACCAGCGCCTTCAACGCCCTGAGCCAACAAACGGAATGCTCCAAGCTGCTTCAGCTCTGCGGCACTGGCGCGCCGTGCCAAATAATCATGCCCCAGCAATCCCCCTGGCAGCGGTTGCCAACTTTCGCTGAAATCCCCATGCAGCTGAGCCAGCCGGTTTTTTACCGCTGGTTGCAGGCAGGAGATATGAATATGCAGCTGATTTTGCGTACGGCCATATTCGGAGTTGATCGCCAGCGAGATAGCGGCATCGTCGATCGGTTTACCGAGTTTATCCGCCATAAAATGCCTGGCCTGCCAGGCTAAGGTGAAGAAGTTGGCGGTGTCGGGCTGTAATACCTGCGGGCTTTCGATGCCAGTGATTTTGGCCGTTGGCATCAACAGGTACTGCAACGGCCCATTGCGGTCTTTCAGCACCACGAACCCTGCCTGCTCATCCACCTGTGCACAGGGGGCCGGATTATGGTTTTGCTGCTGATTAGGTAGGCACTGCTGGCTGACGATATGCCACAGCGCATCCGGGTGGGCCGGTTTCAGCCAGAAATAGGCGGCAATAACGATAATCGCCAGCAACGCAACAGACAAACAGAGCCAACGGCGCAACGACATAGGTAGGTTTCCTCAGCAAAGGGAGAGATAGCATAGCCGGGATTTGTGACAGCAGACAAACGGCCCCCATAGGCAGGGGGCCGGAAGAGGATTACAGCGACGTGTGGCGGGTTTCTTTCATCAGCAGCAGCGCGATCAGCGTCAGGCTGGCCATGGCCGCCAGGTACATGCCAACGTAGAACAGCCCATAGTTGTTGGCCAGCCAGGTAGCAATATAAGGTGCAACCGAAGCCCCCAGGATCGAGGCCACGTTATACGAGAACGAGGCTCCGGTGTAGCGCACTTCGGTTGGGAACAGTTCAGGCAGCAGTGCGCCCATCGGGCCAAAGGTCAGGCCCATAATGCTCAGCCCAAGCAGCAGGAAAGCCATCACCAACAGCTGATTGCCGGAACCCAGCATGCTCGGGAACAGGAAGGCAAAGCCGATCATCAACAGGGTGATGACAATCATGGTCTTGCGGCGGCCAAAGGCATCGGCCAGCAAACCGGCGATCGGCACCATCACGCCAAAGCCAATCACCGCCACCATCAGCATCCACAGGAAGCTGTTACGCGAATAGCCCAGCCCCAACGGCTCTGCGGCCGTGCCGTAGGTCATGGAGTAAACGGTCATCAGGTAGAACAGCGTATAGGTAGCCAGCATGATGAAGGTACCCAGGATGGTGGCCTTTTTGTGCTTGCTCAGCAGAGTCCCGAGCGGAACCTTCACCTGTTTGCCCGCCTTGGCTACCTTGGCAAAAACCGGGGTCTCATGCAGCGAAATACGCACATACAGACCAACCAGCACCAGCGCGGCAGAGAGGATAAACGGCACGCGCCAGCCCCAGGTCATGAACTGCTCATCGGTCAGCAACCAGGAGAGCAGCAGGAAGGTGCCGTTGGCGAAGAAGAAACCGATCGGTGCACCCAACTGTGGGAAAGAGCCGTACAGCGCACGCTTGTTGGCAGGTGCATTCTCGGTGGCCAGCAACGCGGCACCGCCCCATTCGCCACCCAGACCCAGGCCTTGGCCAAAGCGTGCCAGCGCCAGCAGGATCGGTGCAAGGATGCCAATGGTTTCATAGCTTGGCAGCAGGCCGATCAGCACGGTGGAAATCCCCATGGTCAGCAGTGAAGCAACCAAGGTGACCTTACGCCCGACGCGATCGCCGAAGTGGCCGAACAGGGCAGAGCCGATTGGCCGCGCCACAAAGGCGATGGCGAAGGTGGCCAGCGATTGCAGCGTGGCGGCCGCAGGATCGCCCTGTGGGAAGAAGATATGCGGGAAGACGATCACTGCAGCAGTGGCATAAATATAGAAATCAAAGAACTCGATGGCGGTACCGACCAGAGAGGCGACGATGACTTTTCCCCGGGAGTTAACCGGTGTGGACGCGGCTTCGGCGTCTAAAGGGGGTGCGATGGTGGCTTGCATAGTTATTTCTTATATTTTGACTAGGGAAAAATTCATCTTAGTCATAGCAAAATGGCTTTTCAACGGGGAGATTTTGTACTATCTGGCAAATAAACTGTTAAAAAGACTAATGTTTTAACGAGTTCGCGTTCTATGGTCATTAACGTGGTGAAGTGAGCCATAAGCAGAGATAATGACTGGAAAAGGTGCAAAGAAAAGTTATAGGGTAGTTTGTTATGCTGGTTTTTGCGGATTGGCTCGCTGTGCTTTAGAGTTATTGACTGCTTTTTGGCTTTATTATTGAAATAAAAAACCAGTCGCAACCTGGCGACTGGCATTAATGCAATGCGTTTAGCGCAGACTCACTTGCCCTGCGGCAGGGTTTTGTCCTCTTTATACTGTGCCGTGGCAATCCAGGCGGCGCAAAACAGCGTCAGGCGGGCAAAAAAGTAGAAGAACGCCATCAGCCCGATCACCGAACCAAAGGCGGCGCCGGAAGGCGATTTGGCGACCTGCGGCAGCGTCATGGTCATCACAAACTTGATTGCTTCAAAGCCAATTGCGGCGATCAGCGTGCCGCGCAGCAGCGCTTTTTTCTTCGGTTTATGGCGCGGCAGCATCCAGAAGATCCACAAAAACAGCAGGTAGTTGGCAAAGATGGAGATCGACAGCGCGATCAGCGTCATCGCCGGCCGCAGCCATTCAATGCCATCCAGCCCCAGCGCATGCACGATGGCCGCCTGAGCAGAACCCGCAATCGAGGTTAACGACAGCGTGACGATCAGCGCCACCACCAGGCCGGTTAATGAAATAAAATCGCGGGTGTAGCGAAAATAGATTTTCTCCTGATCCTGTGGATTGCGTTCCCAAACGTCACGGGACTGGGCGCGGATCGCCTCACGCAGATTCCCCATCCAACTGATGCCTGAGTACAGCGCCAGCGCCAGACCGGTCAGGCCGACGGTAGTACGTTGCTGGATGGCGGTGTTCACCGTGTTCTTCAAGGTACTGGCCAGCGTGGGATCGCTGATGCTATTGACGATCTTATTGATCAATTCGGCCAGCAGATCCGGGTTGGATGCCAGCACAAAGCCCACGGCGGCAAACGACACCATCAGGATCGGGATCAGAGAGAGAAACGAGAAGTAGGTAATGGCGGCGCCAAACTGGCTGCCAAGACGGTCGTTGAAGCGTTCGGTGGCTCGCAGCAGGTGAGCAATGGTGGGCCAAGCTTTAACGCGCTCTATCAGGCGAGCGAATCCCGAAAGGCCTTTATCCAGTTTTTGGTTGCCGGTTTTGATGGCGATCGTCGGTTTCTCGATGGCATCAGGCTGCTCTGGAGCGGCTTTATTCTGCATTACGTCACTGTATCCTTCAGTAAATCAATGGGCATGTGCTTGATTATAGCCAAATATGCCCTTGATTTGGCCGTTATCAGCGA
Source organism: Serratia silvae (assembly GCF_023282985.1). GTDB lineage: Bacteria > Pseudomonadota > Gammaproteobacteria > Enterobacterales > Enterobacteriaceae > Chania > Chania silvae. The sequence continues at coordinate 136,968 of NZ_JAGQDC010000012.1, read as the reverse complement.
GATTGGGTTAAATCTGATGGTGGCCGCTACCCGCGAGATCGTTCGATTTTGTCCTACTCACCACACGTCTGATTTTCTGCCGGATCCCTGCAATTTTATCTATCTCAGCGCCAGGAAGGCTTTTACTCATCTTATGGCGCGCGCTTTTTCACTCTGCATGCGCCTACTGCAGCCGTAGGGGCTGGAACGGTTATCTCCTGAATCAATAGATAAAATGGAAGGTCTTATGAAATTATTCAATCATCCCACCTGTCGCCCATTTACCGAAGCGGGCAACCTGTCGCAACTTTGCGCTTATTATGAGGAAGATCGCCACATCATGTGGATGCTGCTGCGTGCAGAGCCGCGCCCTTGTTTCAATCAGGCGCTGATAGAAGATATCATGACGCTGGCGCAGGCGGCGAAGGAGTCGACGTTGCAGTTCGACTTTTGGGTCACTGGTTCGCTGGTGCAAAACATGTTTAACGTTGGCGGGGATCTGAGCTTTTTTGCCGAAGCGATCAAAAACCGCAAGCGTGAGGCAATGATGGCGTATGCGCGGGCCTGTATCGACTGCGTGCATGCGGCGGCCCGTGGCTTTGATACTGGGGCCATTAGCATTGCCATGGTAGAGGGCAGCGCGCTAGGGGGTGGTTTTGAGGCGGCATTGGCGCACCATTTTGTTTTGGCGCAGAACAATGCGCGGATGGGATTCCCGGAAATCGCCTTCAATCTGTTTCCCGGTATGGGTGGTTATTCACTGGTAGCCCGCAAAGCAGGTATGCGCCTGGCGGAAGAGCTGATCTGGAGCGGGGAGTCTCATACCGCCGAATGGTTCGAAAGCTACGGGCTGGTGGATCGGTTGTTTCAACCGGGTGACGCCTATATGGCGACCCGTACCTTCATTGACACCATCAGGCCCAAGCTGAACGGTATGCGTGCCATGTTGCGCGCGCGTCAGCGGGTCTTGCAGTTAACTCGTTCCGAACTGATGGACATTACCGAGGATTGGGTACACTCGGCTTTTACCATTGAGGAGAAGGATCGTCTGTATATTGAGCGGTTGGTGATGCTGCAGGATCGGCATGCGCTTAACCAGCGCCGTGCCAGCTAAGCGTTAATTCCCGCCCGCATCACTTTGGTGATCGCGGGCTATAGGTTTTCAGCCACTGTTCTAATTGCTCAGGAAGCATCGGGCGGGCGAACAGGAACCCCTGTTTTTCATCGACTCCTACGCAGTCAAGGAAGCGATTCTCACTATCTGTCTCGACCCCTTCGGCAATCACCTTGAACTGTAACGCTGCGGCGACCGCGACGATGGCGCGTATTAGTGATTGTGATACCGGGGCCAGGTTTACGCCGCGTACAAAGCTCTGATCCAGCTTGATGGCGTCCAGTGGAATACGTGCCAACTGGGCCAGAGAGGAGTAACCGGTGCCAAAATCATCCAGATGTACCTGTGCGCCCAAGGCCCGTAGCCGGGCGATCACCTCACGCGCCCGGTTTTCATCCTCTATCAGGCTGCTCTCGGTCAGCTCAAAGTCCAGCGTGCAGGGAGAAAGCTGGTTTTCTCGTAGTACCTCAACCAGATCGTTTACCACGCTGTCATCCACCAACTGCCTGGCGGAAAGGTTAACCGCGATGCGTAAATTCAGCCCCTGTCGTTGCCAAATGGCTGCCTGTTTAGCGGCGGTTTGCAGCACCCAGCGGCCAAGTGGGGCAATCAGCCCGGACTCTTCGGCGTAGGAGATAAACTGTAATGGTGGGATCAGCCCGCGCTCAGGTGAATCCCAGCGGACCAGCGCCTCTACGCTGTGCACGGCTCCGTTGAGCGTTGCGACCTTGGGTTGGTAATACACCACCAGTTGCTCCTGTTCCAGCCCCTTACGCAGGTTGGTATCCAGCCACATGTATTCGGCAACGCGGCGGTTCATTTCCGGCGAGAAGACGATAAAGGTACGTTTGCCATGCTCCTTGGCGACGTACATGGCGGTATCGGCGCAGCGGATCAGGCTGTCCAGGTCGTGGCCATGTTGCGGGCACAGGGCAATGCCGATCGAGCAGCCGGTGTAGACCTCGATCAGGCCGATGCGGAAGGGCGTTTGCAAGCGCTCGATAATGCGCTGGGCCAGCTCTTGTAGCATGATCCGGTCGGCCTGGGTGACCAGCACCAGAAATTCATCGCCCCCCAGACGGGCAAGCTTTTCCCCATGATCCAGGCAACTGAGAATGGCGTGAGACACCTCAATCAGCAAGCGATCACCCAACATATGGCCATAGGCGTCGTTCACTTTTTTGAAATTATCCAGATCGAGATAGACCAGCCCAACCTGGCTGTCACCGCGTTCGTTAATCGCCCGGTTAATATCATCTTGAATGGCGTTGCGGTTTGGCAGGCCGGTGATGGTATCGGTATTGGCCAGTAGCCGCAGGCGTTCCTGGGCGCGGCGTTCTTCGGTAATATCTGTACCGGAACAGATCAGGAACACCTCTTTTTTGCCGCTGCCGCTGTGTACGAACTTGTTGCGGAACAGGAATAACCGCTCGCCTTTGACCGTTTTGATCCAGCGTTCCACTTCATAGGAAGCCCCGTTGCGAAAGAAGCTGGCAATATTGCGCCGTGATGCCGCAGCCTCTTCGGGGCTCATAAACAGCTTGAAGACGTTTTTGCCGATCACGTCCTGTTCCTGCAGGCCGGTGTACTCTTCGCTCAGGCGGTTAAAGCGCTGGACGCGACCGTGTTGGTCAACGATGACAATGACGGAGTTGGCCTCCGAAACCACCTGTTCGGCAAACGACAGGCCGTGCACTAAATCACGTGCCACGGCCTCGGTATCGGTATAGGCAGAAGCGGTGCCTGCCCACTCAAATTTATTGACCCTGCGGCCGACCAGATGCAGATGGATGGGTTGGCCGCTGAGCTGGATGGTCAGCTCCAGGCTGGCGGTGACCCCGCTCAGACGGCGGATTTTCGCTGCCTGCATTTCATCGAGGGCTACGGCAAGGTGCGTTTTACCTTTGATTGCCGTCAACTCCAGGGCGTTGCTGTCAAACGCCAGATGCCAGTAAGGGCTGCTGGTGCCAAAGTGGGAGTTAAGAAGCATTGGGCCTTGCTCTGCGAACATGATCATTCCTCAAAAAGAGACAGCCGGACCCTACGCTGTAGCCTAAAAGACGATGGGGATCGTGTGAACGACGTCTGCTATAGAGTGTAAAAGAGAACCGCGTACTGTGCGAAAATCAGTTTTTGGTTTTGTTGAGCCAGGGTTGTGGCTAGCGGGGCTAAATTAACCAAAAGCCAGAAGAGGGAAGAAGTCACACTAATAATTACGCTTGGGTAATGTAATCTTCCAAATAACAGACACCTTCTCCATAATTTATTCATAATTGATGAATATTGCCATCTTTGATTTTAAAAAATTTACACTCCCTAGCATTACTATATATTCATACGCATACTATTATTTCCGACGACGAGATAGTGAGCCTGTTAACGTACAGCGCTCCTGATGAAGAATAACTTTTAAGGAAATAATTATGCGTAAACTGACTGCTTTATTTGTCGCTTCAACGTTAGCCCTGGGTTCTGCTTCTGCTGCCTTTGCTGCCGATGCAACTACCGCCCCGGCAACGGCCACTACCGCCGGGTCAGTGAAAATGATGCCCTATAAAGACGCAAAAAGAGAAAGTCCCTTTGCTGGTTTGAACCTGACCAAAGAGCAACGCCAGCAGATGCGTGATATCATGAAAGAGTCGCATCAAAAACGCGGCCCGGGTGCTAAAGACGAGCGCCAGGCACTGCACAGCATGATCGCTTCGGAAAGCTTCGATGAAGCCAAGGCAAAAGCCCAGATTGATGCGATCAGCAAAGCGCAATCCGAACACATGCTGGAACGTGCCAAAGCTGAAAACAAAATGTATAACCTGCTAACGCCAGAGCAGAAAAAACAATACAATGAGAATTATCAGAAACGCGAGCAGAAGATGATGGAACATATGAAGAAAATGCGTGATCATGTCCCAGCGGCTGAATAATTAACATTGCTATCATAATAAAAGTGCCGGGTTATTTTCCCGGCATTTTTATTGTATATTCTTAAAATACTTGAGGTGGCTTATTTAACCGTAGCAGCAATAGTATTGAATTGTTCGATAATGGCTGCGGCGAACAGGGGATCGTTGATATGGTACGGTATTTTGAGCAACCGGCGTTTTGCGGTCTGTATCAACGTCCGTTCCAGCGAGTGAACAAAAGCGTCCAACGCTTGCGGATCCCAGAAGGGCTGACCTGGCGCATCCAAGGTCGAAAAGCCGCCCAACGGTACCACAAAGCATACCTCCCCGGCACAGGCGTTTAGCTTGCCGCCAATCCAGCGCCCCAACTGGGTATTCTCCTGCACCGTGGTGCGCATTAGCGTTACCTGGCTATTGTGGCAATAAAATTGACGATTGGCATAGCGGGCCGGAATGGTTTTTGGATGACCGAAGTTGATCATATCCAGCCCTCCGCATGACATCACACCGGGGATCTCAGTGCGGGCAATGGCCCCAAAGCGATCTTCGTTGCAGGCCAACACGCCATCAAACAGATAGTCGCACACCTCGGTGGTGGTCAGATCCAATACGGCGTTGAGCAAGCTGCTGTCGATCAGCTTTTCCATTGCCTGGCCACCGCTGCCGGTAGCGTGAAAGACCAGGCAGTCCCAGTTGTGCTCAATGGCACTGGTCACGGCCTTGATACAAGGCGTAGTGACACCAAACATGGTCAGGCCGGTGGCGGGTTTACTGTCGGCATTATCATCGATATGAAAGCGGATGGCCCCGGCTATCTGGTTGGCCGCATTGCTCAAAACCTTGCGTGAAATGCGGTTAAGCCCGGCGATATCGGTGACGGAATACAGCATGGCAATATCGCTGGAACCGACATAGCCTGCGACATCACCTGCAGCCATACTCGATACCATCAGTTTTGGCAGGCCGATAGGCAACTGTTGCATGGCGGGTGTGATGATCGCGGTGCCACTAGACCCGCCCAAACCTAGCAGTGCAGCAACATCATGACGTGAGAGCATGAAGCGCTCAAAAGCGATAGCCATGGCTGCAATCGCCTGTCCGCGATTAGCACAAAAAACGGTTTGTGCACCTTCCGGATGGTAACCCGCGATCTCCTGTGCCGAAACGTTGGCGTGATACAGAGAAGGCTTACCGGAAGTGGAGAGATCGAGAGTGATGACGGGTAAATCGAGAGTGGCGATCAGATGACGGACATATTCCAGTTCTTGTCCTTTAGTATCTGCTGTGGTAGCAATATAGACAAAACTTGGAGTACTGCTCATCATCTGTTCCTGAAAAAGGTTCAGACAAATGTCTGAACAAATTGATTTTAAAGCTATTTATTATTGTAGGTTTGGAACCCTGGTGTCGGACAATAAGATACTGTCGTTTATTTCTTGGCCATAATGAGACTGCCGTATCATTTTTGCAAGCATTAATTTGCTTAAAGTGAGACTTGTGTCGCGTTTTTGGCTATCTTAGCTGTGATTTTGTATGCTACAGATGGATCAGGATCTGTCGGTGAAGTTGGTTATCGTATTGATTCCAGGGTTGGAAGATACGAGGAAGTTCGAGGAAAACGTGCCAATATCCGCATTTCCCGCTCCGCGGGATGAATCTTTGACACATGCCCGGGCCAAAACCCGCCGCTTGCTGCTGTCCTGTGCGATGGAGCTTTACGATGGCGGTGTCTTCCCTTCGATTACTGAGCTAGCGGCGCACGCGCAGGTCTCCCGTGCTACTGCCTATCGTTATTTTCCCACCCAAAGTGCCCTGATCTCCGCCGTTGTGGCGAAAAGTCTGGGGCCGATCCTTGAATGGCGACCGCAGGATAACGATGCGCTCAAGCGAATTCATCAGCTGTTGGCGTTTGCCTATCCGCAGATGGAACGGCATGAGGGGGCGCTGCGTGCGGCATTACAGCTGTCGCTCCAGCAATGGGCCAATGCGACGCCGGGCGAAAAGTTTGTGCGTGGCAATCGCAAGCGGCTGTTGAAACTGGCGGTGGAACCCTTGCAGAACAAACTTCCCGCTGAAGCCTTGCAACGCGTGATCCACGCCTTTTCGCTGATTTATGGTTCCGAAGTGTTCCTGGTGCTGAAGGACATCTGGGGTTTAGAGCTCGATAATATTCAGGATGTGACCCAGTGGATGGCTAAAGCCATCATTCGGCAGGCCGAAGAAGATGCCAGCGCTGGAGGGTAATCCAGCCGACAAGCCGGGGAGTGACCTGGGGCCTTTTCATTGGGTGACCGCCAAATAAAAAACCGGAACCCTTGCGGGCCCGGCTTAACGAGGGGTGAAGCAATTAACTCTGCGGTTAAATTTGCTCAGCTTGCAACTCCTTGTCGATATTTTACACAGGTGTTGTGGCTGGCTTATAATTTCCCTGATGTTGGTATGGTTATTGCCAACTTATCGTTCTACTATCGTTTTTATAATATATCACTTCTGGTACCATGTTTGACCATAAAATATGGTATGTCAAGCAAGCTATTGGGCTAAGATTGTATAGTATGCGATATTTCGATAACGTTTTTGTGCGGGTAGGTGTCAAAGCGACTGAAAAATCAGCGAAAAATATCGAAGGATAAAATGTATAACAATCATCAAAAATTCGATTCGCAGTCGATTGCAGGCAAGGTCAGGGAACTCTTTTTGCAACATGGGATCGGCAAGCGACAACATGCCAAGGAACTCAGCCGCATTCTGGAGCTGAGTTTTTCCCATGCTCACCGCAAGCTGAAAGGCCAGAGCCCATGGACGTTGGAACAACTCAACAGCGTGGCACTTGCCTTGGGAGGAACGCCGGCGTCTATCGTCGATATTCTCCCCGAAAGTGAGTCTGTTGGGGCCACGGTGGCACAGGATGCCATCTTTTCGCTGGCCGGGGTGGCGTTACCTTGTGTGGCACACATTGGCAGCGAACTGGTGGGCGGCAAGCTGGCCGAGTTTGTTGGTTTACAACAGGACGGCCAGTGGATCGTTTATCGGGCCACCGAAGCCCCGCTGGGCAAGCGTTTTACTGTCGAACTGATCGAGATCCGCCCTGGCCATATCGAAGACGATCGCCTGAGTATTGCGGTATTGGACGATGCACACCAGGCGGCCGATGAGCTGACCAAGTATCTCAATAGCCAGGGGTTCAACGCCGTGGCCTTCTATGATGTCAGCAGTTTCTGCCAGGCGCTGGCCAAAAGCCCGTTTGATGGCTACGTGGTAGATTGGTTAATTGGCCATGAGACGGCCCAGAAATGCATAGAAACCATTCGCAATTCCGATCACGCGGATGCGCCGATCCTGGTGTTGACTGGCCAGTTGGGCACCGATTTGCGTGAGTCAGAGATTGCCAGAGCGATGCGTGCCTATGACGTACTTGGCCCATATGAAAAGCCGGTGCGGCTCCATGTGATCGAAGCCGCACTGCAACGGTGTTTTAATCTGTAGCGACAAACAGCGACGTGAGTGAGGTGGATAGCGCCTCCATGCGTACCGGTTTCATCAGATAATCGTCAAACATGGCGCGTTGCTCACAGGGCAGTAGCTCCGGCGTGAAGGCGCTGATGCCGATAATCGGGATGTTACGGTTCGGGCCGCGCTGGTCGCGCAACTGTTGCGCCACTACCACACCATCGATACCGGGCATTTGCAGATCGAGCAGCAGGGCATCGTAAGGCCGCCGTAACAGCTTTTGCAACGCACGTTCCGACGAGTCACACAGCTCATGTTGATAGCCCAACTTGTCGAGCAGGGCGATAAAGGCCATGCCTGCTGCGGGATTGTCGTCTACCACCAGGATTTGCTGCTCTTTTTTCAACAGCGTCGCTGCTGGTCGTGGATCTTGCTCTGGCAACTGTTCTTCACTGATCTCAACAGGAATGCTGACGATAAAGGTGCTGCCCTCTCCCACTTCGCTGTACACCGTGATGGTGCCGTCGAGCAAGTCGACCAGGCCGTGGACGATCGCCAACCCCATGCCAACCCCGCTGTATTGACGAGTATTTGACTGATCGATCTGGGTAAATGGCTCAAAAATCTGCGGCAGCAGGGCAGTGTCGATACCGATGCCGGTATCTGTGACTTCAATGATCAACGAACTACCTGCCGGCTGGCTACGCAGGCAACTGTGCAGCGTGATGGTGCCTCTTTCGGTATATTTAAAAGCGTTGGTCAGCAGATTAACCACGATTTGCCGTAGACGCTGCGGGTCGGAATAGACCTGCGCATGGGGGAACTCCATTTCTCGCACTAGTTTGACCCCAGGTTTATGGGTCAGCATGGCGATTTCATCCGTCGTTTCGTCGATCACCTGCTGGGCATTAAAGGGAACAATGCGCAATTCCATCATGCCGCTATCCAGGCGTGCATAATCGGTGAGATCCTTCATCTGACTTTCTATCTGTTCGGCAGCGGTTTCCAGCCGGTGGAAGGTATCTTTGTGTTCATGGGATACGCGGGTATTGGTCAGTACATCGATGGCGGACATAATGCTTTGCAGCGAGGTGCGCAGTTCATGCCCGATGGCTCCGAGGAAGGCGTTTTTAGTGCGGATAGCCTTTTGCTCCGCGCGGATAGCCTTCGATTGTTGGCTGATGGTTTGGCGCTGCTGGCGGATGACGATCAGCGTGATGGCAATCAGCGCGATCACCGAGAACATAATGATCACCAGGCCATAAAAGATGATGTGCCTTTTCTCGATAAAATCCTCGTAAGCCCCGGTGCGCTGTTTCACTTCAGCGTGGTCCGCCAAGTTGGCCATCATAATCGCGGAGGGTTTGATCTGTTGCATGGCGTGCGAAATCAGCCCCAGATCTACCTGAGGGCTGTTGACCAACTGATCCAACTGCGTAATTTCAAGGCGCATCCGTTCAACGAGTTCGGGATATCCAGGTTCGTGGTACAGCGGCAGGGTCGATTCTGACGGGCGGGCGAGCACCGAATAGCGAGAATAGAGGATATCGAACCTCAGCCGCAGGTTATCGATATCCACCTGGTGGGCGCTTTTTTGCTGTTCCACCAGGGTTTCAAATTCCGCCAGCTTGATGGCGAATTTGGCGATCGACCAAGAGTAATTCTCCTGCGTACCGGCAACAGCATACAGCCCCTTTTTGGACAAGGTGGCGCTGTAGTAATACAGCGTCACCGTCGAGGCGAGCAGGAACAAGGCGGCAAAAATGGCCGGAATAGCCAATCTGCCACTGTCTTTGAACCGGACTAACTTCATTTAATGACGATCCTGTTGATCTGCCAGATAAAGCGCGAGTTATACAGCGGAGAGTTGAGCTCCGCACCCCCGGCATCGCGGGGATAGATCAGAAACAGCGGCCCGAAATCGCGCACCTTTAACATTTCCCCGCCCATTTTATAGGCCAGGATCATATTGTATTTAGCCACGTCCGAGATGGGCACATCAATATAATAATCGTTCAGCGCGTAGAGCGTCATCATGGTGCCCTCGGCACCCACTTTAGCCAAAATATCTGCCAGCAATACGCCATCGAATTTCACTCTGGGCGTCCATGAGGTGGTGGTCGTGATACTGTGAACCGGCATGGCAAACAGCTCTTTATCGGTAAAGATATAGCTTTTGTTCTCGGCGTCGGTGGTGTTTTTAATCTTGCCGCCGACCTCCAGGGTAAAGCTGAGTACGCTGGTTTGGGTAATGACCAAAGCTAGCAGGGCAAAAGCGGTATTTCTCATTGCGGTCAACAGCATCGGTAGTTCTCCAGACCGTGGATCACGCCCACGGCAATTCGTTCAGCATCAGGGTAGTAAAGGCTAGTTCGACCTGTTCAAGGTCATGTTTTCTGGCGCTGGCCTGCACGTTGTTCAGCTCAGGGATGGCAAAATACACAGGCTGACAGAAAGGATAGTCCCGTACCCGCAACTCGGGAGCGATTGAGGTAAAGAACGCGGTAGTCGGTACATCGTAGCCTGCGGCAATGTGCACTGCTGCGGTATCCGATGTCACAACATAGCGGGCGTGCTTCACCCAGGCGAGGAAATCAGCGGTAGCGGTGGAGTGCGGTTGAATGTTCACATAATGTGGATGATCCACCGCGCCGACCCCCAGTACCGGGCAGCCAAATTTCTCCCACAAGGCATCCACCAATGGCACATGGGCACTGATCGGGATGCTGCGTAACGGCGTACTGGCCGTGGGGCAAAACAGCACGTAGGGCTTATCCTGCCAACGTTCAGGTAATGGCGGCAGACACAGTTTTTGCAACCAGCGGTTGGCTTTCGCCGTAGCAGGAATAGCGGCAGGTTCAACGCCCAGCGCCTGCAGGAAGAAATCAATCATTGGTAACGTGGTGAAGGCTGGCCAGAACAGCTGATTACCGGCATCAATACACAGTTCTTGCTCAGGAATATGCTCCGCCTTCCATGGCAACCAACGTAGATCCGCTACCACGCCTGCCGCCAGATGATAAAGCTGATCGACATAGTGGGGCGCGCGGGCTGGCCGGTAGATAATAGTGCGCAGGTTGGGATTAAATTCGCGCAGTGCCTCAAGCGCGGTCAGGCCAATAATGGAATCTCCCAGCGTTACGCCCATGCCATTAATGATGTGCACGACAGGTTCATTGCGATAATCCACGCTGAAAGGGGCGGCGTCGGCGTTGCGGATACCGCGGTAGCCAGCCAGGCTAAAATAATCACCGGAAAAACTCTCCTGCTGCTCAAGATCCCATGAGGCGACCATGACGCCGTCTGATGCCAGCAAACTTCCCCGGTGATATAACACTTCATCCTTTGTTAACACTTCCATGATTTGTCCTGTCTATGAAGGCACGGCCAAGGTTTAGAATAATAGGCAAAAGAATGGCAGAAAATGCCGCGCTTTGCAGGCGAGAATAAGCGAAAGAGCATTAAAAAGACTGAAGTTTAAGCCTTACCCGAATAGCAGTAGCAAGGCCGCTCCAAGAGATAAGATGTCATCCGCGTTATTTTCCGCTAGATTGAGGTGATTTTGTCGTCAATGGATAACGATAAGTAGGATAATAATATGAAAAATAGTGTACTGGCCTTGGTTTTGGTGATGATTGCTGCCCCTGCCGTTCAGGCTGAAGAGACTGCTGTGGTGAAAGACAGCGTGAAAAGCGTGGTCTCTGGCGTCATTGCCTCAGGTAAAGATGCACTCAGCGGTCTGAAAGATGGTGTGGATGATGGCCGTCAGTCAGGGAGTAGCATTGATGGGGCCATCATTGTAACTGACAAAGACAATCTGGCTAAAAATGTCACCGCATCAGTTTCCGCCATTGAGAAAGTTGCGGCCCAAGAATATAAAGTAACCCTTTCCCTACGTAATAAAACCGACAAAATCGTCCGTCTGAGCAATCTGAATGAAAGTAAATCATTGATGCTGTTAGATAAGGAGGGTTTTGTTTCTCCACTGAAAACCGCATTGGTACCTGGGGATGCGGATATTACCATTCCGGAAAATGCGGCAGTCCGGGTGCGGTATGTGTTTGCAGACGTTGAAGACACGCCTGCCATGCTGCGCCTTTACGGATTGGATATCCCGGTCCCCGCAGTCGCAAATCAGTAAGCTAACCGTCTGGTGGCCGTGATCGATTGAGTCTGGATCGCGGCCTGGCCTGGTAACCGCCTGACCTATTACCGCCCGTCTGAAAACGACCGGGGCGGCGATTTGTCGTTTCTGTCGTCCGCTGGGAGAGATCACAGCGGCTCAACATGCCCCACCACCCGCGATACCATCGGGAATTGCATTCTCAATTGCCGTTCAATATGGTCCACCGCATCGTGCACCGCAGAAATCGACAAGGCCGGAAGGGCTCGGCAGTGAAAATTCACAATCACGCCCTGCGGCGTTTCTCGTGCCCGGATATCATGGATGTCTTGCACCAATCCGCTGTCTTGCGCCGAAACCGTCAATGCTTGTTCAATCTTCGCCAGCTCGCCGTGTTCCACATCCTGGCTAGTTAGCCAATCCAGCATCTGGGGCTCCAGGTGGGTTTCGATCTCCGTATTTTCGCCCAACGTCTGACGTAGAGATTCCTCCACCTCGCTGGCAATATCATGCGCCTGCTCTACGCTGGCATTGGCCGGAACCAGCAGATCCATACCGATCGCCACACGATCTGCCAATTGTTGTAGTGAAAGGCTTTGCACCACGGCCCCATGGTTGGCGGCCAGCATGCGAATACGGGTTGCCAGATCTTCATCACTTCTGGCTTGAGGGAGAGCAATCACCCGCACTTCCGAGTTGGCGTATTGCTGCGCAAGTTTGGCGGTAATGGCCTGCTTCAATGCCTTGATCCGCTCAAGCGGTAGCGTCCGGCATACCCCAATGCTCACCTCGATAAACAGCGTGGCTCCGCCACTGCGTAGGCGAATATTTTCTGTAGACAGCACCGCGGGGAAATCATTAAGTATGGTTGCGATATCTTCCCGCGTGCCAGCCGGTGCGGTATCAATCAGGGAATCAAAGGAGCGTTTCCCTAGCTTCAAGGCGGCAGTCAGGATAAAGCAGGCAACGATCAATGCTGCCAGCGCATCCGCACGGGCAAAACCAAATAGCACAAAAACCATACCCAACAGCACCACACCGGAAGACAACATATCGGAGAAGAAATGCAGAGCATCGGCTTCCAGAGCCGCGCTGTTGGTGGCTTTGGCCACGCGGTTTAAGGCCCGGACACGGAAGAAGTCAACCACAATGGACACCAGCAGTACCGCAATCACTACCGGTGCAGCCACAATCTGGTTTGCCTCACCTAAAAGGCTGCTTACTGCTTCAAAGACGATCCAACCCCCGGCTGCCAACAGGAGGAGTACTTCAAACAATGCGGCCAGATTCTCAACCTTGCCATGACCGAAGTGGTGGTCATCATCAGCAGGCTTATCGCTGACGCTCACCGCCCACCAGGTGATGCTGGTGGCAATAAAATCGGTAAATGAATGGATACCTTCGGATATCAGGCCAATACTGCCGGTAAATATACCTGCGATAAATTTACCTAACGCCAACAATCCGCTGATAATCATCGAGTTTCTGGCGACGACCTGTTTTTTATTTTGCATAGCACAGCTCATAGTTGAATTATAAAAATCAGCGTTTGGTTTTTACGGAACATTGCCAGACAAAAGCGACGAGCAGCAAGCTTGCGGTAACTGTCAGCAATAAACAGGAGAGAAATGCAGTTTGACCGGTGGAATACAAATAAATCTCATTAATACCTACCGAGATCATAAAAATAGCGTACAGCAATCCAAGAATAAAAATCATCATCATTATCACGCGCGGTAAATACCGTCCGTTTATTGCGGTTATTCATCCTCCCCGCAATGATTGATGAGGCTACGGGGAGGATGATGCTAGGCGGATCTTTTTCGTTCATTAGTCATCCCATTTGGTGCTCAGATAGGCTGCGATCAGCCCCAATGAGCTGACGAAAAACAAAAATCCCATAAAAAACATCATATTTCCCATAATTTTATCCTCGGTTAACTGTAATCGATAACGACCTCTGTGGTTAAAAGTAAGTGTGCAACGTAGTCTCTGGCTTCATTCACCGTCATGGTACCTGCGGCGGTGAAAAAGTCAGCGTTCAAAGAGTTAGCAATGGCTGACCCACCTGTGTTGCTGGCGCGGTAGCGGTCATCGCTGAGGAGTCTGGAAGTGATTGACCCTATTGCTGTTTAAACTTCAACAGTGCTTCGTATAGGGGAGTAAACCAAAGAGGGGGAGTGCAGAAAGCCTATCTCCGCGTCCAGGTTTTAGCACTATACAACGTATCTGAACAATGTATCTGAAGAACAGTTCAGAAGTTACCTTGGGCTGAACCTTAATCCGATAAAGCCTGTCTTAACCTTGGGCATCTCTCGATGTCGTCAGATCAGTAACCTGTGTTTGTATAGGAGCCTCGCCAAACGAGATACTGCATATAACTACGCGGTGATTATAGGCGTGCTGGGAGCGATAATGCTCGAAAATCGGCAACTCGTTGAGGTGATATTTAAGAAGTTATATTTAAACGAACGATTTATCTTAATGAACGTTAATTTTGCAGTGATATAAATACTATGGTGGGGATATTCAATTGTCTTAATCAGCATTGATAAGCTGAATAAAAGAAGAAAACCGACCTTTTACAGTCGGTTTTCCAGTTAGGAATGCACCATTACCGCATGGTCACAAACTCTTCCGCTGCGGTTGGGTGGATCGCCACGGTATTGTCGAAGTCTTTCTTGGTCGCGCCCATCTTGATTGCCACGGCGAAGCCCTGCAGGATTTCATCCATGCCAAAACCAATCCCGTGCAGGCCAACAATCTTCTCTTCTTCACCCACACACACCAGCTTCATGCGGCACGGCTGGCGATGCTGAGTCACGGCGCTGTACATAGCGGTGAAGGAGGATTTATAAACCTTCACCTTATCCTCGCCAAACTGCTCTTTCGCCTGTGGTTCGGTCAGGCCAATGGTGCCGATTGGCGGGTGGCTGAACACCACGGTGGCGATATTGCTGTAATCCAGATGCTCGTCCGGCTTATTGTTGAACAGGCGCTCGGACAGGCGACGGCCAGCGGCGACGGCAACCGGGGTCAGCTCCACCGCACCGGTGTTGTCACCTACAGCGTAGATGCCTTTCACGTTGGTGTTCTGGAATTTGTCGACCTCGATGTAACCTTTGGCATTGGTTTTCACGCCGGTGACTGCCAGGTTCAGATTGTCGGTCGCTGGTTCGCGGCCGATGGCCCAGACCAGGCTGTCCACGGTGAACTCTTTGCCGTTTTCCAACGCCAGCGTCAGGCTGCTGTCGGCGTTTTTGACGATGGATTTTGGAATGGATTCGGTGTGCAGGGTTGGCCCTTCGGTGTTCATCACCTCAACCAGGGTTTCTACAATCATCGGATCGAAGGTACGCAGCGGGGCGTGTTTACGCACGAACAGGTGCGTTTCCGCTCCCAGCGCGTTCATCACACCGGCAATCTCTACCGCGATGTAGCCAGCGCCCACTACTGCCACGCGTTTTGGCATGGCATCCAGCTCAAAGAAGCCGTCGGAATCGATGCCGTATTCGGCGCCAGGAATCGACGGATGGCTTGGGCGGCCGCCGGTGGCGATCAGAATATGGTCGGCGGTGATTTTCTCGCCGTTGACTTCCACGGTATGCGCGTCAATAAAACGGGCAAAACCTTTGATCACGTCGACCTTGTTTTTGCCCAGCACGTTGTCGTAGGAAGTATGAATACGATCGATGTAGGCGGTGCGGTTGGCGATCAGGCGTTTCCAGTCAAAGGCGTTGACGGTGGTATCGAAGCCGTAATCCGGGCCGTACTGGTGAATGGCCTCGGCGATCTGCGCCGCATGCCACATGACTTTTTTCGGGACACAACCCACGTTAACGCAGGTGCCGCCAAGTTCTTTGGCTTCAATCAGTGCGCATTTCTGGCCATACATGGCTGCCCGGTTGATCGATGCGATACCGCCGCTGCCGCCGCCAATTGCTAGATAATCGTAATGTTTCGTCATCTGGGGTTTCCATGAGTTGTGTGATTCGAGAAGGGTAAGAGTTTAACGCCTGATAGGGGGTTGTCGCAAAGATTGCGTCGATGGCTGTAATAGGCAGAGGCTTGATCCTCTGCCCGGTTGAGTTTACACGATAACCAGTTCGGGTTTTGCCCGATCGAGCGCTTGGCGATCGGCACTGCTGATGCCGGTATCGGTAATGATCATGTCGATCTGGCTCATCGACAGCACCAGGTTGAACCCCCGGCGGCCGAACTTGGTGGAATCGACCACCGCGACCACGCGCTTGGCTGCCTGAGCCATCACGCCGCTGATCGAGTAGCCTTCATTAAAGGTGGTGATGCCATTGGTGGCGTCCAACCCGTCGGCCCCGACGAACATCACGTCACCGGCAATGCCCTGTAGGGAGAGTTCTGCGATGGAGCCGTGCATGGAACGCGTCTTATGGCGCAATGTGCCACCACACAGCACCAGCGTGATGTCTTTATTGTCGGAAAGCGCAAAGGCGGCGGGCAGGTTATTGGTGATCACCGTGATATTGCCCATCTTCACCAGCTCTTCGGCGATCAGCATGGTGGTGCTGCCGCTGTCCAGGATCACCGTATCGCCGGGGTTGACCATCGCTGCTGCTTTTAAGGCAATGCGCTTTTTCGGGTCTTTAGCCAGCTGGTAGCGTTCCTCCAGGATGACTTCACCAGTAGTTTTTGGTGCCTCGGCCTCCTGCTCCAACTGGCTGCCCGGCCTGGCAGCACCGCCGTGGAAGCGGATCAGCAGGCCTTTTTCTTCCAGCAGGCGCAGGTCAGCGCGGATGGTAACTTCAGAAATTCCGAAGGAATTCGAAAGATCGCTGACCAAGATGCTGCCGTTCTGCTGAACCAAGTCGACAATTTTGTTTCGTCTTTCAAAAGAGTTCATCATCCTGACCTATCGAAATGTTTTGCTTTTATTTTATGCGAAAGGGATATGAAAGGGGAGCATAAAGATCAAGGAGATGGGATTTGAGGCAAAATAATGGCTGCACCCGTGCAGCCATTGGCTAAATATCACTCTTCGCCGAGCTTGAGCATGATTTTTCCCTGCATCGGCTTACCGGCCAGGGCCGCAACGCTGGCAGCGTATTGCTGCGGGCGATCGATGCTGGCAATCAACGGCTCCAGAGCCAGATCTGCCGATTGGAACAGCTTCATGGCCTGCTGCCATTCTTCTCCTGGCCACGGGGCTGAATAGTTCATCCAACTGCCCAGCAGCGTCAGCTCCTTACGCAGGATCTGGCTAAAGGTGCTGTAAGACAGATGCAGGTCCTTATGAAGCGTCCCCACCAGCGCGATTTGCGCCCGTGGCCCAGCGATATCCAGCGCCAGCCCGACCGTTTGTGGCGTGCCAGCGGTTTCCAGAATCAACTGATCAAAGCGCTTTTCCTGCAAGCGTTCGGCTATCTCGGAGGGGCTAAGCTCCGCGCTGTTAAACGCGTTTTCTGCACCGATCTGCCGTGCCAGCTTGAGCCGGTCGTCATTGAGATCGATCGCCGTGACGCTGCGTGCGCCCATCGCGCGGGCACATTGGATCGCCAGTTGGCCGATGGTGCCGGCACCAATGATGATCACCTCTTTGCCTTGGCAGCCCCCAGCCAACTGAATGGCATGTAGGCCGACGGTGATGGGCTCAATAAACGCCCCCTGCAACAAGCTGACGTTGGCAGGCAATTTCACCAGATTGGCGCGTTTGACCACGATAAACTCGGCGTTGCCACCGTGGCAGCGTGAACCGACGAACTGGTAATGCTTGCACAGCGAATAGTAATGGCGCTGGCATTCCGGGCAGTTAAAGCACGGCAGCAAAGGGACACAGGCCACGGCGTCATGCTGTTGCAGATCGGTAACCCGATCGCCGCAGGCCACGACCCGGCCACTGAACTCATGCCCCAGGGTAATCGGGTAGAAATGCGCGCCTTTGGCGAAGATGCGGGGGATATCTGAACCGCATAGCCCGGAATACGCCACCCGAACCAACACCTCATCGGCGGCCTCAATGGCAGGAGCGGGGCGTTCTTCAACGCGCACTTCTCCCTCCGTGTGGATCACGACTGATTGCATAACTTGAACTCCGTAGAAGATAGATTGGGGGAGGCGGGCTCCCCCGAAGGATTAGGACATGGCGTTGAGGTTTTGTAGTTTGGCGGAGGCTTCAGCCTGGGCAAATTGACGGGCACGGCGCCAGGTGAGGAACACCCCGATGGCGTAAATGACGCCGATAACCACCAGACCTACCACGTTTTGCCAGGTGAGCAGTTGGATCAACAGGTAGGTGATCGGTGAGCCACCTTGGTCCATCGAGGCCACCACGCCGCCGGCTTTCAGCGCCCCGGCATTGGCAGCCAGTTGGGTATGCAGCCCGATGGTTTGGGTGGCGATCCACAACGTGATGCTCATGATGATAAAACCCGAGATCAGCGTGCGGAACAGGTTGCCCTGATGTACCGCGACGGCGAGGGCCACAAAGAAGCCGATGGTTGCCAGATCGCCAAACGGCAGCACCTGGTTACCAGGGACAATCACGGCGATCAGAATGGTCAGTGGGATAAAGATCAGGCTGGCGGAGACCACGGCGGTATGGCCCAGCAGTAGCGCCGGGTCGAGGCCGATAAGGAACTCCTGGCCACCAAAGCGTGCTTGCAGGCGCTTACGGGCGTGTTTGGCGATGGGTGTCAGGCCATCCATGATCGGTTTGATCACCCGTGGCATCAACAGCATTACCGCAGCGGTTTTCACCGCCAGTTGCAGAATGCCCTTCAGATCATAACCGGCCAGCGCACCGATAATCAGCCCCATCACAAAGCCGACGGTCACCGGTTCGCCGAACGGGCCAAAGCGTTTCTGTACGTCGTCTGCGCTGAAGTGAATGCGGTTCAGGCCGGGGATCTTCTCGATAATGGTGTCCACCAGTACGGCGATTGGCCCCATATAGGCGGAGGTGCCGTGCGGAATGGCAATCCCTTCCAGCCCGAAGAAGTCGCGGGTGTCTTTGGCGAACCAATCCCCCAGTTTGTAGACGAAGGCGGCATGTACCACCACGCCCAGCATACCCAGCCAGTATGAACCGGTGGCCAGGTGCACCATGGCGCCGGTAAAAGTCATGTGCCAGATGTTCCAGATATCCACGTTAACCACGCGGGTCATACGCGTCAGCAGCATCACGATGTTGACCGCAATCGCTACCGGAATGGCGATCAGGGCAATCTGTGAGGCCCAGGTCATCGGTGACGAGCCTGGCCAGCCGATATCCACCACGTGCAGGTTGATCTGGAACTGTTCGGCCATCGATTTCGCCGCCGGGCCGATCGAGTCCAGCATCAGGCCGATAACCAGACCGATCCCAACGAAGCCGATGCCGATATGAATGCCGGATTTAAATGAATCCCCTAATTTCATCCCTAAAATCAGCGAGAAGATGATGATCACGATGGGCAGCATCACCGTAGGGCCGAGATCGAGGATGTAACGCATGATGTCGGTAAACATGGGCTACTCCGTCAGAATGGTCAGTATTTTTTGTTTCAGTGCATCGATGCCGACGCCGGAAATAAACGGCATGCCGTGAACCAACGGGATATCGCCAAACTGCCGGTCGACGCGGGCGGTGGTGCAGATCAGGTCGGCATCGTCCATATAGGTTTCAATCTCGGTCACGCGGCACTGCACCAAATCCAGCTCGATATTGTGCTCCGCGCACAGCTCTTTGATCTCCTCTGCGGCCATGGTCGAGGTGGCAACGGCACCGCCGCAGGCAACGATAATTTTACGTTTCACAATGTGGCTCCTTCATATTCTGTTTTTTTGTTGTGGTCGGGAGGGCGAAGTGAAAACCCGCTGGGCAAAAATTTCGCCCAATTGGTCCTCGGGGGCGGTCAGTAGCGCAGTGATAAACTCGGGGTGCTGCAACTGGCCAAACAGCGTGCGCAGTAAAACTAACTGCGCGGCCGGGTCGGTGACGATCAGCGCGATAATCAGCGCAACGTCGATCGTGCCGTCCTCATCCGCCTGAGCGAAGGGCACGGCCTGGTCAGGACGGATAAGATAAATAGCCGGGGCACGTGCATGCTCCGCTTCACAATGGGGGATGGCGACCGCGTGCTGCTCAAGGGCGATGCCAGTGGGATAAGCACTCTCACGCGCCAGCAACGCCTGCGGGTAGCTGCTGTGAACGATCCCGGCGTTGAGCATGGTGACGCCAATGTGCTCCAGCGCCTGCTGCGCGTCGGCAAAGCTGATGCCAGTGCGAACGAACAGTTGGCTGTTATGCATGGGCCATCTCCTCGGCGTTTTTGGCTTGATCTGCGGGGGCACAGCCGAAGCGATAAGCGCGCAGCACATCCTGGATTTTGTCGATCATCAGTGCGTGGGGCTGTTTCGCCAGCTTGCGTTCCATCACGCGCTGATATTGCAGCGGGAAGTATTGGCTCAGCAGGCCTGCGGGGATCTCTTGCTGGTCGAGGTTATTGAGCAGCGTAGTCATACTCTGGACGATACGTGGGTGAGGCCAGTAGTAACGGATACGGTCCGACAGGCTGAAATGCAGGTCGATCAGCGAGCGGCTGAACGTCGGGTGGTAATATTTTTTCCAGTAATCCGGTTCGTCGAGCATCACCGCGTCAATCACCGCCAGGATCTGGCTGCGTTTTTCCGGGGCAATCAGGGCTTGTTCGATATTGGCTAGGGCAAACACCGCTTCGCGTAGGGCGAACGTCAGGGCCGGGCCAACCTTGAGAATGGCGAAGTGATCGCGCACCAGCTGCTGATAGGCTTCACGCGTTTGATAATCGGTAGAGTGCGCCTCATAGACCAGCGGCGTGGTGGTAATAAACTGGGAGAGCTCGCGGGCCAGCTGTGGTTGGTAAGCGATCACCTGTGAGTGGTCGAACTCCACCCCTGGCTGCACCACCACAGCGATGATCCTGGGGATCGCCTCTGCCAATCCTGCCTTGCGGAACGCCTGATCGTGAGTTTCCAGTGTGGCGGCGGCATCCACTGCATGAGTAATATGCACGCTACCGATGGCGGAGGATTCCCCACCAGGCACCGGCACCTCGGTTCCAATCACATAGGTCAGCTGTTGTTTTTGCTCTGGGGTGGCGGCCCGTTCGGCGATCTGGCACAGGCGAGCGGCACGTTCTGCCACCACGTGGGGATCTAACGGGATCGGATCGTCGGCGCAGGACATGGACGTATCCAGATGGATCTTACTGAATCCGGCGGTGACGTAGTCGGCGATCAACACTTCCGCTTTCGCCATCGCGCTGGCGGCGGGTTCATTTTGCCAGCAGTTAGGGCCTAGATGGTCACCCCCTAACAGCAGCCGGGAGAGCGGAAAGCCGACGGTTGCCGCAATATCGCAGACAAACTGCCGGAAATCCGCCGGTTTCATGCCGGTGTAACCGCCAAACTGATTAACCTGGTTGGATGTGGCCTCGATCAGCACCTGACTATCGCTGTGCAGATCCAGGCGTAATGCGGCTTCAATCACTAATGGGTGTGCCGAACAGACAGAGCAGATCCCGATCGGCTCCCCTGCTTTATGTCGTGCGATTATATTTTTCATTCTACCCTCCGTTTTCTTACGAATATAATCGTAATGTTTCGAAAGGTTAGCAATGCACTTTTCTATTATTCGTGATCAAGATCGAAAACTTTACCGCTATTTTTCCGTGCCGGTGCTTTCAGTGTGACGGGGCAAGTTAACAAATGACTGGAGTTTAGTTATTTAAAATCAGTTGATTATGGATGTTTGGTAAAAAGAGGAATCGACATACGCAATAAAGTGAAAGCGGTTATTTTGCCGCGGGAGATAGGTTGGCCCCTCACCCCAACCCTCTCCCGCAGGGCTAGGGTGAGGGGCAATCACCGTGTTGGCGTACGTCACTGCCTGCCTTCGCAGCCGCAAACCTGAATCACCTTTTGCACTACCTGCTGCATCGCCAGCTTGGCGGGCTGCATATAATGGCGCGGATCGTTGGCCTGCGGATGTTCCGCCAAGTGCTGCTTCAGCGCGTCTGAAAAAGCGATTTTAAGCTCCGTTGCCACGTTCACCTTGCAGACCCCCAGCCGAATTGCCTGCTGAATATCAGCGTCTGGCAAACCCGACGCACCATGCAGCACCAGCGGTACGCTGACTCTGTCGCGGATCTGCCCAAGGCGGGTGAAATCCAACTCTGGCTTGCCCTGGTAAAGCCCATGTGCTGTACCAATCGCCACCGCCAGTGAATCGATGCCGGTGGAACGCACAAACTCCTCGGCCTGCTGCGGCGAGGTATAGCGGGCATCCTTGGCATCAACGCTGATGCCATCCTCAACGCCACCAAGCCGCCCCAGCTCCGCCTCAACGCTGACGTCATAACGATGGCAAAACTCGGTCACCTGCCGCACCAGCGCGACATTTTCCGCAAAGGGCAGATGCGAGCCATCAATCATGGCCGAGCGGATCCCTGCATGTACTTTTGTTTCAATATCTTGCAGCGTTTCGTGGTGATCCAGATGCACCGCCAGCGGGATGCGATATTCGGCGGCCAGTTGTTTGACAATGGCGACCACGTTAGCCGTTCCCGCATAGAGATAGGTGCCGGGCGTACCGGCCAGGATCACTGGCGAGCGCAGGTGCGCGGCGGTTTCTGCCACCACCTGCATGGTTTCCAGGTTATGAATGTTAAAGGCTGGTACGGCATAGCCTTGTTGTTGTGCCTTCTGCAGCATATTGTTGGTCGAAATGATGTACACCGCCTGCCTCCTGTTTTCTTTGGTTACGTTATCTTTCGATATCCATCATCTAATCGAAAGTTAAAATAAGCAAACAGTTATTTTGCGGTTGTGATGAGGATCGGCAAAAGATCGAGGCAAAATGAGGATCAAGCAGGGGGGATAGCGAAGGGAAAAACGGATGGCCGCCCAGGCAGGCGACCATCATCGAACTTATTCTGGTACGACCCAGTTCACCAGGTGGTGACCGATACCGGACGGCACCAGAACCTTGTGCAGCCACGGCAGCACGTTGTTCATCTGCTGTTCCAGCTTCCAAGGTGGGTTAATCACGATCATGCCTGAAGCCGTCATCCCGCGTTGATCGCTGTCGGGCTTCACCGCCAGTTCGATTTGCAGGATACGGCGTATGCCGGTTGCTTCCAGCTCTTTGAGCATGCGTTTGATCTGCTGGCGCATCACCACGGGATACCACAGGGCATAGGTGCCGGTAGCAAAACGCTTGTAGCCTTCCTGAATGCCTTTCACCACGTCTTGATAATCGGTTTTCATCTCATACGGCGGGTCCATCAGGATCAGGCCACGGCGGGACGGAGGTGGTAACTGGGATTTTAACTGCTGGTAACCATCGGCACGCTGCACTTTAGTGCGCTCGTCTTTCTGAAATTCGTTACGCAGCAGCGGGAAATCACTTGGGTGCAGCTCTGTCAGATGGATTTTATCCTGCGGGCGCAGCAACTGGCGGGCGATCAGCGGTGAGCCTGGGTAGTAACGCAGGGTGCCGGAACGGTTGAAGTTTTGCACCACGCTCATGTAGGCCGCCAGCTCTTCCGGCAGGTCGTCACGTTGCCACAGCAGGCCGATGCCTTCCAGGTATTCCCCAGTGCGCTCGGCATGCTCACCGCTCAGCTGATAGCGCCCGGCACCGGAGTGGGTATCCAGGTACAGCAGCGGCTTATCTTTCTCTTTCAGCGCCTCAATAATCAGGCTCTGAACGGTGTGCTTGAGCACGTCGGCGTGGTTGCCGGCGTGAAAACTGTGGCGGTAACTTAACATGGCGTTTTGTGTTTCCTGATTTTCGAGTTATTTTCAATAAAATCAACTCATTAAATGCAAAAGAGTTCTGCGTGTTTACTGCAAACTCGTAGATCAACGAATTTAAGCTACCAAGTATAAACCGCCTTGCTGGTAAAAAGCGAAAAGCGTTGCAGCCTGGAGGGATCTACGCCGGTATAGTCAAGAATAGGTGATAGCTATGAGGAAATTGCCTTGATTGTTCTTTATACAATGCCGAATTTCAATTATATTAGTGGATGAGTAAATGGAAATACTTTCTTATAAGGCAACCGGAGGCCGAGATGAAAGACAGAATATACCCCAACTATCTCACGGGAAATAATTCCACTCTCTTTCCCACACCACCCGATCATGGCGCCTATGCCCGACGAATTGCGGAAGAAAAATTCCAGGCCTGCATGAATGCCGAACAGCGCCACATCATGCTGCTTACCAAAGAAGAAGCCTATGATGTTCTGGAGTGTTTTGGTGAGTTTGGCCGAGGCGATCGGCAGCATGATGAGGGTTTTCTAAATATCACGCGTGATGAAGGCCTGGACTATCTGGGATATACTGCCACCTATAGCGGCAACGCGAAGGATTTTTATTCTGCGGCGGATCTGGTCAGGAAGTTGGGGGGCTTTGGGATAGCCGCCATCATTTATGTCGGAAGAAACGGTGAGAAGTTAATCAAGATCACCGGCTACCCAGGTATTAGACGGATTTTAAATGGAACGCGTTATTCGTTAAATAATATGCAGGTTGTGCAAATTGGGGTCGGGGTAAAAGGGCTCAATCATACTGCTGTGCAGGGCATGAAATGGAGTATATATGTCTCCTTGGCCTATCGTAGCCTGGAGTTTATACTAAAGGATGAAAGCACTGCGGCTAGCTTTTTAGGAAATGTAACTAGTGATATTGCTAAAGCTGTCGTTGTTACTATTATCATGAGAGCAACATCGTCCGCGTTGTTAATGGGGGCAGCTGTTACCTTAGGTGGGGCTATTATTGGTGTCGCCATTGTAGCATTTCTTTTTACGATGGGGTTGGAGTATTTAGATCGGGAATATGGGATCACTAATAAAGTCATAGAGAAAATAACTGAAATGGAAGCGCAGACACCACGAGTTTCAAGTGTGTTGGGCACAAATAGCCAACTTTTGTACAATAAACTATGAAAAATAAATCAGTAATCAAAGTTGGCGGGACAGTTTCAATAAAAGAGCGTTTAAGTTCTTTTCTGGCTGCCGGAATTTTTTCTTTAGGGTGTGTTTTTGCACCAAGTATTATTAGTAACTATATCATCAGCTTTACCTATCCTGATATTATTTCATTTAACAGATTAGAAACTTTTATTTTGGCAATTACCCCAACAAGTACCGTATATTTTATTATGTTTCTTCACCTGTCTATTACCGGCAGGAATTATCTAGCTAAATTCAAGTCTATACTTATATACTCTTTGCGGATTACTGTTTTTTTGATTGTTGTCGCCTTTATATTTAATTGGCATTTTACCACTGTGCTTGATCAGCATGGCTATGGCACATGTTGGAAAAGAAGTTTGTATTCAGAGACATTGTATATCAAAGACGCCGAGGAATGTAAAAAAAGAGGTACAGAGGTGCTTAGAAAACCAAGATCAGCTTACTAAAAAATATGCAAATTGTGCAGGTGGTAGTAGGGTCTTGATCATAGGCATAAAATAGATTTTTTGTCTCTTAGGTCATAGTGGGTGATGAAAAAACTGTGGTTGATAAGTAATCAATAATTAATTGATTTATAATAAAATATGAAAAAATCACAAAGGAAAGATACGATAAATACCACAATGCAAGAAAGACTAAGTGCATTATTAGTTTTGTTCATCGGTGTTATGGGTATTCTATTGGTTTTCCCGCTGGTAGGTAACTACATGGTTAGCTTTAGTTTTCCCTCGGTCGTGTCGTTCAATAGACTCGGTACTTATATTATCTCTGCGTGGCCAGTCAGTGTCTTGCTTATCATTATAGGAGGGTATGCTTTTTTTACTGGTGATAAGAATTTCATTAGATTTAAAATGATAACGATATGGTCTTGTCGAATCACCATGCTTGGTATGATTGTTGCGACTCTATTTAATTGGCATTTTACCACCGCATTGGATCAACATGGTTATGGTATCTGTTGGAAAAAAAAGTATATATGGGGAGACGCTCTATATCAAAGATGCCAGGGAATGTAAGAAAAGAGGGGCCCAAGTACTTAAAAGACCCAGAGTTGTTTATAGAGGTTAGGGCCTCTTGGTAAAAGAGACCCAGCTAGTCGTTAATAAACCCTGTCGTCCCATACGCTGTAGCCTGAAGTCCCAGCAATATGGTGTTGGCAAATAATATCCTTATAACGTACAGAGATAATCTCTTCGGGTTGTGCGCTAGCATGCGTTAAGCAGTGTGGATAGTTCACGCTGATATCTACGATGGTAGCTTCTCTGAGTTCTACCGTGTAGTACAACTCCTGGGCGCCATTTTGCGCTGTACGGTAAAAATCAAACTTAAGGTTAAGTGGCTCATTATTTGAAATAGCCAGCAAAAATAAGGGGGATGACTTATCCTGTGGCTTTACAAAAATCACCGGATTATGCATCACATTTTCACCTCGGCTGATGTTATGCGCGAGCTTAAGAACCAGTATCTGGTTTTCGTGGCCTAATTGGTGTTTGTTGCCGATTGAATCCGCTGTAGAACACCCTGCCGATATCAACCCTTGCTGTTTTCCGTTAATCGCCACGTAAATATTATTTGCCATCATAAACTCCTTGTAATGTAAGTGACTGAACTCGATTGAAAATCAACCTAAACCATTTTGTATCAAAACAACCTCAATTAACATGGTTTTTAGCGCGCAGGCTTACTTTTTTAAATCGAAATATAAGCTTTATCAATAAATGAAAATGATTTATCAAGTGCGTTGTATGTATATGAGCGTATTTCGACACGGATATTAACGAAAGTGAGAGCATTTTATATATACTTAGCGGAGAGATATGTTTGTCACCTTCCTACTTAATCTACTTACATGCAATCGTGGCCTATCTTTCTCACTAAACGAGCCGCGTGAGTGAAGAAACAGATTCAATCACACGCATGACCATTGATTTTCCCGCCGGTTGGCACCATGTTAGAGAGAAGCTTATCTTTGTCTGGCCTGATGTGCGCATCGGGTCCACCACCCTAATCAGGACTTCCTCTATGACCAATGCGTTGCTGACACCGTTTGCCTTACCGCCGTTTTCTGCCATTCGCCCTGAAGATATCGTTCCTGCGGTGACATCCGCACTGGCTGACTGCCGTGCTGCGGTTGAGCGCGTCGTGGCACAGCCGGGGCCGTTTACTTGGGAAAATCTGTGTCAGCCGCTGGCCGAATCTGACGATCGCCTGTCACGCATCTGGTCACCTGTTGGTCACTTAAACTCGGTAAAAAACAGCCCGGAACTGCGCGAAGCTTACGAACAGGCGCTGCCGCTGCTTTCTGAATACGGTACTTGGGTGGGCCAGCATGAAGGGCTGTACCAGGCCTATCGTAATCTGAAAGAGGGTGAAGGCTTTGCCAAACTGACCGCGCCACAGCGCAAATCGGTAGAAAACGCGCTGCGTGATTTTGAGCTGTCGGGCATTGGCCTGCCAAAGGAAAAACAAAAGCGTTACGGCGAGATCGTGGCGCGTCTGTCCGAACTGGGTTCGACCTACAGCAACAATGTGCTCGATGCCACCATGGGTTGGAGCAAGTTGATTACCGATGTGAATGAGCTGAGTGGTCTGCCGGAAAGTGCACTGGCCCAAGCCCAGGCGATGGCACAGGCCAAAGAGCAGGAAGGCTGGTTGCTGACGCTGGACATGCCGAGCTATTTGCCGGTGATGACCTATGCCGATAACCAGGCGCTGCGTGAAGAGATGTATCGTGCCTTCACCACCCGTGCCTCCGATCAGGGGCCAAATGCCGGTAAGTGGGATAACAGCGAAGTGATGGCGGAAACGCTGGCTCTGCGCCATGAACTGGCACAGTTGCTGGGTTTTGCCAGCTATGCGGACAAATCGCTGGCGACCAAGATGGCAGAAAGCCCGGAGCAGGTGCTCGGTTTCCTGAGCGATCTGGCCAAGCGCGCTCGCCCTCAGGCAGAACAGGAATTGGCACAGCTACGAGCCTTTGCCAAGCAGCACTATGGTGTGGATGAGCTAGAGGCTTGGGATATCAGTTATTACGGAGAAAAACAGAAGCAACATCTGTTCTCCATTAGTGATGAGCAACTGCGCCCATACTTCCCGGAACAGCGCGTGCAGGAAGGGCTGTTTGAAGTGGTTAACCGTATTTACGGCATCACCGCCAAAGAGCGTCAGGGTGTCGATACCTGGCATCCAGAGGTACGTTTCTTCGATCTGTTCGATGCCAAAGGTGAACTGCGCGGCAGCTTCTATCTGGACTTGTATGCTCGCGAGAACAAGCGCGGTGGTGCATGGATGGATGATTGTGTCGGCAGCCTGCGCAAAGCGAATGGCGAATTGCAAAAGCCGGTCGCCTATCTGACCTGTAACTTTAACCGCCCACTGGGTGATCAGCCGGCGCTGTTTACCCATAACGAAGTCACTACGCTGTTCCATGAGTTTGGCCACGGCCTGCACCACATGTTGACGCAGATCGATACCGCCGGGGTTTCTGGTATCAACGGTGTGCCTTGGGATGCGGTGGAACTGCCAAGCCAGTTTATGGAAAACTGGTGCTGGGAGCCGGAGGCATTGGCGTTTATCTCTGGTCACTTCCAGACTGGCGAACCACTGCCGAAAGCCCTGCTGGACAAAATGCTGGAAGCGAAAAACTATCAGGCGGCGCTGTTTATCCTGCGTCAGCTGGAGTTTGGCCTGTTCGATTTCCGTATGCACGCCGAATACAGCCCGGAAAAAGGGGCGCAGATCCTGCCGACCCTGTTTGAGGTGAAGAAAATGGTGGCGGTGATCCCTTCACCAAGCTGGGGCCGTTTCCCACACGCATTCAGCCACATCTTTGCCGGCGGCTATGCGGCGGGTTATTACAGCTACCTGTGGGCGGAAGTGTTGTCGGCAGATGCTTACTCACGCTTTGAAGATGAAGGGATTTTTAACGCTGAAACCGGTCAATCCTTCCTCGATAACATCCTGTCACGCGGGGGTTCCGAAGAGCCGATGGAATTGTTCAAACGCTTCCGTGGCCGTGAACCGAAGCTGGATGCTATGCTGCGCCATTACGGTATTAAAGGGTAACCCGCCAAGTGAGCGTGTTTTTATTGTGTGAAGCAGGCGCCGATCCCGGCGCCTTGTCTATTTTGGCCGATCGTTGGCAACTAACCAGCGACGAAGATGCGACGATGGCGCTGGTGCTGACGCCAGAACGGTTGGAGCTGCGTAAGCGCGACGAGCCAAAGCTTGGCGCTATCTACGTCGATTTTATCTCTGGCCCGATGGCGCACCGCAGGCGTTTCGGCGGTGGCCGTGGCGAAGCGGTGGCCAAAGCGGTAGGCATCAAAGGCAGCTATGTGCCTAGCGTGGTGGATGCCACTGCCGGGTTAGGGCGTGATGCGTTTGTTTTGGCATCGCTGGGTTGCCAGGTTCGCATGTTGGAGCGTGATCCTGTCGTCGCTGCGTTGCTGGAAGACGGTTTGCAACGGGGCTATCAGGACACGGAGATCGGCCCTTGGCTACGTGAACGCATGACGTTGCTTCATGCTTCCAGCCTGACGGCGCTGAGCGATCTCGATCCACGTCCGGAAGTGGTGTATCTCGACCCAATGTATCCGCATAAGCAGAAGAGTGCGTTGGTGAAAAAAGAGATGCGGGTATTTCAGTCGCTGGTGGGCAGTGATGATGATGCCGACGGCTTGCTGGAGCCAGCCCGCAGGCTGGCTACCAAAAGGGTCGTGGTGAAACGACCGGATTATGCTCCGCCGCTGGCCGATGTTCCTGCCCATGCTGCCACGACCACCAAGAATCACCGTTTCGATATTTATATGCCGCTGTAAGATAAGCTTTAGGGGGGCATTCATTGAGCCCCCTCACATTTCCCATGTTCATTCTGCAATGTCACTGGTAACGCTGAGATGTGCGTCGCATAATCCTGTTTAATTACAATCAACTATAATGAAATTTCATGATGAAAAAGACGCTGCTTTCCCTACTGCTTTGCTTGAGTACCTCTGCCATGGCCGCTGAACCGGTAAATATCACCATTCTAGGCACCTCAGATCTGCATGGCACCTTCGTGCCTTGGGATTATTCCACCGACACCGAGAACCTGGCGGGCAGCCTGAGCCAGATTGCCACCCAGGTGCATAAAGTCCGTGCCCAACAGCCGAACGTGATCCTGGTAGACGCCGGGGACACTATTCAGGGCAACTTTGTTGAAACCTTCAAGAATGACAAAACCAGCCCGATGATCCTCGGCTTTAACGCGCTGGACTACGACGTGTGGGTGATGGGTAACCACGAGTTCGATTTTGGCCTAAAGGTGCTGGCAACCCCACTCAGCCAGTTCAAAGGCACCGCGTTGGCGGGCAATATCTTCTGGGACAGCGGCAAGCCTTACCTGCCCGCCTATAAGATCGTAGAGCGCCAGGGGGTGAAGATTGGCATTATCGGTATGGATACGCCGATGACCGCCGAGTTTGCCAAGGGCACCGACCGTATCGACGGCCTAACGTTTACCGATCCGGTGCAGGCGGTGAAAAAGGTGATCCAGCAGATCCACGGCCAGGTGGACGCCATCGTGCTGGTGGCCCATATGGGGATCGATAATGAGAACCAGCGGCCGGGCACCGGGGTGGGCGACATCGCGCGGGCCAACCCAGAACTGGCAGCGATCGTTGCTGGCCATATGCACGTTAAGGTGGATAAAGAGGTGATCAACGGCGTGATCGTCACCGAGCCGGACAAATATGGCCGTGCGCTGTCGCGTATCGATCTACAATTTGAGCAGCAAAACGGCAAATACGTGCTGATCAATAAAGACAGCTACACCTACCCGATCAAAGGCGTCACCTCTGATAAAAAGCTCGAAGAGATCTACCAGCCATTCCATACCATCCTGCGGGCCAACGCCAACCGGCCGATTGCTCAACTGACCGGCCAGGATCTGGTGCCACCGGACGCGGTGAAAGGTATTCCACAGGTGCATATTCAGGATACCGGCATCAGTGCTCTGTATCAGGAAGCGGCCCGTCACTTCGCACCTAAGGCGCAGGTGATAGCGTTGCAGATTGATAACGACAGGCCGAAGCTGAACGTGGGCACCATCACCGCCAAGGATATCGCCTTCAACTATCAGTATGCTGGTGGTGAAATCACTGTCTACCAACTGACGGGTAAAGAGCTGAAAAAGTACATGGAGTGGTCAGCGGACTACTTTAACCAGCAGCATGATGGCGATGTTACCTACAGCTTCAACCCACAGCGCCGTGCGTCCAAGTACTCCACCAATGACTTCTTCGATGGCGTGACCTATACCATCGATCTGCGCCAACCCGTAGGGCAACGCATCACCGAGTTGAAATTGAACGACGGCACTCCGGTGACCGACAGCACGCCGATCCAGTTGGGGATGAACAGTTATCGCATGGGTCACCTGACGCAGAAAGGCGGTGTACTGGAAGGTATGCAGTTCCCGGTGCTGTCAGATACCAAGGCGGAATTTGGTGAAGAAGCGGGGACTATCCGTAATCTCACCATTCGCTATCTGACCGAGGTGAAGAAGGGCGAGTATCAGGGCAAGGCGATGCACCGCTGGAAGCTGGTGGGGTTGGAAGGATACGAACGTGAGCGCAAGATTGTGGACAAGCTGCTCAATGACGGCAAAATCAGCGTGCCGACCACCGATGATGGGCGCTATACCAACGTGGCCTCCATCAACGTCAAAGCATTACTGTTTAGCGATCCGCAAATGATGAAGCAACAGGTTGCGGCACTGCAACAGCAGGCGCAAGCGGCAACTGATCCGGTCATCAAACAGCGGCTGAACGATCGGCTGGTGATTATTGAAGCCATTAACTGAGGCTAATTCACTGTTAACCAGATAAAAAAATGCCGGCGAATCTGCCGGCATTTTTCATTCAGGGTAAGGTTAGAGCACGCCCTGAGCCAGCATCGCATCGGCAATCTTAACGAACCCGGCAATGTTGGCGCCGTGAACGTAATGCGTTTGCTTGCCTTCGCCACCGTACTCAACGCAGGACTGATGGATATCCGCCATGATGTGACGTAAACGGATATCGACTTTCTCTGCCCGCCAATTAAGGCGTGCGGCATTTTGCGCCATCTCCAGCCCGGAAGTGGCAACACCACCGGCGTTGGCGGCTTTGCCCGGTGCGAACAGCACGCCCGCTTCCAGGAAGGCATCGGTAGCCTGGATGGTGGTTGGCATATTAGCGCCTTCAGCCACGGCCTTGACCCCGTTGCGGATCAGCACCTGTGCGGCATCCAGATCCAGTTCGTTTTGGGTGGCACAAGGTAAGGCGATATCTACCGGCACGTTCCACGGGCTTTCACCGGCCAGATAGGTCAGGCCACGTTCGCGGGCGTAATCGGCAACCCGGCCATAGCGCTGGTTTTTGATTTCTGCCAGATGCGCCAGTTTTTCAGTGGTGAAGCCTGCTTCATCCACCACGGTACCGCCGGAATCGGAAACGGTGATCACCCGCGCATCCAGCTCCAACGCTTTCTCAATGGTGTATTGCGCCACGTTACCGGAGCCAGAAACCGCGACGCGCATCCCTTCAAAGCCCAGGCCATGGCGCTGCAGCATTGAATCGGTGAAGTAGACCAGGCCGTAACCGGTGGCTTCCGGGCGGATCAGACTGCCGCCGAACGACAGGCCTTTGCCGGTAAATACGCAGCTGGTGTTGTTGGACAGTTTTTTCATCATGCCGGCCATAAAGCCCACTTCGCGGCCACCTACGCCGATATCCCCGGCTGGCACGTCAGTATCTGGGCCCAGATGACGATAAAGCTCAGTCATCAGCGATTGGCAGAAGCGCATGACTTCGCCCTGGCTTTTGCCTTTGGGATCAAAGTCTGAGCCACCCTTGCCGCCGCCCATAGGCAGCGTGGTCAGGGCATTCTTGAAGGTCTGTTCAAAACCGAGGAACTTCAGAATGGAGGTGTTAACCGAAGGGTGGAAACGCATCCCCCCTTTATACGGCCCAATGGCGGAGTTGAACTGGATACGGTAGGCGCGGTTTACCTGAACTTTGCCCTGATCGTCGACCCAACTGACGCGAAACTGAATGATACGCTCAGGCTCTACCAGGCGCTCTAACAGGGCGTGGTCACGATAATGGGGGTTACGTTCGATGAATGGCCACAGAGAGGTAAAGACTTCACGCACTGCCTGCAGATATTCTGGTTGATGCGAGTTATGACGTTGTAAGGATTTTAGAAAGGATTCTAGCGATACAGCCTGTTCCATGGATAGCTCCTGTTTAGCATATTGGTTCCCCTGTTTTTATGATGTGTCTCACAGTTGGGGTGGATGTTGTGTCTACCTCGACTATATCACTGTGGGGTGGCTGATTAACAAGCAATAAATAACAGGAAACCATGAAAAACGCCCGCGCAGGGCGGGCGTTGGTCAAACAGGTTAGCGAATACTTACTTTTCTTCGTCGCGCAGCGGCACAATCAGCATATCGATGTGTACTGTATTGATTAATTGGCGCGCAGATGACATCAATTTGCTCCAGAAATCCTGGTGGTGTCCACACAGTACCAGGTCCATATCGTATTTTTTAATCGCATCAACCAGCACCTGCGCCAGATCGCCGCTACCGCTCAGGGTTTCGGTTATTGGATAGCCCGCATTTT
The DNA here is from genome assembly GCF_023282985.1 of Serratia silvae. GTDB lineage: Bacteria > Pseudomonadota > Gammaproteobacteria > Enterobacterales > Enterobacteriaceae > Chania > Chania silvae. Next base: position 103,777 of record NZ_JAGQDC010000012.1, on the reverse strand, counting down.
GCGACAGCTCGGTTAACGCATGGTGGGTTTCTTCAGAAATACGTTTTTGCATATCGCCAAGATTGACGTCGATCAAGCCGGTATACAGATCGGAATAGTTTACATCAACGTGGATCAGAGAGACTTTGGCATTGTACGGCCGCGCCATTGAAACTGCTTTCTCGACCAGGATTTTGCTTTCCGGTGATAGGTCAACCGCAATCAGTATGTGTTTGTAAGCCATGAGAATACTCCTTCCATATAATGCCGATTAAAGGGGGCAGGCATTCAGTGTTCCAGCTTGGCGTTTTCGCCTTACCTGCATAGTACCATCCAGATAACACAATGATATGTTGGGGCGATCACACTGCGTCGCATCAATCACCCTTGTTTATACGTTTACCCCACCGTTTTACACCGCCAGGGCAAAAAATCCTATGGTTTATACGGCTATCCACCGTTTGAATGATTGAATTATAAGCATTGTTGCTCAAAGTATAGCTTATGTCTGTTATCCGAGCGGAGAGCGGGTAGATGAAGAATTTAGCCCTGACTGTAAATTTTATACGGCACCGGGATCTGTTTGCGTTTCATTATTCTACACTAGTGATTGTGGGCCCCACTTATTTCCTCTGATCGTTGCAAGGCCTGTTCATCAAGCGGTCAGAGGTTGTGGGTATCTTCGGGTCCGTAAGGTGCTAGGGGGATGGGAGCCAAGGCTCCGGCAGCATAAGGTATGAAGTAGGGCCGTTGGCCCGGCGGGTGTCCGGGATAACAACGCCTTGAGGGGGCTATCATGATTAGTACCGTCGCGCTGTTTTGGGCATTGTGTGTGGTCTGTGTGATTAACATGGCCCGGTATTTTTCTTCTTTGCGTGCGCTGCTGTTTGTTTTGCGCGGCTGCGACCCGTTACTTTACCAATACGTCGATGGCGGAGGGTTCTTTACTTCGCACGGCCAGCCGAGCAAGCAGATACGGCTGGTGCGCTATATCTTTACGCAACGCTATATGGAGCACCACGATCCGGAATTTATCCGTCGCTGTCAGCGTGTTCGCAGCCAGTTTGTGCTGACGTCTTCGCTGTGTGGGCTAGTGGTGATCAGCCTGGTGGCACTGACGATCTGGTATTAGCCCGGCGATAGCAAGGCAAAAAAATGGCGGCCACTTTGGCCGCCATTTTTGTATTGGGCAATCGTCAGATCACTTTCAGCGCCAGCCAGTACAGGCCGCCGGAAAGCAGGATCGAGACTGGCAGGGTCAGTACCCAGGCCAACAAGATGTTCTTGATGGTTTTGCTCTGCACACCGCCGCCATCCACGAGCATCGTTCCGGCTACAGCCGAAGACAGTACTTGGGTAGTGGAAACTGGCATACCGGTATAGCTGGCCACGCCAATCGACAGTGCGGCGGTCATTTGTGCCGACACCCCCTGAGCGTAGGTCATGCCTTTCTTACCGATTTTCTCACCGATAGTGGTAGCAACGCGTCGCCAACCCACCATGGTACCGAGAGACAGCGCCAAGGCTACCGCGACGATAATCCAGGTTGGTGCATATTCAACGGTTTCCAACAGATCGGAGCGCAGGTTCTTCAGGAAGCGCTGATCGTCTACTGAGGTTTCCGGCAGCTTGGCAACCTTGTCTGCGGTTTCTGTTACGCACATCAACAGGCGGCGCAGATGGCTGCGCTGGTCAACCGTCAGTTGATCGTAGCTTTGCAGATTGTTCAGCAGGTCCAGGGAGCGCTCAACGGCGATCAGGGCACGTGAACTGTCACAGTGGAACTCAACCGGTTGATCAGGCTTTGGAGCCGTATTCTGAGGCGCAGGAACCAACGGCGTCTGTGTGGCCACATGCGCCAGAGAGTCGCCATGCTGTTGGTAGAATTGCTGCAGGTGGCTCACGGCATCACGGGTACGGGTAATGTCGTAACCGGTCGCACTCATATTGAGCACGAAACCTGCAGGGGCAACACCAATCAGCACCAGCATAATCAGACCGATACCTTTCTGACCGTCGTTCGCGCCGTGTGAGAAGCTCACGCCGATAGCAGATAGGATCAGAGCGATACGTGTCCAGAATGGTGGCTTGCGTTTGCCATCGACCTTCTCACGTTCCGCCGGAGTCATATGAATACGCTGACGCTTTTTGGTATTGCTCCAATAGCGGCGCAGCATAAACACCATCAGCCCGGCAATTATCATCCCGATCAACGGGGAGAAGATAAGCGACAGGAAGATGCTGATCATTTTGGGCACGTTCAGCGCGTCGACCACGGAGGTGTTGGTCACCAACGCATTGGTCAAGCCGACACCGATTATGGCGCCAATCAGGGTGTGGGAGCTGGAGGCCGGTAGCCCAAGATACCAGGTACCGAGGTTCCAGATAATAGCCGCCAACAGCATGGAGAAGACCATGGCTAACCCGTGTGCTGAACTGACGTTCAACAACAGATCGGTTGGTAGCAAGTGCACAATGGCGTAGGCAACACTCAAACCGCCGAGCATCACGCCAAGAAAGTTGAACAGGCCAGCCATAACGACCGCAAGTTGCGAGCGCATAGCACGGGTGTAAATTACAGTAGCGACCGCATTGGCCGTATCATGGAAGCCGTTAATGGCCTCATAGAACAGCACGAACAACAATGCGAGAATTAACATCAGGCCGGTATGGAAATCCAGGCCAGTGAACAAATGCAGCATAAGCGTTACGCCAGGTTTGTGGACATGAACGCCGCGCATTATCGGCGACAACCGGTGTCGGGGAAAAGGAAAATATGACGTTTTTTTGATTTCTCTGATATACAAGGGAGGGGGAACAGTGTTGAATCGATGCAATTTCAGCATGTTACCGCCATTTACGCTCGTTAACATTTTCTTACGTTGGCGTTCCTCGTCGATGTCTTTACAATCCCTCACCGCGGATTTAGCGGTATACAGGCAGTGAAATGGCGTAAAATGCGCGCTTGTTGCTGCGATTGTTGTGGTTATTGTAAAGAGAGGTCTGGGTGGAACAGTTTGATGTTGTCGTGATTGGCGCGGGTGCCGCAGGGATGTTTTGTGCTGCGCAGGCAGGGCAACTGGGTTGCCGGGTGCTGTTACTCGACAACGGCAAAAAACCGGGCCGCAAGATCCTGATGTCTGGCGGTGGGCGCTGTAACTTCACCAACATGTCCGTTGAACCGGCGGCCTACCTCTCGAATAATCCCCATTTCTGCAAATCGGCATTGGCGCGTTACACCCAATGGGATTTTATCGATCTGATTAACCGCTACGGCATCGCCTATCACGAAAAAACCTTGGGGCAGCTGTTCTGCGATGATTCTGCGCAACAGGTCGTCGATCTGTTGGTGCAAGAGTGCGAATTGGGTCAGGTGGTAACACGTCTGCGCAGCGAGGTCCTGAGCGTCGAAAAAACCGATCAGGGCTTCGAATTGGCGCTTAACGGAGAGAGTGTGAGTGCTCGCTCACTTGTGGTGGCGAGCGGTGGGCTTTCTATGCCTGGCCTGGGGGCTACTCCCTTTGGCTATAAGCTGGCGGAACAGTTTGGCTTGAAAGTGTTACCGACCCGGGCCGGTTTGGTGCCTTTTACGCTGCATAAGCCGCTGTTGGAGCAATCCCAGGCGCTGTCCGGCGTTTCGGTTCCAGCAGTGGTCACGGCGGAAGATGGCATCAGCTTTCGGGAAAGCATCCTGTTTACGCACCGGGGGCTTTCAGGTCCGGCTATTTTGCAGATCTCCAGTTACTGGCAGCCTGGTGAGTTTGTGAGCATTAACTTACTACCAACGCTAGACCTGGTGGGCTTCCTTAACGAACAACGCCAGGCACATCCCAACCAGAGTCTGAAAAATACTTTGGCTTTACACCTGCCGAAACGCCTGGTGGAATTGCTGCAAGAGTTGGGGCAACTGCCGGAAGCGACGCTCAAGCAACTCAATCCAACGCAGCAGGCGGCATTAGTAGCGAGTTTACAAGACTGGCGCGTACAGCCGAATGGCACTGAGGGTTACCGCACTGCGGAAGTGACCTTGGGCGGTGTGGATACCAAGGCGCTTTCTTCCAAAACCATGGAGGCGAGTAAGGTGCCGGGCCTGTACTTTATCGGTGAGGTGGTGGACGTGACGGGTTGGCTGGGGGGTTATAACTTCCAGTGGGCGTGGAGTTCTGCCTGGGCTTGCGCGCAGGCTTTGGCTGCGCAGAAATCCTAAATAGACGGCAGACATTCCTGAACCAGATCGCCATGTAGGGGCGCAGCATGCAGCACCTGTTCAGATAATCTATCGTCTGCTTTAAGAGCTTTAGAGATAGGAACAGCGGAAGTAATTCAGAATAATGGGTTCGGCTCGTGCGTTGAGACAAGCGCACTCTTATTCAAATAATAACAAGGAAAGTTCTGCTCATGAAAATCAAATGCGGTTTGGCATTACTGGCTTCTCTGGTGCTGGTTTCCGGCTGTAGCCAAAAGATTTCCTCTTCACGCGCGGCGGCTGATCCTGCCTCTGCGCCGGCTCCGGTAGCCCAAGAACATAAACTGGGAACGGCATGGGGGGAGGATGTTTACTCCAAAGTGACCACTGTTGACGCGAAGCGTGTGTATTCCTCTCCAGACAGTGTCGCCAAGGTGTTATACAGCGCGGCGTCTTCCAGTAATGGGCAGTACACCAATGAGATCGTGTTGTCATCCGTCAGAATGCGAGTGCAGACCGAAAATAATCGTGACTTCGCGCTCAATCGCTATAAAAATGGTGAGTATTCATTCTCTGCCAATGATGGCGAGCGCTACCAGCTGTTCTTCTATAACACCAGCCCTAATAAAACCTATGAGGTAGTAACCGCTGTTGACGGCCTGGACGTGATTTCTGGCCGCAGCGGTTCACTGCGCAATTCCGGCTATCTGGTCTCACCAAAAGGAACCCTGGTAATTGAGGGCTTCCGTAAAAGTGATTCGTCCGTTGCTGCATTCCGTTTCGCAAAACCCGATGACTCCTACGCTGCGAGTTCACTGGCAGGCGAAAAAGAGAATATCGGCGTGATTGGCGTGGCGGTTTATGAAATGACCCTGCCGGGGCTGCCTGATTGCCAACCGCAGGCGTTCCCTGGGGATTCTAAATACGCCCCTGCTCCCTGCAAGAAACCGTAATTGTGTGAACATGGCCTCAAAATCTGAGGCCATGTTCAGGCTTCAGGCCTGTTTCCATCTCCTTCAAACACCAGCATTTCCTGACACCCGAAGCATCTATCGCCATGTTGTAGGGTGAGCACTTACCGTTCGGCCACTAAGACCTTGCTCTTGGCCGTTTTGCGAGATAATCAATGGTGTACTGGAATAATCTGGTGTGTAATAATTTTATTTTCACAATTACTGTGTTTTTTTTGAGAATATTCTACTGCATATAGTGATCGTGTTTTCCTATTGGTTTTAAGAGGGATTTGCCGAAAGCCTGTTTTTTTTACTCAATTTAGGTTAGGGTAGGTAAAAATCGCAATAGGAATTTTATCTTTTTTTCAGTGAAAAAAAGTGGCGTAAACGTAATTCTGCGAATTTTCCTACTTTTTGATGCAATATAAAAGATTGGCGATCTTTATGCAATGTGACCTATATCAATAAACCATGGCTAGAAAAATCTATCTTGTATGGGGCCAGCTTGGTGAGGGGCGTTTGTGTTTTGTTGTGAGTCGTTAATGTATGTTAACGTGCTGCTTATTACTCATATCTTGGCAAGGCAATCAGTCTTAGAGGAAAGTGGTTATGCCATGGAGTCATGAAATTCAAAAGGCAATTACCTTGTTAAAGGCGTGCCAACATCGCCATTCGGACAGTCTGCCCTGTCCGGCCAGGGGGGATGAACCTGGCGCAATCGGCACTTGCGCAGAAAAAATCATGCCGTCGATTATCCTGCTTAATGCGTTTGCTGATGTGCTTCCGCAGCATCAGGAGTTACATCGTCTTGGTATGGTGCTGGAGGCACAAGGCCTGATCAAAAAACTGGCCCAAGGGGAGAGCTACAGCCAAAGCGCATTAGAGTACTTACGTGCGCAGGTCGAACACTGAAATCCATTAGTACCCCTTCTATTTTAGCGAGGGGTTACTTTTGGTTAGTATGGCACCCCTCATCATTGGCGAGCTATTTATTTCATCGTGATTTGAACTTATGCAGTAATTAACTTATTGGGCAAGGGGGGGAGCCAATATAGGCTAAAAGGCTCGGGTGTTTTATCGATATAATTCGATTTCCGCCGAAAGTATTATTAATTTCTTCTGCGCGAATATAAATGTCATGTCGTTGTGGTGAGTGGAGCTAAACTATTACTACATTATTAATACTGCCAGCCGTATATGCACAGTATTAATAATGTGCCAAGAGTTATCTCGATTCCTTTCGGCTCAGCAACATTTTTTCAGCTTGGTTCTACACTGCATCAACCGCTCTCGACATGCGCTGAGCTGGCCAGCTTGCAGACCGATTAACAGCTTGCCTGAATGTTTTTACAGGCAGAAAATACCCTCATGGATTTCAGCTGGCAGCCAGCAGTCGCCGCTGAAAGAGGAGAGCCGCGCAACAGGTCGGAGTGAGCATGAAGGGCAGTAATGAATTACTGGTATTGGAAGGCATCCATTATCAAATTGACGAGCAGGTTATTCTGGATGCCGTTTCTTTCACCCTGAAACCGGGCGAATTTAAGTTGATCACCGGGCCTTCGGGGTGTGGTAAAAGTACCTTGTTGAAGATCGTTTCCTCATTGCTTAGCCCAACCCGTGGCAACATCACCTTCAACGGTAAAAATATTGATGATGTTGCCCCAGAAGAGTACCGCAAGCAGGTTTCTTACTGTTTCCAAACGCCAGCCCTGTTTGGTGACACCGTCTACGATAACCTCGCGTTACCCTATCAAATTCGCAAACTGAAACCCGATGAGAAGAAAATGCGCCAGGATCTGGCACAGTTGGCCTTGCCGGATAGCATGTTGAACAAAGGTATCAACGAGCTCTCCGGCGGTGAGAAACAACGTATTTCCTTGATCCGGAATCTGCAATTTATGCCAAAGGTACTGCTGCTTGATGAGATCACCAGTGCTCTGGATGAAGACAACAAACGTAACGTCAACGAGTTGATCCACTGCCTGGTGACCGAGCAAGGTCTGGGGGTGCTATGGGTCACACACGATAAGGATGAAATCGCGAATGCGGATGAGGTGATCACCCTGCCGGTGAGCCGCATCAACAGCCAGGAGAAAGCCCATGAACCAGCATAATATCACCAACGAGTCATTAGGCCTGTCGATGATCCTGGTGATTATCGCCATTCTGATCAGCCACAAAGAGAAATTGGCACTGGAAAAAGACATTATCTGGAGCATTTGCCGTGCGGTGGTGCAGTTGGTTATCGTCGGCTACGTTTTGAAATATATCTTTGATTTGGATAATGGAATATTAACGGTGTTGATGGTGCTGTTTATCTGCTTCAATGCCGCATATAACGCGAAAAAGCGCAGTAAGTATATAGATAACGCGTTTACCATTTCGTTTATTGCCATTACTGCCGGGGCGACGTTGACGCTGGTGGTGCTGGTACTGAGCGGCTCGATTGCCTTTACGCCAATGCAGGTGATCCCCATTTCTGGCATGATTGCTGGCAACGCGATGGTGGCGGTGGGTCTGTGCTACAACAACCTTGGGCAGCGTTTTAAAGACCAACAGCAGAAGATCCAGGAAATGCTCAGTCTGGGAGCTTCCCCCAAATTCGCTTCTGCGGCTCTGATCCGTGACAGTATTCGTGCATCGTTGATCCCGACGATAGACTCAGCTAAAACGGTTGGGTTGGTAAGCCTGCCAGGAATGATGTCCGGTTTGATCTTTGCCGGTATCGATCCGGTAAAAGCCATCAAGTATCAGATCATGGTGACATTTATGCTGCTTTCTACCGCCAGCCTGTCAACCATCATCGCCTGCTATCTGGCTTATCGGAAGTTTTACAACCAGCGTGAGCAACTGGTGGTTCGCACGCTCAAATAGGCACTTCTCGCCATGCGTAAAGCGAGATTCCCTGCCCCTTATGGGGCAGCCTGTGCGTTTATCCTTGCAGCAATGCGATACTGTGGTGGATCTCGCGTTCGATATCGCCCTCCGCCCAGGTTGTCAGCTGTGAAGAGAACGGCTCAAAGGCATAGATACCCCGGTAGCCCAGGCGTTCCAGGTTCCGCACTTGGGCAACGCTCGCCAACCGATCTTTATCGCTTAGCATGATGCGTTCTTCATCGCTCAATGCGCCTTTAATGAGCGGATCCTCAACGCCGGAGAGATGCACCAAACCAATCTGCTCAACCCGAATCTGAGCATCAAACTCCGGTTGTGCTACGTCGCTCAGATAGTGGTGGAACGTATCCAACACGATCTTGTAGCGGGCGCCAGAATCACGAATGATTGCCTGCGCCAGCAAGGAAGAGCGTAGTGAACTAATGCCAAATCCCAATGGTTCCACATAGCCTTCAATGCCGTACTGTTTGAACAGCGGGGCGAGCAGCCGTAGTGCGGCCTGCGTATCTTCCCTCTTTTGTGACTCACTGCGCCGGTCGCTCGCGTTGCAATGTGGGCACATCACCACCGCCTTGCTATGGATGGCTTTCGCCTGAACCAGCAGCGTTTCGGCGTTTTTCAGCAACGCAGCTTGATCTTCTAACAGGTTGAACATTCCCAGTGCGTTGATGGTGACGATCTCAATGCCGAACTCTGCGGTCAGTGCGTTTAACTGCTCGTTGCTCAGGTTGTCGGCCACTTTGCCACCCGACATATCGTTGCGCAGCTCGACCTTGTTTAACCCACATCTTTTCACCAGGCGGAAGAAGTTCTCCAGCGAAAGGTTCGGGGCGATCTTCCGGTTGATACAAAAACGTTCTAATGCAATGACCATGATGCATCGCTCCTGGATTTGTTGGCTGTAGGTTTAGGCTTTGCCGTCTTCTACCGTTACGATTTCAGACAGCGGTTGGCGATAGCGTTTTGCCATCACGACATCTTCCATTCTTTCCAGTGAAACGCCCTTGGTTTCTGGAATAAAGCGGGCAATAAACCAATAGCTGAACAGACAGCAGGCGGCAAAAACCCACATTGGGAACGCCCCGTGGAAGGTGGAGAACAGATAGGGTTGGTCATTGATCATCGGGAAGCTCTGTGCCACGACGAAGTTGGCCAGCCACATGCAGCCAACGGCAATGCTCATCCCCTGTGAACGCATGCGGTTTGGGAAGATTTCGGAGACCAGCACCCAGGTACCTACGCCCCATGACATGGCGTAGAACACCATAAAGAACAGCATGCCGAACAACGCGAAGTAGCCGGTTGCCTGGATATACAAGGCATAAGAGGTGATCAGCAGGCCAACGATGGTGCCCAGGGTGCCCCAGCGCATCAGTGGAATACGGCCTATGCGATCCATCAGCATGGCACCGATCACCGAGCCGACCAGTTGCAATACGCCGATCCAGATGGTTTGGAACAGGGCTTCTTGCGCGTTTTCGGTCACGGTTTTCAGCACTACCGGGGCGTAGTACATCATGACGTTAACCCCAGTCACCTGTTGCAGCATGGCGATCATACAGCCGACAAACAGGATGAAGCGTACGCGCACGTCACCATAATTCAGCTTTTGCTTGCGGTGCCGTTCGTCCTGGCGCACTGAGTCTTTAATTTCGTTCAGTACGCTTTTAGCATGCTCGGCATTTGAAACACGGGTCAGCATAGCTAATGCCTGATCGTCGCGGCCCACCATTACGCTCCAGCGTGGCGATTCGGGAATGATAAAGACCAAGGCGGTGAACAGCAGGCAGGGAATAACCTCTGAGCCGATCATCCAGCGCCAGCCCATCTCCACCAGCCAGGCTTCGCTGGCATAGCTGGCAATCTTGAAGTTAACGTAAAAAATCACGATCTGACCGAACACGATGGCGAACTGCTGCATGCTGAGCGCTCGGCCCCGCATATCTTTCGGTGAGACTTCTGACATGTACATGGGGGATACCGTTGCGGCCAGCCCGACGGCCAGGCCCCCGATGATGCGGTAGATAACAAACGAGGTGAAAGTGGTGGCCAGAGCGGCACCGACCGCAGAAATGGTAAACAGCAGTGCGGCGACCACCAGGGCCTTTTTACGCCCATAGCGCCCGGCCAGCGGCCCGGCCCCAAAGGCACCGACCACACAACCGATCACCACGTTGGAAACGGCCCAGCCGGTTTCTGCCGGGCTGAGGTCAAAGTAGGCTTTAAGGGCTTCGATCGCCCCGGAAATCACGGCGGTGTCATAACCAAACAGAATGCCGCCGAGTGCCGCAATCCCGCAGATACGCAGGATATACCCAGTATTGTGTTTACGCTGATGTGACATATGTTGCTCCGATTTTTATCCTGGCTTCTGCCCACTTCGCTGACTTGTAGGGTGTAGGGAGGCAGAAGGGTGAACCGTGCCTGTCATCAAGGCGGTGCTTTTCAGGAGGATCCTGTAGCAAACAAGAACATTTATTTCATATTTAGTGAATAATGAAATATTGATTTTTAGACCCAGTTCAAAAAATTGAGCATAAATACGGCAAGTTCTCTCCCCGATTTGTATGGCGTATTGGAAAATTGACTCGCCAAGGTGAGAAATCGTATCTGTATAAAAAATAGGGATTACTGTGTAAAGCCACGTAGCTGGCCGATCGCGGATAGATTCGTTTGCCACCCCCTGCTCTACCTACGGGTATGGCAAATTTGCGATCGGCGGCACTAAAAACAAATTTTCTAAAATATTTTATTTGAAACTTTTTTTTCAATGAAATAGAGTTTGATTCATCTGGTCAGGATTTAATCTGCCTGTGGGCTGTATTCTTGCAGGCGGCACGATGAGCGTCACGGTATGCGGCAATGCTTCAAGCCGGGCGATAGCGGACTTAAAAGAGGGTGAAACATGAAAACCGTGGGTAACTTTATTGGTGGGCAGGTTTGCTTGAGCAGCAGTAACCAAACTGTCGACGTGCACAATCCGGCTAGCGGTCAGGTTGAACGCCGTGTGACGCAGAGCACCGCCGCCGAGGTGAAACAGGCTATTGATGTCGCCCATCAGGCATTTACCGACTGGGCACGTACCACGCCGCTGCGCCGTGCGCGTATCATGTTCAATTTCAAAGCATTGCTAGAGCAGCACCGTGAAGAGTTGGCGCAACTGATCGTCAGTGAGCATGGCAAAGTCTATTCCGATGCGCTGGGTGAGTTGACCCGTGGCATGGAAGTCGTGGAGTTTGCCTGTGGCATTCCGCACCTGATCAAAGGGGAATACTCCGCAGATGTGGGCACCGGCGTGGACAGCTTCTCGCTGATGCAGCCGTTGGGCGTAGTTACTGGGATCACTCCGTTCAATTTCCCGGCCATGGTGCCGATGTGGATGTTCCCTATCGCGCTAGCCTGCGGCAATACCTTCGTCTTGAAGCCTCCTGCATTGGTGCCTTCTGCTTCCGTGCGTCTGGCAGAGTTGCTGAAAGAGGCGGGCCTGCCGGATGGGGTGTTCAACGTCGTGCATTGTGGCAATGAAGAGGCCTCGCAGCTGTGTACCGATCCACGCATTCAGGCGGTGAGCTTCGTTGGTTCATCCACCGTTGCGGAGCATATTTACACCACCGCGAGTGCCCATGGCAAGCGTGTACAGGCCTTTGGGGCTGCCAAGAATCAGGCTATCGTCATGCCGGATGCGGATCTGGATGCCACGGTCAATGCGCTGATGGGGGGGGCATTTGGATCGGCCGGTGAGCGTTGCATGGCGCTGCCGGTGGCCGTTGTAGTTGGTGATAGCACCGCAGATAAGCTGATTGCCAAACTCAAACCGCTGATCGCCCAACTGCGGGTTGGCCCCGGCATGCAGCAAGGTGGCGAGGAAAATGAAATGGGGCCGTTGGTCTCATCTGCCCACCAGAAAAAAGTGCTGGGGTACATTGATATCGGCGTTAAAGAGGGCGCAACACTGGTGGTCGATGGCCGTGATTATCAGGTGCCGGGTTATCCGGAAGGTTACTACGTGGGTGGCACGCTGTTCGATAATGTGCAGCCGGATATGCGTATCTACCGCGAAGAGATATTCGGGCCGGTATTGGGCATTGTGCGTGTGGCAGATTATCAAACGGCCATCGATACGGTGAACAGCCATGAATTTGGTAACGGCAGCGCCATTTTCACCAATAACGGCCACTATGCTCGTCAGTTTGTACACGAGGTTCAGGCGGGGATGGTGGGGGTTAACGTGCCGGTACCGGTGCCGATGGCTTTCCATAGTTTTGGCGGCTGGAAACGTTCAGTATTCGGTGCGCTTAACGTACATGGCACGGATGGCGTGCGATTCTATACCCGCATGAAGACGGCCACCGCACGTTGGCCAACCGGCCAGCAAACGGTATCCGAATACAGTATGCCAACGCTGGGCTAAACCGCAGCCAGGTATGCCGAGGCCGTTATTCCACCGGGATAGCGGCCGCTGTTGCTGGTATCAATGAATTGCAGCAACACTCACAAGCACAGGATTTAAGGAGAATTTTCATGTCATCACTACTTGCGAAATGTCAGCAACCAGATGCCCAGGGGCGTATTCATTCCGTCACCCCGGAAAATGCCGATTGGCGTTTTGTCGGGTTTGAGGTCTATCGGTTAGCGGCAGGGCAGTCGTTGCAGCTGGATAGTGGCGATAAGGAACTTTGCCTGGTGCTGGTGGCGGGTATTGCCTCTGTGGCAACTCAACGAGCGGAGTACCCACACATAGGTAAACGGATGAGCCCGTTTGAGCGTACTCCACCCTATTCCGTTTATGTTCCGCACCGCGACCATGTTGAAGTTCGGGCAGAAACCGATCTGGAACTGGCGGTATGCAGCGCGCCGGGTAACGGGCATCTGCCTTCACGCTTGATCACCCCGGCAGACGTCGGCGTTGAACGGCGGGGTAAAGGACGCAACCAACGGCTGGTACATAATATTCTGCCGGATAACCAACCGGCCGATAGCCTGCTGGTCGTTGAGGTTTATACCGACGAAGGTAATACCAGCTCCTATCCTAGCCACAAGCACGACCAGGAAAACTCACCGAACGAAACTTACCTGGAAGAGACCTATTATCACCGTCTTAACCCTGAGCAAGGGTTCTGTCTGCAACGCGTCTATACCGACGATCGTTCGCTGGATGAGTGTATGCCGGTCTATAACCGAGACGTAGTGAAAGTGCCGCGCGGTTACCATCCGGTGGCTACCCTGGCCGGATATGACAGCTATTATCTCAACGTGATGGCGGGGCCGGTACGCCTGTGGAAGTTCACCTGGGAAAAAGATCACGTCTGGATCAACAGCGAAAGCTATTGATACTGACAACGAGCAGCAGCATGCTGCGCCCGTTTAATCGTGCCTTTTCGAAAATTACAGTTCTTTGGCGTTATTTAGCGCCAAAGATACCGCTAGCGTCTGTGCCAGGCACATTGAGGCTACCTGCGAGCGGAACCCATCTACCTGCGCTTCGCGCACCACAAAACAGACGTCGCTGAAGGCGGCCAGCGGGCTGACTTGGCTGTCGGTAATGGCGATGAGCTGTGCTCCTTGCTTGGCACCCAACTCCACCAGTTCCACCGCTTCTTTGGCATAAGGCGAATAGCTGATAGCGATCACCACGTCCTTGGGCTTCACCATGCTGAGCTGTTCAGTAAACATCCCGCCTAACCCGTCGATCAGGAAGGCACGCCTTTCCAGGTGGCGCAGGGCATAGGTGAGATAAGAAGCCACGCTGAATGAGCGGCGAAGGCCGATCACGTAGATATTTTCCGCGTCATTCAACAGCTCTACCGCCCGATCCAACTGCTCGGCGCTGGTTTGCATCGCTAGCTGCTGCAGCGCCTGCGAGTTGACCAACGTAAATACATTGAGGATTTCTGCTGGCTTTTCCGGGGCAACGCTGTCGTCGGTAGAGGTTTGGCGGAACAGGCGTGCACGCTCGGTATAGTTCACCGTTTCTTCCATCAGATGCTGGCGGAAGACCTGCTTCATTTCGTTGAAACCGCTAAAGCCAAAGGCATTGGCGAAACGGATCAGGGTAGAAGGCGGCACGCTGGCCTGTGCGGCGATGGAGGCAACGGTATCGAAGGCAATGCTGTTACTGTTATCCAGGATGTAACGTGCCACCTGTTTTAAGCGCTTGCTCAGCGTTTCATAACGGCGGCGGATTTCGTCCTGTAACAGCGAAAGTTGAGTTGGGTTAGTCATCCATTCGGCTCGCAGTATTGGCTGAGGCGTATTGGTTTATACGCTGAAAATATTGTCCGGTTATTCTAACAGATGGAGTGGACATTTCATTTCTACAAAAAGCGATTTATTTCGTCGCCAGTTGCGTTACTTCACAGAGAATGGGCAAAAAAATCCCCTTAAAGCAGCGAAAATCACTTTAAGGGGTAGGTTCGTTAACAACGCCAGCTTAACTACGGCTAGTTTTACTCACAGGCTGCGGGCGATATTGCCGCCAGAAACCGATCAGCGTCAGGTATTTTTGTTTCACCTGTTCGACCAGCTCGGCGTCATCGATCTCACCTTGTAGCCAAAGGCGTGAAGAAGTGCCAAAAATGGTGCGGCCAACCGCGAAGCCTTTTACCCAGTGGGCATCTGCGGCTGCGGCGAACCCGGCTTTCAGCGTTTCCTGTGGAGAGTCTAGCCCGAGGATTAGCACCCCGCGGCAGAATGGGTCGTGAGTTTCAATCAATTCACCCACTTTTTGCCAGTTGGCAGCGCTAAGCGGCGGCAGTTTCCACCAGTCTGGCAGAATGCCCTGTTGGTAGAAATGTTCCATCACCTGCAGATAGTTACGTTCGTCTTTGTCGGCATTACCTTCTGGCAGAATGACTTCCAGCAACAATTCATGGCCCGATTTGCAGCAGCCACGATATACGTCAACGATCAGCTCATCCTGCTCACGGCGCAGTGCTTCGGCATCCTGTGGATGATAAAACACCAGGCATTTGACCACGTGCTCTTGTGGCCAGTCGACTAGCTGCGAGCCAATATTACCGTGTTCTAACCGCAAAGGGCGGGAGCTTGGCAACTCCACCGGGCGGCCAATCCACCAGCCCTGGCCTGTAATGGCATTCAACGCCGCCTGGCCGTAGGTGGTATCTGCCAGAATGCCGCTGTTGCCGTGTAGCCCAGCCTCAGCAGCGGCAGCCTGTGCGGCGGCCAACAACAACGTTTTTAACTGTGGGATCCGCTCCGTACTCGCTCCTGCCTCTCGCGCCATATCCGCCAACTGCTTGCGGTGATCAAACGCAAATACGCACAGCTCAGGCCACTGTTGTTTACGCGTGGTAACGCGGTGCAGATGGTTCAGCCGGGCATCCAGATCCGGGCGTTTCACCTCTCGTTCGCGTTGCAGGTAATCGTCCAGTTCCAGTTTGGTTGGCATCGCGGGGGCGCAGCCGTGGCGTGACACCACCAGTGCACCGCAGGCATTGGCGTAACGGCAGGCCTGATCCCAACCCTCATCATTAAGATAGCCACGTAGCAGGCCAGACATAAAGGCATCACCCGCGCCGAGCACGTTCAAAACCTCAACGCGAACGCCAGAATGCAGTTTGACTTGCTGCCAATCTGTAGGGATCGCGCCTTCAAATACCGAGCATCCCTGCGCCCCTCGCTTGCACACCAAGGTGGCCTGGGTGACCTTACGGACGTTTTGCAACGCAATCAGCGTATCGGTACTGCCGCCAGCGATATGGAACTCTTCTTCAGTCCCCACGATGAGATTGAAATGGTGCAGAACTTCCTGCAACTCGCGGGTCACCTTTTCCGATTCGATAAAGCGGGTCTCGCCATCGCCTAATGAGGTCAACCCCCATAGTACTGGCCGATAATCGATATCCAATGCGGTACGCAGTTCGTGACGATGGGCATATTCCAACGCTTTGAGCACCGCCGCACGCGTTTTGGGGTGGGAAAGGTGGGTGCCGGTGATTGCCAAGGCTCGTGATGATGCGATGTAGTTTTCATCGATATCATCGGGTGTCAGCGCCATGTCGGCGCAGTTTTCACGGTAGAAAATCAGCGGGAAGGTTTCCTGATCCTTGATGCCCAGGATCACCAGGCCGGTCAGGCGCCGTTTATCGGTGATCAGGCTCTGCGTATCGGCCCCGACGCGCTGGAGTTCTTCGCGCAGAAAGCGGCCCATGTGTTCATCCCCTACGCGAGCGAGCATGCCGGATTTTAACCCCTGGATCGCGGTGCCATAGGCCACGTTGCCGGAAGAGCCGCCGAGGTATTTAGAAAATGTGCTGGCATCTTCCAGGCGTGCGCCGATTTGTTGAGCATAGAAATCGACAGCGATGCGCCCGAGGCAAATGACATCAAGCTGCTTTTGTTGTGTGGCCATACCCGTTTCCTTCTGTCATTAAGCAAAACCGATTGCGACCCGGTAAAAAAGCTAAGTAGGAAGCATGGTTGAAGTATGAGGAATAAAAATTTCAATTTCAATATGAAGTGAAATTTACACCCCGAAAATGTGATGCATTTAAAAGCAGCTTGCAACGGGTAGTCTACAGAGATTGTATATTATTATTTATATAACAATGAATTGCAGAAATTAGCTATTCAACTGAGCGCCATCATGATGCCAGCGGGTTTGATCGTCGAGTAGGCGCGTCGAACGAAAGAAAATCATGATTATTTTTTTCTAATTAATTGAATTGTATATATAACTATAAATTTCGTGGTTCGATGTTATGCGATCTTTATCGCAAAATGAAATGTTTTTTCTGTATTTGTATTTTATGAAAAATATATTTGTTTATAATCAATACACGTTTCAAACCGCTTATTGCATGAGCAGTGTGTAACAACCCAGACAAGATTATCACTGCTTTTGTGTAACGAAAGTCAGCGTCACGCTACCAGATACGCCTGCCTGCTCGCAAACTACCACCTGCTGCAGGCTTGGGATAACGCCAAAAGAAAAGGGTGAGTAAAATGGGTAAGATCAAGTTGACCATGGCACAGGCGCTGGTCAGATTTCTCGACAACCAGTACCTGCTGGTAGACGGTGTCGAAACCAAATTCGTAAAGGGTATTTTCGCCATTTTCGGCCACGGTAACGTACTTGGCCTAGGGCAGGCTCTGGAGCAAGACTGTGGCGAGCTGGTGGTGCATCAGGGGCGCAACGAACAGGGGATGGCGCATGCCGCTACCGGATTTGCCAAGCAGAAGCTGCGCCAGCAGATCTACGCCTGCACTTCTTCCATCGGCCCCGGCGCGGCCAATATGATCACCGCTGCGGCCACTGCCACGGCTAACCGCATTCCTTTACTGCTGTTGCCGGGCGATGTGTACGCCTCTCGCCAACCCGATCCGGTATTGCAACAGATCGAACAATCCTACGATTTGAGCATCAGTACCAACGACGCTTTCCGTGCCGTCAGTAAATATTGGGATCGCATTGTGCGCCCGGAACAGCTGATGAGCGCCTGCATCAATGCCATGCGTGTGCTGACCGATCCGGCAGAAACCGGCGCCGTCACGTTATGTCTCCCACAGGACGTACAGGGCGAAGCCTACGATTACCCAGACTATTTCTTCCACAAGCGGCTACATCGCCTTGAACGTCGCCCAGCCAGCGAGAATTCGCTGGCTGATGCCCTGGCGTTACTGGTGGGTAAACGCAAGCCGTTGATAATTTGCGGTGGAGGAGTGAAGTATTCACAGGCTGGGGAACAATTGCAGCAGTTTGCCGAACGCTTCCATATTCCGTTTGCCGAAACTCAGGCCGGTAAAGGCACGGTGTTTTCCGCCCATCCTTATAACCTGGGTGGCATCGGTGAAACCGGCTGCCTGGCGGCCAACATGTTGGCGAAGCAGACAGACCTGGTGATCGGCATTGGCACCCGTTACAGCGACTTCACCACCTCGTCAAAATGGCTGTTCCAAAATCCGGATGTGGCTTTCCTTAACATCAACGTCAGCGTGTTTGATGCCGGCAAACTGGATGGTCTGCAAGTCTTGGCGGATGCCCGTACGGCGCTGGCCTCTCTCAGCCCGTTGTTGGCTCAGGCGGATTATCGTTCCGATTGGCAAGAAACTATCAGCAAGGCGCTTGGCGAACAGCAAAAAGAGACTGAGCGTGTCTATCAAGTGACTTATACCAACAAAGGCTTTGTGCCGGAAATCGACGATAGTCTCGATCGTGAACGGGTGTTTGCCGAGTTTATCGAACAAACCGACTCTGTATTAACCCAGAGCCGAGTGCTGGGGGTGCTGAATCAGCATTTACCACAGGATAGCGTCATCGTTGCCGCCGCTGGCAGCCTGCCGGGCGATCTGCAACGAGTCTGGCAAAATCGGGGTGAGCACGGTTATCACGTGGAATACGGCTACTCCTGTATGGGCTATGAGGTTAATGCCGCGTTAGGCGTCAAGCTTGCGGAGCCACAGCGCGAAGTTTACGCCATGGTGGGGGATGGGGCGTTCATGATGCTGCATTCTGAGTTGGTCACCTCGATCCAGGAAGGTTGCAAAATTAACGTGGTGCTGTTCGACAACATGACCAACGGCTGCATCAACAACCTGCAGATAGAGCACGGCATGGGGAGCTATACCACCGAGTTCCGCTTCCGCAACCCACACGGGGGCAAGCTGGATGGCAAACTGGTTCCGGTTAACTTTGCCATGTTGGCGGCGGCCTATGGTTGCAAAACCTACAGCATTACCACCGAACAACAGCTGATCGATGCGTTAGCGGATGCCCGCAAGCAACAGGTTTCTACCCTGCTGGATATCAAAGTGCTGCCAAAAACCATGGTGCACAAATATCTCAGTTGGTGGCGCGTGGGCGGTGCCCAGGTGGCTGAAAGTGAAAAAATTATCGCCGTAGCTCGCAAGCTGCAAGAGAACATCGATAAAGCCCGCAGCTACTGATAACGCGATGTCTTAGAAATTGTTGGGGCGGTGGAGCATGCCGCGCTGATGTAAATAATCCGATCTACTTCAGACCTTGCGTCTGCCGTTTACAGTCCACGAGGATAACGAAAATGACATTGAACATTGGGGTTATTGGTACCGGAGCTATCGGTAGAGATCATATTCGCCGTTGTAGTCAGGTGTTGCAGGGT
Organism: Serratia silvae; assembly: GCF_023282985.1. Lineage (GTDB taxonomy): Bacteria > Pseudomonadota > Gammaproteobacteria > Enterobacterales > Enterobacteriaceae > Chania > Chania silvae. The sequence goes on along the minus strand of NZ_JAGQDC010000012.1, from coordinate 84,665 downwards.
AGCCGCGTCGTCGCGGTGAATGATATCAACCGAGACAGTGCCGCCAAGGTGGTCAGTGAACTGAAACTGGACGCCAAGGTTTATGACAATGCCCACGATCTGATCAGCTCCCCAGACGTACAGGCGGTACTGGTCACGTCATGGGGGCCGAGCCATGAAGAGTTTGTGCTGGCCGCCATTGCTGCGGGTAAACCGGTATTTTGCGAGAAGCCGCTGGCAGTCACGGCACGGGGCTGCAAGAACATCGTGGATGCCGAAGCCAAGCACGGCAAACGTCTGGTACAGGTGGGCTTTATGCGCCCTTACGATCAGGGCTATCGGGCACTGAAACAAGTGCTGACCAGCGGGCAGATCGGCGAGCCGCTGATGCTGCATTGCGCCCACCGTAACCCAAGGGTCGGGGAAGCCTACACCACGGATATGGCCATTACCGATACGCTCATTCACGAGCTGGACGTGCTGCGTTGGCTGCTGGACGACGATTACGTTTCGGTACAGGTGGTGTTCCCACGCAAGAGCAGCAAAGCCCTGCCACATTTGAGAGACCCGCAGGTTGTGCTGATGGAAACCGCCAAGGGCACCCGAATTGACGTCGAAATCTTTGTTAACTGCCAATACGGCTACGACATTCAGTGTGAAGTGGTGGGGGAAACTGGCATCGCCAAGCTGCCAGAGCCTTCTGCGGTGCAAATGCGTAGCGGTGCCAAACTTTCCACCGAGATCCTGGTCGACTGGAAAGACCGCTTTATCGGCGCTTATGACGTTGAGCTGCAAGCTTTTATCAATGACGTCCAGGCTGGCAAGCTCACCGGGCCTTCCGCTTGGGATGGTTTTGCGGCTGCGGTGGCGGCGGATGCCTGTATCGCCGCACAGACCAGCGGTGAAGTGGTGCCAGTCACCTTGCCCGCCCGCCCTGGCTTCTATGGCAAATAAGCCGGTAGGTATTGTCTTGATGCTTTGAAGAGGGGCGGCAATGAAAATCGCTTTTGATGTCGATGTGATTAAAGATCTGGGTATTACCCAAATGGTGGAGCAGGTGGCTGACTGGGACTATAAGTGCATTGAGCAGTCACTGCACCCGCAGATCAACCCATTCTATAAACATCCAAAAGCCGGTCGTGAAGTTCAGGCGGAATATCAACGGGCGCTAAAAGCCACCGGGGTAGAGATTTCCTCCTTTGGCGAAGGGGAAGTGGACTTCGCGACCCTCTTTCAAACTCTGCGAGATATGGAGTTTGCCAACCGTACCTTCAAGGTGGGTGGGGAGTCCATCATCTGCACCTCGCTGTTCGGCTACCCGGAGAGAATGCCTGCCCAGACGGTGGCCACCAGAGAGTGCATCGAAAAAGAGCTTTTGGGTAAATAACTTTCTTGGCCACGCCGGCGGGGAAGCAGGCCGGTAAGTGCCTACATGACTGAGGCTGAAAAATGAACAAAGACAATGTAAAACTGGCAATCGCCCCGATTGGCTGGACGAATGACGATATGCCTGAACTAGGTAACGAGAATACGTTCCAGCAGTGCGTCAGCGAAATGGCGCTGGCCGGGTTCACTGGCAGTGAAGTGGGTAGCAAATACCCGCGCGATCACAAGGTATTGAAACCAATGCTGGATCTTCGCGGTATCCAGATCTGTAATGCCTGGTTCAGCACGTTTTTTGCCGATGGGCAAAAAGAAAAAACCATTGATGAGTTTATTAACCACATGAATTTCCTGCATGCGATGGGTGCCAAAGTGATTGGCTGCTCCGAGCAGAGCAAGAGCATTCAGGGTACCACCAAGGCGGTGTTTGAAGAGAAGCCTTACTTCAGCGATGAAGAGTGGCAGCGGGTGGCGCAGGGGTATAACGAGCTGGCGAAAATTGCCGCCGGAAAGGGGATGCAGGTCTGTCTGCACCATCATATGGGCACGGGTATCCAGACCACCGAAGAGATAGATCGCTATATGAGCATGGTGAACGATGATGTTTACCTGCTGTTTGATACCGGGCATGCCTATTACTCTGAAGGTAGCCAACAGGCCATGTTGGCGATCCTGGAGAAATACCTGCCGCGCATTAACCATGTGCATCTGAAAGACGTGCGTGACGAGGTAGTGGCAGAAGTTAAGACTAAGCGTCTGAGCTTCCTGGACGGGGTGAAAAAAGGTACCTTCACCGTGCCGGGTGACGGTGTGATCGATTTCCGGCCGGTATTTAAGCTGCTGGATGAGCGTGGCTATAAGGGATGGATGGTGGTGGAAGCAGAGCAGGATCCGGCGTTGGCCAATCCTTTTGAATACGCTGTAAAAGCACGCCGCTATATTCGCGAAACGGCCGGGCTTTAAGTCAGTTAATGCGTATTGCTGTGTCTAAACAGGTGGGGCATTGCTATGAGCGCCCCACCTACAAGGCTGTGCTGATTACGGGTTTTTAAAGCGGGCCATATGATAGGCATCCACCAGCTCGCCATCGCGCATGGCAAAGCGGCGGCTGGTGCCTTCAATTTCAAAACCGAACTTACGATACAGCGCAATGGCACCCTGATTGTCGGTGAACACCGTTAGCTCAATGCGCTCAATGCCTGCCCAGTTGTCGCAGATATCGATCATCGCCTTCATTAGCGCGCTGCCGACGCCTTTGCCGTGGTAACCGGCATCCACGCTGATACCAATAGTGGCCACATGACGGCGACGTACCCGCTGGTTGAGTTCCACGAATAGCTGTCCCACCACGCGCTCATCAATGCAGGCCACCATGTTGTAGGTTCCGGGCTGCACATTAGCAATACGTTGCTGCCACATAGTTTTTGAGGGTAGCGGTAGTTGTAGTGTGTCACGGTAAACGGCCGGGTGGGAATATAGCTGGTGCAAAGTTTCAGCATCGTTACTTTCCACGTGACGGACTACAATCTCGCTCATTCTTTCCTCACTTATGCGTTTACCATTTGAATAAACTCCCAAATTATCCGTTTACTGCCATGAGTCAATATAATTTCTGGTTGGTCAAAAAAACGCTTTACAAGTGCGAATGATAATGATTATTATTGCCATGCGTTCAGGGAGAGTATCAACCTTTGATACTGTTTGCTGAAGGCACGACATTGCTCACATTGCTTCCAGTGTTTACTTAGCCAGCTCGGGTGCTGGCTTTTTTTTTGCCCAAATTCAGCGACCAACCCATCCCACAAATCCTTTGCTACTCCTTGCCAAACTCCACCTAATTTTTTGAACAGAGGGGTGAGATTTTTGCGCTTTCATATTCATCCGTCAGGTCTAGACTGTAGAAAACGTTGAGGAGAGTTGAATATGATTTATTTACGTAAGGCACAAGATCGCGGTCATGCTAATCATGGTTGGCTAGACAGCTGGCACACCTTCTCATTTGCCGACTATTACGATCCCGATTTTATGGGGTTCTCGGCGCTGCGGGTAATCAACGAAGACGTGATTGATGCAGGCCAGGGGTTTGGTACTCATCCCCATAAAGACATGGAAATCCTGACCTACGTGCTGAGCGGCACGGTGGAGCATCAGGACAGCATGGGCAACAAAGAACAGATCAATGCCGGTGAGTTTCAGATCATGAGTGCAGGGACCGGTGTTCGTCACTCCGAGTACAATGCCAATAGCGATCGGCCATTGCATCTCTACCAGATCTGGATTATTCCGGATCAGGTTGGGCTGGAGCCACGTTATGAGCAACGGATGTTTGATGCGCCACAAGGCCGCCAGTTGGTGCTGTCGCCAGACGCCCGTGAAGGGTCGCTGAAGGTGTTCCAAGATATGACCTTGTCACGCTGGGCGCTGAAAAAAGATGAGCAATCGGTCTATCCAATCCAGGCAGAACGCCGCGTTTGGATCCAGGTGGTTAACGGCAATGTCTCCATCAATGGCCACAAAGCGGGTATTAGCGATGCGTTTGCCATCTGGGATGAGACAACGTTGTCGATCCATGCCGATGAAGATAGCGAGATTTTACTGTTCGATCTGCCACCAGTGTGATGACAGAGTAACGGCGATGGCTCGGTGCAATACCGGGCCATTTTTTGCCTCTGCTGGCCGGATAACCAACAATATCGGAAAGGCGTTTTATTTGCTAAAATGGCTGCCCATTCATGGTTAGCCAGTTCATTGATAATGAAGAAAAAACGGCCGGTGCTTCAAGATGTCGCGGATCAGGTTGGCGTCACTAAAATGACGGTGAGCCGCTATTTGCGCAATCCCGATCAGGTTTCTACCGCTTTACAGCAAAAAATTGCGGTAGCGCTGGACGAACTTGGCTACATCCCCAACCGCGCCCCGGATATTCTTTCCAACGCCACCAGCCGGGCGATCGGTGTGTTGCTACCGTCGCTGACTAACCAAGTATTTGCCGAAGTGCTGCGGGGTATCGAAAGTGTTACCGATGCACACAACTATCAAACCATGTTGGCGCACTACGGCTATCTGCCGGAGCGTGAGGAAGAGCGCCTGACGTCGCTGTTTTCTTACAATATCGATGGGCTGATCCTGTCCGAACGCCACCATACCGCGCGTACCCTGAAGATGATTGAAGTGGCGGGCATCCCGGTGGTGGAGTTGATGGATTGTGTCTCACCCTGTATCGATCTGGCGGTCGGGTTCAACAACTTTGAAGCGGCCCGCCAAATGACCCAGCAAATCATCGCTCGTGGTCACCGTCATGTGGTGTATTTTGGCGCGCGTCAGGATGAACGTACCATCATCAAACAGCAGGGTTACGAACAGGCCATGCGTGAATCAGGCCTTGAAACCTACAGCATCATGACCGCACGCTCTTCTTCCTATTCGGCCGGTGGTGAGATGTTGCGCGAGGCACAGCGCGATTACCCGCAGATCGACAGTATTTTTTGTACCAACGATGACTTGGCGATCGGTGCAGCATTTGAGTGCCAGCGCCAAGGATTATCGATCCCACAAGATATGGCGATTGCCGGTTTCCACGGCCACGATATCGGCCAGGTGATGGTGCCAAAACTGGCGAGCGTGCTGACGCCGCGTGAGCATATGGGCCAGATCGCCGCAGAGCGTCTGTTGGCTCGGTTGCGCGGGGAAACGGTTTCTCCACGCATGGTGGATGTTGGTTTCACCGTAGCACCCGGTGGCAGCATCTGAACCTGGGCGCAATAGCCAGCGCCCAGAGCGGCTAACTTATTGTTTCAGCGCTGTGACACAGCGGCCAACAACGCCTTCAACGTCGGTATCGATATCCACGCAAATCACATCTTTTTCGTCTGCACCTGGCTCTTCTAACGCTTCAAACTGACTTTTTAGCAACTCGGTGGGCATAAAATGCCCGGAGCGGGCTTGCAGACGGGCCAGGATCACCTCGAAGCTGCCTTTCAGATAGATAAACACCATATTGTCATTGTCTTTGCGCAGCAGATCGCGGTAGCGGCGTTTTAGCGCCGAGCAGACAATAATCCCGCTTTCGTTCTTGTGATGAAGGCTGTACGCCGCGTCGTTGAGGCGTTGTAGCCAGGGGGCACGGTCTTCGTCATTCAGCGGTTGGCCGCTGGCCATCTTCTGGATGTTGGCGCGTGGATGCAGATCGTCGCCATCAATAAATTTTGCTTTGATTTCTCGTGCTACCGCCGCGCCAATTGTGGACTTGCCGCTGCCGGAGACGCCCATCAGGATGATGCTTTTTCCCGCCATAAGTTTGATCTCTATCTCAGAATGCGAATTTTGCTGGGTTACCTAGTTTCGGATCTTACCATGTTACCGGTATCATGATACGCGTAACAAATGGAGATGTGATTGTCATCACACAGCATAGAACAGGGAGAATACTCGTTGTTTTCATGTCGCCACGTGGCGGGCTGCAATCTGTATCCATTGGCTATACCACTGTACTCAGCTGCCTACTTAGACCACCAGGATAGGGTCGTACAACGAAAACAAAGCACCTTCTTTCGCCGCCGTTACGCATAGGCCAAGTGATAAAAGAGTTGGAGAAAAATTATGCCACTAGTGATTGTTGCCATCGGCGTAGCCATGCTACTGCTGCTGATGATCCGCTTTAAGCTGAACGGCTTTATCTCGCTGATTCTGGTCGCTCTGGCGGTCGGTATCATGCAGGGAATGCCGGTAGACAAAGTGATTGGTTCTATCAAGGCCGGCGTGGGCGGAACGCTCGGCGGTCTGGCGCTGATCATGGGCTTTGGTGCCATGCTCGGTAAGCTGCTGGCGGACTGTGGCGGTGCGCAGCGGATTGCCACCACGCTGATCGACAAGTTCGGTAAACAGCATATCCAATGGGCCATCGTGCTGACCGGTTTTACCGTCGGTTTTGCTCTGTTCTACGAAGTGGGCTTCGTGCTGTTGCTGCCTTTGGTGTTTACCATTGCTGCCTCTGCGCGTATCCCGCTGCTGTATGTCGGTGTGCCGATGGCTGCGGCGCTGTCCGTTACCCACGGTTTCCTGCCACCGCATCCAGGCCCAACGGCCATCGCTACCATTTTCCATGCGGACATGGGGAAAACCCTGCTGTACGGCACTTTGCTGGCGATCCCAACCGTGATCCTGGCAGGCCCGGTCTATGCCCGCTTCCTGAAAGGTATCGATAAGCCGGTTCCGGTCGGTTTATATAACCCAAAAACCTTTACCGAAGAAGAGATGCCAGGGTTTGGCGTTAGCGTAGCGACCGCACTGGTGCCGGTGATCCTGATGGCGTTGCGTGCCGTGGCGGAAATGGTGTTGCCTAAAGGCCACCCGTTCCTGTCTTACGCCGAGTTCTTTGGTGACCCGGTAATGGCAACGCTGATCGCGGTGCTGATCGCCATCTTTACCTTCGGCCTGAACCGTGGCCGCACCATGGACGAAGTGATGGGCACCGTCAGTGACTCCATCAAAATCATCGCCATGATGCTGTTAATCATCGGCGGTGGCGGGGCGTTCAAACAGGTGCTGGTGGACAGCGGCATTGAGCAATACATTGCTGGCATCATGCATGGCAGCGACGTGTCACCGATCCTGATGGCCTGGTCGATTGCCGCAGTGCTGCGTATTGCGCTGGGTTCCGCGACCGTAGCGGCGATCACCGCCGGGGGGATTGTGGCTCCGCTGATTGCCACCACCGGGGCCAGCCCGGAGCTGATGGTTATCGCCGTCGGTTCAGGCAGCGTGATTTTCTCTCACGTTAACGATCCGGGCTTCTGGCTGTTCAAGGAGTATTTCAACCTGACCATTATGGAAACCATCAAGTCCTGGTCGGTGTTGGAAACCATCATTTCAGTCTGCGGCCTGATTGGTTGCCTGCTGTTGGCGATGGTGGTTTAAGTCTCAAAGGTGGGGCGCAGCAATCTCTGCTGCGCCCTGACTGCTAAAGGTTCAGATAGGCCCGAACACCGTCCAGGAACATCTGGGTGGACAGCATCACCAGAATCAACCCCATCAGCCGTTCCAGTGCACTCACTCCTTTGCTACCCAGTAACCGCAGGAACAGGTTCGACATCAGCAGGATCGCCGCCGACAATCCCCAGGCAATCAGCAAGGCCACCACCAGATGCGAAATCTGGTTGGGGTACTGGTGTGAAAGCAGCATCAAGGTTGCCAGAATCGATGGCCCGGCCACTAGCGGAATGGCGAGCGGCACCAGGAAAGGCTCCTCTCCGGCGGAAAGATCGCTACCGCTGCCTTCCTGCGAAGGGAAAATCATCTTGATGGCGATCAGAAACAGGATAATCCCGCCGGAGATCGACACGGTTTCGGTGCGCAGGTTAAGGAATGCCAAAATATGTTCGCCCGCGAACAGGAAGATCAGCATCAATACCAAGGCTATCAGCAACTCGCGGATCACCACCGCCCGGCGACGGCGCGGTTCCAGGTGTTTCAGCACCGACATGAAAATCGGCAGGTTACCCAGCGGATCCATAATTAAAAACAGCAACACCGTCGCCGCAATCATCTCTGTCATTTAAGGCCTCAACATCAGAAAAAATGACGGGTATAAGCAGCATTGCTGAGAATTGCCCGTTTATTGAATAAATTCACTTTGCGCTCGCGCCGACATTTTGTAAGGTGGGTAGATATTGCACACAACACATAACTTAACTCTATCTCATACCCTTCCTCAAAGGGTATAGAGCATAGTCATCCTCCAAGGCAGGACTGTAAATATGAAAAACGTTGGTTTCATTGGTTGGCGTGGCATGGTCGGCTCGGTACTCATGCAGCGCATGACACAAGAGCGCGATTTTGACGCCATTCGTCCGGTATTCTTCTCCACTTCGCAGCTCGGTGCTGCCGCCCCGGTTTTCGGTGGCCAACAGCAAGGTACGCTGCAAGATGCGTATGATGTGGAAGCGTTAAGCGCGCTCGATATTATTATTACCTGCCAAGGTGGCGATTACACCAATGAAATCTATCCAAAGCTGCGGGCCACCGGCTGGCAGGGTTATTGGATCGATGCGGCCTCTTCTCTGCGTATGAAAGACGATGCGATTATCATCCTCGACCCGGTCAACCATGCAGTGATCCAGGAAGGGCTGAACAAAGGCATCAAGACCTTTGTTGGTGGTAACTGCACCGTTAGCCTGATGCTGATGTCGCTGGGCGGCCTGTTTGCCAACGATCTGGTGGAGTGGGCATCTGTTGCCACTTATCAAGCGGCTTCCGGCGGCGGTGCGCGCCATATGCGTGAATTGTTGACCCAGATGGGCATGCTGCATGCCGATGTGGCGAAGGAGTTGCAGGACCCGGCCTCGGCGATCCTGGACATCGAGCGTAAAGTCACGGAGGCCACCCGTTCCGGTAAGCTGCCAACCGATAACTTTGGCGTTCCTCTGGCGGGTAGCCTGATCCCTTGGATCGACAAGCCGCTGGATAACGGCCAAAGCCGCGAAGAGTGGAAAGGCCAGGCAGAAACCAACAAGATCCTCAGCACGTCAAGCATCATCCCGGTTGATGGTTTGTGTGTGCGCGTTGGTGCTCTGCGCTGTCACAGCCAGGCATTTACTCTGAAGCTGAAAAAAGACATCCCACTGCCGGAAATCGAGCAACTGCTGGCTACGCACAATGACTGGGTACGGGTGATCCCGAACGACCGCGAACTGACCATGCGTGAGCTGACGCCGGCTGCCGTAACCGGCACGTTGAACACGCCGGTTGGCCGTTTGCGCAAGCTGAATATGGGGCCGGAATACCTCTCCGCCTTCACCGTTGGCGATCAGCTGTTGTGGGGCGCGGCCGAACCGTTGCGCCGCATGCTGCGTATCTTGCTGTAACCTTGAACTGAAATTCCTGAGGGCTGATCTCTTTCAGCCCTCCAATGTCCTGTTTTCCACGTTTCTGTTCTCGATTGCTGTCGCAGTAAAGGCGATGTAAGCGAGGTGACGTCACGCCCGCCGTTATATCAGACACAGTCACCGAAGGTTGCCCGTTCCGCCGGTTTTCCGACTAAAAATTTTCCTTGGTAATGCCACCGTGTTTTTAGCAGACATGGCTATGCTTATTAGGTGGATGAATAGTTTTCCATCAATGGTGAAAGTTCGCCTTAAAAATAAGCATAAAGAGCGATACTGCGAGCATGAAGGCGATCGATTAATCAATAACCGACTGGAATCACGCTTTAGGTAGCAAATGAATTGCATGATAGGTGCAACGGCTGCTTTTTGTTCAGCGTAGCCTTTTAAAAGTCATGCTCTTAATCAAAGGAAGAATGCTATGCCTGTACTTCCCGAACGTGACGTGATCAATCAGCTCATCTCCGGTCACTATGCCGACCCCTTTTCCTTGCTTGGCATGCATGTAACTGAAAACGGCCTACAGATTTGTGCGCTGTTGCCGGATGCGGGCAACGTGTGGCTGGTAGAGAGTAAAACCGGTAACCGTCTGGTTCAACTCAATTGCGATGACGCTCGTGGTTTTTTCAGCGCTCTCGTGCCGCGTCGTAAAACCCCTTTCCGCTATCAACTTGAAGTTAGCTGGCGCGACCATCAACAACTTCTCGAAGATCCTTATCGTTTTGGCACCCTGTTGCAGGATATTGACAGCTGGCTGCTGGCCGAGGGCACCCATCTGCGGCCTTATGAGCGGCTTGGGGCGCATCCTGGTTCGCTGGATAATGTGGACGGAGTCAGCTTTGCCGTTTGGGCACCGAATGCTCAGCGCGTGTCGGTAGTGGGTGAGTTCAACTTTTGGGATGGACGGCGTCATCCCATGCGCCTGCGTAGAGAGAACGGGATTTGGGAGCTGTTTTTACCGGGCGTGAAGGCCGGGCAGCTGTATAAATACGAGATTATCGATTGTTATGGCAACGTGCAGTTGAAAGCCGATCCTTATGCTTTCGAAGCACAGATGCGGCCAGAAACGGCCTCGTTGATCACACCGCTGCCTGCGGTGGTGGAAAACACGCCGGAAAGGCAGCGGGCCAATGATTTTGACCGTCCGATTTCCATCTATGAAGTGCACCTGGGTTCCTGGCGTCGCCATACCGACAATAATTTCTGGCTCAGCTATCAAGAGCTGGCCGAGCAGCTGATCCCCTACGTTAAAGATATGGGCTTCACCCATATTGAACTGTTGCCGATCAACGAACATCCGTTCGACGGCAGCTGGGGCTATCAGCCGTTGGGAATGTATGCGCCAACCCGCCGTTTTGGTACGCCAGCGGAGTTCAAAGCTTTTGTCGCTGCGGCTCATGATGCAGGAATCAACGTGATCCTGGACTGGGTGCCGGGGCACTTCCCCAGCGATGCCCATGGCCTGGCCAACTTCGACGGCACCGCGCTGTATGAATATGCCGATCCCCGCGAAGGATTCCATCAGGACTGGAACACGCTGATCTACAACTATGGCCGTCACGAGGTGCGTAACTACCTGGCGGGCAATGCGTTTTACTGGCTGGAGCGTTTTGGCATCGACGGTCTGCGCGTCGATGCGGTGGCGTCGATGATCTACCGTGACTACAGCCGTGCCGACGGCGAGTGGGTGCCGAACTACTATGGCGGTAATGAGAACCTGGAAGCGATCTCCTTCCTGCGTTACACCAACCAGACGCTGGGCAAAGAGCGGCCAGGGGCGGTGACGTTGGCGGAAGAATCGACCGATTATCCGGGGGTCACGCTGCCGCCGGATGCCAACGGCTTGGGCTTCCACTACAAGTGGGATCTCGGTTGGATGCATGACACGCTGGATTATATGAAGTGTGATCCGGTGCACCGTAAATACCATCACAACCTGATGACCTTCGGCATGCTCTACGCCTATACCGAAAACTTCGTGCTGCCGATCTCGCACGACGAAGTGGTGCATGGCAAAGGCTCCGTGCTGGATCGGATGCCGGGGGATGCCTGGCAGAAATTCGCCAACCTGCGGGCTTATTACGGCTTTATGTGGGCGCATCCGGGCAAAAAACTGCTGTTTATGGGCAGCGAATTTGCTCAAGGGCGTGAGTGGAATTTCGATACCAGCCTGGACTGGCATCTGCTGGAAGGATTGGACGGTTGGCACCACGGAGTGCAACGGCTGGTACGCGATCTCAACCACTGTTACCAGGAGAATGCGCCGCTGTATGAGCGAGATTATCGCCCAGACGGCTTTGAGTGGCTGGTGGTCGACGATCACGATAACTCGGTATTTGCCTTCGCACGCTACGACTCGCAGGGCAATGAACTGATTGCCATCAGCAACTTTACCCCGGTACCGCGTCCTCATTATCGCATTGGCATTGCACATGCTGGCGAATATCAGGAAATCCTCAATACCGATTCACACCATTATCACGGCAGCAACGCGGGTAATCAGGGGCGGGTGATCTCGCAGCCGATCGGCAGCCACGGCCGTGAACATTCGATCAGCGTGATGGTGCCACCGCTGGCCACGGTTTATCTACGGCGGGAGGTTTGATGGCTGAACTGACGCCGGGTCTCGCCGCGCCCTTAGGGGCCTATTACGACGGTAATGGCATCAATTTTACTCTGTTTTCTGCACATGCCACGCAGGTTGAGCTGTGCCTGTTCGATGCGCAATATCGTGAAACACGTCTGCCACTGCCTGCCCGCAGCGGTGATATCTGGCACGGTTATCTGCCGGGAGGCGAGCCGGGGCAACGTTATGGTTTTCGGGTGCATGGCCCATTTGAGCCGCATCTTGGGCTGCGGTTTAACGCCAACAAGCTGCTGCTCGATCCGGCAGCGCGGGCGGTAGAAGGGCCGGTTGCCGACCATGTGCATTTGCATGGGGGGTACGATCAACCAGACCAGCAGGACAGCGCCCCATTAATGCCCAAATGCGTAGTGATCGACGAAAGCTACGACTGGCAGGACGATAGCCCGCCTGCCACCTCTTGGGGCAAAACGGTGATCTACGAAGCCCACGTCCGGGGGCTGACGCTAACGCACCCGGAGATCCCGGCCCTATTGCGTGGCAGCTTTGCCGCTCTGGGCCACCCGGCAATGATTGCCTACTTCAAGCGGTTGGGGATCACGGCGCTGGAGCTTTTGCCAGTGCAGCAGCACACCACGGAACCGCGTCTGCAGCGCCTGGGATTGATTAATTATTGGGGATACAACGTGCTGGCTCCCTTCGCGCCAGACAACCGCTACAGCAGTTTGAGCACCGGGACAACGCCGCTACGAGAATTTCGCGATGCGGTGAAAGCGCTGCACCGGGCGGGGATCGAAGTGATCCTGGACGTGGTGTTCAACCACAGTGCCGAACTGGATGTGGATGGGCCCACGCTGTCGCTGCGCGGTATCGACAACGTCAGCTACTACTGGCTAACCCCTGATGGTGATTACGATAACCTCACCGGCTGTGGCAATACGCTGCGGTTGGATCAGCCAGCAGGCGTGGCGTGGGTGATGGATTGCCTGCGCTTTTGGGTACGGGAGTGCCATGTCGACGGTTTCCGCTTCGACCTTGGCACCGTGTTAGGCCGCACACCAGCGTTTGACCGTGATGCACCGCTGTTTCAGGCGATGCTGGCGGACGATACGCTAGGGCGCTGCAAACTGATCGCTGAGCCTTGGGACATTGGCCCGGAGGGCTATCAGGTTGGCGCATTTCCAGGCCGTTTTGCTGAGTGGAATGACCATTTCCGTGACGATATCCGCCGTTTCTGGCTGTGGGGCGATCGGTCACTGGGTCAGTTTGCCCAGCGTTTTGCTGCCTCCAGCGAGGTATTCAACCAACGTGGGCGCGCACCCTACGTCAGCATCAATATGCTGACGGCCCACGACGGCTTTACCTTGCAGGACGTGGTGAGTTTCGAGGAGAAGCATAACCAGCCGAACGGAGAGGGAAACCGTGATGGCAGTGACCAAAACTTTAGCTGTAACCACGGGGTTGAAGGCCTGATTGCCGACGAAACCGTTTTGCAACGCCGCCAGGCCAGCCAGCGGGCACTGCTTGCCACGCTGCTCCTGGCACAGGGGACACCGATGTTGCTGGCCGGTGATGAGCATGGCAATAGCCAGCAAGGCAACAACAATGCTTACTGTCAGGATAACGAAACCACCTGGCTCGACTGGGCCAATGCGGATGAGTCACTGACCGCATACACCGCCGCGCTGATCCGCCTGCGCCAGCAAATTCCTGCTTTGCAGGCAGACCGCTGGTGGCAGGAGGGAGACGGCAGCGTGCAGTGGTTGAACGCGCAGGGGCAGCCGCTCAGTGCGCAACAGTGGGAACAGGGCGATCGCTGCTTGCAGATCCGCCTGTCGCAACGCTGGCTGATGGTGATCAACGCTACCCAGCAAGCCGTTGATATGACGTTACCTGAGGGTGATTGGCAGGTTGTCGCCCCCTTTACTCAGGAAGATTCGCGGGCGGTTCTACCCGCCTGGTGCCAGGCTGCGCATTCGCTTTGCGTGCTGGTAGAGAAAAATTAAAAGGAGTCAGTTATGGTTAAGCACGACAGTAAAGACCCCCTGATGCTGGCACGCCAGCTGCCGAACAAATCCGTCGCCCTGATATTGGCAGGCGGCCGTGGCTCGCGTTTGAAAGATTTAACCTCTACCCGCGCCAAGCCAGCCGTCCACTTTGGTGGCAAGTACCGCATCATCGATTTTGCCATGTCCAATTGCCTGAACTCAGGGATCCGTCGCATGGGGGTGATCACTCAGTATCATTCCCATACGCTGGTGCAGCATATTCAGCGTGGCTGGTCGTTCCTCAATGAAGAGATGAACGAGTTTGTCGATCTGCTGCCAGCCCAACAGCGTCTCAGCACCGAACACTGGTACAAAGGTACCGCGGATGCGGTCTACCAGAACCTGGACATCATTCGCCGCTATGAGGCGGAATACGTGGTGATCTTGGCGGGCGATCATATTTATAAAATGGACTACTCGCGCATGCTGATCGACCACGTCGAGAAAGGGGCGCAGTGCACGGTTGCCTGTATTCCCGTACCGCGCAAGGAAGCCAGCGAGTTTGGCGTGATGAAGGTGGACGACAATGATCTGATCCTCGAGTTCCTGGAGAAACCGGCCGATCCGCCAGCCATGCCAGGTAACCCGGATATGTCACTGGCCAGCATGGGTATCTATATCTTCAACGCCAGCTACCTCTACCAACTGCTGGAAGAAGATATGTCGATCCCAGGTTCCTCCCACGATTTCGGCAAGGATCTGATCCCCAAAATTACCGCGCAAGGTGCTGCCTGGGCGCATCCGTTTACTATTTCCTGCGTGGGATGTGGTCCGGATCTACCACCGTATTGGCGTGATGTCGGGACTTTGGAAGCCTACTGGCGGGCTAACCTCGATCTGGCTTCGGTGACGCCTGAGCTAGATATGTACGACCGTTCCTGGCCGATCCGCACCTATATGGAGCCGTTGCCGCCGGCCAAATTTGTGCAAGACCGTTCCGGCAGCCACGGCATGACCATGAACTCGCTGGTGGCTGGCGGGTGCATTGTCTCCGGTTCGGTGGTGGTGCATTCGGTGCTGTTCTCTAAGGTGCGGGTGAACTCCTTCTGCACAATCGACTCTTCTGTATTACTGCCCGACGTAAACGTTGGCCGCTCCTGCCGCCTGCGCCGCTGCATTATCGATCGCGCCTGCCATATTCCAGAAGGCATGGTGATTGGTGAAAACGCCGAGGAAGACAGCAAGCGTTTTTACCGCTCGGAAGAGGGGATCGTGCTGGTGACGCGCGAAATGTTGGCAAAACTGTAGTCATTCCGGCCAGAACCTTGGGCGCGGCACGCCACGCCCCTTATCTCCGTAAAGACGTTTTTACCGAATTTCAGGAGTGATAATGCAGGTTTTACACGTATGTTCCGAGATGTTCCCGCTGCTTAAAACCGGCGGGCTTGCAGACGTGGTTGGCGCATTACCGACGGCGCAGATTGCCGCAGGAGCTGATGCTCGGGTGCTATTACCGGCTTTTCCTGACGTGCGCAACGGTATCCCGGACACGGTACTGGTTGCCGAGATCGACTCTTTTGCCGGGCGCGTAGGCCTGCGTTATGGCACCTATCATGGCGTGGGCGTTTACCTGATCGATGCCCCTTGGCTGTATGACCGGCCGGGCAGCCCGTACCACGATCAGTCGATGTACGCCTACCCGGACAACCACCGCCGTTTTGCCTTGCTGGGCTGGATCGCCTGCGAGTTGGCGAAGGGGTTGGATCATTACTGGCGGCCAAAACTGGTCCATGCTCACGATTGGCATGCTGGCTTGGCCTGCGCCTATCTGGCGGCTAATGGCCACCCGGCACGTTCAATCTTCACCGTACACAATCTGGCCTATCAGGGGCTATTCTCCGCCCACCATATGGCGGAGCTGTGGTTGCCATCGTCATTCTTGAATATTTATGGCCTGGAGTTTTATGGTCAGATGTCTTTCCTGAAGGCTGGTCTGTACTACGCCGACCATATCACCGCCGTCAGCCCGACCTATGCGCGTGAAATCACCCAGCCGGAGTTTGGTTACGGGATGGAAGGGTTGCTCCAGGAGCGGCAGCGGCAGGGGAGATTGAGCGGCATTCTCAACGGTGTTGATGACAAGATTTGGGACCCGTCACACGATGCGCGCCTGGCGGCACGCTATGACGCCGACAGCCTGAAAAACAAGGCCAAGAACAAGGTTCATCTGCAAAAAGCCATGGGGCTGCAGGTGGATGAATCGTTGCCACTGTTTGCGGTGGTCAGCCGTTTGACCAACCAGAAAGGGTTGGATTTGGTGCTGGAAGCCCTGCCAGCCTTGTTGGATCAAGGGGGGCAATTGGTGGTGTTGGGGGCGGGTGACGCGGTATTGCAGCAGGCTTTCCTGGCAGCTGCGGCCGATTATCCAGAACAGGTCGGCGTGCAGATTGGCTACCACGATGCTTTTTCCCACCGCATTATCGGCGGTGCGGACGTGATCCTGGTGCCCAGCCGCTTTGAGCCTTGCGGGTTAACACAGCTTTATGGCCTGAAATATGGCACGTTGCCGCTGGTGCGCCGCACCGGTGGGTTGGCAGATACGGTGGTGGACTGTGCGCTGGAGAACCTGGCCGACGGCACTGCCAGCGGGTTTGTGTTTGATGATTGTGATGCTGTTGCCCTTGGCAATGCCATTCGGCGTGCTCTGGTGCTGTGGAGCAGGCCGAGACATTGGCAGCACGTACAACGCCACGCCATGAGTCTGGATTTTGGCTGGCAAGTCGCGGCAAAGGAATATTTGTCGCTCTATCAACGCTTGTCGTAATCACGTACTTGGGATTGAATTACTATGACTTCACCGTTTAGTTACACCTCACCCACGGTCAGTGTTGAAGCGCTGAAACATTCCATCGCCTATAAACTGATGTTTATTGTCGGTAAGGATCCGGCTATTGCCACCCAGCACGACTGGCTTAACGCTGTGCTGTTTGCGGTGCGCGACAGGATGGTGGAACGTTGGTTGCGATCTAATCGCGCCCAGCTTTCGCAAGATGTTCGGCAGGTGTATTACCTGTCGATGGAGTTTCTGCTTGGTCGTACGCTGTCGAATGCGCTGTTATCGATGGGAATTTACCAGGATATTGAGGACGCACTCGATGAGATGGGTCTTAACCTGAGTGAACTGCTTGAGGAAGAGAACGATCCTGGCCTGGGCAATGGCGGCCTGGGGCGGTTGGCTGCCTGCTTCCTGGATTCGTTGGCCACGCTGGCGCTGCCTGGCCGGGGCTACGGTATCCGCTACGAATATGGCATGTTCAAGCAGAACATCGTCGATGGCCAACAGATGGAGTCGCCGGATTATTGGCTGGAATACGGCAACCCGTGGGAATTCCCGCGCCACAATACCCGCTATAAAGTGCGCTTTGGCGGCCGTGTTCAGCAGGAAGGGGCGAAGGCCCGCTGGGTGGAAACCGAAGAGATTATCGCCATTGCCTACGATCAGGTGATCCCGGGCTTTGATACCGATGCTACCAACACGCTGCGTTTGTGGAGCGCTCAGGCCAGTAATGAAATCAACCTGGGTAAATTCAACCAGGGGGATTATTTTGCCGCGGTGGAAGATAAAAACCACTCCGAGAATGTCTCGCGCGTGCTCTATCCCGATGACTCCACCTATTCCGGGCGTGAACTGCGCCTGCGGCAGGAGTATTTCCTGGTTTCAGCCACCACCCAGGACATCCTCAACCGCCATTGGACGATGCACAAAACCTTCGACAATCTGGCCGACAAGATTGCCATTCACCTCAACGATACCCACCCGGTGTTGTCGATCCCTGAGCTGATGCATCTGCTGATTGATGAGCACAATTTCAGCTGGCTGGATGCCTGGACTGTGGTGGAAAAGGTGTTCTCCTATACCAACCACACCTTGATGAGCGAAGCGCTGGAAACCTGGCCGGTCGATATGCTGGGCAAGATCCTGCCGCGCCACCTGCAGCTGATTTTCGAAATCAACGATCATTTCCTCAAGCAGGTACAGCAAGTGGTGCCGGGCGATAATCAATTGCTGGCACGGGTCTCCATCATTGATGAAACCAACGGGCGCAGGGTGCGGATGGCGTGGCTGGCAGTGGTCGCCAGCCATAAGGTGAATGGCGTCTCGGCACTGCACTCCGAACTGATGGTACAGTCCCTGTTTGCTGATTTTGCCCGCGTATTCCCCGATCGCTTCTGCAATAAAACCAACGGGGTAACGCCGCGCCGCTGGCTGGGGTTGGCTAACCGGCCACTATCCAAAGTGCTGGATGACAGCATCGGTCATAACTGGCGTACCGATCTCAGCCAGCTCGGTGAAATCAAAGCGAACGCGGATTACCCGAGCTTCTTGCAGGCCGTGCAGGCTGCCAAACGGCAGAACAAAGAGCGGCTGGCGGCGTATATCGCGAAAAAGCTCAACGTGGTGGTGGATCCCGACGCGCTGTTCGACGTACAGATCAAGCGGATCCACGAATATAAGCGGCAACTGCTGAACGTATTGCATGTGATCACGCGTTATAACCGTCTGTTGCAAGATCCCGATGCTAAACGCGTGCCGCGCGTGGTGATCTTCGGGGGTAAAGCCGCTTCGGCCTACTATGCTGCTAAACAGATCATCCACTTGATCAACGACGTGGCGAAGGTGATCAACAACGATCCGCGAGTGCATGATGATTTGAAGGTGGTGTTTATCCCTAACTACGGGGTGAGCTTGGCCCAGATGATCATTCCGGCTGCCGATCTCTCCGAGCAGATCTCGCTGGCGGGGACCGAGGCGTCGGGCACCAGTAATATGAAGTTTGCTCTCAACGGTGCCTTGACCATAGGTACGCTGGACGGGGCCAACGTCGAAATGCTGGAACACGTGGGTGAAGATAATATCTTTATCTTTGGCAATACCGCCGATCAGGTGGAAGCGTTGCGCCGCGATGGGTATAACCCACGTCAGTATTACGAGCAGGATGAAGAGCTGCATCTGGCGCTGACGCAGATCGCTACCGGTGTGTTCAGCCCCGAAGAGCCTAAGCGTTACAGCAGCCTGTTCGATTCACTGGTCAATCTCGGCGACCACTATCAACTGTTGGCCGACTATCGTAGCTATGTGGATACGCAGGATAAGGTGGATGAGGTATATCTCAATCAGGACGACTGGACCAAGCGTGCGATACTCAATATCGCCAATATGGGCTATTTCTCTTCCGACCGGACGATTCAGGAGTACGCGGATGAGATTTGGAATATCAAACCGATAAAGCTGTAATTGCCAAGGGCCGGATCACCGGCCCTTGAATTTAACTTGTTGCGTCCCGTATGCCGTAGGGGCGCTGCATACTGCGCCCGTCTACTCACACCTCAATCAAGACGCTAATGACAACGCTTTTGGTTTGGCATTTTCTGCCAGCCAGGTTTTCACCCGTGCCTGCTGCTCTTCGCTGAGCCACATCCCCAGTTTGGTACGACGCCACAGGGCATCATCCAGCTCGACAACCCACTCTTTCTCTACCAGATAACGCAGTTCAGCTTCGTACAGGTCATGGCCGAAGTCTTCCCCCAAATCGTTCAGGCTATTGGCATTGGCCAGGATCATTTCGCTGTGGCTGCCGTAGGTGCGGGCGTAACGACGAGCCAGGGACTCCGTCATCCAACCGTGCTGACGGCGTAGTTTAGCGGCATAGCTGTCGCGATCACCGTCAATGTTGCCCCCTGGTAGGGAACCGTTTTTGGTCCACGCCGGGCCACAGCCAGGATAGTAGTGAGCCAACTTTTCCATCGCATGTTCGGCCAGCTTGCGGTAGGTGGTGAGTTTGCCTCCGAACACGGAAAGCAGCGGGGCTTTGCCCTGCTCGTCATGCACATCCAGCGTATAGTCGCGGGTCACGGCTTGCGGTGAGTCAGATTCATCATCACACAGCGGGCGCACGCCGGAGTAGGTCCAGACGATATCATCACGGCCCAGCTGTTTTTTGAAGTGGTCGTTATACACCTTCAACAGATAGTCGATTTCGTTATCGTCGATCTTCACGTCTTTCGGATCGCCATGGTATTCCACGTCGGTGGTGCCGATGATGGAGAACTCATCCAACCACGGGATGACAAACACGATACGGTGATCTTCGTTCTGCAAGATATAAGACTGGGGCTGATTGTGTGCCCTAGGTACCACGATATGGCTGCCTTTGATCAGGCGGATACCGTAAGGAGACTTGAGCTTCAGGCCATCGTCGAAGAAGTGTTTTACCCATGGGCCGGTAGCGTTCACCAGGCCTTTGGCGCGCCAGGTGAAGGTTTTTCCGCTGTCGACATCGGTGGCTTCTACCATCCACAGGCCATTTTCACGCCAGGCGCGGGTCACTTTGGTGCGGGTGCGAACTTCGCCACCGCGTTCAGTTACGGCTTGGGCGTTAAGCACGACCAGGCGCGCATCGTCTACCCAGCAGTCAGAATATTCGAAACCGCGCTTTAATTCCGGCTTCAGGACGGACTCTGGTCCAAAGCGCAAACCTTTACTGCCTGGCAGGCTGGTGCGTTTACCCAAATGATCGTACAGGAACAAGCCAATGCGGATCATCCAGGCCGGGCGCAGATGGGGCTGATGCGGCAGGCGGAAACGCATGGGGAAGGCGATGTGCGGTGCCAGTTTCAGCAGCACTTCGCGTTCGGCCAGCGCTTCGCTGACCAGACGGAATTCGTAGTGTTCCAGGTAGCGTAAGCCACCATGGATCAGTTTTGAACTGGCGGAAGACGTAGCACAGGCCAAGTCTTGCGCTTCCAGTAGCAGAACGGATAGCCCCCGCCCGGCAGCATCGGCTGCGATGCCAGCACCGTTGATACCGCCACCGATAACGATCAAGTCTTTGGTTTCCACGTTCACTTCCTCCAGGTGTTCGAAATAGCTCTTTTATGTTCGTTTTCGCTCATTATTGTAATCGGAAACCAACAAACAAGCCAAGAGTTAACCAAACAAAAACATTCTTGCGTGATAGAGGTAACAGTTTGGTGATAGTAGGTATACAAATAACAGGGGTATTGGTTCTGCGAAAGCTGCGGCATAGGCCCCTCACCCCAACCTTCTCCCACAGGGAGAGGGAGCTGCAACGGTGCTGTGTTTGGAGGAAGTGGCATTTTGACTGGTCAGAACGAGGGCGTTAAGCCAGTGCGGAGGTAGGGCGCAGGAGCTAATCTGTGGCGCGTTAGGTCCCCTCTCCCGCAGGGAGAGGGCTAGGGTGAGGGGCGATCAGCAGAGTTCCAACTGCACGTCGTATTGCTCGATAATCTTCATCACGCTAGGTGGCGGAGCCTGATCGGTAAACAGATAGTCAATCAGGTTCATGTTCCCCAGGTTCACCATCGCGTTACGGCCAAACTTGGAGTGGTCGGTAACCAGCATCACGCAGCGGGAGTTTTCGATAATCGCGCGTTTGGTTCTCACTTCGTGATAGTCGAATTCGAGCAATGAGCCATCCATATCGATGCCGCTGATGCCGAGAATGCCGAAATCAAGGCGGAACTGGGAGATAAAGTCCAGCGTGGCTTCGCCCATGATACCGCCATCACGGGTACGGACTTCGCCACCGGCCAGGATCAAACGGAAATCCTCCTTGGCGGTGAGCAGGGTGGCCACGTTCAGGTTGTTGGTGACGACCCGTAGATTTTTATGGCCCATCAACGCGTGGGCTACCGCCTCCGGCGTGGTACCGATATCGATAAACAGCGTGGCGCCATCAGGAATTTGGCTGGCCACGCGCTGGGCTATGCGGGCTTTCTCTTCCGACCACATCACCTTGCGATCGTGATAAGCGGTATTTACCGAACTGGAAGGTAGCGCAGCCCCACCGTGGTGACGCTGTATTTTGTTCTGATCGGCCAGGTCGTTTAAATCACGGCGAATGGTTTGCGGGCTGACGGCAAAATGCTCGACCAGCTCTTCCGTACTGACATATCCCTGTAGGCGCACCAACTCGATAATTGCGTCATGACGCTGTGTTTGCTTCACGATAATCCCCTAATACACCGATGTGCCTGGTTGTTATTGTTCGTTGTGCGCGCGATGCCGCGTATCCCAGAATGCCATTAATAACCCTATCACTAAACCGGCAACGTGTGCCGCATTGGCGATCGACATTCCTAAAATATCGAAATAACCGGCCACCAGCCAGAGCGCGGAAAAGACCATTAAGCCCCGTGGCAGGTTCAAACCGCGTTCCGGTGCGCGTTCTCCGCTTAGCCAGACGTAGCCCATCAGCGCGTAAACTACCCCGGAAAGCCCGCCGAACAGCGCACCGCTGAACAACGACTGCGCCCAGCCGCTGAAGAAGGCCGACACCACGGCGATCACAAACAGCTTGCCGGTGCCGAGGCGTTTTTCCAGCGGACCACCAAGATACCACCACCACATCAGGTTAAAGGTAATGTGCAGCAGCGAGAAATGCAGAAACGCATGGCTGACCCAGCGCCACAGCTGGCCATATTGCGAGCTGTTTTGCGGCCAGGAGAGCCAGAACATGACGGTATCATCACCCAGCATCTGCATCAGGATGTAGATCAGAATACACAGGCTCATCACCGTAAGCGTCAGCGGGCCGGCTTTGCTGCGGATGATTTGCAGGTAAGAAAACGGTTGATACTGTAGACCGGCATCGGTGCTGCCTGCCTGCCAACTGGCGGCCTGATAGCGGCGGTTGAGCGGATCGAGCAGGAACGGTTGCAGTTCGTGTTGCACCTGCTCCAGATGAGCCTCGTCCGCCAGCCAGATTTCGGCTGTATCGCCCGTGGTGCGGACTTCAAGTACAACCCCCTGCGTTGCCATATAATCGACAAAGGCCTGCGCCAGGCGAGGGTTGGATACGGCGATCACTCGAACCATAGGTATTCCGTCTAAGTAGATGACTTTGGCCACGGGCAAAACCGCCGATGGCATTGGCGGCTGATTATACCGTTGAAATCCTGAGCACAGGGAAGAGATCTGACAAAAACAGTGCTGAATTCAGTAATTGGCCACCCGGAAAGGCGGCCCAAAGAGGATTAGGCGGAGGTTTCAACGTCCTGTGGGAACTGGCGGGCCCAGGCCTCAAAGCCGCCATCAATACTGTAGACCGCGTCAAACCCCTGATGCAGCAGATACTGCGCGGCACTGCGGCTGCTGTTGCCGTGATAGCACATGACCATCACCGGGCGATCGAACTCGTTTTGCAGCATAAATGCGGACAGGGTGGCATTGGTCAGATGAAAAGCACCTGGCGTATGCCCAGCCTCAAAGCTTTGTGGATCGCGGATATCAACCAGCGCGGCGCTACCGTCTTTCAGGCGTTGGTGTGCTTGCACAACGTCTATCGTTTCAAACTGTTCCATAACTGCAAAATACCGGGTAATGGGGGAATGCCGGTATTGTATCCAACATTGGCCGGATTTAGACCAGAGCAATAGCAGGGTCTTTATACCCGTCATCTTTCAAGCTGGCCGCTTTAGCGCATCCATGCGCTTGCGGTATTCATACATCCCCGTACAGCACAGCGTTGTTACCAGCGATAGCTCACACCCAAGGTGCCGCCGTAATCCTGGTAGCTGTTGGCTCCCATGGTGATCCCGCCCTCAAACCACAGCTGCATGTTGTAAGTGCTAGGCGAATGTAGGCCTAACTTCACCTCAAACAGATCATCCAGAGAGTTGGATTCTACCCGCGTATCATTAAAGTTAACCGCGTTCTTGCCACTATTATGCCACCAGTTGGTGGCGAGATACGCGGTAGTATAATCGTCTTGATCGCTGTACCAGCGAATACCGACGCGAGAGGTGACGTTCGGCACATCGGCCTGATGAATATAGACACCCGCTGGATCCCGATAATTATCGGTATCGAAGCGGTTATAAATAATCTGCAGCTGTGGCTCGATAATCAACTCGAGTGCAGAAAAAGGCTGCAAGGCATAGCCGGTTTCCAGTGAGGCGCTAAAGCCGGTGCTGTCATAATTCTGCTTACCTTGGGCATAGGTCACGCTGTTGCTAAACCAGGCATATTGCAGCCAGGAATCCACATATGCCCCGGAGTGCTTTTTCTTATCCTGATACCAGGTGCTGTAAGCGCCGATAGAATAGCCGTCGACCTTGCCTTCGGATGAGCTGGTGGCGTTGTTAGCACTGCTCTTGGCGTGGCCGTAGCCGGTCATCAGGCCTGCCGTCCACTCCTCTTTATTGTTATCCAAGGCCAACAAATCCCCGCCAAGCATAAAGACCTGGCGATCCATATCGACGGGTACACCGTTATCGCCCGCGCTCAGATCCTTGCTGTGATAACCCGACAGCCGCATCCAGAATTGACTATCGCCTGGCGCGGTCTTTCTTTGGTGCAGGGTATGAGAAAATAGCGTTGACGCGGCCACCTGATTACCCAGATAAACTCCGGCATCGGGCCGATAACTATAATCAATGAGGGTATCCGTGCTCGCCATGGCCGGAGAGGTAGTCAGATAAATCCCGACCGCAATGAGTGTTTTCCTGTTTATTGGCACAATCCCAACTCCATGTGGAAATTTGCCGCAATAGTACCCAGATGAAACGATAAAGTCATGAGAAAATGGAGGGGCTTCGCATTAACTCTGGGTTTAATGGATGATCTATTTATTAGGTTGATGTGTTGGGGGTTATATATTTCCTAATTTATAGATGTCATTCTGGGAAAATATTCCCAGGATGACAAAAATATAGAGCAAGGCAGCGGAGTAAAGGTTAAACCAGTTGTACATCCACCCCTTGCAGGCGCAGTTGCTCGACTATCGCCGGATCGGCATCGCGCCCGGTAATGACGATATCGATCTGCTCGGTGCGGCTGAACAGCATACCCGCTCGTTGGCCAACCTTGCTGCTGTCGACCAGCACCACCAGTTTCCCCACGTAGTTGAGCATCTTCTGCTCGGCCATGGCGGTGAGCATATCGGTTTTATATAGCCCGTCGCTGGTGAGGCCGATACCGCTGGTAAACATCCAGTGCCCGGCATACAGGGTGGCATCGCCATCTTGGGGAGCCAGGGTGATCGACTGGCTTTTATTATACTGGCCGCCCATGATCACCACGCTTTCGTGTTCACGTTCGATCAGATAGTTGGCCAGCGGCAGGTAGTTGGTGATCACCTGCACTTCTTTACCGCACATCTCACGCCCGAGCAGGAACGCAGTGGAGCCGCAGTTGATCACCACGCTCTCTCCCGCCTGGCAAAGTTGTGCGGCCGCTTTGGCGATACGCATCTTCTCATCCAGATGCTGAGTCTGATGGATATTGAGCGGCGTCCAGGTGGGGCGTGGGGTGCTGGTGGCTTCGGCACCGTTACGCACCTTGCGTAGCTTACCGGTCTCATTGAGCTTATTGATGTCGCGGCGCGCCGTTGCTGGTGAGATCTCGAAGGCGCTAATCACATCGGCCACGGAGATTTGCCCCTTACGCTGTAAGAGATCGAGAATGGCATTATGGCGCTGTGATTCGGTCATGCTGGCTCCGTCGGGAAATGAGAACGTTACCCCGTCGTCAGGGGATATTCCGTGATTATATGCGCACCTGCTGACGATTTGAATCATCGGTGTGCAGAAGTGCGCATAAAGCTGCAATGGCATCACGTTCTCATGCTTAACCGTTACAGGAAGGATTTAAACGGCAGATCCGGCTCAAGAGTAAAGCAATCGTCAAAGCCGCGTGGATAATGGTATTCAAAGTTGTCTTTATCCAGCGGCCAGGTGAATTTCCCCCCCACCTGCCAGATAAACGGCTTGAAGCCATATTTCAGCCGGTCCTTTTTCATTTCCCACAGCACGCGGATTTCCTGCGGATCGGCCTGAAAGTTCGACCAAATATCATGATGGAACGGGATCACCACCTTGGCATTCAGGGATTCTGCCATGCGCAGAATATCGGCGCTGGTCATTTTATCGGTGATGCCGCGTGGGTTTTCGCCATAGGACCCGAGCGCTACGTCGATCTGGTGATCGTTACCGTGCTTGGCGTAATAGTTGGAGTAGTGGGAGTCCCCGCTGTGGTAAAGATTGCCGCCAGGGGTCTTGAACAGGTAGTTGACAGCCCGCTGATCCATGCCGTCTGGCAGCATGCCCGCCGCTTTTTGCTCCACCGGCAAGGTGATCAGCGCCGTGCGGTCGAACGCATCCAGCGCGTGGATTTCCACATCTTTGATTTTGATGACATCGC
The DNA here is from genome assembly GCF_023282985.1 of Serratia silvae. Lineage (GTDB taxonomy): Bacteria > Pseudomonadota > Gammaproteobacteria > Enterobacterales > Enterobacteriaceae > Chania > Chania silvae. The sequence goes on along the minus strand of NZ_JAGQDC010000012.1, from coordinate 58,628 downwards.
CAGGTTTTACCACAATGCAGCGCTCTGCCGGTACGCCCCAGCCGAGCCAGATATCCACACAGCTCTGCGGCCCGATGAAGGGCACGTTGGCGGCACAGTTTTGCATCACTGCGGCGGCGACGTTGACGTCGATATGGTCGTTATGATCGTGAGTGGCCAGTACGGCATCAATCTGCCTGATGGCAAAGGGATCGAGGACGAACGGGGTGGTGCGCAGATTGGGCTGTAGCTTCTTCACCCCGGCCATGCGCTGCATCTGGTGGCCGGTTTTCATCAGCGGGTTAGCGTGGCTCTGCTTGCCGGTACCGCACCAGAAATCGACGCACAGATTGGCATTTTCCTCTGATTTTAACCAGATACCGGTACATCCCAGCCACCACATGGCGAAGGTGCCAGGGGCAACCTGCTCTTGCTCAATCTCTTCATTCAGCCAGGAACCCCATTCCGGAAAGGTGTTCAGGATCCAGGATTCGCGGGTGATGGTAGTGACTTTACTCATGATTCGTTCCTCATCATCAGGGCGTTTTGTATCATATTAAATCACAATAAGTCATTTTATGATTGGTTGTGATTTGTTTTACTGAATCTAGCACCGTTTATTTATTCTGACAACCGGTGTTTAGTCGCTTTAAATCGGGCCTTTTACCCCAGGTTTTCGGCTTGGTGCTCAACGCCTCATTCATTAACTTGTATTTAATTCAATGGGTAATGGAATGGTCATCAATCCAGATCGTTGAATGTACAAATTTTTACCCTATAACTTGAGAGGTTGTTCACAAATAATCATTTATGATCTTTTGGTGATTCACTGTGATTGCTATGGTTAGCTTATCCCTGCGTTATGGTGACGCGTTGGCCTGGCGACCAGCGGCGTTCCCTACGGCGCATAAACGCTACATGGAGAGCCGTATGGAAACCCTCTACACCATCTTCACCGTCTTTTTTAATCAGGTGATGACCAATGCCCCGTTGTTACTGGGGCTGGTCACACTGCTGGGCTATCTGTTGTTGCGCAAAAGCGCGGCAGTGATCATCAAAGGCACCATCAAAACCATCATCGGTTTTATGCTGTTGCAGGCAGGTTCCGGCATCCTGACCGGCACCTTCAAACCGGTGGTGGCCAAACTTTCCGAGGTTTATGGCATCAACGGTGCCATCTCAGACACCTATGCCTCAATGATGGCAACCATTGAACGGATGGGGGATGCCTACAGCTGGGTGGGCTATGCGGTGCTGCTGGCACTGGCGCTGAATATTGTTTATGTCTTGCTGCGGCGCATCACCGGCATCCGCACCATCATGCTGACGGGCCATATCATGTTCCAGCAGGTGGGGCTGATCGCGGTGTTCTTCTACATCTTGGGTTACGACATGTGGACCACCATTTTGTGTAGCGCCCTGATCGCCTCGCTGTATTGGGGGATCACCTCCAACATGATGTTCAAGCCAACCCAGTCGGTGACAGAAAACAGCGGATTCTCCATCGGTCACCAACAGCAGTTTGCTTCCTGGGTGGCCTATAAGGTGGCGCCTTACCTCGGTAAAAAAGAGGACAGCGTAGAGGATCTCAAACTACCCGGCTGGCTCAATATCTTCCATGACAACATTGTTTCTACCGCCATCGTAATGACGGTGTTCTTCGGCATCATTCTCTGTTCCTTCGGGCTCGATACCCTGCAGCAGATGGCGGGTAAAACCCATTGGACGATCTACATCCTGCAAACCGGCCTGATGTTTGCCGTCGCTATCTTCATCATCGTGCAGGGGGTGCGGATGTTCGTTGCCGAACTGACCGAAGCCTTCAACGGCATTTCCCAACGCCTGATCCCTGGAGCGGTGCTGGCCATCGATTGCGCCGCTATTTACAGCTTTGCTCCTAATGCGGTGGTGTGGGGCTTTATGTGGGGCACCGTGGGGCAGTTGATCGCCGTGGGCGTACTGCTGGCGATTGGCTCTTCCATCATGATCATTCCCGGTTTTATCCCGATGTTCTTCTCCAACGCCACCATCGGCGTGTTTGCCAACCATTTCGGCGGCTGGCGTGCGGCGATGAAGATTTGCCTGGTGATGGGAATGATCGAAATCTTTGGCTGCGTATGGGCCATCAAACTGACCGGGCTAAGTGCCTGGATGGGGATGGCGGACTGGTCAATTCTGGCACCGCCGCTGATGCAGGGCCTGAGCTTCGGCCTGTGGTTTATGGGTGTGGTGGTGGTTATTGCGCTGTTGTACATGTTCTTTGCCGGGCGCACGTTGCGCGCGGAAGAGGATGCGGAAAAACAACTTACTGAATCGGCTTCAAACTAACTGGAGAGCACAAGCATGACGGTACGAATTCTAGCGGTATGCGGTTGTGGGCAAGGCAGTTCCATGATCATGAAAATGAAAGTCGACCAGTTCCTCACCCAGCAAGGCGTCGATCATACGGTAAACAGTTGCGCGGTGGGGGAATACAAATCCGAACTGAGCGGCGCCGACATCATTATTGCCTCTACCCACGTAGCGGATGAAATCATTGTCAGCGGCAATAAGTATGTGGTGGGAGTACGCAATATGCTGTCTGCCGCCGATTTTGGTCCCAAGCTGATGGACGTGATCGGCGCTCATTTCCCCAAAGACATCAAGTGAGGCAATGGCAATGAAGCTGAGTGATTCGCTGGCGCATAACAAGTCGATTTTGTTGCAGGCCGAGGCGCAAGACTGGCAGCAAGCGGTAAAAATAGGCGTCGACCTGTTGGTGGAAGCCGGTGTGGTAGAACCGCGCTATTTCAACGCCATTCTGGCCGGTGTTGAGCAGTTTGGCCCGTACTTTGTCTTGGCCCCGGGGCTGGCCATGCCCCACGGCAGGCCGGAGGAAGGGGTGTTAAAAACCGGCTTTGCTCTGGTCACGCTGAAAACGCCGGTCTGCTTTGGCGATGAGGACAACGACCCAATCGATATCTTGATCACCATGGCGGCGGTGGATGCGAAAACGCATCAAGAGGTCGGCATCCTGCAGGTGGTTAATCTGTTTGAGGATGAGACCAACTTTGATCGCCTGCGGGCCTGCCGCACACCCCAGCAGGTACTGGATCTGATTAACCTGACTTCTGCCGCAGCGGCAGCCCACTAAGGAGAGCAAGCAAGATGGCAAATACTTTACCGATGTTACAGGTCGCGCTGGATAACCAGTCAATGGATGACGCCTACCGTACCACGCGCCTGATCGCCAATGAGGTCGATATTATCGAGGTTGGCACCATTTTGTGCGTGGCCGAAGGGGTTCGTGCGGTACGCGATCTGAAGGCGCTTTATCCAGACCGCATCGTGCTGGCGGATGCCAAAATCGCCGACGCCGGCAAGATCCTCTCGCGCATGTGCTTTGAGGCCAATGCGGACTGGGTGACGGTGATCTGCTGTGCCGATATCAACACCACCAAAGGGGCGCTGGCGGTAGCCAAAGAGTTTAACGGCGATGTGCAGATTGAACTGACCGGTTTCTGGACCTGGGAGCAGGCACAAGAATGGCGTGACGCGGGGATCCAACAAGTGGTTTACCACCGCAGCCGCGATGCGCAGGCTGCCGGGGTGGCATGGAGCGATGCGGATATCACCGCCATCAAACGCCTTACCAACATGGGCTTCAAGGTGACCGTTACCGGTGGTTTAGCCCTGGAAGATTTGCCGTTGTTCAAGGGCATTCCTATTCATGTGTTTATTGCTGGTCGCAGCATTCGCGATGCCGCCGATCCTGTGGCCGCCGCCCGCGAGTTCAAACGTGCCATCGCCCAACTGTGGGGATGACACAAATCCTCACCGGGTTCACTATATTCCCCTCTTCTACGGTGTTTAGTATGGAGGGGGGAACGGTCCCTGGCTTAACCCCATGAAAACTAGGCCCCATAGCCCATCATTTTCAGCAACTGCTGAGCCTGCTGCACCGCTTCCTGCCGATGTGCGACCCCCAGTTTCTGGTACAAATTACGGATATGGGTTTTGATGGTGGTGGCTGCCACGGCCAGCTCCCCAGCGATCTGATCGTTGCTGTAACCGGAATAAATCAGGCCCAGCACCTGCCATTCACGCTGCGTCAGCGGGCTGGTGCGGATCAGCTCCGGCACTTGCGGGTGAGTGAGCAGCTTATCGACGAAGTTCTCGTCAAAATGGGCGAACTTGTGCCGATGATGCTGGTTGATATCGCGCAGAATGCGCTGGGCGCGATGCTGTTCCATCTCCGGCAGCGTGTTGAGCTGGATCAGTTGACGCAGTTGCTGCGCCATGGCTTCTCCCTCGATCACAAAGTGGCTGATAAACCCGGTACGGTTGGCCAGCGAAAGTGATTCTATCAGCACGCGCTGGGCATCCACTTTGCGATCCATCTGCCAGTAGAGTTGGTTACTGAGCAGCAGGTTACGGTTGAGATCGCTCACCAACCGCAGGCGGCGGGCATTTTCGTTCAGCTCGTCTAACACCACTTCGGCTTCTTCGTACTGCCCAAGCAGGATTTGCACGCGGGCGATATTACGCCATTGCCCCTGCATAAAGTGGTTGTTGGCCATCCCCGGTTTTTCGGTATGGCGTAGCCAATTGGCCGCTGCGGCGGTATCCCCGGTCATCTGCCAGTGGATCACCCTTGGTTTATCGGCGTTGGTTAGCCAGTCTCGGTGATACTGCGAGCCGTGCAGCAGGACTTCGCTGCGTAGCAGGTGAGCATTGGCATTATCCAGGTCGCCACGCGCCAGCGAGCATTTCGCCAACATCGCCAGGCATTGCAACTGTTGCTGCGGCTGGTAGTTAGCCAATACCTTCAACCCTTCACGTGCCGCCTCTTCGGCTTCGTCCAACCGTGACCACGACCAGAGCACCTGTGAGCGGATGCGCAGCAGGAATTCGTGCATCGGTAACTGCTCCAGATGTTGTTCACGCACCAGTTCGAAGGCCTTATCCTGCGTTTCATAGGCGGCTTGCAGGAACCCTTGCGCGATCAGAATTTCGCTCTGTTGCAACAGTGCCCACAGCGCATAGTGGTAAGCCTGATGGCGGCGAGCCATCTGTTCGGTCTGCTGCATCATGGGCAGCGCCCGTGCCAGCTCCCCTTTGCAGTGGTGAACCTCACCGGTGACCGAGGTAGCCACAATACGGCTGTAATAGCTGGATAGCGGTAGGAACTTCAGTGCCTCGGTAGCCAGGCGTTCGGCTTCTTCCGGTTTACCGGCATTGATCGCCACCTGAGCACGCAGCGCGTCAAATTCAGCATGCAGAGTCTGGTCAATGACGATCTTTTGCTGGAGCATGGCCTGTTCGGCACGTTCCAGCTGGGTGTTTACTTCGCTGTAACGGTGCTGACTTTGTGCCAGCCAGGCTTGCAGCAGTGCCAGTTTCGGGTTCTGGATCAGCCGTTCGTACGGTAGGGCATTCAGACACTCCTCCAGCAAGGCCAGTTCGCTGTGATGGAATAATGACCAGGCATGTTGCAACAGGATATCGCGTAACATGCTGACATCGCTGGCTGCCAACGCATGGTGAATGGCTTCCGCCGGGTACCCGAGCGCCAGCCAACCTTCCGCCGCCGCATGGTGCAGGCCTGGCAGTTCCAGCGCCAATTCCCACTGGCAACGCTGGCGCAGGAACGAGGCAAACAGCGGATGGAAACAGAACCATTCGCCGGTGTCGTCCATACGGTGAATAAACAGGCCCTGGCGCTCAAGTTCTTCCAGGCGCTGCTGGCCGTTGTCTTCCCCGGTCAGGCGAACGATTAACGCATCGTTCATCGAACGCAGTACCGAGCAGCGCAACAGGAACGCGCGGGCATCGGCATCGACGCGATCCAGCACCTCATCCACCAGATAGTCGGACAGATGGCTGGCATTCAGCCCGGCCAGGCGCTTGGCCGATTGCTGAACGGAAGAGGTGGACTGGCGGGCGGAGAGAGCGATTAGTTGCAAGGCGGTTGCCCACCCCTCCACTTCGTCACACAGACGGCTGCTGTCATTGTGCTCCAGCGGGGAAGTGAGGCGGCAATCAAAGAACTGTTTAGCCTCCTGATGATTAAAAGCCAATTGGCGCGTGCTCAGCTCTAACAACTGATCGCGTACGCGAAGATTGGCGATCCCCAGGGGAGGCAGGGTGCGGGAAAGGATCAGCAGCGTCAGATTTTCCGGCTGGTGGCGCAGGAAGAAACGCATCGCTTCATGGATCTGGTCATTGGTGATCAGGTGGTAATCGTCGATCACCAGGTACAGCGGTTGGTGCCAGTCGGACAGCTCGATAAACAGCTGAGCAAACAGCGCCGAAAGGTTGGCATATTGGTGTTTCTGGCTTAATGCCTCGCTTTTCACGCAGTGGCCAGCGGTGGCCTGTTGCAGCGCGGCGATCAGGTAGCTGGCGAAGCGCTCCGGCTGGTTGTCGCTCTCGTCCAGGGAGTACCACCCCAGATCTGATTTGCCTGCGGCCCATTGTGCCACCAGCGTGGTCTTACCGTATCCTGCCGGGCAATTGACCAAAGTCAGGCGATAGTTCGCCGCACCTGCCAGCTTTGCCAGTAGGCGATCGCGAACCACGGTATTTTGCAGCCGTACCGGACGGCTCAGTTTTGATGGGATCAGCATAATATTCCAGGTGTAAAGTGCGGTTCCCGCCGCCGAAGGACTGCCCGAAGAAATTCATCTCACCGTGTTCCTGTCTCGGGACCGGGTTGAGTTAATTATTTTGTAGCTCGTAATTAATCCCCCTCTTTAACTTCGAACATCGTCAACGTTAATGCAACAAGCTTGCGCTTTGGCTTGAAGGTAAATTGCTATCGATCACACTTTTTTATGTTTGCCCCCGGTTCCGCTCTAACCGCGCTTTACATCGCGTCTGATTACCCCCAGAAATTACCCTGCTTTTCGGCTGTTTGTGGACAAGTACAAAACTTCATCAACTATCATAACTGTGCTAACGTCGCAAGATTTGCCGTCTATTTTATGCTCACCGGTGATATCGATGGGTTTTCTTTACCGCACGCAAGAGGGTTAAAAAGTGCCTGAGATCACAGTTTCAGCTACGCCCCAATCCTCCTCCCCAGCTAATCCCCAGGCGGGATGATGCCATTGCGGGTTCTCCCCGGCACGATAGTGGAAAAATTGGCCCATTTACTACCCAATTGGAACTCAAGCTGTCGCTTGAAGGACAACGGGTACACCGGATAGAGAGTTTTACCTATGTCACAGCCTATGCTCAAAAAGGACGTTTTTCTGGCTGCACTGACTCGTCAGTGGCAGCGTTTTGGCCTCAGCTCCGCACAGCAGATGACCCAGCATCAATGGTGGGAGGCGGTCAGTGCTGCTCTAGCCGAACAGCTGGCCGCGCAGCCTGCGCCGCGTAAAAGCAGCAAGTCGTTGCGCCATGTGAACTATATCTCGATGGAATTCCTGATTGGCCGCCTGACCGCCAACAACCTGATCAACCTTGGCTGGTATGACGCCGTGGAAGCCGCGTTGGCAGAGCAGGATGTCAAACTGGCAGATCTGTTGGAACAGGAAACCGATCCGGCGTTAGGTAACGGTGGGCTGGGGCGTTTAGCCGCTTGCTTCCTGGATTCGATGGCCACGGTGGAGCAACCGGCTACCGGTTATGGGCTGAACTATCAATACGGGCTGTTTCGTCAGTCGTTCAAAGAAGGCCATCAGCAAGAGGCACCGGATAACTGGCAGCGCGAGAGCTACCCATGGTTCCGCCATAATGCTGCGCTGGCGGTGGATGTCGGGATTGGTGGCAAGATAGAGAAACTGGCCGATGGCCGTGAGCTGTGGCACCCGGAGTTTACCCTGCGTGGGGAAGCTTGGGATCTGCCGGTGCTGGGTTTCCGTAACGGGGTCACCCAGCCGCTGCGCCTGTGGCAGGCAACGCATACTCATCCATTCGATCTGGGGGATTTCAACGACGGCAAATTCCTGCAGGCGGAAAAGCAGGGTGTTGAAGCCGCCAAGCTGACCAAGGTGCTCTATCCGAATGACAACCATCAGGCTGGCAAACGCCTGCGCCTGATGCAGCAGTATTTCCAGTGTGCCTGCTCGGTGGCCGATATTCTGCGTAAACACCATCTGGCCGGGCGCAAGATTGAAGAGTTGCCGAAGTATGAAGTTATCCAACTCAACGACACCCACCCAACTATCGCCATTCCAGAACTGCTGCGTATCCTGCTCGATGAGCACCAACTGGATTGGGATGCGGCCTGGGCGATCACCAGCAAGACCTTTGCCTATACCAACCACACCCTGATGCCGGAAGCCCTGGAGTGCTGGGATGAGAAACTGGTCCGCAGCCTGCTGCCGCGCCACTTCGCCATCATCAAGCAGATCAACGCCAACTTTAAGCGGTTGGTAGACCAACACTGGCCGGGCGATGAGGCGGTGTGGGCCAAGCTGGCAGTACACCACAACAAGCAGGTACGCATGGCCAACCTGTGCGTGGTCAGCGGCTTTGCGGTGAACGGTGTGGCCCAGCTGCACTCGGATCTGGTGGTAAAAGATCTGTTCCCGGAATATCACCAGCTGTGGCCGAACAAGTTCCACAACGTCACCAACGGTATTACGCCGCGCCGCTGGCTCAAGCAGTGTAACCCAGCATTGTCAGGTCTGATCGATACCACCCTGAAAGTCGAGTGGGCCAACGATCTTGATGCGCTGAAGGGGCTGGAAAAATACGCCGAAGACGCCGCATTCCGCGAGAAATATCAGCAGATCAAGCGTGATAACAAGGTGATCCTGGCCAACTACGTGCACAGCGTAATGGGGCTGACGCTCAATCCAGACGCAATCTTCGACGTGCAGATCAAACGCCTGCACGAATACAAGCGCCAGCACCTGAACCTGCTGCATATTCTTTCGCTGTATCGCCAACTGCGGGATAACCCGAACCTGGACATCGTGCCACGCGTATTCCTGTTTGGTGCCAAAGCCGCGCCGGGCTACTACCTGGCGAAGAACATCATCTATGCGATCAACCAGGCGGCAGAGAAGATCAATAACGATCCGATCGTCAAGGATCGCCTGAAAGTGGCCTTCATCCCTGATTACCGCGTTTCCGTCGCTGAACTGATGATCCCGGCGGCGGACATTTCCGAGCAGATCTCCACCGCTGGTAAAGAAGCTTCAGGCACCGGCAATATGAAGTTGGCGCTGAACGGCGCACTGACCGTTGGTACGCTGGACGGAGCCAACGTCGAGATCGCCGAGCAGGTCGGCGAGGACAACATCTTTATTTTCGGCAACACCGTGGAGCAGGTTAAAGCGTTGTTGGCCAAGGGTTATGATCCGTTGAGCTATCGCAAGAAAGACAAGCACCTGAAGGCTATCCTGGACGAACTGGCCAGCGGCGCATTCAGCCATGGGGACAAGCACGCTTTCGATATGATGCTGCATAGCCTGTTGGAAGGTGGCGATCCGTATCTGGTGCTGGCGGACTTCGCTTCCTACTGCGAAGCTCAACGGCAGGTAGACAAACTGTATCGTGACCGCGACGAATGGACGCGCCGCACTATCCTTAACACCGCGCGCGTAGGCATGTTCAGCTCGGATCGTTCGATCCGTGACTATCAGCAACGCATTTGGCAAGCCAAGCGTTAAGGAGTGCGAATGAGTAAAGGTATCGATCAGGTAGCAGCCCAGGCTGGGATTGCTGCCGATTACATCAATGCCCACGGCCAACGGCAGGCAATTTCGCCGGAAACCAAACGCAAGCTGTTGGCGGCGATGAACCCTGCGTCATTGCAGCCGTCAACGGCTCCCTTGCCGCAGGTTAAAGTCTTTTATCACGGAAACCCGGTGGCGCTGCCGCTGGGGGGGGAAGGCGAGTTTCACTGGGTGTTGTTGCGTGAGGACGGTAGCCAGCAAGAGGGCCGTGCCGGTGCGCATAAAACACTAACCCTGCCGAGCAAATTGCCGCAGGGTTATCACCAACTCACTTTGACGCAGGGGGAGCAGAAATGGGTCTGTCGGCTGATTGTCGCCCCCAAGCGTTGCTACGAGCCGGATGCATTACTGACCGGCAAGAAGCTGTGGGGAGCCTGCGTTCAGCTCTACACGCTGCGTTCCGAGCGTAACTGGGGTATTGGGGATTTTGGCGATCTCCGAGCGATGGTTGGCGAGGTTGGCGAACGCGGCGGGGCCTTTATCGGGCTCAACCCGATCCACGCGCTGTATCCGGCCAGCCCGGAAAGCGCCAGTCCTTATAGCCCGTCTTCGCGCCGCTGGTTGAACGTGGTGTATATCGACGTCAACGTGGTAGAGGATTTCCAGCTCAGCCAGGCCGCGCAAAAGTGGTGGCAGAAGGCTGCGACGCAGAAGCTGTTGGCCAAAGCGCGTAACAGCGAACTGGTGGACTACAGCACGGTAACGCAGTTAAAGCTGGTGGCCTTGAAGCTGGCTTTCCCGTATTTCCAGGCTCGCAAGCCGCAAGATGCGCTGAAGCAGGAGTTTGAGCGCTTTGTTGGCGAAGGGGGCAATAGCCTGTATCAGCAGGCGGCGTTCGATGCGTTACATGCTTATCTCAATGCCAAAGACAGCACTATGTGGGGATGGCCAGCCTGGCCGGAGGAGTATCAGCAGGGCAACAGCCCGGCAGTGGAAACCTTCTGTAAGCAGCATGAGGATGAGATTACCTTCTACCTGTGGCTGCAATGGTTGGCGGCCAGCCAGTTTGCCGAGTGCTTCAATCAAAGCCAGCAGCGGCAGATGCCGATTGGCCTGTACCGCGATCTGGCGGTTGGGGTGGCAGAGGGCGGGGCGGAAACCTGGTGTGAACGTGAGCTGTATTGCATGCAAGCCTCCGTGGGTGCTCCGCCGGATATTCTAGGGCCGCTGGGGCAAAACTGGGGCCTGCCGCCGATGGACCCACATGTGATGGTGGCGCGGGGGTATCAGCCGTTTATCGATTTGCTGCGCGCCAATATGACCAGCTGTGGTGCTTTGCGTATCGATCACGTAATGGCGATGCTGCGTTTATGGTGGATCCCTTATGGTGAAACGGCCGATCACGGTGCTTATGTGAAATACCCGGTTGACGATCTGCTGGCGCTCTTGGCCTTAGAGAGTCAGCGCCATCGTTGTATGGTGATTGGGGAGGATTTGGGGACCGTGCCGGTGGAGATCGTCGGCAAACTGCGTGATAGCGGCGTCTATTCCTACAAGGTGCTGTATTTCGAGCACGATGCCGAGAAGCAGTTCCGTGCGCCGCAGTCTTATCCGGTGCAGGCGATGGCGACCATTACCACTCACGATCTGCCAACGCTGCGCGGTTATTGGCAAAGTGGCGACCTGACGCTCGGCAACCAACTGGGGTTATACCCGGATGCGGAAGTGCTCAAAGAGCTGTTTGCCGATCGTGAACGGGCCAAGCAGGGGTTACTGGACGGGCTGCATCGTTACGGCTGCGTACCGCAAAAGGTCGGCAAGAAAGCCTCGTTGTTGGGTATGAGCCCGTTGCTGAATCGGGGTCTGCAACGCTATGTGGCAGACAGTGCCAGCGCGCTGCTGGGCCTGCAACCGGAAGACTGGTTGGATATGGCGGAGCCGGTGAATATTCCAGGCACCAGCGATCAGTATCCGAACTGGCGGCGTAAGTTGAGCCTCACGTTGGAAGAAATGTTTGCCGATCCTGAGGTGAATCGCTTACTGAAGGATTTGGATAAACGACGCAGAAAGGTTTCGGTAGGCTAAATGCATCGGGGCGGCTTACCGACCTCGATGGAGATAGGCAGGGCGCAAAACGGAATTGCGCCCTGCTATTTATCAGTAGTAAGAGTGCTCGCCGCGCTGGTGCTCGGTGAGATCGCGCACGCCTTTCAGTTCCGGGAACTTTTGCAGCAACTCTTTCTCGATCCCTTCCTTCAGCGTCACGTCTACCATTGAACAACCGTTGCAACCGCCGCCGAACTGCAGGATGGCTAGTGCGTCGTCGGTGATTTCCATCAGCGTCACGCGGCCACCGTGGCCAGCCAGTTGCGGGTTGATCTGTGATTGCAGTACGTATTCTACGCGCTCCATCAGTGGCGCATCGTCGTCCACTTTACGCATTTTGGCGTTCGGCGCTTTCAGCGTCAGCTGTGAGCCGAGCTGATCGGTGACGAAGTCGATCTCGGCGTCGTCCAGATAAGGCGTACTCAGTTCATCGACGTAAGCGGACAGCTTCTCGAACTTGAGCTCGGTATCTGTTGCTTCCACCGCGTCTGGCGGGCAATAAGAGACACCGCATTCGGCCGTCGGCGTACCCGGATTGATCACGAATACGCGGATTTGGGTGCCTTCTTCTTGGCTTGCCAACAGCTTGGCAAAGTGTTCCTGTGCAGCATCTGTTATACGGATCATAGCATTAGCTCAATAGTTGACTTCTATAGTAGGTTATAATACGCCCATTGCCGTGGTACTACAACGTGCGGCAAACGCACCAAATCTGCAATGATGCGACGCCCTGCTTCTGTAATAGTGTAGCGATCTCCGCCACGGTGCTGCCAGTGGTAACTACATCATCCAGCAGTGCCACATGCTTTCCTGCCAGGTTCTCATCACAACGAAAAGCACCACGCAGATTACGCCGCCGCAGGCGCGCTATCAATTGCTGTTGTGGCGCGGTTGCCCTGATGCGGCGTAATGCCGCAGGGTGATATTCACAGCCCAACCAGCGGGCTAGTGGTCGGGCCAGCAGATCGCTTTGATTATAGCCGCGCCGCCAGCAGCGTTTATCCTGCAAGGGTACCGTTAAAATAACTTCCGGTCTGTTCAGATGTTGCTCTCGGTGCGCTTGCAGCCAGTGCAGCAGGATCAAACGAGCCAGAGTGGGAGCCAGCGCTGGTGTCTGCTGGAATTTGAAATTTCTCACCAGGGTGCTGATGGGGGGGCGGTAATCCGTGACAAAGACCAACGCTTGCCAAGGGGGCGGTTTTTGCAGACATCGCCCACAAGGCTGATGGGGATCGCCACTGGGCAAGCCGCAAACTGGGCAGCAACAAGGTTTGGCGGGCAGCGTACGCAGGCAGTAGCTGCAGATGCCCTGTTGCATCAGCCGTAATGGTTGCCGGCATAGCCAACAGCGGCTGTGGATTGGTAGCATAGTCACCTCCCCTTTTTAATACTCTATGAATTTCGAGTTGTGTAAAACGCTACCGTTTGGAAGGCGACGAGTAAGGACAATAACTGATGACAGCGCTGTATTGGCAAACCTTAGGTGAAGGCGATCGCGATCTTGTGTTGCTGCACGGATGGGGATTGAATGCCGAGGTTTGGGGTTGCACGTTGGAGCGATTGGCTCCGCATTTTCGCCTACACCTGGTGGACTTGCCTGGCTATGGCCGCAGCCAGGGCTATGGAGCCGTTTCATTAACGAAGATGGCGGAGATACTGCTGGCCGCCGCGCCCAAGCAGGCTTATTGGCTGGGGTGGTCTCTTGGTGGGCTGGTGGCCGGGCAGATAGCGCTGATGCAGCCTGAGCGGGTAACGGGGCTTATCACCGTGGCCTCTTCGCCCTGCTTTACGGCGCACGATCCGTGGCCAGGGATCCGTCCGGAGGTGCTCAGCGGCTTCCAGCAGCAGCTCAGCCATGATTTCCAACGCACCGTGGAGCGTTTCCTGGCGTTACAAACGTTGGGTACGGAAAGCGCTCGCCAGGATGCACGCCAGTTGAAAACCGTGGTGCTCAATCAGCCGATGCCGGGCGTTGAGGTGCTTAACGCTGGTCTGGAGATGTTGCGTACAGTGGATCAACGCCAGACCTTGGCGGCGCTGACAATGCCGGTACTGCGTATTTATGGCTATCTCGACGGGCTGGTACCACGCAAGGTGGCCACTTTGCTGGATGAGCTGTGGCCAAACTCCACCTCGGAGGTGATCGCCAAAGCGGCCCATGCGCCGTTTATTTCGCATCCAGAAGCTTTCGCTAACATTATTAAGCAATTTGTCACAATCGAGTAATGGCGCGGCCTGGCGGGGATATCTTATTGATTACAGATTATAAAGGCACAAAACGGTGGTAAAACTTTAACCAATGAGTGGATAAAAACTGAACCTGTTCGATACTTGAAGGGGTAAATGCGTGGCTACAAGGTGAATAGGGCCGTATCAATCTTCACTTTGGCGATTTGTTTCTGGGCAGAGAGAGCTTCGTCAGGGAAAGCAACGAAGCTGTTAGACGTCGCAGTAGCCAAGCTCGATGACGCATTTCTTGTTAGTGCTTTCATAAAAACTAATTTTTCCATTGAGAGGTATTATCATGAAATCATTGAAGATGATCGTTGCGGCGTTGATTGTAGGTTCAGTGTCTTTCGGTTCGATGGCAGCAACCTTGCTAACTAAAGACGAACTGGATAAGAACCCAGGCAAGTATGAGAAAGTTGGCACCGTGTCTTCAACTGCACAGGCCACCGATCCTATGGACTTGAAAGATGAATTGTCCAAACTGGCTGATGAGAAAGGGGGCCAATATTATGTCGTCCTGGCGGCTCGTGAACACGGCAAATTCAGCGCAGTAGCTGACGTGTATAAAGACAAGCAATAATCCTCAAACGAGGGGCGCAGGTAAACTATCGCGCCCCTGTATTCAGCCCTTCAAACGATAAATCACCGTTTTACAAGCCAACCCTTCCGGGCAACGCTTGCAGCTGCCGCTCAGGCATTCGCTGCTATCAAGCTCAATACGTTCAACTTTCCCCATCGCGGTCAAACGTTGCAGCATTGCCTCAACCAATGGCAAGGGCGTTGCCAGTTGGTGGCTCAGCTGCTGTGCCTGAGCGCTGCCCCGTAGGGCAAGCGCATCACGGATTTGCAGCAGGCTGGCCATTAGTGGCAGTCACCCGAACTTTGACAACAGGACGCCGAGGTGGCGCTACGCAAACGGATGGTTACGCGGCTCCGTGCCTTGCGCAAACCCAATAGCACCAGCGCATTGAACAGCAGCACGATCAGGATCGCCGTTGCGCTGTATTGCGGATGTTGGCTGAAGGTCGCGATCTGATAGAACAGCGTTGCCAGAGAATAGGCCACGTTCAGCCCCCACAGGATAGAGAAAGTCATCCAACCACGGCTGGACTCACGTGCAATGGCTCCCATCACCGAGACGCAGGGAACGTACAGCAACACGAAAATCAGATAGCTGTAGGCCGAGATTGAGGTGCCAAATTTGCTACTCATGACGCCCATTGAGCCCACGCCCATTTCACCATCGCCCTTGCTGGCTTCGATAGGGTTGGAGAGAACGCTCAGGCTGAAGGTGTTCTTCAGACCCTGCCAGGTCTCATTGACGGCGGCACCGAGTTCCTCAAGCAGATTGAAGTTGGTGGCATCGAACTGCTCATTGGTGATGTTCTCTGCGGTGTAAAGCGTGTTGAGCGTCCCGACCACCACCTCTTTGGCCATCGCCCCCGTCACCAGCCCGACGGTCGCCTGCCAGTTATCACTGTGTACGCCCATGGGTTGCAACAGCGGAGTCAGCACCTTGGAGACTGAGGCCAGAGCGGAATCATTGATGCTGTCTACCGGCTGGCCGCTGAACGAGAAGCTGTTCAAGCCGCCAATAAAGATGCTGGCAATCACGATCACTTTCCCGGCGCGTAGCACAAAGCCTTTCAGGCGTTGCCAGGTTTGCAGCAGCAGGCTTTTCAGATGCGGCACGTGATAAACCGGCAGCTCCATCACAAACGGCGACGCTTCGCCGCGCATGATGGTGTATTTCAGCACCAGGCCGGTGAGGATCGCCACCACGATGCCGAGCATATACAGTGAGAACACCACCCCCGCGCCATCCTTGCCGAAGAAGGCCGCGGCGAATACGGCAAAGATTGCCAAACGCGCGCCGCAGGACATAAAAGGGGCCATCATGATGGTGATCAGGCGTTCACGTGGGGCATCCAAGGTGCGTGCGCCCATAATGGACGGCACGTTACAGCCAAAGCCAACGATCAGCGGCACAAAGGATTTACCCGGCAACCCGAGCGCCTGCATCAGGCGGTCCATCACAAATGCCGCTCGCGCCATATAGCCGGAGTCTTCCAGGAATGACAGGAACAGGTACATCATGCCGATTTGTGGGACCAGTGGCAGCACGGTATTGATACCGCCGCCCACGCCTTGCGCCAGGAAGACGGTCAGCCACTGCGGGAAATGCAGGGTATAACCGACCCACTGGATGCCCTGAATAAAGATGGCCGCCGAACCGAGATCGAAGATCGGTTGCAGTGCGCCGCCGATGTTGATCGCCAGTACGAACATGATGTACATCACCAGCAGGAAGATTGGCACCCCCAGCCAGCGGTTGAGGATCACCCGATCCAGCACCTCCGTCAGGCGGTTTGGCAGCGCCAGCTTTGAGTTGCTGACCGCATCGCAGAGGGTGGCGATCGACTGGTAGCGGGCATCGGCAATCACCAGCGCGGGATCTTCCTGCTGCTGCTGTTGCAGCGCTAACCTGGAATGTGCCAGCAGCTCGGTGGCTTTCCCGGCCAACTGATGGCTGTAGATGTCACCCTCCAGCATTTGCAGGGCCAGCCAGCGCCGCTGTTCGGTGGGCAGCTGTTGAGGCATGGCCTCGGTCAGCGTAGTGATTTCGTTTAGCAGCAGCGGTGGATAAGCCACTAGCGCTTTTAACTGGTTGAAACGGTGATTGTCGATGGTCTGTTTCAGCAGGCCAATGCCGTCGGCCTTGGTGGAAACCATGGATACCACCGGGCAGCCAAGGCGCTCGGCCAGGGCGGCGACATCGATCTCAATATTCTGGCTCTTGGCAATATCTTGCATGTTCAACGCCACGATGCACGGAATACCCAGCTCCAGCAGTTGCAGTGTCAGGTAGAGGTTGCGTTCCAGGTTGGAGGCATCGACCACGTTGATCAGCATATCCGCATCGCCGCTCAGGATGTAGTGACAGGCGATCTGCTCATCCAGCGAGGTTTGTTCAGAGATGGTGGTGAGCGAGTAGGTGCCTGGTAAATCCACCAGCGTGACCTGAGACTGCGGCGTTGTAAACTGGCCCTCTTTACGCTCAACCGTCACCCCGGCCCAGTTACCGACCCGCTGGCGCGCCCCGGTGAGCTGGTTGAACAGCGTCGTCTTGCCCGAGTTCGGGTTACCGATTAAGCCAATAGTGATTTTTTTCATAAACCAACGTGATATCAATTAATTAAGTATCTTCCGCGTTTGCACACGGCAACTGCCTGAAGCGGGGACAGCGCGTTACAGTTGGCTATCTAGCAGGATCAGGTCTAAATCTTTTTTCCGCAGCACCAGACTGACGCGGCGAGTCTTTATTTCTATCGGGTCGCCAAGCGGAGCCACGCGTACCACGTCAAACTGCGAGCCGGGCAGCATGCCAAGCGACAGTAATTTCTGGCGGTAGGCCGGGCTGATCTCGTTGGAGAAGCCGGTGATTTTATAGGTATGTTTAGGAAGCAGCTGCATATTGCCTTCTCAATGAGTTGGGAATTCCCACAGGAATGCCACCTTCAGAACATTTGCTGCCCAGACAACCTGCGAAAAGGTGAATGGGGCCAGAAACGCCGAGCCATAAAGCGGAGCAATGAATACGCAGAATCATAGTGATAACCATTATCGTATTCAATACAGAATGTATGGGTAATTGTAAGTGTCGTCACATTTGGGATGAGACGGTTTGCTTGCATTAGTTTTAGCACTAAGCAAAACGCACTGCAAATGAGCGCAAAAGGTTAATTAAGTTGCAAATTTGTGCATCTTCTTGCGGTGATGAAACAGTTGTAGCCCTATTGGCGCGGCTGAGAGTTTCACTGCGTGGATCTGGCAACATGGTTTGCTGTAAATGAGAGGGGTAAGTATTTGTGTTTACGGCACAATCAGTAGCCTGAGGAGGTAGTGTTAATAAGGGTGTTAACAAACAGGCATTTTTACCGCTGCGGGGGATGCAGGCGATGACGCGAAACGGGGATGACAAAAAATCGCCATTTTATTGCGGCAAGTCAACATTGTCGGGCTGCCGCATGCTGCGTCCGTTTAGCCGCAACAGGTGGCGTTAGAAGGCTAAGTTATCTACGAACTCCAGAAGCCCGTAGTTGAATACATGAATATCATCGGCAGTAATAATCCAGCGAAGCCTCTTGAACAGGAGATCTGATCAAGAGGCAGCTAAAAGAGGGAATAAGAGTTTATTCCCTCTGCTTATTATTTCTTACCGAACGCAGCGGCCAGCGCGTCACCCATGGCGCTGTTACCTGCCGGGGTGCTGTTGCGTGGTTTAGGCTTATTAGCCGCAGGGCGTGAGGTTTTATCGCGAGCTGGAGCGTTATTATTGCCCCCGCCACGGCGTGGTGAACCTTCACCCGGTTGCTCATCCAGGCGCATGCTCAACGCGATACGCTTACGCTGTAGATCCACCTCCATCACCTTCACCTTGACGATATCGCCAGCTTTCACCACGGTGTGCGGATCTTCAACGAACTTGTCCGCCAGTGACGAGATGTGCACCAGGCCGTCCTGATGAACGCCGATATCGACAAAGGCACCAAAGTTGGTGACGTTAGTGACCGAACCTTCCAGGATCATGCCCACCTGCAGGTCGTTGAGGGTTTCCACCCCTTCGGCGAAGGTTGCGGTTTTGAATTCTGGGCGAGGGTCACGGCCCGGTTTTTCCAGCTCTTTCAGAATGTCGGTGACCGTCGGTACGCCGAATTTCTCATCGGTAAAGTCGCTGGCTTTCAGGCTGCGTACCGCACTTGGGTTGCCCATCAAATCTTGCAGTGCCTGGCGGGTCGCGGCCAGAATGCGTTCCACCACAGGGTAGGTTTCCGGGTGGACGGTTGATGCATCCAGCGGGTTATCGCCGTGGTTGATGCGCAGGAAGCCCGCGCATTGCTCGAAAGCTTTTGGCCCCAAACGGCTCACTTTCAGCAGCTGTTCACGGTTGCTGAAGCGGCCATTCTCATCACGCCAGGTGACGATATTCTGCGCCATCATGCGCGTCAGGCCAGCCACGCGGGTCAGCAGCGGCACGGAGGCGGTGTTCAGATCAACGCCAACGGCGTTCACACAGTCTTCCACCACCGAGTCCAACTTCTTGGCTAATTGGCTTTGGCTGACGTCGTGTTGGTATTGGCCCACGCCGATAGATTTCGGATCGATCTTAACCAGCTCGGCCAGTGGATCTTGCAGACGGCGGGCGATGGAAACCGCACCACGCAGGGAAACGTCGAGGTTCGGGAACTCCAACGCGGCCAGTTCGGAAGCGGAATACACTGAAGCGCCGGCCTCGCTGACGATCACTTTCTGGGCCTTCACATCGGGGAACTGCTGTTGCAGCTCGGCAAAGAAACGCTCGGTTTCGCGGGATGCGGTACCGTTACCGATGGCAACCAGCTCAACCTTGTGTTTGATGCATAGCGCGGCAACGACCGCAGCGGCTTTGGCTGCCTGCCCGGTGTGCGGATAAACGGTATCGGTGGCAACCAACTTGCCGGTGGCATCAACCACCGCCACTTTAACGCCGGTACGCAAGCCAGGATCCAGGCCCATGGTGGCGCGCATACCGGCTGGGGCTGCCATCAGCAGATCGTGCATGTTGCGGGCGAAGACGTTGATCGCTTCGTCTTCCGCGCGCTCACGCAGGGTACTCATCAACTCGGTTTCCAGATGCAGCAACACCTTGATGCGCCACGTCCAGTTAACCACGGATTTACGCCAGGCATCTGCCGGTGCGTTGTTCAGGCGCAGGTTGAGATGGTTGGTGATAATCAGCTCACCCTGGCTTTCACGCGGGGCTTCTTCAAACTGTGGATCGGCATTCAGTGCCAGCTGCAGCACGCCTTCATTACGGCCACGGAACATCGCCAGCGCACGGTGCGAAGGCACTTGCGCAATCGGTTCGTGGTGGTCGAAGTAGTCGCGGAATTTCGCGCCTTCTTCCTCTTTACCCTCCACAACCTTGGACACCAGATGGGCGTTTTTCCACAGGTAGTCACGCACCTTGGCCAGCAGGGTAGCGTCTTCGGCAAAGCGTTCCATCAGGATGTAGCGTGCGCCGTCCAGCGCCGCTTTGACGTCTGCCACGCCTTTCTCGGCATCGACAAACCCTTCGGCCAGCTGTTCTGGCTGCTGTTGCGGATCTTGCCACAGGGAGTCTGCCAGTGGCTCCAGACCGGCTTCAATAGCAATCTGCCCACGGGTGCGGCGTTTTGGTTTGTAGGGCAGGTAAAGGTCTTCGAGTTCGGTTTTGCTTTGCGTGGCGTTGATTGCCCCCGCCAACTGTTCGGTCAGTTTACCCTGATCTTCAATGGACTTGAGGATGGTTTGGCGGCGATCTTCCAGTTCACGCAGATAGCCCAGACGAGTCTCCAACTGACGCAGTTGGGTATCATCCAGGCCCCCGGTGACTTCCTTACGATAGCGTGCGATAAACGGTACGGTATTACCTTCATCCAGCAGACGGATGGCGGAGTCAACTTGCTCCGGGCGGGCCTGCAGTTCGGTTGCAATAATGCGGCTCAGTGGATCAGTCATAAGTCAGGTATCTGTTAGCAGCGATAATCGATAGGGGGATAGTTATACGTTTTGCAGGGGGAAAATGCCAGTCCAGAGGGCCGAGGTTTTGACGGGCGCAGCATGCAGCGCCCCTACGGTCTCAACTATTCTTCGTCTTTGATATATTCGATCTCGTTGACCGTCCAGTAGGCAATACCTGCCGGGGTCTCAACCGTGGCCGTATCCCCCACCTCTTTTTTCAGCAAGGCGCGAGCCATTGGTGAGTCGATGGAGATATAGTCTTTGCGGCCAAAGATTTCGTCGTAGCCAACGATGCGAAAGCGTTTGGTATCACCATCGTCATTCTCGATCTCTACCCAGGCACCAAAGAACACCTTGCCCGCCTGCTGTGGCGAATAATCGACAATTTTCAGTTGCTCAAGGCACTTGGTGAGATAGCGCACCCGGCGATCGATCTCACGCAGCCGCTTTTTATTGTACTGGTAATCGGCATTTTCACTCCGGTCGCCCAGGCTGGCGGCCCAGGTGACTTTCTTGGTCACTTCCGGGCGATCTTCACGCCACAGGAAATCCAGTTCTTTTTTGAGCTTGTTGTAACCCTCACGGGTGATCAGCAATGTTTTCATCGTCATCCATCATCGAATCACAGGAGCAGTGGGCATTCTCGCATAAAGCGGTCACCATATCCGTTGGCGTTTTTTTCATAAACCTAAGGTACACTGCCAATTCGCCAGTCTTGCGGTTTTCTGCCAAGAGTGTACATCATACGCAGCGGGAGGTTTTTTACCGATCTGTGGCTCCGGTTTAAGTGAAAATTGTTGATATTTGGGCAAAAGAATAAGCTTTGTAACAATTTCGTCTAGAATATATACCATTAAACGCTGTCAGTAATGATGGAGTTTTTGAACAATACGAGGCTGTTGCCAAATAGCCGCCAGCGGTACCAATGCATAAGTGCGGGCCACAGTCTAGAATCAGGCAATACAGCCTTTGGGAGTCAGACAATGCAAGAGAATCACAAGATTCTGGTCGTCGATGATGACATGCGCCTGCGTGCGCTTTTAGAGCGTTACTTAACCGAACAGGGTTTTCAGGTGCGCAGCGTTGCCAACGCTGAGCAAATGGATCGTTTGCTGACGCGTGAGTCTTTCCATCTGATGGTATTAGACCTGATGTTGCCGGGTGAAGACGGGCTGTCCATTTGCCGTCGCCTGCGCAGCCAAAGCAACCCGATGCCGATCATTATGGTGACCGCCAAGGGTGAAGAAGTGGACCGTATCGTCGGGCTGGAAATTGGTGCCGATGACTATATCCCTAAACCGTTCAACCCACGTGAATTGCTGGCTCGTATCCGTGCCGTGCTGCGCCGTCAGGCCAACGAACTGCCGGGTGCGCCTTCTCAGGAAGAAGCGGTGATCGCCTTTGGTAAATTCAAACTGAACCTCGGCACGCGCGAGATGTTCCGTGAAGATGAACCTATGCCATTAACCAGCGGTGAGTTCGCCGTGCTGAAAGCCTTGGTCAGCCACCCACGTGAACCGTTGTCGCGCGATAAGCTGATGAACCTGGCCCGTGGCCGCGAATACAGTGCGATGGAGCGCTCCATCGACGTGCAGATCTCACGCCTGCGCCGCATGGTTGAGGAAGATCCGGCACATCCACGCTATATCCAGACCGTTTGGGGTCTTGGCTACGTCTTCGTCCCGGACGGCAGTAAGGCATGAGGAGATTACGCTTTTCACCGCGTAGCTCGTTTGCCCGAACTTTGCTGTTGATCGTCACCTTGCTGTTCGTCAGCCTGGTGACGACCTATCTGGTGGTGCTTAACTTTGCCATCCTGCCCAGTCTACAGCAGTTCAATAAGGTGCTGGCGTACGAAGTTCGTATGCTGATGACCGATCGGCTGCAACTGGAGGACGGCACCTTGCTGGAGGTGCCGCCAGCGTTCCGCCGTGAGATCTACCGCGAGCTGGGCATTTCGCTTTATACCAACGCGGCCGCGGAAGAGAGCGGCCTGCGCTGGGCGCAACACTACCAATTCCTTAGCCAGCAGATGGCGCAGCAACTGGGCGGCCCGACCGACGTCCGCGTCGAGGTGAACAAAAACTCCCCGGTAGTCTGGCTGAAAACCTGGTTGCAGCCAGATATCTGGGTGCGTGTCCCGCTGACCGAAATCCATCAAGGCGATTTCTCGCCGCTGTTCCGCTATACCCTGGCGATTATGCTGCTGGCGATAGGCGGCGCCTGGCTGTTTATCCGCATTCAGAACCGCCCTCTGGTGGAGCTTGAGCATGCTGCCTTGCAGGTAGGCAAAGGTATTATTCCGCCGCCGCTACGTGAGTATGGTGCCTCTGAAGTGCGTTCCGTGACCCGGGCCTTCAACCAGATGGCCTCTGGGGTGAAGCTGCTGGCGGATGATCGTACGCTGCTGATGGCAGGGGTGAGTCACGACTTGCGCACGCCGTTGACGCGTATCCGTCTGGCAACGGAAATGATGAGTGGGCAAGACGGTTATCTGGCGGAATCGATCAATAAAGATATCGAAGAATGTAACGCCATCATCGAACAGTTTATTGATTACCTGCGTACCGGCCAGGAGATGCAAACCGAAATTTGCGATCTAAATTCCATTCTGGGCGAAGTGGTGGCGACCGAAAGTGGCTACGAGCGGGTGATTGAAACCGATATTCTGCCGGGCGAGCTGATAGTGGATGTGCATCCGCTATCGATCAAACGTGCGGTGGTGAATATGGTGGTGAATGCGGCACGCTATGGCAACGGCTGGATCAAGGTCAGCAGCGGGAGCGAACTACAGCGCAGCTGGTTCCAGGTGGAGGATGATGGCCCTGGTATCAAGCCGGAAGAGCTGAAGCACCTGTTCCAACCTTTTGTGCGTGGCGACAGTGCGCGTAGCACCAGCGGCACTGGGTTAGGGCTGGCGATTGTGCAGCGTATCATTGATGCTCATACTGGCGTGCTGGATATCGGCACCAGCGAGCGTGGTGGGCTGCGTATCCGAGCTTATCTCCCATTACCGATCGAGAAGAAAGAAACTTCCAGCGGGACTCCGCCAGCCAAAGAAAACGCCTGATATCCTGACTTAAGGCCGCAGCACTGTGGCCTGGTCAGGGCTTTGTGCCGTATCCTGCCGCTTCTTCATGCAGACGCTGATCACCAATGGCCTGCCATGGATCGATTAACTCAATGCCGCAATGGAGAAAATCTTTGATATTGCGCGTAGCAAGGGTGGCACCATATTGTAGACAGATGGCGGCGATTTGTGTGTCGGGTATGCTCATTAACTTCCCTTGACGCTGGTTTCGGCCCATCAGTTGTGCATACTGCATTGCGCTCATTGCATCAAATGGCAGAATTTGCTCATCAAACTTTGTCTGTATTGCCTCTGCCAACTTGATTTTTAGTTCCCGCTGTCACTTGCCTTCCGGCATACGGGCAACGCCACTGAACAACTCAGCAATCACAATCGCGCTTAGATACAGCTCATTATTGTCTTTTTCGTCTAGCCAGGTGACGACGTTGTAATGCGGATAGGGGCGCATCATTTCTGAAATGATATTAGTGTCGAGAATAATCATGCTTTGTCATCTTCATCGCCAAAGGTGACTATGCGTGGCATCTCGTCGCGCGGCGGGATATCCAGTTCTACGCCACCGAATTCGGCAAAGTGCTGGTGCATCCAGGTTCCCAAGCCATAACTCGCTGGCTTCTTCATTAAGGCCTGTTTCAAGATCATGCGTGCTTCCTCCTCCATGGAATGACCATTTTTAGCCGCTGAAATGCGCAACAGCTCTTTTATTTCATCATCTAGATCCCTGACGGTTATGGTAGCCATTCAAACCTCCTGTGCTAGCAATGATAGCATTGCTTTATATTCCTGCTTGATTGTCTAAAAATCAAGCAAAAAATAGAAAAGGCGCGGAGTTCCGCGCCTTGGCTTAGGAGGGTAATCAACGCTATTACAGTTTTGGACCCGAGCTGACCAGTGCAGCGCCTGCCGGGGTATCGGTGTATTTGTCGAAGTTGGTGATAAAGCGGTTCGCCAGATCGTGCGCCTTCTCTTCCCACTGTTCTATGCTGGCATAGGTGGCACGCGGATCGAGGATGGCCGGATCAACGCCTGGCAGGGCGGTTGGCATCGACAGATCGAAGATTGGCAGCGTGATGGTTTCTGCCTTATCAATTTCACCGTTGAGGATGGCGTCGATAATGCCGCGAGTGTCTTTAATCGAGATACGCTTACCGGTGCCGTTCCAGCCGGTATTCACCAGGTAAGCTTGGGCTCCGGCTGCCTGCATGCGTTTGACCAGCACTTCTGCATACTGGGTTGGGTGCAGTGACAGGAATGCCGCGCCAAAGCAGGCAGAGAAGGTTGGCGTTGGCTCGGTAACGCCGCGCTCGGTACCGGCCAGCTTGGCGGTGAAACCGGACAGGAAGTGGTACTGGGTCTGGTTGGCCGTCAGGCGTGACACTGGCGGCAGTACGCCGAAGGCGTCCGCAGTCAGGAAGATCACCTTGGTTGCGTGGCCCGCTTTAGACACCGGCTTGACGATGTTGTGGATGTGGTAGATCGGATAGGAAACGCGGGTGTTCTCGGTTTTCGATCCGTCGTTGAAGTCCACGGTACCGTCGGCTAGGACGGTGACGTTTTCCAGCAGCGCATCACGCTTGATGGCGTGATAGATATCTGGCTCGGCTTCTTCCGACAGCTTGATGGTCTTGGCGTAGCAGCCGCCTTCGAAGTTGAAGACGCCATCGTCATCCCAGCCGTGTTCGTCATCGCCGATCAGTTGGCGTTTCGGATCGGTGGACAGCGTGGTTTTACCGGTGCCGGACAGGCCGAAGAACACTGCCACATCGCCTTTCTCGCCCACGTTGGCTGAGCAGTGCATGGAAGCAATGCCTTTAAGCGGCAGCAGGTAGTTCATGATGGAGAACATACCCTTTTTCATTTCGCCGCCGTACCAGGTACCGCCGATCAGCTGCATACGCTCGGTCAGGTTGAATGCCACGAAGTTTTCCGAGTTCATTCCCTGCTGCTGCCAGTTCGGGTTGGTGCACTTGGCGCCGTTCATCACCACGAAATCAGGCTCAAAGCCCTGCAGTTCTTCATCACTAGGGCGGATAAACATGTTTTTGACGAAATGCGCTTGCCAGGCCACTTCTGTGATAAAGCGGACTTTCAGGCGGGAGTCTGCGTTAGCGCCGCAGAAGGTATCGACCACGAACAGGCGCTTGCCGGAAAGCTGCTCAGTGACCAGTTTTTTCAGATCTGCCCAGACTTCAGGGCTGAGAGGTTTGTTATCGTTCTTGCCTTTACCTTGATCGGCCCACCAGACGGTGTCCCGGGTGATATCGTCACGGACGATGTACTTATCTTTTGGCGAACGGCCGGTGAAGATGCCGGTATCGACGGCAACGGCACCCAGATTGGTTACTACTCCACGCTCAAACCCTTGCAGTGAAGGGTCCGTTTCTTCCTTAAACAGTAATTCATAACTCGGATTGTGAACGATTTCACCAACGTTATGAATTCCATAAGCGGCAAGATCCTGGTGGGTTATACCATTAACACGCATGTCACTACTCCTTGATCACAGAATTTCTGGCGACAATTGTAGGGATCCATAGAGATGTAACCGCGATAGGTATCAAATATTTAACGTATTAAACATTTTTTAGTTACGTTATGAGATGTAGACCACGGAATAAAGCAAGCGTGCAAACGGTGAGAGCTGACGTGCGTCACAACTCGACGCACGTCACAGCGCGGTTTTGCTTAATGCAGTTGGGTGCTGCTGTCGGCATTGCCGTTGTGGAGGGCGGCGATGTCTAGCGCATCGAATACATAATGATTACCACAGTAATCACAGTGCATATCGATGTTGCCATCCTGTTCCAGCATATCGGCCACTTCTTCCGTTGGCAGCGTAATCAAGGCATTGGCACAGCGCTGGCGTGAACAGGTGCAGCGGAAGATCACGTCCTGGGGTTCGTACAGCGTAACCTCTTCCTGATGGTAGAGGCGATACAGTACTTCGTTAGCCGGCAGGGTGAACAGCTCCTGATCCTTGATGGTGGCGGTTAACTGTACCAGATGGTCGAAATCATCGGCATTGCCATCCTGAGCGGGCAGTACCTGCAACAGCATGCCAGCAGCCGCTGGTTTGCCTTCGGCTTCGCCGGTGCGGATAAACAAGCGCGTTGGCAGTTGTTCGGACTGACGGAAATACCCTTCCAGACACTGGGCCAGCGTTTCGCCTTCCAGACCCACCACGCCCTGATAGCGTTCTCCTTCAGACGGGCTGATGGTGATCACCATAATGCCGTTACCCAGCATTTGGTGCAGGGTGCTGTCGGCCGCAATCTCGCCTTCTACACGGGCTACGCCACGCATCTCCTGGCGATTGTTGCCGTTGATCACCGCCAGTTTCAGCGGGCCATCACCTTGTACCTGAACGGTAATGTCACCGTCGAACTTCAGTGTGGCGGTCAGCAGGCTGGTGGCTACCAGCAACTCGCCCAGCAGGCTTTGTACCGGGGCCGGATAGTCATGGTTGGTCAGGATGTGCTGATAGGTTTCGCTGACGGTAACCAGCTCACCGCGCACCGCGTAGTTTTCGAACAGGTAACGGTGTAATTGGTCATGGTTGGACATAGTTTTCTCTCTTTGAGGCGAGGGATTATTCCTGCTCGCCAAATTTAAATTTAATCAAATCGCGCCGCTCTTTCTTGTCTGGACGGCGGTCTGGGTGCGGCATGGTCAGCGCATTCATTTTGCGTGCCAGTGCCACTTTCTCGCGATTGGCAATGCTGGCGTCGGTTTCCTGATACATCAGCTGCGCCTCGTCTGCCCCACGCCGCTGGCTGTTGAGGGTCAGCACGATGATGGTTCGTTCGTCATTACCCTGACGCAGCTTGATTTCGGCATTGATTTCAACGGGTTTACTCGGCTTGCCGCGCTGCCCGTTGTAGTGCACCTTGCCGCCGTCGATCATGTCACGGGCCAGTGCGCGGGTTTTATAAAATCGGGCGGCCCATAGCCATTTATCCAGGCGGACGGCCTCATCCGGTGTTGCTTTGGCTTTCATTGCTCCCTCCGTTCCAACGCTGGTATCAACTGGCGGTAGTCGCTCATCGACGGATAACGCTGGAAAGTTTTACTCGCCATGCTGGAATCCGGGTTTTGCACGCCTAGGCAGTAACGGATACCAAACTTGCGGGCGGCATCCAGAATCGGTTCACCATCATCCACAAACAGCGTGCGCTGCGGGTCAAAACCGGTTTGCTGCTGCACGGCCTGCCACAGACGTTGATCTTCCTTTGGATAACCAAATGTGTGGGTGGAAAGTAATAAATCAAGGTGTCGATCCAAACCCGTGTGCTCAATCTTCACCGCCAGACTGTGTGGATGTGCGTTGGTGAGCAGGATGGTGCGCTGCCCGGCATCGCGTAACGCCTGCAAAAACGGCTGGGTATCTTCACGCAATCGAGCGCGGTTACCGACTTCGCTGGTCATTTGGTAGATATCCAGCCCGAGGCGCTCGCTCCAGTAATCAAAGCAGTACCAGTTCATGGTGTGTTGCACGGCCAGGTATTCCTGGTGAATGATTTTGCTGGCGTCATCGAAGGGAATGGCTCGTTGCTCACTCAATGCCTGTGGTACCAGCGTTAACCAAAAATGGCTGTCGAATTCCAGATCAAGCAGGGTGCCGTCCATATCCAGCAGTACGGTATCAATATCGTGCCAGTCAAACTCAGGAACCATGTACCAACTCCATAGGCGGGATAGCGGTATCCCGCGGATGCTAAAAAAACATACAGCCTAGTATAGGCGGATGGCAGGGCTGAGGCTACGCCATCGGGCGTATGGATATCGGGGTGAGCTGCGGGTTGAAGCAGTTTTCGTAATAGCGCTGGATATCGGCGAGACGATGCTGGTTTTTGCGCCTGCGCTGTACCAGCCGCCAGGAGTTGTAACCCAGTACGATAACCAACACCAGCAACAGCAGGCTGGCACCAAGATAGCGCCACAGGGTCACGATATCCGGTTCACTATGCAGGGCGATATGTCGGGTGCCGTTAGCATCGACAAAGATATTGGTGATCACCCCGTTTGCCTGGAACGGCGTATGTAGTAACAGGCTGCTAAGGCGCTGTAGCTCTTTCCATTGGTCAAGTGGGTTGTATTCGTTCAGTGGCTGTGCAGGCAGGGGATAATCCACCAACTGTTTGCCTTCGTCACTGGTGATCAAGAAACCGCCCGGTGGTGGGCTGTTGAGGGCTGCAGCAGCCTGACGGGTTTCCTGCACCACAAAGGCAGAGGTGGCCGCGTTGCTCAGATTTTCCAGCGATTCAGCGCTGACCGGCCGCAGCAGGACGTTAACGCCTTCCAGCGCCCCGGATTTGGCGCGTTTCACCAGGGCGGCCCAGTTCTTGACGTTCCCCAGGTTGACCAACGCGTTCTTCAAGCGCGCACAGTCGGCCTGCGTGCCGCACAGATCCTGCGTTTTCAACACGATATCAGCAAAGTCATCCAGCAGGATCATGCCTGATTTTTCAATGGCACTGGCCAACTGCGGGTTCACTTTCTGATCGGAACCGCTTGGGCTTGGGTGCAGTTGTCGGTTGATGGTGGCCATCAGCGCGGCGGCTTTATCGATTACTTCCGACTCGGGCTGTGGCAACGGGGTAGCCGTATTCCAGTAGATCCCCGAGCAATCGAAAGGCATAAAGCTCGGTGCAGTGGCGCTGTTGTTGCCCGAAGGGACGTAGCACATGCCGTTGCCCTGAATTTTCAGCCTGTCGCCGATATGCAGCGGGATGGCCTCCAGCGCCTGAACGCTAGTGACTTCCGTTTTCTGTGCGCCCTGTAACCACGCAGTGCTCAATTTAGCGGGCAGGCTGAGTGGAATATAGATTAACAGTAACAACAGCACCACGAGCGAACTGGCCGCTAATACGGCGTTTTTGCCCCAGTGCTGCAAGGGGAAGTGCTTCACTTCGTCATGCAGGGAAAGATAGCGCCCCTGACGCACTACCTGTCGGTTGAGATAGATATCCATATTGGTGGTTTTACCCAGATCCGCATTCAGGTAAGGCAGCCAGTGTGGGGGATAGATCAAATCGATAATCCCCAAAGAGATATTACTGATTTGCCCCTGATTGGACTCGCCGAATAACCCCCAGCGCTTTGGCGTGCCGCGCAGGTTGTGCACCTCTTTCAGTTCTTTTTCGCCCGGGCGGCGTAACAGATGCCAGCAGCCCCAGGCGATCATCAGCACTGCCACCAGAATGATCCAGGGGATCACCACCACCGGACTGATCAGGCTGAGGAACAGCAGCAGTAGGGCCGTAGAGATGAGGGCTGCTTCCTTGACGCCGTTCGGCCGGTTGAGCTCATGTTCTTCGCGGGTTTCCTTGCGGATGTTCACCAACTCAATATGTTCGCTCTCTTCCTTGCGGATGGAGGCGTTTCTAGTCGGGGCTGCGGTTACTACCGGCGATGGCGGGCTGTCGTAAATATGATCCAGCAGCGAATGGCCGTTGAGTGAGATCACCAGTGGCAGCGTCTGGGTCTTGATCACTTCGACGTGGTTATCGGCACTGATGTACTGCTCCCAGAATGGAGGCAGATGGATCTCTTCCGAGTCGAGATAGTAACGCCAGTTGTTGGGCTCATCGCTTGCCAGGCCATAGCGGGTGATGGCATGGGTGATGGGGTAAACGTTATCGCTCTGTGTGGTCAACGCCAGCCTGACGGAAGGTAGTGGAGAGGAGCCTGACAGCAGTTTGTTGCCCAGACGGTTCTGTTGGTTGAGGTAATACTCAATCGCAGCCCGTTCTGGTGCGGTCAGCTTGCGGTGGGTAGGTTTGACTAACGGCAGGATACCTGCCAAGGCTGGCTGGGGGCGGAATTTAAACCATAAGTAGAGGCCAGCAGCGATCAGGCAGGCTAGCGCTAAGGCCAATATCAACGCTACTGTGCTCATGCTATTCTCGTCCTACGCCCATGAAACCGCCAATCCTAACCGCAAAGCCTGACATTATACGGAGTTAACCGCCCAGAGATAGAATGACCCACCGTTAAATTGTTATCCGGCTCTCATTCGTGGTTATCGTTGGGCATTCACCGTACGATTTTCTACCTGTGTGAGCATAGCAATCCTCATGATGGTGGGATATCAGGATTATCTTATTTGCCTATCTCTTTTTTATCCACTGGATGGCGGCTGGTCAGGTTTGTTAAAAAAAAGTAAATTACAGGCTAAGTTCGTTGCGGTAATGGTTCCCATTAACGCACAATGTGATCAAGATCGAGTTTAGCCAGCGCTTGCCCCTCTTGCTGTCTGGCACAACGCGCATATTATTATCCTGGTTACTTGCCTGAGAGTGCTGAATATTCAGCCTATTAGGCGGTTAACCTATTTGAGGCAATCATGGATAAACACCTGCAAAAACCTAAAATTCTGAAAGTAGAAACGGTCGCGCGCTCGCGTTTATTTAACGTTGAGTCAGTCGATCTGGAGTTCAGTAACGGTGTGCGGCGGGTCTATGAGCGTATGCGCCCTTCGGAACGTGAAGCAGTGATGATTGTGCCGGTGATAGGAGATGATTTGCTGCTGATCCGTGAATATGCGGTGGGCACTGAATCCTATGAACTGGGCTTCCCCAAAGGGCTGATCGATCCTGGTGAAGGGGTATTGGAAGCCGCTAACCGTGAACTGATGGAAGAAGTCGGCTTTGGGGCCGGGCGTTTTGATTTCCTCAGCAAACTGACGATGGCTCCTTCCTATTTTTCCAGCCAGATGAACATCGTACTGGCGCACGATCTCTATGCGCAAAGCCTGGAGGGGGACGAGCCAGAACCGTTGCCACAGGTGCGTTGGCCAATAGCCAACATGATGGCACTGCTGGCTGAACCGGACTTCCGTGAGGCGCGGAACGTCAGCGCACTGTTCCTGACAGAGGCATTCCTGCGCGGTTAACGCTAACCTGCTTCCACCGGCTACGTCGTGTAGGGGCGTTGCATCCGACAGTTAAGATAAAAAAATGGCCAGATTGCTCCGGCCATTGTTGCTTTTAGAACAGCTCGTGGCTTTCGCCACCAGGATCTGTCAGGGTGGTTCCGGCATCATGTACCGAGAACTCCGTGGGTTGAGTACCTTCGATAAAGTACTCGGAACGGCTACCCCCGCCCCCATTGGACAGTTTGCCTGTGCTCTTGTCGATGGTCACGCTGACAATCCCCGGCGGTGGTGTGACTTTCTGTTCTGGCAGGCCTTCCAGCGCTACCTTCATAAAATCATCCCAAGCCGGTTGAGCACTTTTTGCCCCACCTTCACCACCGGAAATCTGATCGGGAATGGCACCCGAAGCGGAGGCACGGCCAAGATTGCGGCGGTGATCGTCGAAACCGATCCACACCGATGTTACTGTTTCTGGGCCGTAGCCGGAGAACCAGGCATCTTTCGAACTGTTGGTGGTACCGGTTTTGCCGCCGATATCATGGCGTTTAAGGTCGCGGCCTGCGCGCCAACCCGTACCCATCCAACCTGGTTCACCGAAGATATTGGTGTTCAACGCATCACGGATCAGGAACGACAGCGGGGTGCTGATCACATGTGGTGCATACTGCTGGTCGTTATCCTGCTGCATCTGTGCCGGGGTAACCTGCTCAAGTTGCGGCATCGGTACGTTGGCATTGTTGCCTTCCTGCGAGACCGCCACGTTCTCGGTGTTATCATCGGAAAGCATGGCCGAACGATGCGTATCACCGTAAATCACCGGCAGGTTACAGCTGTCGCAGACCACTTTGGGTTTGGCTTCGAATATCGCGTTACCGGTATCGTCTTCGATCTTGGTGATGAAGTATGGGTCAACCAGATAGCCACCGTTGGCCAACACGGCATAGCCGCGTGCCACCTGTAGCGGGGTGAACGAAGCCGAGCCCAGCGCCAGAGATTCCGAATGCACGATGTTTTGCGCAGGGAAACCAAAGCGTTGCAGATATTCAGCGGCATAGTCCACGCCCATGGCGCGCATTGCCCGCACCATCACCACGTTTTTCGATTGGCCAAGGCCTTGGCGCAGCCGGATAGGACCGACGTAAGTTGGCGGAGAGTTTTTCGGCCGCCAGTCGGTACCGGCACCGGCATCCCAACGGGTGATCGGCAGATCGTTGAGGATGGAGGCCAACGTCAGACCCTTGTCCATTGCCGCGGTGTACAGGAACGGTTTGATGTTGGAGCCCACTTGGCGCAGTGCCTGGGTTGCGCGGTTGAACTTGCTCTGGTTGAAATCGAAGCCGCCGACCAACGCCTTGATAGCGCCAGTGTTAGGATCGAGCGACACCAGCGCCGAGTTCACGTCCGGAACCTGTGACAGCCACCAGTTGTCGTTAACTTTACGCACCCAGATCTGCTGGCCGGGCTGCACCACGTCGGTGACGCGCTTCGGCGTAGAACCTTGCACAGTATCGCTCTTGAACGCACGTGCCCAGCGCATACCAGACATGGGGAGCGCAATGCGGCTGCCATCGGCCAGCATGGCGGTAGCCTGTTCGGCATCTGTCTGCAGGATCACCGCAGGAGACAGCGGGCCGTAGTTCGGCAGGTTCTTCAGGGAATCGACAATCTGTTTCTGATCCCAGGCTGGCTCACCTACTTTCCACAGCACGTTTGACGGGCCGCGATAGCCGTGGCGCATGTCGTAGTTGAGGATGTTGTTACGTACCGCCTCCTGCGCGCCCAGCTGCAGCCGCTTGGTGATGGTGGTGTACACCTTGTAACCGTCGGTATAGGCGTTTTCACCGTAACGCTTGATCATCTCCTGACGGACCAGCTCTGAAAGATAAGGGGCAGAGAAGCTGATTTCCGGCGCATGGTAATTGGCCACCAAAGGTTCACTGCGGGCCTGATCGTACTGCGCCTGCGTGATGTAACGCTCATCCAACATCCGCGATAGCACCACGTTACGACGCGCTACTGAGCGATCGTGGGAGTACAGCGGGTTAAAGGTGGAAGGTGCTTTGGGTAACCCGGCAATGGTGGCCATTTCGCTCAGCGTCAGTTGGCTGACATCTTTACCAAAATAGACGTGCGCGGCAGCACCCACGCCATAAGCGCGGTAACCCAGATAGATTTTGTTCAGATACAGCTCAAGAATTTCATCCTTGGTCAGCATCTGTTCAATGCGGATTGCCAGGAAGGCTTCCTTGATTTTGCGCATCAAGGTGCGTTCCGGGCTCAAGAAGAAGTTTCTGGCCAACTGCTGGGTGATGGTACTGGCCCCCTGCGAAGCATGGCCGGAAACCAGCGCGACCGACGCGGCACGGAAGATACCAACGGGATCGACTCCGTGATGATCATAGAAACGGCTGTCCTCCGTGGCGATGAAGGCATGCACCATCACCGGTGGGATTTGGTCCAGCTTGAGAGGAATACGGCGTTTTTCACCATATTGGGCGATCAGTTCGCCCTCAGCGCTGTAAACCTGCATTGGGATTTGTAGCCGCACGTCTTTCAGCGTTGCGACATCGGGCAGCTGTGGCTCGACATATTTGTACAAGCCAAAAATCGAGGCTGCTCCCAGCACGATGCAAAACACTGCAAGGATTAAAAGATACTTTACGAACTTCACCTGAGATTTCCCATTTCATGTCAATTGGGCAGTTTATAAACAACCGCGCGGTAGTATAAAGGCAAGCCTGCAACATGGATATGTTCTTTTGTTATCTGAGGGTATGGAGGTGGGGTGAAATATGTTTTCTCAAACGTGGCAGGTGGGGTTGGATATCCAGGATCACAGCATCAGAGCGCTGGCTGCACAGCGTCGTCGCAACGGTTGGCAATTGCGCCACTGGTGGCAACAGGCATTGCCACACTCGGCGCTGCGGGCGGGGCATTTAGAGAGTTCGGAAATGCTGGTGACGGTACTCAAGCAGTGGCGTAGCCGGTTACCAAGACATATTTCCTTACGCATTGCTTTACCCGCGCAGCGGGTTTTACAGCAGACGTTGCCCTTGCCAGACCTCCGCCTGCAGGAGCCGGTTCGCCACGATTACATCACTACCCAAGGCCTGAAACAGTTTCCGTTAGACAGCCAGACGTTAGCAATGGATTACCGCCAGGCGCAGCCCAATACCCATCAGTTGTTGCTCACCGCAGCCCGCCAGCAGGAGCTGCAACAATGGCTGCATTGCCTGCAACAGGCGGATCTGCATCCCCATGTGATCGATATCGCGCCCAACGCGCTAAGCATGATGGCGGCATTTGCTGGCCTGGCTCCCGATGCTGGGCTGCTGCACCGCCTGGAGTCGGAATGGCTATGGGTTGCACCGCGAGCGATGCCCTTTACTTATGGCGTTTTGCCTGCGGGGGAGGCCGTCAGCGTCAAGCAGGCGTTGGCAGCTATGCGCTCAGCTTGCCCAGCTCTGGGGGCTAAAGAGGTGTATTACAGCAGCGTGCTGGACGAGGCCGCTCCGGAAGGCGCCATGCCTTGGTCACCGTTCACGGCTTTCAGCCGCTTATATCCACCGCTGCCTTCTCAGCCGATGGCGTTTGTTCTGGCTGGCGGGTTGGCGCTGCGCCGCGAGGATGCCTGATGTATCAGGTCAATCTATTACCCTGGCGCCTCAGACGGCAGCGGCAGCGCTATACCTTCTGGTTACGCTGTTTCGTTGTTCAATTGCTGTTGGTGCTGGCTATGCTCGCGGCAGTCTACTTTTTGCTGAACTACCAACAGGCAAGGCAACATTCGATGCTGCAGGGCTTAACGCAGCAAGACACTGAGATGGCAGGGCGTATTCAACAGACGCAGAAAATGATGGCCGAATTGGCCCGTTTGGCCGCAGAAAACGCCCGTTACCAGCACAATCGTGCGCTGAACCTGCGTTACCTGTCGCTATTGCAACAGCTCTCGGTAACGCTGCCTGACACTCTGTGGCTTACGGGGTTTGAAGGAGATCCCAAGGGGATCTCGCTGCGGGGGCGAGGTGGGGGGTATGCGGAGATCGTTACCTTTGAGCGGCGGTTGGCCGCGCTACCTTTGCTGCAGGGCTGCCGCCTGGTTGAAGTCACACAGCGCAAGGAGGGAGGGTTGGCGTTCACTTTCACGGCACGCTGGGGGCAGGATGGATAAGCCCCTGCAAGACTGGTTGCTCCCCTGGCTCGCCCGACCTGGTTGGCAGCTGCTGGCGGCTCAATGGTTGGTATTAACCGGGGTTGGGCTGTTGGCCTACATTGGGATGATCTCGGGGGAATGGCAACGGTGGGAAAGGCTGGATGAACAACGTCAGCAGTTGGAACTCCAGATTGCAGAGCATCAGCAGCAACTGAGCCGGCTACCGCCGTTAGCGGAGCTTGAGCAGCGTTTGGGGCAGCAGGTTTTGATCGTGCCTGATGAGCCGGGGGATTTTGGTGCTCAGCTCTATCAGCTTGGGGGGCGGCTGCTACGTTTCCAGCAGCAGGAGAATCCAGCCCAGCAAAAGATAAGGCTACAGCTAGATTACGTGGGCTTGCTGCGCTTGATGGAAGAGTTGCCATCCACCCGCAGGATTGGGCAAATGAAGATCGAGAGGCAGCCCGAAGGGTTAACCACTCAACTGATTCTGGTTAGCCCAAAAGAGGTGGTGGATGAATAAGGCGTGGTGGTGTTTGCTGCTGTTCTCGCCCCCGCTGTGGGCTGAACAGTATCGCGATCCGTTCCAGCCACCGTTAACGGTGGCCTGTGCCGCTCCTGCCGTTTCACCGGCTGGCTGGTGGCTGAAAGGGATTATTGGCACGCCTGAGTTGCGCTATGGCTGGGTGGTCACCCCGCAGGGGCAGTGGTTAGGGTTATTGCCCCGGCAGCGGGTGCTGGATGGAGAGTGGCAAGTGATGCAGATCCGGCCCCGGCAGCTTGAACTCGTTGCGCAGAATGGGGCAGAGGTATGTCGGCCACGCACGGGCAGTGTGGTGCTCACTTTGGGGGAAAAACCGTAAGGAAAGGCGATGAAAGGATATCAGTGGCTTTTGGTGGGGTGGTTGGCTCTTCCGTTGATGGTGATGGCGAGCGTACAGCAGGAAAAACCTGTGTCGCTGGCGTTCCATGATACCCCGGTCAGCCTGATTTTACAGGCGCTGGCGGAGTATCAAGATTTGAACATGGTTGCAGCCGAGGGGGTCGATACCAACCTCACGCTGCGGTTAGATAATGTTCCCTGGCAGCAGGCGTTGGCAGTGGTGTTACGCATGGGCAAGCTGACGATGACGCTGGAGGGTAATGTGATGATGGTCTTTCCATTGCCGGATGAGCAGGAGCAGCTTCGTCGGCAGCGGGCGTTGGCGCAGCAGGAGCCGTTGCACAACCTGACGATCACGCTGCAAAACGCAGAGGCCAGCGAGATAGCCCAGAGCCTGGATAGCCAACGTGGCAAATTATTGACCGAGCGTGGCAGCGTAGTGGTGGATAAACGCACCAACGCGCTGCTGCTGCGTGACACCGCTCAGGCGCTGGCACAGTTGAAAACCTGGGTGGCAGAGATGGATACCCCGCTGGAACAGGTGCAGCTGGCTGCCCATATTGTCACCATCAGCAGCGAGAATTTGCGGGAGCTTGGCGTAAGGTGGGGTCTGGCGGCAGAAGAAAGGCCAGCCAAAACGCTGCGGATAGACAATTTCAGCGTTGGCCTGCCGGTAGAGAACAGCGCCATAACGGCCGGTTTCCACCTGGCGCGCATCAGCGGGCGCATCCTGGATCTGGAACTGTCGGCGCTGGAGCAGGAAAATCAGGTAGAGATTATCGCCAGCCCGCGTCTGCTTACCGCACATCTGCAAACCGCCAGCATTAAGCAGGGCACGGAAATCCCCTACGAGGTGTCGAGCGGTTCCAGCGGTGCCACCTCGATCGAATTCAAGGACGCGGTGCTGGGCATGGAAGTCACGCCAAAGATTTTACCCAATGGCCGCATCACCCTGACGTTACAGATCAGCCAGAATATGCCCGGGCGTTCGATTAAACAGGGCGAAGGAGAGGCGCTGGCGATCGACAAGCAGGAGATTAAAACCCAGGTGACGGTGAAAGATGGTGAAACCATTGTCTTAGGGGGCATTTTTCAGCGCCAGCGCACTCAGGCGGCCGATAAAGTCCCTGGCGTGGGCGATATCCCCCTGTTGGGAGCGCTGTTCAAACACAGCAACCAGCAGCATAAAAGGCGCGAACTGGTGATTTTCATCACTCCGACGCTGATCAAGGTTTAAATTGTCTCGATCGTGATGTTTGGCGCGGTGACGACGCGAAGGCCAAATGAGGGAAACCGGCGAAAGTTATCGTTAATCTGCCAGATTACGACATCTTGTTACTTTTTCAGATAAACTCTAGGCGGAGATCTCGCTGCAATGCTTGGTTCATGAGGTATTAGTCCAAGATCCTAGCCGTTGAAAACGCTTAAAAGTTGGCAAGCAAATGCACTTTTTTTCGTGCCTTAGAGGCATCTGAGTTTGACGCTGCGGCAGATTTAGCTTACAAGGGTTACCGAATTGAGCACCGAGGTTTTTTTGTTAATGCTGTACCCGTCGTCTTCCAGGCTGAAACCTGGGATCCATAGGGTATAAGACGCCGTTAAAAACGTATGGTTTCCCTCCTGCGGCGTGGATAGTGATTTATTCGGTTGCCAAACTACCAAGAGTGTTGAGATAATTTTTCGTCTGATCTCGCACTATCGCTCATGAGGTTTCAGTTTAGGTCCCGCCGCTAATTTGATTGGCGGGGCGGGTTATCATTAACGAATTGTCTTAGTAATACCGAAAAACATGGCAGAGAAACGCAATATCTTTCTGGTTGGGCCTATGGGTGCCGGCAAAAGCACTATTGGCCGTCAGTTAGCTCAGCAACTCAATATGGAGTTTTTCGACTCCGATCAAGAAATTGAGCGACGTACCGGAGCTGACGTGGGCTGGGTATTCGACGTGGAAGGGGAAGAAGGTTTCCGCGATCGTGAAGAAAAAGTCATTAATGAACTGACGGAAAAGCAAGGGATTGTGCTGGCTACCGGCGGAGGCTCGGTTAAGTCGCGTGAAACGCGTAACCGCCTGTCGGCGCGTGGTGTCGTGGTCTATTTGGAAACCACTATCGAGAAGCAGTTGGCCCGTACCCAGCGCGACAAGAAGCGTCCGCTGCTGCAGGTAGACTCTCCTCCGCGTGAGGTGCTGGAAGCGCTGGCTAGAGAGCGTAATCCGTTGTACGAAGAAATTGCAGATGTCACTATCCGCACCGACGATCAAAGCGCTAAAGTGGTTGCCAACCAGATTATCAACATGCTGGAAAGTAACTGATAGCGGGTTCCGTGTTGGCCGCGGGCAAATGCGGAAATTCTGATTGTGTTCCCCGCGTTGGCGGGGATAAACCACACCGAGAACTGAGCGCGACATGGAGAGAATTACCGTAACGCTTGGGGAGCGTAGCTACCCGATTACCATAGCCGCCGGATTGTTTGACGATCCGGCTTCTTTTATGCCGCTAAAGGCGGGTGAACAGGTCATGCTGGTCACCAACCAGACTTTGGCACCGTTGTATCTGGAGCGTATCCGGTCGGTGCTGGAACAGGGCGGCGTAGTGGTGGATCAGGTGATTTTACCTGATGGCGAACAGTATAAATCTCTGGCCGTACTCGAGCAGGTGTTCTCGGCGCTGCTGGAAAAGCCCCACGGTCGCGATACCACGCTAATTGCCCTCGGCGGCGGCGTGATTGGCGATCTGACCGGCTTTGCTAGCGCGTGCTATCAACGCGGTGTGCGTTTTATCCAGGTTCCTACCACGCTGCTCTCGCAGGTGGATTCCTCCGTTGGCGGCAAAACCGCCGTCAATCATCCGCTCGGTAAAAATATGATCGGCGCCTTCTACCAACCGGCTTCGGTGGTGGTAGATCTGGACTGCCTGCGTACTTTACCGGCGCGTGAACTCTCCTCTGGTCTGGCGGAAGTGATCAAGTACGGGATTATTCTCGATGGTGATTTTTTCGTCTGGCTGGAAAATAATATTGATGCGCTGGTTGCGCTGGATATGGACGCGTTAGCGTACTGTATTCGCCACTGTTGCGAATTGAAGGCCGAAGTGGTGGCCGCCGATGAACGTGAAAACGGTCTGCGGGCGTTGCTCAATCTGGGCCATACCTACGGCCATGCCATCGAAGCCGAAATGGGCTACGGTGTCTGGCTGCATGGTGAGGCCGTGGCGGCTGGCATGGTGATGGCTGCTGAAACAGCACGCCGCCTGGGCCAGTTCGCGGCTGACGACATCGTACGGATCAAGGCGCTGCTGTTACGCGCCGGGTTGCCGGTTTGCGGGCCGCAGGAGATGGCGCCTGAGGCCTATCTGCCACACATGCTGCGTGATAAAAAAGTGTTGGCGGGGGCGTTGCGTTTGGTATTGCCGAAGGGCATTGGTGAAGCAGAAGTTCGTGGCGGTGTTGACCATGAGCTGGTGCTGGCATCCATCGCTGACTGTTTACCAACACAGCGCGCGTAAGTCGGTTACACTCAATAGCGTTAACGTTTCGCCAGGTCGGCTGTACCTTGCCCGCCGGGCAATTCCATGGATGGCGTAATTTGACGCAGGTCGACAGTGCTTGAGCTTGCGGGCTATAACAGTAGCTTGGCTGCTGTTAGACTTTATATTAATTAGTGCGCAGGGCGAGACAGATGTCGCTTTGCCATCATCGGGTTAATAGTCTCTAACCACCTAGGTGGCGAGATTTTGCCTCTAGTTGGAGGGTTTCAGATGGATGAATTTAAACCAGAAGACGATCTCAGGCCTGATACCAGCGATCGCCGTCCTTCGCGTTCACGTCGGCCAGCCGCAACTGGGCCGCGTTTTGCCGTTTCACGCCAGCATATGATGATTGGGATTGGCATTTTGGTACTGCTGTTGCTGATCATCGGTATCGGTTCGGCGCTGAAGGCCCCCACCAAGCACGAGGTTGCGCAACAAGGGGCAACCCGCGACATCAATCTGTCGGGCTCATCGTCGCTGACCACCAGCAACAACGGCGTTGCGGGCGGCACTACGGATACCAACGATAACAACGGTGTCAGTACCTCTCAGCCTCAGACTGTTAGTGTCCCACCGATCTCCAGCACGCCGACCGAAGCACAGCCTGTAGCGTCACAGGGCGGTGCTGGTGAGCGTGTCGATCTGCCTGGCAACATGGCCGATGCCTTGTCATCACAGCAAGGTCAGGTTGATGCTGCTGCCGCGCAAAATATTAATGCCCCAGTTTCCGCTTTGCCAACCGCTCCGGCGACCGTGATGAACGGTGTTGCCGCGCGTCCGGCGGCGAATAACAATGCAACCGCTGCGACGCAGCCGCATAAAACGCCTGCCACCAAGCCAGCAGCAACTAAGCCGACAGCATCGGTCAAACCTTCTGCGACCACCACCACGGTTTACACCCCACCGGCCAAAGGCAAGAGTGGTGTGGTGAGCGGCAGCGGAAGCTCACTGAAAACCGCACCGGGTAGCCATTACACGCTGCAGTTGAGCAGTGCCTCACGCTCCGATACGTTGAATGCCTTTGCCAAGCAACAGAATTTGCCACACTTTATGGTGTATGAGACTAAGCGTGATGGTAAACCCTGGTATGTGTTAGTGAGCGGCAACTACGCTTCTTCGGCGGAGGCCAAGCGTGCTATCGCTACGCTGCCGGCGGACGTTCAGGCGAAAAAACCATGGGTCCGCCCTGTACAGCAAGTACAGCAAGACCTGAAAAAATAATCATTAATTTTGTGCGCTGATGTGCTGTCTGAAGCAGAGTACATATCCGCCGCTCTGAATTGTAATAAGTAGCTAACTGACGGCATGAAGAAAAACCGCGCTTTTTTAAAATGGGCTGGTGGAAAATACCCGCTGATAGACGAGATCCGTCGTCATTTACCAGAGGGTAACTGCTTAATCGAGCCCTTCGTGGGCGCGGGTTCAGTCTTCCTGAACACAGAGTACGAGGCTTATATTCTCGCCGATATCAACAGCGACCTTATCAGCCTGTATAACATCGTTAAGCTGCGCACGAATGATTTCGTGCGCGATGCCCGCTTGCTTTTCACCGACGAATTCAATAACTCAGACCAGTTCTACCTGCTGCGTGAAGAGTTCAACACCACCACTGATGAGTATCGGCGCGCGCTGCTGTTCCTGTATCTGAACCGCCACTGCTATAACGGCCTGTGCCGCTATAACCTGAGTGGTGAGTTTAATGTGCCGTTTGGGCGTTACAAGAAACCCTACTTCCCGGAAGAAGAGCTGTATTGGTTTGCTGAAAAGTCACGCAATGCCACTTTTGTCTGCGAGCACTATCACGCTACCATGGTGAAGGCGACCCAAGGGGCGGTGGTCTATTGCGATCCTCCTTATGCTCCTCTGTCGGCAACGGCGAATTTTACCGCCTATCACACCAACAGCTTCAGTTTGGCTGATCAACAAGGGTTGGCG
The DNA here is from genome assembly GCF_023282985.1 of Serratia silvae. Taxonomy (GTDB): domain Bacteria; phylum Pseudomonadota; class Gammaproteobacteria; order Enterobacterales; family Enterobacteriaceae; genus Chania; species Chania silvae. Next base: position 16,695 of record NZ_JAGQDC010000012.1, on the reverse strand, counting down.
CGCATTGCGCATCAGCTGTCGGTTGAAAGCCAGGTGCCGGTGTTGATTTCCAACCATGACACCGAGCTGACGCGTGACTGGTATCAGCATGCTTCGCTGCATGTGGTGAAGGCTCGTCGCACCATCAGCCGCAATATTTTAGGCCGCAGTAAAGTGAACGAACTTCTGGCGCTGTACAAAAAAGCTGAATAACTCGAACCCTACGTTTGGAGAAGCGGATGAAAAAGTTTTTGATTGCCCCGTCCATTCTGTCTGCAGATTTTGCCCGCTTGGGTGAAGATACTGCCAAGGTGTTGGCCGCCGGTGCCGATGTGGTGCATTTTGACGTGATGGATAACCACTACGTACCTAATCTGACGATTGGGCCAATGGTGTGCGAAGCCTTACGCAATTACGGCATTACCGCGCCGATTGACGTCCATCTGATGGTAAAACCGGTCGATCGCATCGTGCCGGACTTTGCCAAGGCAGGGGCAACCTACATCTCTTTCCATCCCGAAGCTTCCGAACACGTCGACCGCACCATCCAACTGATCAAAGAGAACGGCTGCAAGGCGGGCCTGGTATTTAACCCAGCGACCCCGTTGAGCTATCTCGATTACGTGATGGACAAGATCGACGTGATCCTGCTGATGTCGGTCAACCCCGGTTTTGGCGGCCAATCCTTTATCCACGGCACGTTAGACAAGCTGCGTCAGGTTCGCAAACTGATCGACGAAAGCGGCCGCGATATTCGCCTGGAAGTTGACGGCGGCGTGAAGGTAGACAACATTGCCGAGATCGCAGCGGCGGGTGCGGACATGTTCGTGGCAGGCTCGGCCATCTTTGGCAAGCCGGATTACCGTGCGGTAATCGATCAAATGCGTAGCGAACTGGCGAAGGTAAGTCATGGCTGATTTTAGCGCTATCCGCGGTCTGGCCTTCGATCTCGACGGCACGCTGGTAGACAGTGCGCCGGGTTTGGCCGCGGCCATCGATCTGGCGTTGGCGGAAATGGATCTGCCGCAGGCCGGTGAGGCCCGTGTCGGAACCTGGATTGGTAACGGTGCCGATGTATTAGTCCAACGTGCGCTGCGTTGGGCTGAGGTGGAAGCCACTTCGGAACTGTGCCTGCAAATGCGTCAACGTTTCGACCATTTCTATGCGCAAACCGTCGAGAGCGGCAGCCGCCTGTTCCCACAGGTGACAGAGACGCTGACCCAGTTGGCCAAGCTTGGCTACCCGCTGGCGCTGGTCACCAACAAACCTACCCCCTTTGTCGCTCCTTTGCTGACGGCCCTCGGCATTATCGACTTTTTCTCGCTGATCATCGGCGGCGACGATGTGGTGGAGAAAAAGCCACATCCTGCTCCGCTGTATCTGGTGTTCGGCAAGCTTGGCCTGCGGGCCGGTGAAGTGCTGTTCGTCGGGGATTCGCGCAATGATATTCAGGCGGCGCAGGCGGCAGGTTGCCCGAGCGTCGGTCTGACTTACGGATATAACTACGGTGAAGCGATCGCCCTGAGCCACCCTGACCGCGTGTTGGAGCGCTTCGCCGATTTGTTGCCCGCACTTGGGCTGTCATCTTTAGAAGATCGGGAAATTTAACTATGAGTAAGCCCATCGTTTTCAGCGGCGCGCAGCCGTCCGGTGAACTGACTATCGGCAACTACATGGGGGCGCTGCGCCAGTGGGTGCAGCTGCAGGACGAGTTTGATTGCATCTATTGCATCGTCGATCTGCATGCCATCACCGTGCGTCAGGATGCACAACAGCTGCGAAAAGCCACCCTGGATACGCTGGCGCTGTACTTGGCCTGTGGTATCGATCCAGAGAAAAGCACCATCTTCGTACAGTCCCATGTGCCGGAACATACGCAACTGAGCTGGGTGCTGAACTGCTACACCTATTTCGGTGAACTGAGTCGTATGACCCAGTTTAAAGACAAGTCGTCGCGCTATGCGGAAAACATCAACGCCGGTCTGTTCAGCTATCCGGTACTAATGGCGGCAGACATTCTGCTGTACCAGACCAATCAGGTGCCTGTCGGTGAAGATCAGAAACAGCATCTGGAACTGAGCCGTGACGTTGGCCAGCGTTTTAACGCGCTGTACGGCGACGTGTTCAAGGTGCCGGAGCCGTTTATCCCGAAATCCGGCGCGCGCGTGATGTCGCTGCAAGAGCCAACCAAGAAGATGTCCAAGTCGGACGATAACCGTAACAACGTGATCGGCCTGCTGGAAGATCCGAAGGCGGTGACCAAGAAGATCAAACGTGCGATGACCGATTCCCAGGATCCGCCGGTCATTCGTTATGATGTTGCCAATAAAGCGGGAGTGTCTAACCTGCTGGATATCCTTTCCGGCGTGACCGGCAAGAGCATTGCCCAACTGGAAGCCGAGTTTGAGGGGCAGATGTATGGTCACCTGAAGGGTGCCGTAGCAGAGGCCGTGTCTGGTATGTTGGTTGAGCTGCAAGAGCGTTACCACCGTTTCCGCAACGATGAGGCATTCCTGCAACAGGTGATGCGTGATGGCGCGGCGAAAGCCCGTGCTCGTGCTCAGGAAACCTTGGCGAAGGTATATGAAGCCGTAGGGTTTGTACCGCATCCATAATGGATGCAGACAAAGCCCCAGCCTAAATCTGAAGCGGCCACAAGGGTCGCTTTTTTTATGCCATTTTGCTCAGTTCTGCCGGAGTTTGTCGGCTGGCGAACCAGTTCAGCTTGCTGCGCAGGCTGACGACGCTGCCAACGATAATCAGGCTTGGGCTGGCAGCCTGTTTGGCTAGCTCACCCAACTGTGCCAGCTCGCCTTCGATCACTCGTTGGTGAGTTGAGGTGCCGTTCTCGACCAGCGCGACGGGCATCGAGGAAGCCATGCCGTGAGTGATCAACTGCCGCTGGATTTCCGCCGCCTGGCTTAATCCCATATAGAACACCAGCGTTTGCTGCTTGGCGGCAAGCTGTGCCCACTCCAATCCGCCGTCGGACTTGGCATGGCCCGTCACCAAGCGCACGCTTTGCGCGTGATCGCGGTGGGTGAGGGGAATGCCGCTGTAGGCCGAGCAACCCGAAGCCGCGGTGATCCCCGGCACCACAGAGAAAGGTATATCCGCTTCGGCCAGCGTTTCCAGCTCTTCGCCACCCCGGCCAAAGATGAAGGGATCGCCCCCTTTCAGCCTGACGACGCGCAGGCCTCGCCTGGCCTGTTCTACCAGGATCTGATTGATTTGCTCTTGTGGTACGCAGTGATGCCCGGCACGTTTTCCCACAAAGATGCGTTCGGCATCGCGCCGTACCAAAGTCATAATCTCTTCAGAAACCAGGCGGTCGTAAACGACCACGTCAGCCTGCTGGATCTGTTGCAGGCCTTTTAGCGTCAGCAGGCCTGCATCGCCTGGCCCTGCGCCCACCAGCACCACTTCGCCCTGTTCTTCAGGCCGCTCGGCAAAAAGCTTTTCAATCTGTTGGTTAGCCTGCGGGGTATCGCTGTTGGCCAGAGACTGCGCCAACCTGTCGTGCAAGAACAGCTTTTCCCAGAAACGGCGACGAGCGCCAATGCTGTCAAACTGCTGCTTCACCCGCTGGCGCAATGAACCCGCCAACTGAGCCAGTTGACCCAGATGTTGCGGCAGAATAGCTTCCAGTTTTTCCCTTAGCAAACGTGCCAGCACCGGGGCTTTCCCCCCAGAAGAGACTGCCACCATAATCGGCGAACGATCGATAATCGAAGGCATGATAAAGCTGGCGCGTTTGGGGTCGTCCACCACGTTGCAGAACACCTGCTGTTGGTTGGCGCACTGATAGACCAGGGCGTTAACTTCCACCCGGTCGGTTGCGGCAATGACTAACCATTTTTCTGCCAGCAAGTCGGTGGAAAACTCACCTTCTACCAATGTCACCTGGCCCTGTTCGGCCCAGATAAGGAATTGTTCACTGAACTGGATAGAGTTGACGGTTAACTGCGCACCAGCCTCCAGCAGCAGGCGAGCTTTACGTTCAGCGACTTCCCCGCCGCCGACCAGCAGGCAGGCTTTGTGTTGCAGTTGGCAGAAAATGGGTAAGTAATCCATCGGCAATCCTCGGAGAAGTGGATAACGGGGGCGATCGTTCCCCCCCCAAATTATTATGCGTTTTGGCGTGCAGCGGCAATCTCAACCTGCGGGCGCTGAGCACGTGGCGTGGCGTACCAGTAGCCGAGGCCCATAAAGACGGCACCAGAGACCATATTGCCCAGAGTCACCCACAGCAGGTTATGACCGATACCGCTCAGGGTATAGGTTTCGCTGTGGTGGCCGAACCAGGATAGGGCAAACAGCGTCATGTTAGCGACTGAGTGCTCGTAACCGGAAGCGATAAACGCCAGCAAACACCACCAGATGGCGATAAATTTGGCCGCGCCTTCAACGCGCAATGCCATCCAGATCGCCAGGCAAACCAGCCAGTTACACAATACGCCTTTGAAGAACAGCACTTCTGCCGGGGCAGTGGTTTTTGCCAGCGCCACGGTATGAACCAGGCTGGTATCTATTGGCAGCAGGCTACCGCCGCCGTAATAATACATCAGTGCGACCAGCACCGAACCGAGCAGATTACCCAACCAGGTTTGTGGCAGTACGGCCCACATCTGGCTGTGCTTGATGGTACCGGCCTTGACGCCCAGCATCAGAAACATGGTGTGGCCGGTGAACAGCTCTGAACCGGCGATGATCACCAGCGTCAGTGCGATACCGAAGGTGGCTCCCATGACTAACGGACGGATGGACGGATCCACCAGGTTGCCGAGGGTAAAGATCAGGATGATGCCAAGGCCGACATAGGCCCCGGCCATAGCGGAACTGATCCAAAAGCCGAGTGGACTCTCTTTGGCCAGTTTGACGATGCGTGCCGCGTTGGCAGCGCATTTGTTGATGGTGTCGGTGAACATAGATTTCCCTGGGAATTATACCCTTCGTCTTTCGAACTGTAGCGTTGTTAGCTGCACGAACTCACCCCAGTCACTTACCAAAAGTAAGCTCCTGGGGACTCATTCGCTTGCTGCCTAGCTACAATCCGAAATCCATTGGGTAGTCAATAAAAGTGTTGGATAGTTTCTAAAAACGATAATGTAGCGAAAATCAGTTCGTTCTGTTAGCCACCTGAACCAGGCCGTCGACTACCCGGCTGGCGAAGCTGGCCACTGAGCGGCTCTCATCTTCCAGGCAGAAACCGTCGTGCAGACGGAAATGCTGTTTTTTCAGCGGGCTGGCGACCCATAGCTCACCCTGATGCTCGGCAATCAGGCCGCGAGAAAGTACGCTGGCCTGGGCAAACGGGTCGATATTGCTGATGGCAAACAGCCGTTCGTCGGCATAGGGGCGGAATATCGCCACCTGCTGGGTGCCGATCAGCGCACACACGCCGGTCGCGGGCAGAATATCGGCGATGGGGCAAACGGTGATCCACTGGCTCATGCGTTGTTCTCCTCGGTTTCCAGCAAGGTGACGGGAATGCGTTCATCTGGGCGTGCTGGGCGATGTTGCTCGCGCTCAGCCACGACCTGAACGCTAGGATCGCGCTGGCTGTTGTTAATAAAGTGAGCGAAACGTACCTGTGATTCAGGATTTTCGACAGTTGCTTTCCATTCGCAGATCACTGCTTCACGCAGGCGAGCAATTTCGGTTTCCAGTTGTGCATTGATGCCCAGCTTGTCGTCGATAATCACCTTGCGCAGATAATCGATGCCGCCTTCCAGGCTTTCCAGCCAGACCGAGGTACGCTGCAACTTATCGCCGGTGCGGATGTAGAACATCATGAAACGGTCGAGGTAACGCATTAGCGTTTCGTTATCGAGATCGGCTGCCAGCAGATCGGCATGGCGCGGTTTCATCCCGCCGTTGCCGCATACATACAGGTTCCAGCCGTTCTCGGTGGCAATAATGCCGACGTCTTTCCCCTGCGCTTCAGCACATTCGCGGGTACAGCCGGAAACGCCAAACTTCATCTTGTGTGGAGTACGGATGCCTTTGTAACGGTGTTCAAGCTGCACGCCGAAACCAACGCTGTCACCTACGCCATAGCGGCACCAGGTGCTACCGACGCAGGTTTTGGCCATTCGCAGCGCCTTGGCGTAGGCGTGGCCGGTTTCGAAACCGGCGGCGATCAGCTTGCTCCAGATGGCGGGCAGATCGTCTTTCTGCGCGCCGAACATGCCGATACGCATTGAGCCGGTCATCTTGGTGTACAGATTGTATTCTTTGGCGATCTTGCCTACGGCGATCAGACCTTCCGGCGTGATTTCACCACCGGCAGAACGTGGGATCACCGAGTAGGTGCCGTCTTTCTGGATGTTACCCAGGAAGTTGTCGTTGGTGTCTTGTAGCGGCGTGTGCTGCGGCTTGAGCACATACTCGTTCCAGCAGGAGGCCAGCAGTGAACCGGCGGTCGGTTTACAGACTTCACAGCCGTAACCTTTGCCGTATTTCGCCAACAGCTCGTCAAAGGTCTTGATGCCTTCAACCCGGATCAGGTGGTACAGCTCCTGGCGGGAATAGGCAAAGTGTTCGCACAGGTGATGGTTAACCTCGATGCCCTGTTTGCTCAGCTCGGCGTTCAACACCTGGGTGATCAGTGGAATACAGCCGCCGCAGCCGGTACCGGCCTTGGTCTCGGACTTGATCGCCGCCACGGTATGGCAACCCATATTCACCGCTTTGATGATATCGCCTTTGCTGACGTCGAAGCAGGAACAGATCTGCGCGGTTTCTGGCAGCGAATCTACGCCGATGGCCGGTTTGCTGCCGGCATGGGCTGGCAGGATCAGGCTGTCCGGGTTTTCCGGTAGTTCGATATTATTCAGTGCAAGCTGCAGCAGGTTGCCGTAGTCGCTGGTGTCGCCGACCAGCACCGCGCCGAGCAACGTTTTATTGTCTGCGCTAACGACCAGGCGCTTATACACCTCTTTGCTTTCATCCAGATAGACGTAGCTGCGGGCGCCTTCGGTACGCGCGTGCGCATCACCAATACCTCCCACATCAACCCCCAGCAGTTTCAGCTTGGCGCTCATATCGGCGCCCTGGAAGCTGTTTTCACGGCTCAGCAGATGGTCGGCGGTGACCTGAGCCATCTTGTAGCCCGGCGCTACCAAGCCGAAGGTGCGCTGCTGCCAGGAGGCGCATTCACCAATGGCGTAAACGTCCGGATCGGAGGTCTGGCAGTTATCGTTAATCGCAATACCACCGCGTGGGGCGGTAGCCAGCCCACATTGGTGAGCCAGTTTGTCCTGCGGGCGGATGCCGGTTGAGAAGACGATAAAATCGACCTCCAGCTCGCTGCCGTCGGCAAAGTGCATGGTTTTGCGTGCGCTTTTGCCGCCGTTGATGATTTCAGTGGTGTTCTTGCCGGTGTGGACTTTGACACCCATGCGCTCGATCTTGCGACGCAGCTGGTCGCCGCCCATCGGATCGAGCTGTTCTGCCATCAACATCGGCGCGAACTCGATCACATGGGTTTCCACGCCGAGGCTTTTCAGCGCGCCCGCCGCTTCCAGGCCGAGCAGGCCACCACCCACCACCGCGCCACGTTTACTGCGGCGGGCGCAAGATTCGATGGCGTTGAGATCTTCGATGGTGCGGTAAACGAAGCAATCCTGAGTTTCTGAACCTTTGATCGGCGGGATCCATGGATAGGAGCCGGTTGCCATGATCAGCTTGTCGTAATAAACCGTGCGGCCGGTATTGGAGTGGATCACTTTCTCTGCGCGGTTAATGGTGATCGCGCGCTCGCCGACCAGCACGTTGACGCCCTGTTTTTCATAGAAACCTTCGCGAACCAGCGAAAGTTCTTCGGCAGTGTGGTGGGAGAAATAGGAGGAAAGGTGTACGCGGTCGTAGGCGATGCGCGGCTCTTCACAAAAGATGGTGATTTCGAACTGGTCTTTGTCTGCCTTTTCCAGCAGATCTTCGATAAAGCGGTGGCCGACCATACCGTTGCCGATAACCGCGAGTTGGACTCTGCTCATTATTGCCTCAAAATTCTGATTTCCTGCATGTACCTTATTCCTCCCCGAAGGCAATTTATTGATACAGGTCAAGATAGCCCCTATATACCTCTAAGGTGGTATATCTATGATTTTTATCGATATTTGATAAGTTGTGGTTTTTGCTCAACTTTAGCTGAATCGAGACAGTTAAGGAAAAAATACTCATTGAGGAGTAGTCAGAGGGAGGAAAGCCAATCGGTGATTTTGTCAGCCCGCGGTTGCCCAAGTATGATGAACCAAATGGGAGCCGAGCAGAGGTAAATAATGGCGAACAATCCGGTAAAGTTTATCGATAATCTGCGCCTGAGCGGGCATGAAGGACTATGGCAGTTGGCCATCGATCAGGGGCGGATCGCGCACATCATTCCACAGCCTGAGGGGGTGGAGTGGCGCAGCGACGTGTTGGATGCCGAGGGTGGGCTAGCGCTGCCGCCGTTTATCGAGCCACATATCCACCTGGATACCACGCAAACTGCCGGGCAGCCCGCCTGGAACCAGTCCGGCACGCTGTTTGAAGGCATTGAACGCTGGGCGGAGCGCAAAGCACTGCTCACCCATGAAGACGTGAAGCAGCGCGCCTGGCAGACGCTGAAATGGCAAATCGCCAACGGTGTGCAGCATGTACGCACCCATGTCGACGTGTCCGATCCTACACTGACCGCGCTGCGCGCCATGCTGGAGGTCAAACAGGAGGTCGCTCCTTGGATCTCGCTGCAGATCGTGGCCTTCCCTCAGGAAGGGATCCTGTCATATCCCAATGGAGAAGCCCTGTTGGAGGAAGCGTTACGGCTAGGAGCGGATGTGGTCGGGGCTATCCCGCATTTTGAATTCACTCGCGAATACGGCGTGGAATCGCTGCACAAGGCCTTTGCCCTGGCACAGAAATATGATCGGCTGGTGGACGTGCACTGCGACGAGATTGACGACGAGCAGTCCCGCTTTGTGGAGACCGTGGCCGCGTTGGCGTTGAAGCTGGAGATGGGCGCCAAGGTTACCGCCAGCCATACCACCGCGATGCATTCCTATAATGGGGCCTATACCTCACGGCTGTTCCGGTTGCTGAAGATGTCTGGTATCAACTTCGTGGCCAACCCGTTGGTGAATATTCACCTGCAAGGGCGATTTGATACCTATCCTAAACGGCGTGGCATCACCCGGGTGAAAGAGATGCTGGAGGCGGGCATTAACGTCTGCTTCGGCCATGACGACGTGTTCGATCCCTGGTATCCGCTGGGCACCGCCAATATGTTGCAGGTGCTGCATATGGGGCTTCATGTTTGCCAACTGATGGGCTATGGCCAGATCGATGACGGTTTGAATCTGATCACCACCCACAGCGCACGAACCCTGAACCTGACGGATTACGGTTTACGTGCGGGCAATAGTGCTGATTTGGTCATTCTTCCGGCAGACAGCGGTTTTGATGCGGTACGCCGCCAGACGCCGGTGCGTTATTCGATCCGTGCTGGTGCGGTCATCGCGGCCACTCAGCCTGCGCAAACCACGCTGTATCTGGAGCAGGCAGAGCAGGTCGACTTCAGGCGTTAGACATAAAAAAGGGTTCTGCGTTGGCAGAACCCTCATGTGGAAAGCTAACAGAAATTAATGCGTGGTATGCCCATGGTTGCGGTGCTTGGTCACAAAACCGAGCAGCAGACACATCACAAACACGGCCAGATACAGGCCATTGGCCGTTGTCAGCGCGGCATGGACTCCGCTGCTGGCAACAATCGGGCCGGTGACCACGAAGGTCAGCATGGTGCCGATGGTGCCGCAGGTCAGGATAAAGTTAACCAGTTTCGGTGAAGAAACCTTGGTCTGCTGTGAACCGAGCGTGATCAGCGTGGTGTAGATCGCGCTGGAGACGAAGCCCAGAGCCATGATGTAGTAGCTCAGGTACTCAGGATTATCGGTGCTGATAAACAGGTACATGGCACCCGTTGCCAGTGCGGCCAGCACGGTAACGATGCGTTGCAGGTCAAAGAAACGCAGCACGAAACTGAACACCCACATACCGATCATGTAAGAAGTCCAGAAATTGCTGACTACTTTGCCCGCCTGGTCGATATTCATGCCGAAGGTTTTGGTGGCGTATTCCGGCACCCATTGGATAAAGCCCAACTGGCCAAGGATGTAGCATAGCGCGGCGATAGCCAGAAACAGCACACCGACGCCCCATTTCTCTTTCACCACCGGCTCACTGCTGTTCTCTCCTTTGTTACCCAGAACCGGGAACTCGGAGCACAGCGTCAGCACGAAGATGGCCAGGTACAGCAACCCGATACAGGCGTAAACCCAATACCAGCCAATGCTACGCGCCAGCAGCATCGCGGCAACGATTGGGAAGATCATCCCGGCCATGCTGAAGAAAGAGTCGGTAAACAGCAGGCGTGAGCCACGTTGGCGGCCAGCATACATATGGGTGATCAGGAAGGTACCGATCGACATGGTGATACCGCTGACCACGCCGAGCACAAACATGCACAGCGAGAACAGGGTCAGGCTTTTGCCCACCATCAGCCCGGCGATGGCCAGCAGCATCAGGATAAAGCCAAAGATCAGCTGACGTTTCAGCGGAATGATTTCCATCAACCAGGCATTGAGGAAGATTGAAATCAAAATACCCGCGTTAAGGAAGGTAAAGGTATTGCTCATACTGGAAACCGGCAGATTGAAATACTCTGCGATGTTTCCCATCACCATCCCTGTGACGATCACTAATGCACCGGTCAGCGCATAAGAGAAGAAGCTGATCCATGTTAGCCGGATGCGGTTGCTGTCATTCATGTAATAGGCCTGATTATCTTTGTTGTGGTTTATACCCGTAGGCTGTCAGGCCGTAACCTGAGATCCCTAAGGTTTAAAGCTGGCATAAGGCCGCTGGTTTTTCCTGGTAAAAATAGGAAAAGATCCCGATCAGGCCACCAGGAGGCGGATCCTAGCATAGACAACGGGAGTTTATGTGACGAGCATCGATTTTTTGATGCAAGGTATGAAAGGTTGTTAAGTTTTGTGTGATCAGTTACCGAGTGTGGCGATCGAATCGCGTTGGATGATGGTCGGCTCAAAGCGCACTGGCGCGGTCAGTGGATCGATCAGCAGACGAGCGGCATACTGTGCCATCTCGGTAATAGGGAAATGTACGCTGGTGAGCGCTGGGCGGACAAAAGGCGCCCGCTCGCCGCTGTCATAGCAGACCAACGAAATATCCTGCGGTACGCGCAGATGACGTTCATTGATCGCCAGCAGGGCACCCATCGCCATTTCTTCGTTGCAGCAGTAAATCGCCGTAGGCTGCATTTTGCTGCGCAGCAGTTGGTCAGCGCACTGGTAGCCGCTTTCCAGGTCATACACCCCTTCCGGGCAGCCTAGCGGTTGCAGGTTGGCGGCCTGCATGGCATTGAGGAATCCTTGTAACCGCAGTTGGCTGGAGGCTCGCTGGGCTGGGCCGCTGATACAGGCAATGCGCCGATGACCGGCATCGATCAACTGCTGGGTAGCAAGCTGGCTGGCGTAAACGTGATCGAAGGTGACGCAGCGATCTTCCAGACCGGGTACCAGGCGATCCAGTAGCACAAAGGGGGGCTGTTCAGCAGCCAACTGGCGTAGCCGATCGTCACTGAGACAGCGCACGTGCAGGATCACGCCGTCGCAACGCAGGCTGAACAGGCGTTGGATCGCCAGCAGTTCATTTTCTGCACTGTTACGGCCTTGGGTCACCAGCAGCTGTTTACCGTTGGACTCGGCTTCGGTTTGAACGAAATCCATCAGGGCGCCAAAGAAGCCGCCACGGTATGAGGTGGTGACCAAACCCAGGGTGTTGCTTTGGCTGGATGCCAGCGCTCTGGCCGCGGGGTTGGGGGTGTAGCCCAATTCGGCCACCGCCTGTTTGACCTTCTCGCGGGTGACTGCTTTGACTTTGTTGTCGCCGTTGACCACGCGTGACACAGTCGCGCGGGATACACCCGCTATTGCTGCAACATCTTCCAGCGTCACCATTTTGTTGCTCCTGATTCTGGGCTTATCCCCTAGATTACAGGAGATAAGTGGGCCCGGCGAGCCGAACCCGGTGTTGATAGTTATCCGTTAAACTGCGGTAAATAGGCTTTATTCACCTCCAGCACCTCTTCCAACAGCGGCTGGGCAATTTGGGCGTTAGCGACCAGGGGATTGGTGACCAGCGCCAGCAGACCACTGCGGCGATCGCCATGTACGGCGGCTTCGATCGTCAGGCGTTCATAGGCTTTAACCTGCTGGGTCAGCGCATGCATGGATTCCGGCAGTTGGCCAAACGTCATCGGATGGGCGCCCTGAGCATCGACGATACAGTTGGTTTCTATCACAGCATCGTCTGGCAAACCGCGAATAGCGCCACGGTTTGCGGTATTGACCACTAATTGCGTGCCAAGATTGTTGTGAATAGCGCGGATCAGCTCCAGCGCCACCTCTGAATAGAAGGAGCCGCCACGGAAACTGAGTTGCTCGGGCTTGCTGTCGAGATGCGGGTCAGCATACAGCTCGAACAGCTCCTTCTCCACTTTCATCACCTGTTCAGCGCGGGTGCCGCGCTCGGCAGCGGCGGCAATCTCTTCTGCCAGCATCTCTTTGGTCTGGTAAAAATAACGGTGATAAGGGCAGGGGATCGCACCAACGGCACGCAGGAACTCTGGCGGCCAAGGCTCTTCCTTGATGTTGTTCATGGTCAGCGCGGCACCGTCACACAGCATGTCGATCACCTTGCCGGTCACGTCCTTACCGTTTTGTAGCACCTGGTGGACCCACACCATGTGGTTTAACCCGGCGAATTGCAGCTGTACCTCTGCGTAAGGGGCCTTCAGCATATTGGCGATCATGTGATGCATGCTGATCGGCACGTTACACAGGCCGATGATTTTCGCCTTGGTATAGCGTGAAACGGCTTCGGTCACGATACCTGCCGGGTTGGTAAAGTTGATGATCCAGGCATCGGGGGCCAGCTGTTCTACCTTGCGGGCGATGTTCAGCATCACCGGGATAGTACGCAGCGCCTTGGCGAAACCGCCAACGCCGGTGGTTTCCTGGCCGATCAGTTGGTATTTCAGCCCCAGGCGTTCGTCGGCTGCCCGCGCTGGCAATTGGCCTACACGGAACTGGGTGAGGACGAAACTGGCACCGCGAATGGCCTCGTCCAGGTCGAAATGCACGCTGACCTTCACCTGCTCCAAGCCGTTACGGGCCAGCATACGCTGGGTTAAGGCAGCAATGATCTCGACCTTCTCCCGGCCAGGCTCAACGTCTACCAGCGCCAGCTCGGTCACTGGCAACTCTTCAATTCGCAGGATCAGGCCTTCCACCAGCTCCGGCGTGTAGCTGCTGCCACCGCCAATGATGGCGATTTTTAATGAACTCATGAGCGAGCCTCCTGCTGTGCCTGACGGCGATAAAGTTCGATCATGTCATCGGCCAGATCCTGAATGACCATGGCGTTCATCAAATGATCCTGCGCGTGCACGGTGATCAGGGTGATGGCCAGTTTGCCGCAGCCTTCGTCCATGCCAATCAGTTGGGTTTGAATGCGGTGGGCCTGCTTTACGGCCTGCCTGGATTCGGCCATATGTTCGGCTGAACCGGTGAAATTACCGGCACGGGCCTGTTGCAAAGCCATCAGTGCGCTGCTGCGGGCGCTACCGGCAAATACCAGCAGCTCCATAATGGTGCTTTCAAAATCCTGGCTGACTTCAGCCATCAGTTCAGTCACGTTATTTCTCCTGTTACTGCGCGGTGGCGGCGTTGCTGGCTTCGCGTTCGGCCTCGGCCTGCTCGTGTTCCTGCGCCAATAGTTGTTTTTCATACACTTTGAAGAATGGCAGCCAGATCGCCAGGTCTATCACCATTAGCACCAGCACCAATACGGCGGCACGAATATCCCAGGAGGCGGAGATCATCGCTCCCAGCGGTGCCGGAGCGGTCCAGGGGGCCATCGCTACCATTTTCTCCACCATGTCCCAGTGCAGGGCGAAATAAGCCAGAGTGGCGTTAACCATCGGCACCACAATCAACGGGATAAACAGCGTTGGGTTCATCACCACTGGCGAACCGAACAGCAGCGGTTCGTTGATATTGAAAGCCGCCGGGACCACGCTCAGCTTGCCGATGGTGCGCAGATGAATTGAGCGGCTGCGCAGGTAGAGGAAGGCCAACACCAGCGTGGAGCCAGAGCCGCCGATACAGACATAGAACGACCAGAATGGCGCGGTTAGCGTTTGGGTCATGGCTGCACCGTTTGCGACCAGCGCGGCGTTGGTGGCCAGGTTAGCCATAAAGATCGGGTTCAGCAGGCCGGTCACGATGTTGTCGCCGTGAATACCGGCAAACCACAGCAGGTTGGCAATCAGTACCGCCACGAGGATGGCCGGCAGCGTATCGCCAACGGAAATCAGCGGCTGGAATACCTGCATAATTGCTGCTGGCAGCAGCAGTTGGAATTCGCTTTGCATCAGGAGGCTGATGGGATAGACCGTCAACAGAATGCCCACTACCGGATACAGCAGTTCAAACGAACGGGCAATGGCGGGGGGAACCTGTTCCGGCATACGGATGGTGATATTGTACTTTTTCAGCAGGCGGATCAGTTCGACCGACCAAATGGCGCAGATCAGGGCGGTGAATACCCCCTGACCACCCAGAAAATCGAGGGACATCTTGTTGTCGACCTGCGGCGCAGAGGCCAGCAGGAATGCCATCAGCGATAGCAATGCGGCGGTCAGGGCATCCATTCCGTAGTGCTTTGCCAAACTGTAGGCGGTACCAATAGAGACAAATACGCTCATCAAACCCATGGTCATAAAGAACGGCATGGTGATGGTGTCCCAGTGCTTCTTGGCGAACCCTAACCAGGCTTGGCCGAAGCTGGAGGTGGTGGTCGCGTCAAACGGCGGGTTGGCGATGATCAGCATGATACTGCCGACGATCAAAAACGGCATGGCGCTGATAAAACCGTCACGAATGGCAATAATATGGCGCTGGCTACCAATCCGGCCGGCCAGTGGCGCAATATGGTTTTCGACCACGCGCATCAGGGAAGCGTATAGGCTCATGGGGTTCTCCGCGGCGTCAGGCGATCAGGCTGAGGGCTTTGTCTAATACCTTGTCACCGCGCAGGGTGCCGTAATCCATCATGTCGATGACGGCAACCTGCAGGCCATGCGGCTCGGCAAGCTGGCTGAAGCGGGCCAGTTCGTATTTCACCTGTGGCCCCAACAGCACCACGCTGGCGGTTGTCAACTCGGCTTCAAAATCCGCAGCTGGTACGGCCACAATCTCTACGGCCAGTTCACGCTTTTGCGCTTCGGTTTGCATGCGTTTGACCAGCATGCTGGTGGACATCCCTGCGGCACAGCACAGCACTATCTTCTTCATTATTGCTCTCCAGTATTATTATGGTTATAAGCGCCAATGAGAGCGCTCTCATTTGTTTAGCCTAGCTGGATTGCAAAACCAAACCGGGATTCATGTCGCAAAAAACGACGAAGGGCGAAAATGGGCAAATAATGCGTGATCGGCTTGGCAAATATCAGTACGGGGATCATACTGTCCGCAGGATAAAGTCGGGCGCAGTCAGAAACGTCTGGCAATTGAGTAAATATAGGTAAATGGCTGGCGCTACTGGGCACAGCTCTTTAGAATCAAAGCGCTTTTCCGTTGTTTGTATCTCAAAGAAAGGACCCGTTCATGTTCAAACGTACTTTAGTGACCTTCGTTGCGCTGTGTTCCCTGACAGCCATGGCACCCGCCGCATTAGCCGCCGGTGAAACCCACGTCATGCTGACCACCTCGGCAGGGAATATCGAATTGGCGCTCGACAGTCAGAAGGCTCCGGTCTCAACCAAGAACTTTATTGACTACGTGAACAGCGGTTACTACAACAACACCGTTTTCCACCGCGTGATCCCAGGTTTCATGGTTCAGGGCGGTGGTTTTACTGCGGATATGCAGCAAAAAACCACCAATGCACCGATCAAGAACGAAGCCGACAACGGCCTGCGTAACCTGCGTGGCACTATTTCCATGGCGCGTACCGCCGATAAAGACAGCGCCACCAGCCAGTTCTTCCTGAACGTGGCAGACAATGCTTTCCTCGATCATGGCCAGCGTGATTTTGGCTACGCGGTATTTGGCAAGATCGTTAAAGGTATGGACGTGGTTGATAAAATCTCCCAGGTGCCAACCGGTAACGTGGGCCCTTACCAGAATGTCCCTAGCAAACCGATTGTGATCCTGTCGGCCAAAGTGTTGCCATAAATCGCCCAAGCCGGTCCCTGCCTAGGGATCGGCCTGCTTTTCCCTCTCGAAGCTTTGCCTGCATCACTGTTTTCTTTGACCCCGCGTGATTTAATTACCCGCCTATAAGCAGACCGGATACCCGGCACTTTTTTGATCGCCCCGTTGTTCAGGATGAGTCGTTTTTATGTACGAATTTAACCAGGTGTTACTGCTGCTACAGCAGATGTGCGTGTACCTTGTCATTGCCTATCTGCTGAGCAAGACGCCGCTGTTTATTCCGCTGATGCAGGTGACCATCCGTCTGCCGCACAAGCTGCTGTGCTACGTCATTTTCTCGGTGTTCTGCATTATGGGCACCTACTTTGGCCTGCATATTCAGGACTCCATCGCCAATACCCGTGCAGTTGGTGCCGTGTTGGGCGGGCTGCTGGGT
>NZ_JAGQDC010000011.1 GCF_023282985.1 Serratia silvae | reverse complement strand
TGTTTGCGGGACTGCTTTTTGATTGATGCTGATTTTGTCATGTGAGCTACCTCTGGTTAAGAGTTTACTCACTTAGCACCGTGTCCACTATTGCTGGGTAAGATCAGTCTACCCGAAACGACTTGTGGCCGCACTTGGGGCAACACTCCGGCGTTTCAAATGGGAAATGCTTCAGATAGTGGATCAGGCGATCGGCCTCTTGATGTAGAGACTCTGGTAGATAAAGGTAATAGTTGATCTCAGATTTATATTCTACTTTACATGTTTCTTTCATTGTCAACGGCAATCACATTCTCAACATCATTAAGCAACCAGACAAATTTAGTGACACTATCCTGATAATATTAATGTCATCAGCATCTATCCCTATGAGGTTAATCCATCGTCAAACTGGCCTCTCCTCCCACAATAATGCCACCATGAGTGGTGGGGTCACCAATCCGGGCAACAGGGATACCATTAATAGTGACACAGGATGAACCACTAGCAATGCTGTCTTCCGAACTACTGCCCACACAAGTAAGTTTGTCCCCTACCAGCGCCAGTGGAATACCGTTAAAAGTCACGAAACTTTGTTGGCAACTACTGATAGGGCCACCAATATGAGGCTTAGGGCCAGGATCAACTAACGGGCAAGTATGATTGTGGCCTTTTAGAGCTACCGCTTTACTCATTTTCAGCTTTCCTCAAGAAGGTTCATAGAAATTATTTTGAAGGTGATAGACCTTCGCCTGCACATTCTCAGATAATAGACAGTTATACCAGCGTGGCCTCAAAGGGTCGTTAAAACACTGATAACCATCATAGTACTGAGCAATCGCCAGTAACAGCACCGCCTGTACCCCAGCGGCTACCGGTAATGACTGGTTGGCGGTCTGGTCGAAGTTTTGGGATATGGATCTCCAGTTTTCAACCCATTGAACGCTTTCACGTTTTTCGTCGATTAATAGCTTATCTAGTACCTGTTGATTCGATAGCCAATCAGGGGAGTGCGTAGGTAATAACTGTCGGGAAACAACTAGGTCCCTGGACCGTTGCAGATTTTCCTTAAACCAGTCAACCAACCAGTCGCTACGATACTGCTTAATATACTGATAGATAGGGTCATCATCAGTGAGATCCTCTGTTTGGAGTTGCCCGTGCATAATTGCTATAAGCTTACTATAACGGGGGTCCTGCATAAAAAATGATCCAAAACACAACCGAGCACATACCGTTCTCATTGCCAGCAATTGGCTAGGACGGCCTTGTTTTTCCACCCAGGCATAGCTTTGCCGGATGGCTTGCTCCAAGTTAGAGTCGGGGATTTTCCTGTAGGAAATTATGGGTTTGAAATTGTCGTGCAGATATTCAACACCAGCATTAACAAAATCTGTAATACGGTAACGAGTGATGCTTTCATAAACCGTTTGAGTCAACCTCATGCTACCTCCGTTTTTCCCATTAGCTAAAAATAGAACGATATAAAACTGCTAATCAGACAGTCCTATACTAATTTTCACTTACAGTCATATATTATTTAAATAGATCATTAACAAATGAAATTTTCGGATTGATAGCAATTAATTTGTCAAGTAATGGGTAAAACCATTCGGGCGCCTGCCATTGACTAAAATCTGGACGATGATCAATAGCCATCGGTGTTTTAAGTAACGGATGATCAATTTCTGGGGTGCTTAGGCCATGTTTTATACGGAAGTTTTTAACAGCTTGGTATTCAAATGGCCAAAGGAATTGATGGTCTTCTTCTATTTCATAGCCCAACAAAGGCGACTCATTCTCTACAAGTTCTGAACGTGCAGACCATTTTAAATGATTATCACAAAGACCTTTTAGCCAATCGACCAAGACATTTTCGTCTTTTGAATAAAGGACCTCCCTAGCAAAATCACGGTAGAACCTGTCGTATGGGATCTGCATTGAATCCCAATCAATAACCTGCTTATTTTCACTCGCTAGCATTTCAATAGCTAGTATTCCAAGCTTTTGTACTTTTAACTCGCCCAATTTTCCCGGAGTCATGGTTTTTAACCCATCAATAATGAAGGGATAGCAATGCTCTGCAATATCATTTCGATGACAAGCTAAAAACGACAGTATGGCACTACCTTGCCTGGAAAGAGGAACTTTGAAATTATCAACATGACCAGGGTATGACGCATACTCACAGAATAAGCTCATTGATTCAAAAGCGATGAAGTCACACAACATCTGGTTGTCGATTTTATTTTTGAATATCAATTGCCAAGAGTAGTAATACATATGTCTTTGAGAGACGTAACCAAAAAGAAACCCTGCTGGAAAAAATAAATCTTGAGGACTAACGTCTAGTTCCTCTAAGTATAGTTCATAAGAGTCGCTTAATAAGCCTAAATATCTTTCGACATCCATCTCAGCATTATTCTCACTATAATAATAGTTACTAACGTCATTATAACGGCTCATTAATTAAAACTCCCATTTTTTACTACTTGAGAATGTTCCATAATATCCACTCCAAATTTCTCTTTGACAAGACTTTTATTTCCAAACCATAATGTTATCTGCTGCAGCCCTTCTGAGCTAATGCTGTTTTTTACAGCCTTATACTCTTTATCTATCCCTTGTCCAATGACAAATCCTAGGACTCTATTATCGCCATTTATTTTTTGCGCATTCAATGCAAAAAGTAGCTTTCTCATCTCTTTAATTTTATCTCTATCCATGATAAACCCTGAAGGGTTTTTCTCGTTAGCTTTTAAAGCTTTTTCAATAGTCTTTATAACATAGTCAATACCTTCTCTCTGTTTAACCGCCAACTCCCCCTGATACTGAGCCAACGGCGGAACATCTTTCTCGTGCATCGCCTTGGTTTTTATCTCAAATATTGCCCAAAAATGTGGAGGAGGTGGGGAGGGATTGACGACCTTGGCAATGATATCCAGCCCGTTTTTTGTACGGCTATGCTGCAAGTGAGTGACAGAACCTGCTACCACATTCAGGTTAAGGAGTGGTGTTGCCGTAGTTGCACCCTCTTGGTACAAATGGAAACGAGGCGAAGCCCCCATCAGCTTTTTGACAATGTTGACTTCACCAATAGTCCCGATAAACTGAGAAATCTTCAGTGCTAGCATATGTTCAAAAAAGTTATTCTTCAGCAAGAAGTTTGCCATATTAGCCGGGCTGCTCCCCACTTCAAACTTACCTTTCACTTTGAAGGTCGCTTGAGTTGTTTCCCCCGGCATAGGTTCTATTTCAACCCGTACGGTAGCCCCAGTTCGGCTCTTTCCCGTCGTCGTGCCATGAGTAAATCCTCCTGTGATCCTAACAGGTCCACTGACCTCAGTGAAAGAGGCATAGGCTATATCAGCTTTCAGCAGCGGTGTGTCCACTGCCTTTCGCTCAGCGACGGCATTTATCGCTCTGCGGTTAACGCGGACTACTTCTCCTACCATTATTGTTGTCCCTTTCCTTGGTCTGCATTCTCTACTACAGCCTGTTTGGTTGGTTGCTCACTTGTCCAAGCGGCCTGATTGCCCAGATACCCACCAGCCCCAGCACTGGTGGACCCTGTGATCACCTTGATCTTGATCTTCTTGCCAAACACCATCAGAGTGTTTATCGCATGAAAAGTGGTTTCAACCGTGTGCCCGCCAATTTTCTTATCCATAGTTTTAGAAAAATCCAGTAGCGGGTTATAGCCATTGCCACGGACTCCCAACCAGCGGTTACTCAGAGTGCCTAATGATTGAACACCATAGTTGGCGCTCAAAATAAACATTCCAACCCGGCGAACGGCAGAAATAACTCCCTTGAAGGCTGCTTTAAGAACTATAGCCCCAGAGACAACCGCCACCACCGTGATAACCGCATCAATCACTTCAAATGTCACATCGCGGGCAAAATCAATTCGGCGGTTTTCATCTGCTGTCGACAACACTTTATCGACAAATTCTTTGGCTAATACCTGCTCATTTTTATTGAGTGACTGACCGATTTTTTTAAAATGAAATTCAGGCCGATAATCGGCACTTTGTTGAGTATAAAGTAATGCCACGTCCAAGGTTTCGAAAGGGCGATATTCTCTTTGCTCAGCAGTTAAAGTTTTTGGGTCGATATAAAATGGGGCCTGCGAATCCTGGAACAAATAAATATTAGGCGAAACCTCTGCTACAAAATCATCGCCAAAGAACGCGCTGCCATGAGTTAACACATGTTTGGCTACGTAACTCTGTGGGTTTTCATGCCTGGCCAGGATATTGGCACCTTCCGTGTGGTAGCGCAGTTTGAATTTTGCGTCTTCCAGCGCGATGGTTTGCCCCTTGTAGGTGACTTTAAACCCTTCACCTGTGGGGCCTTCCCTAGCCTGCTGATCAAACAGTAGCATGAAATTCAAAAATTCCTCTGGCCCCAACTCTTTTTCAACCGCAGCATAAAATCTCTCCATCTGCATCAGCTCTTTGGCGATCTCAATAGCGGAGCCTATGGGCGTGTCACGGTTCTCTGCCGTGATAGTCATCGCTGCATATTCGGCTATTGACTGCTCCAACGTTTCCAGCGGTATCCCGCGTTGCAGTGGAACGGGCTTTTGAGCCTCAAACTTAGGCAGTTCCAGAAAAGAAGGCATAAAGCTTGGGGTATTCTTGTAAAACGTATCAATATCTGCCATTCCCGCCGCTGAGGAGTCATCAAATTCAATAAACGCTGCCATTTTTTCACATTCTCCCCGGCCAACATCCGAGGATACCTGTGCGTCAGGAAACGTGGCCCTGGACGGAGGAGCTAGGGAATAATCTGTATTTAACTCAAGTGCAGCCATTGCCTAATATCCTTATGGCGCTAGATCACCAGTAACGTATTATCTTCTGGGTCTTCAGAAAGTATCTGGGTTAACCCATCGGTAAATTCAATGAATTCTTTGGCGGGCAGAAAAGGGAGCAACGTCTTGATGCTTACCGGCGCGTAATAGCGGAACATCAACCATTGTCCATTAACTTCATCGTAGATCTGGTTAAATTTCCTCAGATGATGGGTCACGACTTCCAATGAACCATAGCTTCGCAGATAGATCCCCCAGCCCTTCCCCCAACTATTGCTCAATAGCCAGTCGGCAAAGGGGCTGTTTTCTTCCAGTTTGACGATATAAGGCGCATAAAACGCAAACTGCTGCTCACTATCTCCTTTCCACAGACACGACCATTCGGTGTCGTAGGCGTTAAGCAAGACGGAAATATCAGAACGTTGCATCGCGTCGATCACTGCATAGGTATGGCAATCTGCTTGAGAGTTAGCGCCAATCACTTCAGTGTCTCTTGACAAGAACATCTCAACAGGCCCGAACAGTATGGCTTTGACCGCATCCAGCCGCTCAGTGGCATCATCAGACAAGGGAATGCGATTTAATCTGTTCACCCTGCGTCCTTTTTAGCTGCTTTTTTCGCCTTGGCGCAGATTTCGCAGAAGGGAGAACCTTCGTTCACCATTGCCGTCAGTGCCTCCACCTGATCCACCCCTCCTCCGCTGATATTCATGCTCGGGGTCAATATAGACAGTTTCTTGGCCTTGATGGTGACCCCACTACTGTTAATGGTTAGGCTCCCGCCAGGACCAGCTACCACCATTTCATCCTCGGCATGCATAATGTAGCGTTTGCTTCGAGAGAAAATTTTGGTGTTCACTTTTTCATCCAACACACCCTGAATTTCCACCGTGCTATGCCCACCAATTTTTTCAATGGAGTCGGCGTAGATAACATTCTTTTTAGAACTGTTGACGATGAGAGTTCGGTTGTTATCAACCTGGATTTCCTGATCTTTAACCACTTTAATCACTGAGTTATTACCAATGGTTTCAAAGTGATCTCGCCCCACGTTAGTGCGTTTGTCCTGGCCAATTTCTTCCTGTTGGTCAACACCGACAGATTTAGTACGGTTGTGGCCGATAGAGTGGAACTGGTCGTTGAGAATTTCTGTACGGTGATCTTTTTGCGCATGCATGTAGATCTCTTCCCGCGCTTTTTCATCTTCAAAACGCAGCTCATTGAACCCTTCGCCTTTATGGGTTTTGGACCGTATCGTCATTTGGGTTTTTGTTGCGGGTAAGTCACCGGGGGTCTGATTGTTAACATGGTAAGTACGCCCGATAATCACCGGTTGATCGGGATCGCCGTTCAGAAACTCCACGATAACTTCATGACCAATGCGCGGAATAGCTGACATCCCCCACTTGGTGCCCGCCCAGGGATGAGATACGCGAACCCAGCAGGAACTGGTATCATCCGTTTTCCCTGAACGATCCCAAAGAAAACGCACCTTGACTCGCCCAAGCTCATCACAATAAATTTCTTCAGAGGGTGGTCCAGTGACAATAGCTATCTGAGCACCATCAATGCGCGGTTTTGGCAGCGAAAGCGGACGCCATGTCTGGTTGTTGGGAATAAACGCAAACTGGCTGGTTATGGTTGTGCCTTGCCCTCCTGATACAGTTTCCAGCGCCTGAGGTTGTTGCCCCGTATGGATGACCTGGGTAATTTGCCAACTGGTATTCAGTGTGCCCAGCGGATGGTTTTCCAGGGTAAAGCGCACGCCGGGTTGCAGGGCAGGACAATTACTCGCCCCTTCGCCCTGATGGGCGTCATTGCGCAATGCTTGAATGCGCCACTGGGCAAACTTTTCCCCGCTCGGACCGGTATTTTTATAGCGGCCAGGGTAATCATAATGCAGATACTTGATGGACTGGTGTTCATCATCTCGAGCATAGTCGCGATACTCTGCTGCCCATTCAGGATTTTTGAAGGTGTAATCTTTCAGCAACACGTCCGAAGGGCGCAGGCTTTCCCGGCGCTTGAAGGTGGTGATACAAGGCTGATCGAGTGAGGTTTGTGGCTGATCTGGGTAGTAGGGTAGCGTCGGCCCATCATTCACGATGATGTTATCATCAGCAAAGACCAGCGTGTGTTTGCCATTCTCATGCTCGAAGAAATAATAGATACCTTCTTCTGCCGCCATTCGATGAAGGAAATCCAGGTCGTTTTCGTTATATTGGACACAAAACTCTCGAGCTGCGTGCGTGTACCGAAAAGCATGAGCATAGTTGATGATGTTATTTTCTTTCATCAAGGTTTCCAGAATTTCTTGAAAACCTTGTTGTTGGAAAATACGCGAGTTTTGTCTTAACCCTGCTCGCCAGAGCGCGGGGCGGACACTGAGTCGGTAACGGGTTTGATGAAGTCCTGTATCGCCTTGCTCGACGGAAGTGACAATACCATTAACGATACGCTGCACTTCTGTTTCACGCCAAATGGTCAAAGTGGCGGTTTTGTCCAGAATAGAACGGAACTCCACATTGGGGCTGGCACTGGCCACCTCAAGTTCGAGCGTGAAGAGTGTAGAGAATTGCTCGTGCAACGTAAAACCCGATACCACGAAGGTTTTAGGCGGCAGATCCCCCACACTCAACGTAAACCGCAGGCCACTCGCATCCATGTTCACATTTCCTTATTGATGGCGTGAATACTTCCCGAACTATACAAATAAAATACTTATGATATATAAGACATTTTAATGCATGTAAAAAGCGGCAACAACCTGTATCTACTCATTCAGTGAGACCTGTGGTAATCCCCCCGAAAAACTAGCGTGGTAGGTGGTAGTCACCTTAGAACAGTGCAGAGCTTTATTCTTCAAGACAATCTTCAAAAGCGGATGTCGCCAATCCTCATCATTAATTTTTATGTAAGATACAAATCCATCCTGCTCTAATGCACATATCAAACCCGGATGTTCGTGCACAAACTGATAAACGGTCCTGGCATAATATGACTGAGCAGCTTACGGCGCATCACATCAAGCTTCCAACGTTTACCCGTCTTCACATTTTTGTAAGTGCAATTAAAAATCTGGCCTACTGCGTTGGTGACACAACGCCCGTAGCGGTTTGTTCTGGCGGTCGCCTCGTAGTGATCGAGCAATCAATTTTGACTGGCTCTACGCAGTTCGCAATGCCCCCCAGGTAATGTATAGTTCGCGTTTAACGGGGAAACCATGCTCACTCACTCATCGACTCGCCTTAACAAATACATTAGCGACAGCGGCGTATGTTCTCGTCGCACTGCCGACCTCCACATCAAGCAGGGCAACGTTTTCATCAACGACAAATTAGCCTCCGTGGGCGCTCAGGTATTGGTCGGGGATGTGGTGAAAGTTAACGGCCAGCAGATCGAACCGCGTGGTGCGGACGATTTGGTGCTTATCGCACTGAACAAGCCTGTTGGCATCATTACCAGCATGGGGAAGCACGTGCGGGATAACATCGGTGATTTCGTTAATCACAGCAGACGCGTCTTTCCCATCGGGCGCCTGGATAAAGACTCCCAGGGGCTGATTTTCCTGACCAATGACGGCGAACTGGTTAATAAGATCCTCCGTGCCGGCAATAATCATCAAAAAGAGTACCTGGTCACCGTCAACAAGCCGGTGACCGATGAGTTTATTCAGGGCATGAGCGCGGGCGTCCCCATCCTGGGCACGGTGACTCAAAAATGCCTAGTCGAGCAAGAAGCCCCGCAGATGTTTCGCATCACGCTGGTGCAAGGGCTTAACCGCCAAATCCGCCGCATGTGCAAATATTTTGGCTATGAAGTCACCAAGCTTGAGCGCGTACGTATTATGAACATCGCACTGAAAGGGTTGCCGCTGGGCGAATGGCGGGATTTGACCGATGATGAACGGATTGAGCTATTTAAGCTGGTTGAACATTCCTCGTCAGAGGATATTTCCTCCCCGCTTTGATTACCATTACCACCGACATATACATCCCCGGAAAAGGAGGATGTACTGAGCGCGATCCGCACTCACAGAGGGGGCTACAATTCTCTTGAAAATCCGCACCTTCTCCTTCCGTTCGGAATTGCTATCAATCTCTCAAAACAGCCCATAATTATCAGTTGATCTTGTATTCATTCGGCTCTATCTTCTCGCATCCGGGTACATAAAGCGGCTCGCTGGATGCGGTCTATCCCTCTTCCTCCCCCCTTTCCGTCTACCAATCGGATTAATGACTCTTGCCTTGTCAGAGTTACCACACAGCATTTGATAACTTTCGGTAAACATGAACTCAACGGTTAAAGATACCTTGGCAGCCCGTAGCGTCGCCCTAAACCCGTGGACAGGTTTTTACTTCCTGCAATCGCTGCTGATCAACTTCGCTCTCGGCTATCCGTTCAGTCTGCTTTATGCCGTGGCGTTCAGCTGTGTTTTACTGCTGCTGTGGCGTCTTGGCCCACGCTTGCAAAAGAGTGTGATCGGGCTGTGCAGCCTCGTCGCCGCCATGTATTTCCCATTCGCTCAGGCCTATGGCTCACCCAATTTTAATACCCTGCTGGCGTTACACTCGACCACGATGGAAGAGTCCAGCGAGATATTGACCATCTTCCCGTGGCACAGCTATCTGGTGTCCCTGTTTATTCTGGCGTTGGGCATTATCGCACTGCGCCGTAAGCCAACCCCCAAAGGCGCCTGGAACACCTTCCACAGCCTGTGCCTCGCCATCAGCGTGGTCTGTTTTTTTGTCACACCAGTGCAAAATCTGCTTTATGGCGGCGTGTTTAAAGTGGGTGATGCCGGTTATCCCGTCTTCCGCTTCGTTAAAGATGTGATCGTCAACAACCAGGAAGTGATTGATGAGCAAGCCCGTATGCAGGCGTTTTCGCAGCTGAAAGATTCCTGGAACGTATTGGCAGTGAAACCGAAATATCACATCTACATGGTAGTTATCGGTGAAAGTGCACGGCGAGATGCGTTGGGTGCGTTTGGTGGGCACTGGGACAATACTCCCTTTACCAGCCAGGTAAACGGCAATCTGTTCATGGATTATGTTGCTGCCAGCGGCTCAACACAGAAGTCACTCGGTATGACGTTAACCCGAGTCATTAACGGTAAACCGCAATATCAGGATAACTTCGTTACGCTGGCTAATCGGGCAGGCTTTCAGACCTGGTGGTTCTCAAACCAAGGGCAAATTGGTGAATATGACACCGCTATCGCCAGCATTGCCAAACGTGCCGATGAAGTGCAGTTCCTGAAAAACGGTGATTTTGAAGCGGATAAAAACACCCATGATGAAACGCTGCTCAAGATGACCGCCCAGGTTTTTGCCGCCCCACGCACTACGGCCCCGCAGTTGATTGTCTTACACCTGATGGGTTCACACCCGCAAGCCTGTGACCGGACTCAGGGCAAATACGTGGACTTTGTGCAATCCAAAGAAACCTCCTGCTATCTATACACCATGACGCAAACCGACAACCTGCTGAAACAGCTCTATCAGCAGTTACGCGGCACCGGGGAAAGTTTCTCGATGGTTTACTTCTCCGATCACGGTCTGGCCTTTAAAGAACGCGGCACTAACGTGCAATATCTGGCGCACGATGATCAGTTTCAGCAAAACTTTCAGGTGCCGTTTATGGTACTTTCCAGCGATGATACCGAACACCGCCTGATCAAAGCACGCCGTTCAGCTAATGATTTTCTGACCTTTTTCGCCTCGTGGACCGGGATCAAAACCAAAGAGTTGACGCCAAAATACTCGTTTATCTCCGAGCAAAAAGCCGGCCCCGTCTATATCACTAACTTTAAGCTCAAGCCGGTGGACTACACGCATTTGCCAACAGATATCTTTGAAACCCAAACGCGCTGAAATGTAGCAAGGTAGCCTTTGCATCTCGGGCCACTTTGTTTGTAATATGAGGCAGTTAAATTGAAAAAGAGCCTGTTGACCGATGAAAAAACTGACTTTTCTGCCTCTGGTTTTCCTGACATTGCTGCTGGCGGGCTGTACCAGTGATTACATTATCACGACCAAATCTGGCGATATCCTGCAGGCTCACGGTGAACCGGACACTGACCGCGATAGCGGTATGACCAGCTATACCGGCATGAACGGCGATTATCATCTGATCAATACCAATGATATTTCAGGGATAGTGAAAAAATAGCCGCTGTCTTGTTTATTGGAATTAGCCAAATAACGATAACCTTCGCTAACCAGGCTAGAACAAGCCTGGTTAGCGATAGCTTTTAAGCGATATCCGCCCTTATTTAGCCGCCAGCTTACACAGCGTAAACGCCACGTTATAGGACGCCTCGAACGATTTAAGGGGTAAAAATTCAAACCGTGAATGGAAGTTGTGCGCACCGGTAAAGAAGTTGGGGGTTAATAACCCTTTAGCGGACAACGCAGCACCATCTGTGCCCCCACGCATCGGAATGACTTTTGGCTCAATGTCTAACTCGGCCAGTGCAGCAAAAATCAAATCAATGGCTCGACGATCATCGGTAATGGCGTTGCTGATATTACTGTAGGTATCGCTGATGTGATACTCCACGCGGGCAGTGGGATACTGCGCTGCAATCTTCTGCGCCACTTCACCAATCTGCTGTTTACGGCGCTCAAAGTTCGCCAAATCGAAATCACGGATATTGGCTTTCAGCAGCGCTTCACTTTGCGATGCCTGCATGCCGTTAAACCAGATATAGCCTTCACGCCCTTCGGTATGCTCAGGAGTCTGCTGGCGATCGAAGTGGTTGATGTAATCCATCGCCATCAGCAGCGGGTTCACCAGCACGCCTTTGGAGGACATCGGGTGGCTGGTCACGCCGGTAAAACGCAGTTCGGCGCTGGCGGCATTGAAGTTCTCATACACCACTTCGCCCAATTCGCAGCAGTCGATGGTCCAGGCAAAGTCAACGTCGAAACGCGCCAGATCCAACGCTTTGGCTCCACACAGGCCAATCTCTTCGTCCGGGACAAATGCCACCACGATATCGCCGTGTTGGTGCTCGGCGGTAAGGTTCTCCAACACCGTCATCACTACCGTGACGGCCGCTTTGTTATCCGCCCCCAACACGCTGGTGCCGTCACTGAAAATAATCTCTTCCCCCGGATAGGCTTTGATTTCCGGGTGTTCAGCGGTGCGTAACCAGATATCTTGCTGCGCGTTCAGGCACAAATCCTCACCGGTAAAGCGCAAGATTTGTGGATGGATATCCGGCGATAAACCGACATCAACGGTATCGATATGGGTGATGAACCCGATACGTGGTGCACCGGGTACGTTGCCTTTTTTCACTGCGGTGACGGTCGCATGTTCGTCAATAACCACATTATCCAGGCCGAGTTGGCGTAGTTCCTCAGCCAGCATCTCCGCCATGGCGAACTGGCCAGGAGTACTGGGTAAAGTACTTACCGCCGGGTTGCTCTGGCTGGTGACGGCCAGGTAGCGGAAGAAACGTTGGGTTAACTGCGTGGCGAGCGGTGAAGACATAATGTTGTACATGAACGCATCCCGTTTGCAAGGCTTCCATAGCGAGGATCACCAGAGCAATCTTTCAGAATTCACCCTTTCGTTAGAGTTTATCTTTGCCAACTACCGCCTTTACCGAGGCTAGCGTTGACCTCATTGTTATCGTTCGATGTTGTTTGCTGATAATGTAAATTTAATGTTATTTATTAAGCGCTTTAGTACAAGCTTTATTTTTCAGTGGTAGACTCACCAACAGGAAGATAGTAATGATAATTAAAATTACAAAGCTTGCGCTGGCCATAGCAGCGCTCTCAATAAGCTCTGGGGTAGCAGCAAAAACGTTAGTCTATTGTTCAGAGGGTTCACCAGAAAACTTTAACCCGCAACTCTACACCTCCGGGACCAGCGTAGATGCCAGCGCGGTGCCGATCTATAACCGGCTGGTGGATTTCAAAGTAGGTACCACCGAACTGCAGCCTAGCCTGGCAGAAAGCTGGGACGTCAGCGAAGACGGTAAAGTGTATACCTTCCATCTGCGCCAAGGGGTGAAGTTCCAGAGCAACAAATATTTCAAACCAACGCGCGATTTTAACGCCGATGATGTGATCTTCTCGTTTATGCGCCAGAAAGATCCAAACCATCCCTATCACAACGTTTCCAATGGCAACTACTCCAACTTCGAAAGCCTGGAGTTCGGCAAGTTAATCACCGCCATCGACAAGATTGATGACCATACCGTGCGTTTCACGCTGGCCCATCCGGAAGCGCCATTTGTTGCCGATTTAGGCTGGTATTTCGCCTCAATTCTCTCGGCGGAATACGCCAATAGCATGTTGAAAGCGGGCACGCCAGAACGTGTGGATATGGAACCGATTGGCACCGGGCCGTTTGAACTGAAGCAATATCATAAAGACTCCCGCATCCTGTTTAGCGCCTTCCCTGATTACTGGCAGGGCAAAGCGAAAATTGACCGTCTGGTGTTCTCCATCACGCCGGACGCGTCGATCCGTTACGCCAAGCTGGAAAAAAATGAATGCCAGGTGATGCCGTTCCCTAACCCGGCAGATCTGCCGCGCATGATGGAAAATAAAGACATCAACCTGATGCAAAAAGCGGGCTTGAACACCGGCTTCCTGGCATTTAACACCCAGAAGGCTCCGCTGGATAACGTGAAGGTCCGTCAGGCGTTGGCGCTGGCAATTAATAAACCAGCGATCATCGAGGCAGTATTCCACGGCACCGGCACAGCGGCGAAAAACATACTGCCCCCGGACGTGTGGAGTGCCGATGCGGATTTGAAAGACTACGATTACGAGCCGGAGAAGGCCAAAGCGCTGTTGAAAGAAGCTGGCTTCGCCAACGGCATGACCATCGATCTGTGGGCAATGCCGGTTCAGCGCCCGTATAACCCGAACGCCAAGCGCATGGCCGAGATGATCCAGGCCGACTGGGCTAAAGTGGGCGTAACGGCCAAAGTGGTCACCTTCGAGTGGGGCGAGTACCTGACACGGGTGAAAAACGGCGAGCATCAGGCCGCTCTGATGGGCTGGACCACGGCAACCGGCGACCCGGATAACTTCTTTGGCCCGCTGTATAGCTGTACGTCAGCCAACGGCGGCTCCAACTCGTCGAAGTGGTGTTATCAGCCGTTTGATAAGCTGATCCTGGAAGCACGAGCCGAAAGTAATCACCAAAAGCGCATAGAGCTGTACAAGGAAGCCCAGCAGATGATGCACGATCAGATGCCTGCGGTGATGATTGCTCACTCGACGATTTTTGAGCCGGTGCGCAAAGAGGTCACCGGATACGAAATCGATCCGTTCGGCAAACACATTTTCTATCAGGTCGATGTGAAGTAAACACTGACGTATGGTCGATTGTGCTCAAACCGATTTGGGCCAACCCTGTCCACTGAGGAGCAATACCACCAAGGCATTGAAACTGGCGCAAAATAAAGTGCCTAACCAACAGGGAACCCGGATTTCGCTAACCGCCTAGCCGCCTTTAGCTGGCGTGATACGCGAAATTATCGGTTGGAAGATTTTGATCGCTCAACGACTGGCGAAGAGATCTGGGTAGCCGAGCAGGATGGCAGGCTGCTCGGCTTTGTTTCGATTTATCGCGCCGAGGATTTTATTCACCACTTGTATGTCGATACGCAGCAGCCACCGCAGGGCGTGGGCAGTGCGCTACTGCACGCCGCAGAGCCAATACCTCGCATGACGCCAATCGGTCATGCAGGACAAGCACTCAACTTACGCAATACCCGGGTCATAAAAGTGGATGAGGAATAAAAATGCTAAAAGTCATTGCCGAAGATTTTATCAAGGTTGAAGCGATAGAAACGGTGTTACCACTTTATCAAGAGCTGGTTAAAGCCACCAAGCAGGAACCCCGCTGTATCGCTTATGATCTGTATGTCGATCAAAAGGATGCCGGGCACTTTATCTTTATCGAAGAGTGGCCCGATCAAGCGGCGTTGGATGCTCACTGCGCGAGCGAACATTTTAAACGCCTGGTGCCGTTGATTGATCAGCACAAACGAAAAGAGGCTAGCTATATATTGATGGACCTGTTTGTCTAACAGTATGATTACAGCCCATGCGCCCCTTGGGCTAGTTATTCGTACAAAAATAAAGCTGAGCAGACTAACAATATGTCCAATTGGCAATACCGTCAAAAATACCGTCAACAGGTGTGAGTTAATCAAAAGTCATAATAGGATAAAAATAAAACCCCCTGTAAAAACAGAGGGTTGATATCAAACTGAATGCTTCAGTGCAGAGAGACAATAGACTGAATCATTCCCACTCAATCGTCGCCGGTGGCTTCCCGCTGATATCATAAACTACACGGGAAATACCGTTGACTTCGTTGATGATACGGTTGGAAACACGGCCAAGGAAATCGTACGGCAGGTGTGCCCAATGCGCGGTCATAAAGTCGATGGTTTCTACCGCACGCAGTGAGACAACCCAATCGTATTTACGGCCATCGCCCATCACGCCGACGGAACGCACCGGCAGGAACACGGTGAACGCCTGGCTGACCTTGTTGTACAGATCGGCTTTGTGCAGCTCTTCGATAAAGATCGCATCGGCACGGCGCAGCAGATCGCAGTATTCTTTCTTCACTTCGCCCAATACGCGCACGCCCAGACCTGGCCCTGGGAACGGGTGGCGGTACAGCATGTCGTACGGCAGGCCCAGCTCCAGACCAATCTTGCGCACTTCGTCTTTGAACAGCTCTTTCAGCGGTTCCACCAGACCCAGCTTCATCTCTTTCGGCAGGCCACCGACGTTGTGGTGCGATTTGATCACATGCGCTTTGCCAGTAGCGGAAGCGGCGGATTCGATCACATCTGGGTAGATGGTGCCCTGAGCCAGCCACTTCACGGCGCTCTGCTTGCAGGCTTCTTCGTCGAACACTTCGACAAAGACACGGCCAATGATCTTACGCTTGGCTTCTGGCTCATCCACACCCGCCAGCGCGCTCAGGAAACGGTTCTCCGCCGCCACGTGCACAATGTTCAGGCCGAAGTGGTCACCGAACATTTCCAGCACTTGGTCAGCTTCGTTCAGGCGCAGCAGGCCGTTATCCACGAATACGCAGGTCAGGCGCTTGCCAATGGCGCGGTGCAGCAACATAGCGGTAACGGATGAATCCACGCCGCCAGACAGGCCGAGGATCACGTGATCTTCACCGACCTGCTCACGAATACGCGCAACGGCATCTTCGATGATGGTGGCAGGCGTCCACAGCGCTTCACAACCACAGATATCCAGCACGAAACGCTCCAGGATGCGCTGGCCCTGGCGGGTATGGGTGACTTCCGGGTGGAACTGTACGCCGTAGAAGCGTTTTTCCTCGTTGGCCATAATGGCAAACGGACAGGTATCGGTGCTGGCAACGGTGACGAAATCTGACGGGATAGCGGTGACTTTATCGCCATGGCTCATCCATACGTCTAATACCGGTTTGCCTGCCGGGCTGATCGCATCTTCGATATCGCGGATCAGGGCGCTTGATTGGGTGATTTCCACCTGCGCATAACCGAACTCACGCTCGGTTGAACCCTGTACATGGCCGCCCAGTTGCATCGCCATGGTCTGCATGCCGTAGCACACGCCCAATACCGGTACGCCGGCGGTGAAGACATATTCTGGCGCACGCGGGCTGCTCAGTTCGGTGGTGCTTTCTGGGCCACCGGAGAGAATGATGCCGCTTGGATTGAATTCGCGGATCTGCTCTTCGCTGACGTCCCAGGCCCACAGCTCACAGTAAACACCGATCTCACGCACGCGGCGGGCAATCAGTTGGGTGTATTGTGAACCGAAATCCAGGATCAGGATGCGATGCTTATGAATATTGTTTGTCATGTGAGGCAAATTCCAGCAACAGAGAAAAAGAGCAAAAAGGGTATTTGGGATGAGAGGCTGCCCCTTCATCCCTGCCTCTCTCCCGCAGGAGAGAGGTTAAAGCATTAGCCCATGCGATAGTTTGGTGATTCTTTGGTGATGGTCACGTCATGCACATGGCTTTCTTGAATACCGGCACCGCTGATGCGCACAAACTCGGCTTTGGTACGCAGTTCGTCGATGGTCGCACAGCCAGTCAGGCCCATGCAGGAACGCAGGCCGCCCATCTGCTGATGTACAATCGCCTTCAGCATGCCTTTATAGGCCACACGGCCTTCGATACCTTCCGGCACCAGTTTATCAGCGGCGTTATCGGTCTGGAAGTAACGGTCGGAGGAACCTTTGGACATCGCGCCCAGAGAACCCATTCCACGATAAGATTTGAACGAACGCCCCTGATACAACTCGATTTCGCCTGGAGATTCTTCCGTACCCGCCAGCATTGAGCCAACCATCACGCAGGACGCGCCAGCAGCAATCGCTTTGGCGATATCGCCAGAGAAGCGGATACCGCCGTCAGCGATAACAGGGATACCTGTACCTTCCAACGCTTCTACTGCATCGGCGATAGCAGTGATCTGCGGAACACCCACGCCGGTTACGATACGAGTCGTACAGATAGAGCCAGGGCCAATACCGACTTTTACCGCGCTCACGCCGGCTTCCATCAGGGCTTTGGCACCAGCCCCGGTCGCGACGTTGCCACCAAGGATTTGCAGGTCTGGGTATTTGGCACGTGTTTCGCGAATACGCTGTAACACGCCTTCGGAATGGCCGTGTGAAGAGTCGATGAGCAGTACGTCAACCCCGGCGGCAACCAGCGCATCAACGCGCTCTTCGTTACCAGCACCAGCACCCACCGCAGCGCCTACGCGCAGACGGCCATGCTCATCTTTACAGGCGTTAGGTTTACGCTCTGCTTTCTGGAAGTCTTTAACGGTGATCATGCCCAGCAGATGGAAGCTATCGTCCACCACCAGCGCTTTTTCAACACGTTTTTCGTGCATTTTTTGCAACACGACTTCACGCGCTTCGCCTTCCTTGACGGTGACCAGGCGCTCTTTTGGCGTCATCACTGCGGTGACAGGCTGAGTCAGATCGGTGACGAAGCGCACGTCACGGCCGGTAATGATCCCCACCAGTTCGTTTTCTTCGGTCACAACCGGGTAACCGGCAAAGCCGTTACGCGCGGTTAACTCTTTCACTTCTGCCAGCGTGGTGGAAGGAGTAACGGCCTGTGGGTCCGTGACCACACCGCTTTCATGTTTTTTCACCCGGCGAACTTCTTCCGCCTGGCGCTCAATGGACATGTTTTTGTGAATGAAGCCCAAGCCGCCTTCCTGCGCCAGCGCAATGGCCAGGTTGGATTCGGTTACAGTATCCATGGCTGCGGACAGCATAGGGATATTCAGGCGGATGGATTTGGTCAGTTGGGTGCCAAGATCTGCGGTATTAGGCAGAACTGTGGAGTGGGCTGGAACCAGGAGAACGTCATCAAACGTTAGAGCTTCTTTTACAATACGTAGCATGGGCAATATCTCACCAAGGTGGATGCGGAAAAGATAAAATATTGCCGTGGCATTATACAGAGCGTAATCGGTTGCCTCCAGCACTTTCTTACAAAAACTCTTGATTACCTTTCGCCGAGCTGTAATATCGACCAATTAAGTGCTTGTTTTGAAATTTGATCTGGGTCACATGTCACTACCTACTTCACCGTCCATTTTTACCGTAAGCCGCCTCAATCAGACGGTTCGACAGCTGCTGGAAATGGAAATGGGGCAGATTTGGCTCTCCGCCGAGATCTCCAACTTCTCCCAGCCCTCCTCCGGCCACTGGTATTTCACGCTGAAAGATGACCGTGCCCAGGTGCGTTGCGCGATGTTCCGCAACAGCAACCGGCGCACCACCTTTCGCCCGCAAAATGGCCAGCAGGTTCTGGTGCGGGCCAGCATCACCCTGTATGAGCCACGCGGTGATTACCAACTGATCGCCGAAAGCATGCAGCCTGCCGGTGACGGCCTGCTGCAACAGCAATTCGAGCAATTGAAGCAGCGCTTGGCGGCCGAAGGCTTGTTTGATCAGCAGTTCAAGCAACCGCTGCCAAACCCGGCCAAACACGTTGGGGTGATCACCTCCGCCAGCGGCGCGGCTCTGCACGATATTTTGCAGGTGCTAAAGCGGCGCGATCCTTCACTGCCGATCGTGATTTATCCCACGTCCGTGCAAGGGGCAGAAGCTCCGTTGCAGATCGTTCGCGCGATCGAAACCGCCAACCGCCGTGATGAGTGTGATGTGCTGATCGTCGGGCGCGGCGGTGGCTCGTTAGAAGATTTGTGGAGTTTTAACGACGAACGCGTCGCGAAGGCAATTTTTGCCAGCCGTATCCCTATTGTCAGCGCCGTTGGCCATGAAACCGACGTCACCATTGCCGACTTTGTTGCCGACCTGCGGGCACCTACCCCTTCCGCTGCGGCGGAGTTGATCAGCCGTAATCAGCTTGAGCTGCTGCGCCAATTGCAGTCACAGCAACAGCGGCTGGAAATGGCGATGGACTATTATCTGGCGCAGCGCCAGCAGCAGTTCACCCGCATCAACCACCGTCTGCAACAGCAGCATCCACACCTGCGGCTGGCACGACAGCAAACGCTGTTATTCAAACTACAGCGCCGTCTTGAGGAAGGGATGCAGCAGCAATTACGGCTATCTTCTCGCCGCAGTGAACGCGTGCAGCAGCGCTTGGCGCAGGTACAGCCGATGGGCCACATCCACCGCTTACAGCAGCGTGTTCAGCAGCAGGAATACCGTTTGCAACAGGGGATGGAGCGGCAACTCAATGGCTATCGCCAGCGCTTTGGCGTCGCCTGTAGTCAATTGGAGGCAGTTAGTCCGCTGGCAACCTTGGCTCGCGGCTATAGCGTAACGCAGACGCCACAGGGTGAGTTACTGAAAACCACCAAGCAGGCACAGGTTGGGGAAATGCTGAAAACCCGCCTGCAGGATGGCTGGGTGGAGAGCGAAGTAAAAATCGTCACCGTGGCGAAAAAGCCACGTAAGAAACGCGTGGTGGAATAGCCGTTAGTGGCAGAGCTGATCGACTTCTTCTGCGGAAATATGCTGCTGCACAGGCGCTTGGCGGTACGGGCCTCGGTAAAACGCCTCAGCCAAAACAAGGTGTCACCAGCGGTCAGCACGCACGACCACCGGCTCTATGATGCATAAGGTCATTCCACCGGTTGATAGCTGAACTTCACTCGCTTTTTGGAGATCAGCCCGTGGCCATGCTGGCAGAGATAATCCACGGCGCCACAGGCTTTCAGTTCTTGCAACGGTTGCCCGCAGTCGGGGCATTCGGCAAACTGCTGGTAATCACTGTTACAGCCGTCACAATGATAGTGGCCATTCAACCAGCTCATCGGCTGGGCACAAACCGGACATAAGGCGTCCATCTTTCCTCCTGGTTTAAATCACGCCCCACGAGCGCAGGAAAGAGATCCCCAGCGCGGTGGTAAAGAAGGATCCCACGGTGGTGATCGCAATAATATTGGCGGCCAACGTCGCGTTGCCCCCCATAGCGCGTGTCATTACATAGCTGCCGGAAGCGGTTGGCGTCGCCGAGAACATAAAAATAATGCCGAGCGTAGCGCCCTCAAAACCGCAAAGCCAACCCCCTAACGTCATCAGCACCGGAACCAAAAACAGTTTAGCCGACGACGACAACGCTGCGACGTTGGAAGAGCGGAACATCGCCCGCAGATCGAGGCTGGCCCCGGTACACAGCAAGGCCAGCGGTAATGAAAGGCCTGAGATGTAGCTGCCGGTCTGTTTGAGCACTGGCGCAATCCCAAACCCGGTCTGCGCATAGGCCAGACCGCTCAACAGCCCCAAGATCAGCGGATTGGTCACGATGCTGCGCAGCAATGACAGATGTTTGATTTTCTGCCCGTTGCCGCCTTGCAGGCTGCGCGTCAGGGTGATGACCGACAGCACGTTAAACAGGATCACCGTCACGGTCAGATACAGCGAGGCAATCGCGACGCCCTCATCGCCGTAGGCAGTCATGGCATAAGCCAGGCCGACAATCGCGGTATTCGCCCGGAATCCCCCCTGCACGAATACGCCACGCTCGCGTGGTTCTTTCACCAGCCACTTTGCTGCGATCTCCAGCAGCAGGAAGGTCGCAACCGTTCCTACCGCACCGTAGATCACCAACGCGAAATTATCGCGCAGTTGCGGATGGTTGGTGGCGATGCTGAAGAACAACAGGCAGGGCAGAGCCAGATTAAATACCAGCTTGGTGGCCCCATCGATAAAGCGATCGTCCATCAGCCGCCAGTGGCGCAGCAGGATCCCCAGCAGCATCATCAATAGGTTGGGTACGGTGACGCTAAAGGCAAAACTCCAGGTTTCCCAGGACATGAGGTTCCTTTGCAGGGTCGGTGAAGGAGTGAGATTGGCAGATAATAGAACGGTTTAAGCAGGATAAAAATAGGGCGCGGTATCAATTCCACGCCCTACGATGGTTATTTTGACTTCTTCAGGTGGCTCATCAAGCGCTTACGCTTGCGCATCTGGTTTGGCGTCAAGGTGTTGCGCTTACCCGCAAACGGGTTCTCGCCCTCTTTGAACTGGATGCGGATCGGCGTTCCCATCACCTTGAGTGAACGACGGAAGTAGTTCATCAGGTAACGTTTGTAGGAGTCGGCCAGATCGGATACCTGGTTGCCGTGGATCACCACGATAGGTGGGTTATAACCCCCAGCGTGCGCGTATTTCAGCTTCACGCGGCGGCCCCGCACCAACGGCGGCTGATGGTCTTCAGCAGCCATCTGCATGATCTTGGTAAGCATCGAGGTGTTTACGCGACGAGTAGCACACTCATAGGCTTCGTTAACAGATTCGAACAGGTTACCCACACCGCTGCCGTGCAGCGCAGAGATAAAGTGCACACGCGCAAAATCGACAAAGCCCAGGCGTAGATCGAGCATCTCCTTCACGTGATCGCGATCTTCCTCACTCATGCCGTCCCACTTGTTGACCGCAATCACCAGTGAGCGCCCACTATTGAGGATAAAGCCCAGCAGCGACAGATCCTGATCGGAAATGCCTTCGCGGGCGTCAACCACCAGCAGTACTACGTTGGCATCTTCAATCGCCTGTAGCGTTTTGATCACCGAGAATTTCTCTACGGTTTCGGTAACCTTGCCGCGCTTGCGCACCCCGGCGGTGTCGATCAGCACGTATTCGCGCTCGTCACGTACCATCGGAATGTAAATGCTGTCGCGAGTGGTGCCTGGCATGTCAAACACGACGACACGCTCTTCGCCGAGGATACGGTTAGTGAGCGTCGACTTACCTACGTTAGGGCGGCCAACGATCGCCAGCTTGATCGGCAGATCCTGCGGGTTGAAGTCGTCTTCCGGATCTTCATATTCACCCTCTTCCAGCTCACCATTCTGCTCGGCCCAATAGGCGGCATTGGCTTCTTCTTCGGTCAGCTCGACTTCTTCCGGTTTTGCCGGGATGAACGGCACCAGTACGTGCTCAATCAGTTGCGTGACGCCACGGCCATGGGAAGCGGCAATCGCATAGACGTCGCCCAGGCCCAAGGAATAGAAATCTGCCGTCGCCGTATCCGGGTCCATGCCATCGGTTTTGTTGGCAACCAGGAACGTCGCCTTCTGGCGATTACGCAGGTGCTGGGCAATCCCCTGATCGGCAGGCATCAGCCCGGCACGGGCATCGACCATAAACAGGACGATATCGGCCTCTTCGATCGCCAGCAGCGACTGGCCGGCCATACGCGTTTCAACGCCATCTTCCGTCCCGTCAATACCCCCGGTATCGACGATAATAAATTCGTTGCCCTCAACTTCAGCACGACCATACTTGCGGTCTCGCGTTAGCCCGGGGAAATCCGCCACCAGCGCATCGCGCGTCTGTGTTAAACGGTTAAACAAGGTGGATTTACCGACATTCGGGCGCCCGACCAGCGCAACGACAGGTATCATGTTGAAGCCTCATTACTTAATAATCAATGCGTTACTATGCAGCGCAATAGACAGCAGCGGCATAGCTTAAAAATACGAAACGGCCCCTGATAGCAGGAGCCGTTATCCCATTACCCGTCGTCTTTCAAGCTGCAGCGTTGTTATTGCCTAGCTGCAACTCGAAATCCATAGGGTAAGACCTATCAAACGGCGTGTAGTAAATATCACTAACCGCAATTTGCGATCTACTGAGTAAAAACTGTTAGCGAGTGAAGGCGTAAACCTTGCCGCCACGCGCCTGGATCAGCAGTTTATCACCGGCCACAATTGGCGCGGACAGGAAGCCGGAGCTATCCACTTTTTGCTGAGCCACAAAACGGCCATCGGTGGTATTGATCCAGTGCAGATAACCTTCGGCATCGCCGACGACCAAGTAGCCATTATACAGCGCTGGTGCGGTCAGGTTACGGTGCAACAAATCGCTCTGACGCCACAGGTTAACGCCACCTTCGGTATTCATCGCCACTACACGGTCATTCTGATCGACCACATAGATACGGCCTGCATCGACGATAAAGTCGTTCACCGAGCCCATATCACGTTTCCACATGATTTGGCCGGAGCGCAGATCCAGCGCCGCCATGTTGCCATTGTAACCCAAGGCATAGACCACGTTGTCAATAATCACCGGCGTGGTGTCTACGTCATTCAGGCGATCGATCTCGGTCGCACCGCTTGGCTGGGAAATACGCTGCTGCCAGATCAACTGGCCCTGCTGCATCAACACCGCGCTGATGCGACCGTTGTCACCGCCAACTACTGCTGCACCAAAGGCCGTTGCCGGAGCAGACTCACCACGCAGTGACAGTGAAGGGATATCCAGGTTGACCGTCCACTTGATGGTACCATCGGACTCGTTCAACGCTTGCAGCTGGCCGTTAGTGGTATGGACCAGTACCAGACCCTCGGCGACCACCGGGCGGGAAATCGCTTCACCCGCTACCTTGGTTTGCCAAGAGACTTTACCGTCTTCGGTATTCAGCGCATACACCACTGCTTTCTCACTGCCAACGTACACGTTGGAGCCAGACACCGTCAGGCCGCCAGACAGCAGCGCTGGCAGGTTACTGGAGAAGAAGCCGGTTTTCTCGGAGAGGTCGGCCTTCCATTTTTCTTTACCGTCGGCCAAGTCCATCGCTTTCACCGTACCGCGACGATCGGCAGCATAAACCGTGCTGTCCTGATAAGTCGGACGCAGGTGAGAGTAGTACTCACCAATGCCGTCGCCGACCGACGTGCTCCACGCTTTGTTCGGCGTGAACTGATTTTCAACCGTTGGCAGCGGCGACATGGTAACCACATCTTCTTCGCCACTAAACAGCGAACAACCACTCAGCAAAGTCACGGAAACCAGTCCGACCAAGAGTGTTTTACGCAATTGCATGGGATTCCCCTTAGCTGGACAAGTTATTCAATTTCATGCGCATCACTGCCGCAAGCACCTGAGAAGCATTGGATTCGATGCCTTTGCTGTAAGCTTCGCGTGCACCTTTGCTGTCGCCTTTGGCCAACAGCACGTCACCGCGTGCGTCTTGCATCATTGCCATCCAACCTTCGCCTTTCACGCCATCCAGCGTTTTCAGCGCTTCATCCAGCTTTTTCTCTTGCATCTGAATACGTGCCAGACGCAGGTTTACCAGCGCCAGCAGGTTTTCATCTTTGGCATGGCCCTGTGCCACTACCAGTTGCTGTTCTGCCTTGGCGAAATCACCTTGTTCTGCAAAGTGCTTAGCCAACTCCAGAGCCGCGAACACGCCGTAGCTGTTGTCGTTCGCCTGGATAAACTTCTCTGCCGTTGCCACGTCTTCGGCTTTACCCGATTCCAAGGCAACGCTAGCCTGTTGATAAGACTGTGAGGCCGCCATCATGCTGGAGGTCTGGTTGCTCTGCCAGTAGCGCCAACCAACCAGGGCACCAATACCGAGCACCACACCCACAACCAAAGCTTTACCGTTTTCGGCAAAAAAGTTGCGCACGGCGTCAAGCTGTTCGTTTTCAGTGGTATAGACTTCCACGGTGTCCTTCTCCTTAACCTAACATCAAAGCCAGACGCGCAGCGATTTCGCTTTGCGCCAGCGTTTCTTGTTCACCACTGCGCAGGTCTTTCATCACCACCTGCTGTGCTGCGACTTCGTTCTCACCCAGGATCAGGGCGATACGAGCGCCCCACTTATCTGCACGGGTGATCTGCTTTTTAAAGTTGCCGCCGCCATAGTTGGTCATCAGTTTAATCTGCGGCGCAGCATCACGAACCTGCTCTGCCAGCAACATGGCCGCACTCTGGGTACCCGCCCCGCTCGATATGACGTACACGTCGATAGTGGCCGGTGCCTTGAAGTCCGGATTAACCGCCTGAACCAGCAGCACTAAACGCTCCAGCCCCATGGCAAAACCAACGCCAGGGGTAGCACGCCCACCCAGTTGCTCAACCAGGCCATCGTAACGGCCACCGGCACACACGGTGCCCTGAGCGCCCAGGCTGGTGGTGACCCACTCAAACACCGTGCGATTGTAATAATCCAGGCCACGCACCAGGCGCTCGTTAACGGTATATGGGATACCGGCCTGAGCTAAAAGTTCACACAGCCCGGCAAAGTGGGCTTTGGACTCTTCATCCAGATAGTCGGAAAGACGCGGCGCATCGTTAAGCAGGGTTTGCACTTCTGGATTTTTAGAATCCAGCACGCGCAGTGGGTTGCTGTACATGCGGCGCTTGCAGTCTTCGTCGAGTTTTTCCTGATGCTGTTCCAGGAAAGCCACCAGAGCGTCACGATAGTTGCAGCGAGCTTCCTGTGAACCGATGGAGTTCAGTTCCAGATTGACGTGTTCGGCAATACCCAGCGCCTTCCACCAGCGGGCAGTCAGCAGGATAAGCTCAGCATCAATATCCGGGCCTTGCAGGCCAAATACCTCTGCCCCTAACTGATGGAACTGGCGGTAACGGCCTTTTTGTGGACGTTCGTAACGGAACATCGGGCCGATATACCACAGACGCTGTTCCTGATTGTACAGCAGACCATGTTCGATACCGGCGCGTACGCAGCCAGCCGTTCCTTCCGGGCGCAGCGTCAGGCTTTCGCCGTTGCGATCCTCGAAGGTATACATCTCTTTTTCCACGACGTCGGTCACTTCACCGATGGCGCGCTTAAATAACGGGGTCTGCTCTACAATCGGCAACCGGATTTCGCTATAGCCATAGCCGCTCAGCACCTGCTTGAGTGTGCCTTCAATGCGCTGCCACAGTGCCGTTTCTTCCGGCAGGTAATCGTTCATGCCGCGAATGGCTTGAATGTTTTTTGCCACGTGAGTTCTCTGTCCGTTTTATAAAATGGATCCGATTATAGGGACTTTGCCACCCGCTATTCAACGCGGATAGGCAATCTAGCC
Organism: Serratia silvae; assembly: GCF_023282985.1. Taxonomy (GTDB): domain Bacteria; phylum Pseudomonadota; class Gammaproteobacteria; order Enterobacterales; family Enterobacteriaceae; genus Chania; species Chania silvae. Next base: position 141,548 of record NZ_JAGQDC010000011.1, on the reverse strand, counting down.
CTCGGATAATTCATCAGTGGGCCAAATGCCCACTGGCTTATTCTTCCAGAAGATTGATCGAAATACGCTTGGATTCGTCCATCATGGCCGCTTTGGCCCGGATCTTCGCTTCCAACTGATCAATCATCTGTTCGTTATCAAAACGATCTTTCTGGCGTACGCCGTCTTCGTAGAAGCCACTCTTCTTGTGCCCACCGGTTACCCCAATGGTAGACACCAAAGCTTCGCCCGGCCCGTTCACCACACAACCGATAATGGACACATCCATCGGGGTAATGAGGTCTTCCAGGCGCTGTTCCAACGCATTGACAGTGCCAATGACGTCAAACTCCTGACGTGAGCAAGTTGGGCAGGCAATGAAGTTGATGCCACGAGCGCGGATGCGCAAAGACTTCAGGATATCAAAGCCAACCTTCACTTCTTCAACCGGATCTGCCGCCAGCGAAATGCGCAGCGTATCGCCGATCCCTTCCGACAGCAGCATGCCCAAGCCAATGGCTGATTTTACTGAGCCACTGCGTGCGCCGCCCGCCTCGGTGATACCAAGGTGCAAGGGTTGGTCAATACGGGCAGCCAACAACCGGTAAGACTGCACGGCCAGGAACACGTCGGACGCTTTTACGCTTACCTTGAACTGGTCAAAGTTGAGGCGATCCAGGATATCCACGTGACGCATGGCGGATTCCAGCAGCGCTTCCGGCGTAGGTTCGCCGTACTTTTCCTGAATATCTTTTTCCAACGAACCGCCGTTAACGCCGATGCGGATCGGGATATTTTTGTCACGTGCGCAGTCAACCACTGAGCGGATACGTGATTCGTTGCCGATGTTACCCGGGTTGATACGCAGGCAGTCAACGCCGTATTCGGCAACCTGCAACGCAATGCGGTAATCGAAATGGATATCGGCCACCAGCGGTACGTTGACCTGCTGTTTGATCAGCCGAAACGCCTCGGCGGCGTCCATGGTGGGAACGGAAACGCGGACGATATCAACCCCCACGCGCTCCAGAGCCCGGATCTGATTAACCGTCGCTTCGACATCGGTGGTACGGGTGTTGGTCATCGATTGCACGGCAATCGGCGCTCCATCGCCTATAGGCACGTTACCGACGTAAATACGGGTAGATTTGCGACGGTTAATGGGAGCTTGGTTATGCATCAGTTACTCTCCACTGCTGCTCTGACTTAACGACAATAGCCGCGCAATTACTGCGCGGCAACGGTCAGACGAGCAACACGGTTTGACTTGACAAACCGGCTTAAATCGACCGGTTTACCCTGGAATTGAACCTGTACCGAAGCCGGTGCGCCGAGGGTCAGTTTATACGGGGCCGTTCCTGCCAGATTCAGCCGGGAACCGCTTTTCTGAATGCCGCTGACCAAAGATTTGCCCGTCGCGTCAACCACTTGTACCCAGCAGTCGCCGGAAAAATCCATTACCAGCCCATTGGCATCTGCTTCTGGAGCACTGACGCCAGCGGTACCGGTAGGCAGCTGAGACTGAACCACTGGGGCTGTCGGAGCTGCATCCGGGATAGTGGCCTGGCTTGGTGCTACCACCGCAGGCTGCTGAGCCGCCTGAGGATCAAGCACAACCGGAACCTGTTGAGTCGTCACCGCGCTATTGGTTGCTGGCGCGGGGCTGCTGTCAGGATCTACCGCAGAAGCGCCATTATCGACGTTGCCGTCGGTTAGCGGTACGGGTTGGCCTTCACCATGTTGAGAAAGTTGTGCAGAAGATTGATCCGCCATGGTGGCGATCTCTTCCTGCTGAGCCTTGTGATTCTGCCACCACCAGGCACCGGTCAAACCCACGACCACAAACACAATCAGCCAGGTAAAGCTCATCAGCCAGCCATCACGCTTTTTACGGCGCTTCCCCAAAGAGAAGCTCTGCATCTGAGCCACTTTGGCCGCTCTCACTGGTGCCTGTTTTTCCATCATCGGCAACAGTTCATCTTCTGGCAAATGCACCAGCTTGGCATAGGAACGGATATAACCACGCACGAACGTTGAAGCCAGATCGGCAGACATATTGTCGTCTTCAATGTCGCGCACGGTAGACATTTTTAGGCACAGGCGTTCAGCCACGACCTGTTGGCTCAACCCGAGTTGTTCACGAGCCTGGCGCAGGCGTTGACCTGTTGTCATAGATACGGTTTTATCTTGGGAATCTTCAGTATTCATTAGCTAAGAACTGCTGGTACTGTTTGGATTGTGGAAAACTTCGCGCTAGCTGTTTGCCATAGCGTTGAACGCTATCCTGACGGCCCGCTAACGCGGCGAAACGAATCTGTAACCATAGACTGTCGGCACTCGCCGGCAGAACATGTTGATAACTGTCCAATAAAAGTTGCGACTGCGTGCGCTTCCCTTCTCCAAATTGCTTTTCTGCCTCCACTAACAGCGGAGCCCCCTTGTCCGGATCGATCTTCAGCGCTCGCGTTAATAACTTACGAGCTTCATCATTTTGACCGGCCTTGAGGAAACAGTAACCTGCGTTTTCCAGACTGTCGGCAACCTGGCCATATTCTGGCGCCAGTGCCGCAGCGCTAAACTGCTGTTGGGCCGGTACATACTGCCCTAAACTACAGAGAAACGCACCGTAATTATTCAATACGGTACCGTTACCCGGTGCAAGTTTAAGCGCTTGCTGATAACTCTGCTGCGCGGCGGCGTTATCGCCGATCCGCTGATTGTAGAGTGCCATGCCCAATTGGGTACGATAATCCTGTGGGGCAGCATCGACCGCTTTTTGCAGATTCTGCCTGGCAGCCGGTAGATCGCCCTGGTTCAGATACTCCAGGCCCAGTTGCAACCGGGTCTGGCCTGCCGCCACCGCTGGCCCGTCGTTATCGGGCTGCGAGCTGGAACAGCCCGCCAGCAAACTGGCCGCCAATAATACACCCCACAGTTTCAGCTTCATGCTTGCACTCATTTCCTTATCCGATGTTACCCGATCGCCTGAAGGATTGCTGCTCACATAACAGGCTGTTAGATAACAAAAAAATCATGCTATAGGATTCAGACCGCTCGTACGTTGATAGGTTCCCCGGCCATTTTCTTTTTCAGGGTACGCTTGGTACGATCGATCACCTCTCCCGCCAACTGCCCACAGGCAGCATCAATGTCATCGCCACGGGTTTTACGAACAATAGTCGTAAAGCCGTATTCCATCAACACCTTGGAGAAACGGTCGACGCGGCTGTTGGAACTGCGGCCATAAGGTGCTCCAGGGAACGGGTTCCATGGGATCAGGTTGATCTTGCATGGCGTATCCTTCAGCACTTCCGCCAGTTGGTGCGCGTCGTCAGTGCTGTCGTTGATATGATCCAGCATCACGTACTCAACGGTGACCCGCCCTTGGTTAGCATTGGATTTTTCCAGATAACGGCGTACCGCCGCCAGGAAGGTTTCAATATTGTACTTGCGGTTGATTGGCACGATCTCGTCGCGGATCGTGTCGTTTGGTGCATGCAGCGAAATGGCCAGGGCCACATCGATCATGTCTCCCAATTTGTCCAAGGCGGGCACGACACCGGAGGTGGACAAGGTAACGCGGCGCTTGGACAGGCCAAAACCAAAGTCGTCCAGCATGATTTCCATCGCAGGCACCACGTTGGTCAGGTTAAGCAGCGGCTCGCCCATGCCCATCATCACCACGTTGGTGATCGGGCGCTGGCCGGTGACTTTGATGGCACCCAAAATTTTAGCGGCACGCCAAACCTGGCCGATAATTTCCGACACTCGCAGGTTGCGGTTAAAGCCCTGCTGAGCCGTGGAACAGAATTTGCACTCCAGTGCGCAGCCTACCTGTGAAGACACGCACAGAGTGGCGCGATCACCATCTGGGATATAGACAGTTTCGACCTGTTGATCGCCCACCTTGATGGCCCACTTGATGGTGCCATCAGCCGAACGCTGCTCTTCAGCTACTTCCGGCGCACGGATTTCCGCCACGCTCTGTAATTTATTGCGCAGCACCTTGTTGATGTCGGTCATCTGCTCAAAATCATCGCAGCAATAGTGATACATCCACTTCATCACCTGATCGGCGCGGAAAGGTTTTTCACCCATGTTGGCGAAGAATTCGCGCAATTGCTGACGGTTCAAATCCAGCAGGTTGATTTTGGCCGTAGCCGGTTGTTCCGTTTGCACGGTCAGGGAATTATTTTCAGACAAGGTATGCTCGGGCGCGATGGGTTCTAACATAATGATCTCTTAGCCTCGTTATTACACGTTATGGCTTGAAGGAGTGGAAAGTAAGTGTGTCATCAAAAGACACGCCCCAGGCAAGATGACTTCCCTGGGGCGCGGCATTGTACAAATTTTAGTAGCGGGTTTCTACGTCTGAACGGCTTTCACGGCATTTTTATTGTATCTGCCGGTAAAAGCTCACTTCACTATGCAAGAAACCTCTTAATACCCTATGGATTTCAAGTTGCAGCTAGGCGACAAGCTATCTCATCCCCAGGAGCTTACTTTTCGTAAGTGACTGGGGTGGGATAGTGCAGGTAACAACGCTGCAGCTTGAAAGACGACGGGTATTAACGTGCGCAGATTTCGCTTTCGTTAAAAAAGTAGGCGATTTCACGCTGGGCAGATTCTACTGCGTCTGAGCCGTGAACGGCGTTGGCAGTGAAGCTGTCTGCATAGTCAGCACGCAGAGTGCCAGCCAATGCGTTGTCCGGGTTGGTTGCGCCCATGATGTCACGGTTACGCTGTACGGCGTTTTCGGCTTCCAGAACCTGCACCACGATTGGGCCAGAGGTCATGAACTCAACCAGACCGTCGAAGAAAGGACGGCCTTTGTGCTCAGCGTAGAAGCCTTCGGCCTGTTCGCGAGTCAGACGCAACATTTTAGATGCGATGATTTTGAAACCCGCGCGCTCGAAACGAGCATAGATAGCGCCGATGTCATTGTTAGCTACTGCGTTTGGTTTAATGATGGAAAAGGTACGTTCTACGGTCATGATGGCCTCTATTATGTCTTCCAAAACAGGCCGGGCGATAAGGTGAGGTGCCGGCCTTTCAAGTGGCGCAGATTATATGTGCGCTGTTAACGCTTGCCTACGGGAAAATCAACATTTCATTAAAAAAAAATTATCTTAATCCTCGATAGTCAGCGACAAATTGGATCCTTACCGGTCGGTTTACTGTGTTTTATCGGTCGATGGGATCATATTTCGCAGCCAACTCCCCCAGCGACGTTGATAGAAAGCCTGGGTATGGGTGATCAGATAATGGCTCACGCCCCGCGCATTCTCTTCTACCAGGCAAAAATCGACTGGCTCATCGTTTGGCGCGGTTTCGCTGGCCACCATACCGGCTTCGCTGATCAGGGCTTCAATCTCTGCCGGGTCGCCATCCACTTCCAGACCCACCAGCAGGTTCGGCTTCTCGTCTACAGCACGGTCGTGCATCAGTGCCAGGAAAGCGCGGCGTACCGGTTTACGCTGGCTGAACAAGGTCGTCAGCGCATCTACCATCGCCGCAGGATACTCTTCGGGCTGCCCCAGCAGCAGCTGGGTTTCGGTATCGATATAGCGTTCCGCTGGCTTCACTACGCCGCCGGTAGCCAGCAGCATGGCGATCTCGGCTGGCAGGAATTCTTTGCCGTGGGTGCCTTTCGGGTTCAGGAACAGTTCGGCACCTTGCGTGATTTCAAACAGCACGCGAGCGGGCATGGCGATAAAGGGTTGCTCATCCTCCACGGCCTTTTGCAGCGCCTCCAATGAGGTGAAGAAAGGCACTACGCTGCTGCCATCCTGCTTTTCCCAGTGCTGAATGTTCACCGGTGTCTCGGCATTCAGCGTGATTTCGCCGTCGTGCGGCACCTGCTCGCTGTCACCCAAAATGTAAACCGTTGAATCCAGCAGTTCGCGGAAAAACGCCGGGCGGTGCGCCGGCTCCGAGGCCGCCAGCCTCAGCAGGCGCTCAAGCTCGTTTTCGCCCGCAACGGCGTCATCATCATGATGGTGGTGGGAACTCATTGCCGACTCCTCCAATGTATTAAGGGCTCAGCATGCTGAGCCCTTACGGAAAAACGTAATGTTAAACTTACTTGGCTTTGCTCAGCAACAGGTTGGCCAGCGTGCGAACGCCCAGACCGGTTGCGCCTGCCGACCACTGATCCACAGCACCTTTACGGTAAGTGGCAGAACAGTCAATGTGCAGCCAGCCCTTTTGGTAATTCTGCACAAAGTGTGACAGGAAAGCTGCGGCGGTACTGGCACCAGCAGTATAAGCCGGGCCTGCAACGTTGTTCAGTTCAGCAAAGTTTGACGGCAACTGGCTGCGGTGGAATTCCGCCAGCGGCAGACGCCAGAACGGCTCGTGCTCTTCATCCGCACTGGCCAACAGCTCTTGCGCCAGCGCATCGTCAAAGCTGAACAGCGCGTGGTAATCATTCCCTACCGCCGTTTTGGCTGCGCCGGTCAAGGTCGCACAATCGATGATCAACTGAGGGTTTTGTGCACTGGCATCGATCAGCCCATCGGCCAATACCAAACGCCCTTCCGCATCGGTATTCATCACTTCAACCGTTTTGCCATTGCGATAGCGGATAATATCACCCAGTTTGAAGGCGTTACCGCTGACCATATTGTCCGCACAGCACAGGTACAGCTTAACGCGCTGCTGCAAGCCACGTGCCACTGCTAATGCCAATGCGCCAGTGATGGTGGCCGCGCCGCCCATGTCGGACTTCATCGAGTCCATAAACGCGCTTTGCTTGAGGCTGTAGCCGCCGGTGTCGAAGGTGATACCTTTACCCACCAGGCAGGCAAATACCGGTGCATCAGGGTTGCCCGTCGGGTTAAAGTCCAGCGCCAACAGCACCGGAGAACGATCGGAACCCCGGCCAACGGTATGAATACCGGCGTAGTTCTGCTCACGCAGGTCTTCACCTTTGGTGATACGGTAGCTGACGGCATCGCAACCGACGGCACACATCAGATCAACCGCGCGGCTTGCCAGTTGCTCTGGCCCCAGCTCTTCCGCTGGCATATTGATGGTGTCACGCACCCAGTCGACAATCTTCAGGCGCTGTTGCAGTTCCTGGCTTTCCGCTTCCGGCAGCTCTGCCCATTCAACGCTACGCTGCCCTTTCGGCCCGCGATAGCCCTGCCAAAACGCCCAGCTATTTTCCAGGTCCCAGCCTTCCCCGGCCAGTTTCACTTTCTTGATACCCTGGCCATCGATCCTGCGTGCCGCACGCTGGATCAGGCCCAGTTTGCCGGAATTGCTCAGATGGATGGTGATGCCTTGGTCATTGGTGCTCAGCAGCGCCTTTTCACCCCAGCGCGCATCGGCGGGTTGCTGGGATAGCGTGATCTGCATGATTTCGGTTGTCATAGCCTTACTCCGGATTATTCTTGTACTAATCTTGTCGGATACAAAATAAACGGGCTGCCTTTGGCAGCCCATTTCGCTATTTACTCTGCTTCATCTAACCAGACCAGCAGGATCGCTTCCAGTATTTTTTCATTGGAAGCCTGCGGTTCGTCGTCAAATTCTTCCAGATCGCAAATCCACTGGTGCATATCGGTGAAACGCACGGTTTTCGGATCGGTATCTGGATAGGCATCGTACAGGGCTTCGCCGATTTCGCGGCTGTCTGTCCACTTCATAAAACTATCTCCTGCACTACATGATGATTACGGCTCATTTTACCCTATGGATTTCAAGTCGCAGCTAGGCGACAAGAGTGTGAGTCCCCAGGAGCTTACTTTCAGTAAGTGACTGGGGTTCACGCTCGCAGGTAACAACGCTGCGGCTTGAAAGACGACGGGTAAACTAGTGCTCGCGTGCGTGGTTGACGGTATAACGCGGCATTTCGACCACCAGATCGTCTTCGGTGACGCGGGCCTGGCAGCTCAAGCGGCTTTCCGGCTCCAGCCCCCAGGCTTTGTCCAGCATGTCATCTTCCAGCTCGCTGCTTTCGGCCAGGGAATCAAACCCTTCACGCACGATGCAGTGGCAGGTGGTACAGGCGCAGGACTTCTCACAGGCATGTTCAATTTCAATACCGTTACGCAGTGCGACATCGAGGATAGTTTCCCCAATTTCCGCTTCCAGTACTGCCCCCTCCGGGCATAGATCTTGATGGGGCAGGAAAACAATTTTCGGCATGGTTAAACCTCATCCACAGAATGGCCAGCCAGCGCACGGCGAATGGAGGCATCCATGCGGCGCGCGGCAAAATCTTGGGTTGTTGCATCGACTATTTTTATTGCAGCCTCGATCGCAGCAGGATCGGAGCCTTGCATCACTTGCTGGAGTTCGGCTACCGCGTTGTTGATAGCCTGGCTTTCTTCATCACTCAACAGAGCGGCATCGCTTGCCAGTGCACCTTGCAGGCTTTCCAGCACACGGGAAGCTTCTACCCGTTGCTCCGCCAGCTTGCGAGCACCGACATCGCTTTGCGCATTGGCCATCGAGTCCTTCAACATGCCAGCAATTTCGGCATCGGACAGACCATACGATGGCTTGACCTGAATGGAAGCTTCGACACCAGTGGATTTCTCCATCGCCGTCACGCTCAGCAGGCCATCGGCATCCACCTGGAAGGTCACACGAATATGTGCCCCACCAGCAGGCAACGGCGGTAAACCACGCAGCGTAAAGCGCGCCAGCGAACGGCAATCTTGCACCAGTTCACGCTCGCCTTGCAGCACATGGATCATCATCGCGCTCTGGCCGTCTTTAAAGGTAGTGAACTCCTGCGCTCGCGCCACCGGAATGGTGGTGTTACGCGGGATCACCTTCTCGACCAGGCCACCCATGGTTTCCAGGCCAAGCGACAGCGGGATCACGTCCAGCAGCAGCATTTCGCTATCCGGTTTGTTCCCTACCAGGATATCCGCCTGGATAGCGGCACCGATAGCCACTACCTTGTCCGGATCGATCGACGTCAGCGGCGTGCGGCCAAAGAACTCGCCCACCTGCTCGCGCACCAATGGCACACGGGTTGAGCCGCCAACCATCACCACTTCCAGCACCTCTTCGGCACTGACGGCGGCATCTTTCAGCGCGCGGCGGCAAGCCATCAGGGTGCGTTTCACCAACGAGGCAATCAGCGTTTCGAACTGTTCACGGGTCACTTCACCCTGCCAACCAGCGATATCTACCGTGGTGCTCTGCGCATCGCTCAGGGCGATTTTGACCGCAATCGCGGCATCCAGCAATTGGCGTTGCACACCATGATCGCTACGATCGCTAATACCGGCCTGTTCACGCAACCAGTCCGCCAGCAGATGGTCGAAGTCATCGCCACCCAATGCGGAATCACCGCCGGTAGCCAGCACTTCGAACACGCCACGGCTGAGACGCAAAATGGATATATCAAAGGTGCCGCCGCCCAGATCGTAAACAGCGATCACCCCTTCCTGACCCGAATCCAACCCGTAGGCGATAGCCGCGGCGGTCGGTTCGTTCAACAGGCGCAGTACGTGCAGGCCAGCCAGACGCGCAGCGTCTTTGGTGCCTTGGCGTTGAGCGTCGTCGAAGTAGGCGGGAACGGTGATCACCACCCCATCAAGTTCACCTTCCAGCGCCGCTTTAGCGCGGGTAGCCAGTGCCTTGAGGATATCGGCAGATACGCCAACCGGGTTAACCAGACCTGCGGCGGTCACGATCATTGGCAAGCCGTTGTCGCTGGCCTGGAACTGATACGGCAGGTTTGGATAGCGTTGTTGCACGTCAGCCAAAGAGCGGCCCATCATGCGTTTGACAGAGCTGACCGTATTGACCGGATCTTGTGCCGCCTGTGCACGAGCACTCCAGCCAACCTGGTGTTCGGTGGCCTGATAATGCACTACGGAAGGCAGCAGATAGCGCCCTTCAAGGTCGGCCAACGTTTCAGCCTGGCCGCTACGCACCGTAGCCACCAGCGAATTGGTGGTGCCCAGATCAATACCGGCAGCCAGACGGCGCTGATGCGGCGCAGCCGTGAGGCCAGGCTCACTAATTTGTAATAAGGCCATATACAAAGCTTCCACAATCAAGAATGTTTCCCCGTCGTCTTTCAAGTTGCAGCGTTGTTACTTTATTGCCTAGCTGCAACTCGAAATCCATAGGGGAGTTTTAATCAAAACCCAGCAATTTTTCTTCGAGTTGTTCAATCTGTTGCTGGAGTTTGTCCAAAAAGCGTAACTTGCGCACGGTATCGGCAGCCTGTGGCCACTGCTGATCATCCAGCTCCTGCACCATCTGCGCGCTACGCTGTTTGAAGGTCTTGTTCAGGCGCGTGGCGAAGTCAGCCAGTGCGTTTGGCGCATCCGGTGAGCGTTCAATGGCGTCAAGCTCTTCACGCAGCTCCAACTGTTCCATCAGGAATGCGGTGTCGCGCAGGGTATGTTGCTCGTTGCCCAAATCAAAGCCGTGCAAAGATAACATATACTCGGCACGTTTTAACGGGTGCTTCAGCGACTGATAGGCTTCATTGATGGTCGCCGCCTGCTGTAACGCCATCAGGCGTTCACGCTCCGGTTGGAGGGCATGACGATCGGGGTGGAATTGGCGCTGCAAATCTTGATAGCGTGAGGTAAGCAAGCTACCGTCTACGCTATAGCGGACCGGCAACCCGAATAAAGTAAAGTAATCCATAGCGTGCTCGGGGCGTTATCGTGATGATTGAGGTTCCCCCGTGGGTCACGGGGGAGCACGATGGACTGTCAGACGTTAAAGCTCTCGCCGCAGCCGCACTCGCTTGAGACGTTCGGGTTGTTGAACTTGAAGCCTTCGTTCAGACCTTCCTTGACGAAATCAAGCTCGGTGCCGTCCAGATAGACCAGGCTCTTGCCGTCAATGATCACCTTGACGCCTTTGTCTTCAAAAACGATATCATCGTCGTTCGTTTCATCAACAAATTCGAGCACATACGCCATTCCTGAACAGCCGGAAGTTCGCACGCCCAGACGCAGGCCGAGACCTTTGCCACGGTGGTCCAAAAATGCCTGAACCCGCTGCGCGGCGCTGTCGCTCATGGTAATCGACATAACAACCTCTTCAATCTTAGCCCGCAGAGCGGGCTAAATGACTTATTAATATACTCTAAATAATTCGAGTTGCAGGAAAGCGGCAAGCCCGAGAATCCCCAGGAGCATAGATGAACTATGTGACTGGGGTGAACAGGTGCAGCCAACGCACATGCAACTTGAAGTATGACGAGTATAACTACTTGGCGCTGTGTTTGCTCTTGTAGTCGGCGATCGCTGCTTTAATGGCGTCTTCGGCCAGAATCGAGCAGTGAATTTTAACCGGAGGTAACTCCAGTTCTTCGGCGATCTGGGTATTTTTGATCGCTTCGGCCTGATCAAGAGACTTGCCTTTCATCCATTCGGTCACCAGCGAGCTGGAAGCGATGGCGGAACCGCAGCCGTAGGTTTTGAAACGGGCATCTTCAATAATGCCTTCGTTGTTAACCTTGATCTGCAGCTTCATCACGTCGCCACAGGCCGGTGCCCCTACCATACCGCTACCGACGGTAGGATCTTCGTTATCAAACGACCCTACGTTACGCGGGTTTTCATAATGATCGATTACTTTTTCGCTGTAAGCCATGACGTTGCTCCTGGATGCTGAGAATTAATGATGTGCCCATTCGATGCTGTTGATATCCACGCCCTGCTTGAACATGTCCCACAGAGGGGAGAGATCGCGCAGACGGCCAATGGATTTACGCACCAACGAAATGGTGTAATCGATCTCTTCTTCCGTGGTGAAACGCCCCAGGGAGAAACGGATCGAGCTGTGCGCTAACTCATCACTCATACCCAGTGCACGCAGCACATAGGAGGGTTCAAGGCTGGCAGAAGTACAGGCTGAGCCTGAAGAAACCGCCAAGTCTTTCAACGCCATGATCAGCGACTCACCTTCAACATAGTTGAAGCTGACGTTGAGAATGTTCGGTGCACCGTGTTGCAGATCGCCGTTCAGATACACTTCTTCCATATCTTTCACGCCGTCCCACAGACGATCGCGCAGAGTGCGCAGGCGTGCCATTTCGCTGGCCATTTCTTCTTTGGCAATACGATAGGCTTCGCCCATGGCAACGATCTGATGCACTGCCAGGGTGCCGGAACGCATACCGCGCTCATGGCCACCGCCATGGATCTGGGCTTCGATGCGGATGCGCGGCTTACGCTGCACATACAGGGCACCAATACCTTTCGGGCCATAAATCTTGTGGCCGGAGAAGGACATCAGATCCACTTTCAGCTTGCTCAGATCGATAGGCAGTTTACCTACGCTCTGGGTTGCATCGACGTGATAGATGATGCCACGCGCCCGGCACATTTCGCCGATGGCAGCGATGTCCTGCACCACGCCAATTTCGTTATTCACGTGCATGATGGAAACCAGGATGGTGTCTTCACGCATCGCGGCTTCGAGAACCTGGAGATCGATGATCCCGTTGCTCTGCGGTGCCAGATAGGTGACTTCAAAACCTTCGCGCTCAAGTTGGCGGCAGGTATCCAGCACGGCTTTATGTTCGGTTTTACTAGTGATGATGTGCTTGCCCTTCTTCTGATAGAAGTTGGCAGCGCCTTTGATCGCCAGGTTATCGGATTCGGTGGCCCCAGAGGTGAAGACGATCTCACGCGGGTCCGCGCCAACCAGTTCAGCGATCTGGTTACGGGCGATATCAACCGCCTCTTCCGCCTGCCAGCCGAAACGGTGGGAACGGGAGGCCGGGTTACCGAAAGTGCCGTCCAGGGTCAAAAACTGCATCATCTTCTCGGCAACACGCGGATCGACGGGAGTCGTGGCCGAGTAGTCCAGATAAATCGGTAATTTCATTGCTCTTGTACTCCGTACATCACTTCCAAAAACCAATAAATTAGTCGCCAGCTGCTTATGCGCGCAGATTAACGTTGATCGTTTCTTGCAGACGACCGTTGGCCGTGCGGCGCGAATCGCTATTTTGACGGTCTGCCACGTCCAGCACTTCCTGGTTGTTCACCAATTCGGCCAGCGTAATATTGTTCAAGAACCCGCTGATGCGCTCGCTCAGATCGCGCCACAGGGTATGGGTCAGACAACGATCGCCCCCCTGGCAGCCTTCTTTACCCTGACAACGGGTTGCGTCTACTGACTCGTCGACTGCGGAAATCACCGCACCCACGGCGATAGCGTCCGCGTCTTTGCCCAGCAGGTAACCGCCGCCTGGCCCACGTACGCTGGCCACCAGGCCATTCTTACGCAGACGGGAAAACAGTTGTTCCAGATAAGAGAGCGAGATACCTTGGCGTTCGGAAATATCCGCCAGTGGTACCGGCCCTTCCTGGGAGTGTAATGCCACATCGAGCATGGCAGTTACTGCATAACGGCCTTTGGATGTCAGTCTCATAGCTAATTGGTTACCTGTTGGTCAAACATGGGCCAAATTCTGACATTCCCGAGTAAATCAGTCAACTATTTAACCCACTAATTTACTCAAGTATTCGTGCTTTTTGTGCGCATTCCTATCCGATGTATATAAAATACACCTTATAACCCGCAGATAAGCAATACTATCTTGCGTAACTGCGGGTGACAGCAAAATTAATTACCTTGCTGTTTATCCTGTTTCTCAATCGACGTCAGCATACCACGCAAGATATTCAACTCCTGCGCTTCCGGGCGTGCCCGAGCAAACAGGCGGCGTAAACGGTTCATCACCTGCCCTGGATGGGCGGCGCGGATAAAGCCGGTGCGTACCAGCGTCTGCTCCAGGTGCTGATAGAAGCGTTCAATATCATCCACCAGAGGATACGGCGACTCTTCCACCGGTGCGGCCTCCACCTGCTGGCGATCGAGGAAGGCAACGCGAACCTCATACGCCAGAATTTGCACTGCCATAGCCAGATTCAGCGAGCTGTAATCCGGGTTGGCGGGAATAGCGACATGATAATGGCATTTCTGTAATTCGTCATTGGTTAGCCCAACGCGTTCACGGCCAAAGACCAACGCAACCGGCCCCTGCTCCCCTTCCTGTACCGCGCGCACGCCGCATTCACGGGGTTCCAGCATCGGCCACGGGAGAGTGCGTGAACGAGCACTAGTGCCCACCACCAAGCGGCAACCCGCAATGGCTTCATCAAAAGTATCGACAATCGTGGCGTTGCCAATCACATCGCTGGCACCTGCGGCCAGGGCGATCGCCTGGGAATCGGGCTTCACCAGTGGATTGACCAGATAAAGGTTAGTTAACCCCATGGTTTTCATGGCGCGGGCAGTAGAACCCATGTTGCCAGTATGAGAGGTTTCAACTAGAACAATGCGGATATTGTGCAGCATACAAACTCTGAGCGTTGCGGAAAATCGTAGCATCCTAACACAGTCGTAGGTATTTTGCCGAACACCTGCTATACTTCGCGCCGTTTCCTGTTCTTTAACATCCTGTGGAAGATACCCATGCATCCGATGCTGACTATCGCCGTGCGCGCTGCGCGCAAGGCTGGCAACCTGATTGCCAAAAATTACGAGACTCCAGACGCTGTAGAAGCGACACAAAAAGGCTCTAACGACTTTGTCACTAACGTCGATCGCGAGGCTGAGCGTCTGATCATCGAAATCATCCGTAAATCTTACCCGAAACACACCGTAATTGGTGAAGAGTGCGGTGAGTTAACCGGTGAAGATCAGGATGTACAATGGGTGATTGATCCACTGGATGGCACCGCCAACTTCATCAAACGTCTACCCCACTTCTCCGTTTCCATCGCCGTACGCATTAAAGGCCGTACCGAAGTGGCCGTGGTTTACGATCCAATGCGCAACGAACTGTTCACCGCCACCCGTGGCCAGGGCGCACAGCTCAACGGTTACCGTCTGCGCGGCACCAACGCCAAAGATCTGGATGGCACCATCCTGGCGACCGGCTTCCCGTTCAAAGTCAAACAGCACGCACCGGCGTACATCAACCTGTTGGGCAAACTGTTCACCCAATGTGCCGACTTCCGCCGTACCGGTTCCGCCGCGCTGGATCTGGCCTACGTTGCCGCTGGCCGCGTTGACGGGTTCTTTGAGATCGGCCTGAAGCCTTGGGACTTTGCTGCTGGCGAACTGCTGGTACGTGAGTCTGGCGGCCTGGTCACCGACTTCGTTGGCGGCCACAACCACCTCAGCTCGGGCAACGTAGTTGCCGGTAACCCACGTGTGGTGAAAGCAATTCTTTCCAACATGCGTGAAGAACTGAGTGAAGCGCTGAAGCGTTAATCTCGGGCGGCATCAGGCTACTGATGCCGCGTTTTCTACTGCAAACAGCTCAACCATTCACCGAGTCGCTGTTGGATATAATCCGGCGCCAGCTTCTCCTGCTCCAAACGCGTTCCTGGGTAACTTCCCGCGATCAACGCCTTAAACAGCGCTAGTTCATCCGCCGTCAGGTGCGTTGGCACTACGGTCATCGAAGAGTCCTCATCAACCATCATCGCGGAATAGCGCATCACGGTGGTATGATCCATCATCAGGGCTGTCAGCTGTGGTAATTTGCCGCGCGCATCACTTAACACATGCAATCCCCACGAGTCGATATCGCCCCAGTAAGCGACCTGTTTATCGGCCAGCCAGGGTGCATCCAGCCAACTGACATTCTTCCCTCCGCCGGATACCGCTATCGTATCTGCCAATAAGGGTAATCCCAATCCTGACTGCACATTCTCCACCACCAGAATATGTTTGGCCGGTAACGGTTGTTGTCGCAGCTCATCCACCGTTAACTGCAACAACCCTAATCCCCCCAACCTGACCTGCGCGGCGGCGCATAGCGGGCGTACCGTTAACCAGCCTTTATGATTACCTTTAACATCCAGCCAGTTAGCCAAACCCCCTTGCGCTTTGATCACCCCATCATGCAGGCAATCGAGCAGATCGCTAATCAAGCGAACATATTGCTCTACAAATTTGGTATCGACGCCTTGCAGCGGTAAAGCACGTAGATACTGCCCATTCCCCATACCGGGTTTAAGCTGAGGAATTAACTGCTGCAACCGCTGAATATCTATCGGGGACAACGAGGCTAACAACTCCAGATAATTCACCAATACCGGGTACAATTTGGCCTCTATCGCCAATAATGGCGTCATATTTCGTACCCAGCTATCACTGCGGGCTTGTGCCTCTTTCCCCAGATAAGCCAGCAAGCTGGTGATATCCTCAAGCACCAACGCCATCGGCACCCGCTGGCTCCCCAACGTTCGATAATTACGCTCTTCCCACTCAAGCCATTGCTGCTGCGGAAATTGCCGCCAGGCACCGACGTAGCGCTGAAAATGCGCCAGGTCAGCTAATATTGCCCGATTCGTCGGTGGTTTCAGCGAAACACGTATGGGAAAAGGGCGTTCCCCTAAAAGACAGGCTTTCAAATTCACAGGCATCGGTTTTGGTCAGTTGGCCGTCCAACTCACGTAACCACCCTGCCTGGATCCATTGATTCAGATAGCTGGTTGCCGGGCTTTCGGTGATCCAAACGCCCTGGAGGCGGCACTGTTCAAGGATGCTGTCCAACAGAATGCGGGCACGCCCATAGGGCACTTCATTTTCCTCACTGAACAGATCGGCGACGAAAGCCAATATCAGCGGAGCGTTATTCGTGCGCAATAACTTCCAGGCTATATTTTCCTGATAGATACGCCGGAATCTGGCTTGGAACTCATAGAAACTAATGATAAACCTCTCTTTCTTTATAAGAAATCCTGAGGGATTACATTAGGTTATTTTACTTATGCTATCTATTTGTTCAATATTTAATCTCGCGATCAACGGGAAAAAGGTCGTATCCCGCCGCCAAATTCCGGCTGAGCACTGACGTACAGCAGCACACCGGCAAACAGCAAGATTAAACCTCCGGCTAACGCCAACACCCCCCAGGCAACCGCACTCCAGGCCGCCGGTGCGCGCTGACGGCTGATGCGTATCGCCAGCTTACGGCTGTAATGCACCAACAGCGCCAACCCGGAAATCGTGATCGAGGTACCCAGTGCCATGGCCAGTGCCGACAACACGCCCCAGGTAAAAACGCCGATCACCTTGGAAAACAGCAATACCAGGATCGCCCCGGAGCAAGGCCGTAGCCCCATTGCCAGCACAATCGCCGTTTTGGTACGCCAATCATTGCCAGCTTGCAGTTCCTCATCGCTCGGTAAATGCCGGTGGCCGCAACCACAATTCGCGCTATGCACATGATCGGCTGGCAGAGGCTGCAAGCTGTTGATACGCAGCGCAGGCCGAGGCCACATGGCTTTCACCGCCCTAAACAAGCGCTTTAACGCACGCCAGGTCAACAAGCCACCAAGCAGGATCACCAGAATAAAACTGCCCTTCTCCAACCAGAAACTGCTTTGATGCAACTGGCGGGAAGAGAGTTGCAGCACCACCAGCACTAGCGTGACCAGGGCAATCGCGACCAATCCCTGCACCACGGAGGCAGCAAACGTCAGCTTCAGGCTGCTTTTCAACCTTGCCGGGTGGGTAGCCAGATAGGTGGCGATCACCACTTTACCGTGGCCCGGCCCCAAGGCATGCAACACGCCATAGCCTAGGCTGAACAGCATCAGCGCCACTCCCGCCTGCTGGGGAGCAGCCTTTACCTGTTGCAGCAACGCCGCCATTTCCTGATGTAGCCCTTTCTGCCACACCACGCTTTGCATCAATAGCTGCGGCCAGTAATGCCAAACCCATTTGGCCCCCGCCGCCAGCAGAACAAAGAACAGCAACAACGGCCACAGGCTGAAGGCCCAATGGCGCTGAGGTTTGCCGATCTGGCTGAGGTTTACTGACATGTTAGCGTCACCCGCTGGGCAAACTGTTGCCCTAATGCCATATCTTCGCCGGGCGAGTCGTTCTTATCGAGAGACAATGCATAGGCTTGTAATGACGAATCAGGCTTTGGTGTCATCAGGCTGAATTTGCACTGTTTTGCCATCTCTGGTGGCAAGTGCAGCGCCTGTTGATCCTGATAGGTCATGTCCACAAAATAGGTGGGATCGTAGGTGGAAATCTCAAAGGGCTTTCCCACCAACGGCTGTGGCTCAGCCAGCGGTAACACAAACTCCAGTACCGCCTTATGACCCTGCCGGGATAGATGGTATTCGGTTGGCAGATTGAGGTATTTCACCGGTTTGCCTGCGCGGTAAATATCGGTGAAATAGTGCTGCCCGAGGACGTTAGCCATCACTTCCGCCGCCAGTTTTTTCCAGACTTCTGAATCGCTGTTGGCATTTTCTGCGTCATACAGCAGATCCGCCGAGGTGATCTCATCCATTACCCAAACCATTTTTAAACCGGTCAGCTTCTGATCCTTAGCCACAAAGGTGGTGTTCATATCGATAAAACTGTGAGGATGAGCGAGTGCGCCCATGCTGATCATCATGAGTAAGCAGGCCACCAGTGCGCGGCGTTTCATCATCCAAGCATACTTTTTATTGTTATAATATAACATCAACCAAACCTCAACCGGCGTTAACAAGCCGAATAACTGTGACGAAAGTAGTAAGCCGAAGTAAAAGCAGGGGTAACGACCACGCCCCCGCAGAGCCTTTTGCTATGCTTAAACATAATTTAAAAACAACCTGCCAGAAGGTGATATGAGCCTGGAGACTTCTTCTGCGCCTGAGTTCTCCGGTCAACAACGGCGCTGTCATTTACTGCTGATGCTGTATGCGCCAGTACCCTCGGTACAACTGGAGACAATCGGCCAAATCAACGGCGTAGACCTGCTCATTACCCGGCAAGATATAGCCGAGGTTGCCAGCGAGATCCAGCATTTCCATCATCTGGAAATCAGCGGCGACCCCGACGAGGGCTACCAGATCCAAGGCAGCGAGCTGGATCTTCGTTTGTGTCTGCTCCAATGGCTACGGCGAGCCTTACGTTGCAGCCCAGAGTTTGTCGAACAACACTTTGGCCCTCAGTTTCAGCGGGCGATACAGCTTCAGCACCAACAGCTTCCGGCACTGGAATTGTGCATCAATCAATGTGAACAGCGCCTTAACCGCCGTTTTGAACAGCGCGACCGGCAGTTCTTGCAACACTATCTTTGTTATTGCGTCTGGGCTAGCCAGCATCAGCGCCATCCTCAATTTGATCGCCGCCAACATGAGTGGCTGCAAAGCAAGCCAGAGCACCTGGCGACGGTGGGACTGCATCAAGCGCTGAATCAGTTGTTTGGCCAGCCCGGTGATAGTAGAGAGCGCGACTTCCTGGTGTTGATGTTTACCCTGCTGAAAAGTCACAGCTACCAGAGCAGCGATTCGCCAGAGGACCAACGCCTGATGGCGGCCATTGGCCAGGTGGTGGAACGCTTCCAGCAGATCTCCGGCATGCATTTCAGCAGCCAGGAGGGGTTAATCAGCCAGCTGTTTGCCCATTTGGCCCCTGCCGTGGAACGCTGCCGGTTTGCTATCGGCATCGACAATACGCTACTGGAAGAGGTGGTCCGTAAATATCCCCGGCTGATGCGCACCACGCAAGAGGCGTTAGCGCCATTTGAACAGGAGTATGAGATTCAATTTTCGCGGGAAGAAGCAGGGCTAGTGGCGATCAGCTTCGGTGCCTGGTTGATGCAGGGCAATGCGCTGCATGAAAAGCAGATACTGTTGCTAACGCTGGATAACCCGCAGTTGGAAGAAGAAGTGGAATATCAGATCCGCGAGCTGACGCTATTGCCATTGAATATCAAATATCAGCCCTTACACGACTACCTGCTTGCTGGCGCACCGCAAGGGATTACGCTGGTGATTAGCCCCTACGCCACACCGAACCAGGAGCAACCACCTACACTGATTATTACCGAACTGCCACTAGAGCGTCAGCAGCGCAAGGCGATCCGTGCGCTGCTGGAAAGCCATTAGCGGTTGCTGCTAACCGCTACCGCCGGTGGGCGAATAAACAACGCTGGTACCACTACCGCCACCATCACCCAGAACACTCCGCCCTGATAGTGCTCGAACAGGAAGCCCGCCACCACGGTCATCACGGCAATGCCGCCGCCCATCGCCAGCGCCGAATACACCGCCTGCAGACGGATCACTTCCGCCCCCTGACGCGCCGCAATAAAGCGCATCGCCGCCAGATGGCAGACCGTGAAGGTGCCACAATGCAGCACTTGCACCAGCAACAACCAGCCGATTTCCGTCGTGGTTGCCATCAGGCCCCAACGCAACAGGCCGCACACGGCGGAAAGTAACAGCAGATTACGCGCGTTCCAGCGGCGGAACAGGAAATTGCTGCTGGCAAAGATAACCACTTCGGCGACCACACCCAAAGACCACAGGTAGCCGATAGTTGCCGCGGAGTAACCCGCTTCTTCCCAATAGATGGAGGCAAAGCTGTAATAACCGGCATGTGCCCCTTGCAACAGCGTCACGCACAGCAGAAAACGCCAGACTGGCCCTTCGCTGAGCAGTTCGCGCCAGGAGCGGCTAGGTTCATTCTGCGCCCGTGCCTCACCTTGTGGCAGCACGCTCGGTTTCAGCAACATACCCACCAACATCGCCAGGATACTGACCAACAGGCTGATCAAAATCGCATTATGGCCCCAAACGGACACCAGCTTGCCGGTTAACGCCGAACCGATCACAAAGGCCAGCGATCCCCATAGCCGCACTCGGCCATAGTCCAGAGTGATCTGCCGTTGCCAGGTGGCAGCCAACGCATCGGTAAGGGGAACCAGCGGGGAGAAGAACAGGTTAAAACCGGCGATCACCAGCATCAGCCAGGCCCAGCCATTACCGAAACAGAAGCCGACGGCAAACGCCAGGGAGAGCAACGCCAACAGGCGCAACGCGGTGATTAAATAAGAGGGATCTTTCACGCGTGGAGCAATCAGCAGGCTCCCCAAGAAACGCGCTACCAGGCCAGCGCCGAGCAAAATACCGATGGTTTCAGGCGGTATCCCCTCGCCTTTTAACCAAACGCTCCAAAACGGTAGATAGATGCCATAGGAAAAGAAGTACGTGAAATAACTGAGAGCAAGCCAACGCGTTGATTGCAGAACCATGTTCCCTCCAGGATGAGGGCAATACTTTGACAGAGCTCACACCTTGCAGCAATCTTCATTCATGCTCAAAGGGCTAGAGTGCAAAGTAGTTCACAGTTTAGCTGCAACAACGCTAAAAAAACCCGCCGAGGCGGGTTTATCTGCAAACCAATCGAAGTACTTAGGCGTAAACCGGGAAGCGAGCGCAGATATCCAGCACTTTCTTCTTGGTACGTTCGATAGTGGCTTCGTCGTTCAGGTTGTCCAGCACGTCACAGATCCAGCCAGCCAGTTCACGCACTTCGGCTTCTTTAAAGCCACGACGAGTTACCGCTGGGGTACCCAGACGGATGCCAGAAGTCACAAACGGGCTCTTCGGATCGTTTGGCACGCTGTTCTTGTTTACGGTGATGTTAGCACGGCCCAACGCGGCATCGGCTTCTTTACCGGTCAGGTTCTTATCCACCAGATCCAGCAGGAACAAGTGGTTGTGGGTGCCGCCGGAAACCACTTTATAACCGCGTTCCAGGAACACTTTCACCATCGCTTTGGCGTTGTCGGCCACTTGCTGCTGGTATACTTTGAACTCAGGTTCCATCGCTTCTTTCAACGCTACCGCTTTACCGGCGATCACGTGCATCAGCGGGCCGCCCTGGCCGCCAGGGAAGACGGCAGAGTTCAGTTTCTTGTACAGCTCTTCATCACCACCTTTGGCCAGGATCAGGCCGCCACGTGGACCCGCCAGCGTTTTGTGGGTGGTGGTGGTCACAATGTGGGCATGAGGAACCGGGGTCGGGTAAACGCCAGCGGCAATCAGCCCCGCTACGTGTGCCATATCCACGAACAGGTATGCGCCGATGCTGTCAGCGATTTCACGCATTTTGGCCCAATCAACCACACCGGAGAAGGCTGAGAAGCCGCCGATGATCATTTTTGGTTTGTGGGTCTGCGCCTGTTTGGCCAGATCGTTATAGTCAATCTGCCCAGTTTCGTCGATGCCGTAAGGCACCACGTTATACAGCTTACCGGACAGGTTCACCGGTGAACCATGCGTCAGGTGACCGCCGTGTGCCAGGTTCATCCCTAGGATGGTGTCGCCCGGCTGCAGCAGCGCGGTATAAACGGCAAAGTTAGCCTGGGAACCAGAGTGTGGCTGCACGTTGGCATAGTCGGCACCGAACAGCTCTTTGGCGCGATCGATCGCCAGTTGCTCAACGATATCAACGTATTCGCAACCGCCGTAGTAACGCTTGCCCGGATAGCCTTCTGCGTATTTGTTGGTCAGTTGGGAACCCTGGGCCTGCATCACGCGCGGGCTGGTGTAGTTCTCAGACGCAATCAGCTCAATGTGCTCTTCCTGACGCACCACTTCCTGCTCCATTGCATGCCACAGTTCGGCATCATAATCAGCAATGTTCATTTCACGCTTTAACATCCGGCATCTCCTGACTGAAATCAGCTAGCTTTCCCCTATGGATTTCAAGCTGCAGCTAGGCGACAAGCTATCTCATCCCCAGGAGCTTACGTTTAGTAAGTGACTGGGGTGTGATAGTGCAGGTAACAACGCTGCAGCTTGAAAGACGACGGGGATAATTTTACCCATATGGGTTCTGGGTCACAGTGTAAACCGTTTCGGCCTATCGAAGATAGGTCTTGACAGAGGTTTTTACGCAAACGATTGGCATCAGATGGCGTAAGGCTTTGAACCCTTAAAGGACGCATTTTGGCAACGGAGTTTTACTCATCAACAAAATGCGCTTTTTTCATGTTCTGTGAAGGCGATCGACGGTTAACAACTCCATAACAAAAACAGGGATATTTACAAGCACGGGTGAATTTTATAAGATGCATTTAAAATACACCTATCAAATAAACATAAAAACGCCCGTCAAGGAGTATCACCATGCTGGATAGTCAAACCATCGCCACCGTTAAATCGACCATTCCCCTGTTAGCCGAAACCGGCCCCAAACTGACCGCCCACTTCTATGATCGCATGTTTGCCCATAACCCTGAGTTGAAAGATATTTTCAATATGAGCAACCAGCGTAACGGCGATCAGCGCCAGGCGTTGTTCGATGCCATCTGCGCTTACGCCAGCAATCTGGAAAATCTGGCCGCCCTGCTGCCTGCGGTAGAACGTATTGCCCAGAAGCACGCCAGTTTCAATATTCAGCCCGATCAGTATCAGATTGTCGGCCACCACCTGTTAGCCACGTTGGACGAAATGTTCAGCCCTGGCCAGGAAGTGCTCGATGCCTGGGGAAAAGCTTACGGGGTGTTGGCTAACGTGTTTATCCAGCGTGAAGGCCAGATCTATCAGGAAACGGAAAAGAGTGACGGCGGCTGGCGTGATTTGCGTGCCTTCCGCATCGTGAAAAAACAGCCGCAGAGTGAGGTGATATCCAGCTTTGTACTGGCACCGGTAGACGGTGGTCGCGTGGCCGATTACCAGCCAGGCCAGTATCTGGCGGTTTATATTAACGATGACAGCCTGCAACACCAGGAGATCCGCCAGTATTCACTCACCACTGCATCGAACGGGGAATATTACCGCATCGCGGTCAAACGTGAGGAGCAGGGAGCCGTTTCCAACTACCTGCATCAGCAGGCCAAAGAAGGCGATATCATTCATCTC
Source organism: Serratia silvae (assembly GCF_023282985.1). GTDB lineage: Bacteria > Pseudomonadota > Gammaproteobacteria > Enterobacterales > Enterobacteriaceae > Chania > Chania silvae. The sequence goes on along the minus strand of NZ_JAGQDC010000011.1, from coordinate 117,945 downwards.
GCGGCACCACACGGCGATTTCTTCCTGCAGGTAGAACCGACTACGCCGGTGGCATTAATCTCGGCAGGCGTTGGCCAAACGCCAATGCTGGGGATGCTTAACACCCTGCACGACAATCAGCATCCGGCCAACATCCATTGGCTGCATGCCGCAGAAAACGGTGCAGTGCATGCCTTTGCTGACGAAGTGGCAGATATTGCCGGGCGCATGCCTAATCTGAGCCGTCATGTCTGGTATCGCGAACCTAGCGCCGATAACGTGCAGGGCCGCGATTATCACAGCCAGGGTCTGATGGATCTGAGCGCATTGCGTGGCGAATTGAGCGATCCACAGATGCATTACTACTTCTGTGGTCCGGTGCCGTTTATGCAGCACGTAGGTAAGCAATTGCTGGCGATGGGCGTGGAAGCCGAACGTATCCATTACGAATGCTTCGGTCCACATAAGGTGCTGTAACACATCAGGGAACGGGCGCAGCATGCTGCGCCCCAACAACCTGTTATTTAGTCAGCTTCCGTGCATCCCGGACCTGCTCCGCCGTCACCGGCGCAGCCTGGTTCCCCCAGCTCCCGCGTAGATAGCTCATCAGATCGGCAGCCTTCTGATCGTCGAGCACCCAACCATAACCCGGCATAACGATCGCCGTAGCATGTTGGGTGACCGGCGTATGAGCGCCTTCCAGCACCACACGCAAAGCAGTCAGCGGATTATCCGCCGTCACCGACAGATTGCCAGCCAGAGCAGGTATGACGTTGTCGCTCCCCTCCCCCTTATTGCCATGGCAAGTTGAACAGTACATCGCATAGGTCTGCCCGCCTGAAGCCATACTTGCGCTTGATGCCGCCGAAGTTGCTACAGGTTTCGGTGCCTCTATCTCCAGGCTGTGTACATACTGCGCGATAGCCTTTAAATCGTCATCGCTGAGGTATTGCGTGCTGTGCGCCACGACGTCGCTCATCGGCCCAGCCACTGCCGCATGTTGGCTGCGGCCGCTTTTCAGCAGCGTAACCACATCATCCGACTTCAACCCACGCAGGCTCGGTGCATACCAACCATCCAACTCTGCGCCACTCAGGAACTCAGCGGATTGGTTATCCAGCCCTTTTTCCTGCATCGCCCAGCCGCGCGGAGTATGGCAACTGCCACAGTGGCCCAGCCCCTGCACCAGATAGGCACCGCGATTCCACTGGGCGCTTTGATCCTTCGCTGGCTGATAGGTTTGGTCTTCATGGAACAGCATATTCCATACCGCTAACGGCCAACGCATAGACAATGGCCAGCTGATATCGCTTTCCCGGTTGGCGGTGTCTTGCGCCGGGACTTCGTGCATCAGGTAGTCATACAGAGCGCGCATGTCCTGTTCGCTCATTTTGGCGTAAGCGGTAAAAGGCATGGCGGGATACAGACGATGCCCATCTTTGGCCACGCCTTGACGCATGGCACGGTCGAACTCTTCAAAGCTGTAGCTGCCAATACCTTGCTGTTTATCCGGCGTGATATTGGTGGCATAGATATCCCCTACCGGCGTTGGGAACTTCATCCCGCCCGCCAGTTCCTTACCACCCGGAGCCGTATGGCAAGCCGTGCAGTCTCCCACCTTTGCCACGTATTCACCGGCGGACATAGCATGAACCGAGCCACCAACCAGTAATAGCATCAGATACAACGGGCGCAGAGTCATACTCCCTCCTTGGCAGCAACCTTGCCGTAGGCCAGTTCATTGACTGCTCGCCAAGCCTGATCGATCGCCGAGTTGGCATACGGGCTCCAGTCGGAATCAGAATTGGCAATGACGATCTTGCCGATCGGCTGCCGCGCGGTTTCGATGATCTTTTGAGACTCATCTTCATCATCGAACATGCCGTTGAGGAAATAGGAGTAACCGTGCGACCAGCGGTTGACGGTGATCGCCTGAATATCGCGCTGATGATCAAATCCGGCAGCACCCAACATGCCCTGTAATTGTTCACGGATCATCTGCTCGTGTACCTCAAACGGAGTTCCTAGCAACAGCGCTCGTCCTTTGCGCGACTGTTCACGCGGGCTAAGGCCGCTGCCGGGCAATGTCGGCACATACACCATATGCAGCCCGATAGGCTGGTTTGGATCGCGTGGGTGCTGATATCCCCCCATGCTTACCGGGTAGTCCAGTTTCACTCGGCTATAAGGCGCAGTCGGGGCATAGACTTCGTGCACCCCCAGTTTGATAAACGGCTGCCAGTTGCGGATCACCACCTTGCTGTATACCAACGGCGATTTAACGTTCTGTTTCAGCGCCTCTTGCTGCTCGTGGGGCATTTCCGGGATCAGATAAGGGATCATCATGTTGTAACCGGCCATGACGACCTGCCCAGCGCGAACCTTGACCATCTTCTCACCGTTGATATAGACCACCTCGGCCTTATCACCCACGTTGGTCACGTGCAGCCCGGTGCTGTTCAAGCGTAGTTTTACCGGAGACTCGGGGCGATCCAACTGGCTGTAATCAAACTTTGCCAGGATGACATCGTTCATATCTTTGCCACCCGGTGCCACCGCCGGGATCAAATGGCGCACCATCAGGCGAGCCAGCGTGGCATTGCCATCCGGGAAGTGGAACACATAGGGATCGTCGAGATCGGCCTGCGATTCCTCATCCAGCGGCGGCAGGTTCATGCCGTTCAGGCCCGGCAGATCACAGATTCGAGCATCGCTGCATGAGGTCGCATCAATGCCGACGGCCTGAAAATCGTTGGTGGTTTGCTGGAAATAGCGGATCGCCATTTCGCTCAGCCCCACTTTCTCACGTAGGAACTGGCTATAGCTGTGCTTGTCCAACCAGGCCATCTTCTCTTCCTGGCTCAGACCCGGCAGGTAGTCTTTTTCAACGGTGTGCAGCGCAATCAAGGCCTGACGATCGGCCTGCGGCAACGGGAAGTCGTTGATAAAATCTTCATAAGAGCGACCATTGAGGCGGTCACGCGGGATATCATCCGCCACCACTCGGCCCGGATCGCCACTGACAACCTTATCAACGCCAAAGTTCTGGCGATCGAAGTAAACGCCACGGCTGAGATTCAGATCCGGGTAGAAAGTGGTGTCGAAGGCCTTTTCCATACCGTCCAGGCTAACGCCCAGGTTTTTCAATAGCCCCATGGCGACCGGGCTGAAGTTGGAACGCGGCGATTGTAACGATTCGCTGCCCCCGTAGCCGAGGAGGGTGCCGTTCTCGCTGCTGAATTCGTTACGCTTGGCGTGGCCGCCAAAGTCATCATGGTTATCAATCAGCAAAATACGTTGCTGTTTGCCCTTCATCTGCTGCCAGAAACAGGCTGCCGCCAGGCCGCTGATGCCAGCGCCGACCACCACCAGATCGAACTCTTCCTCGATCGGCAGGCTGCCAAAATCAAAGGTTTTGCCATCACGCCCCAGTTGGTGGGCATGTTCGAATGAGCCTGGATGATTGCCACGCAGACCAGTTAACGCGGGTGGGTAATACAGGGTTCGATGGGCAGCTTGTGGCGATGCACGCAGGATCTGCATCGGCGTTAGCCCAGCGGCGATGGTGATCGCCACCCCATTAAGAAAATCGCGACGGGTAATAGCCATAAAGCTTCCTTCATTTATCCCCGTCGTCTTTCAAGCTGCTATCTGCACTATCACACCCCAGTCACTTACTAAACGTAAGCTCCTGGGGGTGAGATAGCTTGTCGCCTAGCTGCAGCTTGAAATCCATAGGGGATTTTAATATAAGACGGCCGAAGCCAGCCTGAGAGCCGCGTTATTGTGCGTATAAATCCTGTCAGATCAAGCAGATTAGTGTTTGAACATGACGTGGCGAATGGCGGTGTAATCCTCCAGCCCGTACATCGACATGTCTTTACCATAGCCAGACAGCTTCTGCCCGCCGTGCGGCATTTCGCTCACCAGCATAAAGTGGGTATTCACCCAGGTGCAGCCGTACTGCAAACGCGCGCTCAGGCGATGAGCACGCCCTACGTCACGCGTCCACAAGGAGGAAGCCAGACCGTAATTGGAGGCGTTGGCCCAGGCCAGCACCTGCGCTTCGTCGTCGAATTCTGTCACCGTCACGACCGGGCCAAACACTTCACGCTGGACGATCTCATCTTCCTGGCGCGCGCCTGCCAACAGCGTTGGTTGGAAATAGAAGCCAGGGCCAGCGACTTTTTCGCCCCCGGTGACCACCTGGATATGAGGCAGTGCTTTGGCCCGCTCAACAAAGCCAATCACCCGCTCCAGATGCTGGGAAGTGATCAACGGCCCCAGTTCGGTACTGCTGTCTTCCGGTGGCCCGATCTTCAAGCTGGCCACCGCTTCACCCAGCGCTTTCACCAGTTGCGGGTAAATGCCTTTTTGCGCATAGATCCGGCAGGCGGCGGTGCAATCCTGCCCGGCATTGTAAAAACCGAAGGTGCGGATGCCGTCAACGACCTGCTGAATATCGGCATCATCAAAGACGATTACCGGTGCTTTCCCCCCCAGCTCCATATGGGTGCGTTTAATCCCAGGTGCGGTATGGGCAATGATATGCTCGCCAGTAGCAATAGAGCCGGTAAGAGACACCATCCGCACCTTGTCGTGGCCGGTCAGCACATCGCCCACGCTGGCACCACGGCCAAACAGCACGTTAAGCACGCCCGGCGGGAACACGGCAGCGGCCAATTCGGCCAGCTTGAAGGTGGTCAGCGGCGTCTGTTCAGAAGGTTTGATCACTACGCAGTTCCCTGCCGCCAACGCGGGTGCCAACTTCCAGGCGGCCATCATCAGCGGGTAGTTCCAGGGAGCAATCGAAGCCACCACACCCAGCGGATCGCGACGGATCATCGAAGTGTGTCCCGCCAGATATTCACCGGCCGCCATACCACTCAGGCAACGGCTGGCACCGGCGAAGAAGCGGAAGACATCGGCTACCGCAGGCAGTTCGTCATTCAGCGCGCAGTGATAAGGCTTGCCGCAGTTCAGGGACTCCAGTTTGGCGAAGGTTTTAGCATGCTGGTCAATCACGTCCGCCAGCGCCAGTAAGTGTTCGGCACGCTCTTTCGGGGTGGTTTGCCCCCACTGTTCAAACGCCGCATCGGCGGCCTGCACGGCCTCTTCAACCTGCTGTGCGCTGGCCTCGGCCACCTGCACAATCACTTCTCCCGTCGCCGGGTTGTAGACCGGCAACTTTTCGCCCTGGCCGGTAACCAGTTGACCATTAATCAGCAGTTGGCTTTGCATAGGGTTATCCTTTGAAATATTGGCGTAATTCGGTGCCTGCCTTTATGGCAAATACCTCGTTATTCATTCTTAGAGATACAGTTCCCATCCCCAATGGATTTCACGTCATAGCTACGCTCGCAGCCAACAACGCATATGGCTTGAAAGACGAAGTGGATGTTATTTACCGCTGCCTGTGACGCTTTCTCCGCCCTTGGTCAGGTAGTACGCGCCCAGGATCGGGAACATCGTCAATACCATCACCGACAGCGCGACCACGTTGGTGATCGGCACATCACGTGGGCGGCCCAACTGGTTCAGCAGCCACAGCGGCAGCGTACGTTCGTGCCCGGCGGTGAAGGTGGTCACGATGATTTCGTCGAATGACAGGGCAAAGGCCAGCATGCCCCCCGCCAACAGTGCCGAGCCAAGGTTAGGCAAGATCACGTAACGGAAGGTCTGCCAGCCATCGGCCCCCAAATCCATCGAGGCTTCGATCAGGCTGTGTGAGGTACGGCGGAAACGGGCGATCACGTTGTTGAACACGATCACCACGCAGAAGGTGGCATGACCGATGACGATCGTCATGATCCCCGGTTCGATATTCAACGCCTTGAAGGCCGCCAGCAGCGCCAGACCGGTGACGATCCCCGGCAAGGCAATAGGTAACAGCAGCAGCAACGAAATGCTGTCCTTGCCGAAGAAGTCCCGGCGATACAGGGCCGCTGCTGCCAACGTGCCGAGCACCAGCGCAATCGCCGTGGCCAGGCAGGCGATCTGCACTGAAAGCAGTACCGCATCAATAATGTCCTGCCGCCCCGCCGCCACGCTGAACCAATGCAGGGTAAAGCCCCGCGGTGGGAAGCTGAATGCCGCGTCTTCGGTATTGAAGGCGTACATGGCGATAATCACTATCGGGAAGTGCAGGAAGATCAGGCCACCCCAGGCAGCCAGTTTCAGCCCTAACGGCGCGCGTTCAGAGTGCATCGAAGGCCCCCAGGCGTTTCACAATCGAAAGATAAATGGCGATCAGGACGATCGGCACCAGCGTAAAGGCGGCCGCCATCGGCATATTGCCGATCGCCCCCTGTTGGGCATACACCATGCTGCCGATAAAGTACCCCGGCGGCCCCACCAGCTGTGGCACGATAAAGTCGCCCAGCGTCAGTGAAAAGGTGAAGATGGAACCGGCTGCGATACCCGGTACCGCCAGCGGCAGGATCACATAGCGGAACGTTTGGGACGGGCGCGCGCCCAGATCCGCAGAAGCGTGCAGTAACGAAGGTGGCAAGCGCTCTAACGCCGCCTGGATCGGTAAGATCATGAACGGCAGCCAAATATAGACAAACACCAGGAAGCGCCCAAGACCAGACGTAGATAGCGTATTACCGCCCACACCGGGAATACTCAGGATGCTCGCCAACACCGGCTCCAGCCCCATATGTTGCAGGAACCACTGCGCCACGCCGTCTTTCGCCAGCAGCAGCGTCCAGGCATAGGCTTTAACGATGTAGCTGGCCCACATCGGCATCATCACGGCGATATAAAAGAACGCCTTTACCTTGCCGCTGGTGTAACGGGCCATGTAATAGGCGATTGGAAATGCCAACACCGCACTGGCCAGCGAAACCACCACCGCCATGGTCAGCGTACGCACGATGATGTCGTAGTTGGCCGGGTTGAACAGCGCGCTCAGGTTGGCGAAGGTCAGATCCGGCGTCACCGTCATGGTGAAATCGTCGAAGGTGTAAAATCCCTGCCACAGCAAGGTCAGCAGCGAGCCAAGATACACTGCCCCAAACCACAGCAACGGTGGCACCAGCAACAACAGCAGATACAGCGTTGGCTTGCGGTACAGGTAGGTTGAAATCGCGCGAATTTTACCGCCGGGCGCTGCCGGCTGCTCGATGCTCACGTCCATCTCACCTCTCCTCCAGCAGCGGTACCATTGCCTCTCTGGCCCAACAGGCGGTGACCGGCTGACCGATCAGGCGCTGCTGTGCCACGGCCTGCCACTGCGGGTTAGCCTGGCTGACCAGCAGTTTCTCACCGCTGCTCAGGGCGATTTCATAGCGTGTCGCCGCCCCTTGGTAATGGATATCCTGCAAGGTACCCTGAACCTGAACTTCCCCCTGCGCTGCCCCGCTTTGATCCAACAGGCGGATATGTTCCGGGCGGATCGAGAAGGTGGCCGATTGCCCCAGCAACCGCTCCGCCAGTTCGCTGCGTACCACGTTAGACGTGCCGACAAACTCGGCAACAAACGGCGTTCTTGGCCGCATATACAGTTCGCGTGGCGCATCTACCTGCTCAATACGGCCATTGTTAAATACCGCCACCCGATCGGACATCGACAGAGCTTCGCTTTGATCGTGCGTGACGAAGATAAAGGTGATGCCCAGTTGGCGTTGCAGCTTCTTCAACTCCCCCTGCATCTGCTCGCGCAGTTTCAGATCCAATGCCCCGAGCGGCTCGTCCAGCAGCAGGACGCGTGGGCGATTGACCAATGCACGAGCCAAAGCCACACGCTGACGTTGACCACCAGACAGGTGCGCCGGTTTACGCTCGGCAGCAAATCCTAACGCCACGCTTTCCAGCGCCTGATTCGCCCGCGCCAGCCGCTCACGCTTGGCAACGCCTTTCACCATCAGGCCGTAGGCCACGTTCTCCAGCACCGACATGTGCGGGAACAGCGCATAGTCCTGGAACACGGTATTCACATCGCGCTGATAAGGCGGCAGATTGCTCGCCTCCTGCCCATGAATACGGATGGAGCCCGAGCTCAGTTGCTCAAAACCGGCGATCAGCCGCAGGCAGGTGGTTTTACCCGAGCCAGAAGGCCCAAGCATGGAGAAAAACTCGCCGTCCTGTATTTCAACAGAAACCCGATCCACGGCGCGAACATCGCCGAAAATGCGCGAGACATCGATAAACTGCACAGCAATGGTCATGATGTACGCTCCAAAAAGATCCCCTCACCCCAACCCTCTCCCAAAGGGAGAGGGAGCCGTCTGGCGCTCGCAGGGGAGAACAAGGATGGTTATCTACCGCCCATAATGGCGATGTAATCCTGGGTCCAGCGGCTATAAGGGACGAACTTGCCGCCCTCTGCCTGTGGCGTTTTCCAGAAGGCAATTTTGTCGAACTGGTTGAAGCCGTTGGTTTCACACCCTTTGTCACCGAGTAAGGTGCTGGCTTTGCAACCTGCTGGAACCGCTGGTAACGAACCAAACCAGGCAGCCACGTCACCTTGCACCTTCGGCTCCAGCGACCAGTTCATCCACTGGTAGGCACAGCTTGGATGCTTAGCCTCAGCGTGCAACATGGTGGTATCTGCCCAACCGGTAACCCCTTCTTTCGGGAATACGGTAGCGATAGGCTGGCCTTCGCCTTTCAGGGCATTGGCCTGGTACGGCCAGGCGCTGGAGGCCACCACGCCTTCGTTTTTGAAATCGCTCATCTGAACCGAGGTGTCATGCCAGTAGCGGTGGATCAGCGCGTGCTGGCTGCGCAACAGTTTCAGCGCCGCCTGATACTGCTCTTCGTTCAGTTGGTAAGGATCGGTGATGCCAAGCTGGGGTTGAGTGGCCTTCAGGAACAGTGCCGCATCGGCGATATAGATTGGACCGTCGTAAGCCTGCACCCGACCCTGGTTGGTCTTGCCGTCCGGCAGGTTTTGTTGCTGGAACACTACGGCCCAGCTGTCTGGCGGCGTCGGGAAGGTTTTGGTGTTATACATCAGCAGGTTTGGCCCCCACTGATACGGCGTACCGTAGGTTTTACCCGCCACGTTGTACCAAGGGCCGTTTAACAGACGTGGGTCGATATTCTTCCAGTTAGGGATCAGCGCGGTATTGATTGGCTGCACGCGTTTGCCGAAGATCAGGCGCAACGAGGCATCGCCGGAAGCAGTCACCAGATCGTAACCGCCTTTCGCCATCAGGCTGACCATTTCATCCGAGGTCGCGGCGGTTTTCACATTCACCGCACAACCGGTCTGTTTCTCAAACTGGGTCACCCAGTCGTAGTTCTTGTCGGACTGACCACGTTCGATGTAACCGGGCCAGGCGATGATATCCAAGCGCCCTTCCCCTTTACCCAACGGCTGCGGCGTATCGGCGGCCTGAGCCATACCGCAAAGGATCGTCATACAGAGTGCGGTGACTGTGGTGATTGCGTGTGTTTTTCCCATCGTAATTACCCCTGTGTTGCGTAGTTTAAAGTGCGGCAAGGAACGGTTGCCGCCGATTATTAATCGGCCGTGTGGCTAGCTAGAAGCTAGCTTTGAACTTCGCCATCACATGCCGGACAACGCTGTAATCCTGTAATGAATCGCTGGAGAGATCTTTGCCGTAGCCGGAGCGCTTTAAGCCGCCGTGGGGCATTTCGCTCGCCAGCGTAAAGTGGGTATTGATCCAGGTACTGCCATATTGCAGATGCGCCGCGATATGCAACGCACGGTCGATATTCTGTGTCCACACCGAGGAGGCCAGACCGTATTCGGAGTCGTTGGCCCAGGTCACCGCCTGCTCCAGGGTGTCGAAACGCGTCACGCTGACCACCGGGCCAAACACTTCACGCTGGACGATTTCATCGGTTTGCAGGCAGCCAGCCAATAGCGTGGGCTGGTAGTAAAAGCCGGGGCCGGAGTGCGCTGCGGCACCAGTAATCAATTCGATATGTGGCTGGCTGAGAGCCCGTTCGACAAAGCTGGCGACCCGGTCACGCTGGCGGCTACTGATCAGCGGGCCGATTTCATTATCTTCGTCACGCTTGCGGGCAAAGCGCAGGCTGGAGACCGCGTCCCCCAAGGCTTCCACCAGCTTCGGATAGATGCCTGCCTGGGCGTAAATGCGACAGGCTGCGGTGCAATCCTGCCCGGCATTGTAGTAACCGAAGGTGCGGATACTGCTGACGACCTCATCCAGATCGGCATCGTCACAGACGATCACTGGGGCTTTACCGCCCAGTTCCAGATGGGTGCGCTTGACGCTTTTGACTGCCGCCTGCAAGATTTTTTGCCCGGTAACAATATCGCCGGTAACGGAAACCAAGCGAACCTGCGGATGACCAACCAGATGGCTGCCCACCCCTTCACCACCGCCATAGACGATGTTCAACACGCCTGGCGGCAGGATTTCCTGCAACGCAGGCACCAAGGCCAAGATAGTCAATGGCGTATGTTCGGAGGGTTTGAATACTACGGTGTTGCCCGCGGCCAGCGCCGGAGCAATCTTCCAGGCCGCCATCATCAGCGGATAGTTCCAAGGCGCGATGGAAGCCACCACGCCGATCGGGTCACGCCGGATCATTGAGGTGTGCCCCTCAATATATTCACCGGCCAACTGACCCTGCTGGGTACGCACCGCCCCGGCGAAGAAACGGAATACGTCAATGGCCGCAGGGAGATCGTCGTTCAGTGCCTGATGGAAAGGTTTGCCGCAGTTCAGCGCTTCAAGGCGTGCCAGATGTTCTGCCTGCCGCTCAATGGCATCGGCAATGCGCAGCAGGACTGCTGCCCGGAAAGCGGGAGTGGTACGTGACCAGTGGGAAAATGCCTGCTGCGCGGCGGCAACTGCGTTACCGACCTGGGTTGGCGTTGCCTCAGCAATAGAAACCAGTGTTTCACCATTGGCAGGATTAACAATGGGCTCCTGATGGCCTTCACCTTCAATCGACTCGCCGTTAATGAATTGCCGACAGGACAAACCTGAAACCAACTGTAGCTCTGCCATTGCGCCGCCTTATGTGACAAAAACGTTAACTAAATGTGATAAGTTAGTTTTAATCAGACTAAGCGAGCGCACTGCGGACAACAAATTCTAAATACTGAAGGCAGCGTTCGATTAAATCGAAGGCTTAAGGCCGGTCATGTTCGTTTTACTGTTCTCACGCGCAATAGTGAGGAATGGCGTCACCAATTCAGGCCGTGCGCTGCCACGCCGCCAGGCCAGGCCGATATCCAGCGGTTCCAACAAATCCACCAGCTTGCGCGCTTCAATCATATTGCCCTCCAACGACCAGGCGCGGTAAGCCATATCCGGCAGGATGGCAATGCCCATGCCCGCCGCCACCAGGCTGCGCACCGCTTCGGTAGAGGCGGTTTTCATGGCGATCTCCGGCTTCAGGCCCGCTCGTCCCCAGATGCGCCGGGCATGAACGTCCATTTCATCGACGTTGAGCTGGATCAGTGGCTGTTTGGCCACGTCTGCCAAACCGATGCTTTCGTGCTCCAGCAGCGGGTGCAACGGCGGCAGCCACAGGCGATATGGGGAATGCATCAGCACTTCGGTCTGTAGGGCATCGCGATCTTCAATGTTCGACAGGATCAGTACCCCTATATCGATTTCACCGCTCACCAGCAAATGCTCGATATAGGGCCGTTCGTCCTCAATCACCTGGATGGTCACGTTGGGATAGGCAGACTTGAAGCGCTTGAGCAGCTCCACCAGGAAATACCCCGCCACCAGGCTGGTGACGCCGATGGTCAATTTGCCACTCAGGCTTTCGGTGCCCAGTTGCAGGCTGCGCTTGGCATTATCCACCGTCGCCAGGATCAGGTACGACTGGCGCAGGAACTGGTGCCCCTGGTGGGTTAGGTTCATCCCCTTGGCGTGACGCTCAAACAGCCGGACGCCAATGTCGGTTTCCAACTGCTGGATTGCCAGCGTGAGCGAAGACTGTGACACAAACACCGCCTGCGCCGCCGCAGAGATCGACCCGGTTTCGGCCACAGCAATAAAATGGCGGATTTGGCGTAACGTCATCATGGTAGCAACCTCAAACAAAACAGTTGGTTTGAGTGTAGATGCTCACCGGCAAGCCATCAGGAAATGTGTGAAAAACGCGATATCGTTCGCTTTTTTAGAACGCAAAGGGGGAGGGAGTGCACAAAAACAACAAAGGCGCAGCTAAGCCACGCCTTTGTTGTGAACTTGTTGGGGCTTGTCAGCCAAATGATTAAATCGCTTCTTCGTCTTGCTCACCGGTACGGATACGCACCACACGGGCCACGTCGAAGACAAAGATTTTACCGTCGCCAATTTTACCGGTCTGCGCCGTCTGCATGATGGTTTCCACACAGGTATCCACGATATCGTCAGCCACTACGATCTCGATTTTAACCTTTGGCAGGAAGTCGACCATATACTCGGCACCACGGTACAGCTCGGTATGGCCCTTCTGGCGTCCAAAGCCTTTCACTTCGGTCACGGTCATGCCGGTGATGCCCACTTCGGCCAGTGCTTCACGCACGTCATCCAGTTTGAAGGGCTTGATAATCGCGTCAATTTTTTTCATTTTTATTCCTTAATTACCAATTTTTACGGCCAAAGCCGGAGGTGATCGGGTAGCGGCGGTCTTTGCCAAAGTTACGAGCGGTAATGCGCGGCCCGACGGCGGCCTGACGGCGTTTGTACTCGTTGATGTCCACCAGGCGGATCACCTTGCGCACCACGGCTTCTTCAAAGCCCTCAGCAACCAGATCGGCTACCGATTTATCACGCTCGACATAACCTTCCAGAATAGCATCCAGAATGTCATACGGCGGCAGGCTGTCCTGATCGAGCTGATCCGGCGCCAGTTCGGCAGACGGTGGACGATCAATCACCCGCTGAGGGATCACGTAGGAGACGGTATTACGGTATTCGGAAAGCTTGAACACCAGCGTTTTCGGCACATCTTTCAATACGTCGAAACCACCAGCCATATCACCATATAGCGTGCAATAACCAACAGCCACTTCGCTTTTGTTACCCGTGGTTAACACGATGCTGCCGCGTTTGTTAGACAGCGCCATCAGCACCACGCCACGGCAGCGGGCTTGCAGGTTTTCTTCGGTGGTATCCCGTGCGCTATCAGCAAACATCGGGGCGAGCTGGCCCATAAAGGCGTCGAACATCGGTTCAATCGAGACGACGTCAAATTCGATGCCGAGGATTTCGGCCTCTTCCTTGGCATCGGCGATGCTGATATCCGCCGTGTAGCGGAATGGCATCATCAAGGCCTGAACCTTGTCTTTACCCAACGCATCCACGGCGATTGCCAAAGTCAGCGCCGAGTCGATCCCGCCGGACAAGCCCAGCACCGCACCTTTGAAACCGTTCTTGGTCACATAGTCGCGTACGGCCAGCACCAGCGCTTCATACACCTGCGCCAGCTGCGGCAACTCTGCCGCCGGGGCCGTCATCGGCACCACTTGCAGGCCGTTGAACTCAAGCAGAGTCACCTGCTCGGCGAAAGCCGCCAGGCGATGGGTCATATTGCCAGCGGCATCAAAGACTTTTGAACAGCCGTCGAAAATCAGCTCATCCTGCCCACCGATCTGATTCAGATAGACCAACGGCAGACCGGTACGCTGGCAGTGGCCCGCCATCAGGGTCTTGCGGATATACGGCTTTTCACGGTTATACGGGGAAGCGTTGATCGACAGTAGGATCTCTGCCCCCGCCGCTTTCGCCGCATCGACCGGTTCCGGGAACCACAGGTCTTCACAGATCAGCAGCCCCAGGCGGTAACCCTTCAGCTCCACCACGCAGTTTTTATCGCCCGCATGGAAATAGCGCTTCTCATCGAATACGCCGTAGTTAGGCAGCTGTTGCTTGAAGTAACGAGCCTGCAAAGCACCTTCTGAGAACAGAGACAGCGCGTTATACAGTTTGCCGTCTTCACGCCACGGGTGACCGACCAGGATCGCCACATCGGCAGAGGCCTGCTGCAAACGGCTTAGCTGGGTATCGCAGCGCTGATAAAAATCATCACGGTACAGCAAGTCTTCCGGCGGATAGCCAGACAGCGCCAGTTCGGTGAACATGACCAGATCGGCTCCCGCCTTCTGCTGCTCCTGCACGGTTTGCAACATGCGCTCGCTGTTGCCTTCAATATCGCCCACCAGCAAATTAAGCTGGGCCAACGCAATGGAAAGTGATCTGCTCATATTTCTATGGTCTGCCATGCCACAACAAAGAAAACGGAGTGTAAATCATTCCGGCTAATTTGTTGAGAACCTGCACATGCAGGTTCAGAAAAGAAAACATCATTCTTTGAAATCGTTGGCATCCAGTTCATGACGCGACAACAATTTATAGAACTCAGTACGGTTACGGCCCGCCATGCGCGCGGCCTGGGTGACGTTACCCTTGGTGATCTGCAACAGTTTACGTAAATAGTGTAATTCAAACTGGTTGCGCGCTTCGACAAAGGTCGGCAGCGCCGTGTTTTCCCCTTCCAGCGCCTGCTCAACCAGTGCTTCACTGATCACCGGTGCCGTGGTCAATGCCACACACTGCTCGATCACGTTCACCAACTGGCGCACGTTGCCGGGCCAACTGGCGGTCATCAGGCGTTTCATGGCATCGGAAGAGAAGCTGCGTACAAAGGGTTTGTGACGCAGTGCCGAAGCACGTAGCAGATGGTTGGCCAGCAGCGGGATATCTTCGGCCCGCTCGTTGAGCGCCGGTATTTTCAGGTTAACCACGTTCAGACGGTAATAGAGATCTTCACGGAACTCGTTTTTTACCATCGCCTTAGGCAGATCGCGGTGGGTGGCGGAAATGATGCGTACGTCAATATCCAGATCGCGGTTGCTGCCCAATGGGCGCACCTTGCGTTCCTGCAACACACGTAGCAATTTCACCTGTAGCGAGAGCGGCATATCGCCAATCTCATCAAGGAACAGCGTGCCTCCCTCTGCCGCCTGGAACAAACCTTCACGGCTGCTGACGGCACCGGTGAATGCCCCCTTGGCATGACCAAACAGCTCTGACTCCAGCAGTTGCTCCGGCAACGCGCCGCAGTTGATGGCGATAAAGGCTTTCTTGGCCCGTGGGCTGGCCGCATGGATGGCCTGTGCCAGCACCTCTTTGCCAGTGCCGCTCTGGCCGTTGATCAGCACGCTGACGTCCGACTGGGCGACCATCTTCGCCTGTTCAAGCAGCCGCAGCATAATCGGGCTACGGGTGACAAAATCCTCACGCCAGCTGTCATCACCGGCTGGGATCGACGACAGTGACAACGCTTCATCGATCGCCTTATACAACGCATCGCGATCGACCGGCTTGGTCAGGAAGCTGAATACCCCCTGTTGGGTCGCCGCCACCGCATCCGGGATAGAGCCGTGTGCGGTCAGGATAATCACAGGCATCCCCGGCTGGTGTTTCTGGATCTCGGCAAACAGCGCCATACCATCCATTTCATCCATCCGCAGGTCGCTGATCACCAGGTCGATCTTTTCGCGGGCCAGCAGGCGCAAAGCCTCTTGGCCGCTTTCCGCCGTAGTAACGTGAAAACCTTCGCTGGTCAGGCGCATTCCCAACAGCTTAAGCAGGCTGGGATCGTCGTCAACCAACAAAAGATTGGCCGGTTTGCGAGCTGTCATTGCGCTGGGGACTCCTTGTTAGCCGCGGGCGGCGTGTAGGTATCTTCCGGCTCTACCGGCAAAGCGGTACCGGTTTCAGTCACCTCTGCAGGCTCGGCCGCTTTGGCGGGCGCTGCGGGCTTGCCTGCGGCATCTGCTTTAGGCTGCGCCACGCTGCTTTCTGGGATTTCCCCCTGCAGCTGCTTGCGTGACGAGAGCTGGCGTTCGATATCGGTCAGGTTCTCCAGTTTGCGAGAGGTCTCCTGCAATTGGCCCTGTAAATAGCTCTGACTTTGGCGCAGCGAATCGATCTGGCTGTCTGAGCTTTCCTGCAGATGCTGGTAACGCGCCCGCTCGTCAAACAGGGAAATTTGCAGCGCCTGCTGCTGACGCCACAATTGCAGCAATGGGCGTAGCGAGTTTGGGAATTCGAGGCGATAGCTGTTCAGACGATCGACGATCTGACGGCGCTCGTTCGAGCTCGGCTCGGCGCTGCCCAGCAAAATACTTTGTTTGAACACGTTCTGCCAATCGTTACCCGGCAGGGTTTTCGCCAACGCTCTGGCCTGCGTGGAGCCGATACGATCGGCACAGTCCATCGCCCGCAGCCAAAAGAGTGAGTTTTCCAAGGCTTCTTTTTCATCAAGCTGCCATAGCGTATCGCAAGGCGCAATGCGGTAATCCACTACCTTGGTATCTGGGATCGCCTCCTGTTGCTCCTGAGCCGGGCCGCTACTGGCGACACGATCGACACAGCCGATCAGCAGAAACGGGGCAAAAAGTATCGAGCCCAAAAAAGAAAGCGAATGTTTGCCGAGCGGTGCGCGTAGAGAAACACGCGGTGAACCTTCGGTCTGCGATTGATAAGCGCGATTAGACCCTGTGTACATTATTTATTCATTCTCGGCGGTTAATGGCAATTCAATACGGAAGCAGACATCGGCATCGGCGAGATCCACCAATTTTAATTCGCCACGCATACGGCGAATACAGTCCTGTGCAATGCTCAGCCCCAGTCCACTTCCTTTAACGGCCCCTTTTCTCTGGTGACTCCCCTGGAAAAAAGGCTCAAAAATCATGGTTCGTTCCGCTTGCGGGATCGCGCTGCCGGTATTGGCGACGTCAATCTGTACCTGTTGGCCGACCTGGCGGCTGCGGATCCAAATGTTACCGGATTCCTTGCCGTAGTGCACCGCATTGGAGTAGAGATTATCCAGTACGCGCATTAATAACGTAGGCTCTGCCCAGCAGATTTCCGCTTCAAGTTTGACTTCCGTGCGGATCATCTTGGCGCGCGCCGGCAAACTGTGGGCGGCGACCACCATATCCACCAGTTCTTCCAACTCAACGTTTTCATGTTCCGACGGGCCATCTGCCAGTTTGCGGTTGTAATCCAGCAGTTGCTCAATCAGCAATTGCAGATGACGGCTGCTCTGATCGAGGATCGCCACCACCTCTTTCTGATCGGAGGTGAGCGGGCCTGCCACACCATCTGCCAATAGCTCGGTGCCTTCACGCATGCTGGCCAACGGCGTTTTCAGTTCATGGGAGATATGGCGCAGGAACTCATGGCGCTGCGATTCCAGCCAGGCCAGACGTTCGCTCAACCAGATAATGCGCTGGGCCAAAGAACGCAGTTCACGTGGGCCTTTAAAGGACGCCGTCATGCCGATGGGCCGCCCTTCCCCCAAGCGGTTAATCATACGCTCAACGGCCTTGACGGGCCCGATAATCATGCGGGTAAACAGCACCACCAACAGCACACTGACCAGGAACAGCAACAACGCCTGCCAGCCAAAATATTGGCCGCGCTCGGCGATCGCCTGCTGCAACTGCTGCCCACGGGAATAAACTACGGTGCGGGTGGCCTGGACCATTTCGGCGTTGGAACGTGAAAAGGACTCTAACAGCAGTGAAGCGTCCTTGTCCGGCCCGCTGCTCTGGCACTTGATGGTGGCGAGCTGTGTCAGCAGGCCGCGCAGAGTCTGGTAATAACGTTCATCCGGCAGGATCGGTACGTGAGCGTCCAGCATCTGTGAATACTGTTTACGCTGGTTCTGGTACAGCCGCTCCAAGGTCGGATCGACCAGTACGCAGTACTGGCGATAGCTGCGCTCCATTTCCAGCGCCACGCTGGTCATTGCCTCACTGCGCCGGGCATCGACCAGCGTCGTACGGTTGATATCCGCCGCCTGAGCGCTGAGATGATCCAGGCTTTGGTAGGCCTGATAAGCCAATACCAGCAGCGGTAACAGTACCAGCAGGAACGCCATTACGACCAATTGGCGCAACGAGCGCGGGAATAGACGCCATCTTTTCAAAGAAATCATCTCATTATCACTAGTCTGCTCCGATGCTAACCGACTATCCGGGGAGAGAAAAGCCCGGCAGAGGATTAATGGCGTTCAGACAAGCAAAAACGCGTTATCCCCAAAAGAGGAAACTGATGTGGTTTGAAAACGTATCGAGGGAAATAACGAAGGAAACGCGGTTTTGCTTTTGACGCTGGGGCATGATGCCCCATCGCAAGGAATATGTGGATGCCCTTACTCCTCGTCCCCAGGTGATGTAGCACTAGGCTGGCATCTGATCAGGACGAATAGCATCCAAAAAGTATCCGGGATTGATGAACATTTCATCACAGTTGGATACTAGGCGGTGCCTCACTCCACGTGTCGCCCGATGCTTGATAAAGTCGCTTGCGCGTCTGTTATCGGTTTGGTTGGACGATAGGCACCATTTCTTAGGCATCATTCGGAGGCTTATGAGGCGCTGTTCCGTACTAGACGGGGCCGATCATAAAAAGGTGAATGAGCAACTGATTGTTATAATGCACCATCCGTGCCAACTTTATAAAATAATTAATAATTCAATGTTTATTAAGGATAAATTATTTTACCCGCGGTTTATCACCGCTACCAACGTGGTCGAGTTTGAGTAATAATCCGACATACCGTCGCCAAAACACGACAACTAAAATCAAACGGTTTAACCCCGATTAAAATCAATGAGTTAAATGTCTCTTTTTAGAGACACGCAATATGGCATTTGTCTCAAAAAACAGACAAAAAGGCTAACCATTTAAAAAATAAAGAAATAAAAAGGCGCCAACGCGGCGCCTCAGTAAGTTTTCAGGTAAACCTCAGGCTAAATCACCCCAGTTGCTTGCGAGCGTTGCGGAACATGCGCACCCAAGGGCTATCTTCCCCCCACTCCTCTGGATGCCAAGAGTTGCTGACGGTGCGGAACACGCGTTCAGGATGCGGCATCATTACGGTAGCGCGGCCATTGCTGCTGGTGACTGCCGTAATCCCATTCGGTGAACCGTTCGGGTTGGCAGGGTAAGCTTCGGTCACTTGGCCGTGATTGTCGACAAAGCGCAACGCCACCAGGCCATGATGCTCCAACGCCGCCAGATGCGCCGCATCGCGCACTTCCACATGGCCTTCACCATGGGAAACCGCAATCGGCATACGTGAACCTGCCATACCTTGCATAAACAACGACGGGCTGCTGGCCACTTCTACCAGGCTGAAGCGCGCTTCGAAACGATCCGACAGGTTGCGCACAAAGCGCGGCCAATGTTCAGCCCCCGGGATCAGCTCACGCAGGTTGGACATCATCTGGCAACCGTTACAAACGCCCAATGCCAAGGTCTGCGGGCGATGGAAGAAGTCGGCAAACTCATCACGTACACGCTCGTTGAACAGTATCGATTTCGCCCAGCCTTCCCCTGCACCCAGCACGTCGCCATAAGAGAAGCCGCCACAGGCCACCAGCGTGTGGAACTCTTGCAGATCGCGGCGACCTGCCAGCAGATCGCTCATGTGTACATCAACCGCATCAAAACCAGCACGGTGGAACGCCGCCGCCATCTCAACGTGGGAGTTAACCCCTTGCTCACGCAATACCGCAACCTTAGGGCGTGCACCCTTGGCGATGTAAGGTGCCGCGATGTCGTCATCGGTCGCGAAAGTCAGCTTGACGTTCAGGCCAGGATCGCGTTCATCCTGCTTGGCCTGGTGCTCCTGATCGGCACATTCCGGGTTGTCACGCAGACGCTGCATCTGCCAGGTAGTTTCAGCCCACCAGGTACGCAGGGTGCTACGGCTTTCGCTGTACACCGGTTTCCCAGCGCTGGTGATGACGAATCGATCACCACTCAGCACCTGGCCAAGATGATGCACGTTATCCGTCAGACCATATTGGGCAAACACTTGCTGTACGGCTGCCAGCTGCGCGGCAGGCACCTGGATCACCCCACCCAGCTCTTCGTTGAACAAGGCTGCCAAGGCGTCAGAACCCAGAGCCTGAATATCCACTTCCACGCCGCAATGCCCGGCAAACGCCATCTCGGCCAAGGTGACCAGCAGGCCGCCATCGGAACGGTCGTGATAGGCCAACAGTGTACGATCCGCCACTAGCTGCTGCATCGCGTTGAAGAAACCGGCCAGTTGCTCCACGTTGCGTACATCGGCTGGCTTGTCGCCCAGTTGGCGATAGACCTGCGCCAACGCCGTTGCCCCCAGGGCATTGTGGCCATTACCCAGATCGATCAGTAACAGCGCGCTATCACCCTTGTCGGTACGCAGTTGCGGCGTCACGGTGTGGCGCACATCTTCCACGCGGGCAAATGCAGTGATCACCAGCGACAGTGGTGACGTCATTTCCCGTTGTTCATTGCCTTCCTGCCAGCGGGTTTTCATCGACATCGAGTCTTTGCCCACCGGAATGGTGATACCCAGCGCCGGGCAAAGTTCTTCACCCACCGCCTTCACCGCCTCATACAGACCGGCATCTTCGCCAGGGTGGCCCGCTGCGGCCATCCAGTTGGCGGAAAGTTTCACTCGCTTGAGCGAACCGATTTCCACCGCGGCCAGGTTAGTCAGCGCTTCCCCTACTGCCAGGCGACCAGAGGCGGCAAAGTCCAGCAATGCGACGGGAGCACGCTCACCGATCGACATCGCTTCCCCGTAATAGCTGTCCAGGCTAGCCGTGGTTACCGCACAGTCGGCTACCGGGATCTGCCACGGGCCAATCATCTGGTCACGCGCCACCATACCGGTGACGGTACGGTCGCCAATGGTGATCAGGAAGGTTTTCTCCGCGACGGCAGGCAGGTGCAGCACCCGTTTTACCGCATCGGCAATGGTGATACCAGCACGCTGCAACGCTTCGCCGCTCGCCTGTTGACGTTTCACGTCGCGGGTCATTTTTGGCGTTTTGCCCAGCAGGACATCCAGCGGCATGTCGATCGGCTGATTGTCGAAGTGGCGATCGTTGAGCGTCAGATGGCGTTCTTCCGTCGCTTCACCAATCACCGCGAAAGGTGCGCGCTCACGGCGGCAGATTTCCTCAAAGGTTGCCATCTGCTCAGGCGCTACCGCCATCACATAACGCTCTTGGGATTCGTTACACCACACTTCCAGCGGGCTCATGCCCGGCTCGTCGTTGAGAATGTCACGCAGTTCGAAACGGCCACCACGGCCACCGTCGCTGACCAGTTCCGGCATCGCGTTCGACAGGCCACCAGCACCCACATCGTGGATAAACAGGATCGGGTTGCTATCGCCCATCTGCCAGCAGCGGTCGATCACTTCCTGGCAGCGGCGTTCCATTTCCGGGTTATCACGCTGTACCGAAGCAAAATCCAGATCGGCATCAGACTGGCCAGAGGCCATCGACGAAGCCGCCCCGCCGCCCAAACCGATATTCATCGCCGGGCCACCCAACACCACCAATTTGGCGCCAACGGTGATCTCACCTTTTTGCACATGATCGGCGCGGATGTTGCCCAGGCCGCCTGCCAGCATGATCGGTTTGTGGTAGCCACGCAGCTCAACGCCGTTGTGGCTATTGACGCGCTCCTCATAAGTCCGGAAGTAACCGACCAACGCCGGGCGTCCAAACTCGTTATTGAACGCCGCACCGCCCAATGGGCCTTCGGTCATGATATCCAGCGCGGTGACAATGCGATCCGGCTTGCCAAAATCCTGTTCCCAAGGCTGTTCAAATCCAGGAATACGCAGGTTGGAAACCGAGAACCCCACCAGGCCAGCTTTCGGCTTTGCGCCACGGCCCGTTGCGCCTTCGTCGCGGATCTCACCGCCAGAACCGGTCGCAGCTCCTGGCCAAGGCGAGATCGCCGTTGGGTGGTTGTGGGTTTCCACCTTCATCAGGATGTGTGCTTCTTCCTGATGATAGTCATACAGGCCGCTTTGCGGCTCGGCAAAGAAGCGCCCTACCTGTGAGCCTTCCATCACCGCTGCGTTGTCTTTATAAGCAGAAAGCACGTAATCCGGCGTCTGCTCAAAGGTGTTTTTGATCATTTTGAACAGCGACTTCGGTTGCTGTTCGCCGTCGATGACCCAGTCGGCATTGAAAATCTTGTGGCGGCAATGTTCGGAGTTGGCCTGTGCGAACATGTACAGCTCAATATCCGTTGGGTTGCGCCCCAACTCGGTAAAGGCGGCCAGTAGGTAGTCGATCTCGTCTTGCGCCAAGGCCAGCCCCAGCTTGGTGTTGGCTTGTTCCAGCGCGCTGCGGCCTTGCGCCAGGATATCCACCGTCTGATACGGAGCGGGCTGATGATGAGAGAACAGTGTTTCCGCCTGTTGCAGCTCACCGAATACCGTTTCCATCATGCGATCATGCAGCAGGGTGGCAAGCTGTTGCCACTGGGCATCGGTCAACGTCGGCGCTGTAACATAAAATGCCAGGCCGCGCTCAAGACGAACCACCTGCGTCAGACCACAGTTGTGGGCGATATCAGTGGCTTTGGAAGACCACGGCGAAATGGTGCCCGGACGCGGCGTCACCAACAACAGGCGGCCTTGCGGAGCATGTTCAGCGAGAGAAGGGCCGTACTTGAGCAACCGTTGCAGCTTGGCCTGCTCTTCGGCGCTTAGCGGTGCGCTGACATCGGCAAAGTGAACGTACTCGGCATAGATATCACCGATCGGGAGTTGAGCATCCTGGCAGCGGGACAGTAGTTTGGTAATACGAAAAGCCGACAAAGCGGGCGAACCACGCAGTATTTCCATAATCAAAGTTCTCTCGTCTTCGAAGCAACTGGGTTCAGCACTTCATTGGGCGCAACAGGGGGAAAACGCGCGCCATTATAGATAATCCACGCCGCCGACGAAACCGTTTGCGTAGCTATTATTGATAAAAGCTATTCCCTCCGTCGAATTCTCATAACGTATCAATAAAGTTGCGCGTTGACGTAATGTTACGCAAAATGCCCCAACACTGGTGATTTAACCATGAAAAAAACCGGATTCCGGTCAACATAAAGCGTGCATCTATTTTGAGATAACTATTTGAAACGCCTAAAAGTAAATTACATTCTAATCGGTGTTGTGGCCCTGCTACTGGCGCTTGCCCTGTGGCCCAAAATCGCCTGGCGTGGCGGTCAGGGAGGCCAACTCGAGGCGATCAAATCGCGGGGAGAGCTGCATATCAGCACGTTAAACTCACCGCTTACCTATTTCACTACCCCACAGGGGCCGAGTGGCCTTGACTACGAGTTGGCCAAAAGCTTTGCCAACTACCTGGGGGTCAAGCTGGTGGTGATCCCACACCAAAACATCAATGACCTGTTTGACGATCTTGATGATGGCAATGCCGATCTGCTCGCCGCCGGGCTGATCTACAACCGGGATCGCCTCAGCCGAGCCAGTACCGGCCCGGCGTATTATTCCGTTTCCCAACAGTTGGTTTACCGGCTGGGAACCACGCGGCCAAAAACCTTTGCCGATATCAAAGGCAAGCTAGCGGTAGCCTCCGGTTCAGCACACGTCAGCGCGCTAAAGCAGCTCAAGCAAAGTAAATACCCCGACCTCAGTTGGGAAGCGTCAAGCGATCTGACATCGAAAGAGCTGCTGGAACAGGTGGCCGATGGCAAGCTGGATTACACCATCGGCGATTCCATAACCATTGCCCTGCTACAGCGCATCCATCCGCAGTTGGCCGTCGCTTTTGACATTACCGATGAAGAGCCTGTGACCTGGTATCTGAAACGCAGCGATGACGATAGCCTGTACGCCGCGCTGCTGGATTTTTATAGCCAGCGGGTAGAAGACGGTACGCTGGCCCGGTTGGAAGAGAAGTATCTGGGGCACGTGGGCAGTTTTGACTACGTCGATACCAAAACCTTTCTATCAGCCATCGACTCGGTATTGCCCACTTTCCGTTCGCTGTTTGAAAAGTATGCCAGCGAAATTGACTGGAAGCTGCTGGCCGCCATCGCCTATCAGGAATCGCACTGGAACCCGCAGGCAACCTCCCCCACCGGCGTCCGTGGGCTAATGATGCTGACCAGAGCCACCGCCGACGGGCTGAGCGTCACCGACAGGCTCGATCCGGAACAGAGTATTCAAGGCGGGGCGCTCTATCTGCAGCGTCTGATGGATAAGGTGCCCGACACGGTGCCGGAAGATGAACGGATCTGGTTCGCACTGGCCGCTTATAACATGGGCTGGGGCCATATGCTGGACGCGCGTAAACTCACCAAAAACCAGCAAGGTAACCCCGACAGTTGGGTCGATGTGAAACAGCGCCTGCCAATGCTTAGCCAAAAGCGCTATTACCCGTCACTCACCTATGGCTATGCCCGTGGCCGCGAAGCCTATAACTACGTGGAAAACATCCGCCGTTATCAGGTCAGCCTGGTGGGCTATCTGTTGGAAAAAGAGAAGAAGGCGGCAGAGGCCATGAAACAGGCCGAACTGGCCAAAGGCTATCCGGCAGTCGAAGCCAAGCTGGCGCTGGCCCTGTAATTATTCTCAGCAGGTAGTTATTGCGGGTCTGTTCCAGCCCGTTGCGCCAGTTTCAGCGCTTTTTTCTGCTCGCGCCGCATGCGGAAAAAGTTGCTGAGGGTGGCGGCACACTCTGCTGCCAGCACGCCCGAGACAATTTCTACCTGATGATTCATACCCGGATGGCGCAGAATATCCACCAGCGAGCCCACCGCACCGGTTTTCTCATCGGCGGCACCGTATACCAGACGACGGATACGGCTGTGCACCATTGCCCCCGCGCACATCACGCAAGGCTCCAACGTGACATACAGCGTGGCATTCAGCAGGCGGTAATTCTGCAATACAGCCCCGCCTTGCCGCAGCGCCATAATTTCAGCATGAGCGGTGGGATCGTGGCGGCCAATTGGCCGGTTCCAACCTTCGCCAATCACCTGATTATCCAGCACCAGCAGCGCACCCACCGGCACCTCACCTTCTTCCTGCGCACGTTGAGCCAGGCTTAATGCCTGACGCATCCAATACTCATCACTATATTCATTCACTACATCAATCCTCGTGCGCATCGCGGCGGGCATTATACACAGTAGACCCTTTTGCCGCAGCCACTCGGCTATGTTGATGCAAATAAGCTTGAAAAACCCTGAACCTGCCACGTTTGTCGATCGCTTAAAACACCACCAACAAACCAATAACATCATATTTAATGATGATTAAATTTTGTTCATTTCTTGAAGTTTCAGAAAAACGTTATAAACGAGTGGAAAATCAAGCTGTAAAATTAAGCAAATTTTTCCTAGCTAAATTGTGATAGATCATATTCTCTTAAGCATTAGCGCGGTAATGTTTACTTCACGCAAAAAGCTTTTATAAGGAGTAGGTTATGGCTGCCTCAACATTCTTTATCCCTTCCGTCAACATGATTGGTTCCGGTTGCCTGGAAGACGCGGCAAAAACCATGAAAGAGCATGGTCTGCATCACGCACTGATCGTTACCGACAAGGTTTTGAACGGCATTGGCGTCGTAGCTCAGGTGCAAGCGCTGTTAGCGGCACAAAACATTGAAAGCTGCGTCTACGACGGCACGCATCCCAACCCAACCACAGAAAACGTAAAACAGGGCCTGACACTGTTGCGCGAACATCACTGTGACTGTGTCGTTTCTCTGGGTGGCGGTTCGCCGCATGACTGTGCGAAAGGCATTGCCCTGGTCGCAGCTAACGGTGGGGAAATCAAAGACTATGAAGGGGTTGATCGCTCCGCTAAACCGCAGCTACCTGTCGTTGCGATCAACACCACTGCGGGTACCGCTTCGGAAATGACACGTTTTTGTATCATCACCGACGAAGCACGCCACATCAAAATGGCGATTGTCGACAAGCACGTCACCCCGATCCTGTCGGTCAACGATCCTCACCTGATGGCTGGCATGCCGAAAGGCCTGACCGCCGCCACCGGTATGGATGCTCTGACCCACGCTATCGAAGCCTATGTCTCCAGCGCCGCCAACCCAATCACCGATGCTTGTGCGCTGAAAGCCGCCACCATGATTGCCGAGTCTTTACGTGACGCGGTCAACGATGGGCAAAACATGCAGGCACGCGAGAACATGGCCTATGCCCAGTTCCTGGCCGGTATGGCATTTAATAACGCCTCATTGGGTTATGTGCACGCGATGGCGCACCAGTTGGGTGGCTTCTACAACCTGCCACATGGCGTCTGTAACGCCGTACTGTTGCCGCACGTGCAAGAGTTCAATACTCAGGTTGCCGCTGGCCGTCTGAAAGACATTGCCGCCGCGATGGGCGTTGATGTTGCAGGCCTTAACGATGAGCAAGGAGCTGCTGCTTGTATCGCCGCCATTCGCCAACTGGCGAAAGATGTGGGAATTCCTGCTGGCTTACGCGATTTGCAGGTCAAAGAAGAAGACTTTGCTACGTTAGCCACTAACGCCCTGAACGATGCCTGTGGATTCACCAATCCAATCCAGGCGAGCCACGAACAGATCGTGGCAATCTTTAAAGCGGCTATGTAACCGCCTGCCAGGCTCCCTCATTTTGCTGGGGGAGCCTCATTGGTTTAATCCAACTGCTGTAACTCGCCTTCTTTTCCCACCCGCCAGCGGTGTTCGCAAAAATAGAGCAGAGGGTTATCCTGCTTGCTGTCGCTGTAGCCACTAAACAGTTTCAATGGCGTTCCCAGACGCTGCTCCAGTTGCACCACCTTTTGTATACCCAGGCAGCGCATGGGTAACACCCAGCCCCCGTAACGACGCTCAATGCGGCTCCCCACCAGCCGTACCCATGGCAGGAACGGAGAGTCCCGATAAACCTGCTCCACCAACCGTTCCGGCGAACCGGTGATCAACCACACTTGAGCATCCTGGGCATCCAGGTATTGGCGCAAACGCATCTGTACGACCGGAAAGGCGGTGACCTTCCGGCGGAAGTAGTCGACAAATTTCGCCTCCAATACTTTCAGCCTGGCCTCTGAACGGCCAAAGGTCATTGCCCACAACAGCAGGCTCATGGGCCATCGCGTCGCCCGCCCACCGATCAACAAACCCAATCCGATAAGGGGCAGTAGCGGCACCACCAACACCAGGTTCAACGGCAGATGCCGTAGCAAAAAGCGCAGGAAACTGCCAAACATGTCTTCCTGATGCAAGGTGCCATCCAGATCGAAAAATACCACGCGCTGAGCCTGTGCAACCGGTTTGTCAGTCAAGCGTTACTCCTCGGGATCGTTGCCCCCCATTATGCAGGTGAAAATACAACCGGCTATTATCCTAGTCACTAGACCGACCAGATACAACAGACATTGGTCAACGCCCAAAGTGTATACCGCACGCAGGTAGCCATATGGCTATGATGTTGCTGCAAGCGCTTTAGCGGCCTGCTCACAAAATTTATCACTGCACGTTTTGCCCACTCGCGTGGCAGAATGCTGGCTGGCTCAAAGGAAAAAACCATGAGTACCCTTCTTCGCATTCGTCAGATGTACCCAACGCTGGCGCAAAACGATCGCAAACTGGCGGACTTTCTGTTGGATAACACCGAACAGGCCCGCCACCTCAGCTCACAAAAGCTGGCCCAGTTGGCTGGTGTCAGCCAATCGAGCGTGGTCAAGTTCGCCCAGAAACTGGGCTACAAGGGATTTCCAGCGCTGAAGCTGGCGTTGAGTGAGGTGCTGGCTCAACCACAGGTCGCACCGGTGGTGACCGTCCATAACCACATTCTGAGCAGCGATCCGCTCAAAACCGTCGGTGAGAAATTGCTGCTAGAAAAGCAGGCCGCATTGCGGGCAACCCTGGATATCAACAGCGAACAGCGGCTGTATATCGCCTTGGATATGCTGCGTACGGCGCGGCGGGTGATCTTGGTCGGCATCGGTGCCTCTGGGCTAGTGGCCAAAGACCTGTCGTTCAAGCTGCTAAAGATTGGCGTGATGGCGGTGGCAGAAGCGGATATGTACGTTCAACTGGCGACGGTAAAGGCGTTGAGCAGAGAGGATCTGTTGCTGGCGATCTCGTTTAGCGGCGAGCGGCGTGAGATCAACCTGGCCGCCGAAGAAGCACGTATTGCCGGAGCCAAGGTGCTGGCACTGACCAGCTTCTCGCCTAATGGCCTACAGCAGCGGGCCGATCACTGCCTTTATACCATTGCGCAAGAGCCCAATATCCGCAGCGCCGCGATCTCTTCCAGCACCGCGCAGTTCGCCCTGACCGATCTGCTGTTTATGGCGCTACTCCAGCACGATCTCGATCATGCCCGCGATCGCGTCCGCCACAGCGAACAGTTAGTGAAAAAATTGGTGTAAGGCGTATAATCTGCGCTCCGTGAAATACCCCTGTAAATAATGAGAGAGTTGCCATGGCCCTGCTAATCACGCGCAAATGTATCAACTGCGATATGTGCGAGCCGGAATGCCCGAACCAGGCGATTTCGATGGGGGATGAGATTTACCAGATCGATGCCAACCGCTGCACCGAATGCGTGGGGCATTACGAGACCCCAACCTGCCAGCAGGTGTGCCCGATCGATAACACTATCATTACCGATCCGCAGCACGTAGAGAACCAGGAACAGCTGTGGGACAAGTTTGTCGTGCTGCATCTCGCCGACAGCCTGTGACGCCCCTCACCCCTCGATGATCACCGTGGCACAGGCATAACGGCGTTCATCCGCCAAAGAAACGTGGATCGACTTGACCCCCATCTCCTGCGCCAGCTCGGCAGCACGTTCATGCAACCTGATGTTAGGTTTCCCCAGCCCATCATTGAACACTTCGAACTGATTGAACGCCAGGCCATTGCGGATGCCGGTGCCGAACGCTTTGGCGGCGGCCTCTTTGACCGCAAAACGTTTCGCCAGGAAGCGTACCGGCTGCTGATGCTGCTGATACACTTCCCATTCGGCCGGGCTTAACACCCGGCGAGCCAGACGATCACCGCTGCGCTCCACCACAGCTTCGATACGCGCCATCTCCACGATGTCGGTTCCCAAGCCCAGTACCGCCATTAGCGACGCGCTTCCCGCATCAGCAGTTTCATGTCCGCCACCGCGGCCGGTAAACCGCTCATCACCGCCTGGCCAATGATGGCATGGCCGATATTCAGCTCATGCATCTCTGGCAGCGCGGCGATCGGCTGTACGTTATGGTAGGTCAAACCGTGGCCCGCATTCACCTTCAGGCCTTTGCTGGCCGCATAGGTGGCCGCTTTGGCAATGCGCTTGAGCTCGGCTTGAATGGCCAGATCGCCCTGCGCTTCAGCATAAGCACCAGTATGGATCTCGATATAAGGTGCACCGACGGCCACCGCCGCGTCGATCTGACGGTGATCGGCATCGATAAACAACGAAACCAAAATGCCAGCCTGTGCCAGGCGTTCAACCGCCACGGCCATTTTGTCCTGCTGCCCGGCCACGTCCAACCCGCCTTCGGTGGTCACTTCCTGACGTTTTTCCGGCACCAGGCAACAAAAGTGGGGTTTCAGCTCAATGGCGATATCCAGCATTTCATCGGTGACGGCCATTTCCAGGTTCATACGTGTCTGAATGGTTTGACGCAGGATACGCACGTCGCGGTCGGTGATATGACGGCGATCTTCACGCAGGTGAACGGTGATGCCATCGGCCCCCGCCTGCTCGGCAATAAATGCCGCCTGCACCGGGTCCGGGTAGTTGGTGCCGCGCGCGTTACGTAACGTGGCAATATGATCGATATTGACGCCCAGCAGTAAATCAGCCATGACAACCCTCTACTAAGTCATTTTCAGTAGCAGCAGTTTACACGGGCGAGCAAAACGGAAAAAGCAGAAACCGCTTAGGCTTCGTCGACGGGGGTATCAGGTTGTTTGCGCACGAACTGGCGAAACAGTTCTCGGCTCTTCAGCGGCTTACCGCCAAGGTAGGGTTTTAGTGCCATGCGCGTAAAGCGTTTGGCTGCGCGCAGGGTTTCTGCATCCGGGAATTGGCGTTCATCCAGAGCGCGGAGTTCACGGCCGGTAAAACTGTAGTGATCCACCACCAGGCTGGCGATAAAGCCTTTTTCTTCGCGATAGCGATAGGTCATGCCATCATCCACCGGCTCGCCGCTGCCAGCGCAATGGAGGAAATCCAGCCCGTAACCCAGGTGCCCCAACAGTGCCAACTCGAACTGCCGCAGAGCATGCTCCGGGGAGCTGTCTTCCGCCGCCAGGGCCTGTAAGCATTGCAGATAATCGAAGAACAACACCGAATAGTTGCCTTCCTGCTCCAGCACCCGTGACAACAGTTCATTCACGTAAAGGCCGCTGTAAAGCATCATGCCACTGAGGGGTAAACCAAGGGAGACCGCTTCAGCGCCGCGCAACGTTTTGACTTCGCCACGACCGCCCCAGCGTACTAACAGAGGAGTAAAGGGTTGCAAGCAACCCTTTAGATTGGAACGGCGACTGCGTGCGCCTTTAGCCAGCAAGCGCACCCGCCCATGACCTTCCGTGAACAAATCCAGCATCAGGCTGGTTTCACTAAAGGGCCGCCCATGCAGGACGAAAGCGCGCTCCCAGCCATCCATAGGAGGTATTACTTCAGGTCGTCGGTATAGCCCAGGCTGCGCAGCGCACGTTCGTCGTCCGCCCAACCCGATTTCACTTTCACCCACAGTTCCAGATGAACTTTGGCCTCAAACATCTGTTCCATGTCCTGACGGGCTTCAATACCGATGGTCTTGATCTTCGAACCTTTGTTGCCGATAACCATCTTCTTCTGGCCTTCACGCTCAACCAGGATCAGACCGTGCACGTCGTAACCACCGCGCTCATTCGGTACAAACTGTTCGATCTCAACCGTCACCGAGTAAGGCAGTTCCTCACCCAGGAAACGCATCAGCTTTTCACGGATGATTTCCGACGCCATAAAGCGCTGGGAACGGTCAGTGATGTAATCGTCCGGGAAGTGGTGTTCAGCTTCCGGCAACACTTTGCGTGCGATAGCCGCGATAGTGTCTACGTTCATGCCTTTTTCGGCAGAGATCGGCACCACATCGAGGAAGTTCATCTGCTGGCTGAGGAACGCAATGTGCGGCAACAGCTTGGATTTGTCGGTAACGTTGTCGACCTTGTTGATCGCCAGTAGAACCGGGCTTTTCAGGCTGCGCAGCTTGTTGACCACCATTTCATCATCGGCAGTCCAGTTCGTGCCTTCTACGACGAAGATCACCAGCTCGACGTCGCCGATTGAGCTGCTGGCCGCACGGTTCATCAAACGGTTGATGGCGCGCTTTTCTTCGATATGCAGACCCGGGGTGTCGACGTAAATGGCCTGATAAGCGCCATCGGTATCGATACCCATAATGCGGTGACGGGTCGTCTGTGGTTTACGCGAGGTGATGGAGACTTTTTGCCCCAACAGTTGGTTCAACAACGTGGATTTGCCCACGTTGGGACGACCTACGATCGCAATAAAACCGCAGTATTGTTTTTCTTCGCTCATTCAAGCTCCAGCTTTTTCAGCGCTTGTTCCGCTGCCGCCTGCTCGGCTTTACGGCGGCTTGAGCCGGTGCCCACGACGGGCTCGCTCAAACCACTCACCTGACAGTGGATAGTAAACTCCTGATCGTGCGCCTCACCGCGAACCTGCACCACCAGATATGTTGGCAACGGCAGATGACGACCTTGTAAAAACTCCTGCAAGCGGGTTTTCGGGTCTTTCTGCTTATCACCGGGGCTGATTTCGTCCAACCGGCTACGATACCAGTCCAAAATCAGGCGCTCGACGTTTTGAATATCGCTATCCAGGAACACACCGCCAATCAGTGCCTCCACCGTATCCGCCAGGATCGACTCGCGGCGGAATCCACCACTTTTCAGCTCGCCCGGCCCAAGGCGCAAACACTCGCCCAGATCGAATTCGCGCGCCATCTCTGCCAGCGTATTGCCCCGCACCAGCGTGGCACGCATGCGGCTCATGTCTCCCTCGTCTACGCGAGGAAAACGTTGGTAGAGCGCATTGGCGATGACAAAACTTAGGATCGAATCACCCAGAAACTCAAGACGTTCATTGTGTTTACTGCTGGCGCTACGGTGAGTTAACGCTTGCAGTAAGAGCTCCTGCTGTTGAAAAGTGTAGCCCAGCTTCCGCTGCAGCCTGTTTATTACGATGGGGTTCATGAGTTACCAATAGATCAAGAATGCGTCAAAAACTTGCAGCATACGGAACAGGCCTGCTTTGCCAAAAGCCAATCCAAAGCTGTTTCGTTTGCAGTGGCGCCCAAAGGGGCCAACTTTTATCGCTCGAGGGGCTATTCTACAACGAGTGGAAATATATTGCTGCGTTTTTCCCGTCGTCTTTCAAGCTGCAGCGTTATTACCTGCACTATTTCCTATTTCCCCCCAGTCACTTATCCAAAAGTAAGCTCCCTGGGGATTAAATAGCTTGTCGCCTGAGCTGTGCCGTACAGGGATGTACAAATGCCGCAAGCGCATGGATGCGTTAGAGCGGCCAACTCGAAATCCATAGGGATCTTCACCATATAAACTGCAGCCTAATTGGCTGCAGTTTGCGAAACGCTATTAGTGAATACCACCGATACGGCTCAATCTGACGCCCGTAGGCCATTCACCTTCCTGCTTTTCAAAACTCATCCAAATTGCCGTGGCTTTACCTACCAGATTCTTCTCAGGTACGAATCCCCAATAACGACTGTCTGCGCTATTATCGCGGTTATCGCCCATCATGAAGTAATGGCCGGCTGGCACTATCCACTCGGCCAACTGCTGACCTGGCTGCTGATAGTAAGCACCAACCTGATCCTGTGCACCAGGCACGGTCAGAATGCGGTGAGTCACGTTACCCAGCGTTTCCTTACGTTCACCCAAGCGAATACCGCCCTGTGGCACGTTTTCGTTCAATGGGATCTGGAAGAAACCGTTGCTGGCTTCGCCCATGCCGCTACGGATAAACATCTGCACAAAATCACTCGGTTGCATATCGCTGTAGGTGACCGCCAGTGCGGTCTTGCACGTCTGGCCACGATTACAGGACTCTTGCACCGTCACACGCTTATTCACCGGATCATAGGTCACTCGATCGCCCGGAACGCCAATCACGCGTTTGATATAATCCAGTTTGGTGTCACGCGGATATTTAAATACCGCAATATCACCGCGCTTGGGATGACCGGTTTCAATTAGCGTGGTCTGGGTAATCGGATCCTTTATGCCGTAGGCAAATTTTTCCACCAGAATGAAATCACCAATCAACAGCGTCGGCATCATTGAGCCTGAAGGGATCTGGAACGGCTCATAAATAAACGAACGCACCACAAACACCAACAGTAATACCGGGAACACCGAAGCCCCGGTTTCAACCCAACCCGGCTGCCTGGCCACTTTCGCCAAGGCTGCTTCGTCGACCGTACCGGCCGCCTGTGCATTGACCGCCGCGATTTTCGCCCGGCGTGCCGGCGCCCATTTAAAGCGCTCAAAGCACCAGATGATCCCGGTCACCAATGTGGCAATTGCCAGGATCAAGGCAAACATATTCGCCATGCAAACTCCCTAGTTACGCGAGCTTTCGCTCTTACTTACCGTCTTTACCCACGTGCAGAATGGCCAGGAACGCTTCCTGCGGCAACTCAACGTTACCCACCTGCTTCATGCGTTTTTTACCGTCTTTCTGCTTCTGCAACAGCTTCTTCTTACGGCTGACGTCGCCGCCGTAGCACTTGGCCAACACGTTTTTACGCAGCTGTTTCACCGTAGAGCGAGCGATGATATGCGTGCCGATCGCCGCCTGGATCGCAATATCGAATTGCTGGCGTGGGATCAGATCTTTCATTTTCTCGACCAGTTCACGGCCACGATACTGCGCGTTATCACGGTGAGTGATCAGCGCCAGCGCATCTACGCGTTCGTTGTTGATCAACACGTCAACGCGCACCATGTCCGAGGTTTGGAAACGTTTGAAGTTATAATCCAGCGACGCGTAACCGCGCGAGGTGGATTTCAAACGGTCAAAGAAGTCTAACACCACTTCGGCCATTGGAATTTCGTAGGTCAGCGCCACCTGGTTACCGTGGTAAACCATGTTGGTCTGTACGCCACGCTTCTCAATACACAGCGTGATCACGTTGCCCAGATATTCCTGCGGCATCAGCATGTGACACTCTGCAATCGGCTCACGCAGTTCAGCGATGTTATTCAACGGCGGCAGCTTGGAAGGGCTGTCGACGTAGATGGTTTCATTGCCGGTGGTTTCAACTTCATACACTACCGTTGGTGCCGTAGTGATCAGTTCCAGATCGTATTCACGCTCCAGACGCTCCTGAATGATCTCCATGTGCAGCAGACCCAGGAAGCCACAGCGGAAGCCAAAGCCCAACGCGGTGGAGCTCTCTGGTTCATAGAACAGGGAGGCGTCGTTCAGGCTCAGCTTGCCCAGCGCATCGCGGAAGGCTTCATAATCGTCGGAACTGATCGGGAACAGGCCGGCATACACCTGTGGCTTCACTTTTTTGAAGCCCGGCAGCATTTTGTCTGCCGGCTGGCGAGCCAGCGTCAAGGTATCACCTACCGGTGCACCGAGGATATCTTTAATGGCGCAGACCAACCAACCCACTTCGCCACAGTTCAGCACGTCGCGATCAACGCGTTTCGGGGTGAAGATCCCCAGACGGTCGGCGTTATAAGTTTGGCCGGTACTCATGACCTTAACTTTATCGCCCTTGCGCAGGGTGCCGTTTTTCACCCGGATCAGGGAGACAACGCCCAGGTAGTTATCAAACCAGGAATCGATGATCAGCGCCTGCAGCGGAGCATCCGCATCGCCTTCTGGTGGCGGGATATCACGCACCAGACGCTC
The DNA here is from genome assembly GCF_023282985.1 of Serratia silvae. Taxonomy (GTDB): domain Bacteria; phylum Pseudomonadota; class Gammaproteobacteria; order Enterobacterales; family Enterobacteriaceae; genus Chania; species Chania silvae. Next base: position 83,290 of record NZ_JAGQDC010000011.1, on the reverse strand, counting down.
CAGCACTTCTGGCACGCCAACACCGGTTTTTGCCGAGCAGCGCACCGCGTCAGTAGCATCAATGCCCACAATATCTTCGATTTCCTGTGCGGCACGATCCGGATCGGCAGCAGGCAGGTCAATCTTGTTCAACACCGGCACCACTTCCAGATCCATGTCCAGCGCGGTATAGCAGTTGGCCAAGGTCTGGGCTTCTACGCCCTGCCCGGCATCCACCACCAGCAATGCGCCTTCACAGGCGGCCAGTGAGCGGGAAACTTCATAGGAGAAGTCAACGTGCCCAGGGGTGTCGATAAAGTTGAGGTGGTAAACTTGGCCATCAGTGGCTTTATAGTCGAGCGTCACGCTCTGCGCTTTGATGGTAATACCACGCTCACGCTCCAGATCCATAGAATCCAGCACCTGTGCAGCCATTTCACGTTCGGTCAGGCCGCCGCAGATTTGGATAATACGGTCAGACAGCGTCGACTTACCGTGGTCAATATGGGCAATGATAGAAAAATTTCTTATGTATTTCATTTAATTAGTTTTTCTGCCTTGGTATTTCTGAATTACTCGCCTATGGAACCCGCATGGACATAAAGCGACGGTGAATGGGTCGGCTATTTTTCGCCTGAATCGCAGCATTCTACATGCCACAACACTGAAAACCTAGCAATCGGTGTAGGGAAACTATTCGATTATACGTAGTTTAGTGTTACAGAGCGCCGCAGTTGATAAAAGCAGATATTAACGCGGTGTAATCCTGATAAAGATTATGGGTTAAATGTGCTAATCCTCTTGGTCAGACAATGTTTACCTGGTGGTAATACATATTAGGCGATTACGCAATAAACCCAATCTTAATTATTTTATAAATAATATTTTTATCAATAACTTACAGTTAAATAACAGCACCTACGATTTCGGATAAACCCCATATACGCTCCCTTGCCCCCTCGGTTACAAGTGGCAGGAACTTTGGATAAAAACAGATTTCAGGGCGCTACAACATCGGCAACCCTACCAGAGTTCGCCAGCATCTCCTCTGAACATTGATTGGAAGGTTTACCATGATCGATAAAGGGCAAATGCTGAGCCGGCACGATTTTTCCAAGGTCAACTGGGGCATTTTAGCAGTGGTAACGCTGCTGTTCACACTCGGTGCGGCGCTGTTGTTAATGCCGTTATTGAGCAACATGGAAGATCCTCACGTTCTGGCCTTACTGCAAGCCGGCGCGGCTACTATTCTGTTAGGCACTATTTTGTTGGTATTGCGCCATTATCTGCGGCCAATGCTGACCTATCGCCTGTATGAGCACGGCGTGCGCGTGCTGGATCACCGCAGTCATAAAGAGCGATTTATTGCGTTTGAAAAGATTACCGATATCTACCATTCTCGCGGTAGCAGGTTGCTTGGCGGGCTGAACGACAATATGGCGTTTCGCACCTCGGAGGCCGCGTTCTGGTACAGCATTAAGAGCAATATTTCTCACTCCCGGCAGTTGATCGAAACCCTGATCCAGCAACAGATCCAGCAGCGTGGACCGCAGGCATTAAATTCGCTTTATCAGGGAGAAAAATTGACGTTCGGTTATCTCAACAGCAGCAGGGGTTGGTTTGGTTCGTGGCAAGAGAAACCGACGCAAACATTACGGCTTAGCGCTACGACGTTGAGTATCTCTCAAGCGCAGGTTCAGATCGAAAAGATCCACCGGCTGGAGAATAATATGCAGCGAGACACCATTCGCCTGCTGGATTTACAAGACAATGAGCTGTTTTCACTGGGCTATTGCTCGCTGTTCAGCGCCGACCTGTTTATTGCACTGATGGAGCATATGATCAACAACCGCATCCCCGCCTATAACAACCCGGCGATAACGCGGCCGCCGTATTAAATCGGAGATTCGGCTTCAGTGTGCAAACGCAAGGTACCGGGTGACAAGCCGATTTGCAGCACCACGGGTTGATAATTGGCCTGTTCGCCGAGGCGTTTCGCCAATGCACGTGCGATCAGGAAAGCAAGACCGCCCCCTAAAATCCCACCGAGTGCCGCCGCAGCGTCACTGCCCAACCACCATTGCAGCAGGCCACCGCCTAGCATCATGCCAAATAGCGGGGTCAGATAGACCAGCATCGCCGAGCGCAACAGGCTGCCTTCGGCGATACCGACTTCGACGCGCTGACCGGGTTCAAGAGGCTGGGCGATGGCCACCTGCAAGTGATGTTCACTTTCAGGCACCAGTTCGTCGAATGCGCGAGCACCACAACCTGAGCGCGCGGTACAGCTGCCACAGCCAGCTTTAGGCTCACAACGCAGCTGCGCCACACCCTGTTGCCACGAGATCACCGTGGCCCACTCTTTCATCATTTCGGCGTTACCTTGAAAGTAATGCTGTCGGCAATGCGTTTCGCCGTTGAAGGAGGTAATTCCCCAACCACGGTAATTTCATTGCCATTACGAATTTCGGCTTGGATGGTGCGGCGGCCCTGACGATAAAACTGTTGGCTGGCATTACTGCCCGAAGGGCTGATATTAACCGAGAAGCTAAACAGACCATCGCTATAAAGCCGCGATTCAACCGGCACCGCCACATTCGGTAACTTGCGGCGATTACGCGCCACCTCGTTAACGCCTGCGGGCAACCAACCGGCATTCCAGGCCAGCTTAACGTCTTCAGCAGCGGGTAAGGTTAATAGCGGCGGCAGATTGGCCGTGAGCAAAGGTTGCATGACGCTTTTCACCTGATCGCCCACCACGACCGAGATGACCCGATACTGTTCCAGCGTTTCGCCATCGCGATCGAGCAGATCGACCCGCAGCGGCAACTTGGTCTCCATATCCATCCAGACCACGTAGCTGTAACGGGAACCGTCACGGGCCACGACGCGGTAGACGTCACAAGGCCGATCGGAAATGCGGGTGCGGCCAACTGAGATGAAGTCGTAGTATTTCGCCAGATAGCCGAAGTCGGCAAACACGATGGCGGGTAAGGCGTCGACGATATGATCGCCAGACAGCGTAAACGGTTCCAGACCAGGCTCAAAATAGCTGATCCCACCACCACGTTGCAGCACTTCCCGACGAGGGCCGTCCATATGCATCAACTGCCCAAGGGGCTGTTTATCGATCACTGCATGGCGATAGCGTAACGACTCTATCCCCTGCTTGCTGATGCTGATATAGGCGAGTTCATAGCTAAGTGAACGGCTGGCACTGCTCATTTGTTGCAATAACGCCCCGGACGCAGGTTGCTGCGCCGAGGCGATATTTGAATTGAGCAGGCTGCCCGTTAAAAGACAAACGGAAAACCAGATTTGCTTCATTACTGCTGTTGCATTCCTAAAGACTGAGTTCCAGGAACCTGAACTGCCGCCTGCTGTGGCCTGCTTTGTTCAAGTTGCAGCCGATCAGAGTGCAAACGGCGTTGCAACTCATAATCCTGCAGCATGGCATTGATACGCTTACGCTGTTCCTGCACCTGCTGCTGTTGACCGCTGCCAGTTGAGAAACTGTCTGCCGGGACACCCAGGCTGACCGGGGAAGCTTGCCCCATGATTGGTAACGTATTGAACGCTGGTGTATCAGCCGCGCCTGATTGGGCAGTTGGCTGATTGTACTGTTGCACACCCACGATCACTGCCAGAGAGACACAAGCGGCAACGCCGACTTGAGTTAGCTGACTAGCCCAAGGACGAACCTTGTGCCAGAACGGCAGTTTACCCCAGGTGTGAGGTTGCGGTTGAGATTCAGGGATTGCCGAAGGAACCAGACGAGCGGGCTCTTTTTCCAATGCGGCAGCAACACGGTCTGCGATATCGAAATGCATGACTTGCCCGATATCACCCCGTAACGTGTCACGGATTAGGTGATAGCTCTGCCAGCTTTGTTGAAGCGCCCGATCTTTACTCAATGAACTCAGCAGCTCATTGTCGAGCATTTCACCATCCATCAGAGCGGAAAGCTTTTCTTTCTGCATGCCTAAGTACCCTTCCAGTGTCCGCTATCGCTAACGTTGGATCAGCGGTTGAACTTTATTATCGATAGCCTCCCGAGCACGGAAAATACGTGAACGTACGGTTCCGACCGGGCAATCCATGATGGCGGCTATCTCTTCGTAGCTTAGACCATCCAACTCCCGCAGGGTAATCGCCATGCGAAGATCCTCTGGGAGTGACTCAATGGTATGGAAAACTATCTGTCTCAGCTCTTCTGACAACATTAAGTTCTCAGGGTTCGAAATTTCTTTTAGTGCACCCGCACTTTCGTAATTTTCGGCATCATTGGCATCCACATCGCTTGATGGTGGGCGCCGCCCCTGAGCAACCAGATAATTTTTTGCTGTATTGACAGCAATTCGATACAACCAGGTGTAAAAGGCGCTATCGCCACGGAATGACTCCAGTGCGCGATAAGCTTTAATAAACGACTCCTGCACCACATCCGGCACGTCGCCCTGTGGTACGTAACGCGAAACGAGACTCGCCACTTTATGCTGGTAACGAATTACCAGTAAGTTAAACGATTTCTGATCGCCCTTCTGAACCCGTTCAACCAGAACCTGATCCGTTAACTGCTCGCTCATCCGAGGTAAATTCTCCCCAAATCTATCTCCACGCGTGAAATTGTACCGCCAGCCATACATTATTTTCCTGAGCAAGCACTCGCTTGGAGTTCATACGGAACGCTAAGTTCCATATCGCCATTGTTTTTTTGTTGATGTCACCTTGTCCGTGGCTTTTGCCCGGATAAGTAGGCTAACATGAATTTCACTCTTCTTCCGCACTCATCTAACGTTATGCAACCATCATCTGAACATGTTAGCGATGTATTGATCGTCGGCAGCGGTGCTGCTGGCCTCTCCCTGGCGTTGCGATTAGCGCAACATTGCAAGGTTACTGTACTCAGCAAAGGTCCGCTCAATGAAGGCGCCACCTTTTATGCCCAAGGCGGGATCGCCGCGGTGTTTGATGAAACGGACAGCATCGCCTCACACGTTGATGACACGCTGATCGCCGGAGCCGGCCTGTGTGATAAAGACACCGTCGAGTTTATTGCCAGCAATGCGCGCCACTGCGTACAGTGGTTGATCGATCAGGGCGTGCTGTTCGACACCGAAACCAATTCCCAAGGTGAAGAACGCTATCACCTGACGCGGGAAGGAGGACACAGCCATCGGCGCATCCTGCACGCCGCCGACGCCACCGGCAAAGAAGTAGAGACTACCCTGGTAGCGAAAGCAAGCGCTCACCCCAATATTTGCGTGATGGAACGACGCAATGCGGTCGATCTGATCACCTCCAACAAGATCGGCTTGCCAGGCACCAAGCGCGTAGTGGGTGCTTACGTCTGGAACCGTGAGCGGGAGCAGGTGGAAACCTACCGTGCCAAAACCGTGGTATTAGCCACCGGCGGTGCAGCCAAGGTTTATCAATATACCACCAACCCGGATATCTCTTCGGGCGATGGCATCGCCATGGCCTGGCGCGCCGGGTGCCGGGTGGCCAACCTGGAGTTCAACCAGTTCCATCCAACCTGCCTGTTCCACCCGCAGGCACGTAACTTCCTGTTGACCGAAGCGCTGCGCGGTGAAGGTGCCCACCTGAAACGCCCAGACGGCAGTCGCTTTATGCCAGACTTTGATCCCCGTGGCGAACTGGCACCGCGCGATATCGTTGCCCGCGCGATTGACCATGAGATGAAACGCCTGGGTGCCGACTGTATGTATCTGGATATCAGCCACAAACCGGCGGAATTCATCACCCAGCACTTCCCGATGATCCACGAAAAGTTGATGACGCTGGGCTTTGACCTGACGCAGCAGCCGATCCCAATCGTCCCTGCGGCGCATTATACCTGTGGCGGCGTGATGGTGGATCAGCATGGCCGTACCGATCTAGACGGCCTGTATGCGATTGGCGAAGTAAGCTATACCGGCCTGCACGGGGCCAACCGCATGGCATCCAACTCGCTGCTGGAATGCCTGGTTTATGGCTGGTCCGCCGCTGAAGATATTCTGACGCGTTTGCCCGCTATCAAGCTGGCCAAACAGTTACCGCTGTGGGATGAAAGCCGGGTGGATGACTCGGATGAACGCGTGGTGATCCAGCACAACTGGCACGAACTGCGGTTGTTTATGTGGGACTACGTCGGGATCGTGCGCACCACCAAACGGCTGGAGCGAGCGCTACGCCGCATCAATACCTTACAGCAGGAGATCGACGAGTATTACGCCAATTTCCGCATCTCCAACAACCTGCTAGAGCTACGTAATCTGGTGCAGGTGGCGGAACTGATTGTGCGTAGCGCAATGGAGCGCAAGGAAAGCCGTGGGCTGCATTACACGCTGGATTACCCGGCTATGTTGTCAGAGCCAAAACCCACTATTCTGCAACCCTGAGGCTTCAGTAGTTCAGATAGAAATCGGTAATCAACTGGCGGAAGTCGGGGGTGTAGCTGCCATCCGCCAGTTTTATTGCCAACTCCGCTTCCTCTTTCGCCCCCGGTTTACGTGCTAATGCCAGCATCATGCGGTGCTTTGGCGTATCGGCCCGGTCACTGATGTTCAGCCGCTGTGCGGTGTGCCAGCCACGTTGGTGGGCATTCACTTGAAAAGCTTCGCCAATCTCATAAGGCAGCACCACGCAGAAATGGCCCTCCGCCGTTATCAGCCGTTCAGCGCTATCCAGCAAAGCGTCGTGAGTCAGGGTTTCCGTATAGCGGGCGTTGGTGCGGGCCAGATCGCGACAGGCAACAGAAGGCTCAAAATACGGTGGGTTACTGACGATCAGATCGTAACAATGGGCATGCCGTTGGGCAAAATGATGAATATCCTGGCTGTGCACCTGGATCTTCTGCGGCCAAGGTGACTCCAACACGTTATCACGCGCCTGCAAGGCAGCAGCGTTATCCAGCTCAACCGCATCAATGGTGACCCCGCTGGCCGTTCGTTGCGCCAACATCAGGGCAATCAGCCCACTGCCGCAGCCAATATCCAGCACCCGCCGCACATTATCCACGGCAGTCCAGGCACCGAGCAATACCGCATCGGTACCCACCTTCATCGCGCAACGATCGTGGGCGACAAAAAACTGCTTAAAGGTAAAACCGCCGCGCCGCGGGGTCGATTTAGTTTTAATTTGATTACTCACAATGGCCACCAGCAGACAAAACTGGCGTAGCATAAGACAATCTGATTTAGGGTAAAAGTTAAAAAGGGTGAACCCTGCGGCCATCCCGTCTATAATCGGCGCCCCAAGTAGAGGTAGATAATGACAGCAACCAATTTTTCCGAACTCGAACTCGATGAGCGCCTGATCCTCGCTTTGCGTGATAAAGGCTACGATCGCCCCACCGCTATCCAGGCCGAGGCGATCCCGCCAGCCATGGACGGGCGCGACGTATTAGGTTCGGCGCCGACCGGCACGGGCAAAACCGCCGCATTCTTGCTGCCGGTTCTGCAACATCTGCTGGATTTCCCACGTAAGAAGTCTGGCCCACTACGCGTACTGATCTTGACCCCGACGCGTGAGCTGGCAATGCAGGTGGCCGATCAGGCTCGTGAATTGGCTGCGCATACCTCGCTGGACATCGCCACCATCACTGGCGGCGTGGCGTATATGAACCACGCCGAAGTCTTTAGTGAAAACCAGGACGTGGTAGTTGCCACCACCGGCCGCCTGCTGCAATACATCAAAGAAGAAAACTTTGACTGCCGCGCGGTAGAAACGCTGATCCTGGACGAAGCCGACCGCATGCTCGATATGGGCTTTGCGCAAGACATCGAAACCATCTCAGCCGAAACCCGCTGGCGAACCCAGACGTTGCTGTTTTCCGCAACGCTGGAAGGCGAAGCCATCCGCGAGTTCGCCGAGCGCATCCTGAAGGAACCGGTTGAGGTTGAAGCCGATCCGTCCCGTCGCGAACGTAAAAAGATCCTGCAATGGTATTACCGCGCCGATGACGTGAAGCATAAAACCGCCCTGCTGGTGCATCTGCTGCAACAGCCGGACGTGCAGAAATCCGTGATCTTTGTGCGTAAGCGTGAGCGCGTGCATGAGCTGGCCACCTGGCTGCGTGAAGCGGGCATCAATACCTGCTATCTCGAAGGGGAAATGGTGCAAGCCAAACGTAACGAAGCGGTAAAACGCATGATGGATGGCCGCGTCAACGTGCTGGTCGCCACCGACGTTGCGGCGCGCGGGCTGGATATCCTGGATATCACCCACGTGTTCAACTTCGATATGCCACGCACTGCCGATACCTATCTGCACCGTATTGGCCGTACAGGCCGTGCCGGGCGTAAAGGCACCGCCATTTCGCTGGTAGAGGCGCATGACCATCTGCTGCTGGGCAAAGTGGGGCGTTACCTCAATGAGCCATTGAAAGCCCGCGTGATCGACGAACTGCGTCCAACCACTAAGGTTCCAAGCGAGAAAAGCAACGGTAAACCTTCGAAGAAAGTGCTGGCCAAGCGCGTCGAAGACAAGCTGAAGAACAAAGAAAAGGCCAAGGTGAAGGTACGCCATCGCGACGCGAAAAACGTCGGTAAGCGCCGTCAGCCAAAAGCCAAGCCAGAGGCATAATCAGCCGTATGTTGCTAAAAAACCGCCTGTTGGGCGGTTTTTGCATTTAGCGGCAATAGAAAAGGGAGCCGAAGCTCCCTTTTGTTTACCTTGCCGGAAATTACAGGCTTTCGGTAAAGGTACGTGCGATAACGTCACGCTGTTGTTCAGGCGTCAGTGAGTTGAAACGCACCGCATAGCCAGAAACACGAATGGTCAGCTGCGGGTATTTTTCTGGGTTCTTAACCGCATCTTCCAGCGTTTCACGACGCAGCACGTTCACGTTCAGGTGCTGACCACCTTCTACGCGCACGGTAGGTTGCATTTCCATCGGCACTTCGCGGTACTCGATCTGACCCAGTTCGCTAATAGGCACGATCTGATCTTCCGCATAATCCGCTTTGGCACAAACACAGCGCGCTTCTGATTTCTCTTCATCCAGCAGCCAGAAAGAGTTCACCAGTGCTTGATTGTTCGCTTTAGTGATTTGAATACCAGTAATCATTTTGTTGCCTCCGTAATAGGGAGAAAAATTTCTACGTCGCCGAAAACTCGGTTGTGGTTCCCGGCCATTTGGTAAAACCAATGTTGTCTTGTTGTTCTGTATACCAGTCAAACCGGGTCAATTCTTTGACTAAAATCAATTTTTACGGGGTGCTGAAATGAGCGGCAGAGGCAAATTTATGTTTTATATCAATTTTACCTTTTTGCTCGTTAAAATTATTTTTGTAAATTTTCAAAAATATTTGTATATCTCGCTCGCCATACCCATTGAAAAAGCGGGTTTCGCCGAGCAGAGGTTAACGGTAAGCTATGCACCATGAATTGCTAACAAAAACAAAGGAGAGTGCTTATGTCTACCTCCCTCACCTGGCACGACGTCATTGGCAAAGAGAAAGAGCAACCCTACTTTCTGGATACACTCGCCTTTGTTGCTAACGAACGTCAGGCTGGTAAGACCATTTATCCACCGCAGAAAGATGTGTTTAACGCTTTCCGCTTTACTGAGTTGGCGGACGTCAAAGTGGTGATCCTGGGGCAAGATCCCTATCACGGCCCGAACCAGGCCCATGGCCTGTCGTTTTCCGTGCGCCCAGGCATCCCTGCGCCGCCTTCACTGGTCAATATGTATAAAGAGCTGGTGACGGATATCCCCGGCTTTGAACGCCCGACACACGGCTGCCTGCAAAGCTGGGCCGAGCAAGGCGTACTGCTGCTCAATACCGTATTAACCGTTGAAGGTGGCCGGGCGCATTCTCACGCCAATCTGGGCTGGGAAACCTTTACCGACAAGGTCATTGCCGCGCTAAACGAAAATCGCGAGGGTGTCGTGTTCCTGCTGTGGGGTTCACACGCACAAAAGAAAGGGAGTTTTATCGATCGCCAGCGCCATCATGTGTTGAAAGCGCCGCATCCCTCCCCGCTTTCTGCCCATCGCGGTTTCCTGGGTTGCCACCACTTTTCGCAAACCAATCAGTTACTGGAACAACAAGGCCTGGCACCGATTGACTGGGTGCCGCACCTGCCGCAGGAATGATCCAGGCACAAAAAAGGCACCGCGCGGGTGCCTTTATCCTCAGCAGGTCTTATTAAGACTTGGCTTTGGATACCGCTACCATCGCAGGGCGCAGCAGGCGGCCATTCAGCGTGTAGCCTTTCTGCATCACCATCATCACATGGTTCGGCTGATGGTCGGCTGATTCCATTAGGCTCATCGCCTGGTGAACGTCCGGGTTGAATGGCACGTTGAGCTCGCCTACCACTTCGATGCCGTACTTGCGTACCGCGTCCAGCAGTGATTTCAGCGTCAGTTCAATCCCTTCGATCATCGCGACCAGTTCAGGGTTGTTCTTGTCCGCCAGATCCAGTGCACGCTCGAGGTTGTCGATCACCGGCAGCAAATCACCGGAGAATTTTTCCAGCGCGAATTTGTGAGCCTTCTCGACATCCAGCTCGCTACGGCGGCGAACGTTTTCCATTTCGGCTTTGGCACGCAGCACACTATCACGCTCGCGTTGCTGAGCTTCAGCCAGTTGGGCTTCCAACTCGGCAATGCGATCATCGCGCAGATCGGCGCCTGCCGCCATGGCTTCCTCGTGCTGTGCTTGCTGTTCCATTTCTTCCGAGGCTTGCTCGTTTGGCGTCTTCTGTTCTTTACTACTCATGAATATCTCCGCGTTTTAGCATTAATCTCGCAACTTGGCTTATTATGGGGATCAAAACCGGGGTTTCAAGTCAACCGGTCACAATGTGGGGCATAAACCGTCCCTGGTGAGGAAAATGGCAGCGATGAAGAAAAAATTTACATGTATTGGCATTGTTGGGCACCCGCGTCACCCTTCCGCATTGGCTACTCATGAGATGCTGTTTGAATGGTTGGTTGCCCGTGGCTACAAGGTGATCCTTGAACGCCAGATTGCCCACGATTTAGGCATGAAAGACGTAGATACCGGCAGCCTGGCGGAGATTGGTCAACGGGCCGATCTGGCGGTCGTGGTGGGCGGTGATGGCAATATGCTGGGCGCGGCACGCGTATTGGCGCGTTATGACATCAAGGTGATCGGGGTTAACCGTGGCAATCTCGGCTTCCTGACCGATCTCGACCCTGACAACGCGCTCCAGCAGTTATCGGACGTGCTGGAAGGGGAATATATCGACGAGAAGCGCTTCCTGTTGGAAACCATCGTCCATAAAGAGCACCAGCAATGCCGCGTCAGCACCGCAATTAACGAGGTGGTGTTACACCCTGGCAAGGTGGCGCATATGATCGAGTTCGAAGTCTACATTGACGATCGCTTCGCCTTCTCGCAGCGTTCCGATGGCCTGATCATCGCCACGCCAACCGGTTCAACCGCCTACTCGCTTTCCGCAGGCGGGCCCATTTTGACCCCGTCACTGGAAGCCATCGCGCTGGTGCCGATGTTCCCGCATACGCTTTCCGCCCGGCCACTGGTGATCAACGGCGACAGCACCATTCGCCTGAAATTTTCCCATACCGGCAGCGATCTGGAAATCAGCTGCGACAGCCAGATCGCCCTACCTATCCAGGAAGGCGAAGAAGTACTGATCCGCCGCAGCGACTTCCACTTAAACCTGATCCACCCCAAGGATTACAGCTATTTCAACACGTTGAGTACCAAACTGGGCTGGTCAAAAAAATTATTCTAAAAATGGCGTCAACCGCTTTACTGTATATAAAACCAGTTTATACTGTATGAAATCACAGTTATGTGTTTATACACAGGAAGGTCCCTATGTTGGCGCAATTAACCATCAGCAATTTTGCTATCGTTCGTGAGTTGGAGATCGACTTTCAAGCGGGTATGACGGCAATCACCGGTGAGACCGGTGCCGGTAAGTCAATTGCTATTGATGCGTTGGGCCTGTGCCTCGGCAACCGCGCCGACGGCAACGTGGTACGTCTGGGGGCCTCCCGTGCCGATATCTGTGCCCGCTTCTCACTGGCAGATACCCCATCCGCCCGCCAATGGCTGGAGCAAAACCAGCTGGATGACAGCAACGAGTGCCTGCTACGCCGCGTGATCGGGACAGATGGCCGTTCCCGTGGCTTTATTAACGGCACCGCCGTTCCTCTATCCCAATTACGGGAGCTTGGCCAGCGCCTGATCCAGATCCACGGCCAGCATGCTCACCAGCTGCTGCTAAAGCCCGAACACCAAAAACAGTTGCTGGATGCCTATGCTGGCGAACCTGCTTTGCTGGCAGCCATGCACCAGGCTTACCACCAATGGCATCAAAGCTGCCGCGAGCTGGCGCATCATCAGCAGCAATCTCTCGAACGCGATGCCCGCAAGCAACTGCTGCAATACCAGTTGAAAGAGCTGAACGAGTTCGCCCCACAGACCGGTGAATTTGAGCAGATCGACAGCGAGTACAAGCGCCTGGCTAACAGCGGCCAATTGCTGACCCTTAGCCAGCAGGCGCTGCAATTGCTGGCCGATGACGAGCAACACAACATGCTCAGCCAGCTCTACACCACCAAGCATTTACTGCTGGATCTGATTGGCATGGATGAGAAGCTAAGCGGCCTGCTGGATATGCTAGAAGAGGCCTCGATCCAAATCAGCGAAGCCAGCGATGAACTGCGCCATTACGCAGACCGCATGGATCTCGATCCCAACCGCCTGCATGAGCTGGAACAGCGCCTGTCGCGCCAAATCAGCCTGGCACGTAAGCACCATGTTTCACCTGAAGAATTACCCGGCCTGCATCAACAACTGCTGGATGAGCAACAGCTGCTTTCCCAACAGGCCAGCGATCAGCAACACCTGAGCGAAGCAGTCAACCTGCATCATCAACAGGCGCTGGCGCTGGCTGAGCAATTGCATCAAAAGCGGCAGCACTACGCGGCGGAGCTAACCACCCTGATCACCGAGAGCATGAATGCGCTCTCGATGCCGCACGGCAAATTTAATATCGACGTCCGCTTTGAACCGGAATACCTGAGCAGTGAGGGGGCCAGCCGCGTTGAGTTCTGCGTCTCCACCAACCCGGGGCAACCGCTGCAACCGTTGGCAAAAGTGGCCTCCGGCGGTGAGCTTTCCCGCATCGCGTTGGCCATCCAGGTCATAACCGCCCGTAAAATGGAAACCCCGGCGCTGATCTTCGATGAGGTGGACGTAGGCATCAGTGGCCCAACGGCCGCCATTGTTGGCCGCCTGCTGCGTCAGTTGGGTGAATCAACTCAGGTTATGTGTGTGACCCACCTGCCGCAGGTAGCCGGTTGCGGTCATCAGCATTTATTTGTCAGCAAGCAAACCGATGGCACGGTAACCGAAACCCAGATGTCCCCCTTGGACAAACGCGCCCGTCTGCAAGAGTTGGCGCGCCTGCTCGGCGGCAGTGAAGTCACTAAAAATACGCTGGCAAACGCAAAAGAATTGCTGGCCGCATAACTTTTTTACTTTCCTGAGGTCATAATGAGGCCCTGTAAAGGTTCCCAACTGCTGCAAGGTCTATTATCATCGGCATCCTATGCCCTAAAGGAATGTGATTATTATGCGCTGTAAAATGCTGACAGCTGCCGCTGTGGTTCTTGTGATGCTGACCGCAGGCTGTTCTACTTTTGAGAAGGTGGTTTACCGGCCTGATATCAACCAGGGTAACTACCTGACACCAACCGACGTGGCAAAAATCCACAAGGGAATGACGCAACAACAGGTTGCTTACACATTGGGCACGCCAATGATGCAGGATCCGTTTGGTACCCAGACGTGGTTCTACGTGTTCCGCCAAGAGCCAGGCCATGAGAAGATCACGCAGCAAACGCTGACGTTGACGTTCGACAGCGCAGGCGTGTTGACGGATCTGCAGAATAAACCGGCATTGGCCGAGTAAGCCGAGCCGGAGCTGTCATCCGGCCCATGAGGGAAGAGTGATATCCTTTATGACAGTCGCAGGCTGCAACTCGGAAGACAACGTTCTGATGAAGATAAGGCGCATTCAGCGCCTTATTTTTTTGCCTTTTCCGCCCGCTGGCGGCGCAGTTCTTTCGGATCGGCAATCAATGGCCGGTAAATCTCTACCCTGTCACCATCGCTGAGTACATCGCCTAACTTGGCCGGTCGGCTGTAAATGCCCACCTTGTTGCTGGCCAAATCGATATCGCCACGTAGCTCTAACAGCCCAGAAGCCAAGATGGCCTGCTCAACGCTGCTGCCTGCAGCCAACTTAACCTGGCGCACATACTGGCGTTCTGGTAACGCATAGACCACCTCAACGCGTATCTCAGACACTGTAGACCTCTTTGGCGCGCTGAGTGAACGCTTGCACCATGCTACCGGCCAATTCTTTAAACACTTTACCGAAGGCCAGCTCGATCAGCTTGTTGGTGAACTCAAAGTCCAGGTGCAGCTCCACCTTGCATGCCTCGGGGCTTAACGCAGTGAACTGCCAGCCGCCCATCAGCTTGCGGAACGGGCCATCGACCAACTGCATATTGATGCTTTGGTTGTCTAACAGCGTATTGCGCGTGGTGAAGGTTTTGCTGATACCGGCTTTTGCTACCTCTACTGCGGCGGTTATTTCATTAGGGGAAGCGGCAATCACCCGGCTGCCGGTGCATCCTGGCAGGAAATCGGGGTAAGAATGAACATCGTTAACCAACTGATACATCTGCTCAGCGCTGAATGGCACTAATGCAGAACGACTGATCTGGGGCATATCATTTCCTGAGAGGCAAAAAACGTACAGATAATACCATTTATCTGGCGTCAAACAAAAAATCTGCTACGCGCGGTGCCGATCCAAAATGCAAGAAATTGCGCAGGTGCTGAGTGGGAAAGGATTTCTTTCGCTGCGCCATCCAGTATAATGAACGCACTATGACAAAGAAAAAAGCATACAAACCCGGTTCCGCGACCATTGCACAAAACAAGCGAGCACGTTTCGAATACTCCATTGAAGAGGAGATCGAGGCGGGTTTGGCCCTGCAAGGTTGGGAAGTAAAATCACTGCGTGCTGGCAAAGCTAACATCAGCGACAGTTATGTGATGTTCCGCGACGGTGAAGCCTATCTGTTTGGCGCCACCATTTCGCCACTGAACGTCGCTTCAACTCATGTGGTATGCGATCCAACACGTTCCCGTAAACTACTGCTGAAAAAACGTGAGCTAGACTCACTGATTGGCCGCGTTACCCGCGATGGTTACACCGTCGTCGCTCTCTCCATGTATTGGAAAAATGCCTGGAGCAAGGTGAAGATCGGCATAGCTAAAGGTAAGAAAGAACACGATAAGCGCGATGACATCAAAGATCGTGAATGGCAGACGGCGAAAGCCCGTATCATGAAGCATGCCAATCGTTAAGCCGCTGGCTTAACAGGGTAATCTTCTGTTATACTGCACAAAGTACTTGGGGCTGATTCTGGATTCGACGGGATTTGCGAAGCCCTAGGAGCATGCCGAGGGGCGGTTTGCCTCGTAAAAAGCCGCAAAAAAATAGTCGCAAACGACGAAAACTACGCACTAGCAGCTTAATACCCTGCTTAGAGCCCTCTCTCCCTAGCTTCCGCTCTTAAGACGGGGATCAAGAGAGGTCAAACCCAAAAGAGATCGCATGGAAGTCCTGCCTGGGGCTAAAGTGCTAAATCTAATCAGGCTAGTTTGTTAGTGGCGTGTCCATCCGCAGCTGACCGGCGAATGTAAAGATTGGACTAAGCATGTAGTGCCGACGGTGTAGTAATTTCGGACGGGGGTTCAAATCCCCCCAGCTCCACCAAATAATGATCCGGGTATTACCAGATAAGTCCGGAGAAGTACGGAAAGCCCGCATCCCACCTAGGTTTGCGGGCTTTTTTGTGTCTGTAGTAGTCCGAGAGTATCCGCCTGAATCCAGAGATAATTGGTACACGTTTAGGTACACGCTATAATGTGTACCAATAATCGTGTACCAATTATGGAAGAAAGCTAGCTATGGCGCGCCTAACACGCCCCCTGTCCCACAATGAAATCCTCAAAGCCAAGCCTCAAGACAAAGACTACACGCTGCACGATGGCGACGGTCTGTTCCTCCTGGTCAAGACCAGCGGCAAAAAGCTGTGGCGGTTACGCTACCAACGCCCAGGTACTGACAAGCGAACCAACGTGAGCCTAGGTGCCTACCCTGCCCTCTCGTTAGCCGATGCCCGACAGATCCGCGATGAAAAGCTTTCGCTGCTTGTTCGCGGCATCGACCCTCAAGCCAAAGACGCCGAAGAAACCGAACAGAAGCAGATCGCACAGGAAAGCATTTTCCTTAACGTGGCAAAGCAGTGGTTCGCATTAAAGCAAGCCCACGTGAGCGCGGATCACGCGAAAGATATCTGGCGTTCTATCGAGAAAGATATTTTGCCTTCCCTGGAGAATGTCCCTGTTCAGGAAATTAAGGCCCGTTTGCTAATCCAGGTGCTGGAGCCTATCAAAGCGCGTGGAGCTTTGGAGACAGTTCGCCGATTGGTGCAGCGCATAAACGAAATCATGATTTACGCCGTCAACACTGGCTTGATTGAGGCTAACCCTGCCTCTGGTATTGGTAATGCGTTTGAACGCCCTAAAAAGCAGCATATGCCGACTATACGCCCCGAAGAGCTGCCTAAGCTGATGCGCACTATCGCAATGAGCAATCTATCGATACCAACGCGCTGTTTGCTGGAATGGCAATTATTGACGCTGATAAGACCTGCAGAAGCCTCGGCAACCGCCTGGGCCGAGATCGATATAGAGAAAAAGGAATGGTGCATACCGGCAGAACGGATGAAGGCAAAGCGCGATCATATCGTTCCGCTCTCAGACCAGGCAGTAGAGATACTCGAAATCATGCGCCCTATCAGTGGCAGGCGTGAGCATGTATTCCCTAGCCGCAATGATCCACGCAAGCCGATGAACAGCCAGACGGCAAACGCGGCCTTAAAGCGTATTGGCTATGGCGGCAAGCTTGTGGCTCATGGGTTACGATCTATCGCTAGTACAGCTATGAACGAGGCGGAGTTTAATGCTGATGTGATTGAAGCTGCACTTGCCCATAGTGATAAAAATGAGGTAAGGAAGGCATATAATCGCTCTACTTATCTTGAGCAACGACGTGATTTGATGGTTTGGTGGGGAAGTTTAGTCTACTCTTTAAATATAATTAAAAACTCCAACTAATAATTCACCACGAAAAATAAATTTGGTTTTTATTAGGTAATAATAAAAACCAAATATTATATTCTATTACTTTAAATTTAATAAAACCATCATGTAAATCATCAAACTATCATACTGTTCCAGGCATTCTTAACCTCATCAAATTCATCATTGGAACTACATATTTCCTTCCAACGAAGGATAGATGGGATATCTTTACTTGAGAAATATTCGTACATACTAGATGCTAAAGATGCGATATGAACCCGCAACTCTAGATACTCCAAAAATGCATTATCGTCTGAAATTGTATTTTTGTAACTTTCATCTGCTAGTGTATTCAAAAAACTAAATACAACTTCATGAAAGTTTTGAGGCAAACCTTCAGGGTTTTCATCATACATAATCTTTACAATGTCAACTGTAAAGTAGAGATATATTTCCGATCTCCATTTTATTTTCCCTGCCATTGATTCAATTATTGGTAGCATTTCTTTAATATCATAATTCTTAATCAAATGATGAACTGCTTTAAGAGCACTCAGAACTTTTGATTTATTTATCGAGGATAGATTTTCGTCGATATCATTAGCAATTTTAGAACGTTCAGCTGTATCTCCGTACAATAAAACGCATTCTAACTCCAGAGTCATACAGCCATGTTCTTTCATCTTTCTCACGAGATCACAAATGTTATTAATATTTTTGTCAGTGATATTTTTAAAGCTACCTTCACACAAAGCGATTAAAATTCTAGTAATGTTATTGAATCTCGCAAAGAACTCGCCTTGCATACGTTCCTGTTGCTCAGATAAATATCTCATATCCGATTCAAACCAGAAATCAAGTTTACTGATTAGTGCAGCAATATCATTTTCATCAAGTTCAATAAAACGTAGGCCACCAATAATCTCTGTACAAAAATTGTCATCTCCATTAGTTATCATAACTCCTTTTTCTTTCAACAAACTCTGTATTGGAAATGAGTAGGTTGATATATATTTGACAAATAATGAACGCACATTAACACTGTCTGGTGCAAGCTTATTAAGGAAAATGAATTTATAATATGATATATTTTTAGGGAATCCAAATTCACAAACATCACTCCATAATGCTTTGGTTAATCTCTTTTCTTCTCCTCTGGTTAACAAGCCATTCTCATTCAAAAATATTAAAGTTGTGGATGCCCACTCCCTTTCCTCTGTTGAACTACTGCTAACCATTTTTATATTTTTATCTATTATCTCTTTGTTTATCTTTAAATAATTTCTACTAAGGTTTATATTATTTAAATCAAGAATAACAACTAATGGATTTTGATACTCTCTTGAAATATATGGTGAAGATGATGTCACTATAGGAAAGTTTAGCAAAACTGGTATAACTGATATTTTATCCTTAACCGAAAGACTAGACAAAACTCGCTTTGTTAGATTACTGATGCCTAAAAACTTAGGTTTATTCTCAATACGATAAATTTTTTCAAGGAGTTCTATAACTTTGAACTTTACCTCCAAAGAACATTTGGCGACCAACCTAGAAACAATCTCAGGAATAACACTTATCAATCCTGAAGGTAGACCATCCAAACTATCAATTCTTTCGCTATGGATATCAAAAATAGAATAAAACACCTCCAAATTACTTTCAATAATCTTATCGATTTCTTTTCTATCCATTGAGTTTATGGTAACTCTATTCAAAATGCTTTCTACATATTTTTTATCACCAAGACGGAACATTGAAGCCATAGACCAATAAGGACAAAATGCATAAATACGCTTCAGAGCACCTACAGCACTTTCACTAGCAATTCTTGCATGTGGTATTTTAAACGGAATTCCGGCAGCTTCACAAAACAACAAAAAATTAACCGAACTAATCAACTCAGTGTGATAAACATCAAAGCTTCGAGATCTCTTTCTGACCCCTAGATCGAAGTCACCATATTCCTTTTTACTATACTCATCATCTCTTTCCAATCTAATTCTAAAGGTTTTAAGTTCATTCCACGGGTCACTTCGATACTGTGCCAATTGCCCCCACCGCTCAGAGAATTCATTAATATTCACTTCAGTATCTTCAATAGGCTTATCACGTAATGAGGAACTTTTAAAATATTGAACAAGAAGCATCACATATGCCTCTTGCGACACATCAGCATAATTAATAGTAATAGGTTTAAGGGAAAGCCTCTTCCTAATGGTGTTTAATGATTTTTCAACAATAGATATGGCCTCATCAACTTTCCCTAACTCAGCCAATATACCAGCCCTTTTTGCCTCATAGAATGGGAGAGCCTCATTTCGTTCCCAATTACTTAAGCAATAATTCACACTCTTAATGTCAAGTTTAAATAAAGAAAAGAGAGATCTCTCGTAATTATATAGCGCCTTTTCCTCTGGTGAAAGCAACTCATAATGAACGGTTATATCTTGACTCAGTCGCTCCCAGCCAACTCGATTATCCTCTTGCCTATAAAATCGCAATAACATATTACATAGAAATATCAGTTTTTCCCTTGCTTCATTAAATGTACCAATTCTATTTCCAGTTATAAATTTCATCTCACCACTTAATAAACCCCAATTTCTATTGATTATATTTTCAACTCGAAGAGATAACCCATCTATAAGCGGACACAAAGCTTTATCTAAGCGCCACAGAACTTCAAATATGATAGAGAACTCCAACTCGTCCTCAATCTCAATAGGTGATGCTAGAAAATTAACCCAACCATTTGTAAAACTCCAAAGAGTGTTCCTATTCTCCTCTGGAAGAATACACCAACCTGGATATCTTAACCGTGACCCCCTCCAGACATTATCTAATTTCGAAATTTTTGAAATGGAAATTGAACTATCATCACGAATAGAGTAACGCTCAACAGTTTCACTTGAAGGCCAACTTAAATTATCTCTTTTCATTTTACCTTTCATCATACTCTTGATGAAAAACTCCATCCCTAAATAATGATTATGGTTTACACCATCACATCCTCCTAGATCTATAACTGTGACATTTCTTTTTTCCAGTAATTTACTTTGTGCGTTACTTAAGTTAAAAACACCTATTAAATATATTTTCGGGGAATTATGAGCACCTAAATTATCTCTAATCCAACCAATCCATTTTAGAAAATTAGGGTCGTCACCAGAAAAACCAATTAGACACAACGTATTTTCTATTAAAGATTGCTGTACTGTATTCACGAAAGGGGAGAAATCAAATGGGTATTTTCTATAATCCTCTTCAGTTATGATAAAAGGCCGTTCTGAGGGAAAACTACCATGAAGCTTAATTATCCTAGGCCGTTCGGCGTTAATAAGGTCAGCTTTAGTTAAAACCACATCATACTTATGTGATATTACCGATGTACATGCACGTTCAAGTAAAGTGTCATAATTCGTTGTAAATACATCCACCCATGGAAGGTTTAGTAATTTAACATGAAGATCTGAAGGCTCGTAATCTTTATCTGGTATATTGTTAATTAAAATTTGCTCCAGACTACCTCGACCAAATGCAGCTTCAACTTCATCAGCTAACTTCAGAACATTTAAATACTTTCCATTATTATCATTACAATGAATTTTCCTGTAGAAGACATCACCTAATTCCTCCCAAGAAGGGAACGTTAAACAATTTGCGCTATTTGGTTTGGCATTTTTACTAAATCCAGCCCCGACAAGTACGGCGGCATGATTTGACCAAAGCTTATCTAAAATATCTGCTAAAAATGGCTCAACATGATTTTGCACAGTTTCCATCCTCGTTGACAAAAAGTTAATGTTCTCTATGGACCGATTATTGATCAAAAGTAATGATAAAACATCCTCCAATGCTGCGCGCGCGCAATACTCCCTCGCCTACGCGCTCTGACTTTATCATGCACATTTCATGCATGATGTAGAGGCAATGTAAGCCCTTGTGGCGCGGAGTTTCGTCTGTTTTGAGGACAAGGGGATTCATGCAAAATCATGCACTCTATGCATGCACGCGCAGTTTGAGGCAGGCTAGCCAGAGAAAAGGCGGGTTTCGGGAGAACGGTGGAAGGCAAAAAACCGCATCTTGGTAAAAGATGCGGGGATGGTTAATCAGTGCAGGTGATTATTGTTGCCGTAACGGTTTAACGTTCGGCGTTCCGGTGGGGGCGGTGCCGGAATAGTTTCCGGTGGCGAGGGCCGTCGGATAACATGCTCAATACTTTCCCGCGTTTTAAAGGTGCTGGAACAGTCGATATTCTGGCACTGGTAATACGCCTCTTTGGTCTGTTCGGTTAAATACCGGCTGGTGCGGGTATGTGAACCACTGCGGCAAAAGGGACAACGCATCATGATTTAATCCCCCGTTCCTTAAATTTCTTGCGTTTTTCCGCTATTTCCGTTGCCAACTGCCAGCGTTTGACTGGGCTGTCGCGCAGCGCCGGTAATACCCCCGTTTCCTCGGGCTGTGTCAGTCCGATTTCACTCAGCACCGGGTGCTCAATGTTCTTTTGCGCCGTAGCCGTAATAACATGAGCAGTCAGCGCCCCCAATACACTCTGTTCAATCACTCTCATCGGGTTATCGTGGTAAACACTGTAGGCTTTCTTTGCCAGGGAGCAGGCATTGACAACATCGGCGCTCAAGAGCGCTTTCCCCAGGGCGTCCACGGCCTGGCTCATTGCGTGCCCGGCAAAGGCGTTCAAAGCCTCTCGGTGCGCGTCAACCAGCTTGGGGGCTGTCGTTCCACAACAGAGGTGGAGATACATTTTATCCACCTCCATTTCTTCTATCAGGCCGTCGAACTCTTTGGTCAGCTCCCGCTTGGAGATCCGGCTGTGGTGCTGCGCTTGCAACTCCGGGGTCATTTCCCCACGCAGTTTGCGGAACAGGGTACGCCATTGGCTTTCCGCTTCATGACTTTCCACCTCGGTGTCTTTCTTCTGTTGATGGCAACGGGCGATGCCTGTTACGACCTCCGTTAACTCCTGGGCGTTTTTGTCGTGGGCGGCGCGGGCATCACGCAGCGCTTGCAGCTTTTGGGTGATGGACTTGGGTAGCGTGGTACTCATTGTGGTGTCTCCGGTGTTCGTCAATGTGTCGCCATTCTGTTGATAACCGCACAACATCGCTATCAATCCCCGTTGGATCACCGGCAGGACAACACCCCGTGAAATTGCCCAGAAAACCACCACCGAGATTTTAGTTTTTATATAAACTATTCACTACTGTTCACTTTAATAAAAAATAGAGTTAAATCAATAAGTAAAGTAGTGAACAGTTACTGTAAAACTCATCACTCACTGTTCACTACTGTTCACCCTGCCCAAAATCGACCTTTTTCTGGCTAGCCATCTAACCCGCTGTTAATCACATTTTTATCTATCAGATAATAGTTATTCTGATTTTTGTAATAAGTAATTTTGGCTATGTGGGTCAATAGAAGGCAATAATGGGCAATATAAGCCAATAGATAAAATTGTCTGTTTTACAATCAGTTATAGCTCACCACCACACAACAAGCCCTTGTTGCCATCATGAAAAATATTCACATAATAGGGCGCTACCACACGAGTCCACACAGTCCCGGTGAGTCACCACCGGATACAAACGAGGTAGCATAACCATGCTTGCAGTTGCCCTTTGTTTCGGCTGGAGACGTTTTTATAGCACGCACCGCTAGCTTAACACTCCATCCCAATCATGGTATTTCAATTCAGCTCCTGAAATGGAAACTGAACTGTCGTCCGAAAAAACTTCATGGTTACTGTAAATCCTAAACCATTGCAACCACTGTGCCATACCGTGAGCCATACCTTCTAGTCATGTTACCTAAACAATCAGTCAGTTAGGATTGGGTGGCGATAAGACCCAGCTTCACCAAATAGGTCGCCAGTGATACCAGGACTAGTCAAATTATTGCCCTGGGAAGTCTGAAATATCCTGATTAAGTCCAAAAATCTCAGGCATCTTGCCACCCTGCCGTACCGATCGTAAAGTGACAATTTCCGGCCATAGAGAACATCGAAACAACTATTTGAACATGGCAAAGTTGAACGAAGAAACGTGATTAGAGGTATCATGCGCAGATTCAAGGATTTCATGAGCAGTGATGCTGGCGCTCACGCCCGCTATCAGTCGAGGAAGAAACGACGCGTACATATTTATATTGATGATATTGAACCTCAATCGAAAAGAATGCCTGAGGCTGATCGGGATAAATTCCAGCAGGCTATAGCCGAACAGCTAACCTTAGTGAAACGATCGACCTTTACAGGTGGCGTTGCTCTAAAAATTGAGCTGGGGACGACAAGCAAAAACGCTCCCCAAGCACACACAATAGCCAAAAACCTGCTAGACCTTCTCGGAACGCGACGCCCGAGTGTGTCATGGCAACGCCAGCATCTCTTGTATAAAGACGATCGGCAAATCCAGGCACTTTCCGTTTCTTGTCGGCACGGAGAACCTTACCCGTCTATCCGAATTGAAGCACGACCATTCACTGCAATGCTTGATGATCTTGAACTTGCGACCGAGGCAAGGTACTCAATTGAAACGAACATCGATTATCTCTATGAGCAAGACCACGAAGCAGACTGGATCAAGACATTCCGCGATCTCAAAGACAACGAGGCATACAAACGTCAGAATCTTGGCAATGATCTATACAATGCCTACCTGAAGATGACGAGATGGTACGCACAACACGCCTTGCTCAAGAGCAGCGGCGCCACAATTCCTGTACTGGGCTCGATGTATGGCCGCCCTCAAGCCACCGCGACTGGCCTTGGGAAAGAAATATGGGCGGAGCTTTTAGGCAAGTCGAAACTCCGCCTCCAAGTCGGAGAACTGCCGATTACTAGCGGTAGTTCAACCATGTTCAAGCAGAAAGTGTTGAACGAAATTAAGGCCTTCAAGAAACGCTGGGATTGGCTCATCAATCCCCTTGTCATCGCAGTGGCTCTTGAAGTTGTTATTCGCCCCGATCCGACGACACCACCGGCTGTACTTCATGACCTCGACAATATTGTTCGAGACTATCTTCTTCCCCGCATTATTCCTGAGTTCGGCACGGTATCTGATCATCGCTGGACAATTGATTTCGACGAATTGCAGAGAACCAATCCTGAGCTCGCAGCATCTTGGGGGGCTAATCCCACGCCACCGCCAGGAACAAAAGCAGGTGTTACGCGGTACGAAGCGTGGCGACTGCCGGCCGTTACGAATGAACCGGGTTTCGTCAGCGTAGCCCTCGTTGCAGATGTTGATGCGAACGGCGATCTCATGGATCAAATTGATGAAAGTATAGGGATATGGGCGTCTTCTCATGATCGCAAGTCTCGATACTAGATGCGGCCTTCACGCATCATTTTTGAAGTGCCAAAGACGAGAAGGTGTCTGCAAAGGACGTAACAGAAAGAAGCGCACAATCCAGAGGATGGTGCGCACGTTTCTCTGCGTAAAAATGCAGCTCGCCCTTGGACGGCCAGCCAAATTCAGGCATCCGTGACCCCAGTAGCACAGACCGAAGGCGTGAACAACTTGACCAAAGGTGCCGAATCGAAAAGTGGTTTCCTGATAGCCCGCCTTGACAGCGCACAGCATTCATCCGATCTTGGGATCGTCGTGACACCAACCTAAGGAAGATACTATGGTGATTTACAGTTTTTTCGTGAAGGGCGAGCAGATTGTGGTACTGGACAACTCTGTGCCTGATTTCGCAGACAATCAGAAACACCTGTTGGACCAAGGGTATACACAACAATTTGAAGAGTTGCAAGCTACCTCCCCGCAAGCTGCCCTTGCCAGATTTAAAAACATCAAGGGTGAGGAATACAAAACAGCACATGCCTTTGCCACTGGTGGCGTGTTTACCTCACTGATTGGTGCTTTATTACCGAAAGACTGATCACACTATTTGCAGAGGCTAATCAAACTAGCTCAGACGAGTTTCCACGCAACCTCAGTAAGCAAACTTGTCTGCAACGCCATTAATGCGCTGTTCCCTATAACTGACTCCCCTGTTATCGGTGGCCTTTTTCTGCCACCGATAACAGCCAGACATGCCTTATTCGGTATATAGCTGTTTTAATCTGGCAATGTCCTGCGCCGTCACGCCCACTTCTTGCTCAAGATAGCGATCAACCGAGCCATATTGTTGTTCGATACGCTTAATACCGGCGGAAAATATATTCCGATCTTGACTGCTGGATCGCGCTAAAGCCCTTGATCGCCTGCGGATCGTTATTGAATACGTTATGCAATAGCCACGCCTCCATTCACGGTAACAACCGCCTTGATTAAAGCACCAAGTAATCCAGCGATGATGACGATTTATTGTTCATTTACTTCCTATTTTTTGTGCAGCTGACGACTCTTATCCAATTGTGTGAATAAGCTCAAGTTTGGGGCTTTGTTTGCCGTCTAAAAAAACGCGTGCTTTTTTTCGTCAAAAACTTTAGCATTAGCTAAAATTAGCAAAAACTAAAATAACCAATGACTGACGAAAATGCCTCACTGCTTGCCAGCGCCAATACCGCCGCGACGTTGCTCAAAGCCATGAGCAACCCCCGCCGCTTGCTGATCCTTTGTATGTTGGTTGATGCTCCAGGCACCAGTGCCGGTGAGTTAGCACTAGCTACCGGGCTTAGCCCATCAGCCACCTCACAGCATCTGGCCAAAATGCGCGAGGAAGGGCTGATTGAAAGCACCCGCGATCGGCAGCGCATCAACTACTCGATTAAAAATAGCGCCGTACAGCAGGTCATCGGCACGCTAAAAGCCATCTATTGCCCCTGAGGACACCATGAACGTAGAAACGATAACTGCCCAGCAAGCACAAACATTAATCATGCAGGGGGCGCGGCTGCTGGATATTCGCGGAGTCGATGAGTATGCCCACGAGCATATTGCCCAAGCCAGCTTGCTGTCGCTGCCTGAAATTGAGAAAGGTGGCAAACCGCAGGCCGTTAGCGAACAAGATGTGGTGATTTTTCACTGTCAGTCTGGCCGTCGTACGGCAGAAAATGCAACATTGTTGGCTAGTGCCGCAACGCCTGCCAAGGTTTATCTACTTGAAGGCGGTATCAATAGTTGGAAACAACAGGAATTGGCTGTCGTAAAGGGTAACAACCAGCCACTCCCTATCATGCGACAGGTGCAGATTGCTGCTGGCTCACTTATTCTGGCTGGGACAATCTTGGGGTATGTCATATCTCCCCTGTTCTTCCTGCTGTCCGGCTTTGTAGGTGCTGGGTTGCTATTTGCCGGCATCAGCGGATTTTGCGGGATGGCGACGCTGTTGGTCAAAATGCCTTGGAATCAGCCCAAATAACCCACTCACTCTTTTGTAGGGGCGCTGCATGCTGCGCCCGCTTTCCCCCTAAGCCCCCTAGGCAAGATCCAGCGAATAAACCCGCGACGACTCGCCCCACGGGTGATAACCAAGCCCATCAAAGCTGAAACCCAATTTCTCGTAATAACCCACATGATCGGTACACAGATGCAAACGGAGAAATCCTAGCTCGCCTGCGGCCTTGGCTACGTGGTTCACCAACAATGCGCCGCAACCCTGCCCACGATAATGCTCATCGACATACAGAGCACATAACCACGGATACAGTTCCATGCGGCTGATAAAGTCATTGGTAATCAGACCCGCGCAACCCACAACGGTTTCTCCATCCAGCAACAAATACCACTGCGGCAGCGGGTTTACCGCGTCGATACAACGGGTTATCGAGTCTTGATACAGCATCAGGGTTTCTGGCGATGCCCACTGACGCTGGAAATAATCGATAGCCACATCGCGATAGGCTGGCTCCTGACGCACCGAAACAATGTTCACCTAAGCTCCTGATTTATTCTGTGGTCGCTACATTATGCCCTATTTTTGTTGGCAGCCTGTTTGCTGAACGAATACCATTAATGCGCCGTGCTGTTATGCGGCTTATTTAACACAGGAGACGTTATGTCGCAAAATATCTATGACAATCAAACCTTCTTCGACGGCTATGCACAGCTCAGCCGTTCGGTGCAGGGTTTGGATGGCGCACCGGAATGGTCAACCATCCGCAGCATTCTGCCCGATTTGCAGGGCAAAAAAGTGGTCGATCTTGGCTGTGGCTACGGTTGGTTCTGCCGCAGCGCTCGTGAACAAGGCGCAGCTCAGGTTCTGGGAATGGATCTGTCAGAGAAGATGCTGGGCAAGGCGAAAGAGATGACCAAAGATCCGGCGATTGAATACCGCCAGCAGGATCTGGAAGCTCTACAGCTCCCGGCAGCCAGCTTTGATTTGGTGTATAGCTCGCTGACGCTGCACTATATTGAAGACCTCGGCAAGCTGTTCGCTACGGTTTATCAGGCATTGGTGAATGGTGGGGAGTTTATTTTTACCGCCGAGCACCCGATTTATACTGCGCCAAAACATCAGGGCTGGTTGGTGGATGAGACAGGGCAAAAATCCTGGCCAATCAATGGCTATCAGCAAGAAGGGCAACGTATTTCCAACTGGCTGGCAGAAGGAGTGATCAAGCAGCACCGTATGTTGGGCACCTATATCAATTTGCTGGTCAAGCAGGGATTCACCATCCGCTATCTGAACGAGTGGGGCCCTTCGGCTCAGCAGATCGCCGACAACCCGGCACTGGATGAAGAGAAAGAACGCCCGATGATCTTTAT
This sequence comes from Serratia silvae, assembly GCF_023282985.1. GTDB lineage: Bacteria > Pseudomonadota > Gammaproteobacteria > Enterobacterales > Enterobacteriaceae > Chania > Chania silvae. Next base: position 55,455 of record NZ_JAGQDC010000011.1, on the reverse strand, counting down.
CCTGGCGGTACAAAAACCCGCTGCGTAATGGCTATTCGCTTTATTAAATATCGTTAAAACATCCAATATTGGGGAGGCTGCCTCCCCCCAATACTTTTCAAGCTTATTCACAGAGATCGGTTCTGGGCAACTTCAGGACAACACCGTTTCACTGTCGGTACAACTTACTCGCTCGCCATTTCACCTTCGTGGCCTTCCGGTTCTGGCTCGCTCTGAGCTTCTTCAACCGGCGGCATCTCCAAGCGCAGATCGATCCAGCGCCCTTCTGGAATATCCATCGGCTCCCCGGCAACGATTGCTGCGGTATCAATATCAAAGCGGCGTTTGCTGACTTTAACCGTGATCGTACCGTCTTCGGCCGCTTCGGTGGCGACGAAGCATAGGCGGTTACCGTTGACGTCTTGTGGGACTTCGATGTTCCAGCCTTCCAGCGCGAAACCTAACGACCCCGTCACTTTATATATGCCGACAGAGACTCGCTCAGCGGTAACGCCCGCAGCCTCGTCATTTACCGCCGCCAGCCCGGACAGGGTAAAGCCATCCAGGTATTCATCGGACATTTTCTCTGGGTTGCTGGAGAGACGGGCGATTGGTGATGCTTTCTTAATGAAACCATTTGAATCAACTGTAGTATTGCCATTATGCCACGCTGAAACAAAGTCTAATGTTCCATTGGAACGTGTCCAACCGGCGTATAGTTTTATTGCCCCTGGTGTAGCTCCATGAGATGTATAGATATGCCCCGAGTAAGCCCCGGAAATAGAGGCCGTCATCCCAACCATTGCAGAGCCACCTGCCGGTGCACCATTTTGGCTTTCAATAGCACGATGTATACCCGCAGGAGATGAATTTTTAGTAAAATCAAAAACCTCAGTGCTATTTGTAACACCTAATCCGAAATCTCCAACCTTCACGACAGGTGTTGAACCAATATACATATTATTTAATACATATGCTGTTCCTTGGCGTGCATTAACATAGAACACTGGCTTGCCTTGCTCTACCCCTTCCCCTAAATATGAACCAATTGTAGGAACAACAGAAAAACCGTACCAAGTCCCTATACTATAATTATTTGGAGCATTAAAGCTTGCCGTGTCCGCTCCACGAAATGCCATTGGCGCACTATTATTCCCGACAATATCAGCAACCTCTTGAGGAGTTGCCATTGCTGTTGATATAACATAGCCCTTTGGCACCGAAATTAAACCATCTGTGCGGTAAGCCATCGTATAGGCTGTACCATTCCATCTAATATTAAGTTGCCCAGTGTCCGTTTGCGAATAAATAGAGCTTTTCTCTACACCATCAATATCTTTGAAACGTAGCAACAAATTTGCCGTAGCAGGATCAGTTTGCATGTGTTGATCGCCAATTGACGACAAACGGCCTTTTGTGGTTATATTCCCTGTTGCGCCAATAATGGTTAAAATATCTGCTGTTTTACCATCGGAGTTCCAAAAGTTAAAGCCACCAGGCCGAGACCCTTTATGGTTCATAAATTCAGTTGCGCCATCTGCATAGCCTGGGGTTGCTTGCATTCGATTCCAACCAACCCAAGCACCTTGTGCTCGAGGTAAAAAACCAGGCGAAGTGCTGAGAGAAAGCCCCGTAGGCTGGCTAAACGAGACAGATCCGGCTACATGTTGATTTGCCGTTGATGACCTGGACAAATAGTCTGACTGAATTTTAGCCAGCGTCGGAACGGTCAGCTTTGTACCATCATCCTTGGTGAAGGTCATGTCCCCGGAGCCAGTAAACCAGCTCACCGTATCATTGCGGCTGCCTTGGAAGAAGGTCAGCATTGCCGCAAAGCGAGCGGAGAATTGGCTGATATCACCTTCATAAGTGGTGATAATCGCATAGCTCTGCCCGCTGGCCGTTGAACCTGTATAATTGCTGTTAAGGGTCAGCGAGGTATTGCTATTCACCTGTTTAACTTCATACAGCTTATTGTCCGGTGCCAGCAAAATCATCCCTGGCATCACGCCAAACTTGGCATCGGCCCACGCGGTACCGGTACCCGTTACGGTGGCGTTATTAGCGATTAAATTGATCGTGCCTGTTTTGTACCACATAGATATTTACTCCAAATAAAAAATTCCGCAGTGCGGAGGGATGTTCATTTAAATCGGTCCACTTGTAGCGATTATTCGTCCAGCTTTATAAACTTGAAGCTTTGGCGAAGCGTAAACAGCTGAATTACCGCTCCCACTAAGGATCGGCGTACTTATTGTTACCGTGCCACTTCTAGACTCACCAATTCTCATTATTAACTTATGCTGTTGTTCCCTGCCAATCCTTGGCAGCCTTACGTCAGCAATCAAATAAGTCATTGGCCCATTATTACCATCATTCCCCGTGTCTTTAAAAGCGAGGAGCGTATCTGCATATCCAGGACTAACAAGGACAAGTGAGAAATATTGACGCCTAGAACTGCTAGCATGTACCGTCACATTAGTGTCCATTACTCTATCGAAGTTTTCACCGATAATACTCCATAAAATATGATCTCCAGACTGACCAGACCAACTAAAACCAGATGAAAAAGGAGTTACTGGCGTTACATAAATGCCTCCAGACTGAGTATTGTATATATCACCAGTTATATTACTCGCATCTAAGGTCCCCTTTATGGTGCAGGATTCATTAATGGTAACATCATTCAAAACACCACTATCAGCATATATCGCGCCATTAAAATAGCCACTCCATGCCTCGATATGCCCACGAACAGTCACACTATTAAATGCCGCATCACCTGTTTTACTTATTACCCACCCGGTTTTATTATCCCAATTGTAATTATCTGAAGATATATAACCACCAATTTTTGCATTAGTAATCGTTCCGTCAGCAATAAATGCAGAGTTAATAAACGCCTGTCCATTTTGGATGGCGAATGGTACCGAAACCTTGGATGTAGAACTATCAAGGAAAGCAAATCTATTGGCATCAAATAAAACTTGCCTATCAACGGTTCCATCCGCGCGCGTTTCGACTCCAATGGCCATTCCTGCACTGTGATACTGGCCTTTAAAATTAACGCCGGTTTTGATTGAAAATGTGGCCTTACCAACCCCTGCCATATCAAAAACAGTTTGTCCTCGCTTTTCAATCTCTGCAGTATTTCCCCCTACGGTGGTAGATAAGTTGGTTATTTGCTGTGAAGTTGATTTTTGGTTATCGGTCACGGTTTTCGACAGCGAGGTAATCGCCGACGTATTGTCACCGGTAGCGGATTGCAGAGCACCAATTTGCTGAGCCGTCGCGCTATTGCTATCGGTTAGCGTTTGACTCAGAGCGGTAACCGAGGTCTCATTCGCCCCTGCTCTGCTAGTCAGGTCGTTAATCAGCTTGGCCTGGGCGCTGTCCGTATCCACCAGCACCTGCAGTTGCTGATTGAGTTGGGCATTGTTGTCCCCCACGGTGCCTGCCAGCGCTGTCACCTGCTGGGATAACGCTTTGTCAGCTTCCGCACGCACCGTCTGTTCCGTCATCAAGCGCGCATCAACATCACCAAAGCTCGCGCGTAATTCGGTGATCTGCTGCGCCTGGGCGCGCTGATCGTCCGCCATTACGTTCTGCTGGGTCTTGATCGATGCAGTGACCACATCATTGCTGATAACGTCTTCCGCCTGCTTTAACGACTGCTCAATATCCGCCTTGGCAATGGCTTCAAGCGAGCTGCTGAGCGAGGCCTGCGAACCGGCCAAGTCGCTTTGTGCCTGCTTCAGCTCGCCGATCGCCGCGCTGTTTTCGCCAGAGGTCGCCGTTAATGAACCAATCTGCTCCGCCATGGCCGAGTCCTGATTGGTCAACGTCTGCAGCCGATCGTTGATAGCAGCCGTGTTTTGCCCAACGGTGGAATCCAGCGAACTCAATTGCCGAGATAACGCGTCATCCGCCGTGGTCCGCGCTTGCGATTCAGCGGCGATCGCCGCTTTATTTTCGCCAGTGGCTGCCCCCAGGCCGGTAATTAACGACGCTTGAGCACTGCCGCTATCCACCAGGGCCTGCAAACGCTGATTTACCTCGGCCTGATTACTGCCGACATCTGCGCTCAAATGGTCAAACCGTTGCGACAGTGCACCGGTCTCGCTGGCCCTGGTGGTGATCTCTTGCTGCAACTGCGCAGACACATCACCAAAGTTCGCATCCAGTTGCGTGATCTGCTGGACCTGCGCCTGCTGCCGATCGGCGAAAACGGTTTGTGCCGTGGTTAACCGGGCGCTGCTCTCGTCCAGACGTTGAACATCGTTATCCTGCTTAAGCGCCTGTTCGATATTCGCCTTGGCCGTGGCCTCCAAAGCCTGTTGCAGGCTGGCCGTACTGCTTTCGGCTTCGGTTTGCGCGATGCCAAGGCGGGTGATAGCCGCCGTGTTTTCCTGGCTGCTCGCCTGGATCACGTCAACCCGTTGGCTCAGCGCACCGTCGGCATCGGCACGGGATTTCGCCTCTGCCTGGATAGCCGCAGTGTTACTGCCCGTGCTGGCCTGCAAACCGGAGATCTGCAAGGCCTGAGCCAAGTCTGTCGCCGCCAGCGTTTTCAGCTGTTGGGTCACCTCCGCTCGGTTTTCGCTAAACTCAGATGTCAGCCCGCTGAGCTGCTGGCCCTGCGTTTTCTGCTGATCGACCAGCGCTTCGGTTTTCTGCGTGACCTGCGAGTTAACCTTATCCTGCTCAAGCTTATTGCTGCCGATCGTCTTGGTATTAGCGGATACGTTGGACTCCACTTTAGCCAGTGCCGAATCGGCATCGGCCTGCGCCTGCTCCAATTTGATAATCAAACCCTGCTGATTATCCGCCGTGGCTTTCACCGAGCTAATATCCTTGGCTAACGCCCCATCAGCATCAACACGCGCCGCTTTCTCCTGCGCGATTTGCGCGGTGTTCCCCTCTGCTTTGGCAATCACTACGTCAAGCTTGCTGGCCAGCTGCTGGTCGCCGTCCTGCAATTGGGTGATCTGCGAAGCAACCTCGGCCATTGCTGCGTTGGTGCCACCGGTAAGGACATCGACCTTGGCTTGCAGTTCGACATCTGCACGCGCCAAGCTGGCCCGGGTGCTGTCAATTTCCCCGCGCACGTCCTTGATATCGTTATTCAGCGCCTCCTGGACCTGGGAGAGTTTTTGGTGGTTATGCTCGATGGCCAGGCTGTTTTCGATGGCGGCTTTGCCCAGCTGCGTCAAATCCTGTTGCAGCACATCGACAGCATTGCTCAGATCGGCATTGCTACCCGCCAGCTCGGCGTTAACCTTGTTCAGCGCTGCTTGCAGGGTATCGACATCCCCTTGCAGCGCATCCCTGTTCGCCTCGATATCGGCCTGTGCCTGGGCGATCTTCTCGGCCAGATCCTGGACGTTCTGATCCGAAGGCAGGCTGTTGATCTTCTCCAACAGCTCTTTGCCCAGTTCGGTCTCGGTAATGCTTTGCGCAATTTGCGCCAGCACCACGTCCGCGCTGTCCGAAGCCATCCCGCGTACAAACTCGCTCCAGTCGGACTGGTTGCCGGTTTTGTCGGTAAAGGCCGCACGGAAATACAGCACCTGACCGGCACGCAGGCCCTGCATGTCATAGCGATGCTGTGGATAAGGCACATCGGCCAGTAAACGTTCGTCGGCGAAATCCGCCCGGCTGGCTACCATCAGGGTGGTTTTCAGGCCATCGGCAGAGTTCTGGCCAAATCTCCAGGAAAGCTGGATACCAAACACGACGTCCTTGGTTGCCGCCAACGAGACAATATTGGGCGGCGAACCTGCTTTTCCTGCCAGATAGCTCGGCTCGGCATGGCCCCACTGCGAGGAAACGCCCACCGCATTCACCGCTCGTACCCGCACGTCGTAGTTACCGGCATAAATGCCGTTAACATCAAACCCGAGCGAAGGCGTCGAGCCCACATTTACCCAGTTGCCGTTATCTTTACGCCACTGGGCCTCATAGGCCACCGCGCCAGCAACGGCACGCCACTGCACACGCATTGAGGCAACGTTAATCCCCTGGCTGACATAGTCGTAGCGCGAGATAGCGATATTCACCGGAGCAGGCATCGCTCCTGGTGGCGTAACGGTAATTGGTGGAGCATCCAGGCGGATGCCGTTATCGATAAAGGCGTATTTATCCGGATCGTGCTCAACGGCGTTAATGGCGAAGGTGCCATCATCGTTGGACTGGACCGACACCACGCGGAACTGCTGGATCGCCAGGCTGTCGGAGTCGATACTCCAGGCTGCTTCAGCCTCCGGTTGCTGGCGGAACGGGGCAGTCAGCGTCACCGTAAGCTTGTCTGCCGCGATACTGGCGATGGTGCGAGTCTGCGCCGTGCCGTCTGGCAGATTGACGATCAGGCGATCGCCTTTACCAAACGCCACTTCACGATCCAGCACCACTACACGATCCTGCGCGGAATGGATGCGCCCGCCGTTGGTCTTGCCTGCCAGCATGGCATCTGCAATGCCGATGATCCTAGCTGGTAGCGGGATATTGCCGTCCAACCCGACGGTAAAACTGACGGTACGATCTTTGGCGTTACTCAGGATCGCCCAGCGCCCACGGCGGTGAGCCTCAGTGCGCCGCGTACAACCGATAGCGGTGATTTCTGTCTGGTTAACGCCGTAGCGCTTCACCAGTTCGTTATCGTAAGCCGCTTCCACTGCGTCGGCATAATGGTTGGCCGGATCGCCCCATTTCACCAGCGCCGAGGTATAGCGGTTCTTGTAAGAACCCGACGCATAGGCAAATTCGCCACCGATGACGTTGGCCCGCGAATAAACGAAATCCACATCGCGCGGCATATCCGCGTAGGCAAATAGCTGGTCGTTGCCCCAGTAGGTGATACCGCGGAAGATGGCGGCGATATCACGTAATACGGTGTAAGCATCCTGCTGTGACTGGATATACACATCGCACAGGAAACGCGGCTCTTTACCGCCGCCCCCCAAACCGTCATCAATCAGCTCATCGCAATACTGCGCGATGCTGTATAGCCCCCATTTGTCGATCTCAGCGGCGGTAACCCGGTTGCCTAAGCCGTAATTCTTGTCCAACGCGATATCGTAAAACACCCAGGCCGGGTTGTTGCTCCAAGCCCATTTAAAATTCCCATCCCAATTGCCGCTATACGTCCGCGCCAGCGGATCGTAGTTGGCCGGGACGCGAATGATTTTGCCCTTTGGCTTGAGCGTAATTTTCGGTACCGAGCTGAACTGCTGGGCATCAAACTCGATAAACAGCAAGGCGGTGTTGGGATAGCGGAACTTGGCGTCCACGATCTCGGTGTAGGTCTGGATCTGGGTAGTGTTTACCAGCTTGCTGCTGGTTGAGTCTGGGGTGATGCGCTTGATACGCAGCGTCCAGCTGGTGGTCGCTTTTGGCAAATTAATCCGGTGATCGCGCTCGTACAGGCTGGTGGTTTTGCCCTTTAGCGTTCCGGTGACCACGGTTTTATAGGCTCCGCCATCGGTGGAAAGCTCAATCAGGTATTCCACCAGCGAACCGTTCATATCGCCGTTATCTTCCTGCTGGAACAGCGCCGGGAAGCCCATGCGAATGCGCAGCGCGTCGATATCAGTTCGGGTGAAGGTTTTGGTCCAGACGTTGGTGGTGGTCAACTTGACGTTGACCGGTGTTTCAGACTCTACATCCGGCATGCCCTGGATATAATCCTGAGTCTGAGTGCCATTACGCACCTCCCACTTCAGGCCGGTAAAGTTTTCACTGCCATCGGGATTATGCACCGGGGTGCCGTCGAGCAGGATGCGGGTGCCGTCTAACCCACCGGCAATCTCCCCTTCAGACAGCGCCAGCAGGATTTTGATTTTAGCGTTGGACTGCAAATCATCGGGAGCTTCAACCGGCGTATGCGCCGATCCACCACCGCCCTTGCGCCCATGAATAAGTTTCTTTGTCATATTGCGCCCATAAAAAAAGGCCGTTATACCCGTCGCCTAGCTGCAGCTTGAAATTCTTAGGGTATAAAACGACCAATAGAGAAGGATTATTGCTGATTTTCGGCGTAAATACCGGCGGAAATCACCGCGCCACCGATTTCTCGTTCGCCGTACAGCACCGGCACCGGGTAACCCTGCGCCGTGGTGTTGACCGGTGAGCCAAAGGCATAGGACGGTTTGTTTTCTACCGACTGGGAAGAGGACATGCCGAAATCCGGTTGTGGCGTCATCAGTTGCATTACGCCACCCAGCACCATCGAAGCTCCCATCATGGTTAAACCGGTTACCGCTGCACTTTGAGCCGCTAATGCCGCCCCCCAATACGCCATCGTTCCGCCTGCGGTGAAGAATGCCCCTACCAGCGCCGCCACCCCAATCACAATCTGGAACATCCCGGCATTTTTACTCCCGGCGATCACCGGCATAATGCGAATATCGGCACTGCCTTTAGAGGTGGCAAACTCGGCTAGGCTGATATTCTGCGGGCCATTGAAGAAGGCAAACTGCACGCCGTCTTTATGGGCATTCATCATAAAGCTCTCAAATCCGGGCAAGGTGATACACAGCGCCCGCAGCGCTTCGCGAGTATCCGCCACCACCAGCCGATGGGTTTTACCGAACTTTTTACCCAGTTGGCCACCCAACCGGATCAGTCTTGTTGTTTGCATCATAGAAGCTCCTTTCGGCGGACTACGCGTACCGTCCGCTCCTGAAAATATCCGCTGTAGGGATAACGCTGGCTGAGCTGGCCGAACAGATGGTGCAGCATCATCCCGTCCCCCAGATAGATGCCCGCGTGGTTGGTAACCGGGGCTGAAACCTGCATCATGATCATATCGCCCGCGCGCATCGGCCCCTGAAATTCTCGGAACCCTTCGGCGTACCAGTGATCGTCATACAGGCGGGTTTTGCCGTCGATCCACCATTCATGCTCCACCGAGTAATCATTCAGCACGATGCCGTGTTCCTGGCGATAGTAATCCCGGATCAATGACCAGCAGTCAGCATGGCCCAGCAACCAGCTACGGCCTACTAACGGACGCTCGCCGCGTGGCACAACCTCGGTGTAATCTCCTTCCGGCCACGAAACGATGCCCCAGACAATGCCCGAGTGATCGCACTGCAGGCGATCCATCTCCGAAGGGATCAATACGGGTACATCAGGATGGCTATGGATGATGCGGATGATCTCGCCTTGGTCCTCCGCCTGCGCATATTCCTGAGGGGAAATGACAAAGTTATCCAACGCGTTCTCCGCCACATTGCGGCACGGCAGATAACGCGCCTTACGCCCGTTCTGCACCACAAAACCGCAGGACTCATTGGGATATTCCGCTGCGGCATGCTCACAGATCGCCTGCATGATTTCAGCCTGCATCATTACCTCCCCAACAGGTTGGAACCTGGGAACCCGCCAAAGGCCAGAGGTTGCGCGTCACCAAAGCGTTTTTTACAGGAGGACACCCGGCCACCACAGACGTCCAACGCCGGATCGTCGATCGGTTTATCGTCTTTATCAAAACAGGCTCCGCCGCTGTAATCGCAACCTCTGCCGCTGCGGTACCAACCCCGGATGCACCAGGTGCAAAGCCCGTGAATTTGCCGCGAGGGCAATTGCTGGCCTTGCAGATCAAACGGTGTACAGAGCTGGAACTCCACCACGCTGTTGGTTTCGGTGCTTTTGCTGTCGATATAGAAAACCTGCACCCGCTCCTGCGAAGCATCGGCCAGAGCGTTTCCCTCGGGGAAGTTGACCGCATCCAGATATTTGGCAAAGGTGTCATGTACCCGCACTTTCGCCTGCACCATATCGTTGAAGGTCAGACACAACGAAGACACCAGATTGCTAAGGTTGGCGACGCTGAGCCTGGGCGTTGGTTGCGAACCATCGCTGGTTGCTGCCAGGCCGGTGATCTCGTAGGGATAGGCTTCATACTCGTTTCCCTGCCACCAGATCGATTTTGGTTTCAGCCGCTGGGCATCGTTGCCCGCCGCCGCGATCTCGGCCTGAGTGTGGGGAATATTGTGCGCATGAAAGCGCATGATGGCCGCGCCAAAGGCGGTGCCATCAATTTCAATCAGCTGGATCAGTTCCCCTGGCGCCAGCTTTTGCACTTGACTGTTAAATGACATGATTGCACCTATACGCCGAAAGCTTGTTCAAAGGCAAAACTCAATGCCTCCACATTGCGCGCTAGCGGCGTGACGGAAATTGAATCCGACTTGACGCGAAATAGCGCTTTCTTGCCGTTGGGCGGCGTCCAGAAAAAGGCTACGAGCACGTGTTGATTTAAAAAGGCCAGCATCGACTGGGTCACGGCCGGATGGCCGGTATAGGCCAACTGCCACTGCTGCACCGCCTGGTTCAGCCCGTTGCTGCTGACCTGTTTATAGCCGTCGCCGAACTGCGCACTTCTGACGTTATGGACAAAGTTACCGCTAGGCGAGGCCTGGGTTTGCCATTGGAAAGTATCGATAAGCATAAAGACTCCGAACAGTAATAACCGTCAGCCAGCAGGGCCAGACATTACCCCTCACCCTCTCCTTTAGTGAGAGGGGACTGTACGTGCCACATATTGGATCATGCATTCGTCTTTCCTATCACCCTTGTTACAGGTTACTTCTGTACCTGAACACGGCGCCATACCAGCTCCCTCTCCCTGTGGGAGAGGGTTGGGGTGAGGGGAAACAACGATTGAGGAGCAATTAATGAGGCCTGATGCCAGACTGCGGTTGTTACTATTGATAATTGATAAGGAGATTCAGCGAGCCGCTGAGGCATTCCAGATCAGGCCGCCCGGTTTGAGTTCTTTGCCCAAACGTTCGGTGATCGCCTGATTAACAATGCCCTGCACCAGCTTGCCCATGCCGTCACCGGCAGAGGAGCTATTGGCCGCATTCGCTGAGCCGTCATTGTTCATGACTACGGTGCTGTTGACCGTAATGCCGCCCCCCTGCTCTGCCGCCAAGCCGTACATCGGGGCTTTGTTGCCACCCACCAGGCCACCATCCGCATAGCCGCGCATCATGGCGTAGAGATTACCCACACCGATCCGCTGGGTAGCCTCTTTGGTCATCACGAACTCGCCACGGTGCACCACGCCCGCCTGATCGTATTTACCACCGTCGCCGGTATAGCCACCTGAATCAAACGATAAGTTGTCGTATGCGCCCAAAGAGAAAGCGTTATTTGCCGATCCTGCATCAGCTGCAGGGGCGAACGCACTTTTGAGCCATCCCATTGCTGCTTGTATGGCATAAGCCACCAGCATTTGGTTTATTATCTGGACAATCATGGTGATAATCGACGTGCTAAATTCCTTGAAGTTAGCTTTACCGGTCGTCACCAATTCGGTCAGATTGTCAGATAACCCTTTGTGGGTCGCCTGGCCAATTTCATTGAGCCCTTTATAACCATCGGTGACGCTTTCGAAATATTCCTGCCAGGTTTTCTTATCCTCATCCAGCTTCTCTTTGGTAAAGTCCCCTTTTTCCTCTCCGCCACCACCTTCTGCCAATGCGGCAGCATCAGCGCCGCCTGCCGCGGTTTTGGCGGCGTTATCCGTAGCCGTTTTATTGGGATCCGCCGCAGGGAAAAAGGTTGAGTCTATCCATTTCACCGCTTTATCAACCGCAAACCCGCTAATGATTTTGCTGAATAACCCGGCGGACATCTGCAAAATAGAAGAGGAAAAAGTATGAAAACTAAAGCGGCCAGTAGTAAGTAATCGGGTAAGGATCTCCGTCAGCCCCTCGTGGCTGGCCTTGGCCACCTGAACTACCGCAGCAGAAATATCGGTTGCGGTATCCAGGTAGCTCTGCCAGCTTTTTCTACCGGCCTCTGCCTGTTTATCTGAAATATAGTCACTCAGCAAACCTGGTTCTTTTTTCGGATCTACTTTAAGTTCATAAGCTGGCAATGGACGCAATGATTTACGGAGGTTCTCTTGCCGTATCCTATCCCCTTTGATAGTTTTCTCCAGCTCACCCAACTGGGCAATGAGCAGTATCGCCTTGGCCCCGGAGTTCTCATTAATGGTTCGCAGCCCAAAAGAATATGACTTAGCCGCCTCGGTTATCCGAGTAGTAGCCCTCACAAAGCCAAGAGTTGCTTGAGGTAAATCTTTATTATATAGCTGCTGCATCTTATTGATGTTCTCACGCAGCAACATAGAGTCTGAATTGGCCATACTGCCCTCCAACCAACTTAATGCTGGTATAAGTATTTATTTACTATGAATGATCCTAAGTGCTGCGCTTTCCATTACGCGAATATCACTGAACGCGCTTGCCTCATCGTCCACGCCATAAAGCGTCATCAGCCAGGGCAGGCAGTTATAATCCAACCCGCTGACACCCCGCATACCCATGCGCCACTGGGTTCCCATGGCCTGAAAAACCTGAAACGCTGGCCAGATATCGGGCCAGGCTTCAACGATCACCGGATCATAATCGGCGGCACTCAGGCCAAAAGCACCGAGATCTTCAATGGCAGGCTCTGGCGTATAAAACGCTTCGGCAAGCGCTATCAGTTTTTTCCGCGTGCGGCCATCAGTTCGCGGGTAAACAGAGTGGCAATGGAATCAAACGCCCGCGGGTAGTTATCCAACAACACCAGCATGTTTTCGCGATTAAACTCGTCAGGCAAAGCCCAGCCAGCACAGATTTCCATCAAAAAATCTGCCATCGGCTCATTGCTGTAAACACCCGTTTCACTCTGCTGTTCCAGAGTTTCACGCAAAGACTTTTCCAACAGCTCTAGCTGGGTACGCTTTTTATGCTTGAAGGTAAAAGTCAGCACGCCATCTTCATCTCCAGGGCGCGGAACGGTGACATCCGCCTTAAAGGTCGGCTTGGGATTCAATTTAAATTCAACCATGATTTCCTCATTTTCCAGGTTTAACTCATCGCTATCAGCCCCTCGGGCAACCAAGCCTGAGGGGGAAATAGACGTGTTTAAGCAGTCACTTTATAGAACGTCATATCGCAAGACTGCACCGCCAGCGCCACCTGTACGGTTTCAACCTGGTTGACCGCAGTGGTGGGTTGCGGATCAAAAGCCGGTACCGCAGACCAGTAGCGCAGCTCCTTGGCTTTTGGCACGTGCATGTAGAACGCCAGCGTGACGCCATTGCGATCGGCATCCTGCAGCAGGCTGTAGATCGGCTGGGAAGCATCGTGTGCAAAGGTAAAGGTCTGCGTTTTGGCCGCTTTGAAGGTGGCCAGGTTACGCTGACGATCGTCTTCCAGGAACTGCACCTGCACGTATTGCTGATCGCCGCCAGACTGTGCTACCTCGGTGATCTGAGGAATTTGCGTCCAGCTTGAGATCTTCTGCAAGGAGCCTTTGCCGCCACCGGCCGGGAAGAAGCTCACGTCGGTGGTATTGATGGCACCGATGGTGATGCTGGTATCCACTTGGGCAGTGATCTTGGCCACCAGGCTGTCAATCAGGCCCCAACCGGAGCGTACCATCACGATGTCACCCACTTTCAGAGTGTGGCCGGTGGCCACGGTAAATACGGCGCCATTAGCATTGCTGACTGCGGTGGTTACTACGCCTGGTGCTGTTGCTGCGCCAGCAAATACGGTGGCGCCATTTGGTAATGCAAAACCCATGGTAATTCTCCAATTTCAGATATAAAAAAACCGCCGGATGGCGGTAGGGTTGGTTTATTTGCTGGAGAATATCTCCAGCGATGTTTACTACACTATTGTGACATTAATACCCGGCCCAATAACCGATGGTGACCGGCAGTGTATATAACTCATCTTTGGTAATCGCTGGCAGGATATTACCGCCAGCATTGACATAACAGTTAAAAGCATCGTCCGCCAGCACCAATCCCCTGGGGAATAATGAGATAATCTCCTCCGCCAGTTGGTAGCCAGTTTTCGCGCCCGTTCCTTTCTTCATCACAATATTAACCTGATAATTTCCGCTGTAGGTCTGCACCTCCTGGGAAATACCTAACGCCACCGCAGGCTCCGGAGCAATAAACGGTTCCAGATGAAGATCATCATCCGCCGTAAACGTCACGTTAGCCAAGGTGTATTTAATATTGTTCTCTTCAGCCCAGACAGTTAACTTGGACTCAAATAAATCATTGATACGCAAGGTGCTCATAGCGCCTCCAGGTTTAACCATATTGATAAGAGTGCATCACCTTGGGTTAAACCAGTAATAGCACTCTAGCTGATATATTTCGTAGCGAGAAGTTTATTTTGATATACCCGTCGTATTTCGAGCTGCAGCGTTGTTACCTGCACTTGCCCACCCCAGTCACTTACAATAGTAAGCTCCTGGGGATGGGCAAGCTTGTCGCCTAGCTGCAACTCGAAATCCATAGGGCATAAGCATTATTAAAAACCAAAACATCAAATAACCACGCTATCAATTTACTAGATAAAACTCGTAGCGAATAGATTTTTATTAAATTATTTTTCACCATTAATTTAAAATAACAAAACCACCCCGCATTGCGGGGTAGTAATTACTTCAATTTATAAAGCCTTTATTTTTTATTATCGATAATAGTTTATCTATCCATTTCCAAACGAATATTCTGACTGACCAAGCAACCTTCGATAAAACTTTCCGCCACCTGCATCTGTTGCCTTACCCGGCCTTCCGAACATTTCCAGCCGCGAGCAATGGCGGACTTCGATTGTCCGTAAACGTAGTAACGCAAGATCAGTTCCAGCTCTTCCGGCTGACGTAGGGCCTGCAAGTGAGCAACGGCGCGATCCACCACCAAGCCGTCCTCGTCACAGCAAGAGGTCTGCGGTTTGGTACTGCCCGGCAGCAACCCTTTAAAACCGGCGGCGATATGCGAATATCCCAGAGAAGAGCTTTCTCTTGCCCACACACCCCAACGCCCCAAAACCTGTTGAATGTCCCGCATAAGACCTCCTTATTTTTTATTGGCTCTAGTGTAACCAGACGAGGCAAAGCCGCCCATCGATGGGTGTTGTAGGAAGTGTGGCAGGACAAAGCGGAAAAAAACCGAGAATAAATAGGGGGGGACAGATGCAGTAATATTGCTGGAGAAGAACGCCAGCGCTGAAGAAAAACATTAAATATCAACCTTCTGATGAGGTGGCGGGCGCAGATCAAGACATGGCAAGCTGGGCGATATGGCGCAACGAGGCTTTTACCACTGAGCGGATTTCAATTGTCATAATGATCCCTAAGTAGAATGATTTACCTGTTACCCATTCAGTCATAAACAGCAATTTACCGGGTATCTGAATGGGCGCAGCGCTCCTTACGTAATGTCGCGACCGAGGTATAGGCCAATGAAGTGAACCCCTATCACGAAGACGACGACTTCGGCGTCTGCTGATATTCCGTGAACTCTCCTCATGCCTTCTCGCTAGATAAAATGTGAAGTTGATCTAGTATTTACCAGGTACAGCAACCTTTTTTGGGTAGTGGTTAAGGGGTTCACAATGAGCGAAAGTGTAAAAGACGGCACCATTCTGTTGGCCAGAATTTTGCTGATGATCCTGTTTCTGATTTTCGGTTGGATGAAGCTGACCAACTTTGGTGCCACGGTCACGGCAATGGAGGGCTACGGCACGCCGATGCCCTACCTGGCCGCGGTTGTCGCCGTGGTGGTGGAGTTCATTTTCGGTATCTTCATCGTGCTGGGGGCCTTCACCCGGCCGATAGCCATCATTTATGCGCTCTATGTGCTGGGCACCGCCTTTATCGGCCACCCGTTCTGGCGTTTTAGCGGGGCAGAAATGATCGGCAACGAGATCAACTTCTTTAAAAACATCAGTATTATCGCCGGCCTGCTGCTGCTTGCCGTTACCGGTGCTGGTCGTTACTCTCTGGATTATAAGTGGTTTAAACGCTAGCTCTCTCCTGTGGCGGCGCTCCCTTGCGCCGCCATGATTACACCTTAACGGCTATGTTTGGCATGACGTTCGAAGTTATCCGCTTTGGCAGCGGCAGACTTACGTAAGGTGACGTAGCAAGCCCCTTCACCACCGTCACGTGGCAGTGCCCGGCAAAACGCCTGCACCTGTTCAAACTGCCCCAACCATTTGGCCAGGTAGCTGCGGATGATATTCGGATGGCTTTGATCCGTGCGCCCACGGCCATGCACAATCAGCAACGAGCGCAAGCTGTCTTTCTCCGCCTGGATGATAAAACGGAACAGCGCCTGGCGGCAGATCTCGACCGGCTGGCGCAGCAAATTGAGGCTGACTTGTGGCGGATAGTAGCCGTGACGCAGCTTATCTAGCACCCCTTGCTGAATACCTTCGCCCTTATATTCCAACGGAGTATCGCAGGGAATGATGTCCAGGAAGCCGGTGCTGAGAAAGTTCTCCAACTGCAACGCCTGAGCTTCCCGGCGAGCACGTTTATCGACAGGATCCTGCGCTTTGAGGTACAGCGTGGGTTGCCCCGCGGATAACGGCTTCACATCAGTCATCGCCTGGGCAAAAAAATCGTTCTCTTCGTCGCTCATTTCACATCACTCTCGGGAGATTTCACCCACCGGCGGACTGTTGAATGGCTTGATTGTAAGACGCCTCGCCAGGGTTGCAAGTGAGGAATTAACGGCAACGGGTGAGGTTAGGAGCGCTTTTCGTTATACTGCAGGCCATTATTGAGTGCCGCAAAGGATCCAACCCATGAATATGCGCGAGCTGGAAATCCAGTTTCAGAATGCAATGAATGAGTTACAAACCAGCTTCGAACAGCAGCACCGTGAATGGCAACAAGGCTACCAGGCTCTGCAACAGCAGCTGGCCGAAGCGCAACGGCGTGAAATCGCGCTGCGTATGCAGAATGAACAGCTGGTCAACAAACTGAGCACCGCCAGTTCGGTGCCGGAACAGCATGCCTTGGTCAAGCAGATCAAGATGCTGGGTGCCCATTTGGATGCGCTGGCGCAAGATGCCGCGACCTTTAATCGCCATGTGCATAATAAACAACGGGCCGCAGACAATTTCAGCGGCGAGCAACACTGACAATTTCAGGCGCGTATGTTGCGCACCAAGACGGTAAAAATCATACATGACGTGGATCATCATCGCCGCCCTGATCGTAGTTTTCATTATTGGCTATCGTGTCCTGACTTCCGACACCCGCAAGGCGATAGATTCACTGGCGCACTTGTTGAAAATAAAACCGATGCTGGTGGAGTCCATGCTGCAGGAGATGGGCAGCCGCCACAGCCAAAGCTTTATCCGCATGTTGAACAACGGCTATACCGAAGAGATGCATCAGGCCGCCTATCTGCTGTTTATCTACCTGACGTTTATCAAGCAGGCGGACGATGAGCAGATTGGCCTGTGGCGGGAAACGCTGCTGCGCGCCGGGCTGTCGCCGGAACTGCACGCCGAGCACACCGAAGCGGCGCTGTTTTACTTTGCCGAACTGGATCTGGATGCGTTTGAACTGGCACAGTTCCGCCGGGCCTACAACGAACGTTATAACCGGGAAGCGCTGACCAACTGGTGAAGCTTTCCCCCGGCAACGGGGGAGAGTTTAAAGGAACATGCTGTAGAGATAGCGCGAGAGCGCATCACGAGAGCTGAAACCGTGGGGAATGCCGTAACGCGTGTTTGGCGTATCACCGCTTAAATCCAGGGGAAACTCAAGATACTGCTCGCTGTTGCGCATCAATGAGGTCGGCGTGGCAAAATGGAGGCTCTTCTCTTTTAACGCCGGGTGGATCACCAACGCCATTCTGCCCATTCGCGCTTCCCGATTCACATACACGTAGTGCTCGCCCTTGCGAAAACCGTAGGTCTGATCGGTGACATAATCACGCTCAAAACCGGTACTCTCTAACACCTTAGCCACTTCATCCGGCCGTAAATACATCGATTTCTCCTCTCAGTTCTGGGTAGCTGTGCGACCTTACCGTAATCAGAAGATGAAACAATTAATTTATCCGTATGATTTCTGGTTTAGGAATAATCTGCAGCTATGGAACCCCTGCCTGCTGTCTACGCCATTCGCTGGGGCTCATCCCCTGAACACGCAGAAACTCACGGTTAAAGTTGGATTTAGTGCTGAAACCGGCCTCCAACATAATCTCAGTCACCGGGCGATCGCTGCTGCTCAGCCACTGGGCCGCTTGCTGAATGCGTAATTGATTCACGTATTGGGATACGTTCATCCCCGCCTGCTGGTTAATCGCCTGGGAGACTTTACGTGCCGGTATGCCTACCTTGCGCGCTAACCGGGCCAGGTTCAGCGTCGGTTCCAGATAGAGATCGTCCTGGCGTAGCCGTTGGTTGATCAGCTCAAAGCAGTGCTGGTCATCCTCTGTTAGCGCCTCGGCTTGCGCTGGCGGCAAGGGCTGATCTTCGGGTTCCGGCTGTCGGCGCTCGCGGCCAAGCACCAACCCTACCCCCAAGACCATCATCACATTGCCAAAGGCCGCCAGTGCGCCAGCATGTCTCCCGGCTAACAGCGAATAATCCAGGGTAATCGCCAACTCGGCCAGGCCGCAGACGATCAGCAGGCCGCCTAATCCGCACCATAAGCGATAGCTCAGCCAACTGTCCGCCAGCGCCACCTGTTGCAAGGCATTCTCACCGCGCCGCAGGTACAGCAAAATAGCCGCGCCGTAACCGAGATAGCCAATAACGATCAGCCCATCCAGCGCAGCCAAGGCTCGCCACTGCACCAATAACACCAGTAGCGGGAACGTCAGATGCCCAACGACGCGCCACCCCATCAGCCCACGGGCTTGTAACATCAGCACCAGATAACACAATGGCGGGATCAGGGCGGCCCCCAGCGGTTGCAAAATAGCGACCCAAGGTTGCTGATAGCCAAAACGGATCCCCACCAGCAGGCTTTGCCAGGCGCAGATCAACAGCAACAGCTGTAGCAACCAACTGCGTGGCCGTGGCCAACCAAGGCGCACGATCAACACCAGGCACAACAGGCTGAAGAGAAAAGACAGCGGGATAAGCGGCATGTTACCTCTGTGATTATTCGGGAACACCCCAGTGTAGAGACCATAATCAGCTAAAACAATCGCTTAACGACCTGGATCGCGATCGAGGTCGCGCCAGGAGAACACGGATGCGATGGTTTGGTTTTCCCCTTGAAGGAGCAATTATGAAAAAGTTATGGATCCTGTGTCTGCTGTTTAGCAGTATAGCCACCGCCGCGCCCTGGCAGGTTGCCAGCCGCCTGCAAACGTTTTATAACGGCGATCGCCCATTGGTGACCCGTATCTATTACCCCACTCACGCCCAAGGCCAGCCACAGCAGGTTGGTGGCAGGCCGGTATTTGCAGGCATCTCGGCCATGCCGGACGCCCCGCCAGCAACCGGGCATTTTCCACTGATGATCATCAGCCACGGCAGCGGTGGCAATAATAGCAGCCAAGCCTGGCTGGCGAAGGCGCTGGTGGAACAAGGAATGATCGTGGTTGCAGCCAATCATCCGGGTAGTACCAGCGGTGATTCCATCCCGGCAAAATCGCTCGAACTGTGGCAACAAACACGCGATATCTCGGCGCTGATCGACGCCATGCTCAAGGATGGTACATGGCAGCCGCGGATCAACACACAGGCCATTGGCGTGGCGGGGCATTCCAAAGGAGGTTACAGCGCTATCTCTGCGATTGGTGGCCGAGTCGCGTTAAAGGATTTTATCGCCGGCTGCCAACACCAACCACGCTCGCCTAACTGCCTGTTTTATGCCGGTGTTAACAAGAACAGTATCTCTGCCACCCAGTTTGGCGCTAATTACACCGATGCCCGCATCCGCTTCGCCATCGCCTTGGACCCAGGCATGGTGCCCTATCTGCAACCGGCCAGCCTGCGCCAAATCAGCGCGCCGCTGCTGGTCATCGCCGCACAACATTTTATGCCGGGTAACGATCCGGAAAGTCTGGGAGCTGAGTCGCTAGCAACGCACAGCGGGCAGCAGCCAATCAAGGCCGTCGTCTTGCCGGGCAGCAATCACTTCGATTTCCTACAGCTTTGTACCCCAGCCGCTCTGGAGATATTAGCGGAGGAAGGGGAAGCCTTTATCTGTGGATCTTCCCCCGCCGAGCGTGAACGTGCCCACCAGCAAACCATCGCTGCCGTGCTGGCTTTTATTCAGCCGTGGCTACCCGCCCCCGCAGGAAATCAATAAACCCTCTCACCTTCTCCGGCACATGGCGTGTGTTGGGATAGAGCGCATAAATGCTCTGTACCGGGAACTGGTGATCTGGCAGCAGGTGGCATAACTGCCCGTTAGCAATAACGGGCCGAACCAGCCATTCTGGCAGCAGGGCCACACCCGCCCCCTGTAACGCGAAAGTCAGCAACGCAGTGGCGCTATCGGCCATCAGCCTGGCGTCATCTTCCACCCTGAACAATACCGCCTGACGTTCAGGGGTAAGCACTTGCCAACTCAGCGGCGAAGGGAGACGGCTGTGGGCCAGCCAGGCAGCCTGAGCCAGTTGAGGCAGTGACGCGATCGGCCGCTGTGCCAGATAGGCCGGTGCCGCCACCGGTAAGATGGCGAAATTATCGATCAGCGCTGCATGATGGTTGGAGTCCGCCAGTTGGCCCAGGCGGATAGCCACGTCAAACCGCTCGGAAATCAAATCCGCATGGTAAGAAGAAGAAACGTGCTGAATGCGTAAGCGCGGGTGCAACTGCGCGAAGGCGGCCAAGGCCGGAACCACCACCTGCGCACCATATTCTGGCGTGCTGGTGATGCGCAGAATGCCACTCAAGCCATGATGATCGCGGCGCACATCGTCGAGCAGGTATTCCGCATCCTGTAATAGCCGTTGGCAACGTGGATAAAAACGCTCGCCAGCGTCGGTGAGTGACAGCCGCCGCGTACTTCGCACCAGCAATGAAACGCCTAGCTCGCTTTCCAACTGCTTGATGTTAAAACTGACCACCGCCTTGGTTTGCCCTAGTGCCTCCGCCGCAGCGGTAAAACTGCCGGTGTCGACCACCGCAACAAACATCGCTAACCTGGCTAAATTGAGCATCTTTCACCCACCAACTGTCAAAATATTTTTGACAGTGTAATCGCCCAGCGCCGATTTATCAGCCCTTTCCCGCCCGCTACACTGCACGCCTTCAACCGGAGGCTTCATGGCTTATCGCACTAAAGTGGCAATCGTCTATCTGCTCGGATTCTTTGTCGATCTGATCAACATGTTTATCGCCAACGTCGCCTACCCAGCGATCGGACACACCTTGCAGGCCAGCATCAGCCAACTGGCCTGGATCAGCAATGGTTACCTGCTTGGCCTGACGCTGGTGATCCCGCTCAGCGCCTGGCTAGCGCAACGTATTGGCGGGCGGCAGGTTTTTTTACTGTCGTTGGTGCTGTTTATGCTGGCAACCACGGCGGCAGGCCGCGCTGGATCGATCGAAGAACTGATCGGCTGGCGGGTGATACAAGGTATGGGCGGAGGGTTGCTAATCCCGATTGGCCAAACGCTCACCTATCAGCTGTTTCGTAGCCATGAACGCGCCGGGCTTTCTGCCGCCATCATGCTGGTGGGGCTGCTGGCTCCGGCGCTCTCCCCGGCATTGGGTGGCCTGATTGTCGATCATCTTGACTGGCGCTGGGTGTTTTTCAGCAACCTGCCGCTGGCGGCGCTGGCTCTGCTGTTGGCTATTCTGTGGCTGCGTAACGAGCCTACGGCCAGCGAGGTTAAGCGGCTGGACGTCACCGGGCTGATTAGCGCCTGTCTGGCACTCACCTTGATCCTGCTTGGCCTGACCCGTCTGAGCGAACCCCATTTGCTGTTGCAAGGCGCAATCTTGCTGTTCGCTGGGCTGTTGGTGTTTGCTTACTACCTGCGGCACAGCCTGCGCCATCCATACCCGCTGCTGAACCTGCGGCTGGTGCGGGATCCGCAGTTGCGTATCGCCATGATCGTCTACCAGTGCATCCCTGGTCTGTTCATCGGCGTCAGCCTGGTGGCTATGCTGTATCTGCAAAACCAGCTGGGTATGTCGGCCACTCAGGTTGGCGGGCTGATGGTTCCCTGGTCACTGGCCTCTTTCGCCGCCATCACCCTGACCGGCAAGGTTTTCAACCGTTGCGGCCCACGCCCGCTGTTTGTTGCCGGTTGTGCGTTGCAAGGCTTCGGGATGCTGGCCCTATCGCAGATCGGCGATGCCGGGCAGCATAGCTGGCAAATCTTCGCGTTTGCCTTGATGGGCTTGGGTGGCAGCCTGTGTAGCAGCACAGCACAAAGCTGTGCCTTTCTCACCATTGCCGATACCCAGTTGGCCGATGCCAGCGCCCTATGGAATATCAACCGCCAGCTGAGCTTTTGCTTTGGCGTTACCCTGCTCAGCCTGTTGCTCAATCTGTTGCTCGGCCATATGGAACCGCTCGTGGCCTATCGTTACTGTTTTTATCTCGCCGCAGTCAGTACGTTGTTCCCGATGCTGCTGTGCCTGCGTATTACCAACCGCGCCATCGTGCGCCATCTCAACGCTCAACAGGAATCGTGATGAATCGTTATTTTACCGAAGTGATTGACGCCCATGTGGCTATCGCCGAATGGCTGGGAAAAGGGGCTAGGGAACTGCAACCGCTCTTGGCGCGGTTTCACGCAGATTTTTGCATGATTGCCCTAAACGGCAGCAAGCTGGGATCTAACGAGCTAGGGGCATTTTTCCAGGCGCATCGAGCTGCAAAGCCGGGGCTGGAGATTGTGATCGAAGAAATGAAGATGGTCGCAGAATGGGCAACGGGGGCCGTAGTCAACTATCGCGAGAAGCAAACGCTGCCAGGCCAACCTGCGACCCTGCGTTATTCTACCGTGGTCTTTACCCAGACCGCCGACGGGCTACGCTGGCTCCACCTGCACGAAACCCCTATCGGGCAATAATCACAGGAAGCTGCTGGCCAGGAACAATTCCCAGGCAACCACCAGACCACATAGCGTGACGGCACTGAAGATCACTTCAAAAAGGTAGCGGTTCATCATGATGACCTCACCTCAAAAGAAGACACCCGGTAAACCGGGTGTCAGAGTATTCAGCAGAGGATGCGGAACCTTAGACGGCTCCGCTATCTTCACTTATTTAGCAGCAGGAGCAGCGGCTTTCTTGCTTGATTGGTGGTGTTTTTTAGCAGCCTGAGCTTTCTGAGCTACTGGCGCTTTTTTGCTGTGCTTTTTAGCGGCCTGAGCTTTCTGCTCTGGTGCTTTTTTAGTGGCTTTCTTGTGGTGAGTCGCTTTAGCTGGAGCTTTCTCAGTCACAGTTGGTGCCGGTGCAGCCGCAGTTTCAGCAGCGAAAGCAACAGAAGACAGGCCCATGGTGGCAGCAACGATCAGCGCTAATACTTTTTTCATCTTTAAATCCTCAGATTGTGTTTTTCGGTAAGCCCGGTTGGGCCGTTGAAGAGATAATAGAGGAATCAATTCGCCGCTTCCGTGAGTGATTGGTTTCGCTGAGTAACCAAATGTACAGAGCTTGTAGCCAGGCCCTCAGGCTGGGGTGATGCCCGAAAAAAGCCTCGTTATTCGCGTGGATAGCCATTAATTTTCGTGATCGCCAGCACACTTCCCAAAATGGTCTACACTTAAAGGACATGTGTCGTAACGGAGAGTCGAATGTTTAACAAGACAGATAAAGTAGAACGAGACATCGATCAGGACGTGAACCTGCTGGCCGATACGCTGGATGAAGTATTACGCGACTCCAGCAGCAAGACCAAAGAAGAACTGCATGAACTGCACAGCAAGGCAAAAGGGATATTACGCGATGCCCGTGCACGCTTCAGCGGTTCCAGCAGCCTGACACAACATGCTCGCGACGTAGCTGGCAATGCCGATAGCTATGTACGAGACAAACCTTGGCAGGGCGTAGGCATCGGTGCTGCTGTTGGTATCGTGCTCGGCGTCTTGCTTGCTCGGCGTTAACCCATGTAGCTGGTTTTTACCATAAAAACAGATGTGCGTCTGGCCCACGGTTTTCCGTGGGCCGCTTTATTTTCCGCTCCCGATAATCGCCGCCAGCCGGGCTACCGCGCGCTCTGCTTCGCTATAGCTGGTGAAGTTGGCAAAGCCCATCAATAAGCCATTATCAGCAAGCGAAGACATCTGCCAATCCGACAGTGCCTGTATCGACAACCCCTGTTGCCAGGCTCTCTTCGCCAACTCATTATCGTTGAACCCTGTTTTCAGGTGAGCCTGCATCTGGATGCCCCCCGCCTGGGGTGCCACCGTCAAATAGTCTGAAAGACGCTGTGTCAGGGCTTGTGCCAGCCATACACGCCGCTGGCGATACAGCAACCGCATCCGCTTCAGATGACGGTAAAAATGCCCGCCGTTGATAAAATCGGCCACCCCGGCTTGCAGTAACGCTGGGCAACCACAGCCTCGCAGCTGGCTACAGCGCTCAAAAGCCGCCGTCTGTTGCGCAGGCACCACCAGATAGGCCATGCGTAACGCCGGAATGTTGAGCGCATTGGGCGGATTGGAAAAGGCCCGCTGGATAACCTCACCGCAAAAAATATTTACCTACCGCTTTTCCAGCCTCGGCGCGGCCCGCGCATCCAAAACCGAAAAACACCACATATAGCGGTGTTGATAAAATAAATATCAACATATAGCATTGATTCATCACCGCAAGGGAAAACGCCTTGAGTGGGTGACGCCGTCAGAAACGCCCTATCATGCTCAATTTTCTGACTTATCCGCCTTTCCTTCAACATAAAAGGTAAATGCGAATCATGAGTATTATTATTTACACCAAACCGGATTGTGTCCAGTGCAATGCCACCTACCGTGCTCTGGATAGACAAGGGATCGACTATAGCGTGGTCGATTTGGCTCAGGATCAGCAGGCGCTGAACCACGTTAAATCATTGGGTTATCAGCAGGTTCCGGTGATTATCGCCGGTGACGATCACTGGTCTGGTTTCCGCCCGGACAAGATCGGCGCGTTAGCCAACGCCCTAACCTCCTGAGGTGTGCCATGGATCCGCTGGTCTACTTCTCCAGCAGTTCGGAGAACACCCACAGATTCGTTGAGAAACTGGCTCTGCCAGCGATACGTATTCCGATCGCTGGCAGTAAAAAAGTGCTGATGGAGCACCCTTATATCCTGATCGTGCCCAGTTACGGCGGCGGCAGCAGCATCGGTGCCGTACCGATCCAGGTGATCCGTTTTCTCAATGATCCGCAGAATCGCGCTTACCTGCGTGGTGTGATTGCCGCAGGTAACACCAATTTCGGCGCAGCGTATGGCATCGCCGGTGACATCATCGCAAAAAAATGCCAGGTACCGGTGCTTTATCGTTTTGAGCTACTCGGCACTACACAAGACGTCGCTATCGTTCAACAGGGAGTCACCGCATTTTGGCAACGACAGAACTGACCAGGCCCGCCAGCGCCACGCTGGATTACCATTCGCTCAACGCGATGCTCAACCTTTACGACGCCGAAGGGCGCATCCAGTTCGATAAGGATCGGCTGGCCGCCAGGCAATACTTTTTGCAGCACGTGAACCAAAACACCGTGTTCTTCCACAACCTGGCGGAAAAATTGCGCTATCTGGTGGATGAGGGCTATTACGAAGCGACGGTGCTGGAGCAGTATGAGTTCGCCTTTATCAAGCAGCTGTTCCAACAGGCTTATGCCAAGAAATTCCGCTTCGAGACCTTCCTCGGCGCCTTCAAGTATTACACCAGCTATACGCTGAAAACCTTCGATGGCCAGCGCTATCTGGAGCGCTATGAAGACCGGGTATGCATGGTAGCGTTACGGCTGGCGGCGGGTGATACCGCGCTGGCGCAGGATCTGGTGGAAGAGATCATTTCCGGGCGCTTCCAACCCGCGACGCCCACCTTCCTCAACGGTGGCAAACAGCAGCGTGGCGAGCTGGTTTCCTGCTTCCTGCTGCGTATTGAAGACAATATGGAGTCGATTGGTCGCGCGGTGAATTCGGCGCTGCAACTCTCCAAACGCGGCGGCGGTGTGGCCTTTCTGCTGAGCAATATCCGCGAGATTGGCGCACCAATCAAACGCATTGAGAACCAGTCTTCCGGGGTGATCCCAATAATGAAAATGCTGGAAGATGCCTTTTCTTACGCCAATCAGCTGGGGGCACGTCAAGGCGCCGGGGCGGTGTATCTGCACGCCCATCACCCCGATATTCTGCGCTTCCTGGATACCAAACGGGAAAACGCCGACGAAAAAATCCGCATCAAAACCCTGTCGCTGGGGGTGGTGATCCCGGATATCACCTTCGAACTGGCAAAAAATAACGAAGAGATGTACCTGTTCTCTCCGTACGACGTGCAACAGGTGTACGGCGTGCCGCTGTCAGAGATTAGCGTCAGCGAAAAATACCGTGAGATGGTGGATGACAAGCGCATTCGCAAATCCCGCATCAACGCCCGCGAATTTTTCCAACTGCTGGCGGAGATCCAGTTCGAATCCGGTTATCCGTACATGATGTTTGAAGATACGGTCAACCGCAGCAATCCGATCGCCGGGCGCATCAATATGAGCAACCTGTGTTCGGAGATCCTACAGGTCAACAGTGCCAGCCGTTACCATCAGGATCTGAGCTATGCAGAGATCGGCAAAGATATCTCCTGCAATCTCGGTTCGCTGAACATAGCCAAAGTCATGGATGCCCCCGATTTCGGTAAGGCGGTGGAAACCGCGATCTACGGGCTGACGGCGGTAGCGGATATGAGCGATATCGGCTCGGTGCCGTCTATCGCCGCCGGGAATCAGGCTTCACATGCCATCGGCCTCGGCCAGATGAACCTGCACGGCTATCTGGCGCGTGAACGCATCTTCTACGGCTCGGATGAAGGAATCGATTTCACCAATATCTATTTTTACACCGTAACCTACCACGCCCTGCTCGCCTCCAACCGGTTGGCAATAGCACGCGGCAGCAGTTTTGCCGGTTTCGAGAACTCCACCTACGCCAGCGGGGAGTTTTTCAGCAAATACATCGAGCAGGCGTGGCAGCCAAAAACTGCGCGGGTGTGTGAGCTGTTCGCCAACGCCAAGATCGCCATACCTGGGCGTGAGGAATGGTTGGCACTGCGCGCTGCGGTGATGATGCACGGGCTATATAACCAGAACCTGCAGGCGGTGCCGCCTACCGGCTCCATCTCCTACATCAATAACTCGACCTCCAGCATTCACCCAATCGTCTCACGCATCGAGATCCGCAAGGAGGGCAAGATTGGTCGGGTTTACTACCCCGCTCCGTACATGACCAATGACAACCTGGAGTATTACCAGGACGCTTACGAAATTGGCCCGGAAAAGATTATCGATACCTACGCCGCCGCCACGCAGCATGTAGATCAAGGCTTGTCGCTGACGTTGTTCTTCCGCGATACCGCCACCACCCGCGATATTAACCGTGCGCAAATCTACGCCTGGCGTAAAGGCATCAAGACCATTTATTACATCCGCCTGCGCCAGATGGCGTTGGAAGGGACCGAGGTGCAGGGCTGCGTGTCCTGCGCACTGTGAGGAAGATTATGACAATGCAACGAGTGCAGGCCATCAACTGGAACAAGATTGATGATGACAAGGATCTGGAGGTGTGGAACCGGCTGACCAGCAACTTCTGGCTGCCGGAAAAGGTGCCGCTGTCGAATGATATTCCGTCCTGGGCCACGCTGACCGCCAAGGAGCAGCAGCTCACCATCCGTGTGTTTACCGGGCTGACGCTGCTGGATACCATCCAGAATACCGTTGGCGCTCCGGCGCTGATCGCCGATTCCATCACCCCGCACGAAGAAGCGGTGTATTCCAATATCAGCTTTATGGAGGCGGTACACGCCCGTTCCTACAGTTCGATATTCTCCACCCTGTGCCAGACCCGGGATGTTGACGAGGCTTACCGTTGGAGCGAGGAAAACGTCACGCTGCAGAAAAAAGCCAGCATCATTCTGGCGCACTATCGCAGCGACGATCCGCTGTTGAAGAAGGTCGCCAGCGTGTTTCTGGAGTCGTTCCTGTTCTATTCCGGCTTTTACCTGCCCATGTACTGGTCAAGCCGGGCCAAGCTGACCAACACCGCCGATCTGATCCGCCTGATCATTCGCGATGAGGCGGTACATGGCTACTATATCGGCTACAAGTTCCAGAAAGGCCTGGAGCAAGCCAGCCCGGCTCGCCGCCAGCAGGTGAAGAACTTTGCCTTCGATTTGTTGCAGGATCTGTATGACAACGAGGTGCGTTATACCGAAGAGCTTTATGACGGGGTCGGCTGGACGGAAGAGGTCAAAATCTTCCTGCACTATAACGCCAACAAGGCGCTGATGAATCTGGGCTACGAGGCGCTGTTCCCACCCGCAATGGCACAGGTCGATCCGGCAATCCTCTCGGCGCTGTCACCCAACGCCGATGAGAACCACGATTTCTTCTCCGGCTCCGGCTCTTCCTACGTGATGGGCAAGGCAGTGAATACCGAGGATGAAGACTGGGCGTTCTAAATGCCTGACGCCATCAAGCGTAAAAAAGCCCCGCATCCTCGCGGGGCAAATCGGCAACACACTGCTCAATAGAAATGCGATAACACCAGTAGTGACAGCGAAACGTTAATCGCACCGCCGATGCGCGTTGCAATCTGGGCGAAGGGCATCAGCGACATCCGGTTGCCCGCCGTCAGGATCGCCACGTCACCGGTTCCGCCTTGCCCGCTCTGGCAGCAGGAAACAATAGCCACATCGATCGGATGCATGCCGATCTTCTTGCCGACAAGAAAACCCGTTGCCACCAGCGTGCTTACCGTCGCCACGATCACAATCAGGTTCTGCACGGTGAAAGCATCCACCAATTCTTGCCACGGCGTAATAGCAACGCCTACGGCAAACAGGATCGGGTAGGTGACGGCGGTACGGAAGAATTTATACACCACCTGCGATCCTTGCTGAATGCGTGGCGAAACGCCGTGTGCCAACTTCACCGCAACTGCGGCAAACAACATCCCCACCGGGGCAGGTAAACCGATCAGCCGGTGTAACAACATGCCCACCATATACAGCAGGATGGCCAGCAGCGCGCCACAGGCGATAGTGGCGACATCCACGTTACCGCTCAGTTTCTCCGTTGCCGCGATCTCGCGATCGCCCTGTTTGCTCGGCATCAGGCTGCCTTCGCCGGTAAGGTGTGGATAGCGTTTCCCCAATTGGTTCAACAGGCCGGCAATCACGATCGCCGTCAGGCTGCCCAACATCACGATCGGCAGGATACGCCCCAAGGCCACCCCCTGCTCCATATGCAAAATGGCAGCATAGCCCATCGACAATGGGATCGCCCCTTCCCCTACGCCACCCGCCATGATCGGCAGGATCAGGAAGAAGAAGATCTGGAACGGATCAAGACCTAACGCCATACCCACCGCCATCCCGACCAGCATACCGGCCACTTCACCGCACAACATAGGGACAAAGATACGCAGGAAGCCCTGGATCAGCACCTGGCGGTTCATACTCATAATGCTGCCGACGATGATGCAACAGATGTAGAGATAAAGAATATTGGTCGACTTGTAGAATTTGGTGGTGGATTCAACCACCACGTCCGGCAGCAAACCATAGTGGACCAGTGCCGAGGGAATAAATGTGGCACAAATAGCGGCAGCTCCCATTTTGCCTACCAGCGGCAGGCGCTTGCCAAACTCACCGCAGGCAAAGCCGAAGAACGCCAGCGTTGCCACCATCACCACGATATCGCTGGGCAATTTACCTGCCAGGCAATCGAGCAGGATCAGCACTCCGGCCAACACAAAGAATGGCAGCGGTATAATCCCTATTTTGTAATTATCCAGAATGTGCCACCACCTTTCACGCAGCGGAATATCGGCGGTTTTATCTTTGGCAACGAGGTAGGAATCATCGGTTGTGCTCATAATCTGGCCTCTTATTGTTTGTTCGGCCATCATAGAGAAACGCTTGGAGTCACCGCTGTGATTTTGTTCAAAATAAAAAAGGGTTTTTAATGGGAGTTATGGTTTCTATGGTGTTAATGACGGTTATGTAAAATAACCCATGGAGTTAATGGCGTTAATAATAGGCTTATTTTAAGTTTTACTGATTTTATCGCACGTTCGGTGTTAGCCATGCCACTGTGGAATATTCCCCCCCGACAATAAAGCCGTGCCGATGCTCACAACTTGATCCCGAACAATATTACTCCGATGCCTTCTCATGATAGGGTAGACATCCAAGCAGACACCAGGACCCACGGCAAACCATGCGCATCAAGCTCTCCTTTCATATCAAGCTGTTCCTGTGCCTGGTCGCCTTTTCCTGCGTGTTGCTGACGTTGATCGGGGTTTACACTTACTACCAACTGGATGCCCAACTACACCGAGATCTGGGTGCCCGTGCCCAAGTGCAGGCACGTGAGATTGCGCTGATCCCATCCCTGGTCACTGCCGTTGAAAATAACGACACGCAATACATTGCCACACTGATGAAAAAAATCCGTGCCAGCAGCGATGCCAGCTATATTGTGATCGGCGACAGCCATACCATGCACCTTTACCACTCCGAACACCCTGAGCAATTGGGTAAACCCATGGTCGGCGGCGATAATAAAGAGGTGCTGCAAGGTAAAAGTATTATCTCGATCCGTAAAGGCGGCATCGGTATTTCATTGCGCAGTAAAGCGCCGATTGTCGATGGTAATAACCAGGTGGTCGGTATTGTTTCCGTCGGCTATCTTAAATCCCATATCGACAGTTTAAATGCCCGCACGCTGACCCAGATCGTGGCCTCGGTCGTCTTGCTGTTGATGGCGCTGTTTGTGTTTTCCTGGCTATTATCGAAAAACCTGAAACGCCAGATGTTTTCATTAGAGCCCAAAGAGATCGCGCTACTGGTACGCCAGCAGAAAGCCCTGCTGGAAGCCATCTATGAAGGGGTGATCGCCATAGATCCGCAACTACGCATCATCACGATTAACCACGCCGCACGTGAGCTGCTGGATCTGCGCCAACCGGCCAATAATCTGATGGGCCAGCATATCGGTGAGATTATCCAGTCACAGCCCGATTTCTTTGCCACTGCGCAACTGGGGCACGACACCCACGATGAGGTGTGCCGTTTCAACCATGTGCGAGTGATTGCCAGCCGGGTGCGGATCATGCAGGAAGATGAGCTACAGGGTTGGGTGATCAGCTTCCGCGACAAGAACGACATCAATACCCTCAGCAGCCAGCTTAGCCAGGTAAAACGCTATGCCGATAACCTGCGCATCATGCGCCACGAACAGCTGAACTGGACGGCCACGCTCGCCGGTTTGCTGCATATGCAACGTTATGACGAAGCCATCCGCTATGTGGAAGCCCAGTCGGAAGGTGCACAGGAGATCCTCGATTTTATTTCCCAGCGTTTCAGCTCCGCCGCGCTGTGTGGCCTGCTGTTGGGCAAATACTCCAGCGCACGGGAAAAAGGCATCGAACTCCGCTTCGATCCCGCCTGCCAGCTGCGCCAAATCCCCGCCGTGCTGAATGAAACCGAGCTGATGTCGATCATTGGCAACCTGCTGGATAACGCATTCGATGCTACGCTGCGTTGCGCGGCACCGCATGAAGCGGTAGAACTCTATATCAATGACAGCAGTAACGAGCTGGTGATCGAAGTGGCCGATCGCGGCACCGGGATCGCACCACAGGTTCGTGATACGCTATTTGAACAAGGCGTGACAACCAAAGATAAGGGCGACCACGGTATTGGCCTGCACCTGGTGGCCAGCCACGTCGCTCAGGCACATGGCAGCATCGAAGTGTCGGACAACGATCCACACGGCGCCATTTTCTCGCTGTTTATCCCCAAAGCTTAAGCACCCGGATCCGATCTATGCAACCTGAGACCCTAGACGTTCTGATCGTGGAAGACGAGCCGCAACTGGCCACGCTGCACGCCGAATTTCTTGAGAAAAATTTCAACCTGCGGGTGGTGGCCTATGCCGCTACCCTGGCGGAAGCTAGAGCAAAAGTTAATGCTCACCAACCCCGGCTGATCCTGCTTGATAACTTTCTACCGGACGGCCAGGGCATTGCGCTAATGGAAGAGGCTGCGGTTAAAAAACCCGGTTGCTCGGTGATTTTTATCACTGCGGCCAGCGACATGAATACCTGTAGCCAGGCGATCCGCAACGGGGCCTTCGACTACATCATTAAACCCGTCTCCTATAAGCGGCTGCGTAATTCGCTGGAACGCTTTATGCAGTTTGTGCAGACCCAGCGCACCTTCAAGGTCATCGACCAAAACAGTGTCGATGCGCTGTATAACCTGCAGTCCAAACAGTTTTCCAACGAACCCAGCGCCAAAGGGATTGAAACCATCACCCTGGAGTTAGTGCAGGCGTTATTCATCAATCGGCCGGAGGTGGCCCATGCGGTGGAAGACGTGGTTGCACATGCTGGCATTAGCAAAACCACCGCACGTCGCTATCTGGAATACTGCGTGACGACCCAGTTTATATGCGTCGAAATGCTCTACGGCAATATCGGTCATCCGCGCCGTTTGTATCGCAAGGCGTAGGGGAAATTCATTTCAGACTGTAGCGCTTGAAATACATAAGGTAATTAGGGAAATTGACAAAACCTATATTACCTGAAATGGCCGTGATATCGGCCAATATACCCCACCGTTTTCTGTTGCTCATTACGGTTAAATAACCCCGTAAAAATCGGGTAATTATGTCCAGTCACCCATCGTGAAATAACAAGAAAAATCCGACAACATGAACATTGAGGGTTGTCTCAGAATGTCAGTGTGTTAGGGTATAGGGCACTCTTATTTTCTATTAGGATATTTTTATCGTTTGATAATAAACAAAGGAAACAGCGAATTGCATGGCAATTAAACTAGAAGTTAAAAATTTATATAAGATATTTGGTGAACACCCGGAACGCGCATTTAAGCTGATAGACAAAGGTTTGACGAAAGACCAGTTGCTGGAAAAAACGGGGTTATCACTTGGCGTCAAGAACGCCTCTCTGGCCATTGAAGAAGGCGAGATATTTGTCATCATGGGGCTTTCCGGTTCCGGTAAATCCACCTTGGTACGCCTTCTCAATCGTCTGATAGAACCCACCCGCGGTGAGGTGCTGATTGACGGCGAGGATATATCCAAAATATCCGATGCTGCGCTGCGCACCGTACGGCGTAATAAGATCAGCATGGTGTTCCAATCATTCGCCTTAATGCCGCATATGAACGTATTAAATAACACCGCTTTCGGCATGGAATTAGCGGGTATTCCTTTACAGGAACGCCAGGAAAAAGCGCTGGACGCTTTGCGTCAGGTTGGGCTGGAAAATTATGCCAATGCCTATCCCGATGAACTGTCCGGTGGCATGCGTCAGCGTGTCGGCTTAGCCCGCGCTATGGCTAACGATCCGGATATATTGTTAATGGATGAAGCCTTCTCTGCGCTGGACCCATTAATTCGTGCCGAAATGCAGGATGAGCTCGTCAAATTACAGGCGAAACATCAGCGCACCATCGTCTTTATTTCCCACGATCTGGATGAAGCAATGCGTATTGGCGATCGCATTGCCATTATGCAGGGCGGCGAAGTGATCCAGGTGGGTACCCCGGATGAAATATTAAATAATCCGGCCAACGATTATGTGCGCACCTTCTTCCGCGGCGTCGATATCAGCCACGTTTTCAGTGCCAAAGATATCGCCAAACGTCGCCCGGTGACGCTGATCCGTAAGACCCCCGGTTTTGGTCCGCGCTCTGCGTTGCAGATCCTGCGTGATGAAGACCGTGACTATGGCTACGTGCTTGAACGCGGCCAGAAATTTATCGGCGTGGTATCGATAGACTCTCTCAAGCAGGCGCTAGCGGCCAATCAAACGCTGGACGACGCCTTGCTGGATGCCCCACTGCCCGTTCCGGCCGATATGCCGCTGAGCGAGCTGATCTCACTGGTAGCACAGGCCCCTTGCGCCGTGCCGGTAGTCGGGGAAGACAACAACTATATCGGTATCATTTCCAAAGGCATGCTGTTGCAGGCTTTAGATAAAGAGGGCCCTACGAATGAGTGATAATCAGGATCCATGGGCAACTGCTGCCACATCCCCTAACGACGCCCCGGTAACCCAAGCTGCCACCAGCAGCGATCCCTGGGCAACCAGCACACCGGCAGACAGTGTGCCGCATGATGCCGCTAATCAGGCCGCATCAAGCGCTGACTGGCTCAACAGCGCCCCGGTGGAACCCGAGCACTTTAGCCTGCTGGATCCGTTCCACAAGGCTTGGGTGCCGTTTGACAGCTGGGTCACCCACGGCATCGATTGGTTGGTACTGCACTTCCGTCCGTTATTCCAGGGCATTCGCGTGCCGGTGGATTTCATCCTCAGCGGTTTCCAGCAGTTTTTGCTAGGTATGCCTGCTCCACTCGCCATTGTGCTGTTCTCGCTGATCGCCTGGCAGATATCCAGTCTCGGCATGGGGGCCGCCACGCTGCTGTCGTTAGTCGCCATTGGCGCTATCGGGGCCTGGTCACAGGCGATGGTCACGCTGGCGCTGGTGCTCACCGCCCTGTTCTTCTGCATCCTTATCGGCCTGCCGTTGGGCATATGGTTGGCACGCAGCAAACATGCCGCCAAGGTGATCCGGCCACTGCTTGATGCCATGCAGACCACACCGGCGTTCGTCTATCTGGTGCCGATCGTCATGCTGTTCGGTATCGGTAACGTGCCGGGGGTGGTAGTCACGATCATCTTCGCCCTGCCCCCCATCGTGCGCCTGACCATTCTGGGCATCAAGCAGGTGCCAGAAGATCTGATCGAAGCCGCCGAATCCTTCGGTTCCAGCCCACGACAGATGCTGTTTAAAGTGCAGCTGCCGCTGGCCATGCCAACCATCATGGCCGGGGTTAACCAGACGCTGATGCTGGCACTGTCGATGGTGGTTATCGCCTCGATGATCGCCGTAGGTGGCCTGGGCCAAATGGTGCTGCGCGGCATCGGCCGCCTGGATATGGGGCTGGCCGCCGTAGGTGGCGTCGGTATCGTTATTCTGGCCATTATTCTCGATCGCCTCACCCAGTCGCTGGGGCGCGATCGCCGCAGTAAAGGGCTAGGCCGCTGGTATACCCACGGCCCAATCGGGTTGATCGCTCGCCCGTTTATCAAAAAAGCCTGATCGTACTTCCCGCCGGCGGCTTTCTTGCCCTGGCGGGCTATCTCCAAACAACATCAATAACAGAGGAAAAACTATGCGCACTACAGGGATCTGGGCGATTGCCCTTACCACACTGCTTGGTTCACAGGTTGCTTCCGCTGCTGATTTGCCAGGAAAAGGTATTTCGGTACAACCGATACAGAGCACCATCTCCGAGGAGACCTTCCAGACGCTGCTGGTCAGCAAAGCACTGGAAAAGCTCGGTTATGACGTGAAAGAACCGCGTGAGGTGGACTACAACGTGGCCTACACTTCCATCGCCGCAGGGGATGCCACTTTTCTGGCGGTGAACTGGGATCAGTTGCACGCCGATCAGTATCAGGCCGCCGGGGGTGATAACAAATTCTACCGCGAAGGGGCTTACGTCAGCGGTGCTGCTCAGGGCTATCTGATCGACAAAAAAACCGCCGAGCAGTATCACATCACCAACGTTGAGCAGCTAAAAGATCCGAAAATTGCCAAGCTGTTTGATACCAACGGTGACGGCAAGGCCGACTTGACCGGCTGTACCCCGGGCTGGGGCTGTGAAACGGTGATTAATCACCATATCGAAGCCTATGGCTTGGGCAAAACCGTGGAACACAATCAGGGCAACTACGCCGCCATGATCTCCGATACCATCACCCGCTTCAAAGAAGGCAAACCGGTGCTGTATTACACCTGGACGCCGTACTGGGTCAGCGACGTGATGGTGCCTGGGCGTGACGTTGTCTGGCTGCAGGTGCCGTTCTCTTCCCTGCCGGGCAAAATGAAAGATGTCGATACCAAGCTGCCGAACGGGGCCAACTATGGCTTCCCGGTCAACACCATGCATATTGCCGCCAATAAGCAGTGGGCGCAGGCCAACCCCGCCGCCGCCAAGCTGTTTGCCATCATGAAACTGCCGATTGCCGACGTCAACGCGCAGAACCTGCGGATGCATGCAGGCCAGGCTTCCGAAGCCGACATCCAAAACCATGTTAATGGCTGGATCAAGGCTCACCAGGCCACGTTTGACGGTTGGGTGAAAACCGCCGCCGAAGCCGCCAAATCATAATATCCCCATGGGCGCGGCTTATACGCTGCGCCCTCATTCCGGCAACATCATCTCGGTAAACTGTAAAAATCGTTCTGCCGTCTTCGACAGAGGTGGGTTCCATACGCAATACACCTGACGACGTGGACCATCGACGATCGGAATAGCCACCAGCGAACTCAAACGCTGGGCCGTGGAAATCGGCACGATCCCCGCAGCCAGGCCTCGCCGTACCAGATTCTCCAGCCATTCGATATGGTCGATCTCAAAGCTCACATGGCGTTTGATCCCTGCCGCCTGGAAGGCCCGGTCGGTCTGCCGCCGCGCCCCGGTTCCGCTATAGAAATCCACCAGCGGCACTTCTGACAGCGTTTGCAGATTGATGCGTTGATGCCCCGCCAGCGCATGTTCTGCGGCCACCAACGCAACCAGCGGCTCATCGGTCAACTGGCGATGCGACTCTGGCAGCATGTCTTTATCGCCCGGCCAGATGCCAACGAATGCCACATCGGTCTTCTGCTGGCGAATATCTTCCAACAACACCTCGCTAATGCCAACGTACAGCCGGATATTCACCGCCGGATGATGACGGTGGAACTCCCCCAGCTTTTCGGTGAGGTCAATCGCGTTGATGGTTGAAATGGTACCAATCGTTAACGTACCGGATACCGTACCAGCGGCCGCCACCACTTCCTCCACCAACGTCTGCTTGGCGGCCAACAACCGCTGCGCCGGTTGAATGAAAGCCCGGCCAGCGGTGGTCAGCTCAACGCGACGCGAAGTTCGCTCAAACAGCGTACAACCGAGTTCTTCTTCCAGTTTGGCGACCTGATGACTCAGGGCTGACTGAACCGTATGGCAGCGCTGGGCAGCACGGGTAAAGCTCTGCTCCTCGGCCACCGCCAGGGCATAACGGATCTGTTTCAGATTCATACTATCTATCGCGAAATGAGATGGATCAGATGAAAATTATACATTGGTTTAACATTCTGTTCTGCCTGATACTTCGATCACAAATTTCCATTATTGAACAATTATGAACCAACCAACCGAACACCCGGGCCTTAGCCCTGCACTGACGCTGTTAATCGCGATGGCCACCGGCCTGGCGGTTGCCAGCAACTACTACGCCCAGCCGCTGCTGGAAACCATCGCACAAAACTTTAATCTATCGGTTAACCAGGCCGGATTTATCGTCACCGCGGCCCAGCTAGGCTATGCAGTTGGCCTGCTGTTTCTGGTGCCGTTGGGCGATATGTTTGAGCGACGTGGGCTGATTGTCTTTATGACGCTGTTAGCCGCCGGGGGAATGCTGATCACCGCTTCCTCCAGCACCTTATCAATGATGATCCTCGGTACGGCTCTCACCGGCCTATTCTCGGTGGTGGCCCAGCTTTTAGTGCCACTCGCCGCCACTTTGGCGCACCCAGCAAAACGCGGTAAAACCGTCGGTGTGATCATGAGCGGCCTGCTGCTGGGGATTTTGCTGGCACGTACCGTCGCCGGTGCTTTGGCGGCCCTCGGCGGCTGGCGTACTATCTACTGGGTGGCCAGCGTGTTGATGATCCTGATGGCCCTTCTGCTGTGGCGTGCCTTGCCGCGCTATAAGCTGCATTCTGGCCTGAATTACCCGCAGCTGCTTAAATCCATCTTTTCCCTGTTCTGCTTCACCCCGTTGCTGCGTACCCGTGCGATCATCGGCGCTTTGTCGTTCGCCAACTTCAGCGTGTTGTGGACCTCAATGGCTTTCCTGCTGGCCTCCCCACCGTTCGGATACTCCGAAGGCGTAATTGGGCTATTTGGTCTAGTGGGTGCTGCTGGTGCCTTGGCTGCCTCACGCGCCGGTCATCTGGCCGATAAGGGCAAAGCGGGGCTAACCACCAGCGTCGGGCTGGTACTGCTGTTGCTGTCCTGGATCCCGATTGCGTTGGCACCGTACTCTCTCTGGGCACTGATTATCGGTATTCTGGTGCTGGATCTGGCAGTGCAGGGGGTGCATGTCACCAACCAAAGCGTGATTTACCGCATCATGCCGGAGGCGCGTAATCGCCTGACTGCCGGTTACATGACCAGCTATTTTATCGGGGGTGCCGTGGGTTCAGTGCTTTCCGCCGCCGCTTATCAACATGCTGGTTGGAACGGCGTAGCGGCGATTGGTGGCGTATTGTGCGTGATGAATCTGCTGACCTGGTGGCGTGGTAAGCGCTATGACCCACAGGGGCCAGTCATTAGCTAGTTAGCAAGAAAATAATAACCATAGAAATTTATTAGACCGCAGGGTGTAAAAATTACTTACACTCTGGTAATATTGTCGCGGTAAATTATTGGCGACCTATACACCCTGCGCCCCGGACAACCATGAACGACCTTACTCACGTAAGTTTTCCTTCTATCCCCTCCGCAGGATGCCGTAGTTCCCCGCCCAGTTACATAAACAAATCTTACCTATCTCAGCCTGCGGAACGGCAGAGTTTGTGCCTTCAATCACAAGACCTTAGGGTCTGTGGCGTTAAGCATTTACAAACAACTTACAAATGACACAAATTGCTAAATTATTCCCCTTGCTGAAGATTTACATTATTAATCACTATCGTTACTATACCGAACGAAATTAATGAGGCACTAAATTATGGAAAGCTCGTTTACCCCCATAGAGCAAATGCTGAATTTCCGCGCCAAACGTCAGAAAGACTTCCCATACCAGGAAATCCTGCTGACCCGCCTGTGCATGCATATGCAAGGCAAGCTGTTGGAAAATCGCAATAAAATGCTGAAAGCACAGGGAATCAACGAAACCTTGTTTATGGCTCTCATTACGCTGGATGCGCAGGAAAACCACAGTATCCAGCCTTCTGAGTTAAGCTCAGCCCTGGGTTCGTCACGCACCAATGCTACCCGCATTGCCGATGAACTAGAGAAACGCGGGTGGATTGAGCGCCGGGAGAGCGATCACGATCGCCGCTGCCTGCATCTGCATATGACCCAGGCTGGGGAAGCGTTTCTCGAACAATTGCTGCCACCGCAGCATAAATGTCTGCACTTTCTGTGGTCTACGCTGAACGACGAGGAGCAGCAGCAGCTTGAAATGCTGACGCGCAAATTGTTGACCCGTTTGGATCAGATGGAAGTTTCAGAGCAGTTATCCCAATAATTCCTGTTCAGGTAATCATTTTATGCGATCCCCGTTAAACTGGAGATTCACCCCGCTGTTCGCCGTTCTGTTGCTGGCGGGGTGCGCATCTACCGATAATATTGCCCCACAATCCAAGATGATGGAGCCGCAACAACTGCAGCTTGCCCAGCCGAAAGTCAGCTCGCTTGCCATCAGCCCGCAATGGTGGCGCACGCTTAACGATCCCCAGCTTGATAGCCTGATGACCCAGACGCTGCAAAACTCGCCTTCGCTGCAACAGGCGGGCGCTCGCGTGCGTGAAGCCCAAAGTGTGGCAGGGGAAGCCAGTGCCGCCAACGGCCCTAACCTGGATCTGAATGCCAGCATCAACCGTCAGCGTGTGGCGCAAAACACCAACCTGGGCTTTGGCTACCTGCCCAACCCGGTGTATGAATCCTCCAACTCGCTGGGCCTGAATCTGGCCTATGAGTTTGACTGGTGGGGCAAATATCGCAATCAGGTCAATGCGGCAAAAGCGCAGATCGATGCCGCTCGTGCCGAGCAGGCACAGGCCGCTCTGACACTAACCAGTTCGGTAGCCTCAGCCTATTATCAGTTGCAGGCGAATTACGCGCTTGAGAATGTGCTGCAACAAGAAGTGGATAATAATCAACGCTTGGCCGACCTGCGCCAAAAGCAATATAAAGCCGGGATCTACGGCGTGGAAATCCCGCAACAAACCCAGGCACAAGCAGACAGTGCCAAGCAGCAGATCACCCAGCTGCAGTCACAGATTGAACAACTGAAACACCAGTTGGCCGCCCTGGCCGGTCTTGGCCCGAATGCGATGCAGTCTCTGCATCCAGTGGCCATGCCAAGCGAAGAACAGTTAGCCCCCAAAGGCGAACTCACCGCGGATTTGCTGGGTAAACGCCCGGATATCGTGGCACAGCGCCAACTGGTGGAGTCCTATAACCAACGGGTCAGTGCGGCACGCAAAGAGTTCTACCCTAGCCTGTCGATCTCGGCCTTTGCTGGCTTGACCACCACCAACGTCGGCGGTACCAACCCGAATCTGTTTGAAGCCGCCAGCCAGGCGTGGGGCGTGGTTCCCGCCATTTCCCTGCCTATCTTCCATGCCGGTGCGCTACGCAGCAAGCTGGGTGAAGAGTCCGCACTCTACGATCAGGCGGTAGGTTCCTATAACCAAACGCTCGTCAATGCGTTACAGGAAACGGCCGACGCCATCACCATTCAACAGAGCAGTAGCAAGCAGCTGCTGCAGGCAACCTCT
Source organism: Serratia silvae (assembly GCF_023282985.1). Lineage (GTDB taxonomy): Bacteria > Pseudomonadota > Gammaproteobacteria > Enterobacterales > Enterobacteriaceae > Chania > Chania silvae. The sequence goes on along the minus strand of NZ_JAGQDC010000011.1, from coordinate 14,931 downwards.
GCCTCCCAATCCATGCAGGATGTGTACCGGGTCGCCAACGCCAAATACCAGGCAGGGATTATTGGGCGTGATGAACTGTTGACCAGCCAGACGCAGCTATTACAGCAGCAACAGGCACAACTGAATGCCAGCAGCAACTTGATGCAGGCGAAGATAGCATTGGTTCGCGCGTTGGGGGGTGGCTACCAGGCCCCGACGGCAGCGGAACCTAAAGCATAATTTTAGAGCGTGGAGAATACCATGAGTGCAAGCGCGGAAACTCAAGCCCCGCAGCAACCGGCTGGCAAAAAGCGGCAGCGTAAATTCTGGCTGCTGCTGTTGACGTTTATTTTTGTGATTATTGGGGTGGCCTATTTAGTCTATTGGTTCCTGGTGCTGCGTCATCACCAAGAAACCGATGATGCTTACGTGGCCGGTAATCAGGTGCAGATCATGGCCCAGGTTTCCGGTAGCGTGAACAGCGTTACCTTCGATAACACCGACTTTGTCCGTAAAGGCGATGTGCTGTTAACGCTGGATCCTACCGACGCCGAACAGGCGTTTGAGCGGGCCAAAACTGCGCTGGCCAACAGCGTGCGCCAAACGCATCAGTTGGTGATCAACGGTAAGCAGTATCAGGCTAACATTGCGCTGCGCAAATCCGAGCTGAGCAAGGTAGAAAACGATCTCAAGCGTCGTATCGTGCTGGGCAACGCCGATGCCATTGGCCGCGAAGAGCTGCAACATGCGCGTGACGCGGTAGACAATGCCAAAGCGGCACTGGAAGTCGCGGTGCAGCAATACAATGCCAATCAGGCGATGGTGCTGAATACCCCGTTGGATAAACAGCCCGCCGTGCTGCAAGCCGCTGCACAGATGCGCGACGCCTGGATGGCACTGCAACGTACCCGCATCGTCAGCCCGATCACCGGCTTCGTTTCACGCCGCAGCGTGCAAGTTGGGGCGCAGATCTCCCCTGGAACGCCTCTGCTAGCCGTAGTGGCACCGGACCATGTCTGGGTGGATGCCAACTTTAAAGAAACGCAGATCGCCAATATGCGTATAGGGCAATCGGCCACCGTGGTCAGTGACCTGTACGGTAGCGACGTGGTGTTCAAAGGCAAGGTCGTGGGTATCGATATGGGTACCGGCAGCGCGTTCTCGCTGCTGCCTGCACAGAACGCGACTGGCAACTGGATCAAAGTGGTGCAGCGTTTACCCGTGCGTATCGAACTGGATGCGCAACAGGTTGCTGAGCATCCTCTGCGTATCGGTCTTTCTACGCTGGTCACAGTCGACACCACCAATCTGGACGGCCTGGTGCTCTCCGATACGGTACGTCAAAAACCGCTGTTTGAAACCAGCGCGCTGACGCTGGATCTGGCGCCGGTGAATCAGATGATCGCCGATGTGATCCATGCAAACGCCGGTTAAGCGAGCGGGAGGCTACCTTGGCACAAAAACCGCTTGAAGGTGCCCAGCTCGCCTGGATGACGGTCGCGCTCGCCATGGCGACCTTTATGCAGGTGCTGGACTCCACCATTGCCAACGTGGCGATACCGACCATTTCGGGTAACCTCGGGTCTTCCAACTCGCAGGGCACCTGGGTGATCACCTCGTTTGGGGTGGCCAACGCCATCTCCATTCCGATCACCGGCTGGTTGGCTAAACGCGTAGGTGAAGTTCGCCTGTTCCTGTGGTCCACGGCGCTGTTCGCCCTGGCCTCCTGGCTGTGCGGTATCTCCAACAGTCTGGGCATGCTGATCTTCTTCCGCGTGATCCAGGGCATCGTCGCCGGGCCGCTGATCCCGTTATCGCAGAGTTTGTTGCTGAATAACTACCCCCCCGCCAAACGATCGATGGCCCTGGCGCTATGGTCGATGACCGTGATCGTCGCGCCGATTTTCGGGCCGATCCTGGGCGGTTATATCAGCGATAACTATCACTGGGGCTGGATCTTCTTCATCAACATCCCGATTGGGCTGTTCGTGATCCTGATTGCAATGTCGACGCTGAAAGGCCGGGAGACCAAAACCGAGATCAAACCTATCGATACCGTCGGGCTGGTGCTGCTGGTGGTTGGCATCGGTGCGCTACAGATCATGCTCGATCAGGGCAAGGAGCTGGACTGGTTCAACTCGACCGAAATTATTGTCCTGACCGTGGTGGCCGTGGTGGCGTTGGTGTTCCTGGTGGTGTGGGAGCTGACGGACGATCACCCGGTGGTAGATTTGTCGCTGTTCAAATCGCGTAACTTTACCATCGGCTGTCTGTGTATCAGCCTGGCCTACATGCTGTATTTCGGGGCGATCGTGCTGTTGCCTCAGTTGCTACAGGAGGTCTACGGCTACACCGCCACCTGGGCCGGCTTGGCGTCTGCGCCGATCGGGTTGCTGCCGGTGATCTTGTCACCGATTATCGGCCGCTTCGGTAACCGGCTGGATATGCGCCGTTTGGTCACCTTCAGCTTCATCATGTATGCCGTGTGCTTCTACTGGCGTGCCTACACGTTTGAACCGGGGATGGATTTTGGCGCTTCCGCCTGGCCGCAGTTCTTCCAGGGCTTTGCCATCGCCTGCTTCTTTATGCCGCTGACGACCATTACCCTGTCCGGATTGCCGCCGGAGCGCATAGCGGCAGCATCGAGCCTGTCGAACTTTACCCGTACCTTGGCAGGTTCTATCGGCACCTCGATCACCACCACCCTGTGGACCAGCAGGGAGGCGATGCACCACTCGCACCTGACCGAGTTTGTGAATCCGTTCAACCCGCAGTCGCAGGAGATGTACAGCAAGCTGGAGCAGCTAGGCATGAGCAAGCAGCAGGCTTCGGCGTATATCGCCAACGAGATCACCGCGCAGGGGCTGATCATCTCGGCCAACGAGATATTCTGGTTATCGGCAGGGGTGTTCCTGATATTGCTGGCGCTGGTCTGGTTCGCCAAACCCCCGTTCAGTTCCGGGGGCGGCGGGGGCGGAGCCCACTGATCGAACTACTCCCGCAGTCACTCTTGGGAGTGGCGAAGGCCCTTTCAGATCTTCTATGATATGGGGGCGGTTCAAAGATGAACCGCCCCTTAAAATTGGACGACTGTTACTAGGTTTGCAGAGTTCATCAGAGCCCCGGTTACCGTATATATGTCAGCTAAGAGCGAAAAGCTGACGTTATTACTATGATTAAGCTAATTCCCATGGCAAATCTCTACGCCTATTTACTGGTCTAAGAGTACCCTCGTATCTCAATTGTTGAGCAGCCCAACGAATATCATATTGCCACGTGTATAACATATCACCTGAATTTTTGAGGTCTGCTTCATAGTTATCCCAGACGTACTTTGAGACTTCACGAGGCCAGGCACTGCCATTCCGCTCTTGAAGACACTCAATGATCCATTGTTTCATGCTTTCTCTTGTTACCATCATATCTCCTGAGCTATTCCATTGATAATATACCGTGATACTGGCAAGGTCCGCTTTTGGCACAAAGCAGTCGTTAAATTCTGATATAAAATTCCCAGTCTAACGACATCGAGAAGCTTCTTAATGCCGCTTCAGCGGCATGGAGGCGCCAGATGATGCTGCTGTGTCTGTATAGCTAAATGGCGCCGTAAGCCTGGCATAGCCGGTTACCGGGCTATAAATTCTGCCTGTCCTCCCCCCGCCCTGATTAGCTTTAACACGCGTACAGCGCTGAAGAAGTTAAGGTAATCCCTTTTAACCCCGGTGAGCGGGCTTTACGGCGCTTGCGACGTAAAGGGCGTGATTGGCGGCGGCAGCTTGCTGCTGACGCTTAGGGGGGTCTTCAGTTATTCCAGCGACACCAGGGAACTTAACACGGTAGCTGCTAAGCCCAAACCCGCTTTCAGCAAAGTAGAACGTAATGTGCGCGGTCGGAGCGTATCTCCGCGTTAGTGGCCCGTAGGGACGCTTACGAGCGTGTACAAGAAAAGTAACCAACCGCGTACCGATTACAAAATATGAAGATATGACTGTGTTAAGGGCTGTGCGTGCAGCCCTTAAGAGGAAAGGTTTAATAATACTTCCTGGCTCGCGCGCTCGTTTCGGTTAAGTTTATTTCATGGTAGTGATTATTTATAAAGTCACAAAAATCACTAATTTTAACTCGAAGATTTCTTATGCTATGCGTGATTTCGTCGAATAAATCGTTCTCCTCCTGATTTCGACAGAAGTCACCGGGGGTTATAAAACTATAAGTATCCTGTGGTGCTAAGAAATTATATGGAGCTCTTCTGAATAAGACAATTAGATCACGCCAGGCCGTTGCGAGATCATATGTAACATTCTCTAAATCTGCATCACTCAGTTGAAAAACTGGTGAATTGAAAGTGCTATGAATATTATCGTATTCAGAAATAATTAATGAATGAATGTATTTTGCGCCCCACTGCAAGTGGTCTATTGTTGAATAGAAATCAATAAAATTCAACAATGTCAACAAATTTGAGATATCTCTCTTGCGCAAAAGTTCCCCCCTCGTCGGTTGGGGTTGTTCGAACATTTGTGGGTAATACATTCTAAGTACAGCTGGGTCTTTCGTTAAATCAAAGCTAACATCGTCCCAGAAAGCCACATCGACAGGAAACAGGCCTTTTAATTTTCTGGCCTCGTTGAGTGTTCTTACATAACTCTGAATGCTAACATCCCTGGGTGCCGTCGTAGCGATGTAAAGAGCCGTGATTTTTGGGCTAAATTTTTCAGCCTTAAGTAATTCATCATCGATTGTCGCCTTGCTGATTCTTGATACTGTATTTTTACACTGTATTCCAACGAAGTGCCCAAGGGAATCAGCACCATACACATCAACTCCGTCCTGCTTCTGCCCTGACCGCCCATGTCTGCTCAGATTAGGATTGGACCATCGCAGCTGGAATGAACTTTTGCACATATCCTCAAATTCGTCCCATGATTTAGGGGGAGCTAACCACATTGAATTATATGTAACCACTTACTAATCCTTTAACTAAGATGCTTCATTTTTGGAAGACTATTATCATAACCATGCTCGATGTGCAATATCTTACTTGGCATGGTTATATGGCGTGAACATAATATATTCTGCAAATGCGCGCGGATTTGTTAGTGGGGTTCGACGCTCAACGGAACGGTTTCACACGCCAAGGCTATTTTGTCTGATAAATCAAAATATTATGGGCAGTGAAAATCATATCGGAAATGGCGTCTTTTAAATCGAAAAACGGAACATAGTACACATGCGTGTGTGTTAATCGATTTTTCAGACGGATTTTTTAGCCTAACGTGAGATTTCGTTCGACTGAGCATCAGACCCCAATTACCACTATTTAATGAGTACAATTGCTTTACTTTAGGTTGAGTCGTAGCAACGTCCGCTGTTGGCACACAGGAGACATTCAGAACCATTACTGCCAGGGTAGAGCCCCTGTATCACCTGGACACTCAGGTAATTTTGTCCGGGTGATACAGTGAGTATCAAAATTGGGCTATCACGACTCTGGTCTTTCCTTCTGTATCCCCCCCTTCAAGATCGGCGATCACTCCTTTCGGGTTATTTACCCAACAATCTGGGTCATACACAAAACAGACCAGCGTGTCACAGTCCGGGTGTGCGCGGTAACGGGCCATATCGATGATCAGTTCCTCTCCAATTTTACCCGCCCCCAGAGACCTGCGGGTTTTCTTTACCTCAATGACTATCTTTTCCTTCTTCAGCAGAAAGTCCTGTCTGGAGGATGAACCTGCATAACTCGGCGAAGCCTCTTCGGGTCTGACATCATCGAAATGCAGCGTCAGAAGCGCATGCACCAGATCCTGCACGTCATACTCGTCGTTAACTTCAATGGTATCCCTGTCGTTATATCGCTTTTTCAGCTGACGGCAGAACACAGGAAACCTTTCAAGAACGTCAATTATCACCTTTAACTGGTCAGTTTCCTTAACCGCTGGATTTGAATTCAAAGGAAGGGCATAAGGTAGGTCAGCTTTAGCCGCGTCGAAGGCCGGTTTTAATTGTCTAGTCAGAATCTCATGGTTTGAAGCGTAATACCCTCTCTGGGCCTTTATAAAGTCATTGTAAAAATCAGAATCTTTTCCATAGCTGTCTTCAAGTAACTTTTTAACCCTTCCAATCCATATCTTATATTTTGCCGCATCCACATACGTTTTGTTTGCGTTCAGTATAGAACCGTATTGTAGAGATTTGGTTGATAAAACGTCCTGATAATCATCTTCAAGTGAGTCAAATCGTTCTGCTAAGGTCTTCTGCATCATAGTGCCTTCCGTAGTTATCTTTATCTGGATACATAAGTGAATGCTCGAATTCTACCATGTTGCTCTTTATCCTAACTCACTTTGGACACACAGGTGATTCTGTCCATCGAATCTCGACCTGCTGCTGATACACAGTCAGCAATGCACAGTTGACCTGTTCCCTAATAATTAATAAGGTCCTGACATATCAACGTCCACTCCTGGCACAAAGTTGACTGACATATTAGGTATCGATCTTCAGTGCGCTCTTTTTAGTACGATCCCCTCTCGTTGTTATTTTGCCCAATCTTCCAGTATCAGATCGGTTACCCGCTCAAATTCCCGCGTGTTATTGGTCACCAGAATCGCACCTGTTGCAATGGCATGGCCAGCAATGGCTGTGTCGTTGGGGCCGATAGGTGTACCAGCCGCAGCAAGCGCTGCCTTAATGTTTGTTGTCGCATCAACCGCAGCCCGATCCCAAGCCAGCACCGCATCAAGACGGCTACAGAACGCTTCAACCAACCGGACATGGCGCGGTGAGGCCTTTTTACCAATCGCCCCGAAACGCATCTCAGCGTAAGTAATAGCTGACACCACGATACGGTGATTGCGCATCACTGCCTGTTCTAGGCGTCTGATCACGGCCTCTGGTTGCTCACGCATGATAAAGGAGCAAATATTGGTATCCAGCATGTAGGTTTTATTCATAGCTCAAAACGTCCTTCGTCGCTGACAATCTCCTCGCGATCCGTCATAAAGTCAGCATCAGCCTTTTCTTCATGCATGAAAGAACCCCAGGTGGGGCGAACCGGGCGTAGAATGATGCTGTCGCCTTCACGGGTAATTTCCAGCTCACTCACACCTTCAAAATCCATATCTCGGGGCAAACGGATAGCACGGTTATTGCCGTTTTTAAATACCGATACAATTCTCATAGTGATCCTTCCCGAAGTTACTTGTACATGTAAACTCTATACAGAGAAGCCGCTAGCACGGAGGATTTCTGTACGTATGTTGTACAGTATAAGGATATGCCTAGCATATGTATAGATGAATAAGAATGAGGGGGATCTTTTTGAGCATAGTAGTCAGTCTGTTTTTTCTACTGACCCTGATAGACCAAAGCCCTGGCTTTGCGGCCAGGGCTTTATCACTAATCGGATTTTATATAGCGTAAAGCATTACGCCTGATTCTGACGCCACCAATCGGCCAACAGAATACCGGTAGCTACCGAGACGTTCAGGCTTTCTACTTTGCCAGTCCCGCCGATAGACACGCTCATATCACCTTGTTGCCAAGCGCTGTCACTCAGGCCATCACGTTCCTGGCCCAACACCAACACCATCTTGGTTGGCAGTTTAGCCTGCGCCAACGGCGTGCCTTTATGGCTGGACGTGGTGACGATGGTGTAACCCGCTTTACGGAACGTATCCAGCACGGAGAGGAAATCATCGGCATTGATTGCCTTGATGTGTTCCGCCCCGCCTTCAGCCGTACGCACCGCGGCACCAGACTCCAGCACCGCTGGATCCTGAAGCAATACGCCGTTCACGCCAAAGTGAGCACAAGAACGAACGATCGCACCCAGGTTGTGTGGGTTGCCCACTTCTTCCAGTGCCAGCACGCAATCTTTGGCCGGTGCATTCTGCAGGTAAGCCTGCGCATCCAGACCTTGACGCTTTTTAATCAGGAAGCACACGCCGCCGTGATGTTCGGTACCGGACGCTTTGGCCAGTTCCTCTTCATCCACCACATGGTAAGCCTTGCGGTTAGCCGCCATCCAACGCAGTGCCTCACGGAAACGTGGGGTTACGGATTGCACAAACCAGGCACGGACGATGGCATCTGGACGGCTGGCGAACAGGGCTTTACAGGCGTTCTCGCCGTAAACACGGGTTTCTTCCGCACGTTGGCGGCGCAGCTGCTCGGGATCGATAAAGCTTTTGCCACTGATGCCACCATGATCGAACGCCGGTTCTTCTTGCGGAGCACGGGACACGGTTTTCCACGGTGATTCATAACCACCGCTGTCTTCGGTGCGCGCCGGACGGCGAGGACGATCGCTTTCACTGCTGCTGCGACGGGGATCGGCACCCCGACGGTCACCACCGCGCGCCTTATCCTGACCGGCACGGCCAGAGCGTGCATTGTCAGCCGGGCGGCCTTTGCCGTCAGGTCGTTTATTCTTGTTACGGTTGTCGCCGCTATCGTCGTCACTACGGACGAACATCACTTTAACTTTACCGTTCTTGCCACTAAATGAATCGTTCATTGTCTTCTCCACCAACGCGCAGGGCGCGAAGATTACCTGATGTTGGTGCGCTAAGCCACCAACTTGCGCTAAAAGCTAGCATCTATCAAATTCATCGAACAAATCACTTGGTCGAATGCCGCGCTTTTACCGATAATAAGCAACATTAAAGAGACATATTCGCAGCTCGATGTGCTGCGTTAGCCCCAGAGGTCATCATGAATACAGTTTGTGCAGCTTGTAATGCCACCAACCGCGTGCCGGAAGAACGTCTGGCGGACGGCGCTAAATGTGGCCGCTGCGGCCATGAATTGTTCGACGGTGAAGTGATTAACGCCACCGCCGCCACGCTGGACCAACTCCTGCAAGACGACTTGCCGATCGTGGTCGATTTCTGGGCCCCATGGTGTGGCCCGTGCCGCAGCTTCACGCCAATCTTTGAAGACGTGGCACAGGAACGTGCTGGCAAGGTGCGTTTCGTGAAGGTCAACACCGAAGCCGAACCCGAGTTGAGCGCCCGCTTCCGCATTCGCAGCATCCCTACCATCATGGTGTTCCGTGAAGGCAAGATGGTCGATATGCTTAACGGCGCGATGCCGAAAGCGCCGTTCGATAACTGGCTTAACGAGCTAGTTTAACGCAAAAGCGCTTACTATGCCGCCAGTTGTTGTCGGCATAACATCGCCTCGATAGCCCGTGCGCCTCTCCCGCCGGGCTTTTTTCTGCGCTACAATGGCGGTTTTTCAGGATAGTTATGACTGACAACGCCGTACTTCGTCTGCGCCAAGACCGTTTAGACCGCGCCACACGCCCGTTTCTGGCCAGAGGTAGCCGCGCCGTACGCTGTCAGGGTTGTTTGCTGCCGCAGCAAAACTGCCTGTGTGCCACCATCAAACCGCAGCAGGCCAACAGCCGCTTTTGCCTGATCATGTTCGGCGCAGAGCCGTTAAAGCCCAGCAATACCGGCCGCCTGATCGCCGATATCCTGCCTGATACCCAGGCGTTTACCTGGTCACGCACCGAAATCGATCCGGGCCTGCTGGCAGCCATCAACGATCCCACTCGTCAGCCCTACGTGGTATTCCCGGCCTCTTATGCCGATGCAGATCGCCCGGTGGTTAGCACCCTGCCCGCAGGTGGCAAGCCGCCTTTATTTATCATGCTCGACGGTACCTGGTCGGAAGCGCGCAAAATGTTCCGTAAAAGCCCCTATCTGAATCAGTTCCCGGTCTTTTCACTGAACGTGTTGGCCTCATCGGACTATTTGTTACGTGTTGCCAGCCGCCCCGAACAACACTGTACGGCAGAAGTCGCTGCCGCCCTGCTGCAACAGGCGGGGGATGAACAGGCCGCGACCGGGCTGAACCAACATTTCAATTACTTCCGTGAACAGTATCTGGCCGGGAAACCTCACCGCCCAGAGGCACCGGTCACAGCAAATCTGCCACAAAGCACCTAGAATCAGACGATAATTTGCCTCTTTCAGGCAAACCGATCAGGAGCAGGAGTCGTACATGAGCCAGAGAGGGTTAGAAGCGCTATTACGCCCCAAATCAATTGCCGTGCTCGGCGCTTCGCAACAGCCCGGCCGGGCTGGCTACCTGATGATGCGCAATTTGCTGGCTGGCGGATTTACCGGCCCGATCCTGCCGGTCACACCGCGCTACAAGGCAGTCTGTGGCGTGATGGCCTACCCCGACGTGGCCAGCCTGCCACTAACCCCCGATCTGGCCGTGCTGTGTACCAATGCCCAGCGTAACCTGGCACTGATCGAAGCCCTGGGTGAACGCGGCTGCAAAACCGCCATCGTACTCTCCTCCCCCGTGGAACAATTTGCCGAGCTGAAGGCCACCGCACAACGTTACTCAATGCGCCTGCTGGGGCCAAATAGCCTGGGTTTGCTGGCACCTTGGCAAGGTATCAACGCCAGTTTCTCACCGGTCCCCATTCAGAAAGGCAAGCTGGCGTTTATCTCTCAGTCTGCCGCCGTGGCGAATACCATTCTGGACTGGGCGCAACAACGGGAGGTTGGCTTCTCTTACTTCATCGCGTTAGGGGATAGCCTGGATATCGACGTCGACGATCTGCTCGACTTCCTGGCCCGTGACAGCAAAACCAGCGCCATTCTGCTGTATCTGGAGAACATCAACGACGCGCGGCGTTTCCTTTCCGCCTCCCGCAGTGCCTCGCGCAATAAGCCAATCCTGGTGATCAAAAGTGGCCGTAGCCAACAGGCACAGCGACTGCTCAATAGCCAGCAGGGATTGGACGCCGCCTACGATGCCGCTATCCAACGCGCCGGTTTGCTGCGTGTACAGGATACTCACGAGCTGTTTTCCGCCGTGGAAACCTTGAGCCATATGCACCCGCTGCGCGGTGAGCGACTAATGATTATCAGCAACGGCGCGGCCCCCGCAGCCATGGCGCTGGACGAACTACTTTCCCGCAACGGTAAGCTGGCAACGTTGACGGATGATACACAGGAGAAGCTGAGCGCAGCCCTGCCGGAGTTTATCCGGCCAGGCAATCCTATCGATCTGCGTGATGATGCAACCCCCAAGCGCTATCTGGCAGCGCTGCAACCGCTGCTCGACAGCCACGACTATGACGCCCTGCTGCTGATCCATGCCCCTAGCGCTGCCTCTCCGGGCACTGAGACCGCCGAACGGCTGATCGAGGCCATCCGCCAGCACCCCCGAGGAAAACGCATCACGCTGTTAACCAACTGGTGTGGCGAATACTCCTCTCAGGAGGCCCGCCGCCTGTTTACCGAGGCCGGGATCCCAACCTATCGCACGCCAGAAGGCGCGGTCACCGCGTTTATGCATATGGTGGAATACCGCCGTAACCAGAAGCAGCTGAAGGAAACGCCGGCGCTACCAATTGGGCTTACAGCCAATACCGCTGCCGCGCACCAGTTAATCCATCAGGCATTGGCCGAAGGGGCTAGCCAGTTGGATACCCATGAAGTCCAGCCGATTTTGCAGGCTTACGGCCTCAGCACCCTGCCAACCTGGATTGCCAGTGACAGCGCCGAAGCGGTGCACATTGCCGAACAGATTGGCTACCCGGTAGCACTGAAATTGCGTTCTCCAGATATCTCGCATAAATCCGAAGTTCAGGGGGTCATGCTTTATTTACGTACCGCCACCGAGGTGCAACGTGCGGCGGAAGCGATCCTCGATCGGGTGAAGCGTACTTATCCGCAGGCGCGCATCCACGGTCTGTTAGTGCAAAGCATGGCCAACCGTGCCGGAGCACAGGAATTGCGGATTGCCGTTGAACAGGACGCGACCTTCGGCCCGCTGATAATGCTGGGCGAAGGCGGCATCGAATGGCGTAATGAAAACCAGGTCGCCGTTGCCCTGCCGCCGCTGAATATGGCGCTGGCGCGTTATCTGGTGTTGCAGGCGGTGAAAGGAGGCAAGATCCGTGGGCGCAGCGCATTGCGGCCGCTTGATATCCCCGGTTTAAGCCGCCTGTTGGTGCAGGTTTCCAACCTGATCCTCGACTGCCCGGAGATCTCACGCCTTGATATTCATCCGGTATTAGCCTCCGGCAGCGAATTTACCCTGCTGGACGTTTCCATGCAGTTAACGCCTTTCAGTGGCGATCCTCAGGCGCGGTTGGCGATCCGCCCTTATCCCCATGAACTGGAAGAAACCATTGAATTAAAAGACGGTTCACACTGCCTGTTCCGCCCAATCCTGCCGGAGGATGAACCGGCGCTGAAGCACTTTATCGACCGTGTCACCAAGGAAGATCTCTATTACCGCTACTTTAGTGAGATCAACGAGTTTAGCCACGACGATTTGGCTAACATGACCCAAATTGACTACGATCGAGAAATGGCTTTCGTAGCGGTACGCAATGGCGAAGAGATCATCGGCGTGACGCGTGCCCTGTCAGATCCGGACAACACCGATGCCGAGTTCGCCGTACTGGTACGTTCCGATCTGAAAGGCCTGGGTCTGGGCCGACAGCTCTTGATGAAAATGATTGGTTATGCGCGAGCGCAAGGTCTGACGCGCCTGACGGGCATTACCATGCCGAATAACCGCGGAATGGTCACGCTGGCACAAAAGCTGGGGTTCACGGTCGATGTGCAAATTGACGAGGGGATTGTCAATTTAACCCTGCCGCTACAGGATGGGGCGACGCCGTGACCGCTGTCGCAATGTAATACGAATCCACTAGTTAACGCCAAAACATACGCACAATCGAGACAACTAGTGGTATTATCGCCCGATTGTTCGAAGCATTTTATTCATGGAAGTGGCGTTCCGGCCATCCAAATATGAGAGAAGAAGCGCACTGTGATGTTGTCAAAATTTAAACGTAGCAAACATCAACAACACCTTGCACAACTGCCCAAACTCCCCCAGACGGTTGCTGATGTCCGTACCCTTTATACGCCAGCTGATTTCCGTGCAACGTTGCTGGAATCGATCGCTAACGCAACAACTCGCATTTATCTGGTAGCGCTCTATCTGGAGCATGACGATGCGGGCCGTGACATCCTCAATGCGCTCTATCAAGCCAAGCAGCAGCGCCCTGAGCTGGAGATCTACGTGTTGGTTGACTGGCATCGTGCTCAACGTGGGCGTATCGGTGCAGCAGCGGCTAATACCAATGCCGACTGGTACTGCGCAATGGCTGCACAGCACCCGCAGGTTTCGGTGCCGATTTACGGCGTTCCGGTCAATACTCGCGAAGCACTCGGCGTGCTGCATTTGAAGGGCTTTATCGTTGACGATACGGTGATCTACAGTGGTGCCAGTATTAATGATGTCTATCTGCACCAACATGAGAAATATCGTTATGATCGCTATCAGCTGATCACCAATAATCTGTTGGCGCTGACCCTGTGCGATTACATCAAACAGCATCTGTTAACCGCCGGTGCCGTGCAGCGTCTTGATCGTGACGACAGACCCAAAAGCCTGGAGATCAAGAACGAAACCCGGCTGTTTCGCTTTGCCCTACGCCGTGCCGCCTATCAATTTCAGGGGAGCGCCAGTAATGATGAGCTGGCCGTTACCCCGTTAGTCGGCCTGGGCAAACAGAGCATTCTGAATAAAACGATCCACCACCTGATGTCCAGCACCGATCAGAAACTGACGCTGTGCACGCCTTACTTCAACCTGCCAGCCTTGCTGGTGCGCAATATCATTTATCTGCTGCGCCAAGGGAAACAGGTGGAAATCATCGTGGGTGACAAGACGGCCAATGACTTTTACATTCCTGAAGATCAGCCGTTCAAGATTATCGGCGCGCTGCCTTATCTCTACGAAATCAACCTGCGCCGCTTCCTGAGCCGCCTGCAACGCTATGTCGATACCGGCCAGCTGATTGTGCGCTTATGGAAAGACGGCGATAACAGCTATCACCTGAAAGGGATGTGGGTCGATGATGAGTGGCAACTGATCACCGGCAACAACCTCAACCCGCGCGCCTGGCGGTTGGATCTGGAGAACGCCATCCTGATCCACGATCCCAAGCACGAAATGCAGGAACAGCGCTATAAAGAGCTGGATACCATTCGCACACATACCACGGTGGTGGGCCACTATCTCGAGTTGCAAAGTATCCAGCAATATCCGGTCAAGGTGCGCAAACTGATCCGCCGTCTGCGTCGGATCCGTATCGATCGCTTGATTAGCCGTATATTGTAAACTCGCTATAATTAACTGCACCACAGCCCGGCAATGCCGGGCTTTTTTGTACATATTGAGACAGGATGTTTTCACTATGCGCCCACTCCGCCCGCTTATCCTCCTTCCGGTACTGTTATTCTCCAGTGGCTGTACCCACATGGCCAATGATAGCTGGACCGGCAAAGACAAGGCTCAACACTTTGTCGCTTCCGCTGCATTTGCGGCCGCTGGCGCGGCCTATGGCGATCACCAGAACTGGAATGAGGCACGTAGCCGCAGTTTTGGCCTGCTATTTTCGATTGGCTTGGGCGCTGCGAAAGAGCTGTATGACAGCCGGGAAGGCGGTACAGGCTGGAGCTGGAAGGATTTTGCCTGGGATGTGGCAGGGGCTGCGACAGGGTACAGTATTTATCATCTAGCGCGTTGAGGGTCAGTTAATTTAAGCCAGATCGAGTAATGCCCCCTCATCCTAACCCTCTCATCCAGGAGAGGGAACCGATCGAGTCCGCTGATTTCTCTGCGTAATACTTCATCTCTCTTCTTACTCGTCATTTCCCGAAGCAGCACAGGCTCACCCACAACGCCGGGCTGCTCCCTCTCCCCCGCACGGGTGTTTAGGATGTTCTCGGTTGGTACTCTGGGAGAGGGTGGGGATAAGGGGGATTTCCATTTCCGACCCATAGCAAAAAGCCCCATGCTTTCGCATGAGGCTTTCTACTTAATTGATGCCTGGCAGTGTCCTACTCTCGCATGGGGAGACCCCACACTACCATCGGCGCTACGGCGTTTCACTTC
>NZ_JAGQDC010000010.1 GCF_023282985.1 Serratia silvae | reverse complement strand
CGCTTATGGGTACTGACGGTGCGGACATCGCGGTGCATCATCAACGCGGCAGTGGTCACGCTTTTACCGGAAAACAGGTGCGCCAACACATCCAGCTCACGGGACGTCAAGGCTTTGCCAACGGCAGACTGACCGCTCAGCAATTGCCGTACCTTATGGCTATAGCTACGACAGCCCGACAACACCTGCTGTACGCATTGCGTCAACGCCACGGCAGGCTCCTGTTTGAGCACCAGCCCTTTGATGCCTGATGCGGTCAGCAATTGCAGCACCCGGGGATCGTCAAGTGCGGTACACACGACCATCGCCGTGGTGGGCCAATGCTCCAGACAAAGTGCAATCAGCCTTAAGCCATCCAGAACCGACTCTTCCTCACCGCACAGTTCCATAATCAACAACCGGGCCGGGCGATGGCGCATCAATCCCGGGATTTGTGCCAGATTACTGACCCGCTGCACCTCATCCGTCAGGCCACAGGACTGAGCCAAAATATTACGCATGCCGAGTGCCGTAATGGGACAAGACTCCATTACAATCACCCCGTCCCCCTTTAGTCCATAAGGGCTGGGGGAATGCGCACTCCCTCTCTGATAAGTATGAACCGTTGTCACAATTAAACCTCCCATTTCTGCCGAATTCCCTTTTTTACTTCCTTGATAACTTGGTGTGCAAAAATGTCATCCCCTCTCTTATTGATGAGAGTTATCTTTTTTTATTCTTATTGACCAAATAAAATTAAAATAAAGCCAGCGATAAACGATAAATAAGCCCCAAAGCGATTAACACAAAAGACACAGGTAAAGCTGCCATGAGAAAATGGGGCCAGGCTTTCTTATGGCTAGAGGGGATTATGGCTCGTATTCGTACACAAACCCTATTGTTACAGCGGCTGATATGCTGCCGGGCGTTACGTTACCGGCCGTACTATAGGCTCTAGCTCTCAAATTATAAATCGCTTGCTTAGGGGTAATAGCGCCAACCTCAACCTTCATCGTCGCTCCCTTGCCCAACTTTAGAGTTTCAGCTTTGTCTACCAATTCGATCTGAACAGAATCCGCATCGCCATCATTCTTGTACATGTTTGGGTTCTCATCTGCTGGTGTTCCACTGAACGTGGCAACGACCCGATTTGTTGCAGCAGGGCAGTCTTTTAGCGTGATGGTAAAATCCGCCCATCCAGAATGGGAATTATCAGCAAACAAATTAGAGGCTTGAATATCACCCAGAGGAACCGTTTTATTGGCGTCATCGGTGTCAATCACACAGGGTGATGCCTTAACCGTACCGGTAATATGCAAGGTTGCCTGGTTTGCCAGCGCAGCACCACTAATGCCCATCCCACCCAACGCCAGGCATAGCGCCGTCGTTTTAAACAACTTGTTTATATCCATTTATATGTTCCTTCCTATAGTTGGTCCGCACTTAATTACTGTTTACAAAGCACCCGGTTACCACAGCCCATCTCATCAATTTTTCGACTCCAAATGCACATTTAACGTCGCGGTCGCATTAAATTTCCCGACCTCTGGCGGCTTACCCGTCGTACTGATCGGATAGGCCAAAAACGATGTCTCACCCGTACTAATCAGTTGACCAAGGCCTGTCATTTTTACTGGCAGTAAACTAGCCGAGCTCGGCGCATCCTCTACGGATGGGGAGGGTATAATGACCGGTTCCCCGGGACTGACATTATTGATAAACCTGATGCCAATATCTTCATTCTCAGACCCGTCCTCCTTGGTCGTCCGTAATGCCGTCTTGTTATGAATATTAGGCTCCCCTTTCAGCGTCAGGTAGACTTCCACTCCGTTGGAAATATTGCCGCAGTCCATCGTCAGATGCCCCTTATACACATTATCAAAACCGACAGGCATCTCTCCGGCAACCTTGAAGCTCTCGGACATAATATCGCCAAAGTTTATAGGGATCGCGGCATTATGTATTTCGCAGCTTTGATGCACTTTGACCGTCCCATTTATCGTCACTTTTGCTACGGGATTACCACTAACACTACCTCCTGACTGCTTTGCAGCGATATAAATATCCAAAATATGCGCGTTAATTGGCATCACGCCGACAAATGGCTTAACAATCAATAGGTTAATCATGCCATTACCACCACTGGCATATTCTTTACCTTTAGATGAAGTGCCATCGCACGATGAGGTATCTCCTTCCCAACCATTGCTTACTCCCACAAACGGTACAGAGAAATGTCGATTTGTTGCACCGCCGATATATACCTGCGAAGCAATGGCAAGAGTCTTATTTGTACCCGGTACTAAATAAAAATTCCAACCGTCATCTGTATGTATAATTCCCCCCATTTCTTCCGTAGGCTGAGCCGAAATATAGGATGCACTCATCTGGTTGTTGCTGCATTGGCATTTAACAAGATATGGAGCAGCCCCGCTGCCTTTCCAATCATGGTCTATTTCCCCATCCTTGATCGGCGGCTTACCCGCTGCATTATCGTCTGGTCTTAACATTTCCTTATCAAAATTGACAGTATACTGATGAGGGGCATCGACTGGCCAACACGGACCCGTTCCTTCTGCCAATGCCTGTTGCATCGTCCCCAAGCCACCGACCAGGGCAATCCCCATTACCGACCTGCGTACTATCGACTGCACTTTATTCATCTTTAACCCTTTATAAACATTGGCCGTTCATCAAACGAATACCGCTAGCTTCTTTCTGCTCCGGCAGGCTGTAAGATACCTGGCACTGTTGTGAGGCGGCATTGCCCCACTTCACGTTCAACTTGCCACTGCCAGCCATCCCTGAGAGGAACACCTGACCGGCATCACCCACGATGCTGGCATTGTTATCACCACCGTTGCTATCGGTCACCGTTGCACCGAACGGCACCGGTGCACCGCCCTGCATCAGCAGGGTCATCAGCACACGCTGACCAATATTGGGTTTGAAATCGGCACGCACGATAGCGCCACGGGTTGGGATCACCGTCTGGCTGCTCAGGGTCATATCCACGTCATCCGGCAGGGTCGTGGTATCTATGGAAATCCTGTTTTTGCGATAGGCTGAACCGTAAGGCACCACCGCATAGCCGCGCCAGTCGGTGCTCACCCCGGTCTGGTTGCTAATGTTTATGCCTTTAGCTCCCGGCGCTCTGACTAGCACCGCCGAGTCACCCATTGGCTGCGACAGCGTCAGGCCATTCTCGTGCAACAGAATACCGCCCGCTAAACCGTAGTTGAGACGCTGCTGGGAACGGTTATAGCCATACCCCAGGTTCACCCGCCCCAGGCCACCGCGATAGTTGAGGTTGCTGTTACCGTAAGCCCCCGTGCCCTGGCTGGTATAACCCTGGCTGACGCTATAGCTCAGATTGCCATTTGGCAAGGCGGTACCGCTCAGGCCGACCGCATTACTGGTGCTACCGTTGCGGCTGGTATTCAGGTTGTAGGTCGCATAGGTGTTTGGCAGCCATTTGCTCAACGGCACGTTGACGTTGAAGGCAAAGATATGGTCATCATTGGTTAAACGATCGCCACGGCTGTCATAAGCGTTTTTGTTGTAGGTATAGTTCAGGCCATAGCTGATGCCATTCCAGCTATTGTTATAGCCGACGCTCGCCGACTGGGTGCGACGCCTGTCATTCCAGTAGTTTTCGTTATACAGACTGAGCGACACCCCTCCTGCCCCCTCCCATAGGCGCTGGTTCAGCAACAGTTCGGCACGACTCTTCTTGTGGCTATTGTTTGGCGAAGAGCGTCCCCCGGTGTAGGTATCCAGCGTTTCCTGCAGCGTATAGAAGCCCGCCGTTGAGTAGCGATAGCTCGCCAGGCTAAAGCTGGTTCCACTGTCGGTAAAGTTCTTGCCATAGCGCATACGCCATGACTGGCCGCTTTCTTTGTCTGCATATTCCGGCTTGGCCCACGCCTGCGTGACATCAGCTGAAAATGCCCCGATCGCCCCCATATTCTGGCCCCAACCGAACGCCAGCGACTGGAATTTGCTGGCTGCCTGCATGCCGCCATAGAGCGTAGCGCCCCACGGTAGGCCGTAGATCGCCGTGCCTTGGGTAAACGGCGTATCGTCCACGTAACTGTTGGATGAACGATATTGGCCGCTGGTCAGGCTGTATTTCAAGCGCCCCTGGCGCTGTAGCACCGGTACGGCAGCAAACGCCACCACGATGTTCTGTTCACTGCCATCGGCCTCTTTAACGGTCACGTTCAAGTCACCACTACCCGCCGTCGGGTAAAGATCGGTGATTTCAAAGGCCCCAGGCGGCACGTAGCTTTGATAAATGACATTGCCGTTCTGGCGGATAGTGACCTGGGCGTTGCTACGCGCAATGCCACGTACCGTAGGTGCATAACCTTTCATGCTGTCCGGCAACATCTCATCATCCGAAGCCAATTGGCCCCCGCGGAACGATACGCTGTCAAAGACTTCACCCGGCGAGCTACTGTCACCCAGGATCAGTTGGCTCTTCAGCGCGACGATGTCGCGTTGCAGATAGGTATTGATGGAATTCCAGTGATCTTGACCACCACTGCTACGGTTCCAGGTCGAGTAGTTGCGCAAGCGCCAGGCGCCGAGGTTAAGCCCTGAACGCAGGTTGAGGTAATAGCTTTCACTGTCTTTCTGTTTGCTGTTACGTGTCCTGTTGCTGGCGCCGCTGAAGCTATAGTTGACCAGTAATGCTGGGATACCCTGATCCCATTTTTCAGGTGCAACATAGCCACGGGCTGTCGTATTCAGCGCCGCCTGCGGGATACTCACATTCAGCCGTTGCTGGTTAAAACGGAACGTGGCCGATGCCGAGGGAATGACCTGCGCAAGATCGATGCACTGCCCGGTAGCCTGAATTGCGGGGAAGGAGGCGATCTTCACGCCCATGGCCTCCAGCATGTCGCTGCTCAGACAGGGCTGCAGGCTAATTTTACCCGCAGAATCGCTTTGCAAAGAGAAATCGATATCCTGCGTATCGTACATCTCACCGTTTAAATAGATATCAACCCGGTATTTACCTGGAGCCTGGGTTTTGCCTTCCTCAAAAACAGCCAGATCAGCACCCCGCAGAGACGGGCTATCAAGCTCCAGCAGGGCCGGGTTAAAGTAATCACGGGCCTGCACACCACCGGAAACCCCCATCAGCATGGCGACCTGACATGAGATCAGCCACGCCAGCGGGGTACGGTTAAATCCGCGAGAACCTATACGCTTCGGGTTTTTCATCCATTTAACTCCATTTATCAGCAATGCCAGCAAAATTCGGCAAGCCGCGTCCTTACCCCTGCCACTGCCTGTTACAGGGATGAACTGTACTTATCCTGATAAGCGCCTTATATATTCCCGATAAACGGTGCACTGGTGCCGCCGTAATCGTTGATAATCTCCCAGCTCAGCGCCCCACCGGTGGCACTTCCGGCCGGTAATTCAAAACGCCGGCTGGATTGCGGTGCGACC
Source organism: Serratia silvae (assembly GCF_023282985.1). GTDB lineage: Bacteria > Pseudomonadota > Gammaproteobacteria > Enterobacterales > Enterobacteriaceae > Chania > Chania silvae. The sequence goes on along the minus strand of NZ_JAGQDC010000010.1, from coordinate 162,693 downwards.
ATGGTGGCGCTCTTCACTTCACGACCGTTAAGCTTGACCTTGTAGAAGGCGATGTAATAAGGCGATGAATTGGTGACCTGAAGTGCATTGCCGCTACGCTGCCAGGTCAATGCCTCGGCAGCTTCGTTCATTGAACCGGGCAAGCCCCGTGGCCGGTAAATCAGCTTGATGCTGGTTTTGACCGCAATTTGCAGGGTGTTGGCTTTTTTCTCTGCGGAAGGGATGGTCTTGATATTCAGCCAGAAAAGCGACTCTTTATCGTTCGGTAAATCGCCACCTACACGCACCACCCGCAGAATGTTGTTTTGCTCGCCATCCAACCGGAATAAGGGGGGGGTAATAATAAACGGAGCTTTAGAGGCCACCCCTTTAGGCGAGTCGACCCAAGACTGGATCAGATACGGCACTTTATCCGGGTTGCTGAGCCCCAGCGACGCTTCCTTTTTACCCCCGTCATAAATCAAACGGGTTCCGCCGATAATGACGCCTGCCTGCACCTGGGCACCACACGCCAACAGCAACGCGGCAACGATTGTGCTCCGCCAAACTTTCATTGCTTGTTCATCCCTAAACCATTGAGAGAATAGCCAGGGGTGGCTTGTGCCCCCCTGACCAGGTTTTATGCCCCAGTAGAGAACAGGGCGGATAAAAACTTAATCACGCTCATATTGAATGGTAAAAGCAGCCGCTGCGTTTGCAGTACCGGCCTCCACCTTCGCCGCCGTTGCGTAGTAACGTGCAACAAATTTCAGAACGTTTTCCTCAGTATGAGACAACGTAGTCATGGTTGAATCTTTGTGCATAGAAACAACCTTGTTCGCCGGATCGGTGATCTGGATACCTACGCCAGTTGCCACGCCAGCGCCTTGGGTCAGAGCCAGAACGCTGTCATTGCCATCAACGCTGACGCCATCGAAACGAACGGCCGCCTTGCTAACGGTAGTTGGGCAGTTGATCAGCCTGATCTTGAAGTCCCCGGAAGAAGCCGTATTACCTGTTGGAGTACTGCCTGCACCGTTGAATGCTGACGCGGCAATAGTTCCCATAGGAACAGTCAGGTCGTCTATGGTAGAAGACATTTCACAACCAGTTTCGATGATCGTGCCTGTAAAGTTAACAGTACCATCCGCAGCAATAACTGCCTGAGAGGTAAATGCAGAGGCGGCCAACACAGCAACAGCGATTAGATTCTTGTTCATACTACTTTCCTTTTAAATAATGCACTTCAATACGCGCACTTGTTTATTGTTGACATAACCCTATGTCACTCCTTTTTATTTAGTTCACAGACTGAAAACCACCTCCGCAAATAGCGATTGGGTAGCGTTACCTTTCCAGCCAAACGATTCATTTTGAACTAAAGTGACTCCTTTAGTTAAATGAGCCACGGATGGCTACCAGAAAGGAGTAGTTCAAATAATTACTCTTACAAAATAAAAAAAACAGCATAATTAACTGGGTGAAAATTTAGAAAATTTTAACATTGGTTTTTTTAGAGTTTAAAGCAAGAAAATACATAGAATTTACTTAAGGAGGGGCAGACAAAAAACAAACTTTAACGCATTGTTATTTAAGTATTTTTTACGAAACCATGAAATATTGAATAGTTAGTGTTGACATTATTTTGGTGTATCCTTAGAGTATGTTGCAATTTAGTTCAAAGTGACTCATTAGACATATTTTTCCATTCACCCATCACCATACTTCCCTGAACCTCCTGGCATTACTGGCCGTATAAAGCACCGTATTCTGAATATTCCTATGACCAAGAAAGTCCTGAATCAAACGCGTATCGATCCCACGGTCTGCCAGGGCAAAACCGCAGCCATGACGCAGCATATGAGGATGTGCATTAACTTCCAGGTTAGCCGCCTCACTGTAATTACGGATTAACCAATAAATACGCTGGCGTGATAAGCGGGAACCACGGTTAGAAAGAAACAACCACTCCGTGTCTGCACCACGGTACTGTTTTCTCTTGGCCAGCCAACGCTGCAGGCATTTACGTTCGCGCACGTACAAAGGGTGGACGGTTGAGAAGCCGTTCTTCAACCGATGGATATAGATATTACCGCCTTCCAGGTCGATATCGGCAAGCCGCCAACTGTTGATTTCACTCACCCGGCAGCCATGGATAAAACACATCCAGATCAAACAATAATCACGCTCAGGGTTTTTACCCTTAAGGGTTGCCTCAAGCAATTTTTCTACTTCGGATGGGGTTACATGTTTACGATTGGTCATAATGCCTCTTTACTTGTTACCAACAAATATGTGGATATTTCCTCCTTTTTAATTTCCACAACCGCATTCAGGGAGATAAAACCCTGCCTCTGGATAACATCCTGAATCCTGGCAGGAGTATAGCCGATAAGCACTTTTATAACAGCCAGGACATTAAGCCAGGAAAAATGCGGCTATTGCATAAATGCTGCTCAATTAAAACTTTATGTTCAATTCAGCCAGCGGATAGTAAACAACGTTAACTTATAAATACGAAAGGGGCGAGCCTCATTAGAGTTCGCCCCTTTCGTGGAGTATGGCCAGCGCTATGTTTATCACTGAGGATTCGATACCGGCAACTATTATTCCCCCGTCACTGTTACAGTGCTCGCAACACCCGGTTCAACAATGGCCCCAACACCTTAAACGAAGCCGGTGAAACAATATCCACATGCGCACAATCCAGCTCAAACACTTGCAACGCATCGACATATTCCGCCCAGGTCTGATGCACATCCATGCCTGCTTGTAAGGTGCGCTTAGCCACAAACAGCGTCGCCTGCCCCTGGAAATGCGCCGTATGGGTGTGTGACAGCAGCCTGACCGAATCCGCGTAGTTGGCTTCGATATTGTCAAACATAGCGACCCGCGTCTCGCCCAGCGCCGGATCGAGCGTATCTTCTGATACCGCCAGGAACTGCTCTCGCTCTCGCTGTACCTCCTTGAGCACGTTGTCGTCCAGCATCACGTCCCAGTTCTGGGTTTCTGGCGGATAGGTATCCAGCAAGCCAAGGAAAGCAACCTCCTCCCCACGCGCCTGCAAACGCGCTGCGATACCTTGTGCCAACGTTCCCCCCAAGGAGTAACCGATAAAGTGATACGGGCCGTGTGGCTGTACCTGTAATACCGTAGCCAGATGCGCATCGCAGACCTGATCCATATCCTCACCAAGCGCCAGAGGGCCATCCGGGCGTGGAGACTGAATGCCCACCAGCGACCAATGCTGATCGATATAACGCGGCAACACGCTGAACTGCCAGGAGAAGCCGGAAGCCGGGTGCAGGCAGAACAGCGTTGGGCCTTCGGTGACGCGCAGCGGCAGCACGCTGTCGAAACCGCATTGGTCGGCCTCTTCCTGCGTGCGTTCTTCCGCCAGTAGCTGAGCCAGTTGCTCCACTTTCGAAGCGACCATCACCTGACCAACCGACACCGCTTTACCCAAATCGCGCCGCAACTCGGCGGCCAGGCGCATCGCCAGCAACGAATGCCCGCCCAAGGCAAAGAAATCGTCATCGGCAAACACCTGTTCACGCTGGAGCAAACGGGCGAAGACGGTAGCAATCTCGCTTTCCAACCCGGGTTCTGGCTCGCGTCCGGCCTTTCCGGCACCGGTTTGCGGCTGCGGTAAGGCTTTGCGATCGAGCTTGCCGTTAGCGCTCAGCGGCAACTCGGCCATTTCAACCAGCGCGACTGGCACCATATGCGGCGGCAAGCGATCGGCTAGCGCGGCACGCAGGGTTTCGCTATCCAGATACACCCCGGGCTGCGGGACCAGATAGCCCACCAGTTGCCGAGCATCGCCACCCATCGCATCGGCGACCGTGCCCTCCAATACCAAGGCATGGGCCACCGCCTGACGTACGCCCGGCAGTGACAGCAAGGCATGGTCGATCTCACTGAGTTCAATCCGCTGGCCGCGAATTTTCAGCTGATCGTCGCTGCGTCCCAGATATTCTACCGCACCGTCTGGCAGCCAGCGGGCAACATCACCGGTGCGATACATCCGGCCACCGTTGCCTTGCGGATCGGCAACGAAGCGGCTGGCGGTCAGATCCGGTCTGGCCAGATAACCCTGAGCCAATTGCACACCGGTCAGATAAAGATCGCCTGCCACGCCCGGTGGTACTGGGCGTAAGCGCGCGTCGAGAATACGTAGACCGGTATTCCACACCGGCAGGCCGATGGGAACGTTAGCGCCAGTGACAGCAGCAAGGGCGTCACCAAAGGCCGGATGCCAGGTCACGTCCACTGCCGCCTCGGTAGGGCCGTAGAGGTTATGCAACGGTACCTGAGTGCGGCTCTGCCACAGACGGCACAGCTCTGCCGGTAACGCCTCACCGCTACAGAACACCTGACGCAGTGGCTGGCAATGGGCGATGGCGGTTGCACTGTCCAGCGCACCGACAAAGGCTGCCAACATTGAGGGAACAAAGTGCATCGTAGTGACTTTATGCCGATCAATCAGCGTTTGCAGTTGCTCGGGATCGCGGTGCGCCTCCGGTGGTGCCATCACTAACTGCGCACCCACCATCAGTGGCCAGAAGAATTCCCACACTGAAACGTCAAAGCTGCAAGGTGTTTTCTGTAGCACCACATCATCTGCCGCCAGCGGGTACTGATGCTGCATCCACAGTAAACGGTTAACGATAGCCTGATGCCCCACCAGCACGCCTTTCGGCCGCCCGGTTGAGCCGGATGTGAAGATGATATAGGCCGGATGATGCGGTGTCGGGCCTTGGATCGCGCTTGCAGCAGCAGCGGTGGCTGCCAATGGCGCATCGTATAACAGCACTTCTCCCTGCCCCACGAAACGCGCCTGCTGGGAGGCATCGGTGATAATCAGCCGTGGGGCCGCGTCTTCCAGCATCATGCTGAGACGCTCATCTGGATAGCCGGTATCCAGTGGCAAATAGGCCGCCCCCGCTTCCACTATCGCCATTAACGCCAGCGACAGGAAGACCGAACGCGGCAATGCCACCGCCACGATGTCTCCCGGCTGCACACCCTGAGCCACCAAACGCTGGGCCAGGGCGATCACTTGCTCGCGAGTTTCGCGGTAATTGAACCGGTAGTGCTCATCTGCCAACGCCGGAGCATCCGGGGTTTTATTCGCCTGCTCGGCCAGCAGACCGCTGAGGGTCTGTGCTGCCACCGGATAAGCGGTGTCGTTCACCTTGGCCAGCAGGGCGTGATCTTTTTCACTCAGTAAATCGGCTTCGCTTACCGGCAATGTCGGTTGGGCAGCAAACTGCCGCAGCAGCAGCGGCAAGCGCTGTAAGTGCTCCGTCAGTTCGGCCAACTGATAACGCTCGGCATTGGCCAATAGCTCAATCTTCAGCGTGCCAGCCTCGTCGATAAACAAGGCGATTTCCAAATCACGCACCGGACCAGAGGCCAGATCGTGGGTGATCCCTTTGATACCGGCAAAATCGAGCTGGTAGTCGAACATCTTGAAGTTGAAGACGGTGCCATACAGCGGCTGGCTGTCGCCAACCCGCCCCAGATCGCGCTGTACCTGTTCGGCATCATAGCGCTGATGGCGGCGGGCAAATTTCAGTTCACGGCTGATTTGCGCGGCGATATCGGCCAGCGTTGCCTGCGGCGCGACGTGCATCTCCACCGGCAGTACGTTAATCACTGGCCCGGTGGCACAAAGCGCAGCCGACCCCATGCGGCGCATAAAAATAAACCCGGCGCTGTAGCGGGTTTGGCCTGTCAGACGAGCCACCCACACGGCCACCAGCGCCATCGCCATATCGGCTGCGCTGAGCTGCTGTTGCTGGCCCACGCTGACTAGTGGCGCAAGATCCTGCGCGGCACAGAGTTGTGCCAAGCGGTGAATACGCGTCGAGGGTGCCTGCCCGGCCAACGGCTGCGGGCATAGGGTGGCTGGCGTGGGCAACTGCCGCGCCTTGTTCAACCAAAAATCGGCATCGCGCTGATAACCTGGGGAATGCTGGTACTGCTGATATTCGGCCACCACATCGCTAAAAGGCGTGAACGGCGTCGGCTCCGGCTGCGCGTGCTGATATAGGCGGGTATAAATATTGGCGATACGGCGGGCAATGGCGGTAAAGCTGAAGCCATCAACCACCAGATGATGATAACGCTGATACCAGAACCAGCGATCGTCGGCCAGACGCATCAGGATATGGCGATACAATGGCTTGCCGCTGCTCACCCGCAATTCGGCACCAAGGTCGATCTGCATCAGCGCATGGGCCGCCGCGTCAGCATCCGCCGAGTTGCTTAAATCAATCCATTCCGGCGCAGCCAACGGCATCGCGGCGTCGTAATACTGCATCGGCACACCATCACGCTCGACGAAACGCAGCCGTAAGGTGTCCACTTCGGCCAGGCCTAGTGAGATCGCCCGTAACAGATGGTCTTTATCCAGCGGGCCGTTCAGTTCGATATAATGGGCGACCGCATAAGCATTGCCATACGGTGAAATTTGATCGGCAACCCAAATACCGGGCTGCGCCGCCACCAATGGCAACTCAACGGTAACCTGTTGCCCGGTGGGTAAAATAGAGGTTTCTGACACGACGTTCGCTCCTGTTGTCGGTTCTTGCTGCGTCTCCATCACGCCTTACGCAGTGATGCGGGCCGCATATCCTGCCAATTCTGTTCTAGCCAGTGAACACAGTGCTCCCGGGAAGCTGGGCCAAAAACGCTGACCCAGCCTGCCGGGATGGCGCTGAAATCCGGCCACAGGCTGTAAAGCAGTTCTTCATTACGCAGGACGTAGCAAATTTGCTGCTCGTCATCGAACGGGTTTAAGGTTTCCATCACTTGCTCCTTAAGCATGAAGAGGGTTGGCGGACAGCTTCAATTCGGCACGGCGGTTGACCAACTCCGACCAATGCGCCTGCAAACCATCGAGTAAGCCGCCACGCCAGCACAGCGCATCGTGCCCGCCCTCCACCAGCCGATATTGCACCTGATGCCCCGTTGTGCTTAACAGGGCCGCCATGCGGTCATTAACCCGGTGGACCAGCTTTTCATGCGCCCCGGCCTCTAAAAACACTTTCAGCTTGCCGCGCCCCCCCAACTGCCGGTTTTCTACCTGGCGGATCAACCAGCAGGCATCCTCGGGCACGGTGGGCAGTTGCAACATATCGCGGCGTGGCCACCAGAAAGAGCCCGATTGGCTGATGGTGGCACCAAAATATTCCGGCCAGCGCAGGCCAGCATAGAGCGACCCCAGGCCACCAAAGCTTTGCCCTGCGACTACGGTGCTGGCAGCCTCACGGCTGTGCGGTGCCCAGTCGGCCAACTGCGGTAATAACTCTTCCTGTAGGGCCAACCAAAACTCATCATTGCAGGTCAGTTCCCTTGCGCGGTGTTGCTGGTCGATCACATCGATCAGCAGGTAGACCGCCTCTGGCAGTTGGCCAGTACGCGTCAGGTGCATCAGCGGATCCCAGACCGGCATCTGTTTGGCCCAGAATTGGCCGTCCAGCAAAATCGCTAATGGCCGCGCCGCCGGGTTACTTTCACCGGTGGAGTAAACCCAGACGTTGCGGGAGGAACCCAATCGCTGGCTATGCCAGGTATGCCGTTGCAGTTTGGCTGGGGGGGCTGGCGTACAACGGCCACTGGTCACCGCATAGTTGTCAAAGTCTCGCCAGGCCGTTTGTTGGGGAGCCTGCGGCATATGCAGGCCAGAGAGATAATGCCCTCCCACTCCGGGCCAGGCGCGGTAAGGATTGAGCAAATCGTGGGTTGCGCTGGCAAACACCTGGTGCCACCAGTGGCGTGTGGAATGCATGTTGGCATGAGTATTATCCCCCTGCGGTTCGAACGGACGATCATCCTTGCTGGGGATAAAACAGTAGCTACCGCGCCAGTCGCCTTGCAGCTCGGTTTGCCAATACCAAACGTCCGAGCCTGTAAGCCGTTGCAGGCTCTGCGGGGGCGACGCTTGATGATGATCGGTAAGGCAGTTGATATGGATCCAGACTCGCCGATAAGCCGAGGTCAATTCACCGCCCTGAGGGTCGCGCCACAAGAACGTCACCTTCCATCGCCCATTATCCTGCGGTTCCACCAAGGGGGTGCCACGCCGGGCGATATCCAGCCACCAACCGTGGCTCCCTGCATGCTTGCTCGCCAATAACGTACTGCTTGCTGGTTGTTGTTCAGTTTTCAAAACGCCCACTCATTGTGTTGTTGGCAAGGCACGCCGTGCGACTCACCGGTTCCCAAATGCCAAACGGCACAAGGAATACTATTGATAATTATTTGCATTTGCAATAGTGTAGAGAAGCTTGAAATAGAGCGGGCATTCTTCAACAGGGATGGATGCCGAATTATTGAACGGGATCTTGCTGCCAGTCAGCCTGGCCTCCGGGTCTCGTTACTATTTTCGACTACACAATAAAACTACAACAAACCGTTCCGTTACCGGTTGTCACACAGCGCCGCATCAGGAAGGGTTGTTAGGTAGGAACCTCAAAATGAATCGGAAGTTATCTCGTTATTCTTTAGCCACACTCATCGGGTTAGGATTGGGCACGTCTGCATTTTCCGTTACGGTCAATGCCGAGCAAACGGCCACCACCTCAGACAGCGCCGCGCTGGCTGAGAAAAGCAAAAAAGAATCCGCCTCTGAAGATGTCATCGTGGTCACCGCCGCTAAACAAAACCTTCAGGCTCCCGGTGTATCCACCATCACTGCCGAAGAAATCAAACGACGCCCTCCAGCTCGTGACATCAATGAGTTGATCCGTACCATGCCGGGGGTCAACCTGACCGGTAACTCCACCAGCGGCCAACGGGGCAACAACCGCCAACTCGATATTCGTGGCATGGGGCCAGAAAATACCCTGATCCTGATTGACGGCAAACCGGCCAGCAGCCGCAACTCGGTGCGCCAAGGTTGGCGTGGCGAGCGTGATACCCGTGGCGACACCGCCTGGGTGCCACCGGAGATGATCGAGCGTATCGAAGTACTGCGTGGCCCAGCGGCTGCCCGCTATGGCAACGGTGCGGCAGGTGGCGTGGTCAACATCATCACAAAAAAAGCGGGCCAGGATCTGCACGGCTCTCTGAATGGCTATTTCAACGTGCCGCAGCACAAAGATGAAGGCGCAACCAAACGTACCGATTTCAGCCTCTCCGGCCCGTTAAGCGATCAGTTGAGCTTCCGTCTGTTCGGTGGCTACAGCAAAACGCAGGCCGACGCCTGGGATATTAACCAAGGGCATCAGTCCGAGCGTACCGGTACCTATGCCAATACTCTGCCTGCCGGTCGTGAAGGGGTGGTCGACAAAAATATCGATGCCTTGCTGAGCTGGGAATTCGCCCACCTGCAGACCTTGGATTTCCAATATGCCTATGGCCGCCAGGGTAACCTGTACGCCGGGGATACCCAGAACACCAACACCAACGCGCTAGTACAGAGCAATTACGGTAACGAAACCAACCGTATGTATCGTGAAACCTATGCGGTCAATTATCGTGGCGCATGGGATAGCGGCGTCAGTACCAACAACTATGTCCAATTCGAGCGCACGCGCAACACCCGTTTAGCCGAAGGGCTGGCCGGGGGCACCGAAGGGATCTTCGCCAACGACAGTTTTAATACCACCCGTCTGGACGATTTCCTGGCCCACAGCGAAATCAGCATTCCGTTCGATATGTGGGTGCCACAAACCGCAACGCTGGGTACCGAGTGGAATCAACAGAAGATGAAAGATCCTTCTTCGACCACCCAGTCGCTGACCGGTACGAATACCGGGGGAGCGATCCCAGGCACCGATAGTAGCAACCGCAGCCCGTACTCCTCCGCGGATATCTTCTCGCTGTTTGCCGAAGATAATATCGAGTTGACTGATACCACAATGTTGACTCCAGGCCTGCGTTACGATCATCACTCCACGGCCGGTAACAACTGGAGCCCGTCGCTTAACCTGTCACAGGAATTGGGCGATCTGTTTACCCTGAAAATGGGTATTGCTCGCGCCTATAAGGCCCCCAACCTGTTCCAGAGCAACGGCGATTATATTCTCTACAGCAAAGGACAGGGCTGTGCCGCCAGCGCGACGGGGACCGGCTGCTATCTGATGGGTAACGACGATCTGAAGGCCGAAAACAGTATCAACAAAGAGATCGGACTGGAGTTCCACCATGAAGGTTGGCTGGCCGGTATCACCTACTTCCGTAACGATTATCGTAACAAGATCGAAGCGGGCTATTCGCCATCGGCCTCTATCTCCAGTAAAACCGATATCTATCGCTGGGAAAACGTGCCAAAAGCGGTGATCCAAGGTCTGGAAGGAACGTTGAACGTACCGGTGAGCGAAAGCGTCGCCTGGAACAACAACGCCACCTATATGATTGAGAACGAGAATAAAACCACCGGTGACTACCTGTCGATTATTCCCAAGTTCACCATCAACTCAACCCTAAGCTGGCAGGCCACGCAGGATCTGTCTTTGCAGACCACCGCAACCTGGTATGGCCGTCAAAAGCCGAAGAAATACAACTACCGTGGGGAACCAACCAGTGGCCCGGAAACTCGTGAGGTCAGCCCTTACGCGATCTTTGGCCTGAGCGGCACCTATGCGTTGACTAAAAATGTCAGCGTGACGACGGGGATCGACAACCTGTTCGACAAACGTCAGTTCCGTTCCGGCAACTCGCAAAACGTGGGTAACCCAATCACCGGGGCAGTCAATATCTACGGTGCCGGGGCAGCAACCTTTAACGAACCAGGTCGGACTTACTTTATGAGCCTGAACACCCAGTTCTGAATACGTGTTACCGAGTCAATCTCAGCGCGGCTTATGCCGCGCTTTTTTTTGCCGTTATCGCCATCACACTGCCGCCCGTTTCGGGTTACAGTAGCGCAAACAAAGGAGCATTGATGGCACTCTTGATGGCACTACAGCAACAGATTATTGATTGGTTACGCCAAGATAGCGAACGTATGCAGGCATTAGCGACCGCCCGGCGGCTCGGGCTGAACGATTGGTGCCTGGGTGCGGGTTTTGTGCGTAATCTGGTGTGGGACCGGCTGCATGGTTTTACGGCCAGCACGCCGCTCAACGATATCGATGTGATCCATTTCGATCCGCGCCACAACGATGCCGAGCGCGACCGGATGCTAGAGTCACGCCTGTTGGAGTGGTCGGCACAACCCTGGTCGGTAAAGAATCAGGCACGTATGCACCTGCGTAGTCACCGCGCGCCCTATCGCGACAGCGAAGACGCCATCAGTTATTGGACAGAGATCGAAACCGCCGTGGGTGCCAGATTGCAGGCCGATGGCAGTATCCAGCTCGTCGCCCCTTTCGGCCTACAGACGCTGTTTAACCACAGCATCACCTTCAACCCCAAGAGCAACAACCTGGCCGCTTTCGAACAGCGCGTGGTGGAGAAACAGTGGCTCAAACTCTGGCCACAGCTAAAGCTGACGCCAAGGTAAAGTTTTGCCGCGATTTGCCGATACCTCTGACAAGCTACCTGGGAGGATCGCATGTCGACCAACATTACCATGATTGTGCCCATCAAGAACCCGATTGCCGGAGTCCGCGAGGTGTTTACCGCCACCGGTAAAGGCGGGGCTGCCCTGATGTCGGCACCGGTTAACAATGCCCCAGAAGGGGGGAAGGCCAAGAAAACCGAGACTGATACACCGGTGACCCCAAAAGATAGCAGCGCGGCCTCGCGTATTTCAGCGCTATTTAAGCAGATCCAGAATCTGCAGCAAAAGCTCGTCGAGCTGCAAAACTCGGATGGCGACGCTAAACAGATCGAACAGCAAAAACAGCTGATCATGAGCCAGATCCAAATGCTCCAGGCTGAGATCGCACGCATCCAGAAACAAGAAATGGAAAAGCAGCAGGAAGAGCAGATGGCCAAGGCCATGAGCGGTGATGGCGTCAACCGCCCTACCGCCGCCAACGCCGTGGACGTTTATATCTAAACGTTGAAGGGCGCAACATGGCGTTACGCCCATCGACTCAGCTTTTCTTCAGGGGTTTGATCAAGTGATCCAACCCTTCAATTTTAATCGCCAACGTCATTTCCATCAGCATTCCCAGTCTGCCGTTGGGGAATTCACCCTTACGGGCGAACCACAGCAGATACTCTTCCGGCAGGTCGATCAGCACCCTGCCCTGGTATTTGCCAAAAGGCATCACGGTGTTGGCGATTTCAATCAGGTTCTCTTTTTCCATCAGGCCCCCAGCAGGCGGATCATCTCCGCCTCGTCGATCACCTCGATCCCCAGTTCCTGTGCCTTGACCAGCTTGGAACCGGCGGCCTCACCCGCGATCACCAGATCGGTTTTCTTGGATACGCTGCCGCTAACCTTGGCCCCCAGCGCCGTCAGCCGATCTTTGGCTTCATCACGGGAAAGCTGGCTGAGAGAACCGGTCAGCACCACGGTTTTACCGGCAAACGGGCTGTCGATCTCATCGCTAACCACCACTACCGGTGCTGGCCAGTTAATGCCGATTTCCGAGCTGATCAGCTCAGCGATCACCTGCTGGTTATGTGCTTCAGCAAAGAAGTTCACCACGTGGCTGGCTACCACTTCGCCCACGTCCGGCACCTGTTTTAACGCGTCCAGATCGGCCTCTCGCAGCTTCTCCAACGAGCCAAAATACGCCGCCAGACCGGCTGCCGTGGCCTCTCCTACCTCACGAATACCCAACGCATACAGGAAGCGCGCAAAGGTGGTCTGTTTGGCGGTGGTCAAGGCATTGACCAGATTCTGTGCCGATTTTGGCCCCATGCGATCAAGCCCGGTGAGAATACCGGCGGAAAGACGGAACAGGTCGGCTGGCGTTTTGACATATTCTTTATCGACCAACTGTTCGATGATTTTATCGCCCATGCCGTCAACGTCCATCGCCCTGCGGGAAACAAAGTGCTTCAGCGCCTCTTTACGCTGGGCACCGCAGATCAGCCCGCCAGTACAGCGCGCAATGGCTTCGCCTTCCACCCGTTCCACATCGGAACCACAAACCGGGCAATGCTGTGGGAATACCACTTCACGCGCGTCCTGCGGGCGGCGATCTTCGATCACCCCGACCACTTTGGGGATCACATCCCCGGCACGGCGTACGATCACCGTATCACCGATGCGCAGGCCAAGGCGTTCGATTTCATCGGCATTATGCAACGTGGCATTGCTAACCATCACCCCGGCCACCAGCACCGGCTCCAGGCGCGCGACCGGCGTGATGGCACCGGTACGCCCGACCTGGAATTCCACTTCCCGCACCACGGTGATCTGCTCTTGTGCCGGGAACTTGAACGCCGTGGCCCAACGCGGTGCGCGAGCAACAAAGCCCAGAGATTCTTGCAGATCGATATCGTCGATCTTCACCACTACACCGTCGATATCAAAGCCAAGATTGATGCGGTCTTGTTCTACCTGACGATAAAACGCCAGTACCTCATCGCTACCGGTACAACGTTTGACGCGATCGCTCACCGGCAAGCCCCAGGCTTTGAACTGCATCAGGCGTTGCCAATGGCTACGCGGCAACTCGCCCCCTTCCAGCAGGCCAACACCGTAGCAGAAGAAGGTCAACGGACGCTTGGCCGTGATACGCGGATCAAGCTGACGCAGCGAGCCAGCCGCCGCGTTACGCGGGTTGGCGAAGATTTTGCCGTCTTTGCGGCGCGCCTCTTCGTTCATCTGCTCAAAACCGGCATGCGGCATAAAAACTTCACCACGCACTTCCACCCGGCGCGGAATATTGTCACCAGTCAGGCGCAGCGGAATGGCGCGGATGGTGCGCACATTGGAGGTGATATTCTCACCGGTGGTGCCATCGCCACGCGTAGAGGCTCGCACCAGTTCACCATCTTCATACAGCAGACTGACGGCCAATCCGTCCAGCTTCAGTTCACAGCAGAAGGTCAGCGGCTCGCTGCTTTTCAGGCGATCCTGCACGCGCTTGTAAAACGCCAGGTAGCTCTCTTCATCAAAAACGTTGTCCAACGACAGCATCGGCACTTCATGGCGCACCTGATCAAACGCCGCCAAGGGGGCCGCCCCGACGCGCTGAGTCGGCGAATCGGCGGTGATCAGCTCTGGATGGGCTTCTTCCAGCTCACGCAGCTCACGCATCAGGCGATCGTATTCCGCATCCGGGATCTCCGGCGCATCGAGTACGTGATACTGATATTCGTGATGGCGCAATGAGGTGCGTAGTTGATTGATTGTTTCGTTAATCGATGCCATGGCTCACCATCAAAGATAAAAAACCCCCGGCTGGCGGGGGTTCTGGATTACGGACTATGCAGTGCACAGGCAACCGGTCAGGCGTTGTTTTCCAACACTTCACGGATGCGTGCTTTATAGGTTTCCAGCTTTTGCGGGGTCATCATGCGGCGCTCATCGTCCAGCACCACGCCACCCACATCATCTGCAATACGTTGTGCCGATTGCAGCATCAGCTTGAAGTTCTGATTGGCGTCGCCGTAAGACGGCACCATCATAAACATCGATACGCCCGGCGTAGAGAAATCAGACATCATTTCCGGATCGAATGACCCAGGTTTGACCATATTGGCCAGACTGAACAGCACGGGGCCACTGCCTGCCGGGCTGATATGGCGATGGAAGATACCCATTTCTCCAAATTGGAAGCCCGCCTGCAGTACGCTTTGCAGCAACACTTCACCACCGATCACGCCACCTTGATGGGCTGCAACGTGCAGCACCAATACGGTTTCCTGCAGTTTTGCCGGTTTCAACGGTTCCGGCGCTGGCTGCGGTTCATGCACAGGCTCTTCATGATGGAAGGCTGGCTCTGGCGCAGGTGCCGGAGGCATATCGTCAACGCGCGGCTCACGACGCACAGCAGGTTGCTGCGGCGCTTCGTCTTCTTCGTCCTGGGCATAGTTATCCAGCAGGATGTCATCATACACCGGCCGCTGGGAGAGCGGCGCGGGTTGGGCTGGCCGAGGCGCAGGTTGAGCTGCTGCAGGAGCAGGCCTTGGTGCAATCACCGGCTCTTCACGTGCGGCATCGATATGGCCCATTGATGGTTCATCCTCAGCTTCTGCGCGAGTGGCACGGATACGTACCTCTCCCACGCTTTCGGCAGGATCATCAAGTGGTATAGGTTCACGCTCATTTTTTGAGCGTTTGGCTGGGCGATCGCGAAAAAGGGACGAGCGTTCCTTACGGCTGGTCCACAGACCATGTAATAACAACGCTATTATGGCGATCGCGCCAACAACGATTAATATCAGACGCAAATCCTGCATCATTGCTATCTCTGTTGTTCCAAGACATTGCCACCGCGGCAAACATTCACTCTTTAACTCTATTTGCCCGCAGGCACAAGTGCAAGTCCGTGCTGAACTTTATGCCAATAAAGATGATTATTCGGCATTTTTTTGCTGTTTTTTCAGCCAAAGTGGCTCTAGCCAGTGGAAAATCAACCCTATATGATAGGTTAGCCTGTTAAGCCAAAGAGAAAATCTTAAGATATGTCCCATGTACCTCCCCCTGTCGGATCCACCAACGGCTTCCACTATTTTGCCCAAGGATGGCGCCTGATTTCGCGCCCAGGAATTAAACGCTATGTCGTCTTGCCATTGCTGGTGAACGTACTACTGATGGGTTCTGCCTTCTGGTGGCTGTTTAGCCAACTGGGCGACTGGATCCCCAGCATGATGAGCCACGTACCAAGCTGGCTGCAGTGGCTGAGTTATTTACTCTGGCCGATGGCGGTCATTTCCGTGCTCTTGGTGTTCAGTTACCTGTTCAGTACCATCACCAACCTGATCGCCGCCCCGTTTTGCGGGCTGTTGGCGGAACAGCTCGAAGGCAGCCTGACCGGCAAACCGTTGCCGGATACCGGTATGCTCGGCGTGGTCAAAGATCTGCCGCGCATCATGTCCCGTGAATGGCGCAAGCTGATGTATTACCTGCCGCGCGCGCTGGGCCTGCTGTTGCTCTATTTTATACCGGGCATCGGCCAAACGTTGGCACCGGTGCTGTGGTTCCTGTTCAGCGCCTGGATGCTGGCCATTCAATACTGCGATTATCCGTTTGATAACCATAAGGTCAGCTTCGCCGAGATGCGTCAGGCGTTGCGTCAGCACAAGACCGACAACCTACAGTTTGGCGCGTTGGTCAGCCTGTTCACCATGATCCCCATCCTCAATCTGGTGATCCTGCCGGTGGCGGTATGCGGTGCCACGGCGATGTGGGTAGACCGTTATCGTGCACAATTTGTTCGTCATTAATTGGGTAGGTAAGATTTTTTCTTGCACAAGGGCGCTTTTGGCGCCCATCCTGATGATGAGATTACCCTATGGATTTCAAGCTGTAGCTTGAAAGACGACGGGTATAAAACTTATTCTCTAATAACATATCGATATACCAATTCTTTACTTCCCTGCCGAGACCGTTAGCGTATGCTTTCGATGTTCCCTACATTTCATACAGTTATAAGGACGGGCCATGAGCAAGATTTATCAAGACAACTCATTAACAATCGGCCACACGCCGCTGGTTCGTCTGAACCGTATCGGCAACGGACGTATTCTCGCCAAGGTTGAATCTCGCAACCCAAGCTTCAGCGTCAAATGCCGCATCGGTGCCAATATGATTTGGGATGCCGAAAAACGTGGCATTCTGAGCGCAGGCAAAGAACTGGTGGAGCCAACCAGCGGCAACACCGGTATCGCCCTGGCGTTTGTTGCCGCGGCACGTGGCTATAAGCTCACGCTGACCATGCCGGAAACCATGAGCATCGAGCGTCGTAAACTGCTCAAGGCGCTGGGTGCCAATCTGGTGCTGACCGAAGGTGCCAAAGGCATGAAAGGCGCAATCGCCAAGGCCGAAGAAATTGTGGCCACCGATCCAAGCCGCTACATCCTGCTGCAACAGTTCAGCAACCCGGCCAACCCGGAAATCCACGAACAAACCACCGGCCCGGAAATCTGGGAAGATACCGATGGCGAGGTCGATGTTTTTATCGCGGGCGTCGGCACCGGCGGCACGCTGACCGGCGTCAGCCGCTTTATCAAGAACATCAAGGGCAAGGCCATCACCAGCGTGGCGGTTGAACCGACCGACTCACCGGTCATCAGCCAGGCGTTGGCAGGCCAGGAAATCAAACCAGGCCCGCACAAAATCCAGGGCATCGGGGCAGGTTTTATTCCTGGCAACCTGGATCTGAGCCTGGTTGACCGCGTTGAGCAGATCACCAACGACGAAGCCATCAGCATGGCACGCCGTCTGATGGAAGAAGAAGGCATCCTGGCCGGGATTTCTTCCGGTGCCGCCGTTGCAGCCGCCGTCAAACTTTCCGAAGAAGCCGACTTTACCGACAAGACAATTGTGGTTATTCTGCCTTCTTCAGGTGAGCGCTACTTGAGCACCGCTTTGTTTGCCGATCTGTTCACCGAACAGGAACTGCAGCAATAGCGCAAACAGTGCACAAATAGCTAAAAAAGCACCTATTTAGGTGCTTTTTTTGTGGACTGGATCAAAGTTTATACCACTCAACGATTGATTTTCGCCGCTGGCTTTAGTATTTAACCGGTCAATTATTTCGATGCGCAAAATTAATCACCTTCCTGCCATTGTTTGAGCTGAATCGATTTACTCATTTGTCGCTCCAGCGGAAAACACGGCATAATGGGAAGCTGATTGAAACAACGCCAGATGCTCGGATTTTTTGATCTGAAATACTTATAGCGTCGTTTTATGTTGCATCAACGCTCGCCCCTGTACCATAGTCAGGCGCTAACCAGACAAGCTAAAATCACGCCGTTAGGCTAAACTTTAGCTCCACAACCTTAATCCGATAAGTTGGGGAAACATCAATGTTCCAGCAAGAAGTGACTATCACCGCTCCGAATGGTCTGCACACTCGCCCTGCCGCTCAGTTCGTAAAAGAAGCCAAAGGCTTCACATCTGACATCACCGTGACTTCCAACGGCAAGAGCGCTAGCGCCAAAAGCCTGTTTAAGCTGCAAACTCTGGGCCTGACCCAAGGAACAGTAGTCACCATCGAAGCCGTTGGTGAAGACGAGCAGAAAGCCGTTGAGCACTTGGTAAAACTGATGGCAGAGCTTGAGTAATCGGCCCGTCTTTTTAGTTAACACCAGTCAAGAGTAAGGTAGGGTTATGATTTCAGGCATTTTAGTATCACCGGGTATCGCTTTTGGTAAGGCTCTCTTGCTGAAGGAAGATGAAATTGTCATCAACCGGAAAAAAATCTCTGCAGACCTTGTAGAGCAGGAAATCTCACGTTTTCTGGCAGGCCGCGCCAAAGCGTCTGAACAGTTGGAAGTGATCAAGACCAAGGCAGGCGAAACCTTCGGCGAAGAGAAAGAAGCGATCTTCGAAGGCCACATCATGCTGTTGGAAGACGAAGAGCTTGAGCAGGAAATCATAGCCCTCATCAAAGACGATCTGGCGTCTGCCGATGCGGCAGCCTACACCGTGATCGAAGGCCAGGCGAAAGCGCTGGAAGAATTAGATGACGAATACCTGAAAGAGCGTGCGGCGGACGTGCGTGATATCGGTAAGCGTCTGCTACAAAACATCCTGGGCCTGGCAATTGTCGATCTGACCGCCATTCAGGATGAGGTGATCCTGGTCGCGAAAGACCTGACGCCGTCAGAAACTGCACAGCTGAACCTGGACAAAGTGCTGGGCTTCATCACCGATCTGGGTGGCCGTACTTCCCACACCTCAATCATGGCTCGCTCCCTGGAACTGCCCGCTATCGTTGGCACCAGCGACGTGACCACCCAGGTAAAAAACGGCGATTACCTGATCCTGGATGCGGTTAACAACAAGATTTACGTCAACCCGACGGCCGAGGTGATTGAACAGCTGAAAGCGGTTCACACCCAATACGTCACCGAGAAAAACGATCTGGCCAAGCTGAAAGACCTGCCGGCGATCACGCTGGACGGGCATCAGGTTGAAGTCTGTGCCAACATCGGTACCGTGCGCGACGTCGCCGGTGCAGAGCGCAATGGCGCCGAAGGTGTCGGCCTGTATCGTACCGAATTCCTGTTTATGGACCGCGACTCACTGCCAACCGAAGACGAGCAGTTCTCGGCTTACAAGGCCGTTGCGGAAGCCATGGGTTCACAGGCAGTCATCGTCCGTACCATGGACATCGGCGGCGATAAAGACCTGCCGTACATGAACCTGCCAAAAGAAGAGAACCCGTTCCTGGGCTGGCGCGCGATCCGTATCGCGATGGACCGCCGGGAAATCCTGCACGCTCAGCTGCGTGCCATCCTGCGTGCCTCCGCTTTCGGCAAACTGCGCATCATGTTCCCGATGATCATCTCGGTGGAAGAAGTGCGCGATCTGAAGGGCGAACTGGAAACGCTGAAAGCGCAGCTGCGTGAAGAAGGCAAAGCCTTTGACGAAAGCATTGAAGTGGGCGTGATGGTGGAAACACCGGCCGCGGCAGTGATTGCTCGCCACCTGGCGAAAGAAGTCGACTTCTTTAGTATTGGGACAAACGATTTAACCCAGTATACTCTGGCAGTAGATCGCGGCAACGAGCTGATTTCTCATCTCTATAACCCGATGTCCCCATCAGTGCTTGGCCTGATCAAACAGGTTATTGATGCATCTCACGCAGAAGGCAAGTGGACCGGTATGTGCGGCGAGCTGGCTGGCGATGAGCGTGCTACACTGTTGCTTTTGGGCATGGGGCTGGATGAGTTCAGCATGAGTGCGATTGCAATCCCGCGCATCAAGAAAATTATTCGTAATACCAATTTCGAAGATGTGAAGGCATTGGCAGCGCAGGCCTTGGAACAACCAACGGCACAGGATTTGATGAACTGCGTCAATAAGTTCATCGAAGAAAAAACGCTCTGCTAAAATTCCACGACACTGGAACGCCGCCCAATTTAATGCTTAGGAGAAGATCATGGGTTTGTTCGATAAACTGAAGTCTCTGGTTTCTGATGACAAGAAAGACATGGGCACTATCGAGATCGTCGCTCCACTTTCTGGCGAAATCGTCAATATCGAAGATGTACCGGACGTCGTATTCGCTGAGAAAATCGTTGGCGATGGCATTGCTATCAAACCTGCTGGCAACAAAATGGTTGCTCCGGTTGACGGCACTATCGGTAAAATTTTCGAAACCAACCATGCGTTCTCTATCGAATCCGATAGCGGCATTGAGCTGTTCGTGCACTTTGGTATCGACACCGTTGAACTGAAAGGCGAAGGCTTCAAACGCATCGCGGAAGAAGGCCAGCGCGTCAAGAAAGGCGATGTGGTTATCGAGTTCAATCTGGCCCTACTGGAAGAGAAAGCCAAGTCTACTTTGACTCCGGTGGTTATCTCCAACATGGACGAGATCAAAGAGCTGATCAAACTGTCCGGCAGCGTCACCGTTGGCGAGACCCCGATCATCCGCATCAAGAAGTAATCGCGGTTCGATTGTAAAAATGGCGCCTTTATCGGCGCCATTTTTTTATCCAAAACTACAGATTCACTGTGTCATCAACCCAATCGTTACTGCGCTGCCAGTGGCTCCGCTGGTAACTCCTGTTGCTGTCTTTCACGCTCCAAAGCCAATACGCCACGATGTGACAGATAGCAGAACAAGATGCAGCACACTACGCCGCCCATCAGCAGATAAAAGCCCCCGTGCCACCCCATCCGATCAACCATCACGCCAAACAGGCTGGTGCCCAGCGTGGCCCCAAAGATATAGCTCATAAAGCCGCGCAAGCCAACGGCGGAGCCGACAGCAAAGCTGGGAACGATCTCCATCGTCTGTACCGAAGCCAAGAACTGTGGCACATAGATCAGGCAACCGACGATAGCGGCAAAGATGGTGACCATCAACAGCGAGTCACTCTTCCAGTAACCAATCAGGCAGATGAAAATCATCACCATGCAGATCATCGCCAGCGGCATACGGCGTCCCTTGAACAGCTTATCCGACAGCCACCCAGCCAACAGTGTGGAAGGGATCGCCGCCCATTCGAAGAACAGAAACGCAATGCTCATCTGCTCTTTGGAGAAATGCTTTTCGGTGAGCAGATAGATCGGCAACCAGCTGATCATGCCAAAGCGCACCATGTAGACAAATACATCCACCAGCGAGACATACCAGGCATTTTTATTACGCAGGACATAGGTACAGAAGATCTGGAAGGCGCTCATATTTTCCGGTGCCTGCTCCTGCACACCGGTTTTCACCCTGATGGTTTCTTCCGGCATCATTTGCTCCAAGGCAGGCAGACCTTCACTGCGCGGAGAACCTTTACCCAACCACAGCACCACCAGCGCAAACAGCACCGCCACGCCAGCGGGGACGATATAGCTGGCGCTTTGCCAGTGTTCACTGCCCAACACCGCAAAGGCCACGCCGACGATGGGGGCTACCACTCCGCCACCGATGTTGTGGGATATATTCCAAAATGCACCAACGCGGCCTCGCTCACGGCGTGGGAACCAGTTGGCGATGGTAATGAACGAAGGGCCTACGCCCATCCCCTGAAACAGGCCGTTGAACACCACCAAGGCGGCAAAGATCCAGAAGGCAGTGCTGAACCCCAAACCGACGTTGACGATGGCGCAAAGCACCAGGCCACAGGCCATAAACACCTTGGGATTGGCCTTATCGGCCAGGCTGCTCATCACCCCTTTGCTGATGCCGTAGGCAATCAACATGCAACTGCTCAACATGCCAATCTGCGTTGCGCTCAGGTCCAGATGCTCTTTCAGGTAGGGCGTCGAAAGGGTGAAGTTGTTGCGCACAATATAATAGGCCAGATAGCCCAAAAAGACGCTCAGTAACGCCTGCATGCGATAACGCTGGTAGGTTGCCTGCACCTGTTCTGGCGGAACACGCTTCGCCGCCGCGCCAGGTTTTAATAATGAAAACATGTTATTCCCCTGTGAGGTTTATCTGTACAGGCTAGATTCGCCTGCTATTTATTAATAACGCTCGCAGCGGATGGTGTAATTAATTCATTGATAAGACAAGCCCCGTAATATGTGTCAAAATTGACTCAAACCCAGATTAAATAAACCCAATTTTGACTCATCAATTAACAATACCGCTATTGACCAAAGACCCTTTCACTCACAGCTCCGTATTAGAGCGCTACAGCACTGCGTCTGTGTGCGCACAACCAACCTACAAGTGATGATGTTTTTGAAGGCGTTAACAGTATTGCTCGGCTATCGATGGTAATATTCTGACTTCATCAACGTTATAACCCCGACCAAACCTTATTGGTTCACAAAAAATATTTTTGTCCCAAATGTTTTGCGGGTTATTTTTATCGTCATTGCGATTTTATGAATAAGATCACAAACGATGAGGTCGAGGGAGAATTTTATTATGCGTGCAACGCTCATTTTTACGGCAATGGCCTGCTGGCTGTTATCCACTTCTGCCTACGCCAAAAGAAATGAACTGGTGATGGCCACCACCTTTTCACCAGAGGCAACCGCCTATATTATCAGCCGTTGGCAAGGCCAACCCCAGTCGGTGGTTATCCGCACGCTGAACCGCACCAGTTCCTCCCTGGAACAACTGCTCGACAGCACCGGCAGTGACAACGTCGATCTGGTGCTGACCTCGTCCCCCATGCTGCTCCAGCACCTGCAACAACATCAGCGTCTGACCAACTATGAAGGTGCCCCGGAACAGTCACAGCGTCTGGTACCTGAACCTATCCGCAATACCGCCGTGGCAGTGGCCATTTCGGGCTTTGGCCTGCTGATCAACCGCACTAATCTGACAGAGAAACGTCTGCCGCTGCCAGGCGATTGGGATGACCTGACCGATGCCCGCTACCAGGGTGCCCTGCTGATGAGCAGCCCTTCCCGCTCGGATACCAACCACCTGATGGTGGAGTCGCTGTTACAACAACGGGGATGGCAATCTGGCTGGCAAACAATGCTATCGGCGGCAGGTAACCTGATCACCATCTCTTCACGCAGTTTTGGCGTGGCGGATAAAGTCAAAAGCGGCCTGGGTTCCGTCGGGCCGATTATCGACAACTACGCCAATCTGCTGCTGGACGATCCGCATCTGGCTTTCCATTATTTCCCCCAGGCCGCAGCCTCCCCCACCTATATTGCCGTAACGAGCAACAGCCATTATCCCGTTGAGGCCCGGCGCTTTATTCAGTTTCTGCTCAGCCCACAGGGACAGCGGGTCCTGGCCGATACCAGCACGGGAAAATACCCGGTAGTTCCACTGCCTGCCGACAACCCACGCTTCGCGCAGCAGCAAAAATTGTTACAGCGGCCACCGCTGAATTACTCCCTGATCCTGCAACGTCAGCGCCTGGTACAAAAGCTGTTTGATACGGCCATCAGCTTCCGCCTGTCTCAGCTCAAGGACGCCTGGAAAGCGTTGCATGGAGCGGAGAGCCGCCTCAAGCGGCCTTTACCGGAGATCCGCGCGTTGTTGACCGCCATTCCTGTCACCCAGGCACAAAGCGAAGATCCGCAGTTCCTGAAACAGTTTGCGGCACGAAGCGAGAGCGAGCAGCAGGTCATGGAATGGCAACTGTTCTTTCAGCAGCAGCAGAGAACAGCCATCAAGGCGCTGGAAGAGTTAAAATGAGCCGTTTATTGCCGCGCTTCTTCAAACGCCTGACCATCAGCGCCTGCTTGCGGGGAGCCTTTCTCACCGGCGCGCTGCTGACGCTTACCGTCAGCGGGGTCAGCCTGTACTCCTGGCATGAGCAAAGCTCGCAGGTTCGCTATGCGCTGGATGATTACTTTCCGCGCATCCAATCTTCATTCGTGATCGAAAGCAATCTGAACACGCTGGTCGATCAGCTCAATGCGTTTTTACAGGCCGCCAATACCAATGCCCGCCTGCAATTAAGAAATCAGATCGTCGGTCATTTGGAGCAAATCGAGCAGGCCAGCATGCAGCTGGATAACCCTGAACGTCAGCAAATTCAGGCGACGCTGGCAGAGAGCCGCCAACTGTTGGGCCGATTGGACAACGCGCTGTACAACATGTTTATCGCCAGGGAAAAGGTTAATGAGATCGCCGCGCGCATCAGTTGGCTACATGATGATTTCACCACCGAGCTAAATTCGCTGGTGCAGGATTTCAGTTGGCAACAGGGGGCTTTGCTCGACCAGATGGAGACGGATTCTAGCCAGGTACTCCCCCGCTTACAGGCCAGTCTGCGCGAGGTGCAAAGTGAGCAGCAGCAAGTCTATGCCCTGGCACGCATTGAGAACCAGATCGCCGATGCTTTACGCGATCGCCTCAACGAGCTGCAATCTGGCAGTGAAGAACCGACTTCGGTTGCCGAGCATGTGCGTTACCTCGCCTATCTGCAAAAAACGGCCAACGAAAGTATGCAGGGGTTGCAGGCTCATCCCAGCACCATCACGCTACGGCAAACCATCGACGAACTGCTGGAGACCGGCATTGCCGAAAACAGTATGCCCGCGGCGATGAAAAACTATCACCAGGCACAACGGGCACTTACGCTGGCTACCCAGGCCAAGGAGGCCACGCTTGCCCGCTTCCGCACGCAATTGGAATCGCAATTGAGTAACAGCCACCGCCAGATGCAAACCTTTAACCACCGCCTGGAGCAGATCATCCGCGTCAGCGGCAGGCTAATTGTGATCGCCACCCTGTTGGCGATGTTATTGGTGTATTTGCTCAATCACTATTTTATTCGTTCCCGCCTGGTCAAGCGTTTTACCCTGCTTAACCAGGTGGTGGTGCGTATTGGCCTTGGGGAAACCAACGCGGCGATCCCGGTTTACGGTGGCGATGAACTGGGCCGCATCGCACGCCTGCTGCGGCGCACCCTGGGCCAGTTGAATCTGCAAAAATCCCGGCTGGAGCAGGAAATCACCGAGCGCAAGGGCATTGAGCAGCATCTACGTGCTACACAGGATGAGCTGGTGCAAGCCGCCAAGCTGGCCGTGGTTGGACAGACCATGACCACCCTGGCCCATGAGATCAATCAACCGCTGAACGCCCTGTCAATGTACCTGTTTACCGCTCGTCATGCGGTGGATAAACACCAGCCAGAGGCTGCCACGCTTGCTCTGACCAAAGCCGATGGCCTGATTGGCCGTATGGATGCCATCATCCGCATACTACGGCAATTCACCCGGCGAACCGAACAGGATAGCCCTTCTCAGCCAGTGGATTTACGCCAGTCATTACTTGCCGCCTGGGAGTTGCTGACTCTTCGCCACCAACCACTGCAGGGGGAACTGCGGCTACCGGAAGGTGCACCAAACGTGTTAGGTGACGAGGTGCGCATCCAGCAGGTGTTGGTCAATCTGATGAGTAACGCGCTAGATGCCTGCCAGGAGCGGCCACACTTGCAGATAAGCTGGCAACGCCATAAGTCCGGATGGCAAATCATGCTGTGGGATAACGGACCAGGCTGGCCGCTGGCGCGAGCAGAATCGTTACTTAAGCCTTTCACCACCAGCAAATCGGTGGGCTTGGGGATTGGCCTCTCCATCTCGCTCTCGCTGATGCAGCAAATGGGCGGTAGCCTGCATCTGGCCTCTACGCTGACGCAGAACGCCTGCGTCGTTTTACAGTTTCAACCGGTGGATGAACCATGTTAAGCCAACAAGCACAGATTCTGTTAATTGACGACGATGCTGACGTCCTTGACGCCTATACCATGTTGCTCAACCAGGCGGGCTATCAGGTGCAGGCCTGTAATAACCCGCTGAAGGCACAGGAAATGCTCGGCGAGGAGTGGCCTGGGATCGTCATCAGCGATGTCTGTATGCCTGGCTGTTCCGGGATTGAACTGATGGCGCTACTGCTCGCTCACGATGCCTGTTTGCCGGTGTTGTTGATCACCGGCCACGGCGATGTGCCGATGGCGGTTGAAGCGGTGAAAAAAGGCGCCTGGGACTTCCTGCAAAAACCGGTCAACCCAGCCCAGTTACTTGAACAGGTCGCCAACGCGCTAGCCCAGAGACGTTCTTACATTGCCCGTCGTCGTTGGCAGCAGGAACAGTTGCAGAGCAATCTGATTGGCCGCAGTGAATGGGTAAATCAGCTACGAGTGCGTTTGCAACAGGTAGCCGAAACCGATTTGGCGGTTTACCTGCAAGGCGAGTTAGGGGTCGGCAGGACGTTGGCTGCCCGCCATTTACACCGTATGAGCCATCGCAGCGAACAGCCGTTGATCGTGGGTGAATTGACGCCGGGAGGTGAGGCACCGTTAGAACAATGGATTGAGCAGGTAAGCGGCGGGACGCTGATTTTACGCCACCTAGAGCACTTGTCTATCGCCCAGCAGGCGCGGCTGACCCAGCTCCAGGGGCAAGACCCACTGCCCTTCCGGCTGATCGGCATTGGGGCTGCACCGTTGGTGGAACTGGCTGCCGGGCATACCCTCCTGCCCGATTTCTATTACTGCTTTGCCATGACCCAAATCGCCTGTCTGCCGCTTTCTCTTCGCCCCGACGATATAGAGCCGTTGTTCCGACACTATCTGCAGCAGGCCTGCCTGCGCCTTAACCACCCATTGCCAGATCTGCCAGCAGAGTTGATTAAGCGCTTGGTAAAAAGGGTATGGCCGAATAACGTGCGAGAGCTGGCCAATGCTGCAGAGCTGTTTGCCGTCGGGGTGATGCCACTGGCAGAGACTGCCAACCCACTACTGCACGGATCCGATCCCGCGCCGCTGGATCAACGTATCGAAGACTATGAGCGCCAGATCATTACCGAGGCGTTAAACCTGCATCAGGGGCGAATTAATGAGGTGTCCGAGTACTTACAGATCCCGCGTAAGAAGCTCTACCTGCGGATGAAAAAGTACGATCTGGATAAGCAGCATTATCGTTAAAATCAAGCTGCAAACATTCCTCAACTGGCCTAACGCGTAGGGGCGCAGCATGCAGCGCCCCGTCGTGAGCCCAGAGAGGGGGTTCAGCAGTCTTTATTTTGTCTGTAGCCTTTAGCTCCAGCGTGGCACCCGCAGCGTGATCACCAACCCACCTTGCTCACCATTATGTGCCTCGACCTGCCCACCATGTGCCGACACCACTTTGTGAGTGATCGCCAAACCCAGGCCATAGCCCTTACCAGACATCACCGATTTTACCCGAACAAAGGGATCGAAGATGCTGGAAAGCTTCGACTCCTCCACACCCGGCCCCTGATCGCTGACCTGGATCTGGAACAGCTGGTCGATACGCATCAGCGCCACCGTCACCCGCTGACCGTGACAGGAAAAGCGCAGGGCATTACGCACAATATTCTCAACCGCCCGGCGCATCAATTCAGCATTGCCCTTTACGGTGTATTCCACGTCGGAACTGGCCTGCAACACGATTTCTACGCCGGGGATCTGCGCCTCGTAGCGCGCATCGTTAACCACCGCGTCCACCAGACCATAGAGATCGAAATACTCCTCGTCATCCGACAGGCCGTTGTTCTCGGTGCGTGACAGCGCCAGCAGTTCGCCGATCATCTTGTCCAACCGCCCGGCTTCATGCTCAATACGCTGCAACGAGTTCTCCACGTTGTTCGGATTTTGCCGCCCTAGACCGATGGCTAACTGCAAGCGGGCCAACGGTGAACGCAACTCATGCGAGACATCATGCAGCAATTGCTCACGGGCACTGACCAACACCTCCAACCGCTCCGCCATACTGTCAAAGTCACGCGCCACTTCAGAAAGCTCGTCATGCCGCCGCCGCATCGCCGGGAACAGCCGCACCGCCAGATCGCCCTGCGCTACCCGCTCAAAACCGGCACGCAGTTGACGCATCGGGCGAGTCAGGTTCCAGGCCAACATGGCGCTGAACAGCAAGCCCCCAAGCCCACCGACCCACAGAATCGGCTCCGGAATATTCAGCAAGCGCCAGCGCTTGGCTGGCCGATATTCGGCCCACAGTCCTTCCACATCGAAGCTCAACAGGTAACCCTGGTTGTCTGCCCCCTTCACCCACTCCACCATCTGTTTCGGCCGTTCCGTTGCCTGGCTTTGCTCTGGCTCCTCGGCCGGTGGTTGGGCCGCAGGTGTAACGCTAAAGAAGCGACGCTCGACTTCAGGCCAGCCAGCGACCATCGCGTTCAACGCGGGCATGCCACCACGGTGTAATACGGAGGCCGCAGAGGTCAGTTGCAGATTGACAATGCGCCGAGCCATGCTGTTTTCCGGCGATTCATGGCGATTACCATAGAACGCGAACGTCACCCACAGCGCCTGGGTCATGATGATAAACGTCAGCCAGAAACCGAGCAGGATTTTCCAGAACAATCTTCCGCGCATCGGCATTACCTCATGCGATAACCGATGCTGCGCACGGTTTCAATGCTCAGCCGGTTATTCGTTAGCACGCCCAGCTTCTGGCGGATATTACTGATGTGCACATCCACACTGCGATCGTAAGCCTCGCGTGGCCGTCCCAGTCCTTTCTCAGACAGTTCATCTTTCGATACCACCCGCTCCGGTGAACGCAGCAGTAACTCCAGCAAATTGAACTCTGAGGCGGTGAGATCGAATGCCTTACCCTGCCACGCGCTGCTGCGGGTGGACGGGTTGAGCGTCAATTCGTTAAAGCTCAGGGTTGAGACTTTATCCACCGCTTCCGGTTGTTCTTCAAACCGGCGCAGCACCGCACGCAGGCGTGCCACCAGTTCGCGTGGGTAACAAGGTTTGGGAACGTAGTCGTCAGCGCCCATCTCCAGCCCGATCACCCGGTCGATATTGTCACCCTTGGCCGTCAGCATGATGATCGGCAAGCGGTTCTTTTTACGAACCTCGCGCAGCACGTCGATACCGCTCATGTCCGGCAGCATGATGTCGAGGATCATCGCGGTATAATCACCAGAAAGCGCCCCATCCACTCCGGCCTTGCCGGTCAGCACCAGGGACGCATTGAATCCTTCAGCCGTCAGGTATTCGCTCAGCATGGTGCCAAGTTCCAGATCGTCATCGACCAATAAAATTTTCATGCCATTCCTCCGCTGATTTACCGCCATTTTCGCGTCTATTGACGCCCTACGCAGCCAGTTTTACCTAATCTTTACACAATATGCGAACGCTGGCGGAATATCGAGTTGTTGCCATGGGGGAATGGGAGGGGAGAGTCGTAACAACAATAAACATCGGGTGGCTAACGAGGCCACTATTAGAAAACCGGTGGCGGGGTTAGCATCCCACCACCGATGAACGTTCGGCTAGGAAAATACGCCGGTGGACAGGTAACGGTCACCGCGATCGCAGATAATGGCGACAATCACGCTGCCAGGGTTGGCCGCAGCAACGCGCAACGCCCCAGCCACGGCTCCACCGGAGCTGACACCGCAGAAAATACCTTCCCGCTGCGCCAGTTGACGCATGGTCTGTTCGGCTTCGCTTTGTGCCATATCCAGTACCTGATCCACCAGTTCCGGGCGGAAAATCCCCGGCAGATAGGCCGGTGCCCAACGGCGGATGCCCGGAATGCTGCTGCCTTCAGCAGGCTGTAGGCCAATGATATTCACCTGTGGGTTTTGGCTTTTCAGGTAGCCGCCAACGCCGGTAATGGTGCCAGTGGTGCCCATGCTGGAAACGAAATGGGTAATACGACCGGCGGTCTGCTGCCAGATTTCCGGACCGGTGGTGGTGAAATGCGCGTAGGGGTTATCCAGATTGTTGAACTGATCCAATACCTTGCCCTGCCCCTGCTGCTGCATCTCCAGCGCCAGGTCACGCGCCCCTTCCATCCCCTGCTCACGGCTGACCAGGATCAGCTCTGCACCATAGGCACGCATCGCCGCCTGGCGTTCCATGCTCATGTTTTCCGGCATCAGCAGCTTCAGCTGGTAGCCCTTCATCGCACAGATCATCGCCAGCGCGATGCCAGTATTGCCACTGGTGGCCTCGATCAGCGTATCGCCCGGCTGAATTTTACCACGTAGTTCCGCCTGCTGGATCATCCCCAACGCGGCCCGATCCTTGACCGACCCCGCCGGATTGTTGCCCTCCAGCTTGAGCCAGATTTCACTGTCCAGCCCGTCGGCCAGTCGTTGTAGTTTTACTAACGGTGTATTACCGATGCATTGTTCCAGCGTGGTCACAATCATTGCCTGCGTATCATGTAAAAAGGCAACCCAAGGTTGCCTTAAAATGGGAAATTATATACCCGTCGCCTTTCAACCTGCTGCTTGAAATTCATAGGGTATAAATTACAAGTTATCAGGCGCTTTTAGCTAACGCAACCGGTTGTAACAGTTGTTCGCCAGCATAGAGGCGGGCATTCAGGCTGCCAACGTAGTAACGATCACCACGCGCCGGTGCGGCATGGCCTTCCGACATAATCACGCTGATAGGCTCCTGATGCCAACCAATTGGCTGCACGGTCAACTGCCAGAAATGGCCACGCGGGCTGACTTCCAGCACCTGCACCGGTAATGGGCAACGAGCGCTGCAATCGATGCCGATTTCCATTTCCCACGGGCGCAGGAACAGATCGACGCTGCCTTGGTGCATTGGCTGGAACGACAGCGGCCATTGGTGAGCGCCCACAAACAGCTGTGAACCCCGGATTTCGCCGTTCAAACGGTTAACTTCCCCCATAAACTCCAGTACGAAGCGGGTGGCGGGTTCACGCATGATCTCGGTCGGTGAACCTACCTGCTCGATATTCCCCTGGCTCATCACTACGATGCGGTCGGCGACTTCCATCGCTTCTTCCTGATCGTGAGTCACGAACACGCTGGTGAACTTCAGTTCTTCATGCAGTTGTCGCAGCCAGCGGCGCAGCTCTTTACGCACCTGAGCATCCAGCGCACCAAACGGCTCGTCTAACAGCAGGATCTGGGGTTCCACCGCCAGCGCGCGCGCCAAGGCGACACGTTGCTTCTGGCCGCCGGAAAGCTGTGAAGGGTAGCGGTTAGCCAGATGACCCAACTGCACCATCTCCAGCAACTGCTCCACTTTTTGTTTGATCGCCGCCGCATTCGGACGTTCGCGACGTGGCAGCACGCTCAGCCCAAAGGCGATATTGTCGAAAACCGTCATATGGCGGAACAGCGCATAGTGTTGGAACACGAAGCCGACACGGCGATCGCGCGCATGTACGCGGCTGACATCGGTGCCGTGGAAACCCAGCTTACCGCTGCTCTGGCTTTCCAGCCCGGCGATAATACGCAGCAAGGTGGTCTTGCCCGAACCGGATGGGCCTAACAGCGCCACCATCTCACCGGAAGGAATATCGAGCGAGATATCGTTCAATACCTTGGTACGACCAAAAGACTTGTTGATACCGTTAATCTCAATGCTCATGATTTTCCTCCCGCTCGAGACGCGCATCCTGACGCGCCAGGCGCCATTGCAGTCCGCTTTTCAGAAATAGGGTGACTATCGCCATCAGGGTCAGCAGTGCCGCAGCGGTAAACGCTCCGGCGGTGTTGTAATCCTGATGCAGTAATTCCACTTGCAGTGGCAGGGTATAGGTTTCGCCACGGATAGAGCCGGACACCACCGATACTGCGCCAAACTCGCCAATCGCGCGGGCATTGGTCAGCACCACGCCATACAACAATGCCCAACGGATGTTCGGTAAGGTGACGCGGCGGAACATCTGCCAACCGGAAGCACCCAACAGCACCGCGGCCTCGTCTTCCTGGCTGCCCTGGCTCATCATCAGCGGCACCAGTTCACGAACCACAAACGGGCAGGTCACGAATATCGTTACCAGCACCATGCCCGGCCAGGCAAACATCAGTTGGATATCATGGGCATCCAGCCAGCCACCAATCGGGCCGTTAGTGCCGTAAAACAGCAGATACAGCAACCCCGCCACCACCGGCGACACTGCAAACGGCATGTCGAACAACGTCAGCAGCAGTTGGCGGCCAGGGAAGGTAAAGCGCGTAACCAGCCAGGCCAGCAAAGTACCAAACACCAGGTTGACCGGCACGGTGATCAGCGCCACCAGCACCGTCAGCCAGATGGCATGCAGCATGTCCGGGTCAGACAGGTTATGCCACACGGCACCCACGCCGGAGGAGAATGCCTCGATGAAGATCATCACCATCGGCACGACCAGCAGCAGGATGGAGAACAGCGCACCGATGGCGATCAGCGTCCATTTCCCCCAATTCACGCGTGGGCGCTCTGCGCCGTTCAGGGCGGTAATATCGGCCATCAGTGCCCTCCTATACGGCGGCCAAAGCGGCTCTGTAAGGTATTAATCGCAAACAGCAGCAGCAATGATGCCGCCAGGATCACCGAGGCAATCGCACTGGCTGCCGGGTAATCGAACTCCTGTAAGCGCACAAAAATCATCAATGAGGTCACTTCGGTTTTCCAGGCAATGTTGCCAGCGATAAATATCACCGCGCCAAATTCCCCCAGGCTGCGGGTAAATGACAACGCCGTACCGGCGAGCAGCGCTGGCGCAACCTCTGGCAACACCACGCGGCGGAAACTCTGCCAACGGGTAGCCCCGAGCGTTTCGGCGGCCTCTTCATATTCTGGCCCCAACTCTTCCAGCACCGGTTGCACCGTGCGTACCACGAAAGGAATGCTGGTAAAGGCCATCGCCACCGCAATTCCCAACCAGGTGAAGGAAACCTTGATATCAAAATGAGCCAGCCATTGGCCGTACCAACCGGTGGTAGAAAACAGCCCCGCCAGGGTCAGGCCGGCCACCGCCGTAGGCAACGCAAACGGCAAATCCATCAGGCCATCCAGCAAGGAGCGGCCAGGGAACTGGTAACGGGTGAGGATCCATGCCATCAGCATGCCAAACACCGCGTTGAAAATGCTGGCGACTCCGGCCGCCAGCAGCGTCACCTTATAGGCCGCCACGACCTGCGGGTTGGTGATCACTTCCCAATACTGTGCCAGACTCATCTGCGCCAGCTGCATCACCAGCGCGCTGAGCGGCAACAGTAAAATCAGGCAGGTGAAAAGCAGGCTGCTTCCCAGGCTGAGAGTAAACCCAGGCAGAACCCGCTTACTGGCCATCGAAAACATTACTTATGCCCTACCGCTAACAGTTGATCCAATTCACCGCCCGTCGCAAAGTGGGCACTCATCACCTGCGGCCAACCGCCGAACTGATCTTCCACGCTGAACAGCTTGGTCTCAGGGAACTGGCCCTTAGCCTCCGCCATCACCTGCGGGTCATTGACGCGATAATAGAAGCTGGTGATTAACTTCTGGGCCGCCGGGCTGTAGAGATAGTTCAGGTACTCTTTTGCCACCTGCTCTGTGCCGTTTTTCTCGACGTTTTTGTCCACCCAAGCCACCGGGAACTCCGCTAGAATATCGACCGGCGGCACGATCACTTCATACTTGTCTGCACCGTACTGCTTGCGGATATTGTTCACTTCGGATTCAAAGCTGATCAGCACGTCGCCCAGGCCACGTTCGACAAAGGTCGTCGTGGCGCCACGGCCACCAGTATCAAACACCACCACATTTTTCAGAAAACGGGTCATGAACTCACGAGTCTTGGCCTGATCGTTACCATCAGCCTGGCTGGCAGCGCCCCAGGCGGCCAGATAGGTGTAACGGCCATTACCGGAGGTTTTCGGGTTCGGGAATACCAGCTTCACATCATCGCGCACCAGATCGCTCCAGGTGTGGATGCCTTTCGGGTTGTCCTTGCGCACCAGGAAGGCCATGGTGGAATAGAATGGGGAGCTGTTGTTCGGCAGACGTTGCTGCCAATCTGCCGGGATCAGTTGGCCACGATCATGCAGGATTTGTACGTCACTGACCTGGTTATAAGTGACCACATCGGCACGCAGCCCCTGCAAGATCGCCAACGCCTGTTTGGAAGAACCGGCGTGGGACTGTTTGATGGTCAGTTTGTCATTCGGATGCTGCTGATCCCACTGCTCTTCAAAGCCAGGATTCAGCGCGGCAAACAGTTCGCGGGAGACGTCATAAGAGCTGTTGAGCAATTCTGCCGCCGAAACTGTACCACTGGCTAACAATGCCGCCACCAGCCAACCTTTCAACAGCGTATTTTTAACCCGGGAATGTTTCATTCTGCACCTTATCACTGAGTCTTACCGCCGGGCTTCCGCCCTGATATTGACCAGTGTATTTATAACTTGATGCAGACCTGTAACGCTTTTATATACCGTTTAGTGATTTTCAAGCATCAAACGCTATAAGGCAGGAGGAGAGCGGTTCACCGCAGAGGGAGGGAAAACCCAGAGCCAGCGGAACTGGCCCCAGATGATGCATCAGAGTGACAAAAGACGTGTCAGCGAAGGTGCGAAGTAGTAGCTGCCAGTCACCGCGCGGCTGAAACGCAGCATCGCGTCGTGTTTGCCGTCCCGTTCGCCGAACATGCTTAACAGTTGCTGTTCGATGTTGTGCAGGCGTGCACAATAAGCGATGAAATACAGGCCATGTTTGCCGCTGGCGGTGCCATAAGGCAAGCTCTGGCGCAAAATTTTCAGCCCTTTGCCGTCTTCTTTCAGATCGACACGGCTGACGTGCGAGGTATCTGGCCGTTGCTCCGGCGGTAGTTCTTCGCTGTCGTGTTTGGTACGGCCAATGATCTGTTCCTGCTGTTCGGTGGTGAAACGCTGCCACTGACGCAGGTTGTGCTCGTAACGCTGTACCAGCACGTAGCTGCCACCCTCGTCTTCTTCGCCTGCGCCAATCACCGCCACTTCAGGACGCTGCTCGCCCTGCGGATTTTCGGTACCGTCGATAAAACCGCTCAGATCGCGCTCTTCTACCCAGCGGAAACCGTGCGTTTCTTCTTCAATGCGAATAGTGTTACCAAACGCGGCCAGGGCGGCCTGCGCCAGGGTGAAGTTAACGTCATGACGCAGAGATTGAATATGGATCAGCATATCGCGTTGGGTGGCCGGTGCCAGCCCCTTGCCCAGTGGTACGAAAGGCTTCAGCTCTTTGGCTCCCTGACCATTGGAAAGGTCATGCCAAACGTCGGAGCCAAAAGCGATAACTGCCCCTAAATGGGCATCTGGAAACTGTTGCTGCAACTCGCCGAGCACCTGGCAAAACTGTTTGCACCCCTGGCGCAGATCGACGAATTCGCCCTGCACCATCGCTTCCATAAAAATGCCAAAACGGCAGTGTTCCAGCAGGATGCCGCTCTGAACCTGTGTCATGTTGATTTCCTCAAGACCTGAATCGGGTAACAGGTTGCCCTGTTATAAACGCACAATATCATAACGTACAGCAGGCTGATTGCCTTGCCCGAACGCAAAGAAAATAGGGATTTAACGCCAAACGAGGCAGGCACACCGCAAGGTGCGCCCGTAATGAGAATTATTGTGCTTTGGCATGCCAGACGATCTTACTCACCGTCCAGCTCTGTAGAGTATCGTCCGGTGGGATCAGATCCTGTGGGCCAGCCCATTTGCCACTGAAGATATAGCTGACATTGCGGCTTTGCTGCGCCACGCACTCGACCTTGCCAACATCATCACCGTCGGCCGGTTTACAAGCACCATAGGCCTTGCTGAACAGTTCGCTAAACGGCGTACCCAGCTTGCTGCCCCATTCGGTGGCGATCTTGGCGTCCATCACGTCAACGCGCTGCACGTGGCCTTTAGGTTCCCCGGTGATCACCAGCTTCACGTCATCGCCGTCCAATGCCTGGAAGTAGGAAACGATCTGCCCTTGGTTGGTCGCCATCCCGCCACGCATGCGGTAGTTGTTATTCAGGCCCTTGCCAATCGCCGCCTCCGTCATGGGGGTACCGGCCCCCACATCACCGACACCTTTAGCGCTAACCTCTACGCTGCCGCCAAACCAGTTGAACGGCGACAGGCTGGACCAGGAGAAGTTTGACATGGTCGAACAGCCGGTCAACAACAGCGGTAGCCCTAACAGCAGTGGGCGAATATTCATTCATAGCTCCTTAACATCAAAGACATCGGCGATATGCAGCCTCTCATAACCGCTGGGGCTGCGCTATCAATTGCCAGGTTGGAGTGCGTAAATTGGGAAAAGTGCCGCAGTTTTCGGCAATTAATCTACCTCATCCTGCGGGATAAAACAGGCTTTCAAACGCCGATTCATTAACAGATACCCCATCGCCAGCACATCCAGCAGCGCCAGCAGGAGATCCAGCGGAGGTTCATTGCTGTCTTGCTGCCACAGGCTGTAAAGCGAACCGAGCAGCGCCGCCGCCAGCGAAACGAGCAGCACCCAACGCCAACAGCGCCACAGACGGGGCCAATGCTGGCGGCGGCCACCAATCAAAAAGGCCAACGCCGCTGGCAGCCCCAGCAGCATACCGTACCAAAAACGCTGGCTATCCGGGTAAAACAGCTGCAGCAAACCGCTGCCCTGATCGCGTGAGGTGCCCGCCATCACAAACAGTAGCCAGGTACGAGCCTGTAAGATCAGCACGCCCCAAAACCACAGCGGCAACCGTAGCATCCCGTGCTGATCGTAATCGTCCGGTGAAAACCGGTGTGTTGACGCCTTCAAATACTATTCCTTGCCGATGTTATGATTACCCTTGCAAATGGCGACAGTGGTCACCATTTTCAATCTCCAGCTTAAGAAGCTCTTAAGATCCTTATGGTTTAATCAGGTTATGTCCCGCTAACGGGAAGTCATTCAGACCACTGATAAGGAAGATCCAGATGAAAAAGATCGCTTTGCTCACACTCATCGCATTATGCAGCGCACCGGTTTTAGCTCAACAGGGCGGGTTTCCCAACCCCAATGCGACACCGGCTCAAACACAAACCAGCCCGCAAGGTGGCTTCTCCGGCCCTAGCGCCGCACTGACCACGGTAGATAAGGTCAAATCGATGAGCGATGACACCTGGGTGATGTTGCAGGGCAATATAGAACAGCGCGTGGGTGATGACACCTACACCTTCCGCGACGCCACCGGCACGCTGACGGTAGAGATCGACAGAAAGCGCTGGAACGGCCAGACCATCACGCCAAAAGACAAGGTACAGTTGGAAGGGAAAGTGGATAAGGACTGGAGTAACGTAGAAGTCGATGTGAAAAACATCAAGAAATTGCCTTAAACCAAAGCTTGGGCGGTGATAACCACCGCCCTGACGATCAATACTCCTGATCCTCGATCAGCCGTTTCCCCAGGCTGGTAATCGCCTGAATTTCATAGCCGAGCTTTTCATACATTTCGATCACGGTATCGTTGTCTTCCCGTACCATGAGCTGAATTTTTGGGCAACCGCGCGCAATCAGCTTTTTCTCCAGCCGATTAATCAACGCATTGGCAATGCCGCGCCCGCGATAGTCCGGGTGAACGCCCAGGTAATACGCCGAGCCACGGTGGCCGTCGTAACCGCCCATCACCGAGCCAACCACCTCACCACCCACTTCCGCCACCAAAAACAGATCCGGATCGTGGTTCAGTTTGCGTTCAATATCCATCTCGGGATCGTTCCATGGCCGCAACAGGTCGCAACGCTCCCACAGGGTGATGACTTCTTCAAAGTCGTCTTGCCGAAATACGCGAATTTCCATCGTTGCTCGCTACTGTTAATTAACTTATTTAATACCCTATGGATTTCAAGCTGCAGCTTGAAAGACGACGGGTATATCTGATTATTGCGTAATTATTAACTGATACCCGCAGTCTTTCAAGCTGCAGCGTTTTGCCAAGTAATAAATGGCAATAGTTATCAAGTCGATTAATGGGGATCAATACGCTATAACGTCGCGAAATAGATTGATCGAGTTGGAGTCGCGCGTGAAGAAAAAACAGAGCAAAACCTACCTCAATTTCAGCCCTCTCACCGCTTCATCGACCCGCCGCCAACTGCTGCTCTCCGGCCTGGCTTTGGCTCTGCTCGGGGGTAAAACCTCAGCCACCCAGGCCAATATGCTGCAACCAGAACCGCACAGTAAACCGCTACCCAAGGCAACGGGGAGCAAAAGGATGGTGATGATCGATCCCGGCCACGGCGGTATCGACTCCGGTGCCGTGGGCCATGAAGGCTCGCAGGAAAAACACGTGGTGTTGGAAATTGCCAACCATGTGCGTCGTTTCCTGCATGAGCACGAGCACGTTGAAGCCCGCCTGACCCGGGAGGAGGATGAGTTTATCCCGCTGTTCCAGCGCGTGGAGATCGCCCACCAGCATCAGGCCGATCTGTTTATCTCGATCCATGCCGATGGATTTACCAACCCGGATGCCGCCGGTGCCTCGGTATTTGCCCTTTCCAACCGCGGAGCCAGTAGCGCGATGGCACGCTATCTCTCCAATAAGGAAAATGCCGCCGATGACGTGGCGGGGGGCAAATACAAAGAACAGGACAACTATCTACAGCAGGTGTTATTCGATCTGGTGCAAACCGACACCATCAACAACAGCCTGACCCTGGGCCGCCACGTGCTGGGCCAGATCCGCCCGGTTCACCGCCTGCATAGCGAAAGCACCGAACAGGCGGCGTTTGCCGTATTAAAGTCCCCTTCTATTCCTTCGGTGCTGGTAGAAACCTCGTTTATCACCAACCCCGGTGAGGAGCGCCTGTTAGGCACCACCGCCTTTCGCGAAAAAATTGCCCGCGCCATCGCCGACGGTGTGATCAATTTCTTCCAATATTACGACGTTCACCAACGTAAGCCGCGCTAGACCTGCAAAATACGGGGCGAGAAGGTATACTTGCCGCCCTGTCCAGTTATCCATTGCGAAAAACCCGTATGAGTTTACCCACCATTGCCGCAGTAAAATCCTTCCTGCTGGCGTTGCAAGATAAGATTTGTGAGCAGTTGGCCCAGGCCGATGGCGCAGCCGGTTTTAAGGAAGATCGCTGGACGCGTGAGGAAGGCGGCGGTGGCCGTAGCCGAGTACTGACCAACGGTGCGGTGTTCGAACAGGCCGGGGTAAACTTTTCCCATGTTTCCGGTGCCACGCTGCCCGCTTCTGCTACCGCGCATCGTCCAGAACTGGCCGGGCGCAGCTTTCAGGCGATGGGCGTATCACTGGTGATCCATCCGCTCAGCCCCTATATACCTACCAGCCATGCCAACGTGCGCTTCTTTATCGCGGAAAAACCGGGCGAAGAGCCGGTTTGGTGGTTTGGCGGCGGCTTTGACCTAACGCCTTTCTATGGCTTTACAGAGGACGCCGTTCACTGGCACCGTACCGCACAAAGGCTCTGCGCCCCCTTCGGCGACGATGCGTACCCAAAATACAAGAAGTGGTGCGATGACTATTTCTTTATCAAACACCGTAACGAAGCCCGTGGTATCGGCGGCCTGTTCTTTGACGATCTGAATACCCCGGATTTCGAAAGCTGTTTCGCGTTTACTCAGGCGGTAGGTGAAGGTTTTCTGGAGGCCTATCTGCCGATCGTAGAAAGACGTAGAGCACTGCCTTGGGGCGACCACCAACGCCAGTTTCAGCTGTATCGCCGTGGCCGCTATGTCGAGTTTAATCTGGTGTGGGATCGCGGTACGCTGTTCGGCCTGCAAACCGGAGGCCGAACCGAATCGATCCTGATGTCAATGCCGCCACTAGTACGTTGGGAGTATAACTTCCAGCCCGCAACCGACAGCCCGGAAGCCGCGCTATACCGTGACTTCCTGCCGGTGCGCGACTGGTTACAGGAGCAAAAATAATGCAGATTTGGGTCGATGCTGACGCCTGTCCAAACGTGATCAAAGAAGTGCTGTTCCGTGCCGCAGACCGCGCAGCGATGCCGGTCACCCTGGTGGCTAACCAGCCTCTGCGCACACCCCCTTCGAAA
This sequence comes from Serratia silvae, assembly GCF_023282985.1. GTDB lineage: Bacteria > Pseudomonadota > Gammaproteobacteria > Enterobacterales > Enterobacteriaceae > Chania > Chania silvae. The sequence continues at coordinate 123,052 of NZ_JAGQDC010000010.1, read as the reverse complement.
TTTATCCGCACCTTGCAGGTTGCTGCAGGATTTGACGTGGCGGATAACGAAATCGTGCGCCGCTGTGAAGTGGGCGATCTGGTGATCACCGCAGATATCCCACTGGCCGCCGAAGTGATAGAAAAAGGCGCTATCGCCTTGAATCCCCGCGGTGAGCGCTATACGCCAGACACCATTCGTGAACGTCTGAACATGCGCGATTTTATGGATACCCTGCGCTCCAGCGGCATCCAGACCGGGGGGCCGAATACCCTCAATCAGCGCGATCGCCAGCAGTTTGCCAATGAGTTGGACAAGTGGCTACAGCAGGCGAAACGGGCCAACTAGGACGAAGGGAGAATGAATTGACAGCATCTGGCGGCTAACACCTCTTTTTCGTTACCGTGTTTTGAGTTACGTTGATTTCGCATAATGGAACGGGTATAACTGATAGCCATTTAGACGTCTATATGGATAGAGTGTTATGCAACCTGCCGCTGAAGGGCAATTCAAACGCACCATGAAAGCCCGGCATTTGGTGATGCTGTCGCTGGGCGGCGTGATCGGTACCGGTCTGTTTTTCAACACTGGCTATATCATCTCTACGACCGGTGCGCTGGGCACCCTGCTGGCCTATTTGATTGGCGCTGTCGTAGTCTATCTGGTCATGCTGTGTCTGGGGGAACTGGCCGTCGCCATGCCGGAAACCGGCGCATTTCACGTCTATGCGGCACGCTATCTTGGCCCGGCTACCGGCTATACCGTTGCCTGATTTTCTGTCTGGCCATTTTTCTGCTTAATGTCATTACCACCCGCTTCTTTGCCGAAAGTGAATTCTGGTTCTCGCTGATCAAGGTGATCACCATTCTGGCGTTTATCGTGCTGGGTGGTGCAGCCATGTTTGGCCTGATCCCGATGAAAGACGGTACGCCAGCCCCCTTCCTGAGTAACCTGACTTCATCGGGTTGGCTGCCCAATGGGACGTTACCGATCCTGATGACCATGGTAGCGGTCAATTTCGCCTTCTCCGGTACTGAGCTGATCGGCATTGCGGCGGGCGAAACCGAAAATCCGGAAAAAGTGGTGCCCTGGGCCATCCGCACCACGGTGATCCGCCTGATGGTATTCTTTATCGGTACAGTATTTATTCTGGCAGCGCTGATCCCTATGGAGCAAGCCGGGATCGTGAAAAGCCCGTTTGTCCTGGTCTTTGAGCGCATTGGTGTGCCTTATGCCGCCGATATTTTTAACTTCGTGATCCTGACCGCCATTCTCTCGGCCGCCAACTCCGGGCTGTATGCTTCGGGGCGTATGCTGTGGTCGCTGGCCAATCAGCGTACTATGCCTGCCTATTTTTCACGGGTGAATGCACGCGGGATCCCGATGAATGCATTGACGTTCAGCATGCTCGGCGGCGTGCTGGCCCTGCTGACCAGCGTGATCGCGCCCGATACGGTGTTTGTGGCACTGTCTGCCATCTCCGGCTTTGCGGTCGTTGCCGTCTGGCTGAGTATCTGTGCCGCCCACTACGTTTTTCGCCGCCGCTACCTGCGCAGCGGTCAACCGATTGAAGGGCTGAAATACCGTGCACCAGGTTATCCGCTGACGCCTATTGTCGGCTTTGCGCTGTGTTTATTGGCCTGTATCGGTCTGGCATTCGACCCAGAGCAACGCGTGGCGCTGTATTGCGGCCTGCCGTTTGTGGCGATCTGCTATCTGGCCTATTACCTGACCCGGCGTTCCGGGCAGAAACACCTACTGAACACCGGAGAAGAACATGTCGGTTAACAACCCTCTGGCCGTCTTACTGGCCGATAACCGCACGTTGATTTTGGACGGGGCAATGGCCACCGAGCTGGAGGCCCGAGGTTGCGATCTCACCGATCCGCTGTGGTCGGCAAAAGTGCTGATTGAAAACCCGGAGCTGATTTATCAGGTGCATCTGGATTACTTCAAGGCAGGAGCACAGTGCGCCATTACCGCCAGCTATCAGGCCACACCCCAAGGTTTTTTACGCCGGGGCCTGGATGAGCCACAATCGTTGGCACTGATCGCTCAAAGCGTCCACCTGGCACAGCAGGCACGCGCCGATTATCTGGCCCAACGCTCGCAGCGATTGCCTTTGCTGGTCGCCGGTTCGGTCGGCCCTTATGGTGCCTACCTGGCGGACGGTTCTGAATACCGTGGCGACTACCATCTGCCGCAAGCAGAGATGATCGCGTTCCATCGTCCGCGTATCACGGCTCTGGCCAACGCCGGAGTGGATCTGCTGGCATGTGAAACGCTGCCTTCATTCGCCGAATTACAGGCCCTGCTGGCGCTGCTAAAGGAATTCCCAGCGCTGGGAGGGTGGTTCTCTTTCACTCTGCGCGATAGCCAGCATCTCAGCGATGGCACGCCACTGGCCGTCGTCATGGCTGAGCTTAACGATAACCCGCAGGTGCTGGCAGTAGGCGTCAATTGTATCGCGTTGGAAAACGTTACCCCGGCGTTGCAGCAGCTTGCCGCGCTGAGTGATAAACCGTTACTGGTTTACCCTAACTCTGGTGAACACTACGACGCGGTGAGTAAAACCTGGCATAGCTGTGGTAACCAGCAGCATCATCTGATTAACCAACTGGCTGATTGGCAGCATGCCGGTGCCCGCTTGATTGGCGGCTGTTGCCGAACCACGCCTGCCGACATTCAGGCGATTGCCGAACGCTGTCAGGCATAAAAAAACCCCCTGTGGCCGGAAGCCGCAGGGGGTCAGGTTCACGCTATCACAGCGGCTGGGTTTGTGCTTCTACCACTGCCAACGCCACCATGTTGACGATACGGCGCACCGAGGCGATCGGCGTCAGGATATGTACCGGCTTGGACACGCCCATCAATACCGGCCCTACCGTCACCCCTTCGGAAGAGGAGACACGCAGCAGGTTGTAGCTGATCCGCGCCGCTTCCATACTTGGCATGATCAGGATGTTGGCTGCGCCTTTCAGCGGGCTGTCCGGCATCAAATCTTGGCGGATACTTTCCACCAGCGCGGCGTCACCGTGCATCTCACCGTCAATCTCTAACTCCGGTGCCATCTGATTGACCAGCTCCAGCGTTTTACGCATTTTGCTCGCCGACGGGCAATTGGCAGAACCAAAGCTGGAATGGGACAACAGCGCCACCTTCGGTTCAATCCCGAAGCGCCGTACCGTGTCTGCCGCCATCAGGGTGATTTCCGCCAGCTGTTCCGGCGTTGGGTCATCGTTGACGTAGGTATCGGCGATAAAGGTGTTGCCGCTCGGCAGCAGCAAGGCGTTCATCGCCCCTGCCACATGTACCCCTTCACGGAATCCGAACACCTTTTCCACCACGTCATAATGCTCGTGGTAGCTGCCGACGGTGCCACAGATCATCGCGTCGGCCTCACCACGGTGCAGCATGATGGCAGCAATCAGCGTTGGGTTACCGATCACCGCACGGCGAGCCTGCTCCTGGGAGACACCACGGCGCTTCATGATCTGATAATACTCACCCCAGTATTCATTGAAACGCGGATCGGACTCGTTATTGACTACTTCAAAGTCTTTGCCCGGCGTCAGCTGCAGGCCGAGTTTCTGCAGGCGCATTTCAATCACGCTTGGACGCCCCACCAGGATTGGGTAAGCCAACCCCTGCGATACCAGCTCTTGGGTAGCATGCAGTACTCGCTCTTCTTCACCTTCAGCCATTACCACGCGTTTCACTTCTTTCTTCGCCTGGGAGAAGATCGGCTTCATAAACAGGTTGGTTTTGTAGACGAACTCAGTCAGCTTCTCCACGTAGGCATCAAAGTCTTCGATCGGGCGCATCGCCACGCCAGAATCCATGGCTGCCTTGGCGACCGCCGGGGCGATTTTAACAATCAGGCGTGGGTCGAACGGTTTTGGAATAATGTATTCCGGGCCAAAGGAGAGATCCTGATCGCCATACGCCGAAGCCACCACGTCGCTCTGCTCTGCCAGCGCCAGATCGGCAATGGCGTGCACACAGGCCAGCTTCATCTCTTCGTTGATGGTGGTGGCACCCACATCCAGCGCGCCACGGAAGATGAACGGGAAGCACAGCACGTTGTTCACCTGATTAGGATAATCAGAGCGGCCGGTACAGATGATCGCATCTGGGCGCACCGCTTTCGCCAACGGCGGCAGAATTTCCGGTTCCGGGTTAGCCAGCGCCATGATCAGCGGATCTCTGGCCATGGTTTTCACCATGTCCTGCGTCAGCACGCCAGGGCCGGAGCAACCCAGGAAAATATCGGCATTGGGAATGGCATCCCCCAGCGTACGCTGACCGTTATCCGCAATGGCATACGCCGCCTTGGTTTCTTCCATCTTGGCATCACGGCCCTGATAGATCACACCTTTGGAGTCGCAAACGATAATGTTCTGTTTGCTCAGACCCAGCGCGACCAGCAGGTTCAAACAGGCAATGGAGGCCGCACCCGCACCCGATACCACCAGGCGTACGTCAGAGATGTTCTTCTTCACCACCCGCAGGCCGTTGAGCACCGCAGCGGTGGTAATAATCGCCGTGCCGTGCTGATCGTCATGGAACACCGGGATCTTCATGCGCTCGCGCAGTTTCTTCTCAATATAGAAACACTCGGGCGCTTTGATATCTTCCAGGTTAATGCCGCCGAAGGTCGGTTCCAGCGCGGCGATCACGTCAATCAGCTTGTCGGGATCGAGTTCATCGACTTCGATATCGAACACGTCAATACCGGAAAACTTCTTAAACAGAACCCCTTTACCTTCCATGACCGGCTTACCGGCTAGCGCACCGATATTCCCCAGCCCCAGCACCGCGGTGCCGTTAGAGATCACTGCCACCAGGTTGCCCTTGGCGGTATATTTATAAGCGGCCAGCGGATCGGCGGCAATTTCCAGACAGGGCGCAGCCACGCCCGGCGAGTAGGCCAAGGCTAGGTCACGCTGCGTCGCTAGTGGTTTGGTTGGCGATACCTGGATTTTCCCTGGGACAGGAAACTGATGGAAATCAAGGGCACTCTGTTTGAGCTGTTCGTCCATTATGGGTTCCTTTGCTTTCTTCTTTTATGTTGAGGTAAGGCTTTAACGCTGAACTAGTATAGTGAGGGAATCGTCACAAACTTTGAAGCGTGCCATAACCTTGGGCAAAATTTGTAAATAAAAGTTAAAAGGAAGTTAGGCGAACAGAAAAGCAGCAGTTTTAATCACGCCAGAAATCACCATTGACCGCTCAAGCCGGATAATCCTTGAACGGTAATTGAAAATGTGGCCCATCTTTCAGCGTTTTCCATCCCCCGCCCCACTCGACATCAACACCGCACTCCAGCCCGGCACGCCGCACTGCCGAGGCAATCTGAGCATAATAATCCCATTCCCAGGACACCCTCCCTGAAGGCATGGCCACCACGTCAACCGCATGCCCGGTCAGGTGGCGGCTTCTCAGCGTTTGGCTTTTCCCCTCACGCAGCAAATCCCGCTGGCGAGCCATAGAGCGCAACCCTTCGGTGACGGTGAACGGCACCAGCGAATAACGCAGCGCCAAACGCATTACCCGCACCAGATCGGGGTGCACCCCGAGCAGGTTTTTCTCGCTGCGCGCGTTGAATTTAATCTCCGTGTTTTCACTTATCATTTTTAAATCCTGTTTTTTTGCCAATAAATCGTTTAATTAAATCGCCAAGATAATCCGCGCCGAGAAAACCAATTAATACGCTGATGGTATTAGCCCATGCCAACTCCAGCCCCATCAGCGATAACAGATCGCGAATGGTTAATGCCAACAAGGCACAAATACCGGCATTTAATAACCGGCGGCGTGATGGCATATTCAGATAGGCTCCCTTCAATAACGCCATGGTGCCCGCTAAAAGGGCATTAAAGACCGGTTGCAGATATTCACAGACTCGCTGAATGATTGCGCCAACAGCGTCTGGCTCAAAGCTGGACATGGCTCCTCCTGGTTATTATTAGCCGCATGAGCTTTTCAACCGCTCAATAAAATTAGGCGACGTAAACACTCCAACCAAATGACTGGAATAACATAAAATGATATCGCGCTTTAATGGTTGGGCAATTCAGAAGGATAATTATACCGACAACCTCAGCGCTGTCGTTTGCTTTGCGTTGTTGGAGCGCTCACAGGACAAGGGCCGGAGGTGAGTTTTACCTGGAGGGGGAAATGGCAAAGGGTTCAACCTGACGCAGTTAAACCCTTTTTTGCCGCAGCGATTACTGTGACATATTAAGAATGGTGCGAATGTTGAGGGCGCTGGTCGCGATAATATCGATCGCCCCGGTACGCAACGCGCCCAGAATAGCCAACGCTTTGGTATTCTCAGAGGCAATGGCGATCACACAAGGGATTTTCCGCAGTTCATCAATACTCAAACCAATGACGCGATCGTTCATCACCGTATCAACATGCATCCCCTGCGCATTGAAAAAGTCATAACCGGCGATATCACCGATCACTCCCTGATTCAGACTGGCATCAATGATCTCGTGGGGAGTAAACCAGCCAAGCTTTACCATATAGCTGTTTTCATTCATATCACCGATGCCCACCAAGGCCACATCGGCCTTGCGCGCCCGATCCAGGGTTTCCTTGATGGTGCCATTTTGCATAAACGCCTCTTTCAGCGCCCGGTTTTCTACATATGCCGGGGCATACAGCGTCTCGCTGCTACCACCAAACTTCTTCGCCAGACGGCGGCTGATGTGGTCGGCATTTATAGCGTCACCAGGGCGATGCGTTCCCCCAATGCCGCAGATAAATTTACAGTTTTTTGGCGCCACGCTGCCCACATGGTCGGCGATCGCGGCCACGTTACGCCCTTGGCCAACCGCCAGCACCATATCATCTTTCAGAGACATGGCCAGATAACCGGAAACCAATGCTGCTACCTGACGCCGCTGTTCTTCCTCATCCTGATGATCCAGCGCGATTAACGCCCGGCTGAGGGAGAAACGCTCCAGCATTTGCTGCTCCAGCCGGGTACTGAATACCGGATGATAGCGGACGGTGATCTCAACAATGCCTTCTTCTTTGGCCCGCTTGAGTAAACGCCCGACCTTAATCCGCGAAATACCGAACTTTTTTGCAATCTCCTCCTGAGTGATTTCGTCCTGATAATAAGCCACGGCAATTTCAGTCAGCAGTTCGTTATCCTGGGATCCTGTTTTTTTTTCCATCCGTTACACGTTTCCCCACGGCAGATTGGTCTTTTTCAATAGAAGATGGGTTCAGCATGCCGAACCCACCTTATCGCATTGCTCGCTAGTATAACCTGTTCAGGCTGCAACGGTATTCAAGCGTTGTTCTACCGCATCAGCCAGTTGGCATAAAAGTAAACAGCAGGATACCGCACCGGCATCCAGCACGCCGCGTGAACGTTCCCCCAACCGGCTCGCACGGCCAATCTTGGCAACCAGATCGCGGGTTGAATCACGCCCAGCCACGGCAGCCCGTTTCAGCTGTTCCAGCGCCCCACTGAAGCTATCGCCGCGCCGAACCGCCTGCTCATACCCTTCTATCGCAGGGATCAACGTATCCATCAGGCACTTGTCGCCGACGCCAGCACTGCTGATGTCCTGCAGTTCAGTGAGCCCATTGCGCAACATGGCCAGAAATACCTGTTTATCCAGTGCGGTTTTATCGCGCACGCTATCGGCCATGCCCATGAACAGGCTGCCATACAGCGGCCCCATCGAGCCACCAATCCCTTCCATCAGCGCGTCCGCTACCGCGTCGAAAGCCTGTGCCAACGACAGATTTTGGCCCTTGATGGCCTCACCACATAAGGTGAAGCCTTTTGACATATTAATGCCGTGATCGCCGTCGCCAATCGCACCATCTATTTCACTGAGATACTCGCGATTGCTGACAATCACGCCAATCAGCGCCGTGACGATCTCATTGCCATACTGCGTCGAAATTTGTGTGGTCATGATTCACTCCACCTGAGTTAGGCCCAATGAATGAGCAGGCATATCGAGCAACGTTTTCAATTGGTCGTCGAGCTTCATCAAGGTTAGCGTCACCCCCATCATTTCCAGTGAAGTAAAATAGTTACCCACATAGCGACGGTGAACCTTGATGCCACACTCCGTCAGCCGCTTTTCAATCTCGGCATAATAGATGTAGAGCTCCATCACCGGCGTGGCCCCCAGGCCGGAAATCAACAGGGCGACTTCCTGCCCCTTGTTCAACGGCATATCATTGAGCACAAAGTCGAGCATGGTGCCAGCCATTGCGGACGCCGACTGGATCGGTGAAACCTCGATCCCTGGCTCACCGTGATGACCAATCCCGATCTCCATTTGACCATCGGCAATATGGAAGTTGGGCTTACCCACCGCCGGGATGGTGCAAGAGCTGAGCCCGACGCCAATCGAACGGCAATTGCCAATGGCCTTTTGCGCCGCATCGATCACCCCGTCGAGATCGTAACCCAGCGCTGCGGCAGCGGCCCCGACTTTCCACATCAGAATTTCACCGGCGACGCCACGGCGTTTTTCAATTTCACTGGCGGGCGCGGAGGCAACATCATCATTTGCAACCACGGTTTTTACCGCGATGCCTGAGGCGCTGGCCTTCTTCATCGCCATTTTGACGTTCATATTATCGCCAGCATAGTTACCATACAGGCAGGCGACTCCCGCTCCGCTGTCTGCGGCCTTGAACGCATCCAGAAATGCCCCCGCCGTTGGCGAAGAGAAAATCTCACCGATGGCCACGGCATCAAGCATGTTCTTGCCAACATAACCCAGAAACGCTGGCTCATGCCCCGAGCCACCACCGGTAACAATCCCCACCTTGCCTTTGATCGGTGCAGCAGGGTATTTGAGGACTCGTGCATTATCGGTCACGGTGAAATATTCCGGATGCGCCTTCAGATAGCCCTGAATGGCATCTTCCACGACGTGATCGGGATCGTTAATGATTCTGTTCATCATGGCCTCTCTTTCGCCTGAGTGTCGAGTTATTGAATGGTGTAACCGCCGTCAACCACCAGATTGCTGCCGGTGATCATGCTGGCCGCATCGCTCGCCAAGAACAGTGCGCTGGCGGCAATATCCTCGGGTTCGGCAAAGCGCCTTAGGGGAATTTTCTGCTTCATTTGTTCTGCAACCTCGCCCGACCATGCTTTACGCCCCAACTCGGTCAGCACCACCGTCGGAGAAATGGCATTTACACGCACGTTATGCGGCCCCCATTCCAGCGCCAGAACCTGGGTCAAGCCAATCACGCCAGCCTTGCTGGCGCAGTAAGCCAGATGATTGGGCAAGGCGACGACTCCAGCCTGCGAGGCCAGGTTGATAATGCAACCACTCCCCTGACGAATAAAATAGTGACCCACGGCCTGACTGGTAAGGAACACCCCTTTCAGGTTCACCGCCATGGTATTATCCCAAGCGTCTTCGGGCAGTTCTTCCGCCGGATACAGCACGACAATCCCAGCGCTATTGACCAGCACATCCAACCGCCCGAAATGGACATTGGCCTGTGCAACCACCTGTTCTACCGAGGCTTTGTCGGTGACGTCCATGACGATGCCTAACGCCTGTTGCTGATCCAGTTGCTGTGCAATCTGCACCACCTGTGGAGCGCGATCCAACAGCACGACCTGCGCGCCGTTTTGCAGATAGCATTTGGCAATAGCTAAACCTATTCCCGCCGCGCCGCCGGTTATCAACGCCACTTTCCCTTGCAAGGCTCCCTTGCTTTGACCAGTAATCATAGAAAACTCCCTCAACTGTTAGTTACGCCAAGCTATGATGATTTTCTTCCACGGCGGCAGGCACGGCTTTAGGCAAGGTGACATATTTCATCAATACGCCGCTGAACAAATACAGGCCGGTGAAAATCCAAATCACCCCACTGCTCCCCAAGCTGCCGATAAACAACCCTACCACTGCCGGGCCAACGAAAGTGCTCAAACCCGCGCCGAGATTCAGGATCGACATGGCAGCACCTTTATTCTCCGGGGCCAGCATTGGCATAATGGCCGAAAGAGGCACAAAGGCCGCCAGGCAAGCACCGAACAGCCCGGCGGCCACGACGGTCAGCATAAAATTGGGGCCAAGGAAATAAGGCACGTAATAGAACATCAGCGTGGTGATGGCGCAGCCGACACAACCGAACCACATGACGACGTTACGCCAGCCCAAACCGTCGCTGATCACCCCAAAGATCAGGTTGAAAATAATGTTCACCGTCCACAGTGCCGCATACATCTGTAGCCAGTCAGTGCGGCTAAACCCCAGATCCATCATGTACATCGGCATAAACACCACGAATCCGTACGCCGCAGAGGTATTGATGGTGCGGACAATGCCACCCAGGCCGATTTTCGGGTTCTCAAACGCAATGGTGATCCCCTTTAGCACATAACTGAGGGAGGCTTTTTGCTTGTCCCCCACTTCGGTATGGCCAGGAGTGCGGTTAAGCATCAGTGCGATCATCGCCCCGAGTACCACAAAGATTAATGCGCTCCATAAGGTGTGAATTTCCCCCAAGAACGGCAGCATGATGCTGGAGTAGAGCACACCCAGTACGCTCAACCCACCGCTGTAAACAAACCAGAAAATCCCCACGGCAGAACCTAACCTTTCCGGCGGAGCCTCATAAGCGACCCACACCAGAAAACCATAGGCAAACAGGGGATAGCCCAACCCACGCAGCGCATAGGTCGGTATCATCACCGACAGGTTATTACTGGGTAATCCCCACACCAGAAAACACACCGACCCCAGCAAGAACAGCAACAATCCAGCCAGCATGACGCGGCGAGCGGTAAAGATTTCTGCCAGTACGCCGGAAAACCAGGCGGCTATTGCCGCAGCAAAGCCGTAAACGCTAAACAGCAGCGCAGACTCCTGAATGGTTAAGCCTTTGCCGATCAGATAAGGTGAAAGCCAGCCTTGTTCCAGCCCTTCCCCCATCATAAAGACCAACACACCGGCATAACCGAGCATTAATTTTGGTGAAAGACCAATGCGATGAATCAGTCCATTCAGCATAAAACACCCCAGCACATTGAATTGTGGAGGCGCAGGCTAGCCCGCACCCGAAGAATGATGCAGGCATTACAGATTCGGGTTGAGCACCACTTTGATTGAGCCGACGCCCCGTTTCATCATGGCGAAACCTTCAGCAAACTGTTCAAGCGGCAATGTTTGGGTGACGACGCCTTTGGTGGGCAGATCGCCATTGCGGATCCCTTCGATCACCAACGGATAACAATAAGGGCCCAGGTGCGATCCCAGCACGTCCAGCTCCTTACGATCACTGATGATGCTCCAATCGACGGTCACCGGATCTTTAAACACCGAGAACTCGACAAAGGTGCCCAATTTGCGGATCAGCATCAGCCCCTGTTCGACAGATTGCTGCGCGCCAGTGGCTTCAATGTAGATATCGCAGCCGTAGCCTTCGGTCATACCCTTAACGATCGCCATCACATCATCACGCAGGGGGTTCAGCACAACGTCGGCACCAAATTCTTTCGCCAACGCCAGGCGATCGTCAGACAGATCGAGCACCACCAGCTTTGATGGGCCGGATTTTTTAATCGCCCCGATCATCCCCAAACCCAGCGTTCCGGCCCCCGCCAGCACCACCACGTCACCCAGTTTGATGTTGGCGCGCTGTACCGCATGGAAAGAACAGGCATAGGGTTCGATCAGAATGGCGTCCTCGATCGGCATATCCGCAGGGACGTGATAGTTGATGGCCTCTTTGGTGAACTTCATGTATTCCGCCATGCCGCCATTAACGTTTTTCTGGAAGCCGTACAGATCGTGTTTCTCACACATCCAATACTGGCCACGGTTACAGAAGCGGCATTGCCAGCAGGGGACAATCTGTTCAGAGATCACCCGATCGCCCAGCTTAAATCCCTCAACGCCTTCACCATAGCCCACCACGTGGCCGATAAATTCGTGGCCAGGGATCATCGGCGCTTTGATGTAAGCCGGCTGTTTTTCATCCCCCCAAAAGCTGGCGGCCCCTTCAAACGCTTTAACGTCGCCGGCGCAAATGCCACAGGCTTCAACTTTCACCAGGATCTCTTTCGGGCCAATTTTCGGTACCGCCACAAGCTCCAGGCGATAGTCCTTCGGGGCATAGGCCACGACCGCTTTCATGGTTTCAGGAATGCCTTCGGCCATGTTTGCCGCTGTTACGCAGTTCTGACACATAGTTCTATCCTCGGGTAGGGTTTATTTTTATGATCATAAGAACATACAAGGAACAAATAAACACTACATACTCTCAACATGTTTGCCCACCACCAACCTTTGAAATTGTGATCCTGCTCAATAAGCCCTCTAAAAGTCATCTAAAAGGCCTTTAAGCCGATTTATTCGTGATATCAATCACCTTTAGTGGCCATCCCTCCCTAACAAAAACAAAAACAAATGAACATCAATTGAACATTTGATAAATCATGGTTATGGTAATAGTCATGACGCGCCACCGGGGATCGTCAGCCTTACCCTTGACCAGCAGGAGATGTGTTATGCAGCCTATTGCGATTGGCGCCGATGATGCCGCCATTGAACTGAAGAATGTGATCGTTGCGTTTCTGCAACAGCGCGATATTCCGGTCACCGACTACTCACCGGGAAGCGATACGGCCCCCATCGGTTACCCCGATATCGCCTTTCAGGTGGCGCAGCGCATTAAGGATGGGAAACACCAACGCGGCATTTTGCTGTGTGGCACCGGTATTGGCATGAGCATTGTGGCCAACAAGGTCCCGGGGATCCGCGCGGCACAGTGCCATGATACCTACTCGGCTCAGCGCGCACGTAAAAGCAACGATGCACAAATCATCACGCTTGGCGCACGCGTCATTGGCCAGGAACTGGCGAAATCGATCGTCGAAGCCTGGTTGAGCTCTGAATTTGAAGGAGGGGGATCGGCGCCCAAGGTGGCAAGGATCGGCTATTACGAACAGGTCGTTGGCCAACGCTGAACCCAATGCCGATAAAGCGTCAATGCGTGGGGGGCCCGCAGCCAGCCTGCATTTGCGCCCCTCCATTGTTTCTATCCATTGCAACAATCAGAAAAAGCGCATTTCATTCATCAGCCATATGATGCATGGTGTTTCACAATTAATGAAAATCGTTCTTATTTATCTTTACCCTATGGATTTCAAGTTGCAGCTAGGCGGCCAGTTCGCTCATCCCCAGGAGCTTACTTTAGTAAGTGACTGGGGTGAGTGATAAATCTGTCAGGAACAGATTTAAACGCTGCTTGCAGCGGCCCCGAAGGGGCGAGGCCCACGGATGGGCTGAGTTATGCAAACGCTGCAGCTTGAAAGACGACGGGTAAGCAAGGAGCTTATAAATGAACCAGTTAGACGCACTGAAACAGCTGACCGTGGTCGTTGCCGACAGCGGTGATATCGAATCCATCCGCCAGTTCGAACCGCAGGATGCCACCACCAACCCTTCGTTGATCCTCAAAGCCGCGGCGTTACCGCAGTATAAGTCGCTGATCACTGAAGCGCTGGAGTACGCCCGCCAGCAAGGCAGCAGCAAAGAAACCCAGCTGATTAACGCCAGTGACAGACTGGCGGTGAATATAGGGGTAGAAATTCTAAAAAGCGTGCCGGGTCGTATCTCCACCGAAGTGGATGCCCGTCTATCCTTCGATCGCGGTATGTGCGTGGCCAAAGCACGCAAGCTGATCGGCATGTATCAAAACCAGGGGATCGATAAATCCCGCATTCTGATCAAGCTGGCAGCCACCTGGGAAGGGATCAAGGCGGCCGAAGAGCTGGAAAAAGAAGGCATCAACACCAACCTGACACTGCTGTTCTCCTTTGCTCAGGCCCGTGCCTGCGCCGAAGCCGGTGTCTATCTGATTTCGCCGTTTGTTGGCCGTATCTACGATTGGTATCAGGCCAGACAGCCAATGACCGATTACGATGCCGAGCAGGATCCGGGCGTGAAGTCCGTCCGCACCATTTATGAATACTACAAACAGCACCGCTATCAGACCGTGATCATGGGCGCCAGCTTCCGTAAGGTTGAGCAGATCCTGGCGTTGGCGGGCTGTGACCGTTTGACCATTGCGCCAAACCTGCTGGAAGAGTTGAAGCAGAGCAATCAGCCTATCGAACGTAAATTGACGCCGTCTACCGAAGGGTTTTATCAGCCTGCGCCACTGGCCGAGGCGGAGTTCCGCTGGTTGCATAACCAGGATGCCATGGCGGTTGAGAAGTTGGCCGAAGGCATTCGCCTGTTCGCCGTCGACCAGCAGAAGCTGGAAGATATGCTGATAGCACAGCTGTAAGATTATGATAAATAAGCGAGATTAGCAATAAATCGCCCCTCACCCTAACCCTCTCCCACAGGGCTGTCTCTTATACACATCTCAAGTTGCGGTCAAATGGCCGTAATTTGAGAAACATAGTAGGCTGATTTTAAAGAGAAATTTTCCGAGTGCCCTATTGATGCGCTTGAAATAATTCCCATAAAAAACAGTAAGATGCCGAGTTGTGTATAAGAGACAGCTCCCTGTGGGAGAAGGTGGGGTGACGGAAACTACTCCATCACCCGATGGATCTGCAAATACTGCAACAGCATGATGGTTTTGCCATCCTTGAGGCGGCCATCGGCGATCATCGCGATTGCCTCGCTAAACGGCAGCTCCACCACTTCAATATCTTCATCCTCAATGCCACCGCCGTTGGTTTGACGCTCGTCATCCTGATACTCGGCAATAAAGAAGTGAAGGATTTCCGTCACGCCGCCCGGTGACATATAGGCCTCAAAGATCTTTTGCACCTTCGAAACCTGAAAACCGGTTTCCTCTACCGCTTCTCGGCGGGCGCACTGTTCTGGCTGATCGTCATCCAGCAGCCCGGCACAGGCTTCCAACAACATGCCCGTGGCATTGCCGTTGACGTAGGTCGGCATGCGGAACTGGTTGGTCAGCACCACGGTGCCCTTGGCGCGGTTATACAGCAAAATGGTCGCCCCGTTGCCGCGGTCATAGACCTCACGCACCTGTTCGATGGTTCCGCCATTTTTACGTTTTAACTCAAAGGTGTATTTATTCAATACGTACCAATTGTCCGATAACAGCTGCTTTCTGATATTTTCAATTTTTGACGACATATTCCCTTCTTCCGTTAGCCAACGCACTGCAACCTTTGGCCACTAGCAAAGCGCAGCCACGGCGGATTTGCAACAAAAAACCCCGCAGGCCTTGCAGCGCTGCGGGGTTCATATCCACCAGAGTTAGAATCCGGTAGGAACTCCGTGCATGTCCGGCAGTTTGTGTGCGATCCCTTTATGGCAATCGATACAGGTTTTGCCTTCGATTATCGCTTTATCATGCATCTTGGCCGCCACGGTTTTCTGCGCGGTGAAATCCATATACTCGAAGTTGTGGCAGTTACGACACTCCTGCGAGTTATTGGCCTTCATACGCGCCCATTCGTTGCTGGCCATGGTCAGACGATGCTCTTCGAACTTCTGCGGCGTGTCGATAATGCCAAACACCTTGGCGTACAGTTCTTTACTGGCCTTCAGCTTACGCAGCATCTTCGGTGCCCACTCATGTGGAACATGGCAGTCTGGGCAGGTGGCACGTACGCCACTGCGGTTGTTGTAGTGCACCGTCTCCATATACTCTTCATAGACATTTTCACGCATTTCGTGGCAGCTGATACAGAATTTTTCGGTGTTGGCCGCTTCCATACCGGTGTTGAAACCGCCCCAGAAAACGATCCCGGCGACAAAGCCCAACAGCAGCAAAGTCCCCAGGGCCAGCCTGCTCGGCCTGCGCCACCAGCGCCATAGACGACGGATCGGTCCGGCCTTTTTCTCGGATGTTGTGGTATTACGTTCGGCCATAGCTCCCCCGCTTAGTGCCCAAAGCCCTGCATAGGCTTGAAATCATTGCCGATGATTGGTGCCGCATCGGTTTGTGGTACGTGGCATTGCAGACAGAAATAACGCCGTGGAGCGACTTCCCCCAGCACCTTGCCATCGCTGTCCATAAAGTGTGTCGGGCTGATACGCGGTGCGCCGGTGGTGCGATAGTGCTCCACGCCGTGGCACTGCAAGCAGCGGTTAGTGTTTTTGCTAATCTGGTAGCCGTCGACGCTGTGTGGGATCATCGGCGGCTGATTGACATAGTTTAGCGCCATCTTTTCCTGCTGCTTGGGCATTTTTATCTGCCCTTCAGCCGTGCCGGAAACCTCTGGCGATTGCTTGAGATCGACATCACTGGCGGCAAACGCGGCACTGGCAACTACCAGTGTTAACAGTGCGCCCCACAGGGAAAGCTGCTTTTTCAGGACATTGCTGGTCATTTTTTGGCTCCCGAATAATGAAATTTGCTCTTAATTTCGAATACGTTTTCTGCACAAACGTCGATACAACGTCCGCAGGCAATACAGGCATCACTGGCAACCCGTGGTGTGCCTTTTTTTACTAATAACGGCTCACGCAGGATCTGCGGTTCTGGGCAAACATGAAAACAATCCATGCAGCGGGTACAGTTATCACGCTGCTCTGCGCTGATCTGCACCATGCCCTGGCTACCAATGGCGCCATACAGCGCACCCATTGGGCAAAGATGGCCACACCAGCCGTGTTCGACCACCAGCAGATCGAACAGAAACAGCGCCACAATCAGCCAGATGCCTGCACCAAATGCGGCACCCAACCCCTTCAGCCAAACTAATAGCCCCTCCCCACTGCCGTGGATCAGCCCGCGCCCCATCAGGGCAACCGGATTAATCCATTCCCAGATCAGCGTGCCACTTACGGCGCTGCCAACCAGCACGACAAGCAAGATGCCGTAGCGCAGGGAACGAGGCAGGCTGGCCGATTGGCGCAAACCTAACTTGCGCCGCAGCCAGGCCGCCAGATCGGTCACCGGGTTGACCGGGCAAACCCAGCCGCAAAACACCCGATTACCGATCAGACCATAAATCAGCACCACTACCGCGCCTACCCATACCAGCCAGGCTGGCCAATGCCCGGCCAACAGGCTTTCCAGCATCATCAACGGATCCGTTAACGGTACCGTCTCCGCCAATAGGCTGGCGCTGTAGTTGCCACGCAGGATCCAGATGCCCCACAGCGGCCCGGAGAGAAACATCAACAAGATCAACAGTTGGCTGCAACGGCGCAGGATCAGGAAGCGGTTGCTGCGCAACCAGCCATGGCGCAGACGCGCATCACGCCCGGCTTCAGCGACTGGATTAGCCATCATTCACCTCCCTTTACGCCACGTGCCGGCAATGTGAGGCCTTCCGGCACCAGTGAATGCCCTGCACGCTGCTTTTCCTGCCAGCCCCAGCGATAGTGTTCACCCAATTGGCCACGCGCCAGTTCCATCGGTAACACCTTGATCGCCGCCTGCTCAAGCACACAAGCCTGCTCACACTTGCCACAACCGGTACAATCCTGGCTGTGAACCGTCGGTAGAAACATGGCGTGCTTGCCGGTACGTTCGTTGTGTTGCAGTTCCAAGGTGATGGCCTTGTCGATCTGCGGGCAAACGCGGTAACACACATCGCAACGCAGCCCCTGCCAGTTCAGACAGTTTTCATGATCCAGCAACACCGCCAGCCCCATCCGCGCCTGATCGATATCCGTCAGGTTCGGATCCAGCGCACCGCTCGGGCAGGCCACCACACACGGGATGTCTTCACACATCTCGCAAGGGATATCCCGCGCCACAAAGTACGGCGTTCCTGCCGCCCTCGGCGACAACAGCGTCGCCAGTTTCAGCGTCTGGTACGGGCAAGCTTGCACACACTGACCACAGCGAATGCAGGCGCTATCAAACGCCCCCTCGGCCAGTGCTCCTGGCGGCCGCAGGGCCAGGCCATCACGTGCCTGAGACTGCTTTTGTTGCAGCCCCAGCAGTACGCCTATCCCTGCCAATCCCGCCACACTGCGAGCCGCATCCCGTAGGAAGCGACGCCGGGCCGGTGTTTTATCTCGTTGCTGGCTCATTCCGTTGGCCTTATACCTTCTCCAGTTTTACCGCACACTTCTTATAGTCGGTCTCTTTCGACAGCGGATCGGTGGCATCCAGCGTCAGGTTATTGACCAACTGCGCGGCATCAAAGAATGGCATATACACCAGACCTTTCGGCGGGCGGTTACGGCCACGGGTTTCGACGATGCTCACTACTTCACCACGGCGTGACAGTACCTTCACCTTGTCGCCACGGCGTAGATTACGGCTCTTGGCGTCCAGCGGATGGATAAACAGCACCGCCTCAGGGAAGGCTCTGTGCAGCTCTGGCACCCGGCGCGTCATTGAACCGGTGTGCCAATGTTCCAGCACGCGGCCAGTGGACAACCACAGATCGTATTCCTGATCCGGGCTTTCTGCCGCAGGTTCGAACGGCAGTGCGAAGATCACCGCTTTACCGTCTGGCTTGCCATAGAAGCGCACGCTTTCACCGGCCTTCACATAAGGATCGGTCCCTTCGCGGTAGCGCCACAGGGTTTCTTTGCCATCCACCACTGGCCAGCGTAAGCCGCGCGCCTGATGGTACATATCAAAGGCCGCCAGATCGTGACCATGACCACGGCCGAACCCGGCATACTCTTCAAACAGCCCCTTCTGAATATAGAAGCCGAACTCGCGCGACTCGTCGTTCAACTGGTCGGCCGGGATCTCTTCCAGCTTGTACTTGTTCACTTCACCATTGACGAACAACACGTCGTACAGGGTTTTGCCACGGTATTCCGGCTTCTGGTTTACCAGCTCCGCAGGCCAGACTTCTTCCACCTTGAAGCGTTTGGCAAATTCCACCAACTGCCACAGGTCAGACTTGGCCTCGCCCGGTGCTTTCACCTGCTGATGCCAGAACTGAGTACGACGCTCGGCGTTACCGTATGCCCCTTCTTTTTCTACCCACATCGCCGTAGGCAGGATCAGGTCGGCGGCCAATGCGCTCACCGTTGGGTACGGATCGGAAACCACGATAAAGTTGCGCGGATCGCGCCAGCCTGGCATGCGTTCTTCATTAATATTTGGCCCGGCCTGCATGTTGTTGTTACACATCACCCAGTAAGCGTTCAGCTTGCCGTCTTTCAGCGCACGGTCTTGCGCAACCGCGTGCAACCCTACTTTTTCTGGGATGGTGCCCGCTGGCAGTTGCCATTTCTGTTCGGCAATCTGGCGGTGTTTCTCGTTGGTCACCACCATGTCTGCTGGCAGGCGGTGGGAGAACGTCCCCACTTCACGCGCGGTGCCGCATGCGGAAGGTTGGCCAGTCAGCGAGAATGGCCCGCAGCCTGGCTTAGAGATCTTACCGGTCAGCAAGTGCAGGTTGTAGCACAGGTTATTGGCCCAGACGCCACGGGTATGCTGGTTGAAGCCCATCGTCCAATAAGACACGACCTTCACATTCGGGTCGGCATACAGTTTTGCCAGCGCTTCCAGTTGGTCTTTTGGCACGCCGCTCATTTCTGCGGTCTTTTCCAGCGTATATTCCGCCACAAAGGCCTTGTAATCTTCGAAGCTCATCGGCTCCGAAGCATCGCTGCCTGGGTTCTTCGCCGCTTTCTCCAACGGGTGGGTTGGGCGCAGGCCGTAACCGATATCGGTCACCCCTTTGCGGATATTGACGTGCTGCTTGAGGAAATCCTGGTCAACCGCGTTGTTCTGAATAATGTAGTTGGCGATGTAGTTCATGATCGCCAGATCGGTCTGCGGGGTGAACACCATGCCGTTATCCGCCAGCTCGAAGCTGCGGTGTTCAAAGGTGGAAAGTACCGAGACGTTGACCTTATCGTTGCCCAGGCGGCGGTTGGTAATGCGCGACCACAGGATCGGGTGCATTTCCGCCATATTAGAACCCCACAGCACGAAGGCGTCAGCCTGCTCGATATCATCGTAGCAGCCCATCGGTTCATCCATGCCAAAGGTGCGCATAAAGCCGACCACGGCAGAAGCCATGCAGTGGCGCGCGTTTGGATCGAGATTGTTGGAACGCAGGCCCGCCTTGAACAGTTTGGAGGCCGCATAGCCTTCCCATACCGTCCACTGGCCGGAGCCGAACATGCCAACCGCCTCTGGCCCTTTTTCTTTCAGGGCCCCTTTGAATTTTTCTTCCATGACGTCAAAGGCTTTTTCCCAAGTGATGGGAGTAAACTCACCTTCTTTGTCATACTGCCCGTTCTTCATGCGCAGCATTGGCTGTGTCAGTCGATCCTTGCCGTACATGATCTTGGGCAGGAAGTAGCCTTTGATACAGTTTAGGCCCCGGTTAACCGGAGCATCCGGATCACCCTGCGAAGCCACAATGCGGCCATTTTGGGTACCGACCAGAACGCCACACCCGGTGCCGCAGAAACGGCAAGGTGCTTTGTCCCATTTGATTTCGTCACCGCTGCCAACCACGGCTTGGGCGACCGTTGGGATCGTCAGCCCGGCTGCAGTGGCTGCAGCCACTGCGGCGTTCGCTTTCATGAAGTCTCGACGACTGAGTTTCATGGCATTACCTCACCTTGCTCATCCTGCTGGTGATAGACCAGCGACACTGCCAACACGCCTTCCAGATTGCGTACCGACTCAATTTTTTCCAGCAACGCATCGGAGCGTGCTGCTTGCATAACGACGACCAATTTGCCCTGCTGCTGATCCTGTGCCGGAATTTCCGTATCGGGAATTGCCAGCAGCGCCGAGATCAACGCCGGGAATTTGTCAGGCCGAGCCTGCACCATCAACCCGCTTACGTGCCATTCACTGCTCATTATTTTCACTCCGGGTTATTGCAATCGCCGAGATCGGGCAACCGGCAACGCAGGCACCACAACCATTGCACGCCGCCACCTCGAGCGCCGGTTGGGCTATGCCGCCTAACCGTGGCCGAAAACGGATTGCCTGCGTTTCACAACTGTCCTGACAACTGCGACATTCTACCCCCTGCATCGCCAGGCAAACGGCCGAAAACGACGCCACTTGTTGCCAGGGTTGATGCTGTGGTGGGTAAAACAGTGGGGCTTCGCAGGCATCTGCGCATTGTCGGCAAAAGGTACATTCCGCGCGTTGGAAATCGATTTCGGGATATCCGCCACTGCCGCTGATCAATACACCGGTTTCACAGGCGTTAACGCAGGCCTGGCACCGGGTACAACCCGCAAGGAAGAGAGGGGTTTCACGCGACCACGGGGGACGGATCGCATCAGTTTGATGACGCCATTGTCCGCTGAGCAATCTGCGTCGCGACAATTCGGCCATTCGGGTTATCCTTCAACGTTGGCAACACGCGCGCGTGTAAAAAATTATTATAGTGTGACTTTATTATTTTTGGTCTCGCACCTCAGGTAAGAGGCAAGGATAAAATAGGCTTATCGGAGGGGGTAGATAATCACCCTTAATAGGTAAAAGTGGGTATTACTTGCGCCAGATCAATCACTGACAACCGATATAGGGCATTTTGCCAACGGTAGGCTGCCCAATCGCTATTTACTTGATTATATAGCGAAGATTATTTTGGCGGCGAATGGGCCGCTTGCTCAAAATCGCCATGCTTTTTGCCAGTAAAAGTTATAATTTGACGGCGCATAATACTCGGCGGCCCAGATCGGCCAACAACCAGAAGGACGCTTAATTGCTCGTAAAACGCTCAGTAACAGGTAGCCTGGCGAAGGCGCTGATAGGTATCGTGATTCTTTCCGTGCTGTCCACCGGATTGGCACTAACCACAGTGGCGGGCAGCCTGCAAGATGCCGAAGCGGTAAATATCGCAGGCTCCTTGCGCATGCAGAGCTACCGGTTGGCATATGAGCTCACTAACGGTTCCGCTGAGGTGCAGCAGCACCTGGTGCAGTATCAGCAGTCGCTGATGGCTCCGGCCCTACTTAAACTCGATCGCTTTTATGTGCCTGACGATGTGCGGCAAAAATACCTGACGCTGCGCCAGGCCTGGCAGGTATTGGAAAAACAGATCCTGGCCGGGAACTCGGAAAACTATCAGGCCAACGTGGCCAGCTATGTCAATCAGATCGACCATTTTGTCTTGGCTTTGCAGCGCTACTCCGAACAAAAGCTGACCATCGTAGCGACAATCAGCGTGATGGGCTACATCGCCATCATTGCCCTGGTGCTGTTCTGCATCCGCTTTATGCGCCGCCAAGTGGTCACCCCGCTCAAACGCCTGGTGGATGCCAGCCTGCGTATGCAACAACGTGACTTTAATCATCCGCCACTCGACGTTTCATTGCCAAACGAACTGGGCGTACTGTCGCAAACCTTCACCACCATGTCTGGCGAATTAGCGAAGCTCTATCAGTCACTGGAACAGAAAGTGCAGGAAAAAACCGAGCGCCTACAGCAGGCCAACCGCACGCTGGAGGTACTCTACAGTTGCTCCCAGGCGCTGAGCGTTGGGCAGTTGGATCAGCGGGCGTTCGAGAAGGTCCTGCACATCATCAAGATAAGCGAACAATTGCATTGCATCCGGCTCAATGTGGAAGACAGCCTCAGCCAATGGCAGGTCAGCAGCGGTGAACCCGTGGCGGAACTGGCCTGGCATTCGCAGGTGATTATGCAAGACAACAAACCGTTGGGCAGCCTAAGCTGGCAACATGAGCAACAACCGCCTCATCCGCACCTGATGCAAAGCGTGACCAATATGCTCAGCCGTGGAGTTTACTTTAACCGCGCACAAAAGCAGCATATGCAGTTCCTACTGATGGAAGAACGCGCCACCATTGCCCGTGAACTGCACGATTCGCTGGCCCAGGCACTCACCTTCCTGCGCATCCAGCTGACCTTGCTCAAACGTACCTTGGCAGGTCACTCATCGCAGGCAGATGAAATCATTGATGATTTTGATCGGGCACTGGCGGATGCCTATCGCCAATTGCGCGAACTGCTCACCACCTTCCGGCTGAGCATTCAGGATGCCGATCTGAATGCCGCGTTGCAGCAGGTATTGGAACCATTAAAACTGCTGACCAGAGCGCGGATTCAGTTACACTGTCGGTTAGCCTCACAGGCGTTGAATGCCCAACAACAGGTTCATGCGCTACAGATCGTGCGTGAAGCCGTGCTTAATGCCATCAAACACGCCGATGCACAGGAGATTGTGATCCGTTGCGAAGTCTCCCCCAGCGGAGACAACGAGATCACCATTTGTGACGACGGCTGCGGCATCGACAGCCTGGATGAGCCGGAAGGCCATTACGGGCTAACCATTATGAGCGAACGCGCAACGCGCCTGAACGGTACGTTACAAATCAGGCGTGGCAATGCCGGGGGCACGGAGGTCTGTCTTAGCTTCCCGCCATAACGGCTAACTGCATTGCACGGCGGCCATTCGAGCCGAGCGACAATGCTAATTACTACTATATTTTAAGAGTCAGCTTTACTGCCTGCATTACGCAGTGGCTTTACTCGCTACAGGGAGCACGTTTTATTGTGATGAAAAATTACCGAGTAATGATCGTGGACGATCACCCGTTGATGCGACGTGGCATCAAACAATTGCTAGGGCTAGATCCTACTTTCACCGTGGTGGCAGAAGCCAGCAGCGGAGCTGAGGCAATCGCCATGACCGCGCAGTTCACGCCAGACGTGATCCTGCTTGATCTGAACATGAAGGGGCTTTCCGGGCTGGATACGCTGAAGGCACTGCGCGATGAAGGGGTGGATGCACGCATCATCGTGCTGACCGTTTCCGACTCCCGCAGCGACGTCTATGCGCTGATCGATGCTGGCGCCGATGGCTACCTGCTGAAAGACAGCGAGCCAGAACAGTTGCTGGAGCATATTCGCCAGGCCGCCGAGGGCCAGAACGTGATTAGCGATGCGGTTGCGGACTATCTTTCGTCACGCAGCGAGCAACACGATCCCTTTGCCGCTCTCACCGAGCGTGAACTGGATGTCTTGCAGGAAGTGGCGCGCGGCATGTCAAACAAGCAGGTCGCGGCGCAGTTGCATATTTCTGAAGAGACGGTGAAAGTGCACATCCGCAATATGCTGCGCAAGCTCAACGTGCGTTCGCGCGTGGCAGCAACCGTGATGTATCTGGAAGCGAAAAGTCAGTAATGCTTCCCCGGCATGCCGGGGAACATTCAACCAATAGCCGCCAGCAGCATCTCATGATGCTGATTAATCCAGCTTTGACTTAGCGGGCCCCAGTTTGCCAACTGGTAATAGCCATCGTTATTTCGCTTCCCCTGCTGCACAAACTGCAACTCCAGGCCCAGGCCTGGCAGTGCTTTTAGTACGTCCTGCAACGTACGACGCGGCCAACCGGTCAATTCCATCAGGCGCGGAACGTTAGGACGTTCATTGCTGCTGATCAGCCAACACAGATAAAGACGACGAGCAAATACCGGATTAATTTCCATGCTTGACTCCTGCTGCAGAAAACTTCCTGATTATTTCACCGTAACGCAATAAAATCGCCATAATGACGCATTTCGTTGTGGTGCAATGTGTAACTGTAGATTTCTACTACTGTTATTTACATTATCTCCTTTTTTTCTCCACGCTTTATCTACGCATGACGAGTAAAGTGCAGTAGCACCTTTGGGTACCATAAAATCCTGCGACAGCCCGGCCACCAACCAGCGCCAGGCATAAGCATAACTGATGCAGTCAAAAATAGAACAAGTCACAACGAGGTTCATGCCGCATGGCCAATTTTTTTATTGATCGCCCGATTTTTGCCTGGGTTCTGGCAATTATTCTTTGCCTGACGGGGACATTGGCGATTTTTTCTCTGCCTGTCGAACAATATCCGAACCTCGCTCCGCCAAACGTGCGTATCAGCGCCACCTATCCGGGGGCATCGGCGCAAACGCTGGAAAATACCGTTACCCAGATTATTGAACAGAGCATGACCGGCCTCGACAACATGATGTATATGTCGTCGCAGAGCACCAATACCGGCCAGGCTTCGGTTACTCTGACCTTTGAAGCTGGCACCAATCCGAACGAAGCGATGCAGCAGGTACAAAATCAGCTGCAATCCGCGATAAAACGATTGCCACAGGCGGTACAGCAGCAAGGCGTATCGGTGTCAAAATCAGGCGACACCACGCTGATGATGGTGGCCTTTGTTTCCAACGATGGCAGCATGGATAAGCAGGACATCGCGGACTACATCGTCTCAAACCTGCAAGACCCCCTCAGCCGCATTAACGGCGTGGGCAGCATGGACGTTTACGGTTCACAATACGCCATGCGTATCTGGCTGGATCCGAACAAGCTCACCAGCTACCAGCTCACCACGCAGGATGTGGTCAACGCCATCAGTTCGCAGAACGCCCAGGTGGCAGTGGGCCAGCTAGGCGGTTCCCCTTCCGTAGATCAGCAAGCGCTGAACGCCACCATCAACGCTCAATCCCAGTTACAAACGCCGGAGCAGTTCCGCCAGATCACGCTGCGCGTCAATCGGGACGGTTCGCTGGTCACTCTGGGTGACGTGGCCACGGTAGCGTTAGGCGGGGAAAACTATAATTACCTCAGCCGTTACAACGGTCTGCAGGCCGCCGGGATGAACATCAAGCTGGCCTCCGGTGCCAACGAATTGCAAACCGACCAGTTGGTGAAAGCCAAGATCGCCGAGCTTTCACAATATTTCCCCCACGGGCTGGAAGCCAAGATTGCCTATGAGACGACGCCGTTCGTGCAGGCTTCGATCCATGACGTGGTAAAAACCCTGCTGGAAGCCATTTTGCTGGTGTTTTTAGTCATGTACCTGTTCTTGCAGAACTTCCGCGCCACGTTAATCCCCACTATCGCTGTTCCTGTGGTGCTGTTGGGCACCTTCGCTATCCTTTCGGCCTTCGGCTACAGCATTAACACCCTGACGATGTTTGCCATGGTGCTGGCGATCGGCCTACTGGTGGACGACGCCATCGTGGTGGTGGAAAACGTGGAACGCGTAATGAGCGAGGAAGGGCTCTCACCCAGGGACGCCACCCGTAAATCCATGGGGCAGATCCAGGGCGCGCTGGTGGGGATTGCCATGGTGCTTTCGGCAGTATTTATTCCCATGGCCTTCTTCGGCGGCACCACCGGCGCCATTTATCGCCAGTTCTCGATCACTATCGTTTCCGCAATGGTGCTTTCGGTGCTGGTCGCCATGATCCTCACCCCGGCCCTGTGCGCCACTATTCTCCAACCGATCGCCAAAGGCCATCATCACGGCAAGCACGGTTTCTTCGGCTGGTTTAACCGCATGTTCAACCGCAACACCGAACGCTATGAACGTGGGGTAGCGCGCGTGCTGCATCACAGCGCCCGCTACATGGTGATCTATCTGTTACTGTTGGCCGGTATGGCAATGCTGTTTATCAAACTGCCGACCTCGTTCCTGCCGCAGGAAGACCGTGGTGTGTTCACCGTGCAGGTGCAGTTGCCTGCGGGCTCCACCCTGCAGCAAACCACCAAGGTGGTGGAAAAGGTCGAGCACTACTTCCTGACCGAAGAGAAAGCCAACGTGCTGTCGGTGTTCTCAACCATCGGTGCAGGGCCTGGCGGCAACGGCCAGAACGTCGCACGCCTGTTCTTGCGCCTGAAGGACTGGGATCTACGCAGTTCAGGAGCCAATAGTTCGTTCGATATCATCGAACGTGCCACCAAGGCCTTCAGCAACATCAACGAAGCACGCGTGATCGCCAGCAGCCCGCCAGCGATCACCGGGCTGGGGAACTCTTCGGGGTTCGATATGCAGTTGGAAGACCACGCAGGGCTGGGGCATAGCAAGCTGATGGAGGCTCGCAATCAGTTGCTGCAACTGGCTGGGCAAAACCCTCAGCTATCGCGTGTGCGCCATAATGGCCTTGATGACAGCCCGCAGTTGCAGATCGATATCGACCAACGCAAGGCACAGGCGCTGGGCGTGTCGATCGACGATATCAACAGCACCTTGTCAACCGCCTGGGGCTCTACCTACGTCAACGATTTTTTAGACCGTGGGCGAGTGAAGAAAGTGTACGTTCAGGCCGGAGCACCCTTCCGCATGCTGCCAGAGGACATAAACAAGTGGTATGTGCGTAACAACAGCGGTGGGATGGTGCCCTTCTCCGCCTTTGCTACCTCCCATTGGGAATATGGTTCACCGCGTCTGGAACGCTACAACGGTAACTCCACGGTAGAAATCGTGGGCGAGGCCGCCTCGGGCGTCAGCACCGGTACCGCGATGGATGAAATGGAAAAACTCGTCAGCCAGCTACCAACCGGTTTCGGCCTGGAATGGACCGCAATGTCCTACCAGGAGCGCCTGTCCGGTTCCCAGGCACCGGCGCTGTATGCCATCTCGCTGTTGGTGGTATTCCTATGTCTGGCCGCCCTGTATGAAAGCTGGTCGATCCCGTTTTCGGTCATGTTGGTGGTGCCGCTGGGGGTGATCGGTGCCGTCGCAGCCACCTGGCTACGCGGGCTGGAAAACGATGTGTACTTCCAGGTGGGGTTATTGACGATTATCGGGCTGTCGGCCAAGAACGCCATCCTGATCGTGGAGTTTGCCAATGAGCTGAACAATAAAGGCAGGGATTTGATGGCGGCAACGCTGGAAGCATCGCGCCTGCGCCTGCGCCCTATCCTGATGACCTCATTGGCGTTTATCTTCGGCGTTCTGCCAATGGCCATCAGTTCTGGTGCAGGTTCTGGCAGCCAACATGCGGTAGGTACCGGGGTGATGGGCGGTATGATTTCCGCCACCGTTCTGGCGATTTTCTTTGTGCCGCTGTTCTTCGTATTGGTACGCCGCCGCTTCCCTGGTAAAGCACTATCCCACAATCACGATAGCCAATAGCAGACGTAAAAAAAGCAGCTTCGGAACCGAGGCTGCTTTGCTAACGACTTGATATTGTGACCCTAGATGCTTTAAATAAAAACAAATCAAATAGCCTTATTCAAGCTTTAAACCCTATTACGGTGTCAGTTACCTAACATCTCATCAATAAAGTCTTTCCAGTTTGTTAACTCACGATCAACCATAGCACTTCACTACCTCCAGTTATTGGAGGCAAGCATTTTACGCCTGTTTTTTGAGCAAGTGAAGTATTTTGGGAACGATGCCAGCCAAGAAAACCTAGGGTGGAACATATTTTCAGATTAATCAAAAACCTACCCAGATGTTACATTGTCTTTAGCGTTCTGGAGCGTTAGCAAGGTAGCAGATACATACGTTAATTTGAATTTATCCTACAAAATTAACACACCAGTTTTTATCGCACGACAAGCAAGATAATTCTCAATAAAATAACCGACACTATCCTGTTATTAGCGCATTCCCTTTGCATGCGCTTGAAATTGCACCTTAGGTTGCTATTCTAGTATTTCATTAATACAAAACCAGGATGGATGCCGTGAAAAAAATAACTCATAAAAAGGCCACCAATGTTATTGGCGGTAATGATTTAGTTTGTGGTAAAACACGCTATTTATGGATAAGAGATGACGATGGTAGTGGTAACTATATCTGCATGAAGAGAGAGGAATGCAATACACCTGACAATGATAAATTCGGCAATTCTCAAATCCACTTTAACAGAGTAGCCTCTTCCTTCTGTGGGCGCTAATTAACACCCATTAATTTCTCCGGTGTCTTTTTATAGGTGCCGGATTATGAACTCTCGGCCTTATCCAAAAGTGATTGATGTTTACTCACAGATTTACCTTACACCTTGATTCGCTTTAATATCAATAAAGCACGGTAAGGAAAAGCGCCGCGTCTGGCGAAAACTGCACCTGGCCGTGGACGCCGATACCCACGAGGTTATCTGGGCTGACCTGTCACTGAACAACGTGACAGATGCGGAGGCATTCCCGGCGCTTATCCGCCAGACCCACCGGAAAATTAAGGTAGCTTCCGCCGATGGTGCTTATGACACAAAGCTATGCCATGACGAACTGCGGCGTAAGAAAATCAGGATAGCTCGTCAATTCGGGAAAGCTTTTGTCTCAATCCAATTTATTCAACAAAGCCGCTATAAACTATACTGTACCTACTGATCACGATACTTGGGGCCCACGATATAACATCGTCCCTGGCCCTAGTGCTCAAGTTCAGGTCATTCTTCAGCATAATGATCAGTTGCAGCTGGTGCCCATACATTGGGGAGAATCTTCATGCGCCAGCGCCGCTGGAGTGACGATGGCGACCGGTGGGGCCGATCAATCGCCCCGGTCGGTATCGTCCTGTGTTCGCTTTCCCTCACTTTTCAGATGCATTGGCAGACAGCACCGCACTGCGTTGTGCTCGACTGGCGCTCAGGCCAAGAGAGAAAAGCAGGCAGACCAGCACCAGGATGGTAACCCACGAGACAGCGACGACAAAAAGGTTGCCGACCGTGGACAAATAAGAACCGAATATGAACCCTATACCCAGGCCGATTGCACTCGTCATAAAATTGAACAATGTTATTCTCTGCAACGTATTTCCTGGTGTGTCGGTAATTAAATCCACAGCCAATTGGGGTACCAGATATTCACCGAGAGAGAAAGTAAAAGCTACAAAAGCTAATCCCAAATAGCCGGTCATCAGGGGTGTTGAAATCAATGATAGGCATGAACAAAAGCTACCAAAGGCCAAAAGGGATATTTTGGGAAGTTTATCAATTTTCCTTATCAATCTCCCTCCCCAAAAAGCAAGAGCAATCAGGAAAACTGAGTTCAATGTAAAAACATAGGCAACACCATCCTGAATATTATTCTCATTTATTTTTAACGTAATGAACGTGTATATCTGCGCTTCGAAGATATAATGAAAAAGTGCCCCCATAGAAATCAGTACAAAAACTTTGTCACGAATAACCTGAATCATGCCCTGAAACACATTTACAAACTGTGCCTGATGAGGTTTCTTCACCCCAGGAACAAACAGAAAAACTAATATGGCCGCGACCAAAAAAATGATCGAACAAAAAACTGATAAAGCGTCATACCCTCCATAATTGATGAGGGCTTGTCCAATAACTGGTCCGAGCCCGCCACCGACACTATTAATAAATTTTATATTAGAAAATAATCTTAACTTCTCGTGTTCTTTGTCAAGCGAGTAAATTTGATACGCACGTGAGATATTATAATAGACACCCACGGAAAACCGATAAAGTACAACACAACACAATAGAAGGACATACTGATAAACCGTGCTGGAGATATTGCTGACGAAGAAAAAACCAAAAGCGGACAAGGAGAACACCATCAGTGCCAGCGTAAATACAGGCTTGTACACCTTTTCAGACAAAAACATGCAAACTATGACAGAGGATAAATTGCCGGCAATAATACCCACTGACATCATGATACCCACATCAGCAGCAGTAAAGGCATAATGTCCTGTCAGGATAGTGACAAGGAAAGGGAAAAACGAAAACATGCTAACACAAGAGATTAGCATAACGAACATGAGTATATAGTTAGTTCTGCTCATTTTGCGTCCTGAATCATATTTGACTGTTCCCACTCAAATGTATATCGGTTTTATCAGGATTTGGCACAGGTCGAGCTTACTTTTCACATCCTCGGGTGTGCTGCAAATCACATAGCCATTACGTGAAAAAGAGTCGACAGGGCGGGAAAGGGGCGCATTGATGAGTTCAGGTAAACTTACGTCTTTGACGTAGGGTAAAAGTTTAACGCGTTGTTCACCGCAAAGACTACTGACCTGACCAGGTTCAAAATCAAAGAAAAGGATCCCACTATTATTGCTCACCGACTTGCGCGTATTATCCAAAGGCAGGCCTGACGCATCTTGTATCGCCAGTGAATACAGATCGACCCCCGTGGCATGGTAAACCAATTCAGGAATACTGTCGCCGCCGACCCGATTATGGGACTCAATGATGTGTATGGCACTCTGATCGACCTTCACTTCGGTATGGGTCGCGCCGGACTCAATCCCGATAAGGGATAAGAAGCCACAGACAAAATCATCGATCGCGGCAAAAAACTGTCCATCATTATTCTCCCTGGAGACAACATGTCCATGCTCAACAAACCGGGAGTCTTCATTATCAAACAGGGATTTCTCGGTGACCGCGTGAACGGTATGTACCCCATTGACAGAAAATGCCTCAACGGAATACTCCTTTCCCCCGATGTACTGTTCAGCGATTAATGTCTGCAGAACGTTTATCGTCGAAAGTTGCTTATCATCGACAACAAGATGAACATTTTCGCTTCCCACTCCCCGAGAGGGTTTCAGAATAAACGGAAAACCGAGCAGGGCAGCGGCCTGAGACAGATCATTCGCGGAATGGACCGCATGATAGTTGACATTACCGTAGGGGGTTCCCTTAAGCGTATCACGCATTAATATTTTATTTTTGACTATTTCAGCAATCGTACTATTTTTAGTATCGCACAATAATTCGTCATTTATCCATGCCGCTGCCAGCAAGGCTTTCTCAGAAAGCGTCAGGACCTTTTCGATGCCTTGCTCCCGTAAGAAATCCAATATCATCTTTTTATTATCAGCGGCATCATAGTCACACAGCAAAACGCTGTCTGCCAGCGCAATAGCTTCCATCGAAGCAAGTGACTGTTTTTGTATCAGTACCACATATAGACCAAACGACTTCGCCCTATCTAAAAGCAGTTTACCGCTGCCGATAAAACCAATTTTATTTCCCATACTCACCACCAAAATAAAATGTATTGTCAAGTCAGGACAATGCCGACTGAGTAATATTGAAACCATTACCATCGAGCAGAGCGTTAACACGCAGCTCAATCTGCTGATAACGGTCTTTATTTAAAATGACATACCCCAACCGATCTTCGCTGCTGCGCAACCCGTTCAGTGTTTTGGGGAGCGAAAAAATATTGATCCGGGAAAAAATGTCCCCATCACTCTCGACGGTAATATCGGTTATATGCCCACCGCGACTATCTGTGATATACACGATAGCCGCAGCATCCCCCTGTTCGTCGGTGTTTTCTATGCTTAAAGGATGATTGATATTCGCTTCCAACATCAGACCAGCTGCATCATACCCTTTCGCATTTTTCATGAGTTCGATAATCATGTCTCCCCCCAAGCGTGGATTGATTTCAATGACATCGAAGCGCCCATCGGAGAATTTAAATTCCATATGTACAAACGTATTTCGCAGACCAACATGTTCAAGTATACGGTTGGCATGCAGGCTCACCTGCTCTGAAAATTCACTGCCGTCTGCATACGGAAAAATATGGGCCTTTTCGACGCAAAATGGGGGGGGGGTAACAAATTTTTGAGTAACCCCAAGCAGTCTCCAGTCCTCATTTTCACAATCCCAAACCAACTCGGCACTGTATTCTTCCCCGGTAATAAATTCCTCAACCAAGATGTCTTTTGAAACGCTAAACCCGCGACCATTATATTTTGGCAGAGACAGAATATAGTCGATAGCCTCGTCAGACTCCGATTTTGAATGACAAACCTTGACACCGATGCTGCCACTTTCATCTACCGGCTTGATCACACACGGGTACTTCAATAACGCTTGATGGGCTGTGCTGTTACCCGCCAAACGTGTAAAGCCAATTGAATACGCAGTATTGTTGAGTTTTTCTCTTAACAAATGTTTAAATCGCACCGTCAATAATGCCTCAACAGCTGGCGCATGTGGCAGGTTAAGGAACTGGTTAATGATCGCGGCCTGTATCATTCTAAAGTCATCAAATGCCATGACAGCGTCAACCGTATCCGGGTAACTCTGGAAGAAGGCCAGCAGCTTGGCTATGTCATAAGAGTCAACAACGGCCACTTCATCCGCAAAGTCAATAGGATTAATCACGGCATTGGCGTATTCCGCTTTATTGCCACAGACGAAAAGCGTTTTATATCCCTTTAATTTGGCCGCCTGAATGACTAAGGCACCATTACCTGCTAGGTTTGACTCAAGAACAGCAATAACTGACATATCTATATCCTATTTTTTCAGTAAGTTAGCTAACGCAGTGCGCAAGGAATTTCTCAGCGAATGGTCCAGAATACCTCGGCCAGCATCAAAATAGTCGGTATGCTGTCTGCGAGGGACCCTCAATGCGGTCACTGGCACGCGGCCAATAGTGATGCTGTCCATTGCCACGTTGCGCTCATATTCGCTATCCAGGTAGGTCGACTTTAGCCCGACGGATGAGAAAGCAACCCTCACTTTACACCCGGTGAAACCAAGAGAATCTGCAGGGGACAGGGACAATTTCTGTTCTTTAAGCAAATACGCAACCAGATCGCAGCCTGACTTTATGCGCCCGTGCGTCGCCTTGATCAAATAGTCGAAATCGAGCAAAAATCCGTGCCCTGCGGCCGGTTTATGCGTGGTGTTTATCACCTGTTCCCCCAGAGAGTTATTGATGTCATAGACAGACGCATCAATAATGCGCGCACGTTGTGCACTTTCCAGATTGTTTTCTCTGATATATTCATGACAGTGTAGAACGCCGTACTTGACCATTTCCAGTGCCACATTTGAGATCGACGGGTTTTTCGCCGAACAGATATCACGCAGCGCTGCGATAATATTATCCCCACCACATGCCCAGCCCACCCTGACATTGGCCAGATTTAAAAATTTGGAAGCACTTTTAATCGTTACGATATTGTCAGGATACTGCGTAAAATATTTTGCCATCTGAGGAGTTCTCTCCTCATCGTTAAATTCCGTACCAGAAAATACACTATCTACAAAAACCGTTATATTAAATTCAATACACACTTTAGACAGTGCCATGAGCTCAGCATCTGTATAAATCGCACCGGTTTGCGTAGGATTAAACAAGAACAGTGTATCAATTTCTTTTTCTGATACCGATTTAGACAGTTCTTCCGCTGTCAGTTTGTAATCATTTTCAATCTTCGTATACTGGCACGTAAGATGTTCGTGATATAACGCTGACCACTTTATCAGGTTGTGATAGAACGAGGAGGGCACCAAATAACGACGTCCTTTTCCGATATAATAAGTAAATATGGCATCGAAGAGACTGGTCGAACCGTGTGACAGCACAATATTGTTGGCGAGACTCTCATGTATCCCATCCGCCTTGAAATCATCGATGATCCAGGTTTCCAACTCTGCATTATGCGTCATCACATGGTAGTCATCAGGGGAGTAACGATCATTGAGCAATGCTAAAACCCCCGCGGAAATAATGCCGCACTGCGGTCTTCTTGTGCCGTCGCCGTGAGAGAGAGAAACGACATCGCTGTCAAACATCCCCGGAAAGACTTTCATACCGGTTTCATCGTTTCCGGACAGGACGTTGCGCGCATTTTTGTATGCGTGGAAGAGAAGGTTAGACATGTTTACTCCTCAACGCTTGATAGCGCTGTACCAACTCAGCGGACACCTCACCGACCTCAGAAATATGGTATCCTCCGAGCCCAAATCCCATCAGGGCACTCATGACATCCGAGGATTCTTGCTTGAGCCGGATATAACCATCCTGGATACTGTCAATCCCATCATACCGCTGGCCTTTCTCATTGATGCCGATCGCGTCTGAGAGTGAAATATCGTCATTGAGCGCCACATCGAAAGTTCTCCTGCCAATCGTGACGGGATACCCTCCGACTAAGCCCCTGACACCTGGTGCATGTGCCGCTATCGTTTTATCACCGAAAAAGCCTTCAATAATTCTCACTGCCGAACTGGCAGTCACAAACATGCCGTCCTTTCCTCTTTTTCTTTTTAAATCTGTTTTGATGTGTTTGAATATTTTATCGTGCGGTAACATGTCCTGACTGACTTCTTCCCCGTTATTTTTTACGCTCAAATAATAAGGCGCGCCCTTTGCATGCCCTTCTGAGGGAATGGTATTGCCAACATAGTGATGAGCGACCATATTGACGGAGATTGAAGATATGTCACTGTTGAGTATCTGTGAAACAGCCTCGCGGATAGGCTGACAAATATTTGAGACATTGCCAATCCCGATATCCGGGGCAAGTGCTATGCCATTAAGCAACGGATTCACTGCATCGGGAAATGCCGCGTTGACTACCGTCGTTTTTACACCGGAGGCTTTTATTGCTTTCATCAACTGGAGTGCCGGATAGGCATGACACGCGGTCCAGGGGCCTACGCCAGCAGTCCATAATGCTTTGCTGATATGATCGGGCAGTTCTGAAACAACCCAAAATGACTGAACTGAAGCAGTATTGAAGATTAAATCAGGTTCAATATCACTAATGATCTCCGCCATCTCCTCAACGGAGTCAAGGTTTATTTTTCTTGACGATATATTAAATGTATGGCCAACATTCTCTGACGTGAATTTTATCAGGTTCACAATTTCGTCTGCAGCATTTTCATTCCTGGCAGCAATCGTTACCTGGCACGGAAAATTTCTCCAGGCCAACATCTCTGAAACCATCGTAGAAAGGACACCAGAACCAATGATAAGCACCTTATACATAATCACCCCTGTAGATTTAGAATATAATCATGCAACCCTTCATTTAATTCATCTTCGCTATACTGCAAACCACCACATCCAGCGACCAGTATGGTTTTAAGTGACGCAGAGTTTCCTCCAAAAATATCCGTTTCCAGCGAATCCCCCAACATGCAGGCATTTTCTTTTTTCACACCAATCCCTGCCAATGCGATATTAAAAATATCCGCACTAGGTTTGCCATACTCGTAAACGGTACCACCGGCTTCTCTCACTTTTTGACAGAAGTACCCCGCAGCCTTATGAATACGACCTCCAATATTGACAAATTTATCCGGATTCGTTGAATATACGATCAACCCCTCCCTAGGATTTTTCTTACTAACCTTTCGATCTCTTCATCCTTTTCATAAATGATGTTTGCAGCAATAACAAAATCACATGTTTCGATAGAAGAGACTTGTCGATCTAACATTGTAGTAAGCCAGTGGCATTCACCGGCGGTGCCCACTAGGATGAAAGTGTGTTGTGGATTGGTTGCGAAATGGCGAGTAATTCGCTCTTTGCACAGGCTTCCGGACGTGAAAATTCCATCAATAAATGTTTCTGAAATCCCTTTATCATTCAGTAAAACAGCCAGCTCTTCCGACGAGCGAGAGGTATTGCTCACGAGTGCGAGCCGGCCATGCATTTTCATTTTCCGGAGCAGATCATCAGCAATATGAGTTTTTGACTGACCATCGTATAAGACACCCCAGACGTCTACGAGATAACCTTCGAATACAGGCAATTCATCCACGCAGGCAAGGCACTTTTTATCTCTTTTCATCATGCATCCATTCATGGAATTGAAAATCATTCTCGTTTATTTATATGTAAATCTTGCTTAAATATGTAGCAGCACATATCGTATATGGGAAGTGTTTTTTGTTATTTAATTGTTACTATATAGTTACATTTTTATTAGTTATCTGAAATGTAATGAATTTAAAAAAGATAAGACCATTCATGATTCATAAAAATTCTTGGTGATATATGCATTTTAAGTACCTACCAAGCTGCATCGTCAGCCGTTCGTTGGCTTTGTTGAATAAATCGAACTTCTGACTGCAATCAGGATCAGATCACCACATTCCTGATCCTGGAGCGGTTTCCCGTGGCAAAGCAAAAGTTCAAGATCACTAACTGGGCGGCCTACAACAAGGCTCTCATCAATCGGGGTTCGCTGACATTCTGGCTTGATGAGTCGGCTATCCAGGCCTGATACGACGAGCCAAAAACCGCATCACGAGGGCGTCCACAACGTTATTCTACGTTAGCTATTTCCACCGTACTGATGCTCAAACGCGTCTTTCGCCTCACGCTACATGCCGCTCAGGGATTCATTGATTCCATTTTTACGTTCATGAAGCTCCCGCTTCGTTGCCCGGATCATTCCTACGTCAGCAGACGGGCTAAATCCGTGAGCATCCCTTTCAAGACCCCCACGCGCGGCGAGATTGCCCATCTGGTTATCGATTCCACCGGCTTAAAAGTCTTTGGTGAAGGCGAATGGAAGGTGAAAAAGCACGGTAAGGAAAACGAAAACTGCACCAGGCCGTGGACGCCGATGCCCACCGGAAAATTAAGGTAGCTTCCGCCGATAGCGCTTATGACACAAAGCTATGCCATGACGAACTGCGGCGTAAGAAAATCAGAGCACTTATCCCGCCGCGAACCCGGGCGGGTTACTGGCCGGAGGAGTATGCCGACAGAAATCAGGCGGTGGCGAGGCAAAGACTGACGGGAAGCAACGCCTATTGGAAATGGAGCACGGCTTACAACCGACGGTCAGTGGCGGAAACGGCAATGTACCAGGTTAAACAACTGTTCGGTGGCCACCTGACTCTGCGTGACTACAATGCGCAGGTCGGTGAGGCATGGCCATGATCCGTGCATTGAACAAAATGACGCGTGCAGGCATGCCAAAAAGTGTGCGTGTTGCCTGATGGCTCGTCAATTCGGGAAAGCTTTTGTCTCAATCCGATTTATTCAACAAAGCCGGACTTTTCTTGAAATGATCAGTTTTTTATCTACATCGTGCAATTCGACCTTATGTTCATCAAGTACAGACAAATACTTCATACACAAGAGGGGATTAGTTGTCTGGATCTAAGCCTAGTTTTACCGCATTATCTTTCACATAATCCAGTAGCATAGCCTCCTGACGGTCTAAGCCATCACCGCTGGCTTGCTTTTCTGTACTGATTCGAAGATATAGGTAGCACTTTCTCATGGTAAATATGGACTCAAAAAGTTTGTTTAAGCTCTATGGTATCAAAAATTGTGACACCATCAAAAAAGCTCGCCGCTGGCTGGAAGAACAGGGAGTGGCTTACCAATTTCACGACTACCGCGCAGACGGGCTGGACGAACAGCTGTTGCGTGATTTTGTCGCGCGCCTGGGCTGGGAACCATTGCTGAACACCCGTGGCACTACCTGGCGTAAACTGGATGAAGCCCAGCGCAATGCCTGCGACAATGCCGATGCCGCCATCGCCCTGATGCTGGAGCAACCGGCCATGATTAAACGCCCCTTGCTGGATGATGGTAAAGGACATGCCCTGCTAGGCTTCAGCAGCGAAAGCTATCAGCAATTTATTACCGAGGTTAATTCATGATCTGCCCTGTTATCGAACTGGCGCAACAGCTTATCAAGCGCCCTTCCCTCAGCCCGCATGACGAAGGCTGTCAGGAGCTGATGATTGCCCGCCTGAAAGCAATCGGCTTTACCGTCGAACCGATGAACTTTGGCGATACGCAAAACTTCTGGGCCTGGCGCGGCCAGGGCAGTACGCTGGCGTTTGCTGGCCACACCGATGTGGTACCTACCGGCGACGAGAAAAATTGGGATAACCCGCCGTTTGAACCCGTCATCCGCGACGGCATGCTGTATGGGCGCGGAGCCGCCGATATGAAAGGCTCCCTGGCCGCGATGCTGGTGGCAGCAGAACGCTTCGTTGCCGCCAACCCCGACCATCAGGGCCGCCTGGCGTTTCTGATCACCTCAGACGAAGAGGCCAGCGCCACTCATGGCACTGTGAAGGTAGTGGAAGCCTTGATGGCTCGCAACGAGCGCCTTGATTATTGCCTGGTCGGCGAACCTTCAAGCACCGAGCAGGTCGGAGACGTAGTGAAAAATGGCCGCCGTGGCTCGATCACCGCCAATCTGCGTATCCATGGTGTTCAAGGGCACGTCGCCTATCCGCATCTGGCGGATAACCCGGTTCACCGGGCTATGCCTGCGTTAAACGAACTGGTCGCCATTGAGTGGGATCAGGGCAACGAATTCTTCCCGCCAACCAGCATGCAAATTGCCAACGTGCAGGCCGGTACCGGCAGCAACAACGTGATCCCCGGTGAAATGTTCGTGCAGTTCAACTTCCGCTTCAGCACCGAGCTTACCGATACCCTAATCAAGCAGCGAGTGCAGGAACTGCTGGATCGTCATAACCTGAACTACAGCATCGACTGGTGGCTATCTGGCCAACCTTTCCTGACCGCACGTGGTGCCTTGGTAGATGCCGTGGTTAATGCAGTGGAACACTATGCCGAGCTCACTCCGCAACTGCTGACTACCGGTGGTACCTCTGATGGCCGCTTTATCGCTCAGATGGGAGCACAGGTGGTTGAGCTGGGGCCGGTCAACGCCACCATCCATAAAGTGAATGAATGCGTACATGCGGCCGATCTGCAGTTACTGAGCCGCATGTATCAGCGTATCATGGAGCAACTGGTCGCATGATCAGCGCAGAAATGCTCACCGGGCGCTCGACGGAGCATCTCACCGTACTGAGCGGCAATCATCGGCTGCAACCCGCTGCGGTGGTGGCCTTTCAGGCCATGCAGCAGGCGGCGAAAACGGCAGGCTTCGATCTGCAACCGGCCAGCACCTTTCGCGATTTTGACCGGCAACTGGCGATCTGGAATGGCAAGTTCTG
This sequence comes from Serratia silvae, assembly GCF_023282985.1. GTDB lineage: Bacteria > Pseudomonadota > Gammaproteobacteria > Enterobacterales > Enterobacteriaceae > Chania > Chania silvae. The sequence continues at coordinate 83,744 of NZ_JAGQDC010000010.1, read as the reverse complement.
CGGAGAGCGGCCAGTATTAGATCGCAATAGCCAGCCGATGGATATCCAGCCATTGTCCGCCGCCGAGCGTTGTGAAGCCATTTTGCGTTGGTCGGCCCTACCGGGTGCCAGCCGTCATCACTGGGGCAGCGATCTGGATGTTTACGATCCGTCGCTGTTGCCGGTTGGGCAAAAGTTGCAGTTGGAGCCGTGGGAATATGAAGCCGGTGGTTATTTCTATCCGCTGAATCTATGGCTGACTGCACATATGGCCGAGTTTGGTTTCTATCGCCCGTTTACCGCCGATCAAGGTGGAGTGGCGATGGAACCCTGGCATCTAAGTTATCGCCCGTTGGCGCAGGAGGCAGAGCATTTACTAACGCCCGAGCTGCTGCTGGCGGCCTGGCGAGATAAGGACGTTGCTGGCGCATCTTGGCTCTCAAGCCATCTGCCCGCGATATTCTCGCGTTTTGTTCGCCCTGAAGGAAAGGTGTAAACATGCATTGGTTAGCTGACTACTGGTGGATAATCCTGGTGATATTGGCAGGCATTATCATTAGCGGGATCAAGGAATTACGCCGCCTGGATCATCGAAAATTTCTGGCTAACAAGCCTGAGTTGCCGCCCCACCGCGATAACAACGCCAAGTGGGACGACGAAGATGACTGGCCGAAAAAGCCATAACCTCAGGGCGCACCTCAGCGCCCTGCTGTTTATTTAAAAGCGATCAGATCGCCTCGTTTGCCAAACATCGCCTCTTCCCAATAGCGCTGCGGCACATAGTAATGTAAGCGCTCCAGAGCAGCGTTCATCATGCCCGAGCTGATCGCATGCCCGACGCCTGGCTCAATATCCAACGTAACGTCCCCACCAACGGCTTGCAAACGATCCGCCGCCGCTTGCGCATGTTCCGCAGCAATAACGCCGTCCGTCTCACCATGGATCAGGTGTACCACGCTGTCACCAAAATCGGCTTGCGGTAACTGGGCAAAACGGCCGCTGAAGGCCACTACCCGCCCGGCCAGTTTGGCTTCGGCTTTTAACCCTTCCAGTGCCATAATCGAACCCTGCGAAAAACCAACCAGCGCGGTGCCCGCATAACCTACACCGCTATGTTGCTGCCAGTAGCGCACGGTTTCAACAAAGGTTGGCATCACTTCGGCAATACGCTGCGCGCGGTTGTCTTCGGTGATCCCCTGAACCGAGAACCATTGGCGGCCATCACCGTTCCCAAAAGCAAATGGGCCGCCAATGCTCACCACCAAAGCCTGTGGGAAGTCTTTGGCGAAGTAACTGCCAATCTCCCCCATTGCCACCGGGTTATCCCCCACGCCATGAAACAGCAGTATCAGTTGCTCTGCCGGTGTTGCAGGGCTTTGGACAACGAAATTCGAGTGTTTCATGGGGACTCCTCAGGTTAGAAACATCCGGGGCTTAGCCGGCAACAGCCCCTTACTATACGCCGCAGAGAAATCAGGAAAATCGGGTTTTATTGAACAACTCTTTCCATTTATTGCAACGACTGCGCCCACTCCTGCCAGTAACGACAATGTTGCGCATTAAGTTGTTGCAACGCCTGCCCTGCCTCTTGCCGCCAAAGTCTCAGCAAGGCTTTATGACCACTCAGGCCATGTTGTGCAGCACACTGGGCCGTGGTTTGTTGTTGCTGCAAATGTGCACGCAATGCCGCACAGGGCAATGAACTGGTCAACAGCAGACGTTGTAGCGCTCCCAGGCTGGCCTCCAAGGGCCGATGGGCAAAGGCAAAACCGGCCAGCTCGCGCCAATCTTCCTCATTTAATAGCGGATCGGCATCATCGTCGAACTCCAGCAACAGGTCGCTACGTTGCCGCAACCAGCGCCAATCCCGTGCCAGGTGCTTATGCGCCGCATGGCTCAGCGCCTCCCCTTGCTCGCTAATAGCTAGCAACGCCATGGCGGTATAACAGCCGCTGCTGGCCTCCGGTTTGTTGCCAATCCGCACCAGGGTGAAGCCACAAGATTGCCAAAACCGCCACAGCGGCTCGGTATAGCCAAAGCTGACAGAAAGAAAATCCAGCCCCTGTGAACCCCATTTTTGCTGTTCCACCAACCGGCTGGCGATCCCTTGCTGGCGTAACTCCGGCAACACGGCGATACGGGTAATGCGACGGGAACGCAGCGTAGGTGCCCACCATTGGCCGCTATGTGCCGCCAGAGATTGAGCGACCAAGTTGCCGCGCGGTCTTCTGCGGCCCGCCCAAACCTCGTGGGCCAGTTCAACCGATAAACCGCCCTCGTTCACCAACCACAATGCCCCAACCACCTCATCGCCCAGCGATGCCGCACTGAAGTGCATCCCGGGCGCATCCATCAGCCGGCGTAAATCCAGCGGTGAGGTTCGATAGTGTGCGCTACAGAGCAATGCATAGAAACGCCGTAACCGTTGGGGATCGGCGCACAGTTCAGCCTGTTCAATACAACCTAAAGTGGGTGACTGCCCGGCCACTGCCCATACCGGTTCCTCGTTGAACAGCAAGGCATGATCGATAATCCGCTCCAGGGGGTCGCCCGCTGCCCAACGCATCGGTTGCTGCAAGCTTAGCGGCTGCCACTGCGGCAACGTGGCGCAGAACTTTAGCAAAAAGCCGCGCCCCGTTCCTTCGTAACCCTGCACCGTGGTTGTCAGTAATACGCGCGGGAAATAGTCCATTAGCCGTTGCAGCAAGGGGCCAGGGATTGTTGCGGCCTCATCCACCAGCAGCCAGCCCCCCCCCTCTGCACCATGTTCAGCACAATGCTGTAGCAAAGCATCCGGTGCCCAAAACTGGGCCCGTCCTGCGGCCCACTCGCTGGCAACGTCAGTAGCGGCGCGGCTCGGGCCAGTGATCCAGCAGGTTAGCGGGCTGCTGGCCATCAACATTCCTGCTACCGTCGATTTCCCCCGGCCACGCGCAGCGGTTAATACCCAGATGCCTGACTCGGCCGCCAGCAACCGGGCCAAAATGGCCTGCTGTTCATCACTCGGATTACCCTGGGGAGCCTGCCAATCTGGCCGTGATGGTAAGGGAGCCAGGCACAACGGTTCACCTTGCCGCCAAATAGACACTTCGCTATCGGCCAGCAACTGTTGTTGCAGATGGTGGATAAAATGGGGCGTGGCGATCGGCTGTGGGCAATCACTCCAGCGCAGGCTGTCGCTATCTGGCTGCTTCGGCCAACTTTGCCAAGGTGGAACCAGCAACAGTAACCAGCTACCGGCTTGTAATGTCCCGCAGAGCTGGGCCAGCGCTTCAACGTCCAGCCCCGCTAACGCATCAAATACCGCATGCAACCGCTCTTGCCCCAACAGGGTTTTGACCGCGTTACTCGCCAACGCATCGATTCCTGCGGGCGTATCGTTACCGACCCAAGGCCAGTCGCCCAGCAACTGTGCCGCCAGTTGCTGCGCCTGATCTCGGCACCATTGCGGTTCGCCGCTGATCACCAACAGCCGCCGAGTACCCTGCCGCTGCATACGTTGCTGCATTTTTTGTAACATGAATATTGAGGCCTGAAAGCAGAGTGCCGGGCTCTAGGCACCGGCACTGAGTAATATCAACGGGAGGCGAAGGTGTTGCAGGTGTTAGGGTCGCCGCTATCGAACCCTTGCTTGAACCAGGTATAACGCTGCTGCGAGGTGCCATGCGTAAAGCTGTCCGGCACCACTCGACCCTGGCTTTGCTGCTGCAAACGGTCGTCACCAATCGCCTGCGCGGCATTCAGCGCTGCTTGCAGATCGCCCGCTTCCAGCATCTGCTGTTTCTCAGCGTAATGGCCCCAAACGCCAGCAAAGCAGTCTGCCTGAAGCTCCATTTTCACCGACAGACGGTTAACCTCTGCCTGGCTAGCCCCTTGCTGCATCTGGCGAACCTTGCGCTCAATCCCCAGTAGATTTTGCACGTGGTGGCCCACTTCATGCGCAACCACGTAGGCCTGAGCAAAATCACCGCCAGCATCCAGCTTGGTTTTCATATCCTGGTAGAACGAGAGATCGATATAGACCGTATCGTCCGCCGGGCAGTAGAACGGCCCCATCACCGATTGGCCAGTGCCGCAGCCGGTACGCGTCGCGCCCCGGTACATTACCAATTTGGGATCCTGATAGTTTTTCCCCATCTGCTTGAAGATCCCCTGCCAGTTATCTTCGGTAGAGGCCAGCACCACCGAGGTAAATTTGGCCAGTTGATCGTCTTGCGGGCTGATGCTAGCGCTTTGCTGCTGAGACTGCGGGGAAACATCTCCGCCATTCAGCAGCGGAGTCAGGTCTACCCCGTAGTAACCGGCAACCAGCACCACTACCAGAATGATCAGGCCACCTTTGCCGCCGATAGGTATCCGGGGGCCGCCACCGCCGCCGCCCAGACCTGAAGACTGCCCACGACGATCCTCGACATTGTCACTTTCACGACGCCCTTGCCAACGCATAAATAAACTCCAGATATGATTTTTAATAATCGTAGGAAACTTGCCCTGGTTACTATTATAAGGCGTTCGTGGCTAAGGGAATGCAGTAATTTTCTGGAAAGTAGGGAATGAGGGATGAAAGGCTCGGTTCAATGCTTTGCCCCTCACTCTAGCACTCTCCTATAGGGAAAGGGCTAGAGTGAGGGGCATGATTTAACGATTAGTCCAGCTTCACGCCAATACGGCGGGCGACTTCTTCGTAGGCTTCGATCAAACCACCCAGGCTCTGACGGAAGCGGTCTTTGTCCATCTTGGCAAGGGTATTCTTGTCCCACAGGCGGCTACCATCCGGTGAGAACTCATCACCCAGCACCACTTCACCGTTGAACAGGCCGAACTCCAGCTTGAAATCGACCAGGATCAGACCCGCATCGTCAAACAGCTTGCTCAGCACATCGTTAGCCATGTAGCTCAGCTCACGCATGCGCGCCAGATGCGCTTTGCTCACCCAGCCGAAGGTTTCACAATAGGATTCGTTCACCATTGGGTCATGCATCGCGTCGTTCTTCAGGAACAGATCAAACAGCGGAGGATTCAGCGGCAAACCTTCTTCAATACCCAAGCGCTTGACCAAAGAACCCGCAGCGCGGTTACGGATCACGCACTCAACCGGCACCATCTCCAGCTTTTTCACCAGCACTTCGTTATCAGACAGCAGGCGTTCCATCTGCGTTGGGATACCGGCCGCCTCCAGCTTGCTCATAATGAAATGGTTGAATTTGTTATTCACCATCCCTTTGCGATCAAACTGCTCAATGCGCTGACCATCCAGTGCTGACGTATCGTTACGGAATTCCAACACCAGCAGATCCGGGTTTTCGGTGGTGTAGACGGTTTTTGCCTTGCCGCGATACAGTTCAGCTAGCTTTTGCATCTTAACTTACTCCAATGAGATGGTACCTTCCGGCTGCCAGACAGCCTACTGGGCACAAAATTGACCTGATAAGTTCTTTGGTTTGCTGATAACTATTGTGCCAAATCTGCGACGCAAACGATACCGTATCAGCAAAACAAAAAGGGGCCGTAGCCCCTAGATGTGATTATTTAACGCTGGTTTTACTGAAAGCCGTCTGGAGAACCGCTACCAGCGCATCGTTCTGCGACTGGGTCAACGGCTTACCTTTGGAATCGATAAATTGCAAACTGGTACGGTTATTCAAATCACCGACCTGCAGTTTGTAATCACCTTCTTTCAGTTCAGGATCTTTCGCGCCCAACGCATCCCAATCACCGCTGCTCAGGGATTTGTAGGTTACGGCGACGGTACCCTGCGGACGGCTGCGGTCACCCACTTTCATCCCCAGTTTGTCCAGTGCCGGTGGCAAACGATCCCACACTACCGTGTACGGCGCACGCACGATCAGCGTCGGCAAACCGGTGTCATCCGCGCCGCTCTGCACGTCCAACACGCCAATACGGTTGGCGGACTGGCTGCTCGACAGGTTGTCCTGCTTGTCCAGGCCTTCAACGATGGTGTTCATCATCATACCGTTGTAGCGCTGAACTTCAGAAGGATCGGTGACCTTGTCGGTTTTCCCTTGCTGGCGCAGTTCGAGGGTTTTCACCACCAACGCTTGCTGGTAACCCTGTTTCTGTACCGTGATCTGGTAGCGGCCTTCGTACTGGTTGTCTTCATCCAGACGGTTCCACTTCACCCAGTCGGTGGTCAGCGTTTGGCTGGCATCCGTACGTGAGGCAATCGGAATATTTTTGCTCTGCAACAGGCTGGCTACGCGAGACCACAGGTTATCGTTCTGCGGACTGCTTTCCATCAACAGCGTGCCGCTGTCACCCGCATATTGACCACGGGAACCGCTCAACAGTGCCAGCGGCTGTACCGGTGGCCGGATATCCAGTTGCTTGCCAACAGCGCCTTTCTGCGCGTTTGCCGGAACTTCATAATTGCCGGTTTGTACCGGCAGGATCATGCCAGACGGCGCGCTCATCGATTTGAGCGGTGCGGCCTCAAGATAAGCCTCATCTCCGCTAACTTGGCGTTTGTAGCGCTGATCGGTAGAACAAGCCGCCAGCGTCATCACCAGCGCTAATCCCACGACCGTTGCTAGCGTCGACTTTTGCAATGAATAAGCCATCAAATCTCCCTAAGAGTTACAGCAAACCGGCGCTTTTCAACGCACGCTCCACGACAGGACGGGCAGCGTCGGTCAACGGCGTCATAGGCAGACGCATCGTATCGGTTGCCATCAATCCCAATGCCTTACAGGCCCATTTCACCGGAATTGGGTTTGCTTCTACGAACAAATCCTGATGCAAAGGCATCAAGCGCTGATTCAAACGGCGGCCTTCGGCAAAGTTGCCTTGCGCCGCCAGGCGGCAAAGTTCGACCATTTCACGAGCTGCCACGTTGGCCGTCACGGAAATCACCCCTTTGCCACCCAGTTGCATGAAGTCCAGACCGCTGGCGTCGTCGCCGCTCAGCAAAATGAAGTCTTCATCATCAACCAGCACTTGGATCTGACTAACACGACTTAAGTTCCCTGTTGCCTCTTTAACGGCAACAATATTCTTAATTTTGGCCAAACGAGCGATGGTTGGCGGCAGCATGTCACAACCAGTGCGCGAAGGCACGTTATAGAGGATCTGCGGCAGATCGGTGCTTTCGGCAATGGCTTTGAAATGCTGATACAGACCTTCCTGGGTCGGTCTGTTGTAGTACGGCGTGACCGACAGGCAGCCCACAACACCGGTATTGCTGAAACGCTGCGTCAATGAGATAGCCTCACTGGTCGCGTTGGCACCCGTGCCAGCGATCACCGGAATACGGCCTGCGGCCAGTTCCAGCGTCTGCAAGACCACATCCACATGTTCGTCATGGGGCAGCGTGGCGGACTCGCCGGTAGTTCCTACGGAAACGATCGCCGCGGTCCCACTGGCTACATGATAATCAATCAGTTTTTTTAGGCTCGCACGATCGACAGCACCTTTGGTGTCCATCGGCGTAACCAGTGCAACAATACTTCCCGTAAACATTGGCCGTCCCCTCCACAAACAAGTCACCCATGGTACTTTTGTCACCTATCCAAAAGCAAGCAAACAACGTGTCTAAGCGCTTGGCAGGCGGTTTTTTTTGTGTTTACCATGGTAACCCCATTCAGTACGACAGGAAGCTGCATTTTGCCTAAGCCTGATGAACACTATCTGGTGATCACCGCACTGGGCGCCGATCGCCCCGGTATCGTCAACGCCATCACCCGCCACGTCAGTAGCTGCGGGTGCAACATCGAAGATAGCCGTCTGGCCATGCTGGGTGAAGAGTTCACCTTCATCATGCTGCTTTCAGGTAGCTGGAACGCGATTACCCTGATCGAATCCACTTTGCCGCAAAAAGGCGCCGAGCTGGATTTACTGATCGTGATGAAACGCACAAACTCGCAAGAAAGACCGCCAATGCCGGCTACAGTGTGGGTACAGGTTGAGGTAAAAGACTCCCCGCATATCATCGAGCGGTTTACCGGCCTGTTTGATTCGAGCCAGATGAATATTGCCGAGCTGGTGTCACGGACTCAGCCAGCACAGGGTGAGCTGCCCTCCCAGCTCTATATCCAGATCACCGCTCACAGTTCTGGCGGTCAGGATGCCACAAATATTGAACAAGCCTTTTATCGCCTATGTACAGAATTGAATGCGCAAGGCAGTATTAGCGTAGTGAACTATCCACAGCATGATGAGAGAGATGGAGAGTAGTTATGAGCCCATTGAAAGCCGGTGATACAGCGCCGAAATTTAGTTTACTCGACCAGGATGGCGAGGAAATTAACTTGGCCGACTTCCAGGGACAACGAGTACTTGTTTACTTTTATCCCAAAGCCATGACGCCAGGTTGCACCGTGCAAGCCTGCGGGTTACGGGATAACATGGATGAATTGAAAAAGGCGGGCGTCGAAGTGCTGGGTATCAGCACCGATAAACCCGAAAAGCTCTCGCGTTTTGTTGAGAAAGAGCTGCTCAACTTCACGCTGCTATCCGACGAAGATCATCAGGTAGCTGAGCAGTTTGGTGTTTGGGGCGAGAAAACCTTCATGGGCAAAACCTATGATGGCATTCACCGTATCAGTTTCCTGATCGGCACCGACGGCAAGGTTGAGAAAGTGTTTGATGATTTCAAGACCACCAATCACCACGAAATCGTTCTGAACTACCTGCAGCAATAACAGAATCCATATACCCTATGGATTTCAAGTTACAGCTAGGCGCCAAGCTTGCTCATCCCCTGAAACTTACTTAGGAAAGTGACAGGGGCAAGGCCCGTGGATGGGTCGAGTTGTGCACACGCTGTAGCTTGAAAGACGATGGGTATAAGCGCAGCAACTGATGCTGCTGCGCTTTATTTCCCTTACTTCACCTCGTCACCCACATCCACCAGCATGTTATCCGGCCAGGCGTGGATCACGGCTTTCACCAATGTCGCCAATGGGATGGCGAAGAAGACGCCCCAGAATCCCCACAGGCCGCCGAAGATAATTACCGAGAGAATGATCACCAGCGGATGCAGATTGACCGCTTCGGAGAACAGGATCGGCACCAGCAGATTGCCGTCCAACCCTTGCACCACCAGATAAGCGATAATCAGCGTCCAGAAATCGGCACCAATGCCCCACTGGAACATGGCCACCACCACCACCGGGATCGTCACCAGTACCGCGCCGATGTAAGGGATCAGCACCGAGAGGCCAACCAACACCGCCAATAGCAGGGAATAACGCATATCCAGGATGAAGAACACCAGATAGGTCGCTACCCCAACGATCACCATCTCCAGCACCTTGCCGCGAATATAGTTAGTGATCTGCTGGTTCATCTCGACCCACACCTGCCCTGCCAGCCCACGGTTGCGCGGCAACACGCGGCGCACCGCATTGATCATCTGCTCTTTGTCCTTCAGCAGGAAGAAAGCCATCAAAGGCACCAGGATCAGGTAAATGGCCAGCGTCAACAGCCCAACCAGTGAGGCCAGCGAGAATTTAACCACCGACTCACCCATCCCCGACAGACGCTCACGCAGGTTCTGCGCCATCATATCGATGATGCCCGCATCCACCAGCGCCGGATAGCGTGTTGGCAAGGTCGCCGCATAGTTGTAGAACTGATTGAGCATACTCGGTAAATCGGTCATCAGGTTGATCCCCTGTTGCCAGGCGGTTGGCGCGACCACGAAGACCAACAACATGGCAATACCGCCAAACACGATCAACATAAGGCTTGCCGCCCAGGTGCGCGAACATCCCAGGCGCTGAAGGCGTGCGGTAGGCCATTCCAGCAGGTAGGCAAGCACTAGCGCCACCAGTAAGGGGGTCAAGATACCGTGCAAAAAATAAAGGATGCAGAACCCAGCAACCAAGATCACCAGCAAAGCAATAGCCTGCGGATCGGTGAAACGACGTCGGTACCACTGTAATAACATCTCCAACATCTGAGATTGCTCCTTATTCCATCAATGGGGGGTGAGGCTCGCCAATCCCTGTACGGCCGAGCAGGTATGACATGATTTTTAAATAATTTTAGCCCGGTTATCACCGTGCAAACGTTTCAATATGGGTTGTGGCTGGCTATGATGTGATAGCGTTATGCCGCTCAGGCGCACGATCCCTGAAAATGCATTTTTGTGAGCCAACGCACTTTCGTGATGATTGTACTGGAGAGTCTGGCATGGAAGAAGAACTCTTATCTGATGCTGGCGTCTATACCCTATGAATTTCAAGCTGCAGCTAGGCAACAAGCTATCTCATCCCCAGGAACTTACGTTTAGTAAGTGACTGGAGTGACAAATCTGTCAGGAACAGATTTGAACGCTGTACACAGCGGCCCCGAAGGGATGGGAAGAGTAGCTATGTGCAGGTAACAACGACGGGTAAAGTTGATGACTTTAATGAGGGAATAACCTGACTATGACCATCCGGTTGACTAAAACAGCGCTAACAGTCCTGTTGCTCGGCTCGCTTTGCACCTCTGCGTTGGCACCGGTTAACGCCCAAACGCAAGACCAACTACCGGATATGGGGACTTCCGCTGGGGGCACGTTGAGCATCGGCCAGGAACTGACCATGGGCGACTTTTACGTGCGGCAGCTGCGTGCTAGCGCCCCGTTGATCAACGACCCGTTATTAACCCAGTATATTAACCAGTTGGGTAACCGGCTGGTCGCCAGCGCCTATTCGGTGCGCACACCGTTCCACTTCTTTCTAGTCCGTAACGACGAGATCAACGCCTTTGCCTTTTTCGGTGGCAACGTGGTACTGCACTCTGCCCTGTTCCGTGAAACCGATAACGAGAGCCAACTGGCCTCGGTTCTGGCGCACGAAATTTCGCACGTGACCCAGCGCCATCTGGCCCGTGCAATGGAAGATCAGCAACGCAACGCACCGCTGACCTGGGTGGGCGCACTGGGCTCGATCCTGCTGGCGATGGCTAACCCAACCATGGGCATGGCGGCGCTGAGTGGTACGCTGGCGGGAACGCAGCAGGGGATGATCAGCTTCACTCAAGCGAACGAACAAGAAGCCGACCGTATCGGTATTCAGGTATTGCAGCGCGCCGGGTTCGATCCCGAAGCGATGCCAGACTTCCTGCAAAAGCTGGCCGATCAGTCCCGCTACGCTTCTAAACCACCGGAAATGCTGCTGACGCACCCGCTGCCGGACAGTCGACTTTCGGACGCCCGCAACCGCGCCAACCAAATGCCACGCCATCTGGTGCAATCCAGCCAGGACTATCTGCTGGCCAGGGTTCGTACACTGGGGATGTACAGCTCAGAAGGCTACGGCCTGAGCGAAGACGTACTGGACACTTACAGCAAGGGCAACATTCGCGAGCAAATAGCCGCCAAATATGGCCGGGCGATCCTGTTCTACGAAGCCAAAAAATACGACGAAGCGCGCGATCTTATTCAGCCACTGCTGGCAAAAGATCCGAAAAACGTCTGGATGCTGGATCTGCTAACCGACATCGATCTGGGTCAGAATAAGGCCGCTCAGGCCATTGCTCGGCTTGAGGCGGTCAATGCGGCACAAAGTAATAACTCAGTGTTACTGCTCAACCTGGCGAACGCTTACGTTGAGGGCAATCAACCCGCTAAAGCGTCAAAAATCCTCAACCGTTATACCTTTGCCCATCCAGACGATCCGAACGGCTGGGATCTGCTGGCTCAGGCCAGTGCCGCCCAAGGGCTACGCGATGAAGAACTCTCTGCCCGGGCAGAAAGCCTGGCGCTGGCAGGCCGCCTGGATCAGGCGATCGGCTTGCTCAGCAACGCCAGCTCATTGCAAAAGCTGGGCAGCCTGAAACAGGCTCGCTATGACGCGCGGATTGACCAACTGCGTCAGTTGCAAAGAACCTTCAGCAAGTTCCAACGCACTTGATTTGAACAAGGAAAGAGAAAAGATGAAAAACGTCACTATTTATCACAACCCACGTTGCTCGAAGAGCCGTGAGACGCTGGCACTGTTGGAACAGCATGGCATCGAACCGCAGGTGGTGCTGTATCTGGATACGCCACCTTCTGTCTCTGAGCTGAAAAAACTGCTGCTAGAGCTCGGTTTCGCTTCGGCCCGTGAACTGATGCGCAAGAAAGAAGATCTCTACAAGGAACTGAATCTGGCGGATAAAACCCTGGGCGAAGAGCAACTGCTGCAAGCGATGGTGACCCACCCGAAACTGATTGAACGCCCAATCGTGGTCAAAGACGGCAAAGCCCGCATTGGCAGACCACCGGAGCAAGTGCTGGAGATCTTGTGATCCCGTGACGGCTAGCCGGGTGCTCATCCGCCCGGCCACTGAAATTACAACGTGTATATGCTGAATATCTCATCCACCAGTTCCATACGAAACTCGTCTGCCAGCTCCCCCGCTTGCCGCCGCCAGTGCTGCACAGGCGCATATCCTGTCATTCCGCTGTGCGCTCGAGGGGTGAATAGTCTAAAGAGTGGGAATAGTGGCTAGCTACAGCCCCAGGATTTCCTTCACAAACGGAATGGTCAACTTGCGTTGCGCAGTGATCGACGCACGATCAAGCTGATCCAGCGTCATAAACAGCGTGCGCATTTCACGATCCAGGCGCTTGAGCAGGAAACGGCCCACGTCTTCCGGCAGTTCGAAACCTCGCAGTTTGGCGCGCAACTGCAACGCCTGTAGTTTCTCTTCGTCCGACAGTGGCTGTAGCTTGTAGATCTGCCCCCAATCCAGGCGCGAGGCCAGATCCGGTAAATGCAGATTTAGCTGGCGCGGCGGACGATCTCCGGTGATAAACAGGCGGGTGCGGCCGGTTTCCAGAATGCGGTTATAGAGATTGAAAATCGCCATCTCCCATTCCTCATCCCCGGCAATGCACTCGATGTTATCGATGCAAACCAACGCCAGCTGTTCCATGCCGTCCAGCACTTCGGGCACAAAATAAGCCCGTTTATCCAAAGGGACATAGCCTACTGCTTCGCCACACTGCGAGAGTTCGGCACAGGCCGCATGTAGCAAATGGCTGCGTCCCCCGCCTTCGCGTGACCAGAAATAGATATAGCTACCATGCTCCTGACGGACTGCGGATTGGATCGCGGCTAATAAGGATGGGTTCTCACCCGGATAAAAACTGGCAAAAGTTTCATCATCGGGTAGATAAAGTGGCAGTGAAAGCTGTGCCGGCGTATTCAGAAAAGCACCTCAACCAAAACTGGCAGGAAAACGCAGTCAGTCTAACACAAAAAGCGACTGCTGTTGAACCCACAGTGAGAACAACAGGTTCGCAGCCAGAGTTTGTTCACTTTTCAATCACTCAACTATTTACACGACTCACGTGTTCAAAAAATAGCCACCCCCGGCCATTTAAATATATCTCGAATACTGGGTTATATATTAAAGCCCAATCATTCACATCTTGAATTTAACATTAATCCTAGCATAATCCTCTCTATTTACTCTATTGCTAGAAATGCGATCAACACCCTATTTTTATTCAAATCAGCACCTATAATCGCAGCCAAATAAACATAAATAGAGGGTACCCTGATGTTTGGTTTTAAAAAAGTAATTGCTTTATTAATGACATTTATCGGCGCAATATCCGTATCCACAGTCAATGCAACAGAATTATCCGCTTGGCCAGCGGAACAGGCCAAGGTGCTAAGTCAACTGATTGCTGAACGAGCCAATAAAGGTGACTTTGCCGTGTTTGATATGGACAACACCACCTACAAAAACGATTTGGAAGAGTCGCTGCTCCCCTACCTGGAAAATAAAGGGCTATTGAAGCGGGAAAAAATCGATCCCTCATTAATTCTGATCCCCTTCAATGATAGCCTCGGCGAACCTGAAAGCCTATACAGCTACTATCATCGCCTGTGCGAAATGGACGATTTGATCTGCTATCCCTGGGCGGCGCAGATATTTTCCGGCTTTACCTTACGGGAGTTAAATCAACACGTTAATGACTTGATGGCGCTGAAAGAGAAAATACCGGCCAACTTTATTCAGGACAATAAACTGCACCAAAAGAATGTAGAACCGCCACGCCTGTTGCGCGGTATGCAGCAGCTGTTTGCCAAACTGCAAGAAAATGGTATTGAGGTCTACATCATGAGTGCCGCACACGAAGAGCTGGTACGCATGGTTGCCAGCAATCCGAAATATGGCTACAACGTCAAACCGCAAAATGTGATTGGCGTAAATACTCTGTTGGTAAACCGCAAAACCGGCGAATTGACTACGGCACGTAAGCAGATAAAGGCAGGAAACTACCACCCAGAAAAAAATCAGGACTTGACGATGACGCCGTATATTGTCAACCCAATGACCTGGTTTGAAGGCAAAGCGGGCAGTATTTTAGGCTATATCGACCAGTGGAAAAAACCGATTTTAGTCGGCGGTGATACCCTTTACTCCGATACCTATATGTTATTAAACAGCACCGATGCGCAAATCGGCCAACGACTCTGGATCAGCCGAAATCCGGCAACGTTAAAACAGTTGGAACAACTGCAACAAGATGCTGCCGCCCAGCAGAAAAAAGCGGGTCAGCCAGTTACCGCCGATAAAAACTGGATCGTAGTTAATCAGCAAGATATTGAGTAACGGTTGAGCAGATAGCACCACGATGGTGGCGAAAAATCAGCCACCATCGACGGTAAAAAGGTTTATTTTGATGCGAGATTTGTCTTATATAGTCAAGCTGTTCTAAGATCAATCCCACAAACACAAGATAACCGAAAGGAGCTAGACCGTGAAATCGTGGAATAAAGTGCTATTGGCCTCAATGGTGGGCTTGCTGCTGGTGGGCTGCGATGATGCCAAGGTTGATTCCCATCTGGATAAGGCCAAAGACAGTGCCGAGCAAATGAAAGATGCGGCGGCAAAGAAAGCGGATCAACTGACTGACGATGCCAAAGCCAAAGCAGATGAGATCAAACATGCCGCGGCGGCCCAGACGGAACAGCTGAAAGACCAAGCCTCCGCCATTAAAGATGACGCAGCCAAGCAGGCAGATGCCCTTACTGATGAGGCCAAAGCCAAAGCAGCAGCGATCAAACAGGATGCAGACAAACAAAGTCAGCAGCTGATCGACCAAGCCAAAAACATCAAGGCCGATGCAATTAACGGAGCTAACGATCTGGCGCAGCAAGCCAAGGAAAAAACCGAACAGCTCAAGAACAGCATGGACAGTAAGACTCAACAGGCTGACGGTAAAAACGAACAACCGGTCCAACCCACCAATCAATAAACAGATTTGGTCTGTAGGGCGCAATGCAGCGCCCGTTTGGCTACCCGCCTATCATTTCTTTCATTTCCCGGTTGCACGACGACGACTCAGGGTGAGGTTTTTAACTCACCTGCCATGTCACTGCAGACTAGCCTCTATCGGTAATAACTTGGGTATTTTTGATGGCCGCGTCGAGTACCTTCACACCAACGCAATGATAACTGGACTTGTTTGCCATATTGATTTGAACGCGGGAAATCATGATCTCAGCGTCGGATTAAAGACGTTGGAAAAACCCTATCGAGGTTAATCACAGCCTGTTACATTATTGAAACAATAACATCGGGATATCAAACGTATTATTTTATATAAGCATGAATCTAGAATGTTCTTAACAAAGGATAGGATCTCTGCCTAATAACAGGAGGTTCAGGAAATGAGCAGACTCAGACCGATACCGACGATGGTCGCCAGCGCCACACCTTTCAACTCCGCCGCAATCACCAGGTGGTCGATGTGCTCGCCAATGCCGCAGGCAGAATGGTGTTGATGAGTAACGTGGGTACCTCATTGCATCATTCTGTCCCATTTGAATTAGATCCTCTTAAGCTTTACCTATCAAAGTGAAATCAAAAAACAGACACAAGCACAGTATTTTACACTCATGATAGGTTCCAAACTAAATCAGGATAAGACTTTACAGCAAACAAGAACAATCCTATTATGTTAGATGACTTTAATTGCTCAGAGGATTGAGATGATTGGTTACTACATGATAGATAAAAAGATAGTCTATAATATTGATAACGGGGAAATTTTCAACCTTAATAAGTCAGAAGTAAAAGTAAAGCTTTCTAAGCCTGCAGCTAAATGCTTACAAAAACTCATTGATGCCGATCATCAAATTGTCCCTCCAGATGAGCTTATCAATGACATTTGGAGACAGAAAGGCGTCGTTGTAAGCGCTAATACTCTCTATCAGCATATTTATATCCTGAGGAAACACCTTTGCTCTCTGGGATTAGATAAAAACATTATTAAAACGACTCCACGTTCCGGATTCAATATTCCATTAGAATTTACTATTGAGCCATTCAACGAGAAGTTCGAATACGTAAAGCAACAAGAAAATCAAAATCAGCACCAAAAAACTGACAAAGAACTGACTTCACCATTAGAAAAAAATGACTTACCAAAAGTAAGCAATAGGTTAATTAAAAGACGAATATATCGATATTCTTACATTTTTACTGCCATCATTATTATTTTATCGATTTATATTTACGCTTCAATAAAACCGTTAGAGGATAATTATCCTTTATTGGGTCAATATGAAAACTGTGAAATATATGGTGAATCTAAAAATTTAACATTTTCATATGTAAAATCAAGAGCGTCCAAGAGGGAAGTAATTTGCAGCCACGTTAAAAAACATTATTTATATTATTTCGGCAATAATGAAGTCAAAAGAGAATCAATTATTTTGTGTGATAACAAAATTGACGGGAATTTAAAAAGCAACTGCAAAACATATCATTGGACCGGTTATGAAGACTAAGAATATCATTCCTTTAGTAATATTAACCTGTGCTACTCTGGCATCGGCGTATTATTTGATTTACGTAAAAAACAAAGCGGAATCTATATCTTGCGAATCAACGCTTTATTACAAAATTTTCGTTCCAAAACCTGGAATGATATCCGACCAACATATCATCATGAATTTAAAAGGAAACAATAGCCGAGATGATGGGAAAGGACGAATTTCATTGACTGCAAAATATCATACTGGAAATGACACATACTATGTCAGGCGTGATATTATTATCAGCTATCAAGTTGATAACAATGGATTATATTTCTTTAAAACCCTCTACATTAATAAATATGCCAGAGATACCATTCCTGAAAATATCGAAAAACAGCTACTTCCAGATATTTTCTCTAAATTAAATAGCTTAACCGGCTACACCATTCGCCCGGCAGGTAAGCAAGGATATCTTATCTATATTACCGATACGCCCATTCTTTTCTGTAATCGGTTATAATCGTGCAACATTTCCATGCATAAAGCCAATGTTCCTCACCATTGAGGAGAGTAACACTGGCTCCATCATGCTGATAAGCACTTGCCTGTTATTGATGATCAAGCCGCTCTTCCGGCACATCGATCACTTCTTCTTCCTTACGGTACAGGCTGATCAGTTTGAACAGCAGGCTTAGGCCAACACCGACGATGGTCGCCAATGCCATACCTTTCAGCTCCGCCGCACCGATATGCACTTTCGCGCCACTAACGCCGATAATCAGGATCACCGAAGTCAGGATCAGGTTCTGCGCCTTGTTGTAATCCACCTTGGATTCGATCAATACGCGGATACCCGAAGCGCCAATCACACCGTACAGCAACAGGGAAACGCCGCCCATCACTGGCACCGGCACCACCTGGATCGCCGCCGCCAGCTTGCCTACGCAGGAAAGTAGAATGGCCAGAATAGCCGCTCCGCCAATCACCCAGGTGCTGTAAACCTTGGTGATGGCCATAACACCAATGTTCTCACCATAAGTGGTATTTGGCGTTGAGCCGAAGAAACCAGAGATCACGGTAGAAATCCCGTTGGCAAACATTGAGCGGTGCAGGCCTGGATCGCGCAGCAGGTCTTTTTTAACGATATTCGCCGTGACCACCAGGTGACCAACGTGCTCGGCAATCACCACCAATGCCGCAGGCAGAATGGTGAAGATGGCGAACCACTCAAAGCGTGGCGTGTAGAAGGTCGGCAAGGCAAACCAGTGCGCGTCACGGATTGGCGTCAGATCCACTACGCCCATAAAGAACGACAGCGCATAGCCTACCAACACCCCAACCAGAATCGGGATAATCGCCAAGAAACCGCGGAACAACACCGAACCTAAGACGGTCACCCCCAGCGTCACCAGCGAAATGGTGATGGTGGTGCTGTCTGCGGAGGTGCCTTCCGCCGGTAACAGCCCGGCCATATTGGCCGCCACGCCCGCCAGCTCCAAACCGATGACGGCAACGATTGCGCCCATTGCCGCAGGCGGGAACATCACATCCAGCCAACCGGTTCCCGCCTTCTTGACGATCAACGCCACCAGGCAGAACAGTACGCCACACATGATAAAACCACCCAGAGCGACCTCATACCCCAGCGGCAACAGCAGCAACACCGGTGAAATAAACGCAAAGCTGGAACCCAGATAGGCCGGTATCTTGCCCTTACAGATAAACAGATACAGCAATGTCCCCACGCCGTTGAACAACAGCACCGTCGCCGGGTTGATCTTGAACAGGATTGGCACCAGCACGGTGGCCCCGAACATGGCAAACAGATGCTGGAAGCTGAGTGGGATAGTCTGGAACAGCGGCGGGCGTTCACTAACGCCGATGGCGCGACGGGTCATGGGGTGTTTTTCCTCTGAGTCGTTGTCATTTGTGTAAGCTGGGTTATCTATGCCCAATGGATTACCAGACTCGGCAATACTGAGAGCATAAAAAAGCCGACTCTCAGGTCGGCTTATTGATTACTTGGTACCAAATATCTTATCGCCTGCATCACCCAGGCCAGGCACGATGTACCCTTTGTCATTCAGACATTGATCGATCGAAGCGGTATACAGCTCAACATCCGGATGCGCTTTCTCCAGCGCGGCGATCCCTTCAGGAGCCGCAACCAGCACCAGCACCTTGATGCTGCTGCAACCGGCTTTCTTCAACAGATCGATAGTGGCGATCATCGAACCACCGGTAGCCAGCATTGGGTCAACCACCAGCGCCATACGCTCATCGATGTTGGAAACCAGTTTCTGGAAATAAGGAACAGGCTCCAGGGTTTCTTCATCACGATAAACCCCAACCACGCTGATACGAGCGCTCGGTACGTGCTCCAGCACCCCTTCCATCATGCCCAGACCGGCACGCAGGATTGGCACTACGGTAATTTTTTTCCCTTTAATCTGCTCAACTTCAACCGGCCCACACCAGCCCTCGATGGTGACTTTCTCTGTCACCAGATCGGCGGTCGCTTCATAGGTCAGCAAACTACCCACTTCAGAAGCCAGCTCACGAAAGCGTTTGGTGCTGATATCATGTTCGCGCATCAGACCAAGCTTGTGCTTAACCAGCGGGTGCTTCACCTCAACGATCTTCATCATTTTTCTCCTATTAAGGTGGTTGACGGCCAAAAAAATCGCCGGATTATACCGCCTTTTGCTCCCAACGCCACTACCAATAGCCGGATCGAGATCAACAAAAGAGTGATCAACAGTATAGAAGACGAAATGTTCGAGCGGGCTCACATGGTTCTCGCAAACGTTTGCTTGCGCTGTTAGAATTGCCGCGCCTGGTTCCGGCATCACCGCCGGAAGCACCGTTCTCAAACCGCAAACCGTCGTGGGGATCGCGCAGTGACCGACAAAACCTCTCTCAGCTATAAAGACGCAGGTGTCGATATCGATGCTGGCAACGCATTGGTAGACCGCATCAAAGGTGTAGTGAAACAGACCCGCCGCCCGGAAGTGATGGGTGGGCTGGGCGGTTTTGGCGCCCTGTGCGCGTTGCCGCAGAAATACCGCGAGCCGATACTGGTTTCCGGCACCGACGGCGTGGGCACCAAGCTGCGTCTGGCGATGGATTTAAAACGCCACGACACCATCGGTATCGATCTGGTGGCGATGTGTGTTAACGATCTGGTGGTTCAGGGTGCTGAGCCGCTGTTCTTCCTCGATTACTTCGCCACCGGCAAGCTGGATGTGGATACCGCTGCCAGCGTGATCACCGGGATTGCCGAAGGCTGTAAACAGTCCGGCTGTGCATTAGTCGGTGGTGAGACCGCCGAAATGCCCGGCATGTACCACGGTGAAGACTACGACGTCGCCGGTTTCTGCGTGGGCGTGGTTGAGAAATCCGAAATCATCGACGGCAGCAAAGTACAGTCTGGCGATGCACTGATCGCTCTAGGCGCTTCAGGCCCGCACTCCAACGGTTATTCGCTAGTGCGCAAGATCCTGGAAGTGAGCAAAACCGATCCCACCACCACCGACCTGGCGGGAAAACCGCTGGCAGACCATCTGCTAGAACCGACCAAGATTTACGTCAAATCGGTACTGGAATTGATCGAGAAAGTGGAAGTGCACGCGATTGCTCACCTGACCGGCGGCGGTTTCTGGGAAAACATCCCACGCGTATTGCCAGAGGGGATGCTGGCGGTGATCGACGAATCGAGCTGGCAGTGGCCTGCCGTGTTTAGTTGGTTGCAGCAAGCGGGCAACGTGAGCCGTCATGAAATGTACCGCACCTTTAACTGCGGCGTCGGTATGGTGATTGCACTGCCACAGGGATCGGTAGAAAAAGCCATCGCAATATTAACCGCTGCGGGTGAAAAAGCCTGGCAGATTGGTAAACTGACCGCTTCTTCTGACGAACAACAAGTGGTCATCCAGTGATGAAAAAGATTGTGGTGTTGGTCTCCGGCCAGGGGAGTAATTTCCAAGCGCTGATCGACGCCTGCCAACAGGGCCGGATCGACGCCACTATCGTGGCGGTATTGAGCAATAACGCGCAGGCTTATGGCCTGCAACGTGCCGAAGCGGCTGGCATTGCCGCTCAAGCGCTGGATGCCAAAGCCTTTGCCGATCGTGAAGCCTTTGACGCCGCGCTGGCACAAGCCATCGACCAATACCAACCCGATCTGGTGGTGCTGGCCGGTTATATGCGCATCCTCAGCAACACCTTTGTGCAGCACTATGCCGGGCGCTTGCTGAATATCCACCCTTCCCTGCTGCCGAAATACCCCGGATTGCATACCCATCGCCAGGCTATCGACAACGGCGACGCCGAACATGGCACCTCGGTGCATTTCGTCACGGAGCAGCTCGACGGTGGCCCGGTGATCCTGCAAGCCAAGGTACCGATCTTCCCCGGTGACGAGGAATATGAGGTCATTGAGCGGGTACAGACCCAGGAACACACCATTTACCCTCTGGTGGTGAGCTGGTTTATCGAAGGGCGGCTGGCAATGCGCGACAACGCCGCCTGGCTGGACGGCGAACGCCTGCCAGCACAAGGTTATGCCGCCGACTGACCCGCCATTTACCTGCAATCTAAACGGTGCCTTTCACGGTGCCGTTTTTTTTCGCCTTGGATCAGCTCCTGGGGTTATACTTTTGCCAGATTATTGATACCGAGGAGAATGTATGTCGAGCACCACCAACGTCAGGCTACGCCCGCTGGAGCGGGAAGATTTGGCGTTTGTTCACCAGATGGATAACAACGCCAGCGTCATGCGCTACTGGTTCGAAGAGCCTTATGAAGCCTTTGTTGAGCTTTCCGATCTGTACGATAAGCACATTCACGACCAGAGCGAACGGCGTTTTATCATCGAGCATGAAGGGGCCAAGGTCGGGCTGGTTGAACTGGTCGAGATCGACCATATCCACCGCCGCGCCGAATTCCAGATCATCATCGATCCGGCGCATCAGGGCAAAGGCTACGCCAGCACCGCCGCCAAACTGGCGATGGACTACGGCTTCTCGGTACTCAACCTGTATAAGCTGTATCTGATCGTCGATAAAGAAAACCCGAAGGCGATCCATATTTACAGCAAGCTGGGCTTTGAGGTGGAAGGCGAACTTATTGACGAATTCTTCGTTAGCGGCGCATACCGCACCGTGCTGCGTATGTGCATCTTCCAGCCGCAGTATTTGGCGAAGTTCAAGACGGCCCAGCCTGGTGATAAACCGCTGGTGAAGTAGCCTGTTTTGTCACTGAAGCAGCCCTAAAGGGCTGCTTCGAATTGCTAATCAAATCTCAACCGGCTTTTTAGGTAGATCAGCGGTGATAAATATCCTCACAGGAGAAAAAATAGCCCTCTTTATCAAAATAATAAAACTCTTTCATTTTTCACGGCTATGCCTGTCGATTTTTTATCAAAAAATATAATGTATCACATAGAGCAACATCGCTTTTTGATAGTTGAAAAGAATCTTTATTTTCATTTAACTTGTTAAATGATATTACACCAGATTCATTACAAGAAATGGAACTTAATTCTGAAGTAAATTTAATTTTTGGAGCATAGCTTTTAATATCATATGACCAATCAGATAAGTTCGAAGATTTCTCTAGAAATACTTCCTTTACTTTATTGTCAGAAATAACACCTTGTCTTACAATTCCCCCTGATTCATATATAAAGTACGAGTATGATTCAGATAAAGAATCCATTGATACATTAGTCTTGCACCAAGGTATAAAGCTTAACACAAAAAAAATAAAGTTATTCATTTAAAAAAACCCTCTAATACTCTCAATTATACTATTAAACTTATCTTTTACTCTTTTTTTAATAACCATGCGAACAGCTTCATTATACTCACTATTTGAATAAGTTCTGCAATTATTAAAAGCAACATTATATGAACCTGTTTTTCCTATCTGGCCCTCTAAATAATGTTTTATTAAAGCATCCTCTTCTGGTGTCGTTTTGAATGACTCAGCTATTTTTATAGCGTTATCATTGTCTACATATACCATCCCATCTCCGGCTTTTCCTGCGTTGGGCATACCTGATGGGCTTCCCGATATGCTAGGATCTTGAGTATAGACGCCAAAGCTTATACCATAAGTTCCAGCTCCATCATCAACCTCAACTTTTCTGTGCCAACCACCTACTGCGTGAGTATTTACCAATCTGACATCAAGCCCCAATGGGTCACCCCATTGAAGCGGATTCAACGGGTAACTATATAAATTCATCCCACCTAATAACCCAATCGGATCCTGATTGATATACCGCCCCAGCATCGGATCATAGTAGCGATGGCGGTTGTAATGCAGCCCCGTTTCCTCGTCATAGTGCTGCCCCTGCATACGGATCGGCTGGTACAGGCGCTGCGGATTGCGCCCTGCAACCTGATTGCCCCAGGCATCAAATTCAGCCTGCCAATCTACACCCCCCTGCTGATTGATCAGCGCCAACGGAGTGCCCAGATGGTCACAGTGGTAGAGGTGAACTAACGGGGTTGCTCGTTCCGGCAACGGTTTCAGCATCGCCAGTAGTTGTTCCTGGTTCAGTTGCGCATGGTTCAGCCATTGCTGGCTATGTGTGCTCAGGGTACCCTCACGCAGTTCCTGTTCTAACCGATGTAGTTGGTCGCAGACCTCCGGCTCGAAACGCATACCCGCGTCCTGCTCCAAGGTCTGGACCAGCGTCTGCACCACCGGTGGCGCATCACCTTCAATACGTAACAATGGCACAAAACTGCCCGGTTGATAGAGCGTATGAACACGCTGCCCGTCACTTTCAGTAAGTACCAATCTGTCACCATCCCAGCCGTACCACGTCACACATGCATCTTCACGAGGTATGCCCTGCGGGCTAAGGTGAAGGATGCGTTTACCCACCCGACGCCCCAGCGGATCATAGATGTAATCCCCCTGAGTGGTACCGTGGCCGTCACTCCAGCTTAGCGTGTAAGCATAGTGGATCAATCGGTGCTTGCTGTCATAGCCGTAGCGGTGCACTTCGCTGTCATTGGCATGACAGCGCTTCTCTACCAGATTGCCGTAGACGTCATGCCGATAGATAAAGGTTTCGTCTTCCTGCAGGCGGTTGTCCAACAGTGCCGGATGGATCGGGCTGCGCTCATGTGGCTCAAAAGAGGCCGGGGAACGCATTCGTGGCAGACGGTTTCCTGCCGGATCGTACTGATACTGTGACGGGTAGACACCGAGTTCTTCACTCAGGCGATTAGCCTCATCATAGACAAAATGACGCATGTCACCAGCACCGTTACTGATATGGGTCAACAGCCCACGATTATCGTACCGGTGTTCACGATTGAGTGGCGAGGTTGGCTGGCCTGCCAGGGCAAAGCGGCTTAAACGGCCTGCCGCATCGTAGTCTGTTTGTCGGGTGGTAGCACCAAAACGGCGGCTGCTTTCACGGTGCAGCGCGTCACGTTCAAACTCCAACAGCGGTTTGCCATCCAAAGCAACGCCCAGTAGGTGACCAGGGCCGTAAGTCAGCCAATCAATCGCCGGCAGGCCATCCGGCAGGGTTTGCGCCAATCCCCCTCGCGCCTGATAGCTGTGGCCAATGGTATGGCTCCAGCGAACCTGTTCGTGCGGATCGAGCACCTTCTGAGACTCCCTGATTACTCGCCCGGTTAGATCGCGCTGCCACAGCACACTCACCCGGTGACCGGCACTGTGGTGTTCTAGGCTCTGCAACAGGCCGTTTTCGGTGTAAGACCAGTTCATCTCATCTGGGCTACCGTCGGTCAGCGAGGGACAGACACTCTTTATCACCCGTCCGGCAGAGTCATAATGCCAATCCGTGGTCAGCCCGCAGTCGTCACTCTGAGTCAGTTCGCCCCCCACATTGTAGTGATACGACTGCTGACGCCCATCAAAGCCAGTTTCCTTCACTAAGCGATCCCGCTCGTCGTATTCAAAAAGCGTCTGTGCGCCGTTTTCGTTGATAATCGCCCGCAACCGCCCGGCCACATCGTGGCGGAACTGCTGAATCAGGCGGCCGCTAGCCAGTAAGCTGCGCTGCACCCGTCCCCATTCATCATATTCGCTATCTTCATACCCTCCGTCGGGGAAGGTTGTGCGCACATGATCACCCGCCTCGTTGTACTGATAATGCGTGCTTTCGCCAGTGGCGGTAGTGAATCGAGTCAAACGCCCACGATCATCATAGGCCCGCGTGATTGACAGCCCCTCTTCATAGGTGACTCGAGTCACCTCCCCCCACAAATCATATTCATAATCCGTGGCGCATCCAGAACAGTCGGTGTAGCGTTTGAGCTGATCGTATTCGGTCCACGCCAGTTGCTGGCGTCCACCGTCCGGCACCTCAATGGCGACCAATTGATCGGAAACATCGCTGGCGTAGTGATAGCGAGTCGTCTGCTGCAAGGCATCGCTTTGCGCCATCAACCGCCCCAGATCGTCATATTCTTTCGTGATTTCGCTGCGATCCGGCTGAATGACCCTGACGACTTGATGCTGGGCATTGTAGCTATAGCGGGTCTGCTTGCCATCCGGTGCCGTGATACAAGACAGATTGCCGTTCGCCACGTCCAGCTCAAACTCGGTTTTGCGCCCTAGGGCATCAACCGTAGCGGTCAAGCGACCACTGCCGTCAAATTCGTTGAGCGTAAAGCCGCCATCTGCGTTCTGATGTTTTACCAGCCGGCGCAATCCTCCTTCACCAGTAAAATGGTAAATCTCTTCACGCCCCAGGCTATCGGTGACTCTGGTGAGCTGTGGCTCATAGACAAAGTGATAATCCAACCCGCCAGGGTTGTGTTGAGTGGCCACCTTACCTTCATCATTATAGATATAATGGGTGGCAGGGCGACCAGCGTAGCGGTGAGCTACCATTCGTCCAAGATAGTCAGGGTGCCACTCAAACTGCCGCACGGGATGGTCGGCCCGGTCATACACTACCGCTAATTCTCCACGCGGGTTGTACTCATAACGCACCAGCGGAGCGCTGGGCAGATCGGCAAACCCTGGAGCCGAGACCAGATATACCGCAGACAAGCGTATGCCGTCATCGGTGCCATAGCCGCTCACGCGGGTAAGGATCAACGGGGGAATTTGAGTCAGCTCTAGCCGGAAGCGCCGCCCAGCGCCATCTACCACACCGGTGATTTTCCCGGCAAATGTACCGTCGGCATCGCGCAAATAATGCAGTTGGTGGCCATTGCGCTCGGCCAGCCCCCACAACGGGCGGTGGATCGGCAATGGTTCAGGTAACACGGCGTCAACCGCAGGAACGGTCTGCACATAGCCGAACACCCACCACGGCCCCAGCGGGTCATTCGCCACAAAGTAGTAATGAGTGTCTTCACGCAGGCTCAGTGGTAAAGAGTGCCAGAGTGGAGCCAACGCATGACTCTCGTTAAGCTCAGCTACGCCACCCCGGGCCAACCACAGTTTTTCACTGCGGCTGTAGACGATATCTCCGGCCTGCAATGACTCAAAGTGCAGGCTGCGCCCACCATTGTCATTGAGGATGAGTACATCTGGGTGTACCTGCAGGCTGACGTCGAATGCCCCTTGCCAACCCGGCCCGAACAGGCCAATCGGGGCTGGAGTCGGGGTCTGATAGCTGCTGTAGCTACGGTTTATCACCAACCGGGCGGGGCCTGGCAAGGCGACATCCGTTTCGCCGGGTAACACTTTGGCACCCAACGATGGGTTCACCGGATTACCCGTGGTGATACCGCCGGGGCAGACAGAACAGGCAATGCCAGTAGAACTGCCAATTAACACGCTGGCCGCCCCCTGAACTATCGGGCCTCCCTTTAGGGTTGCATCCCCTTGGCGGGCTGCGGGTTTTCCACTCATGTTAACGCTCCTTGTCTGAAATCGGTCTAACCATCGCTATCAAAATAACAGGCGAAATATCGGGCATATCAGGGGTTAATCTCCCCCCTCTTCGGGTAAAGGCTCACTTTTTGGGGAGTCCGGTGCTTTTTGTGACGCCCCGCAGTTCCACTGCACCATGTCGCCATCACCGTGCAGGCCACTTTTGCTCTGCAATTCAATGTGCTGCCCATTGAGGAAAATGCCCCCGTCTTTCGTCAGCACTAACCGGGCCTTGCCGCAAACCAACTCCAGGTGTTCCCCGGCGGAGTAAATGGCTACCTTGCCGGCGCTTTGCTCTATGCGCTCGCCCACGCTCACGCTCATTTTCTTACCCACATCAATGTGGTAACTCTGCCCCACCAGCAACGATTTGGTGAGCCCCACCTGGGAAGACTGGGAAACACCGACCGAGGTATTCATCGCCATACCCACCGTGGTCTGCCAGGCCATGCCAACCGTCAACGCTTTGGCAATGCCAATGGTCTCGGCCTTGTTCATCCCCACGGTTTCCGTCTGGTTCATCCCAACCAGCAAGCTCTGGTTCATATCTACCGTTTCTTTCTCATTCATGTGCACAGCAATGGTCTGGTTCTTATCCACAGTCACCGACTGGTGGCCTAAGACATGCTCGCTGTGATCGTTATCTACACGGGTACTGCGGTTATGCAGTACTTCTGTTCGCATGTCTTTCTGCGCATGCAGATACAGCTCCTCCGCCCCGGTTGCATCCTCAAAGCGCAGTTCATTGAACCCCTGACTCTTGTAGGATTTTGATCGAATAGACATCTGGGTTTTTTTGGCAGGTAAACCGTTAGGCACTACGTTATTGGCATGGTACGTCCGCCCGGTCACTATCGGCTGATCTGGGTCGCCACCCAGAAAATCGACAATCACTTCCTGACCGATACGCGGAATGGCAATAGCCCCCCAACCTTCGCCAGCCCAGGCTTGTGATACCCGCACCCAGCAGGAACTAGTGTCGTCACCTTTGGCCTCACGATCCCACGGGAATTGCAGCCGTACACGACCATGCGCATCGGTATAGATTTCTTCACCAGCCGGACCTACGACTTTGGCTATCTGTGGCCCATCCATTACCGGCTTAGGGAGGGGCGACGGACGCCAGGTCTGTTGGTCTGGGATAAAACTGAATTGGCAACTGAGCGTGGTGCCCTGGCCACCAGAGGAGGTGAGCAGCGCCTGAGGCTGTGAGCCGCGATGGATAACCTGCACCGGCTGCCAGCAGGTGTTCAAATCTTCCCGGGGGTGGGCACCGAGGGTAAAGCGGATCCCCGGCTGCAAGGCAAAACAATTACTCTCCCCGTAGCCTTGATGGGCATCGTTGCGCAGACCATCAAGGCGATACCGGGCAAACTTTTCCCCAATACCATCCTTAAACCGCCCAGGATAGTCGTAGTGTTCGTAAACCTGTTGCTGGTTCTGCAGATCGCGGCCCATTCGGTCGTACTCTGCACGCCAAATGGGGTCTTTAAAAGTGTAATCCTTAAGCGTCACTGAGGTTGGCCGGATCCGGCTGCTCAGGCGCAGTGAACTGATGCAGAGCTCAGGGGAAGCTACTGCATTAGTTGCGTTGTAGGGGAGTTCAAGACCGATTTGCAGCGCGAAGATATCGTCGGTAAATACCAGGGTATGGCCTTTCTCATCAAACTCAAAAAAGTAGAAGATACCTTCCTCGGCAATAAGCCGTTGGATAAAACTCAGGTCATTTTCAGAGAATTGGACGCAGAACTCACGCTGCGGATGCGGATATCTAAACGCGTAGTCTACTTTTGTAATCCGGTTTTCTTTCATCAGCGTAGCAAGGATAGTCTGAATATCCTGCAACTGGAAAATACGCGAGTTCTGCCGCAATGACGCCCGCCATAGTTCAGGGCGTATCACCATTTGGTATTGTGTTTGATGCAGCCCGGTATCCCCTTGCTCAAACGAGGAAACAATGCCGCTGATCGAGCGCTGAACCACACCGGCCAGGGTTACCGTCAGCGTCGCGGTATTATCCATGACCGCCGCAAAATCTACCGCAGGATCGGCACTGACCAGGCATACTTCCAGGGCATAAGGGGTAGAAAAAGCCTCCTGCAATTCAAAGCTCACCACCGCAAAGGTCGTTGCTGGCAAACTGGCTGAAACGAGTGTGAAATTAAGCCCGGTCAGGGAGGACAACATAATCATTCACCTCTATGTGGCCGAAGAAACATTTACCGGACAAGCCGCAGTGTTACCTGAGATCCCGGCTAAAAAAAAGCAAAATAGAACCATTTTCCGTTAAACCCTGTCGTTAACTCATCAATAGATAATGACAGGCTAATCATTGATACCGGTGATATCACCTTGAGACTTTAGCGATTATAATAATGTGCACTGCTAACAGAATAACAAACTTCTTATTAGCATCATCAAGGGAAATACCATTACAATGAATTATTAAGTTACCGAATCAAATACCATCCAAATCACAGGGCTATCCTATATGAATTAATATCAATCGCAAAAGTCAGGAATATTCTCAATCAGACAACAAAGTAATATCTTATTATTTTTGTAAAAATAGAGGATAGCACTGGGTTTTTATACCATACATAAATTAAAATTAATTTTATATGCAAAAACAAAATAAATAAAAAACACAACCGCATGAAATTAAATGCTTTTTATAAAATTAAGCAAAAAAAATCTTATGATCATAAGCCCCCATCCAAAGAGACAGCGACATCAAGCCGATTTAATTGACTATTTTCGCCCTTAATACGTATTGCCTTAGTGCTACGGCATCAGCCAAAAAACGGCAATCCGGAGGGATAACAGCCCCCCGGAAATCTCAGAATTACTTAGCGCCCAGATAATCCCATTTTCCCACTTCCGCACCCATATTCATTCAAAAAATCAATTTAACTTTAAATATCATATAAATAATTGATTGATTTAGCCGGTTAAGATTTACCCTGATTGACTAACCGAGTGGTGAATTAGCTCGCATTATTAGGTATCATCCCCGTTACTACGGATAGCCCTACAGGAACCGTCACGCTGGTTGCCGGCAGAAAACCTCTGGCATCCCACACTTTCGCGTAGAATGGACTTCAAACGGCCTGAAAAACATGCGTAATTACAACTTATTATGGTGTGTATGGGGATTATGGGCATTGTCCATCGTTCTCTGGCTGACAGGGATCAGCTTCACCGGAGTCTACTTTAAACGCGCGCTGCTGGCCGCCTTGGTTCTGGCACTGCTGGCAACGCTGGCGTTTATCTACAAAATAACAAGGATGAAGAAAATGTTGTCATTCAATAAGAAGAATAAATTGCTGGCTGAAGAAAAGGCGCAGGAGCTGATCGATCAGCCCGTACCATTTTTGGCTACCCACTCCGAGCCAAACCCGTCAAGCGATGCTGTTGACGCCATCAAGCCAATCCGCGCCAAGAAAGACACCTTTATCTCCAATGGTGCACTGTTCACCGGCGTGATCGAAGGCGATGGCAATATCATCGTCGAAGGTCGGGTTGAGGGAAACATCATTTGCAGCCACATGGTGCGTATTGAAACCAGCGGCCATGTCAAAGGTGAGATCCGCGCCCAGCAGATCATGATCAATGGCGCGGTTGAAGGCCGTTGCTTTACAGACTCGATGTCAATCCAGCCTAAAGGCAGCATGCGCGGGGATATTTTCGCCGACGAAATCTCCATCGAGAAAGGCGGTCTGTTTATTGGCCAGTCGCAACTGATGCAAAAAACGCCTACTCAGGCCCAGCCCGCTCAAGCAAAAGTGACCGCGCTGAAAAAGGTTGAAACTGAACAGCAGGAACAACCGACTCCACAGCCGAGCAAGCAAGCCAATTAAGCCCCTCGCCCGTCAACCATAGCGGCCAGTGATGTAATCCTCTGTGCGGCGTTGACGTGGCGAAGTGAAAATCGCGTCGGTATCGTTATATTCCACCAGCGTCCCCTGGTGGATAAACGCCGTATAGTCGGAAACCCGCGCGGCCTGCTGCATGTTGTGGGTCACCAGCACCACGCTGTAGCGCTGTTTCAGCACCGAAATCAACTCCTCGATGGTTAAGGTGGAAATCGGATCCAGCGCAGAGGTCGGCTCATCAAGCAGCAACACTTCCGGTTCAACCGCGATCGCCCGTGCAATCACCAGCCGCTGCTGTTGGCCGCTGGATAGGCGGAACGCATTTTCCCGTAGCCGATCTTTCACCTCATGCCACAGCGCAGCGGCTCGCAAGGAACGCTCCACGGCTTCATCCAGAATGCGCCTGTCACGGACGCCCTGTAAGCGCAGGCCGTAAACCACGTTTTCGTAGATCGATTTCGGGAACGGGTTTGGTCGCTGGAATACCATGCCAACGCGCCGCCGCAAAGCGGCCACGTCAATCTGCGGGCCGGAAATGGTTTCGCCATTAAGCTGCAGTTCGCCGTCAATCCGGCAACGATCCACCAGATCGTTCATCCGGTTAAAACAGCGCAACAGCGTCGACTTGCCACAGCCTGAAGGGCCGATCAGCGCCGTCACCCGGTGTTTGGGAATACGCAGGGAAATATTGTGCAGCACCTGCTTGTCACCATAAAACAGATCCAGGCCATTTACCGCCAGCGCGGTATGCTCATCGGCCAACTGCTGGACATCCAGCCGGGGTGGGCTGCCCGGCGTTATCAGGCTCATTTGGCACTCCCCAAAAGATTCAACTGTGTTACTGCGACCATGCTTTATATCGCTCCCTTAGCGAATGCCGAATGCCCATTGCCGTCAGGTTCAGCCCAACGACGATCAGCACCAGCAGAAATGCCGTGGCAAACACCAGTGGCCGCGCCGCTTCTACGCTAGGACTCTGAAATGCCATATCGTAGATCTGGAAGCTCAGATGCATGAATTTACGTTCCAGGTGCAAATAGGGGAAAATATCGTCCACCGGCAACACCGGTACCGATTTCACCACGCCAACCAGCATCAGTGGTGCCGTTTCACCCGCCGCGCGCGCTACGGCCAGGATCAGGCCGGTCATCATCGCCGGTGCCGCCATCGGCAGCACGATCCGCCAGAGGGTTTCCGCCCGGGTAGCTCCCAAAGCCAACGACCCCTGGCGCAGCGAAACGGGAATACGCGACAACCCTTCTTCGGTGGCGACAATCACTACCGGCAAGGTCAGTAAGGCCAGGGTCAATGCGGCCCACAGCACGCCCGGTGTACCAAACGTCGGGTTCGGCAGGGAGTCGGCGTAAAACAGCCTATCGAGCGAGCCCCCCACCATATAGACAAAGAACCCCAGACCAAATACACCGTAGACGATCGACGGCACCCCCGCCAGATTCACTACAGAGATGCGGATCAACCGCGTCAGCAGATTATTACCGGCATACTCGTGTAGATAGACAGCTGCAATCACGCCAAATGGCATCACCACGATCGACATCAGAACCACCATCAGCACGGTACCAAAGATCGCCGGGAATACCCCACCTTCGGTATTGGCTTCCCGTGGGCTGTCGGTCAGGAATTTTTGTATTTGCTTGGCCCAGTGCACCAACTTCTGCCCGCTGCTCATGTCGTTGGGATACCAGGCATCGCGCACCTGGCTCAGGGCAATGGTGTGAACCTGCCCGTGCATGTCGCGCAGCAGCAAGGCATCACGCTGGCGATCACGGTCCAACCCTTGCAGTTTGCCAGAAAGCTGGCGGTATTGGCGTTGCAACTCCTGCCGTTCGGCACGGATAGAGGCTTGCCAGCGCGCATCCAGCTTATTCTCACGCTGCAGGCTCTTTTCATGCAGGCGTAAATGCTCAAATTGTTCGTTAATCCGCGCCATATCGCGGAACTGAATATCGCGTGCCTGGCGTGTCAGCGCCGCGATCTGCGGCAAGCGCTGTTGTAACGCCTGGCTCAGATCGCTGCCGGTCAACGGTTGGCCATCTTCCAGTAAACCAGCCAGGTAGCCGTACGCGGTGCCGTTACTGTTACGCTCCAACACTAATAAATCGCGAGGGGTGGTCATTCTACTGACGTCACTGGCCAGCAAAGTACGGAAATCCTGCCCTTCGCTTTCCCGATTCCCCACTTTGATCAAGTAACGAATAAAGCTTTGCGCTTCCCCTGGCGGCAACGCAACACCAGCGTCTTGCAATTGCTGGCGCGAGATCGTCTGCCGTTGATACAGCTCCCCCACCACCGTTACCGGGCCTGCGGCCGTCTGATTCAGCTCAAACTGATAGACAGGGCTGGGCCAGAAATAACGCGTCCCCTGCCCGGCCAACAGCAGCAAAATGCCGATCAGCGCCAGCAGGCTGATGGCCACCGAAGCCGCCGTCAACCAAATCCACGGGGAGCCGCTTTTCACCCAGCTTCTCATGGTGTCTCCTGGTTGAGCGTATAACGCTTACGCAGGCGTAAACGTACCGCCTCCGCCAGCGTGTTGAACATAAAGGTAAAGATAAACAGCACCAGCGCAGTCAGGAACAGTACCCGATAATGGCTGCTGCCCGTGACGGCCTCTGGCATTTCGATGGCGATATTGGCCGCCATCGCCCGTAAGCCCTGGAACAGGCTGCCGTCAATCAACGGCGTGTTGCCGGTGGCCATCAGCACGATCATGGTTTCCCCCACCGCACGGCCAAAACCGATCATCAGCGCGGAGAAAATACCAGCACTGGCGGAGGGCAACACCACACGCAATACGGTTTGCCACTGGGTGGCCCCCAGGGCTAATGAACCCCGGCTAAGCGAGGCAGGCACGCTGAACAACGCATCCTCTGCCAGCGAAAAGATAATCGGCACCAGTGCGAAGCCCATCGCCACGCCCACCACCAGCGTATTGCGCTGATCGAAATCCTCGCCCAACCAGAAGTGCAACGGCTCGCCAAACAGCTTAAGCTCCAGCCAAGGCCCAACGGCAAGCGCCAGCCAAACGGTCACCACCACCACCGGTAGCAGCAACAGTAAATCCCAACCCGGTGACCAAGACCGCGCCGTAAATCGGTTAACCAGCCAACTACATAACAGCACAACCCCGGCCAACAGGAATGGTAAAGCCAACACGGCCAGCAGATAACGCTCAATCATCGGCGCCAGCCAGATACCTGCCACCAGCCCAATCACCACCGTTGGCAATGCGCCCATCACTTCGACCGCCGGTTTGACAACCCGCCTTAACCCTGCCGACATAAAGCAGGCGGTATAGATCGCCCCGGCCAGCGCCAACGGGATGGCGAATAACATGGAATAAGCCGCCGCCTTGAAAGTGCCAAAGATCACCGGCATCAGGCTGAATTTAGCCTGGTAGCTATCTTCACCCGAAGTGGATTGCCACACATAGGCCGGTTCAGGGTAGTTCTCATACCACAGCCGCTGCCATAGCGAACGCCAGGTGACATCTGGATAGAGATTATCCACGGCGTAATGCTGCCAACCCTGGGCCGTTTCCAGCAATAGTCCGTCGCCACGTGGGGCAAATGCCATTTGTTGCACGTTGGCGGGGAGCTTGTCCTTCAGCAACGGCTTGGACTGGATACTGGAAAACAAGGCGAATTCGCCTTGCGACTGCAAGGTTGCGAACACCCGCCGATACGGCTCGGAAGCCAGCAACTCCTGCGAGGTAGTATGATGGGTAAATTGCTGTATCGGCGCCAACTGGTAGCACTGGTTTTTCTCCACGTCAAACCATTCACGCAGGCTACCGTCGCCGGCCTGGATTAATAATGCGCTCCCCCCTGGCAACGCCGTCAGGCGATAGGGAGGATGTTCACCCAGGGTTCGCGTCTCTCGCAGCTGCGGCTGTGCCCCTTCGATCTGATAGCGGGCCAGTTGGTTGCCGGTTAACAGATAAAGCTGGCGGCCATCCGGCGTTAGCAGCAGTTGTTGTGGCACAGTGGCCAAAGGGATTTCCGTGGGTTGCCCCTGAAGTGTCGGGTTGAAACGCCCAAACAGCAACCGGTTGTCATCCGTTACCGCCGCCAGCAGGACATTGCCCTGGCGAACTTGCGCCAGACTTAGCAATGTCAGTGTATGCCCATGGGGATCCAACCCAAAGGGATCCTGCCCCAATGGAAAACGCCACTGCGGTTCACCACCGCCCGCCGGTGCAAAATCGGCTTGGACAACCATCAATCTGCCATCCGCCCGCGCTAGAGCAAACAGATCACGCTCCCCAACCGCCTGAGCCAATAATGTAGGTTGACTCAATAACATTTGTTGCACCGAGTTACTGTCCGGCGGCTGTAGCCGATAAAAACGCCCTTTCCCCTGGTTATCAATGCGATAACCAATACGCTGTTGTACGTCCATCCCGATGGCCAGCGCCGGGGAGGTATGGCTTATTGGCAATACACGTGAAGTACCTAGCGAGGCCGGTTTGAACAGCGGTAAAACCGAAAGCAAGAGATAGACAAAGATCAGCATCAGCGTCATCAATACCAGCAGCCCGCTGACGGTCACGGCTCCTTGTACGCCACGATCAACGTGCGCACGCGAGCGATCCCGGGGATGTTGATTAAGCGTTGTCTGTGCCATTTGCCTGTCGTCAGTTCCGTTGTCGGGCTTGCGCCCAAAGATAACCGGGCATCTTATGTCAGTTTTGTGACGTTTGCATGACAAAGTTGCCGAGCGTCACGCGGGATGAATGCCAATTTGCGGTGAGCGATGCAGCAGAGATAACTCCGCAGATATGTTGGACATTGTTGTCAATCTCTCGCAATAATGAAGAAGGACACTAGAGCGGTATTCGGCACTAAGTCCGATCCTTTTCTAAAATTGAACTGGAGTAGCAATGGGTCAGGAAAAGCTCTACATCGACAAAGAATTAAGCTGGTTATCCTTTAATGAACGCGTGTTGCAGGAAGCCGCAGAT
Organism: Serratia silvae; assembly: GCF_023282985.1. GTDB lineage: Bacteria > Pseudomonadota > Gammaproteobacteria > Enterobacterales > Enterobacteriaceae > Chania > Chania silvae. The sequence continues at coordinate 48,315 of NZ_JAGQDC010000010.1, read as the reverse complement.
AAGAGCAATCCCTTGATTGAGCGCATGCGATTTCTGGGCATTTACTCCAATAACCTGGATGAATTCTATAAAGTCCGCTTTGCCGATCTGAAACGACGCATCTTGATCAGCGAAGAACAGGGTTCAGGTGGCGCTTCACGTCATTTGCTGAAAAAAATTCAGGCCAAGGTGCTAAAGACCGATCAAGAGTTCGACAGCCTGTACAACGATCTGCTGTTGGAAATGGCGCGCAACCAGATCTTCCTGATCAACGAGCGTCAGGTGTCGGAGAACCAGCAAATCTGGCTGCGGCAATACTTCAAGCAGCATTTACGCCAGCACATCACGCCGATCCTGATCAACCACGACACCAATCTGGTGCAGTTCCTGAAGGACGATTACACCTATCTGGCGGTGGAGATCATTCGCGGTACGCGCATCGATTATGCGTTACTGGAAATTCCATCCGACAAGGTGCCCCGTTTCGTCAACCTGCCGCCGGAAGCCCCCCGCCGCCGCAAGCCGATGATCCTGCTGGATAACATCCTGCGCTACTGCCTGGACGACATCTTCAAAGGCTTCTTCGACTATGATGCGCTCAACGCTTATTCGATGAAAATGACGCGCGATGCGGAATACGATCTGGTGACCGAAATGGAATCCAGCCTGTTGGAACTGATGTCGTCAAGCCTGAAACAGCGCCTGACCGCCGAGCCGGTACGCTTTGTGTATCAGCGCGATATGCCCAACGAGATGGTAGAGCTGCTGCGTAACAAGCTGGGGATATCCAACTACGACTCGGTGATCGCCGGCGGCCGCTACCATAATTTTAAAGACTTCATCAGTTTCCCAAACGTCGGCAAGGCCAATCTGGTCAACCGCCCGCTACCGCGCCTGCGGCATATCTGGTTCGATAAATTCCGCAACGGCTTCGATGCCATCCGCGAAAAAGACGTGCTGCTGTACTACCCGTATCACACCTTTGAACACGTGCTGGAGCTGCTGCGTCAGGCATCGTTCGATCCCAGCGTGCTGGCGATAAAAATCAATATCTATCGGGTAGCCAAAGACTCACGCATTATCGAATCGATGATCCATGCGGCGCATAACGGCAAAAAAGTGACCGTGGTGGTGGAGCTACAGGCACGCTTCGACGAAGAGGCCAACATCCACTGGGCCAAACGCTTGACCGAGGCCGGGGTGCACGTCATTTTCTCCGCGCCAGGGCTGAAGATCCACGCCAAACTATTCCTGATCTCGCGCCGTGAAGGCGACGATATTGTGCGCTATGCTCATATTGGTACCGGCAACTTTAACGAAAAAACTGCCCGTATCTACACCGACTACTCGCTGCTGACCGCCGATTCGCGCATCACTAACGAAGTACGCCGGGTATTCAATTTTATTGAAAATCCGTACCGGCCGGTCTCCTTCGACAACCTGATGGTTTCGCCGCAGAACTCCCGCCGCATGTTGTACGATCTGATCGATCGTGAAATTGCCAACGCATTAGCCGGTGAAAACGCCGCTATTATGTTGAAAATAAATAATCTGGTGGATAAAGGGCTGGTAGATCGGTTATATACCGCTGCCGCGGCCGGCGTGAAAATCCGTCTGTTGGTGCGCGGCATGTGTTCACTGATCCCCAACCTGCCGGGAATTAGCGACAATATTCAGGTTATCAGCATCGTCGACCGTTATCTGGAACACGATCGGGTATACGTTTTCGAAAACAAAGGTGACAAACGGGTTTATCTCTCTTCCGCCGACTGGATGACCCGCAACATAGATTACCGCATCGAAGTGGCAGTATCGCTGCTGGATCCGGCGCTCAAGCAGCGCGTTCTGGACATTCTGGAGCTGCTGTTTAGCGATACGGTCAAGGCCCGCTATATCGATAAAGAACTGAGCAACCAGTATGTACCGCGTGGCAATCGCCGTAAGGTACGTGCACAGGTGGCCATTTATGAGTATTTAAAAGCTCTGGAACAACCGGACAACTAGGCCAGCAACTATGCCGCTAAAAAGCACCGCAACCAATAATAAGCCACAGGAAATCGCTGCCATCGATCTTGGCTCGAACAGTTTCCATATGGTGATCGCCCGCGTCGTTAACGGCGCCTTACAGGTGTTAGGCCGTTTAAAACAGCGTGTACACCTTGCCGATGGATTGGACAGCGAAAACGTGCTCAGTGAAGAAGCCATGGAGCGGGGCTTGGCCTGCCTGGCGCTGTTTGCCGAGCGATTACAGGGTTTCCCAGCAGATAACGTCACTATCGTGGGTACCCACACCCTGCGTCAGGCGGTGAATGCCGAGGTGTTCCTCAAGCAGGCGGAAAAAGTGATCCCTTATCCGATCGAAATCATCGCTGGCCAGGAAGAAGCCCGTCTGATTTTTATGGGGGTCGAACATACTCAGCCGGAAAAAGGCCGCAAGCTGGTGATCGACATCGGCGGTGGCTCTACCGAACTGGTGATCGGGGAAGATTTCGAGCCTCTCTTGGCAGAGAGCCGCCGCATGGGTTGCGTGAGCTTTGCCCATCTGTTCTTCCCTGAGGGTGAGATCAGCAAAGCCAACTTTAAACGCGCCCGTCTGGCTGCCGCACAAAAGTTGGAAACCCTGGCCTGGCAATACCGCATTCAGGGCTGGCAATATGCCTTGGGGGCATCTGGCACCATCAAGGCCGCCCACGAAGTTTTGGTGGCCATGGGTGAAAAAGACGGTTTGATTACCCTTGAGCGGCTGGAGTTACTGGTCGAGCAGGTGTTGCAGTTTAAAAACTTCAGTGCCCTGAGCCTGCCTGGCCTGTCGGAAGATCGTCAATCGGTGTTTGTGCCAGGGCTGGCGATCCTGTGTGGGGTGTTTGATGCGCTGGCGATCCGCGATCTGCGCCTGTCCGACGGTGCCTTGCGCGAAGGCGTGCTGTATGAAATGGAAGGCCGCTTCCGCCATCAGGATATTCGTAGCCGTACGGCCAAAAGCCTGGCCGATCACTATAATATCGACCGCGAGCAGGCCAAGCGCGTGCTCGAAACCACCGAGCTGTTATACGCACAGTGGATGGCGCAAAATACCAAGCTGGTGCAGCCACAGTTGGAGGCGCTGTTAAAATGGGCCGCCATGCTGCATGAAGTGGGTCTGAGCATCAACCATAGCGGTATGCACCGCCATTCCGCCTATATTCTACAAAATACCAACCTGCCAGGCTTCAACCAGGAGCAGCAGTTGCTGCTGTCGGCGCTGGTGCGTTTCCAGCGTAAAGCGATCAAGCTCGAAGAGTTACCCCGCTTGAACCTGTTCAAGAAGAAATATTATCTGCCGCTGATCCAGCTGTTACGCTTGAGCACCCTGCTTAACAATCAGCGTCAGGCCACCACCACACCGGAAACCCTGCGCCTGGCAACGGATGATAATCACTGGACGCTTCGCTTCCCGGCGGGCTATCTGACTCAAAACAACCTGGTACAACTTGATTTTGAGCGTGAGCAGGAATACTGGAATGACGTGGTTGGTTGGAAACTGGTGATAGAAGAAGAAGGCGAGCAGGACGCAGACGCAGAACCTGCGGCTTAATTCATTGAATTTCTGGTGATATCCTGATGGAGCATAACCGTTTGCTCCCCCTCACCCCAACCCTCTTCCACAGGGAGAGGGAGCTGACCGGAGCGCTTGGTTGGCCTGTGCTGCTTCGGGAAATGCGGAGTAAGTAGCACAAGGATGAGGTATGGCGCAGAAAAATCAGCGTACTCGATCGATCCCCTTTCCCTTTGGGAAAGGGTTAGGGTGAGGGGCCATGCTCTCAGTCAGACTCTTCGTCTTCGGGCTGCTCAACCATCGGCACCAAAGACGCCAGCGGCTGGGGTTTACCGATAAAGTAGCCCTGCATATAATCCACGCCCAGGCTTTTAAGCGCATCGCGCTGCTCGGCCGACTCGACATATTCCGCCACAATCGACAACCTTCTCATCAGCGCCACCTTACAGATTGACGAAATGATCTGGTAATCCACCTTGCTGGTCAGCATATCCTGCACAAAACTGCCGTCGATCTTCAAGATATCTACATGCAGCTCTTTAAGGCGATCGTAGGTGGCATAGCCGGTACCGAAATCGTCCAGGGCAATGCGGCAACCTAACTGGCGCAGCTCTTTCAACGAGTTCTGGGCATATTTCACGTCCTGTACCAGATGAGACTCCGTCACCTCCAGCACCAGTTGATAAGGCTCAATCTGGTATTGCCGCAAGGCATCGCGCACGTCTTGGCACAGGCTCGGGCGACACAGCGAGGACGGCGACAGATTCACGGCAAAGCGCGCGCTAGGCATGCCTTCGCGATGGAGCTCCATAAACTGCAAGGTTTGGCGCAGTACCCACATATCCAACTGGTAAGCTAAACCAAACTCATGCACCACCGGTAGAAATTCGTTGGGAGGAATGACGTTGCCTTCATCATCCAGCATGCGCAGCAGGATCTCGTGGTAAGAATCTCCGCGAACCCCGATGATCGGTTGAGCCATCAACATGAAACCGTCGTTATCCAGCGAGCGTTGCACCCAGTGTAACAAGGCGACCTTGCGCTTGATTTCATCCTGTACCACATGATGATCGTTCTGCACGTTTTCAGGCCGCCCGCTGGTCAGCGACATTTCCGCCAACGAGCTCAATTCTCCCAGCAGCAGATGCAGGTGCTCCACTTCCGAATAGACGCCGCAGTAGCTAATCCCCAACGGTGGATGGATTGGCAGACCGTTCCACACCAGACGAAACTTCTCCAACGTGCTCTGGATTTTGGCCACCCGGGCCTCACCGTCGGAACCGTTGAGCCGCAGCACCAGATCGTACCCCGGCAGGTGATAGACGTCCTCTCCCTCGTCCAGCACCGTGCGCAGGCTGCCCGCCAGTTTCTGTTTGAAGCGAATACGCAGCTGCATGCCATAGTTACGGCTGAGCAAATCCAGCTCAGAAATTCGCAGAAAACACAGCGTAGAGCGCGGGGCCTTGGCCAAATCTCGCTTCAGTGCACGCAGGTTGGGTAAGCCAATAACCGGATCTTTCAGCGAGGCGTTTTGCGCCTTGGCATGATCCATCCGTTGACGAGTATGCACCGCAGAGGTCAGCAAAATACTGAGGGTGAACGCCAGCATCATTGACGAGATCATGGTCAGGTTATGCAGCAGGCTGTCCCACTGCACATAACCCGGATAGTTAAAGAACAGCAGCAGCAAGGTAGCTGCCCAGATAATACAGTTGAACAGGTAACCAAAACGCATGGCGCTATACAGCATCACCGGCAATAACAGCGTCAGGCTGTAGTCGGGCACCTGCATCGCGTTGGTATCTGCCGTGTGGTAGGCAAGCACCGCCACCAAGGCAATCAACACCACCAACCACAGCTGCAGCTCGCTCTTTTTGACCGACGGCGCCATCTCACGACTGATCCGCCCCCACAGTACACGGGCAAATTTGGGGTTCTTAACGATCCGCAGAGCGAAATAGAACAACTGCATGGAAGACAGGCAGCCAATCAGGATAGCCTGGAAGTTGATCAGGGCATGCAGATGATTACCACTACCGGAAAGCATGCCGAGTTCGTCCGGCAACAGATCGAGGCCGATCGTCAGCTGCAAGCCAAAGATAAACAGCATTGGGGGCATCAGCACCAGCCAGATCAGCCGATGTTTCCCCAGCTTCAACTCGGTTAACCCCACGCACCAACGGCGCTGCGACTGGCAGCGGTAACCCCACCAGCAAATGCCCAGACATCCCACATACAGCAACGTCATAATCACGTCGACTTCGCTGCTGGAACGGTTGGAGTAGCGAACAAAGATAGCCAAAGCTATGCCAGGCATGGCACGCCAGTCATAAACCATCAGTAAAGAAAAGCAGACCACCAGCGGTAGATAGACCAGATACACTTTGCCATCAGGCAGCATCAGTCGTGGCGATAGCCAGCCTGCAAGCGGCACTAGCAGCAGGCTCAACACTATAGGTTGCCCCCACCAACGGTCACGTAAATTATTCCAGAACTTTAAAATACCCATCAAGACACTGTATCCGCTAAGGCGTGATTCACTTCGTCGCTTAAGCGCTTTTAAATCGCAGAGAAGGTAGGATCCGATCCCACCACAGAACCATTCGGGGAGCAAGCTGAGACATGCGGTTCCAACATCAAGAATGGCTGTAAATTCTATTCTCTGCGATAGCTTAAGATTTGACCACGATCAATTAATTAAGAAAAGGCTAATAAAAATCCATAAAACATCTCATGAACAGATAATAACCTATTAATACACAACAAAAAATCAGATAAAATCTATATCCCGTTGATTTCGAGTGACCGCTTAAAAAGTGATAGACATAAACCTCAGCTAAATTACTCGGCCAAACGCACGGAAATAAATGGACATCTTTTGTCATCAGAGCCTAGAATTCTGTTTACAATTTTAATCAATGTTAGCCGCGGCAGGCATGCGTCAAACAACAGTAATCGCCACCATCATTTTCCAGCGGCAGCCCCCAACACGGTGCTTTAACAATGCCTAGGGGAAAAACCGACGGGCTCAATGAACCATGAGAAAAACCACGACCGGGCGCATGACCAAAGTAGTGCTGCTGATCAGTTTCATCATTCTAGTCGGTCGCCTGTTGTATGCCGCCATTGCCGCTATCCCCCATCATCAGGAAAAAAGATCGCTGCCTGAGCCGCAGACCCAGGAAGCCCGCGTGGATGATCGGTGATTATCCAACCCGATCAAACGACCATCACCCCGAGTCACTGGCACGTCAAAGCTGCTGACCCTGCATAATCAGATTGATAAAAATCACGCCAGCCGCCGCTATGCTCTATCTTTTAAAGATAGTCTAAAAGGAACCCGGTGTGCCAAGTCAGCGTTAAGGAACTCCATGTCCGCCGCAACACATAACGTCAAAAAAGTCGCTGAGTATCGTCAGCGTATTCTGAGCCTGCTGTTAAATAACACCCCTTTGGTTGACGGCATTCTTGGCCGCACAGGGGATGAAAAACAGCTCAGCGAAGGCGAACTGCTTAATCATACCGCCGAAATCACCCACCTGCTGCAAGATATGCACGCCGCTGATCTGGCGGACCTGCTGGAGGCGTTGCCGCAAGATGAACGTCTGGCGCTGTGGCGGCTGGTGGATAACAACAAACGTGGCCAAACCTTGGTGGAAGTGGCCGAACCCGTCTGGGATAGCCTGATCGAAGAGATGAGCGATAAAGACCTGCTCAAGGCGATCAAAACCCTGGATGTCGATGAGCAAGCCTATCTGGCGCAATACCTGCCACGTAACCTGATGGGCCGCCTGCTGACCTCACTGGAGCCAGAGCGGCGTGAGCAGGTGCGCGAGATGGTTCATTACGGCAAGGATACCGTCGGCTGGATGATGGACTTCGAACTGGTCTCGGTACGCCCGGATGTCTCTTTGGGGGCCGTACATCGCTTCCTGCGTCAACGCAAGACCATCCCGGACGCCACCGATAAACTGTTCGTCACCGACCGCAAAAATACCCTGCTAGGCGAACTGCCGCTAACCGCGATCCTGCTTAACGATCCACAAACCCCGGTGTTTAAGGTGATGGACAGCGATCCCACCACCTTCCAGCCAGAAGACAAAGCCGAAGCTGCGGCCAGCGCGTTTGAACGTTATGACCTGATCAGCGCCCCGGTTATTGATGCCAAGGGCAAACTGATGGGCCGGTTAACCATCGAAGAAATCGTTGACGTAGTTAACGAAGAGAGCGATACCACCCTGCGACGCATGGGCGGGTTAAGCCCGGAAGAAGACGTGTTTGCCCCGGTCAGCAAGGCGGTGAAAACCCGTTGGGCCTGGCTGGCGATCAACCTGTGTACCGCCTTTATCGCCTCCAGGGTCATTGGCCTGTTTGAACACACCATTTCGCAGTTGGTGGCGCTGGCCGCCTTGATGCCCATCGTTGCCGGTATCGGAGGCAATACCGGCAACCAGACTATTACCATGATCGTGCGGGCGCTGGCGCTGCATCAGATCGAAGAGGGGAATATTTCGCGCCTGTTGTTCAGAGAGCTGGGCGTAGCCATCATCAACGGGGTAGTCTGGGGCGGCATCATGGGGCTGGTCACCTATCTGCTGTATGGCGATCTGGCAATGGGGGGCGTAATGACGCTAGCCATGATGCTCAACCTGCTGGTCGCGGCGCTCATGGGGGTGATCATACCGATGACCATGCTCAAACTAGGCCGCGATCCTGCCGTAGGCTCCAGCGTACTGATCACCGCCCTGACCGATACTGGCGGCTTCTTTATCTTTCTGGGGCTGGCGACCGTGTTCCTGCTTTAGTCAGTGTCACCGCTCAGTGGACCAGAATAAATCGTGGTTCCCTGTTCCTGTGGAAGAGGGCTAGGGTGAGGGTGAGGGACTAACGGAGGAGCCAAGTTATGCGCAACACTGTGGCTTGTAACCAGACAAGTATATACTTGGGTAGGTATTACTCATCCGTTGTACTACCCTCTAGTGAGTAAAATGGCGGCAGGTTTTCGTGGTCGATAGCACACAGCGAAGGTTACCGATGGATCTCAGCGCAGCGCAGCACCCACTCAAAGCTAAGGGTACCTTGTTCACCTACTCGTTGCTGAGCGCACTGATTGTGTTTCTGCTGGCCTACCTGTGCCTGACGCTGTCTGCAGAATCCAGCCACTTTACCCCGCTGTGGTTCCCAACGGCGGCAATCGTCATGCTGTTGTACCACCAGCCACCGCGCAGTTGGACGCTACCGTTGCTGCTCAATGGCGTCGCCATCTGCTCCGCCAGTTTTGTCCTGTTCGGCCCCAGTTGGTTTCCCGTCAAACTGACGCTGATTAACCTACTTGAAGCCGGCGTCTGTACTTTATTGTTACGCCGGATATTACAGCCGAACGATCCGCTAAACGGTTTGGCCAGTTGGGTAAAATTTTTCGTCTGCGCGGTGATATTCACACCGATGTTCAGCGCATTGCTGGCGGCCTCGCTGGTCTCCGAGGCTGGGCAAGCATTCTGGCGGCCGTTCAGCACCTGGTTTATTTCCGAAGCGATCGGCGTGCTGGCCTTGACCCCGATAGGTCTGGTTTATCGCCGTTCGATGTTAGCCACCTTGAATCTGTTCGAACTGCTGTTAGCAATGATGGCAACCCTCGCCTTCAACTATCTGGCACTAACCCATCTGCCCTTCCCCTTTACCTTCGTGATCCTGCCGTTACTGTGGGCTGCGATCGGTCTGCCACGGCTCGAAGCCTTTATCCTCTGTTTTACCATTACCCTGATGATTACGGTGATGATTTCGCTCGAGCTGCTGCATTTTCAGGATCGCAGGCAGTTTTTAAGCGATGTGGAAATCTACCTGCCGCTGATGTTGATCCTGATCCCGGCCCACGCCATGGCGATGGTGATGCACGCTTTCCGGGTGGAAAAAGAGCATATCGTAGAAAGCGAAGCACGTTTTCGTAATGCGTTGGAGTATTCGGCCATCGGCATGGCGCTGGTGTCACCAGAAGGGAAATGGTTACAGGTCAATCAGGCGCTGTGCAAACTGCTGCGTTATCCCCCAGAAACCCTACGCCGCCTGACGTTTCAAGAGATCACCCATCCTGATGATTTAAATGCCGACCTGACACAGTTACAAGACCTGCTTGATGGCCACATCAGCAGCTACACCATGGAAAAACGCTATATCCGCAGCGATGGTGCGAGCGTCTGGACACTGCTGGCGGTATCCCTGGTGCGCGATCCGCAGGGCCAACCGCTGTACTTTATTTCTCAAGTAGAAGATATCAATGAACTAAAACGTACCGAGGCTGAGAACCGCAGCCTGATGGAACGCATTACGCTAGCCAATCAGGCCGGCGGGATCGGCGTGTGGGAATGGAGGCTGAACGGGGATAAACTCACCTGGGACAAGCGGATGTTTGAGCTGTATGAACTGACGCCGGATCAAACCCCCACCCTGGCACTGTGGAGCTCTTTGCTGTTGGAAGAAGATCGCGAACGCATCGAGCGGCAAATGGCGACACTCACAAACCGGCACCAGCCGTTTGTGATGGAGTTCCGCATCAAAACCCGGTTAGGGGGCGTTCGCCATATTCGCAGCCAGGGTAATACCATCCTCGATGAGAACGGTGTACCGAGGCGGATGATCGGTACCAATATCGACATGACCGAAATCAAATCGCTGGCCGAAGCACTGCATGAAGAGAAGGAACGCCTACACATTACACTGGACGCCATTGGCGAAGGAGTGATCTCCACCGACCGCGACATGCGCATCACCTTTATGAACCCGGTAGCAGAACAGATGTGCGGTTGGCCGCTGGAGATGGCGCTCGGTATGCCGATTAACGGCGTGGTGCGGATGACCAACGGCCAGGATGGCCCAGAGATAGAAAATCCGGTGCAAAACTGTCTGCAAGAGGGCCCCCCCTTGCCAGCAGAATACGCGCTGGTACTGCATAGTCGCGACGGCCGCAGCTTCGACGTACAGGAATCGGTATCGCCACTGAAAACCATCGAGGGCGAGGTGATGGGGGCGGTGATGGTGTTGCAGGACGTCAGCGCCTCGCGGGAACTGATGAAAAAGCTCAGCTACAACGCCTCACACGATGCGCTGACCGACCTGAAAAACCGTACCAGCTTCGAAAAGCGGCTGAAAGGTGCCATTGCCAGCGCGGCCGAAAACCAGCAACAGCACTCGCTGGTGTTCCTCGATCTCGACAGGTTCAAGGCGGTTAACGATAGCGCCGGACACGCGGCAGGCGATGCCTTGCTCAGAGAGATTGGCCAGTTGATGCAACGCCAGCTGCGTAACAGCGACTGCCTGGCACGGCTAGGTGGCGACGAATTTGGTCTGATCCTGTTCGACTGTTCGTTGGAGCAGGCCAAGCTGCTGATGCAACAGATGATCGAGCAGATCGGCGAATACTCATTCTGCTGGGCAGGCAAGATTTATCATGTTGGCGCCAGCGCCGGTATTACACCAATCAGTGCCACCAGCGGCAAGAGCAGCGAGCTATTGGCACAGGCCGATATCGCCTGTTATACCGCCAAGCACCACGGCCGCGGCCAGGTTTATATTTATGAAGCCCGGCAAAAACAGCAGATGGAGCGCAGACATGAGTTACTAACGCGCCAGGAAGTGCTGAATATTATCGATAATCAGCAATTGCTGTTACGCGTCAGGGCAGCCTCGCCGCCTAAAACGCCGCAGGCGGTCTGTTTCTATCAGTTAAAGCTGCACGTTAACCCACCCGATGATCGCCTGCTGGCCTCTGAATCCTTCCTCGCTGCCGCCCAACTCTACGGCCTGCTGCCGGATATCGATCGCTGGTTGGTAAGCCAGGTACTGGAAAAACACGCCGAAGCTCTACGCCGCAAGGGGCTGGTCATTGCGCTGCCATTGGCCACAGACAGCGTGCTAGATCTCGATTTTCAAAATTATTTGCTGGAGTTACTGGCGGCTTCCGTGCTGCCAGCCAGTACCCTGTATCTGATGGTGGACGAGACCATCGTGCTCGATCACCCAGAGGACGGCGGCACCTTTATCCGCCGTTTGCAGCAGATGGGCTGCAAGCTGATCGTCAATGGTTTTGGCCGCAACCTGAATGCCTTCGATCAGTTAAATGGCCAGAGTATCGATTACATCCGCATCGACGAGCATTTTATCACCGACGTCCACCGCAACCAAATGGATGAACTGATGGTTTCGATGATCCATGGTGCCGCCCATCGTATTAATACCCAAACTCTGGCCGGGCCAGCACATCAACAGGTTACGCTAAGTGCGCTGACTGCCATCGGGGTCGATCTGGTAGATGGTGACACCGTTGCGCTGGAGCTACCGCTGAGCGATTTACTCAGCGGCGGCTACTTCGGTATTCACTGAAGGTGCCCAACGATCATTATGCCACAGATGCAAGGTGGCGTAGGAGCGCCAAGGCCGCCAGCGTTCGGCATAGCGCTCAATCTGGCGCGGCGTCATGCCAGGGAAACGCTGTTTGATCAGATAGTCCCCCGCCAGAAAAACATCCGGCCATGACCAGGCCCGCATTGCGATATAGCTGGCGGTCCAACTGCCTATCCCCGGTAGTGCAGTTAACTCCTTGATACCCTGTTCGATATCCAGCACGTTATCCAACTGCAAACGCCCTTCTATCACCCTGCGTGCAATTTCAATCAGCGCCGCCGCACGCTTCAGTTGTACGCCCAATGGACGTAGCTCTTCCGGTTGCAGCTGGGCGATCCGCGCCGCCTGCGGAAAAACATGAGTGATATCACCATACGGTTGCTCCAGCGCCGTTCCCCAGCGTTCTGCCATCCGTCCGGCAAAGGTAGCCGCCATCTTGACGCTGACCAACTGCCCCAAAACCGCACGCGTAGCCTGCTCAAAGCTGCTGACGCAGCCTGGCAAACGTAAACCGGGCGCATCCGCCGCTAGCGCGCCTAACGCCTCGCAAATGCGGTCCGGCGCGGCGTCCAGATCGAACAGTTGGCGAATGCGCCGCAGGACTTCGGTCGTCACTCGGCTGAGCGATGGCGCTATTTCCACTCGCACCCGGTTACGCGCCTCTTCCGGCTGGACGCTCACCCAACCGCAATATTCGACGCCGCCCTGATCCACCGCGATCGAACGGCAGTATTGTTGACCGGCAACGCTTTCCACACCGCTGACCGCACGCACCTGTAAGAACCCCAACATACGTACCCAATCGTAAGGTGGCCGATACCCCAGATGAAATACCAGCCCACTGGTGGCGGCACGCTCACTGCGGCCAGCAGTGCTGCGCAATACCGAAGGGATCAGGCGATAACGGGCTTTAAACAGCTCATTGAAACGCCGCAGGCTGCCAAACCCGGCGGCAAACGCCACTTCGCTCAGGGGCAAATCGGTATCCGCCAGCAGCCGTTTAGCCTGCAACAGACGGTGCGACTGGGCGTAATCAATGGGGGAAGCGCCGAACTGCTCGGCAAAAATGCGCCGCAGATGGCGATCAGAAATCCCCAGGCGAGTAGCCAGCTGTTCACAGCTGTGCTCTGAAAGATAACCTTGCTCGATCAACTGAACCGCCACCTGAGCATAGCGATTGCCCAGATCGATCAGCGCCAGCCCTGGAGCCAATTCGGGACGACATTTCAGGCAGGGGCGAAAACCAGCCAGTTCGGCGGCGGCGGCGCTGGGGTAAAACGTACAATTTTCGATTTTCGGCGTGCGGGCGCTACATACCGGCCTGCAATAGATACCGGTGGAGGAGACACCGACAAAAAATCGCCCGTCAAACTTACGGTCACGCGCACTCAGCGCGCTATACAGCGCCTGTTGTTGATTCTTCATGGCATCGCTCGGAGTCAGTTTTTTGTTCATTATGGCGTTCGGACCTGTTGCTGACGTGCGGGAATCGGACATTAACCTGTTTGACATTACTGCAATCAAGTTAACCATGCCGACGCGATTGCCGCTAAATTTTTCGCCAGTTAGCGGCCCACTCGTTGCTCGGCAAGACAGTCTCGGGTAAAGTCGCCCCCCTTCATCGGCATGGGGAACAAAAAATGTTTATTGGCTTCGATTATGGCACTGCCAACTGTTCTGTCGCCGTTATGCGCGATCAGGGCCCTGAATTACTGACGTTGGAAAACAACGAACCCTATCTCCCTTCGATGCTGTGCGCACCGACGCGTGAGGCGGTGAGTGAGTGCCTGCATCGCCACTGGCAGGTGCCAACCGGCAGCGAGGAAAACCAGCAACTGCTGCGCCGCGCCATCACCTTCAACCGCGAAGAAGATATTCCGGTCAACGGCGACAGCGTGCTGTTCGGCCTGCAGGCGCTGGCCCACTACATCGAAGATCCGGAAGAAGTGTATTTTGTCCGTTCGCCTAAATCCTTCCTTGGGGCTAACGGCCTGAAGCCGCAACAGATTGCGCTATTTGAAGATCTGGTGTGCGCCATGATGTTCCACATCAAGCGCCAGGCGGAAGGTGTGTTACAAACCAGCATCGATGAGGCCGTCATTGGCCGTCCGATCAACTTCCAGGGCACCGGCGGTGAAGAAGCTAACCAGCAAGCGCAGGGGATTCTGCACCGAGCTGCGCAACGGGCCGGTTTCAAAGAGATTGAATTCCAGTTCGAGCCGGTTGCCGCCGGGCTGGACTTTGAAGCGACGCTGAACGAAGAGAAAACCGTGCTGGTAGTCGATATCGGCGGTGGAACCACCGACTGCTCGGTGCTGCTGATGGGGCCACAATGGCGCGATCGTGCCGATCGCCAACAGAGCCTGTTGGGGCACAGCGGTTGCCGCGTGGGCGGTAACGATCTGGATATCATGCTGGCGTTCAAACAGTTGATGCCGCTGTTCGGTATGGGCGGTGAAACCGAGAAAGGCATAGCCATGCCTGCATTGCCTTATTGGAACGCGGTAGCAACCAACGATGTTCCGGCCCAAATCGATTTTTACAGCACGGCCAATGGCCGTATGCTACGCGATCTGATCCGCGATGCTGCCGAACCCGAGAAAGTGAAACGCCTGCTGAAAGTACACCAGCAGCGCCTGAGCTATCGGCTGGTACGTGCGGCGGAAGAGAGTAAAATCGCGCTATCTGGTCAGGCAAGCATCCGCGCTCAACTGGACTTTGTGCAGCCGGAGCTGGCAGAGACGATCAGCCAGGAGCAGCTGGCCGAGGCCATTGCACAACCTCTGCTACGCATCCAGGAGCAGGTTAGCGCTGCCCTGGCCACCAGCCAAAGCACGCCGCAGGTCATTTACCTTACCGGTGGTAGCGCACGCTCACCGCTGCTGCGAACCGCGCTGCAACAGCAGTTGCCGGGGATCCCGATCGTCGGGGGCAACGATTTTGGCTCGGTCACCGCCGGGTTGGCACGCTGGGCGCAGACGCTGTTTCGTTGATTAACAGAGGGGCGGTTAACGCCCCTGGCAATGGAGCATTATGGCTATCATCAGTTGTGAAACACCCAGATTGCTGCTGCGCAGATGGCAAAATAGCGATCTGCCCACCTTTGCCGCGCTGAATGGCGACCCAGAGGTCATGAAATACTTCCCGGCAGCGCTAAGCCGCGCTGAAAGCGACGCCCAGGCCAATCGCATCCGCCAATTTATGCAACAGCACGGTTGGGGGCTGTGGGCCGTTGAGGTGAAGCATCAAACTGCCTTTATCGGCTTTGTCGGGTTGGCCATTCCGGGTGACGATCTGCCCTGCTCGCCCTGCGTGGAAATAGGCTGGCGATTGGCAAAAGAACATTGGGGCCAAGGCTATGCCAGCGAAGCGGCACGTTGCGCGCTGGACGTGGCTTTCAATACGCTACAACTGCCAGAGGTGGTGTCCTTTACCGCTGAAATTAATCTCCCTTCCCGCCGGGTAATGGAGCGCATTGGGATGACCTTCAGCGGTGAAACCTTCGAGCATCCCCGTTTACCGCCGGGCCATCCGCTACGCAAACATGTGTTGTATCGCAAGCTGTCGCCAAAAAATGAAGTTTAATTATAACTTATTGAATAATAGTTAATATCCCCTCCCCCCAACTTACCAGGCACTAACCTCATCTAACGTTTTGATATCCTCAACAGCCAATTGCAGGTGTGTGGCACTCACCAACTCATCCAACTGGGTTAACGAGGTGGCGCTGACGATGGGTGCGGTGATGCTTGGGCGAGCAATCAGCCAGGCCAACGAAATCTGTGCGGGCGTGGTCTGGTGCTTCTCTGCCAGCAGATCGAGCGCCGCCAGAATGCGGAAACCGCGCGGATTCAGATAACGCGATACGACGGTATCCCCGCGCTGGCTCTTGCCCACATCCTGTGCGCTACGGTATTTGCCGGTGAGGAAACCACTGGCCAGTGAGAAGAAGTTGATCACCCCTAACCCCTGTTGCTGCGCCACCGCTTCCAGCGCCTGCTCATAACCTTCACGGGCATACAGATTGTATTCCGGTTGCAGGGTTTCATAACGCGCCAGCCCGTTTTGCTCGCTGACTTTCAACGCTTCCACCAGCCGATCTGCCTGATAGTTTGAAGCGCCTATGGCACGCACTTTCCCGGCCTTGATCAGTTCATCAAACGCCGCCAGGGTTTCCGCCAGCGGGGTATCCTGGTCGTCATCATGGGACTGATAAAGATCGATATAATCGGTTTGCAGACGGCGCAACGAATCCTCTACTGCCTGACGAATATAGCGTGGCGACAAGCCTTGTTTGCCCTCGCCCATCGGTTTTCCCACCTTGGTTGCGATGATCACCTGGCCACGCTTGCCGCTTTTCTTCAGCCAGTTACCAATCACTGTTTCTGATTCACCGCCTTGATTGCCCGGCGCCCAGCTCGAATAGACATCGGCGGTATCGATAAAATTCAACTGATTGGCTACCAGCGCATCCAACAGGCTGAAAGACGTGGCAGCGTCAACCGTCCAACCAAACACGTTGCCGCCAAAGGTCAGTTGTGGGATCTGAATGCCTGAACGACCCAACGGTTTCTTACTCATGATGTGGCTCCTGAGGGAAAAGAAAAAATTCGCTCTCAATTATTAGCGCGAAAGCGGCTGTAACGCTAAAACGAATCGGTTATATGTCAGAAAATGTCTAGCTAAGCGTTGTTTTGGTTAAAAATACATTCTCTGCCGACAAACCTGACGTTTCCTCCATATTTCCTTCATTTTTACGCCGTGACAGCTCGCTAAACTAGTATCCTGTAAGGAGTATCACTTTTGGCAATTGATTGCCCGCACGACTGTCTCTGGAGAGAATGTCCAACGCCATGAATACAAAACCAAAACGCCGCTCTCGGTTCCTACGCCTGTTAGCCCTCGTTATCGCGGTGCTTGCCGCCATTCTGATCTGGCGTCACTTTAGTGTGCCACAGGCTACCGATGCAGCACCGGGGGCGCACCAGGCAGGTTCAAGCCCAGCAGGAGCCGCAGGCAGAGCTGCTGGTAGACGAGGGGTACCGATGTCTCCGGTACAGGCCGCCACCGCCACAGTGCAGAGCGTGCCGCGTTTCCTCTCGGGATTGGGCACCGCCACCGCGGCCAACACCGTGACCGTCACTAGCCGCGTCGATGGCCAACTGATGGCGATCCACTTTACCGAAGGCCAACAGGTCAAGGCGGGAGAGCTGCTGGTTGAGATCGACCCACGCCCTTACGAAGTGCAATTAACTCAGGCTCTGGGGCAGTTAGCCAAAGATCAGGCGACGTTGGCCAATGCCAAACGTGACCTCGCCCGTTACCAACAGTTGGCGAAAACCAATCTGGTATCGCGCCAGGAACTGGATACTCAAGAGTCGCTGGTTCGCCAGACCGAAGGGGCGATCAAGGCCGACCAAGGGGCTGTAGACAGCGCCAAACTGCAAATAACCTACAGCAAAATCACCGCACCGATTGATGGGCGCGTGGGCCTTAAGCTGGTTGACGTGGGCAATTACATCGCCAGCGGCAGCACTACCGGCATCGTGGTGATCACCCAAACGCATCCGATCGATGTGGTCTTCACCCTGCCGGAGAGCAATATCGCCGATCTGGTCAAAGCGCAGAAAGCTGGCCCCGTGAGCGTCGAAGCTTGGGACCGCACCAACCAGCAGTTGTTAACCACTGGTGAGTTATTGAGCCTGGATAACCAGATCGATACCGCTACGGGCACCATCAAACTGAAGGCGCGTTTCGATAATCA
Source organism: Serratia silvae (assembly GCF_023282985.1). GTDB lineage: Bacteria > Pseudomonadota > Gammaproteobacteria > Enterobacterales > Enterobacteriaceae > Chania > Chania silvae. Next base: position 30,640 of record NZ_JAGQDC010000010.1, on the reverse strand, counting down.
GGAAGATGCGCTGTTCCCGAACCAGTTCGTTAACGCCCGGCTGAAGGTCGCCACCCTGCAAAATGCAGTGGTGATCCCTACCGCCGCGCTGCAAATGGGCAACGAAGGCAATTTCGTCTGGTTGCTGAGCGCAGACAATAAGGTCAGCAAACATCGGGTTAGCGCCGGTATTCAGGATAGCCAGCAAGTGGTCATTAGCGCCGGTGTCAATGCGGGCGACCGCGTCGTTACCGACGGCATCGACCGCCTGACCGAAGGCATGCAGGTTGAAGTGGTGGCGCCTCATAACACGGCGGCCACCCCGAATGCAGAACAACCGAAACACCGCGCTAAACCTCAGGGGAATTCCTGATGCAGTCGATGTCCCCCCATAGCGGCGGTGGGCCTTCCCGCCTGTTTATTCTTCGCCCGGTAGCCACCACGCTGTTTATGCTGGCTATCATGCTGGCCGGGATCATTGGCTATCGTTCACTGCCAGTTTCCGCCCTGCCGGAAGTGGATTACCCAACCATCCAGATCGTCACGCTCTATCCTGGCGCCAGCCCGGATGTGGTCACCTCGGCGATCACCGCGCCGTTGGAGCGCCAGTTCGGCCAGATGTCCGGCCTCAAACAGATGGCCTCGCAGAGCTCCGGTGGCGCATCGGTGATCACCCTGCAATTCCAGCTTGAACTGCCGCTGGACGTTGCCGAGCAGGAAGTGCAGGCGGCCATCAACGCTGCCACCAACCTGCTGCCCAGCGATCTGCCCTACCCACCGATTTACAGCAAGGTTAACCCGGCCGATCCACCTATCCTGACGCTGGCCGTCACCTCAACCGCCATGCCGATGACCCAGGTAGAAGACATGGTGGAAACCCGGGTGGCGCAAAAGATTTCGCAGGTTACCGGGGTCGGTCTGGTCACCATTTCTGGCGGCCAGCGTCCGGCCGTGCGGGTGAAGCTCAATGCCACGGCGGTGGCCGCCTATGGGCTGGATAGCGAAACCATTCGCACCGCCATCAGTAACGCCAACGTCAACTCGGCCAAAGGCAGCCTGGATGGCCCGACGCGGTCGGTCACGCTCTCTGCCAACGATCAGATGAAAACCGCTGAGGATTACCGTCAGCTGATTATTGCCTATCAGAACGGCGCGGCCATCCGCCTGCAAGATATTGCCACCATTGAACAAGGTGCGGAGAACAACCGCCTGGCGGCCTGGGCCAATAAAGATCAGGCCATCGTGTTGAATATTCAGCGCCAGCCGGGTGCCAACGTCATCACTACCGCCGACAGCATCCGCGAGATGCTGCCGGAGCTGATCAAGAGCCTGCCAAAGTCGGTAGATGTGAAGGTGTTGACCGACCGCACCACCACCATCCGGGCCTCGGTCAGCGACGTACAGTTTGAGCTGTTGCTGGCGATCGCCCTGGTCATCATGGTGATCTACGTCTTCCTGCGTAACGTGCCCGCCACCATTATTCCGAGCGTGGCGGTGCCGCTTTCCCTGGTAGGCACCTTTGCCATCATGTATTTCCTCGACTTCTCCATCAACAACCTGACGCTGATGGCGCTGACCATCGCCACCGGCTTTGTGGTGGATGACGCCATCGTGGTGATCGAGAATATCTCGCGCTATATCGAAAAAGGTGAAAAACCGCTCGACGCGGCGCTGAAAGGGGCCGGAGAGATCGGCTTTACCATTATCTCGCTGACCTTCTCGCTGGTAGCCGTGCTGATCCCGCTGCTGTTTATGGGCGATATCGTTGGCCGCCTGTTCCGTGAGTTTGCGGTGACGCTGGCAGTGGCTATCCTGATTTCCGCGTTGGTGTCGCTGACGCTGACGCCGATGATGTGCGCCCGAATGCTTAGCCACGAGTCGCTGCGTAAGCAAAACCGTTTCTCCCGCGCGTCCGAGCGTTTCTTTGACCGGGTGATCGCCCAATACGGCGTCTGGTTGAAAGTAGTGCTGAACCATCAGTGGCTGACGTTAGGCGTCGTCTTCGGCACTATGGCGCTGACCGTGTTGCTGTATCTGCTGATGCCGAAAGGCTTCTTCCCGGTGCAGGATAACGGCATTATTCAGGGCACGCTTCAAGCCCCACAGAGCGTTTCATTCAGTAACATGGCCGAGCGCCAACAGCAGGTTGCGGCCGAAATCCTCAAGGATCCGGCGGTTGAGAGCCTGACGTCCTTTGTCGGTGTGGATGGCAGTAACGCCACGCTCAACAGCGGCCGTTTGCAGATCAACCTGAAACCGCTGAGCGAACGTAGCGATCGCATCCCAGCGATCATTACCCGCCTACAGCAACAGACGGCGCAGTTCCCCGGCTTGAAGCTGTATCTGCAACCGGTGCAGGATCTGACCATCGACACCCAGGTGAGCCGCACGCAGTACCAGTTCACCCTCCAGGCAATGTCACTGGATGAACTCAGCCTGTGGGTGCCGAAGTTGATGGCCGAATTGCAGCAGGCGCCGCAACTGGCCGAAGTGACCAGCAACTGGCAGGATCAGGGGCTGGTGGCCTATGTGAATGTGGATCGAGACTCGGCCTCGCGCCTTGGCATCACCATGAGCGATGTCGATAGCGCCCTGTATAACGCCTTCGGTCAGCGTCTGATCTCGACCATTTACACCCAGGCCAACCAATATCGGGTAGTGCTGGAGCATGATGTCTCCACCACTCCAGGGCTTTTCGCGTTAAACGATATCCGCCTGACCAGCAGCAACGGCACCATCGTGCCATTAAGCACCATCGCCAAAATAGAAGAGCGTTTCGGCCCGCTGTCGATCAACCATCTCGATCAGTTCCCGTCAGCTACCGTGTCGTTTAACGTGGCCGGTAATTACTCGCTCGGGGAAGCGGTAGAGGCGATCACTCAGGCTGAGAAAGACCTCAATATGCCCAAAGACATCACCACCCAGTTCCAAGGGGCCACGCTGGCGTTCCAGGCTGCACTTGGCAGTACGCTGTGGTTGATCCTGGCGGCAGTGGTAGCGATGTATATCGTGCTGGGCGTGCTGTATGAAAGCTTTATCCACCCGGTGACCATTCTTTCTACCCTGCCCACCGCCGGTGTCGGAGCCCTGCTGGCGCTGATGCTCTCTGGACATGAGCTGGATGTAATCGCCATTATCGGTATCATCTTGCTGATCGGTATCGTGAAAAAGAACGCCATCATGATGATCGACTTTGCGCTGGCCGCCGAGCGTGAGCAAGGGATGACGCCGTACGACGCCATCTATCAAGCCTGCCTGCTGCGTTTTCGCCCGATCCTGATGACTACGCTGGCCGCGCTGCTGGGGGCATTGCCGCTGATGCTGAGTACCGGTGTCGGGGCCGAACTGCGCCGCCCGCTGGGCGTCTGTATGGTCGGTGGCCTGGTGATGAGCCAGATCCTGACGCTGTTCACCACGCCGGTGATTTACCTGCTGTTTGATAAATTGGCGCGCAATACCCACCGCCAGCCAGAACCGCAGGAGCTGCCGTGAAATTCTTCGCCCTGTTTATCTATCGGCCGGTCGCCACGACGCTGTTGACGCTGGCGATCGCCATCGCCGGGATGATTGGCTTTCTGCGGCTGCCGGTATCGCCGCTGCCGCAGGTGGATTTCCCCGTCATTCTGGTGAGCGCTTCGTTGCCTGGTGCCGATCCGGAAACCATGGCCTCCTCGGTGGCGACACCGCTGGAGCGGGCCTTAGGCCGGATCGCCGGGGTTAATGAAATGACCTCGACGAGTTCACTTGGCAGCACCAGGGTGATCCTACAGTTCGATCTCAATCGCGATATCAACGGGGCTGCGCGTGACGTACAGGCAGCGATTAACGCCGCCCAAAGCCTGTTGCCTACCGGGATGCCAAGCCGCCCCACCTATCGCAAGATCAACCCATCCGACGCACCAATCATGATCCTGACGCTGACTTCGGATACCTACAACCAAGGTCAGCTGTATGACTTCGCTTCCACGCAGTTGGCGCAAAAGATTGCCCAGACGGAAGGCGTAGGCGATGTCTCGGTCGGCGGCAGTTCCCTACCTGCTGTACGCGTGGAACTTAATCCCGGTGCCTTATTCAACCAGGGGATTTCACTGGATGCGGTAAGGCAAACCATTGCCAACGCTAACGTGCGTCGCCCACAAGGCGCAGTGGATGATCCACAGCAACGCTGGCAAATCCAGGCCAACGACGAATTGAAAACCGCGGCGGCCTACCAGCCATTGGTTATTCACTATAACGACGGCGCGGCGGTACGGCTGAGCGACGTGGCCAACGTTATCGATTCGGTGCAGGATGTACGCAATTCTGGGATGACCAACGCCAAACCGGCCATCATTCTAACCATCAGCCGCGCCCCCGGTGCCAATATCATTCAAACCGTGGATCGTATTCGCGCCGAGTTGCCTGCATTGCGGGAGAACATCCCCGCCTCGATCGAACTGAGTATTGCCCAGGATCGCTCACCGACGATCCGTGCCTCGCTGGCCGAAGTGGAGCAATCCCTGGCGATCGCCATCGGGCTGGTGATCCTGGTAGTTTTCATCTTCCTGCGCTCTGGCCGCGCAGCACTGATCCCCGCAGTAGCCGTACCGGTTTCCCTGATCGGTTCCTTTGCCGCCATGTACCTATGCGGCTTCAGCCTGAACAACCTGTCGCTGATGGCACTCACCATCGCCACCGGTTTTGTGGTAGATGACGCCATCGTGGTGCTGGAAAATATTTCACGCCACGTCGAGGCTGGGATGAAACCGATCAAAGCCGCCCTGCAAGGGGTGCGTGAAGTCGGCTTCACCGTGCTTTCCATGAGCGTGTCGCTGGTGGCAGTGTTTATCCCCTTGCTGTTTATGGCCGGTTTGCCGGGCAGACTGTTCCGCGAGTTTGCCGTGACGCTTTCGGTCTCGATCGGGCTTTCATTGCTGATTTCGCTGACGCTGACGCCGATGATGTGCGCCTATCTGCTGCACTACCAGCCACCGCGCGAACAGCGGCGTATTCGGGGTTTTGGCCGCATGTTGCTGGGTTTACAGCAGGGCTATGGTCGCTCACTCAACTGGGTGTTGGGCCATTCCCGCTGGGTGTTGGCAGTGTTCCTGGCCACGATTGCTCTCAACGTCTGGCTGTACATCAGTATTCCAAAAACCTTCTTCCCCGAGCAGGATACCGGCCGCCTGATGGGCTTTATCCAAGCCGACCAGAGCATTTCGTTTCAGGCGATGCGCGGCAAACTGCAAGACTTTATGAAGATCGTGCGGGAAGACAAGGACGTGGATAACGTCACCGGTTTCACCGGCGGTTCACGCACCAACAGCGGCTCAATGTTTATCTCCCTCAAGCCACTTTCGGAACGCACCGATGATGCCCAGAAGGTGATCGCCCGCCTGCGTGCCAAACTGGCGAAAGAACCGGGGGCCAGCCTGTTCTTGATGGCGGTGCAGGATATCCGCGTCGGTGGGCGGCAGGCCAACGCCAGCTATCAATACACGCTGTTGGCCGACGATCTTGGCGCACTGCGTGAATGGGAGCCGAAGATCCGCACCGCACTGGCGGCGTTGCCAGAGCTGGCGGACGTCAACTCCGATCAGCAGGACAAAGGCTCTGAAATGGATCTGACCTACGATCGCGAAACCATGTCGCGGCTGGGCATTTCGGTCAACGACGCCAACAACCTGCTCAATAACGCCTTTGGACAGCGCCAGATTTCTACCATCTATCAGCCACTCAACCAATACAAAGTGGTGATGGAGGTGGCTCCGCCCTATACCCAGGACGTTAGCTCGCTGGACAAAATGTTTGTGATCAACAGCAGCGGCCAGGCGATCCCACTGTCTTACTTTGCTGAATGGAGGCCAGCCAACGCACCGCTGGCGGTGAACCATCAGGGACTGTCGGCAGCCTCCACTATATCGTTCAACCTGCCGGACGGTGGCAGCCTGTCTGAGGCAACAGCGGCCGTAGAACGTACCATGACGCAGTTGGGGGTTCCCTCCACAGTGCGAGGTTCGTTTGCAGGTACCGCGCAGGTGTTCCAGGAAACGCTGAAATCACAGCTGTTCCTGATTGCGGCGGCCATCGCCACGGTGTATATCGTGCTGGGTATTCTGTATGAGAGCTATATCCACCCGCTGACCATCCTGTCCACGCTGCCTTCTGCCGGGGTCGGGGCGTTGCTGGCGCTGGAACTGTTTGACGCACCGTTTAGCCTGATTGCGCTAATCGGGATTATGCTGTTGATTGGTATCGTCAAAAAGAACGCCATCATGATGGTCGACTTTGCCCTGGATGCGCAACGCAACGGCGGGATCAGCGCCCGCGAGGCGATTTTCCAGGCCTGCCTGCTGCGTTTTCGCCCCATCATGATGACGACGTTAGCGGCCTTATTTGGCGCTTTACCGCTGGTTCTGACCAGCGGCGACGGAGCAGAGCTGCGACAGCCGTTGGGGATCACCATTGCCGGGGGGCTGCTGATGAGCCAATTGTTGACGTTGTATACCACGCCGGTGATATATCTGTACTTTGATCGCTTACAGATGAAGTTCCGTCGCGGTAAAAAATTGACGCCGCTGCCTCACTGAACGGCGACAACGCGGGAGAAAAGGGCCTATGAGATGAACATCAAACCCAGCGCCCCGCCAGGGTCCACCTCGGTGCAATGGCAGCTGTGGATCGTGGCTTTCGGCTTCTGCTTGGTTCGCCCGTTCAGAAAGCTTAAGTAAGCTGGTGGCCTCCCGCGTACTGGCCGACATCGCCCCCAACCGCACGTTGACCAAAGAGCCGGGCACCGGCTCCACGAGGACACTATGAGAATTGGCATTACCGGCAAGCTGTTTATGGCGATCTTCGCCACCTGCATGTTGGTGTTGATCACCATGCACTGGGGCGTACGCATCAGCTTTGAACGGGGTTTTATCGATTACATCAAGCACAGCAATGAGCAACGCATCAGCATGCTCGGCGACGCGTTGGAAGATCAGTATCGTCGCCACGGTAACTGGAAGTTTCTGCGTAACAATGATCGGGTGGTGTATCAGATCATGCGCTCGTTTGAACAGAACAGCGACAGCAGCCACAATCTGCCCCCCAAGGGTTGGCGCACCCAATTCTGGGTGGTGGACAACCAGTATAACCGGCTGGTCGGTCATTCCGGCCCGATCCCTAAAGAAAGCACCCGACACCCCATTCATTACAACAATCAGATCGTCGGTTGGGTGGTGGCGACCCCGCCGGAAAAACTGACGCGCAACGCGGACATCAACTTCGATCGCCAGCAGCGGCGCACCAGCTGGATGATCGTTGGGTTATCCACCTTGTTGGCAGCGGCAGTAACCTGGCTGATGTCGCGCGGCCTGCTGGCACCGGTTAAACGTCTGGTAGGCGGCACCCATCGGCTGGCGGCGGGGGATTTCAGCGCTCGGGTAGCGGTCAGCAGCCAAGATGAGCTGGGGCGACTGGCGCAGGATTTCAACCAGCTTGCCACCTCGCTGGAAAAGAACGAGCAGATGCGGCGGGCACTAATGGCGGATGTTTCCCACGAGCTGCGTACCCCACTGGCGGTACTGCGTGGCGAGTTGGAGGCACTGCAAGACGGCGTTCGCCAACCCACACCGGCTTCGCTCAGTTCGCTACAGGCGGAAGTCTCAACCCTCACCAAATTGGTGGACGATCTGCACCAACTGTCACTTTCCGATCTCGGCGCCCTCGCCTACCGTAAACTACCGGTAGATTGCGTGCATCTGGTGCAGATCGCCGTGGCGGCCTTCCATGAACGTTTTCATGCCAAACAGGTGGAAATCGTCACCTATCTGCCGGAACAGATGCCACTGTTTGGCGATCCTGACCGACTGCTCCAGTTATTCAACAACCTGTTGGAAAACAGCCAGCGTTATACCGATGCCGGTGGCCGGTTGGAGATCGGTATCGAACGCCTGCCGGGAACGGTGCGGATTTACTGGCAGGACAGTGCCCCAGGCGTGAACGACGAACAGCTGGCTCTGATCTTCGAACGCTTTTATCGCACCGAAGGATCGCGTAACCGCGCCAGCGGGGGGTCGGGGCTGGGGCTCTCCATCTGTCAGAACATTGTGGAGGCACACGGCGGCGAGATCAGCGCACAACACTCGCCTTTCGGCGGCGTGCGCATTACAGTAGATTTCCCCATCTCTGGTGAATAACAAGGTTGTTTGATGGAAAACCAAAATCAGCCACTACAGATCATGATTGTGGAAGATGAACCCAAGCTGGGTCAGCTGTTGGTAGATTATCTGCAGGCTGCTGGCTACACCACCCACTGGCTGAATAACGGCAGCGAAGTGATCCCGGCGGTGCATGAGCATCCACCGGCGCTTATTTTGTTGGATTTGATGCTGCCAGGCTGCGATGGCTTAACCATTTGCCGTGAACTACGCCGCTTTACCGATATCCCCGTTATCATGGTGACCGCAAAAATCGAGGAGATCGACCGCCTGCTGGGGCTGGAGATCGGGGCGGATGACTACATCTGCAAACCTTATAGCCCACGCGAAGTGGTTGCCAGAGTGAAAACCATTTTGCGCCGCTGCTATCGGCCCCTGGAACAAAGCGACGATGAGTCTCTGCTACATATTGATGAGCCGCGCTTTCAAGCCAGCTATCAGGGCCATATCCTGGATCTGACGCCAGCGGAATTCCGCCTGCTGAAAACCCTGGCCTGCCAGCCGGGCAACGTATTTTCACGCGAACAGCTGCTGAACAATCTTTACGACGATTACCGGGTGGTGACCGATCGTACCATCGATAGCCATATCAAGAACCTGCGCCGCAAGCTGGAGCTGATCGACGGTGACAAGGCGTTTATCCGTTCGGTCTATGGGGTGGGCTACCGCTGGGAAGCCGAACAGTGTCGGCTGCTCAATGGGCTGTGACGCTTACTGCGTCCAGTCTTCCACCTCAAGCTCCGCGACCATAGTGAAAGCCCGATCGCTGGTCACTATGGTTGCACCACGGCTTACCGCATGTGCGGCAATCAGCTGATCCAATGCCCCCATCGGTTTGCCTTGTTTTTCCATGCTTGCACGCATGACACCATAGCAATGTGCCGCCGCAGAGTCCCAGGAGTAAACGGTGACGGCGTCCAGGAACATCATCACCGTCTGTTTTAGCGCTTTATTCTGCCGCTTGGCTACGCCATAAAGCAGCTCCGCCTAGGTGATACTGGAAATACACACCGACGATGGCGGCACCCGCCCCATCGCAGCAAGCAGCCGGGGATGTTGACGAAAAAGCTGGCTCACCGTGTTAGTGTCGAACATATACATGACTTACTGTTCCTCCTTGAACGGATCCCGCTCTGCGACCCCTTGCTGGCGATCGTCAGCAGTCAGGAAGTCAGCAGGAACCGCCACGTTTTGCAGCATGGTCAGCAGCGGTTGCCAGGAGTCCAATTTCATTGGATGCTTCGACAAGATCACGTTGCCCTGTTCATCCCGGCGAATATAAACCTGATCGACATCGAATTCGAATTCCACTGGCAATCTCACCGCCTGATTTCTACCGTTTTTAAAAAGCTTGGCAACTCTTTCCATATTGCACCTCCTCACGCTGGCATAGGCCAAAGCATATGCCTATTTTGAGTGAATGCCAAGGCCAAGCTGCCTGTTTTTTGTTCGCATAAGGAATGCGGATATCACTCACCCTATCCCCTCAACGTAGCAAAATCATCTGCCGTCGAACGTTTTGTGCCAACGATGCGAACCGTCACGCAATCGCCAATGTAACCAGGGCAACTGCCCCCCGCCCAACCTGGCCAAAAGCACAAAAAGCCACCCATTTCTGTGCACTGGTACGCATTACTTCACCGTTAAATAAAACGCTCGCTGAGACATTAGCTACACTTATCTCACTTATTGGCACTAATCAGGAGCAGGATCATGGCAAGCGGACATTATGAGCTGACAAAATCGAGCAACGGGCAGTATCACTTCAACCTGAAGGCCAGCAATGGCGAGATCATTCTCTCCAGCGAGATGTATGCCAGCAAAGCCTCGGCGGAAAACGGGATTGCGTCCGTGCAAACCAATTCACCTCATGAGGCGCAGTTTGAAGTGAAAATCAGCGGCAACAACAAACCCTATTTCGTGCTGAAAGCCAAAAACCATCAGGTGATTGGCACCAGCCAGATGTACAGTTCGGATAGCGCAGCGAAAAACGGTGTTCAGTCAGTGATAAAAAATGGCCCTACCACCGACGTGCGCGATTTAAGCGCATAAATTTCATCCGGCCTGCGCGGTATCCGCTACCGCGCGGCTTTTCTGATGATGAAGATCAATCTCCCTTGAAAATTTCCGGTTAATTGCTGATTTCTTGGCGGGCTGCCGCTACAATCCCCCGCTTTTACTGCGCCATTGGGTGGCGCGGTGCTGACCTGAAATCAGACCGAGAATCACTATGTTTACACCAGAACTCCTCTCCCCGGCGGGAACGCTGAAAAACATGCGTTACGCCTTTGCCTATGGGGCCGATGCGGTTTACGCTGGCCAGCCGCGTTACAGCCTGCGCGTACGTAATAACGAATTTAACCACGAGAACCTACAGCTTGGGATTAACGAAGCCCATGCGCTAGGCAAAAGATTCTACGTGGTGGTTAACATCGCGCCACACAACGCCAAACTGAAAACCTTCCTGCGTGACCTGAAACCGGTGATCGACATGGGCCCGGACGCGCTGATCATGTCCGACCCCGGTTTGATCATGATGGTGCGCGAAGCCTTCCCGCAGATGGACATTCACCTCTCGGTGCAAGCTAACGCGGTCAACTGGGCAACGGTGAAGTTCTGGCAGCAGATGGGCTTGACGCGAGTGATCCTTTCCCGCGAGCTGTCGCTGGATGAAGTGGCTGAAATCCGTAGCCAGGTGCCAGAGATGGAGCTGGAGATCTTCGTTCACGGCGCGCTGTGCATGGCCTATTCTGGCCGCTGCCTGCTTTCCGGTTACATCAACAAACGCGATCCCAACCAAGGCACCTGCACCAATGCCTGCCGCTGGCAGTACAAGGCAGAAGAAGGCAAGGAAGACGATACCGGCAGCATCGTGCATATGCATGAGCCTATCGCGGTACAAAACGTCGAGCCAACGCTGGGCATTGACGCACCAACCGATAAAGTCTTTATGCTTTCCGAAGCGCAGAAACCCGGCGAGTACATGAGCGCGTTTGAGGACGAACACGGCACCTACATCATGAACTCAAAAGATCTGCGAGCCATCCAGCACGTAGAGCGGCTCACCCAGTTGGGCGTACATTCGCTGAAAATTGAAGGCCGTACCAAGTCGTTTTATTACTGCGCCCGTACCGCACAGGTTTATCGCCGTGCCATCGACGATGCCGTAGCCGGTAAACCCTTCGATCCTAGCCTGCTAACCACGCTGGAAGGCCTGGCTCATCGTGGCTACACCGAAGGTTTCCTGCGCCGCCATACGCACGATGCCCACCAGAACTATGATTACGGCTCCTCCATTTCCGAACGGCAACAGTTTGTCGGGGAATTTACCGGAGTGCGCCGTAACGGTTGGGCAGAAGTGGATGTAAAAAATAAATTCCTGGTCGGTGACAGCGTAGAAATGATGACACCAGGGGGTAACGTGTTGTTTACCCTGGAAAGCCTGCAAAACAAGAAGGGCGAGACGATCGATGTCGCCCCGGGCAATGGTCATATCGTTTATTTGCCGATCCCCGAGGATATCGACCTCAATTATGCGTTGTTGATCCGCAATTTGCCGCAGGATAACAGCCAGATCGGATAAGATTTTTATCGCCACCCGCCTGGGTGGCAATTTTTGGCAAATATTAGAATCAGATCACATCAATGAGCTCGCGGCTTGGTTATTATCAGGCTGCTTAAAACTAACAACGAAAATATTTGCATAGCAATACTAGGAACCACCTCCTTAGCCAGCCCAATCTCCCTTGGGTTGGCCTTTTCTTTTTTATCCCCTTTAATTTCAATTAGCTGAAAATTTCATTGGCATTTTTAGGATATTTCTTGCATTACGCCAAGCGGCTTATCATTTCCCCTGCAATATATAAATTATTCTATAGCGATTAATAAGGTCGTTAATACCAACGCTTAACTCGCGTGAGAGAAAGGTATTACCCCCATTGGGCATTGACTCTATAAATACCCTGTAGCAGCCAAACTCGGCATTACCTGAATATTCTTATGGCCCGCCACTGGCTTGTGGTTTATCGTTAACGACTTGGGTTAGGGGTTTAGCTACAGGGAAACCCACCTGGCCCCCCTTTGACAGCCGATTCATTTTTCGCCACAAGGATCAGGAATGCACCAATATGCACCAGCACTACTTATCATCAATGGTAAAAGCTCAGGCAACGAGGAAGTTCGCGCTGCGGTGAACATGCTGCGCCATGAGGGCCTGACCCTGCATGTCCGCGTCACCTGGGAACTGGGGGATGCCGCTCGTTACGTCAAAGAGGCCAGCCAACTGCGGGTGGCAACCGTGATCGCCGGTGGCGGCGACGGTACTATCAACGAGGTTGCTGCTGCATTGGCACAACTCCCAGCAGAGTTTCGCCCAATACTAGGCATACTGCCGCTGGGCACCGCCAACGACTTTGCGACCGCCTGCTCTATTCCCCTACAGCCAGATTTGGCCTTGCAGTTAGCCATCAAGGGCCGAGCGGTGCCGATCGATCTGGCCAAGGTCAATGACGAGCGCTATTTCATCAATATGGCGACCGGCGGGTTTGGCACCCGCATCACCACCGAAACCCCGGAAAAGCTGAAGGCCGCGCTGGGAGGCGTTTCTTATTTCATCCACGGGCTGCTGCGCCTGGATGCGCTAAAAGCCGACAGCTGCGAGATCCGCGGGCCAGATTTCCATTGGCGTGGGGAAGCGCTGGTGATCGGTATCGGTAACGGCAGGCAGGCCGGGGGTGGGCAGAAACTTTGCCCTGGCGCACTGATCAACGATGGTTTATTGCAGGTACGCCTACTGACCGCCGAAGAGTTGATTCCTACGCTGGTCAATATCCTGTTCAGCGGTGAGGAAAACAGCAACGTAGTTGATGCCGCATTGCCATGGCTAGAGATCGCCGCACCGCATGAAATTACCTTTAACCTGGATGGCGAACCGCTGAAGGGCCGGAATTTCCGCATTGAGGTACTGCCTAATGCTATTGAGTGCCGCTTACCGCCAAATTGCGATCTGCTGGAATAAGCAAATAAGCAACGTGCTCAGATCGAGCAGGCTTTAGCCCGGCGTAACTCCACTCACCCTAGCCCTCTCCCCAAGGCTGTCTCTTATACACAACTCGGCATCTTACTGTTTTTTATTGGAATTATTTCAAGCGCATCAATAGGGCACTCGGAAAATTTCTCTTTACAATCAGCCTACTATGTTTCTCAAATTACGGCCATTTGACCGCAACTTGAGATGTGTATAAGAGACAGCCCCAAGGAGAGGGGACAGTACGTGCTACAAATTAGCTCCCACTCCTGAACACACCTGCGAACCAACCACCCTCTTTTTACCTCAAGATAAAACCGCCACCCCCACGTCTGCTATCCACGAATAAATGTGATCTCAATCGGCAATTCTCACAAGTCATACTTGTATGGTAGTCAGTTCAAGGTTAATTTCCGCCCATACGTTATCAGCATAAACAGGATGTGGAAGTCATGAAAATTATTAAGGCCGAGGTGTTTGTCACCTGCCCAGGGAGAAATTTCGTCACCCTGAAGATCACGACCGACTGCGGGCTAACCGGGATCGGCGATGCAACCCTGAATGGCCGCGAACTACCGGTAGCGTCTTATCTGGAAGATCACGTCTGCCCGCAGCTGATTGGCCGCGATGCTCACCAAATTGAGGATATCTGGCAGTACTTCTACAAAGGTGCTTACTGGCGCCGTGGCCCGGTGACCATGTCGGCAATCTCTGCGGTGGATACGGCACTGTGGGATATCAAGGCCAAAGCGGCCAATATGCCGCTGTACCAGTTGCTGGGTGGCGCTTCACGTACCGGCGTCATGGTGTATTGCCACACCACCGGTCACTCGATTGACGAAGTCCTGGACGATTATGCCAAGCACAAGGAGCTAGGCTTCAAGGCGATCCGTGCACAATGCGGTGTACCAGGGATGAAAACCACCTACGGCATGGCCAAGGGCAAAGGCCTGGCATATGAGCCAGCCACCAAAGGTAACTGGCCGGAAGAGCAGCTGTGGTCAACCGAGAAATACCTCGATTTCACCCCTAAACTGTTTGAAGCCGTACGTAGCAAATTCGGTTTTGACGAACATCTGCTGCACGACATGCATCACCGTTTGACGCCGATCGAAGCCGCCCGCTTTGGCAAAAGCGTCGAGCAATACCGCCTGTTCTGGATGGAAGATCCCACCCCAGCCGAAAACCAGGAGTGCTTCCGCCTGATCCGCCAGCATACCGTGACCCCGATTGCGGTCGGTGAGGTGTTCAACAGCATCTGGGATTGCAAGCAGCTGATTGAAGAGCAGTTGATCGATTACATCCGTACCACCATCACCCACGCTGGAGGCATCACCGGTATGCGCCGTATCGCCGATTTCGCTTCGCTGTATCAGGTGCGTACCGGCTCCCACGGCCCTTCCGATCTTTCGCCAATCTGCATGGCAGCGGCGTTGCACTTTGACCTGTGGGTGCCGAACTTCGGCGTGCAGGAATATATGGGTTACTCCGAACAGATGCTGGAAGTGTTCCCTCATAACTGGACGTTCGACAACGGCTATATGCATCCGGGCGAAAAACCAGGGTTGGGCATCGAGTTTGACGAAAAACTGGCGGCCAAATATCCCTACGATCCAGCCTACCTGCCGGTAGCACGCCTGGAAGACGGCACCCTGTGGAACTGGTAACCCGAGGAATTTCCATGAAAAGCATTACTGTTCAACAGCCAGGGCAACTAGTGATTGAAGAATGTCCGTTGCCATCGCCGCTACAAGGTGAAGTCCGGATCCGTGTGGCTAGCGCCGGGATCTGCGGTTCCGACGTGCATATCTATCGCGGCCATAACCCGTTTGCCAAATATCCACGCGTGATCGGCCATGAATTCTTTGGCCATATCGACGCTATCGGCGAAGGTGTAGACCCGTCACGCATCGGAGAACGCGTGGTGGGTGATCCGGTTGTCAGCTGTGGCCATTGCTATCCCTGCTCGGTGGGCAGGCCAAACGTCTGCACCGAACTGCAGGTCATTGGCGTGCACCGTGACGGCGGATTCAGCGAATATGTGACGCTACCTGCCCAAAATGCCCATCGGGTGCCGGACAGCATTCCAGATAACGAAGCCACTATGGTCGAACCCTTCACCATTGCTGCCAACATCTGTAGCCAACTGCAACCTGGCCCGCTAGATGTAGCATTGGTGTATGGTGCAGGGCCGATGGGCCTCACCTCTATTCAGGCGCTGCGCGGCGTTTACGGCGTTAAACAGATTGTGGTGGCTGACCGTATCGATGAGCGCCTGGCGATGGCCACCGCCAACGGCGCGGATGTAGTGATCAACAACAGCCAGCTTGATTTGGCCAGCGAGTTACAAAAACTCGGCATCCGGCCAACGCTGATCATCGATGCAGCCTGCCACCCTGCCATTCTGCCAGAGGCAATCGACTTGGCTTCTCCCGCTGCACGCATTGGCATTATGGGCTTCTCTGCCGAGCCCTGCGTGATCAGCCAGCAAGCCATTACCAGCAAAGAGATCTCGATTTACAGTTCACGCCTCAACAGCAACCGCTTCCCGCAGGTGATTGCCTGGATGACGCAACGCCAGATCCAACCAGAGAAACTGATCACCCATCAGTTTACGTTTACGCAAGTGATTGAAGCGATGGAGATCTTCGAAAAAGACCAAAAGCAGTGCTGTAAAGTTTTACTGAAATTCTGACCTGACCACTTTCCAGCTACGGCCTGCTGTAGCTGGAAAGAAACAGGGGCTTCTGAACCTCATCTTTGCCGTCCTTACAACAACAATTTGCAGAGAACAGAACAATGATGAACGCAAAAATTGACAACACTCAGCCGGAAAGAAGTACCTCGGATCTGATCAAGGCGGCCGTTTCTGGCTGGCTTGGTACCGCACTGGAATTTATGGATTTTCAGCTTTATTCGCTAGGTGCAGCATTAGTCTTCCATGAAATATTTTTCCCGGAACAATCCGCCGCCATGGCGTTGATCTTGGCGATGGGCACTTACGGCGCTGGTTATATCGCCCGTATCGCGGGTGCCTTCTTCTTTGGACGCATGGGGGATACCATCGGCCGTAAAAAGGTGCTGTTTATTACCATTACCATGATGGGGATCTGCACCACCTTAATCGGCGTACTGCCAACCTATGCGCAAATCGGTATTTTCGCCCCCTTGTTACTGGTGTTACTGCGTATTATTCAAGGGCTGGGTGCCGGTGCGGAAATATCCGGAGCCGGCACCATGCTGGCGGAATATGCACCTAAAGGTAAACGTGGGATTATCTCCTCACTGGTTGCCATGGGCACCAACTGCGGCACACTGTCGGCAACCGCTATCTGGGCTGTGATGTTCTTCTTCCTGTCGAAAGAAGAGCTGCTGGCCTGGGGCTGGCGCGTACCTTTCCTGGCCAGCGTGGTCGTCATGCTGTTCGCCATCTGGCTGCGTATGAACCTGAAAGAAAGCCCAGTGTTTGAAAAGGTGAACGACGACAGTACCACCGCAACACCGGCTAACGCCGTGGCTGACAATACCCATTCGCTGTCGGCAATGTTCAGCAGCAAATCCTTCTGGCTGGCTACCGGGCTGCGTTTCGGCCAGGCAGGCAACTCCGGTCTGATCCAGACCTTCCTGGCCGGTTATCTGGTGCAAACCCTGCTGTTTGAGAAGGCTATCCCAACCGACGCCTTGATGATCAGCTCCGCCATTGGCTTTATTACTATCCCGTTCCTTGGCTGGCTCTCAGACAAGATCGGCCGCCGGGTGCCTTATATCCTGGTCAATATCTCCGCCATCATTCTGGCTTACCCAATGATTTCGATGATTGTGGATAAGACCAATGAGGTGAACGTGATTATGGCCTCGATCATTATTATCCATAACGTCGCGGTGCTGGGCCTGTTTGCACTGGAAAATATCACCATGGCGGAAATGTTTGGTTCACGTAACCGCTTTACCCGCATGGCGATCTCCAAAGAGGCCGGTGGTTTGGTGGCGGTCGGCTTCGGCCCGGTATTAGCCGGTATCTTCTGCAATATGACCGACTCCTGGTGGCCAATTGCAACCATGATGATCGTTTACTCCGTTATCGGTTTGCTGGCAGCGATATTGATGCCAGAGATAAAAGATCGCGACCTGAGCCTGCCGGAAGATGCCGCGGAAAGCCCAGCGCTGCCGATAGCCCAGCACGTCAGCAGTCATTAATCCCCTTCACATCACACAGTGAGTTTTAACATGGATACCAAGCTGTTAGCCGCCAACGCCATTGTTCCGCAATACGATCGTAGCAAACTGGTTCCACGCCTGGTTCATTTGGGCTTTGGTGCCTTTCATCGCGCCCACCAGGCGATATACGCAGATATTCTGGCACAGGAGCACGGCAGCGACTGGGGTTACTGCGAAATCAACCTGATCGGCGGCGAACAGCAAATCGCCGATCTCAAACAACAAGATATGCTCTACAGCGTGGCCGAGATGTCAGCCGATGCCTGGCGATGCCGGGTGGTGGGCATAGTAAAACAAGCGCTGCATGCACAAGTCGACGGGCTGGACGCCGTATTCCAGGCCCTGGCCCAGCCCGAAGTGGCGATTGTGTCCATGACCATCACCGAAAAAGGCTACTGCCATTCCCCCGCCACAGGCCAGTTGCAGCTGGATCATCCGCTAATTGTGCGGGATCTGGCTAATCCGCATTACCCGCAGAGCGCCGTTGGGGTCATCGTCGCAGCCTTGGCGCAGCGTAAAGCGGCCGGGCAACCTGCGTTCAGCGTAATGTCTTGCGACAATATGCCGGAAAACGGCCATGTGACCCGCAACGTGATCACCACCTATGCCAAAGCGCTCGATCCGGCGTTAGCCGCGTGGATCGAAACGCACGTCACCTTCCCTTCCACCATGGTCGATCGCATCGTGCCTGCCGTGACGCCAGACACCCTGGCCTTGGTCGCACAGCAAACCGGCGTGCAGGATCCGGCAGCCGTGGCCTGCGAACCATTCCGCCAATGGGTGATTGAGGACAACTTCGTGGCTGGCCGCCCGGCATGGGAACAAGCCGGTGCCGAACTGGTCAGCGACGTCTTGCCGTTCGAAGAGATGAAGCTGCGTATGCTGAACGGCAGCCACTCGTTCCTGGCCTATCTGGGTTATCTGGCCGGTTACCAACACATTAGCGACTGTATGCAGGATGAGCATTACGTCAATGCTGCCCGCCATCTGATGCTGGCAGAACAGGCTCCCACGCTGAACACGCCGGGAACCGATCTGGAGAAATACGCCGATTCCCTGCTGGCACGTTATCGCAACACGGCGTTAAAGCATCGCACCTGGCAGATCGCTATGGACGGCACGCAAAAGCTGCCGCAACGCATGCTGGATTCGGTACGCTGGCATTTGGCCAACGGCAGTGATTTTGACTGTCTGGCCCTGGGTGTGGCGGGCTGGATGCGTTACGTCGGGGGTAAGGATGAACAGGGTCAGCCGATCGACATCAGCGATCCATTACGTGAGGAAATTGCGCAGCGCGTCGCCAATAGTGCGGAAGGTGAGGCTCGCGTGATGGCGCTACTGCAAATGACCTCAGTGTTCGGACGCGACCTGCCGGATAATCAACGCTTCGTTGAGCTTGTGACCCATGCTTATCTGGCGCTGTTGGCGCGGGGAGCTAAAGCGACGATGGCAAGAGTGCTTGCACGTTAATAGAAACGCATAGAAAGCGGGTGGATTTATCCGCCCGCTTTCACAGGGTAATCTGCTAGTATGGTGGAATTCACCATTACCCTTACATATTAATTGTCGCCATGTCAGAATCGTACATCCTCACGAATAACGTCCCGGTCAATCAGCAGATCTATCGTTTCCTGCGCAAAGATATTGTCGATTGCACCATCCCACCGGGCACGTTGCTTTCCGAGAAAGAGATCTCCACCCGTTTCAGTGTTTCACGCCAGCCGGTGCGCGAAGCCTTTATCAAACTGGCTGAGGCGGGGCTAGTGCAGATCTTGCCGCAGCGCGGTACCTTTGTGATGAAAATCTCCGCCAAACGGGTGGCCGACGGACGCTTTATCCGTCAGGCGGTGGAATGTGCCATCGTGCGGCGCGTTGCCACCAGCATCACCCCCGAGCAACTGATGACGCTGGAGCATAATCTGCATCGCCAAGAGCTGGCGGCACAGAATAATCAGATCCGCGAATTTTTGGCACTGGACGACGAATTCCACCATCTGCTGACGCAAATGGCCAACTGCGCCCTGGCTTGGGAAACCATCGAGACCATCAAAGCGACGATGGACCGGGTGCGCTTCCTCAGCCTGAGCGAAGTGTCACCGCCGGAGAATCTGATCCACCAGCATTACCGTATTTTTGAGGCACTTAAAGCCCAGGATCCGGATGCGGCGGAGCGGGCTATTCACGAGCATTTGCAGGAAATGATCTATTCGATCACCCCGATTGCCCTGCAAAACACCGACTGGTTTGAAGCCGAGTAAAAGCTGTTCCCCTCTCCGACCAGGAAAGGGGACGCCATCAACAAACGCTCACTCGCAAATTTTGCCTTCTAAATAGCATTTCTTCTCAATCGCACCTATTGTCTCTTCGCACCATCAGGTTTTGATTAGTATCTTTTGCATAGCTTCAATCACCGCTTTTGACTACGCCGGTGGCCAAATACCCAGACTTACCGGTGTATAGGAAGCTTTAACGGGAGTGAATCATGACGGATATTGCACAATTGTTAGGTAAGGAAGCGGAAGACTTATTGCAACACCGCTGCACCACCATCCCTGCTGAAAATCTGTACCTGCCCGGTGGCGACTTTGTTGATCGGGTGATGATCGACAACAACCGTCCAAACAGCGTGCTGCGCTCAATGCAAACCTTGCTGAACCATGGCCGCCTGGCAGGCACCGGTTACCTGTCGATCCTACCGGTCGATCAGGGCGTGGAGCACTCTGCCGGGGCCTCGTTTGCCGCCAACCCGCTCTATTTTGATCCAAAAAATATCGTTGAACTGGCGATCGAAGCCGGGTGTAACTGCGTGGCCTCCACTTACGGCGTGCTGGCTTCGGTCTCCCGCCGCTACGCCCACAAGATCCCGTTCCTGGTCAAACTGAACCACAACGAAACCCTGAGCTATCCAACGCAATACGACCAAACCCTGTATGCCAGCGTTGAGCAGGCATTCAACATGGGTGCGGTGGCCGTTGGTGCAACAATTTACTTCGGTTCCGAGCAGTCACGCCGCCAGATTGAAGAGATCTCGATCGCCTTTGAGCGCGCTCACGAACTGGGCATGGTGACCGTATTGTGGGCCTATTTGCGTAACCCGGCCTTCAACAAGGATGGTGTAGACTATCATTCCAGCGCCGATCTGACCGGCCAAGCCAACCACATAGCCGCTACCATCGGTGCCGATATCGTTAAACAGAAAATGGCCGAGAATAACGGCGGCTACCGCGCGGTGAAATTCGGTTATACCGATGATCGCGTCTATGACAAGCTGACCACCGATCACCCGATCGACCTGGTGCGCTACCAGCTGGCAAACTGCTACATGGGCCGTGCCGGTTTGATCAACTCTGGCGGCGCGGCAGGGGAAAACGACCTGCAAGAGTCAGTGCGTACCGCAGTGATCAACAAACGGGCCGGTGGTATGGGACTGATCCTGGGACGTAAAGCGTTCAAGAAATCGATGAAGGATGGCATTGCCTTGATCAATGCCGTGCAGGACACCTATCTCGACAACAGAGTCACCATCGCTTAATCTTTATTTATCAAATAATTAGCATTAAAGGCTCAGCTCTGCTGGGCCTTTTTCATTCCCCACCCCCCTATCCTTGTGTTGATATTTGTTTTTCTTTCAAATTAATCTTTCACAATAAAATATTTATCTTTCAAAATGTGATCTATTTAAAACAAAAATAGCTATAAAGTGATTACTGTAGGGCCATGGCGACAGAGCCGCACTTCGCTCCAGGCCATAGCATCCATCACAGGAGAATAAAATGATTGAGCTAATAACCCATGGAGCCGAATGGTTTATCGGTCTGTTCCAAAAAGGCGGAGAAGTGTTTGTCGGTATGGTGACCGGCATTTTACCGTTGTTGATCAGCCTGTTAGTTATCATGAACGCGTTGATCAAGTTTGTTGGCCAGGAACGTATCGAACGTTTGGCACAGCGCTGTGCCGGTAACCCGGTTTCACGCTATCTGCTGCTGCCGCTAATCGGCACCTTTGTGTTCTGTAACCCAATGACCCTCAGCCTCGGGCGCTTTATGCCAGAGAAATATAAACCGAGTTACTACGCCGCCGCCTCTTACAGTTGCCACTCCATGAACGGCCTGTTCCCGCATATCAACCCCGGCGAACTGTTTGTCTACCTCGGTATCGCCAGCGGGCTGACCACGCTTGGCCTGCCGCTGGGGCCGTTGGCGGTGAGCTATTTCCTGGTGGGGCTATTTACCAACTTCTTCCGGGGTTGGATCACCGATCTCACCACCAGCGTGTTTGAACGCAAGATGGGCATCCAACTGGATCGTCAGGTTCAACTTTAATTTGTGGAGTGCAGCATGAGTGCTTATATCCGTATCGAGAAAGGTGCCAGCGGCTGGGGTGGTCCACTGCAATTGCCCATTGAGCCTGGCAAGAAGATCGTCTATATCACCGCCGGAACTCGCCCGGCTATTGTCGACAAACTCAGCGATTTAACCGGCTGGCCTGCCGTGGACGGTTTCAAAGAAGGCGAACCGCCAGCAGAAGAGATCGGTCTGGCGATTATTGACTGTGGTGGTACCTTGCGTTGCGGTATCTATCCTAAACGCCGTATTCCAACCATCAATATCCACGCGACCGGCCAGTCTGGCCCGCTGGCACAGTTTATTCTGGAAGATATCTACGTTTCTGGCGTGCGGGAAGACAACATCAGTCTGGTCGAGGTTGCCGAGAGTTCTACGGCTCCCCTACCCCAACTGCAGCCGAAAGCCCGCGACTACGATACCAGCAAGAAAATCACCGAGCAAAGCGATGGTTTGTTGGCCAAGGTTGGCATGGGCATGGGCTCGGTGGTGGCGGTATTCTTCCAGGCCGGACGTGACACCATCGACACCGTGTTAAAAACCATTCTGCCGTTTATGGCCTTCGTCTCGGCGCTGATCGGCATCATCATGGCCTCTGGTCTGGGTGACTTTATCGCCCACGGCCTGACGCCGCTGGCCAACAGCCCAATCGGCTTGGTGACATTGGCGCTGATCTGTTCCTTCCCACTGCTTTCACCGTTCCTCGGCCCGGGCGCCGTCATCGCTCAGGTCATCGGCGTGTTGGTGGGCGTACAGATTGGCCTTGGTCATATCCCCCCTCAGTTGGCACTCCCGGCACTGTTCGCCATTAACGCCCAGGCCGCCTGCGACTTTATCCCGGTGGGTCTGTCCTTGGCAGAGGCCAAGCAGGATACGGTGCGTGTCGGCGTCCCTTCGGTTCTGGTCGGGCGCTTCCTCACCGGCGCACCAACGGTACTGATCGCCTGGGCCGCATCGGCCTTTATTTATCAATAAATTGCCCGGAGGAAAACCATGAACACCATTTTCCAGACCACCATCACCCAGATTGGCGGCTGCGCCCGTGACGCTCTGTTGGATAACATGCTAATCACCTTCCGCGAAGGTGCCCCAGCAGATATTGAAGAGTACTGCTTCATCCACCAGCACGGCGATACCGCTGGTGAATTACAAACCGGGGGCGTGATGGAACTTGGCAATCGGCGCTACCCCATCACCGCCGTCGGAGAGGTTGCCACCCAGAACCTGCGCGAACTGGGCCATATCACCGTGCGTTTTGACGGCGAAACTCAGGCCGAATTCCCTGGGACGATCCACGTAACAGGTAGCACGCCCGCCGATGTCCCGTTAGGCAGCACACTGAAATTTATCGCATAAGGAGTAGATCATGTCTGAAGTAGCTGTAGTGATTGGCGGTGGCCAAACGTTGGGTGCTTTCCTGTGCCATGGCCTGGCTGAAGCGGGGTATCGCGTTGCAGTGGCCGATCTGAATGCCGACAACGCCAATCTGGTGGCACAGCAAATCAATCAGGAATTCGGGGCCGATCGCGCCATCGGTTTCCAGGCCGATGCCACCGATGAGGCCAGCGTTATCGCGCTGGCTAATGCGGTTGACCGGGCTTTTGGTCAGGCAAACCTGTTGGTGTACAGCGCCGGGATTGCCAAAGCCGCGCCGATCACCGATTTCCAACTGGGTGATTTTGACCGCTCCTTACAGGTGAACCTGGTGGGTTATTTCCTGTGTGCCCGCGAGTTCTCCCGCCTGATGATCCGCGACGGTATCGCCGGACGCATCATTCAGATCAATTCTAAATCCGGCAAGGTCGGCAGCAAGCATAATTCCGGCTACAGCGCTGCCAAGTTCGGTGGCGTTGGGTTGACGCAGTCGCTGGCTCTCGATCTGGCCGATTACGGTATTACCGTACACTCTCTGATGCTCGGCAATCTGTTGAAATCGCCGATGTTCCAGTCACTATTGCCGCAATATGCCCAGAAGTTGGGCATCAAGACGGAGGAAGTCGAGAAGTATTACACCGATAAGGTGCCGTTGAAACGCGGCTGTGACTATCAGGACGTGCTGAACACGCTGCTGTTCTACGCCAGCGATAAAGCCTCTTACTGCACCGGCCAATCGATCAACATTACTGGCGGACAGGTGATGTTCTGATTTACGAGCTGACATTAGGGATAAGGGGAAAAAAGCATCTAGCTCTCCCCTTTATTTTCACACAGGAGAACAACCGTATGACCAGCGCACTAATCACTTTCGCCGTTATCGCCTGGCTGATGCAAATCGCTCTGGGTTGGTGGCAGATCCAGCGTTTTAACCACGCATTCAATCGTCTATGTCTGTTGGGCACCGTCGGCGTTGGCCGCTCTGGGGGGCGGTTCAAACCCCGCGTGGTATTGGCACTGGCGTTTGACGCCCAACAGCGGGTATGTGGCAGCATGCTGATGCGCGGCCTGACCATCTTCGCCCAGCCTAAACAACTCAAGCAGTTACATGGCATGCATCAGCAACAACTTTGCCCAGATGTGATCTTCCCTGAGGATCAGGCATGCCAAACTGCACTATCGTTAGCGATCGCACCGAAATCATGATATTTTCACATTAAAAGACATTACCTTTCATAGTGAACTATCTAACCGAGAGGAATGGTCCACTCTTGTGAACAGGGATCTGTATGAAACCAAAGCAGCGGCAAGCCGCTATCCTCGAATACCTGCAGCGGCATGGCAAAACGGCAGTGGATGCCCTAGCAGAGCATTTCTCTACTACCGGTACCACCATCCGTAAAGATCTCACCTTGCTGGAAGAAGAAGGCGAGGTGATCCGTACCTATGGCGGTGTGGTGCTTAGCCGTGACGATGGCGATCAGCCCATCGACCGTAAAACCCATATCAACACCGAAAAGAAACGGCAGATCGCCTATGCCGCCATCAAGCTGATCGACGATGGCGATTCGCTGATCTTTGACGCAGGCAGCACTGTATTGCAGATGGTGCCACATCTGGCGCAGTTCAATAACATCACCGTGATGACCAACAGCCTGACTATCGTCAACGCGCTGGTGGAACTGGATAACGATCAAACCATCCTGATGCCCGGCGGCACCTACCGTAAAAAATCCGCCTCCTTTCACGGCAGCCTGGCGGAGTCGGCATTTCAGCAGTTCAGCTTCGACAAGCTGTTTATTGGTGCCGACGGTGTCGACCTCAATGCTGGTGTCACCACCTTTAATGAGGTGCATAATGTCAGCAAGGCGATGTGTGAAGCCGCCAGCCGCATTGTGTTGCTGGTCGATTCCTCGAAGTTTGGCCGCAAAAGCCCCAACGTGGTGTGCGATCTGAGCGTCGTGGATACCCTGATCACCGATAACGGCATCAACCCGGATTACCTGGCTGCGCTACAGGCCAAAGGTATCAATATCATTCTGGTAGGAGACCCCACTGATGAGTAACGCCACAGCCCTGCTCAATTTTGCCCGTGAAACGTTGGAGATTGAGCTGACCGAAGCGCAACGCCTGCTGGCACGCCTGGATGACAACTTTGTCCGCGCCTGCGAACTGCTGCTCAACTGCCGTGGCAAGGCGGTGATTTCCGGTATCGGCAAATCCGGCCATATCGGCAAGAAGATTGCCGCTTCGCTTGCCAGCACCGGCACTCCGTCGTTTTTCGTCCATCCGGCGGAAGCCTTACATGGCGATCTGGGGATGATCGGTGCCGATGATGTGGTGATCTTTATCTCCTATTCAGGCCGCGCCAAAGAACTGGATCTGATCCTGCCCCTGCTGGCAGAAAGCAAGATCCCGGTGATTGCCATGACCGGTGGCAAAGAGTCGCCACTGGCGCTGGGGGCCGCCTGTACGCTGGACATCAGCGTCGAGCGAGAAGCCTGCCCAATGGGCCTGGCGCCAACTTCCAGCGGAGTGACTACGCTGATGATGGGGGATGCATTGGCAATGGCCCTGATGCGCCAGCGTGGTTTTAATGCCGAAGATTTTGCCCGCTCCCATCCAGGTGGCAGCCTGGGTGCTCGCCTGTTGAATCGCGTCCATCATTTGATGCGTACCGGCGATCGCCTGCCGATGGTGCAAGAAAGTGCCAACGTGATGGAAGCCATGCTGGAGTTGAGCCGTACCGGCCTAGGCCTGGTAGCCGTATGCGATGCACAGCAAAAAGTGGTGGGTGTGTTTACCGACGGCGACCTGCGCCGCTGGTTGGTGAAGGGCAATAGCCTCAATGATGGCCTCAGCCCGGCGATCACGCGCCCCGGCTACCGGTTGCCAGAACAGTGGCGTGCCGGGGAAGCTCTGGCTGCGCTGCACGAACAGCACATCAGTGCCGCTCCGGTGGTGGATATCGATGGCGTGCTGGTAGGGGCAATCAATCTGCACGACCTGCATCAAGCAGGGATCGGCTGAACTGTCCGTAGGGCGTAGCATGCTACGCCCACTTTACTGCCTTGGCGCGTAGCTTTTCCCCTCAGCAACGTTATTTCCAGTCTGGATTGCCCTCAAACTGTTTCTTCAGCAATGCTTTCATCTGATCATCCGGCTTACCCAGCCATTGATATTTGGCGTATTTCTTCGGATGGTCGATTGCCTGCGGCTTATTGGGCACTTCAACCCGCACACCCCAGGCCTGGGACTTGTCTGCTTTAAAGGCCACAATCATAAAGTTATTAGCGCAGTCATGCTGCTTGCAGATGTTACCGATCTGGTAGCTTTGGCCCTTCCAGGTGACGGTTTCGGCGGGTGTGGAAGTACCGACCCCTTTGCGCGCCCAACCCGGTAACTGGGCCTGGCCCTTCACCATATTCTTCCAACTGGTTTGGTAGCCTGGTTGCTGGATCAAATCTGAGGCAGTAATAATCTGTTCGGCAAAACTGCCGATGCTAAATCCAAGCAGAGTTGCAACCATGGCTCCCCGCAAGCTCTTTTTTCCTATCATGGTCTTCTCCCTCGGGAAATCAAAAGCATAGTTCCAAGTAGTTCAGACCACAATTAAGCGAGAAAGTTGGCTCAGCGTTTTTCGTCAGACAACCTGCCAATACCCTTTTTTGGTTGCCCCAACCCTGATTAACCGCTTTCCTTCCTGGAGAACCTTGAGGCTTCGCTCAATGGTACGGCTGCTCATCGCCAATGTTTCCGCCAATTGGACAATGGTGACGGAGGGATTGGCAGCAATAATGGCCAAGATACGTTCAGTCGTTCGACTAAGCGGTGGTAAATTTTCTTCCGACATTTCTTCCGACATTTCTTCCGACATTTCTTCCGACATTGTGGCAAACTTCCCCTTCTGCCCGCCAATACCTTCGGCTAATGCCGCCACCAGTTTCTCCAGCATGAAGTCAATAAATGCGGTGCAATCGCTAGCCCGATCACAGACTCCCAGAACTCGGTAATAGTCCTGCTGCTGATTATGGATCAGGGTTTCAACCGGTAGCCATGCCAGCTCTGAACGCCATTCACTGAGGATCAACGTTTGCCATAAACGCCCCATTCGCCCATTACCATCGGCAAAGGGATGAATAAATTCGAATTCATAATGAAAGATAGAGCTGGCGATAAGTGGATGAATATCGGTGTGCTTTAACCACGCCAGCAGATCGCCAACCAAACGCGATAGTTGGCTGGCAGGTGGTGCCATATGGATAAGTTGTTTATCCCGATATACCCCAACATTACCGCTGCGTAGCTGCCCCGGAGCATCGACCAGCCCTCTCATTAAAAAGCCATGTGCCGCCAACAAATCCTCAAGGCGATGACTTTGCCAGCTTGGCAATTTTTCATAGGTAAGAATGGCGTTACGGACTTCTTGAATATCTTTTGCCGGTGCCAACACCCGCTTACCGTCCATGATCGCAGTCACCTGCTCAGTAGACAGGCTATTATGCTCAATGGCCAATGACGCCTGGATGGTGCGGATACGGTTCTCTTTGCGTAACAAAGGTGAAGATTGCCCAGCTTGCGCGGCCCAATGCCCCAATAGCTCGCCCACCTCAATCACGTGATTCAGGATAGCCGGAGTAATGGTATAAGGAGGTTGATAACCAGCCATCTTGCTTCCCTTTGTTCGCATAAATCAATCAGTCTGAGCCGCATTGGGCTTGGATCCCGATCATGGAGGGCTTGGTGGAAAATATCAAGCAACTGACCAAATAGCATCGGCTAGTGGAAAAGTTGGCTCACCACCAGGCATGGAAATGGTGTACCGGCCCAATCCCCTGCCCCACCTCCAGACTATCGGCCTGCTGTAAGGCCTGTTGCAGGTAGTTTTTTGCCGCAGTCACGGTATCGGCCCAATTTGGGTGACGCGGGCGCAAGGCTGCCAGTGCCGCAGATAAGGTGCAGCCAGTGCCGTGAGTGTGCCTGGTCGCTATGCGTGGCGCACTAAAGCGCTGCTCAAAGCCGGGGGTAAATAGCCAATCAGGGCTTTCGTCTTCACTTAGGTGCCCCCCCTTCATCAACACCGCCTGACAGCCCATCGCTAACAATGCCAGGCCCTGCTCGCGCATTTGCGATTCGTTTTGTGCCGGAGCGCAAGCCAACAAAGCAGCGGCCTCTGGCAAGTTCGGCGTGATAATGGAAACCAACGGCATTAGCTCACTGCGAATGGATTCCACCGCTTCCGATGCCAGCAACGGGTCACCGCTTTTAGCCAGCATCACCGTATCCAGCACCACATAAGGTAGCTTGTAATGGCGTAGGCGCTCGGCCACTGCCCGCACGATATCGGCATTGGCCAACATGCCAATTTTAGCGCTGTCGATGCGGACATCGCTGAGTACCGAATCCAGCTGGGCGGCCACAAATGCCGGCTCGATGTGATACACCGACTGCACGCCACGGGTATTCTGCGCCACCAGCGCAGTGATCACGCTGGTGCCATAAGCCCCCAACGCAGAGAAGGCTTTCAGATCGGCCTGAATGCCAGCCCCGCCACTGGGATCGGTGCCAGCGATGGTGAGTGCGTTAATCCGTTTCATAGCAGATCCTCCATCCGCAGTTGGTGGAGGGCATCCAGGAAGGCAGCAGTAAAGCTGCCAGGGCCAGAACACTGCGCCGTGGCCCTTTCACCACATAGCGCCATCACCCGACAAGCGGTGGCAACGTTATCCAACCGATCGCCCGGCAAACTGCAAAATGCTGCCACGACGGCAGAAAGCGCGCAGCCCGTTCCCACCACGCGCGTCATCAATACATCGCCACCCGTGACGGCCCAGTCTCGCTCACCATCGGTGATGTAATCTGTCTCACCGGTGACGGCCACAATGGCCCCGCAATTACTTGCCAATACGCGTGCTGCGGGTAACGCCACCAGAGAGTCATCCTGACTATCTACGCCACGGGCGCTGGTCTGCAGGCCACTCAAGGCAATGATTTCCGACGCGTTGCCACGGATCGCCGCAGGCCGCAAGGTGAGTAAACGGCGGGCGAAGGTAGCGCGATATTCCAATCCCCCAACGGCAACCGGATCCAGTAACCAGGGTTTATCAGCACGATTTGCAGCCTCGATGGCGGCTAACATCGATTCTGCTCGCGATGCGTGCAGGGTGCCTATGTTGATCAACAGCGCATCGGCCACGCGGCTGAACTGCGCGGCCTCTTCCGGTTCCACCACCATCGCCGGGGAAGCACCCAGCGCCAGCAGCACGTTGGCCGTCAACTCTTGCACCACTTCGTTGGTCAGGCAGTGGATCAATGGAGGTTGGCGTTTAAATTGGTTAAAGCAGGCCGCGGCACGGGTGCCGGGTAACACATCAGGTCGAGTAAACATAATGCTCCCAACCGGCGTTCAAGAAGGCGGGTACCGGCTGAGATACCGCGACATCCCTACGCTGGCATAATCCAGATCAGGTAATACGGGTAATTTCTCAGCCCCTAAGGGCACCCCGTGTCGACGTTTGCCATTATTGGGGGTGCGGCCAGTGAGGTCAATCATAGTAAACAAGTTATGCATTTCAGAACTGAAGAGCATGGGCGCAAAACCGTTACAACCTTTATCGGTAAAATTCGTGAAAACTGCCTGAGTACAAAACAGTACCACACTCTCTGGCACTGCCTTGGCGATACTCCATCACATGCAGCAATGCGTTTTCTGATGGTCACGGGGGCCAGGAAGAGTGAAGTAACTAAGATGACATGGTCCGAGCTGGATCTGGATGCCCAAATCTGGACTCTGCCCACCACGAGGACAAAAACCCGGCAAGAACGCACCTACCCACTCCCAGCGGTACTCATTAAGTTGTTAAAGGAATGGTCTTGGACTCGAAAAGGCAGCGATTGATCTTACCCACTAACAATCGACATAAGATGACCAGAGTGGCATATGATAGTGCTTTCTCAGGGGGGTATTGGCTAGCAGGTTGAAGCCTTGCTGACAGCCCGTGCAGTAGAATTGCGGGCGGGCATGGATACGGTAGCAATATTGTCCACACTCCGAACAGTCAGCCGTTTGGCTGAACTCAAGCTCATGTAGCCAGGCTTTGAACTGTGCACATTGCTGATTCACCTTGTCGGGTGGTTCTACAAATTCCCGCTGCTGACGTGGGAACCACCACGCATACAACGTGGGATAGTCCACACGCATTATCTCGGCGATGACATTATCACGATGGTAAACACCAGCTATCGAAATATTCAGGCGTTCACTAATCTTGGCGGTCATCATCCCTGAAAGGCGATAAACAGCAATGTGGGGCCATAACGGAATAAACTCCTGTCGACATCTTGCCAGTGGCGTTCCATACAAACGATTGAATCCTCCATCACAGCTATAACACCTATAGTTTTTGATGGTTTTGTCTCGCTTGCTGGCCCGGTTGTCTGATCTTACCCACTAACAATGGACACACGACTAAGCGAGGGTCTGGTTTTCAAATTGTTCCGGGCTGAGTCCGCCA
>NZ_JAGQDC010000069.1 GCF_023282985.1 Serratia silvae | reverse complement strand
CTACATTATCATCGGCGCAGGATCTGCCGGAAATGTGCTCGCAACACGTTTAACTGAAGACAAAGACGTTACTGTTTTACTCTTGGAAGCAGGTGGCCCAGACTACCGTTTAGATTTCCGTACTCAAATGCCAGCAGCGTTGGCCTACCCACTACAAGGACGCCGTTACAACTGGGCATATCTCACTGACCCTGAACCACATATGAATAATCGCCGTATGGAATGCGGCCGTGGTAAAGGTTTAGGTGGTTCCTCATTGATTAACGGGATGTGTTATA